>NZ_CP058306.1:1200000-2400000 GCF_013389595.1 Flavobacterium sp. I3-2
CCCAAAATTAAATTATCCGATTAGAACCGGAACACATGATAATACAGCGTTTGGAATGGCTTTGACTTTAGAATATGCCGAAACGGTTGGAAATACAAAACTTAAAGAAGCCATTGAAGCAAAAGCCAAAGCTCTTTTTATGAATGATAAAAACTGTCCGATTGTGTATGAACCAAGTGGACATGATTTTCTTTCGCCTTGTTTGCAAGAAGCTTGGTTAATGAGTAAAGTTTTACCAACAGCCGATTACAAAACTTGGTTAAATGGTTTCTTACCTCAATTATTCGATACAAATTTCGATTTAGAAGTCGGTAAAGTTTCAGACAGAACCGATGGACATTTGGTACATTTAGACGGATTAAATTTTAGCCGTGCAACATGTTTGTTTCAAATTGCTCAAAAGCTTCCTGAATTGAATCATTTAAAACCGATAGCCGTAAAACACTTTAATGTTGCATTTCCGAACATATCAAATGATGATTATATGGGAAGCCATTGGTTGGGAAGTTTTGCTTTACAGGCTTTAGACGCTCAATAAGATTTTTTAAAATTGAAGATTTATGAAATATATTTTGTTTTTTGTATTGCAAATAAGTTGTTTTTCTTTTGGGCAAAATCGAACATTCGATATTTCCAATGATTCTATTTTGTTAGTTAAAATGGATGAGAATTTACTATTTGTTTCAAAAAACAAATTAGAAGAGGTGATAAAAGAACATCCTGAATTTTTAAATATTGACTATAATTCACCCGACATTTTATATGCTAAAAATTCAAAAGGTTTTGAAAGTGAAGTTGGTCAAGATGATTATTATTTATTTTACGCTTATTTTCTTTCAAAAAATCAGAATTCAGAAATTGATAAAATAAATCGAAATAAACTTTTAGAAATTTATACATCATTAAATAGAATTTATGCTTTGTTAGATAATGGAGGAACTGGTTTTGCACATTTATATAAACGTTTATACGGATATGCAGAATACAGTTTATTAATATATAACAACAATATTCAAGACGAAATAAAAGTAGATTTTAAACAACAGAAAACGTTATTTATAAAAAATTTAGAATTAATTGTTTCAAATCGATTGCAAAATGAATGGAATTATAGTAACTCAGAAAAAAAGAAAATTCAAATTGAATTAAACAAATTAATTGAGATTATAAAAAAATCGATAACAGACACTTATTTATTACTTGAGACACAAAAATTTATGTTTTCTACCTATCAAACATATTAATCAATTAGATTATGAAATCAATTCTATTCTTCATATTCGTTTCAGTTTCTGTCTTTGCGCAAAGCACTTATTTTGTAAAAGATAAATAAACGCAAAGTCCAATTACTTATGCTTCGATTTATAATAATAACGGAACATTTAAAATCAATTCAGAAAATGACGGAAGTTTTATTATTCCTGAAAAATTCAAAAAGGAAACTTTTATTATTGAATCGATTGGTTATGAAACGATTGAAACAAATTTAGAAAACACTGTTGTTTTTTTAGAAGATAAGGCTGAAACTCTTGAAGAGTTAGTAATCATTCCAAAATTAGGAACCAAAGAGATTAAAATTGGGAATGTAAAATATGAAAATGTAATTTCAGGTTATATTGGGAAAAATTCTGAACCATATTTAATTGCAAAAAAAATTAATCTTGATAAAAACAAAGAAATTTGTTTTTTAAAAAAAATAAATATATTAACTACTAGTTATAAAGATAAAATAAATTTTAGAATAAAAATATTTGATATTAAAGAAGGAAAACCAAATCAGTTGATTAATGATGAAGAAATAATTGTGACAACAGGTAAAGCAAATAAATTAGGAACTGGTAGAAAATCTTATTCTATATCATCAATTGATTTTGAAAAATATAATCTAAGAGTTCCTTCAGAAGGATTTTTTATTGCGGTAGAATGGATTATAAATAACCATAATTTAAGAGAAAATGGATGCTATCCTTTTATTTGGAGAGAAGAATCAAAAAATAACAAAGGAATTTTTGAATTTAATTATAAAAAAAATCAATGGGAGATTTTAGAAAACTCTATAAATAAAGATTTGTTATTCGAAGTAATCCTAACCAATTAATAAAAAAATAAAATATTACTAAATTAGGATAACAGAAAATCACCAATCATTTTTATTAGATTTTCTGTTTTCCTAATAAACAATTAACGATTATAAGGATATTCGTTCGTCCAATTAAATTTACGTTTAAACAATTCAAAATCTTCTTTTTTAGTAATGCTGAATTTACCTAAAGATTTTTCTGAATCGGAAAATTCAATTTGATTATCTTCAATGAATTTAAAATGGAATTTAACATCTGTTTTTGTAGAATCAGCTGCTTTAAAAAACAGGGTATTTTCTTTTTCATCAAATTTAAAATCCCAAGAAACTATGGTGTCATTTTTATAAAATATTTGAGCATAACCATCATCTATTATCATTTTGTTTAATGCTAAACTGTCAGTTGATTTTTTTTCGTTTTCATAAACTGCGAAAAATTTCTCATTCACATTTTCTTCTGTGTTTAGTATTCGAGACATTGACATCCCAACAGTTAATATCAAAATATATAATATAATTAAAATTTTAGCAGTTACTTGTAGCCATTTCTTTTTAAATCTAAATCCAACGAAACTTATATTTGATGGTTTACCTAGAAGAAAATTTAAAATCGAAATCCAATTGTTATGAATGATAAACAAGGCTATTAATGCTAAGTTTGTAGAAAATATCTTAACCGGAACATCATAACAAAAATTAAGAACCACAATGTTTATCATTACTCCAAAAGCCATTAAAGCTCCTAAAACAGAAGTTCTCCTGAATAGCAATAAGAAACCAGCTGTAGCTTGACAAATTCCCGCAAATGCAGAATAAGCTGGAGATGACCCCATAAATGTCCATAAGATTCCCATTGGTGACATTTCACCTACACTTTGGTCTAATCTAAACAAACTTGGCAACCCAAATTGGCCATCACCAAATTTTGCAAATCCGTAACTTAATAACATGCAACTTAAAAAATAGCGAGCATAGATTATTGAAATCGAAACGACCTTTTCTTTTACAACGGATTTTGTAAATAAGAATATAATTGTAAGGATGAACGATAATAGCAAAACAAAAGTAAGTTTTACAAAATCAAAAACAGTATCACCACTTCCGGTATTCGTTTGTTTTATAAAATCTAAACCAAGGATATTTTGTCCAAACCAAATAAAAAAGTTATCAACGATAATCGGAAATCCAAAAAGTGGAAATGGAAAAATATAAAGGATAAAGTAGATACTAAAATACAGTTTGATGAAATTTAAAACTTTTTCTTTCATGGTTATCTTTTTTTGCTAATTAACATTTTTTAAAAACAATACGTTTGTTATTTAACATTTTAACAACAAATAAAAAAAACACCCCAAAAGATATATGTCTTTTGGGGTGAAAATATTTTAATTAGAAAGTTTTATCCAATCGTTGCGCCGTTGTAAACACCTTCTGTATCCGGATTTACAAAAACCAATTTACCTTCTTTCGTTTCGGTAAGTAAAAGCATTCCTTCACTGTTTACGCCACGTAAAGCTCTTGGTGCTAAGTTTACCAAAACGGTAACTTGTTTTCCAATTACTTCTTCTGGTGTAAAATGTTCTGCGATTCCAGAAACAATCGTGCGAACATCAATTCCTGTATCTACTTTTAAAACCAATAACTTGTTTGCTTTTGGCATTTTTTCAGCTTCAATAATAGTTCCAACACGTAAATCAATTTTAGCGAAATCTTCAAATTGAGCGGTTTCTTTTTGAGGTTCAGCCGTTTTTGCTTCTGCTGCGTTTGCTACTTTAGTTGCTTCCAATTTGTCTATTTGTTTTTGAATTTCTTCATCTTCAATCTTAGCGAATAATAATTCGGCTTGACCGATTTGATGACCTGCTGCAATTAAATTTGAAGTTTCAGAAACTTTACTCCAAGCGATTGGTTCAGCAATGTTCAACATATTTTTAAGTTTAGCCGCCGAGAATGGTAAAAACGGTTCAGCCAAAGTAGATAAAGCAGCTGCAATTTGCAACGCTACATACATTTGAGTTTTTACGCGTTCTTCATCCGTTTTAATTAACTTCCAAGGTTCTTCGTCTGCTAAATATTTATTTCCTAAACGCGCAACATTCATCAATTCGCTTAACGCTTCACGGAAACGGTAACGTTCGATAGAACTTGCAATAACAGCCGGATAAGCTTTTAACTCAGCTAAAGTTTGCTCATCAACTTCAGTTAATGCATTTGGCGCAGGAATAATTCCGTTGTAATATTTGTTAGATAAAACCACCACACGATTGATGAAGTTTCCGAAAATAGCAACCAATTCGTTGTTATTTCTTGCTTGGAAATCTTTCCATGTAAAGTCGTTATCTTTTGTTTCTGGTGCGTTCGATGTTAAGGCGTAACGTAAAACATCTTGCTTTTCTGGGAAATCAACCAAATATTCGTTTAACCAAACTGCCCAGTTTTTAGAAGTAGATAATTTGTTTCCTTCTAAATTTAAGAACTCGTTTGCTGGAACGTTATCTGGTAAAATATAACTTCCTTCTGCTTTTAACATCGCTGGGAAAATAATACAGTGGAAAACAATATTATCTTTTCCGATAAAGTGAACCAACTTCGTGTCTTCATCTTTCCAATACGGTTCCCAATCTTTACCTTCTCGAGCTGCCCATTCTTTAGTTGATGAGATGTAACCAATAGGCGCATCAAACCAAACATATAATTTTTTGCCTTCTGCTCCTTCAACCGGAACATCAATTCCCCAATCTAAATCACGCGTTACAGCACGAGGCTTTAAACCATCGTCTAACCACGATTTAACTTGCCCGTAAACATTCGGTTTCCAATCGTTTTTATGTCCTTCAATAATCCATTCACGTAAAAAAGTATCGTATTGGTCTAAAGGTAAAAACCAGTGCTTAGTTTCTTTTAAAATTGGAGTTGTTCCTGTAATAGTTGATTTTGGATTAATTAAATCTGTTGCGTTTAACGACGTTCCACATTTTTCACATTGGTCTCCGTACGCCCCTTCGCTGTTACATTTAGGACAAGTTCCGGTAACGAAACGATCGGCTAAAAACTGATCGGCTTCCGCATCGTATAATTGCTCGGTAACTTCTTCGATAAACTTACCATCATCATACAATTTTCTAAAAAATTCAGAAGCGGTATCGTGGTGAATTTTAGCCGAAGTACGCGAATAGTTATCGAATGAAATACCAAATTCAGCAAATGAATCGCTGATGATTTTGTTGTATTTATCAATAACTTGTTGTGGTGTAATTCCTTCTTTTTTTGCTTTCATAGAAATAGCTACACCGTGCTCGTCAGAACCACAGATGAAAGCTACATCTTTATTTTGTTGACGTAAAAAACGAGCATAAATATCTGCCGGAACGTAAACTCCTGCTAAATGCCCAATATGTATAGGACCATTTGTGTACGGTAAAGCCGCGGTAATGGTATATCTTTTAGGATCTTGAATCATAGTAAAAATATTTTCAAGCTACAAAAATAATGAAAATAGAACAAAATTTTTGTTATTATCTGAATGAATTATGGTTTTGATTCTTTGACCATCGTAATCCAAAAGTCCATAATAGAATAATAATTATAATTTTAATAAGTATGCCAATTAATTTTCCAAAAAGGAATTCATAATCATAAGTTGATTCACTTTCTATAAAATGTTTTAGCATACTCAGAATTGTTGTCGGTATAAAAAGTAGCGTAATTACGGTTGATAAACTAGCAATGATTATAAAGAAAATTCCTAATGTTTTTTTGACCATGATTTGCTTTAATAATCTAAGTTTTTATCTTTTGCTGATTTGATTTGATAACCGAATCTGATTTTCTTAGTTTCATTAGGTTTTATATTTAAATCCCATGTGATTTTTCCGGTTTCTTGATTTACATTTCCACCATCTTTATCAGTTAAACTAACTTCGATATCCGTTGAAGTACTTATTGGAATTTGATCTTCAAGTAGTATTTCTATTGGTGTTTTTTTGTTATTTCGAACAGAAATTTCGTACACAAAATCTTGCACTTTTCGTGAAGATAACATCTTTGTTCCTGACTTATCTGAAACTAATTTTCGAGAAATGGCAATGTTAGGGTCTCTTCCTAAACTCAATTGTAATTCATTGTTTTGTTAGAAGAAATCAAAAAAAATGTTTAAGAAATGATTTTTTTTACATTTTTTAAATTTGTTTATTTGCAAAATATTAATTTTTTAAATTTATTTATGAAAAGAATAATATTTTTTATGTCTTTTGTATTCTTTACTTGGACAAATTATTCGCAGAAAGTTCTATGGGAAAAAACAATTGGAGGTAAATATTCGGAATACCTTTTTGATATGACTCCAACTCCTGACAACGGTTTTATTCTTGCTGGGAGCTCACTTTCAAACAAATCTGGTAACAAAACAAAGGATGGAAATGGAAATCTTGATTATTTCATTTGGAAGATGGACAAAGATGGTGAAGAAGAATGGCAGCTATCCTTTGGTGGATCGGGCGTTGATATTTTAAAAAGTATTATTTCGACCAATGATGGTGGTTATATGCTAGGTGGTTATTCAAATTCAAATATTTCTGCAGATAAAACAGATTCGCTTCGCGGACTAAATGATATTTGGCTTGTAAAACTTAATGCTAAAGGTGGTGTTGATTGGCAAAAAACTATTGGTGGTATTGGAGATGACAAGCTTGTCCAAATCAAACAAATCAAAGGTGGTGGATATATAGTTGTTGCAAATTCTAACTCTACAATCTCTGGAGAAAAACATGATAAAAATTTAGGAGGTTTAGATTATTGGGTATTAAAGCTTGATAAATCTGGTAATATTATTTGGCAAAAAACTTTTGGCGGAATCTATAACGATGAAGTAAAATCTGTTTTGTTGACCAGAGATAATGAAATAATTATTGGAGGAAGTTCCAATTCTCCAATCGGAGAATTTAAACATTTTGATACCAATGGTGGATTTGATTTTTGGATTTTAAAATTGGATTCTGAAGGAAATTTAAAAAAACAAAAAGTATTTGGTGGCAAATCAGATGACTTTCTTACTGATATAATTGAATCCGAAAATGGTTTTATAATTGCTGGAACAAGCTCTTCAAACGGTGGAGGAAACAAATCTGTAAACTCTGAAAAACATAATGATTTTTGGGTCATCAAAACAGATTTTGACTTTGAAAATGATGAGCAGTTTTCTTATGATTTTAAAGGAGATGATTATTTGACTAGCATAATTTATGATTCAAATTCAAACGAAATTTTACTTGGTGGATTTCAGATTGATGAGAAAACATCTAAAAAAAGTTATATTTCTTTGATTGCGAATGATAAAGGTGAAAATATTTGGAATAAAAAGTTTTCTACAGAAGGAAGTGACCTATTAAGAAAAGTTGCTCACACTCGTGATGGCGGGTATATATTTGCGGGTAATTCAGATGGAAAAGTATCAGGAGATAAAAAAGTTTCACAAGGGTTACATGATTATTGGGTTGTAAAATTAAAACGCGAGCGAAATGAATCTGAAACTAAATTTGAAATTAAACTTGAAGCATTTCCTAACCCAACCGAGCAATATTCAAACATTGTTATCAATCATGAATATGAGGAAGGTACGCTTAGTATTGTTGATTTAGCAGGACGTGTTCTTTATACCGAATCTATTTACTACGATATGGTACCTATTGATTTAGGAAATTACCCTCAAGGTATTTATGTAATCCATGTTAAAACAGACGTTTTCAACGGTTCTATTAAAATAATAAAAAAATAAAAATGCGTAAACACTTAATCAAAAGTTTAATTTCTATAAATTTTCTATGTTTTTGGGGTAACATTATTAAAGCTCAAGATTATGGTTATGACAGTAGAAATTACATAAATAAATTTTCAATTTCTACACCTGATGTTTCTAATTTTGAAAAATATTCTATTTCTGAAGTAAATAAATATGTTGGTGCTCCACAAATTAATATTCCAATTTATACAATAAAATCTGGAGGAATAGAATATCCAATCTCCCTAAGTTATGATACAAGAGGTGTAAAAGTTGACCAAATCGCTTCGAATGTTGGTTTAGGGTGGAATTTAACAAAAACTATAATTTCAAGAATTATTAATGAACATAATGATTTTAATAATTTAGGTGCAAAAGTTTATGAGACTAGCTATGTATATGAATCTGAAGAAAAACAACATGATTTTAAAGCTCTACTAGAAGGTTCTGTTTTTGCTGGATATTTTTTGACTAAAAAGAATCAAAGTATAAAAATGGGAAGTAGCGATATGCTTAATGTAGATTTTTTACCAGATACTTACAGAGTTTATTCTCCAAATTTCAAAACGTCATTCTTTTTTGAAAATACTGATAATCCTATTGAATTAGAGCCTCAAGGAACATTAATTAAAGGAACTGTCGGAAAGAAAAAATTTAGATCTTATATTAAAGGATTTTATCAAAATGCCCCTGAGTTTTACAATTTTCCTACACAAGATTTTTTTTCCTTTTCTATAATAGATAATAAAGGAATTAAGTATTTATTTAATGATTATGATGTTAGTGTTGACTATACACAAAATGCATTAAATAAATATTATTTACCACCACAAGTATCTGCTTGGCATGTTTCAGAAATAGAAGATCTAAATACAGGAAAAAAAATATATTTTGAATATAATGATTATTCTACAAATACACTAGCGTTAGATAATATAGACTTAAGAAGAAATGCTACTCGAAAATCTTATAAATATACTAAAGCAGCACCTGTAACTTCAGGATCGCAAAATTGTTATTATTATAGCGTTGATGACACTAATGGTAGATATACGTTAGATGAGACAGAACATATAGATGTTAGTTTAAAAGCTGTTAAAAAAATTGTTTTCGATGAAGGTTATGTTGTATTTAGATACAATAATGAAGATGAAAATGGTATGAATGGTAGAGCCAGAAAAGATGTTTTTGGAGGTTTGTTTTTGACTAAAATTTTAATTTATAATAAAAATAACGAGGTTGTTAATTACTTTGATTTAAACTATTCGTATTTTCAGTCTGATTATGGAGTTGGTGAGTTTAATCCTTATCCAAGCACTGAGATTGAGCTTAGAGATTATAGATACAAAAGACTTAAGTTAGATTCTGTAAAACCGATGGGATTGCCTGCTTATGAATTTTACTATGACATAACCCATTTACCACCGTTAAATTCATTTGCAATTGATTTTTTAGGCTACGCTAATGGTTCTCTTGACGTGGAAAATATACAAACACTTACGAGTCAAAAATTATCTCCAAAATTATATTATCGTTCTAATCAATTTGAAAAATCTTTATTACCCTTTTACACTAGTGTTTCTGGCCAAAATACTAATGTTATTCCTGGGTATTTTAATAGAGAAGCAACTTCAAAAACCAAAGGATGGAGTTTAACTAAAGTTAAATTTCCTACAGGTGGTACTTTAGACCTAGATTACGAATTAAATACTTTTGACGTTGATGGTAATACAATTGCTGGCGGTGGAATTCGAGTTAAACAACAAAAGTTAAATGACGGCTTTGGTAATATTAGAACGGTAAATTATTTTTATGTAAATAAAGATGATAATAAAACTTCAGGAACATTATCGTCATATCCTTTTTTTGGACATCCTTCAAAAAAGTTTTTTGATGTCTATCGTTTTCAAGAAACGGGTAATGAGAAAAATGATTTTGATGCTTTAGGTAACTCAAGCACTAATGTTACAGATTGGATACTTTTCGATAAAAGTAATATGAATGAAGATATAACTTCAGGTTCTTACGTTGGTTATTCTAGAGTTTTAGAAAAAGAAATTGGATCTGGTTTTACAGAATATTTATTTACATCTAATAATAATCAAAACTATAGAGATGAACTTGAAAGAAATTTACGTTGGAACCCTTCACAAACTTCTTTGGGAAGTAATATCTATACTTGTCTTTCTGATTTTCTTATCATGAATAGTGGCATTGGATCTCGTATTTTTACGGACAACTCTTATTTGCGAGGTAAATTATTAGAACAAAATCTGTATAGTGATACTAATAAACTCTTGCATAAAACCCAGATTGAATATCAAATTGTAACTAAAAATTTATATTCTTTTTTACAACCAGTAAATCAAGGTACTCATTCAAGTGGTGTTAAACATCTTATGTCAGTAAATAAAACTTACAAAGCAAGTGCTTTTTTACCAAAATCAAAAAATATATTGCATTATGATACTTCTGATGTCAGCAATATTTTTAGTGAAATGTCATGGTTTTATTATAATGAAGACAATGTTTTAAGAACGGTTCTTGGAGAGCAAAATAATCGTAATTCAAAATCTACTAAATTTTATTATGCTAAGAATGTAACATCGACTAATAGTTTACCTGGAGAGACAATCAGTAGCTCAGATTTGAATGTAATTAATCTTATGAAATCAAGTAATTACAATAACATAGCTACACCAATACAAGTAGATGAAATTAAGGATGATGATTATTTAGTTTCTAGAAACAGAGTGTTGTTTAAACAGAATGGGAATCATATTGTACCTTCTAAAATTTCTAATGTATTAACTGATGAAGGTCAGTTAACCAATGTAGCGACATTTGATAAATATGATAATAAATCGAATTTATTAGAAATGACTAAAAAAGTAGATGATAAAACGATATACATTTGGGGATATTATGATCAAAAAATTGTTGCAGAAATAAAAAACTTTTCTTCGTACGATAATATTCCTCAAAATCTGATTACAGATATAAAAAATGCATCGAATTCTAATAATGAGCAATCAATTATCAATGCTTTAAATGCATTGAGAAATCATAATTCAATGAAGGATGCATCAGTAACTACATACACTCATAAACCTTTAGTTGGTGTTACAAGTATAATAGGTCCCAATGGTTTAAAAACCACTTACGAATATGATGAATTTAATAGATTAAAATTGGTAAGAGATCATTTAGGAAATATCATAAGTAAAAATGAGTATAATTATAAAAATTTATAAAATGAGAATGTTTTTTTTATTATTTTCTTTATGTATATTCCCTGTGATTTGTTTTGGTCAAAGTACAAATCAGAACTATATAAAGAGGACGATTTATAGAGGAGAAAATTCCACAAATCCTCAAATTCAAATAGTATATTACGATGGATTAGGACGAAGTATACAAAATATTTTAAACGGGCAAGCTAGTGATGGTAATGATATAATTACACATATTGAGTATAATCCAAATGGTCTTCAAGTTAAAGAATTTCTTCCGTATGTACGTCCACAATCGCTTGATTATGATTATAACGCAGATGAAAATTCATATGCTTATTACAATAACGCACAGTTTGAAGACACAACAAATCCTTACGTAGAAAATAGTCTCGAAAAATCTCCAATGAAACGGGTTTTAAAAACTGCTCATCCGGGAAATGAATGGAAAATGGGTAATGATAGAGAGATTAAATATGACTATAAAATTCAAACTGATGCTGATAAGGTGGTTTGGTTTTCCTCAGGTAAAGAGTTACTTGCTACAAATGTATATAAGGGGGGACTTGACAGAATAGGTTATTATCATACAGGTATGTTGAAAAAAAATATTGTAAAAAATGAAAATTGGAAATCAACACAAACTAATAAATTAGATAATACAACTGAAATTTTTACTGATGATAATGGATATAAAGTTTTGGAAAGAAAATATTGGGGTAATGAAAAGCATGATACCTATTATGTTTATGATATTAATGGTAATTTAACATATGTGATACCTCCTATAGTTTCAACTGCTACAGTTATAAGTGATCATGATCTTAATTTTTATTGTTATCAATATAAGTATGACGTTAAGAATAGATTAGTACAAAAAAAGTTGCCTGCTATTGACTGGGAATATTATGTTTATGATAAAAAAGATCGTGTAGTATTACATCAAAATGGTAAACAAAAAGGTAAGGAATGGAATTTTATAAAATATGATATTTTCGACAGGGTGCTATATTCAGGTATATTTACAAATTCATCTTCTCATTTGGTTATGCAAAATGCAATAAATTCAATGAATGCTAATCCTGGAAATACCGAAAAGAGATCGTCAACATCTTTTAATAACAACGGAATAGAAATTTTTTATACAAAAAATGCTTTTCCAACTGGAAGTTTGAAAGTTCTTAAAGTTAATTATTACGATGACTATACAAATTTGGGAGCGGATAATTTTGAGAATTATGAGGGACATGTTTTATTGACTGGATCAGATAAAAGATTAAAGGGTTTGTTAACGGCTAGTTTTGTAAATGTCTTAAATACTGCTGATTGGGATAAAAATTATTATTATTATGATAATAAATATTTGAATTTAATACAAAATGTAAATAAGAATATTTTGGGTGGTTATACTATTGTTAAAAATGATATTGACTTTTCGAAAAAAATTATAAAAAAAGAAACTTTTCATAAAAGATTATTAACAGATAATGAAATTTATGTTGTTGAAAATTTTGATTATACTGATCAGGATATGTTATCTGAATATTCTCATAAGATTAATAACCAAGATGCGCAATATACCACGTTTGAATATGATCCTTTGTTGAAGTTAGTTAAAAAGAATATCTTGGGAACTCAAACAGCAGTCCCTTTACAAGCAATAGTTCCTTTACAGGTAATTCAATATGATTATAATGTAAGAAATCAGCTCACAGGTATCAATAAAGATAGCGAGACTTCATTTTTTTCTTTACAATTAAATTATCAAAAAATTGAAAACATTCAGTTTGCAGTACCAATGTTCGATGGTAAAATTAGCAGTGTTTTCTGGCGTACAGCAAATGATAATATCAAAAAGGGAGAGATTTATCATTATGATAATTTAAGTAGATTAACAAATTCAGATCATTTAATCTTTAATTATGCTCAAGAGTTTTATGCTCGGGTAGAAGCATTTTCTGAAAAAAGATCTTACGATAAAAATGGTAATATCACTAAATTAACTAGAAAAGGTGAGTTGTTAGATTTACAAGATAATAAAATTGATGAACTTACATATACTTATAATGGAAATCAATTACTGAGAGTATCTGATAGTACAGGTAATGATTCCGGATTTAAAGATGGTAATAATGATACAGAAGATGATTATGATTACGATAATCTAGGGAATCTAATACAAGATTTAAATAAAGATATCAATTTGATTAAATATAATCATTTAAATTTACCAATAGAGATTGATTTTGCTAGCGGTAAAATTTTATATACATATGATGCGAATGGCAATAAAATTAGAAAAGTAGTCCAGCCTTTAAATGGTAGTGTACAAACTACTGAGTATATAAATGGTTTTCAGTATTTAAACAATCAATTACAATTTTTCGGTTATTCTGGAGGCTATTTGAAGCCTGTTTTAAACGATCAAAATGAAGTTTCATTTCTATATGTTTATCAATATAAAGATCATTTAGGAAATGTTCGTCTTAGTTATGCCGATGTTAATGGTAATGGACAAATTGAGCCAGCGGATGAGATATTAGAAGAAAATAATTATTATCCTTCAGGTTTAAGACACGAAGGATACAATCAAATTTCAAATAGTAATAGAAGTGAAGCAGCAGAAAAATATAAATTTGGAGGAAAAGAATACCAAGACGATTTTGGATTAAATTGGTTAGATTTCCATGCTAGAAATTACGACCCAGCCATAGGTAGATGGGTTAATATAGATCCGTTGGCAGACTTAACACTTGATCCGTATTCTTATGCGTACAACAATCCAATCAATTTAATTGATCCTAGTGGAATGGGACCAGAAAAATTGAGAATAACTGGAGGTCAAAGTGCAGAAGCTTTAGCTGAGTTACAAAAAAATTTAGGGGATAATGTTACTTTGCATATAGATTTGAATGGTGACGTATCTTATACTCAAAATAATGAAGGACCTTTATCCGCTGATATGACTGAAATATTAAATATTATTGACGATACTACTATTCAAGTTAATTTAACAGCAGAAAATACATTTACTACAGATGATAATGCATTATATATTGGAGGGGCGTTCATGGGAAATTCTCTTAATCAAGATGTTTTGCTAGGTGATACTGTAACGGCTGAACAACTTATTAATCCTGCTGTATTATCTGCAATGAGTACTGACTATAATAATCCAGGGCGTGATGTTTTACATGAGCTTTCAGAAGCATATGAAGGTGGCATTTTGTCAAAGTCAAATCAGGCTTCATCTCCTCGAGCTGGTCAAGAAGGTAGTGTCTATGAATCGGCTCATCGTAATGCTATCCCACAATCGGGTAGAGTAAGTGAATTTATATATGATGAACATGGTAATATATTACAGCGAGGTGATGGAAAATCGTTGCCACCTACTGCAACAAGATTGCAGTATAGAACGGATAATGATACAACAATTTTAGATATTGAATAACATGAAAACAATTATAATGGTTTTAGTCGTCATTTTTTTTACAAGTTGTAAAATTGTAAGAAATAAAACTAAATATGATGAATATCATAAAATTATCAAATTAGATTCTATAAATGATTATTATTTGGTATATACTTCTAAAAATGATTCTATTTTTAAAATTATATCTAAGAAAGGTTATGTGAAAGAAGGTAAAAAAGTTAAAATAGGAAAAAAATATCCAATTAAAGTTAGATCAATGAGAGATAATACACCTACAATTAAGGGTATAAAAATCTCACCAATAAATTTTTTAGACGTAAATTGTTTTCAATTCGATGATAGTACTAAAATATGTAAGGAGGAAGGTATTTATGATTTATATTTTTCAAAAAATTTAAAAGGAATATACTTTATTGAATAGTTAATTGTAAAATAGTTATTGTTTGCTGATTAAAAATGACGTTTTCATTAATTTTATTATTTAATAAATAATCAACGAGGGATAGCTTCGAGGTATTCAAAGGAAGAGCGTTTATTCTTAGTTTTATGAAAAACCGATGGTTTTTCAAATTTTTCCTATCTGACCCCGAGACAGAACCTCGGAGTATTCTCTTAGAATAAAAGTAAATATTTTTGAATTGTAAAGCTAAGTTTGGTTGGTATCTTTAAAAATGAATTCGATATTGTATTAGTTATATTTTAGATTTTTTATACAGTAACATTTTTTTTTGAGTATAAGAACTAATAGTTTTATATTTAATGTTGAATATATAAAAACACTTTAATATAAACTTTGTAAATAGTAAAACAATCTAGGTTTAAGATTCAATTTTTTTTAATTACAAAAATATATTGTACAATAAAGGCAGTATTAAAAAAACATTGGCTTCAAAAATGCTATACCGACCAAGGCATAATCTCTTTTTTGCTATTACATGATTTGGGTATAAATGAGTTTATAATAAAAAAAGGGAAATTATCAAGTATTATTTTTACCTAGAAAATTTCAACTTTGAATCTCATAATCAAAAAAGAGAGTTAAAATCATTAGATTTTAACTCTCTTTTTTAGTTCTTAGTAATCTTAATATTTTTTGAATATTTGATATTTAAACAATTATTCGATTACGAAGTTACTTAAGTAAAGATCATAAGCAGCTGTTTTACCAATTTTTAAAGCAAAGAATTTTGTTCCTTGAGTAGTATTTAAATCAGTTAAACTTGAAATGTCTAAAGTTACTAAAACCCACTCTCCATTAGTATTAATAGTACCTGTATAATCATTTTGCGGTGATGTATTTGTTCCAGTAATAACGGCTGGTGTTATTAATTTATTAGAAGTTAAATCACCAACGTTGAAGGGATGGAATGCAGAACCTCCTTGTTTGTAAATATTCAATGATAAAGATTTACCAGCTGAAGTACCTTTTACATAAAACGAAATCTTAGTTGCATTTGCAGGAATTGTTCCTGAAAGTAAACTTGTGAAAACATAATCATTTCCTGCTACTCCTTGCGTCTCAATATGTAAAGAATTCCCACCATTGTATCCAGTACCAGCAGTACCTTGAGTTGCATAATCTTTTAAACCAACACCATTATAAATATCTAATCCAGCTAAGAACGCAGGGAAATCTTCGAAAGTATTTCCAGGGAATAATGCTACTGCATTTTCACCAGGCTGAGAAGGTGCTGTTGGGTCAGTTGGGTCAGTTGGGTCAGTTGGGTCAGTTGGGATTTGACCGTCTCTTTGTTCTGTTAAGTAAATATCAGAAGTGAAACGAGAAACAAATTGATAATCGTTGTTGAATTTAGTTAAGATACCAGTAATTGTTCCTCTTTTATCTGAAACAGGTAAAAGTGCATATTCAGCGTGTGAACTCGTTCTGAAAATTAATTTTGTGGTTTCAGCAGCATCATTTGTGATGATGTGGTTTGTCTCTCCACCTAATACATTGTATTTATTATAATAAGTTTGACCAATTGCAGCAGCGGCAAATTGTACGTCTTTTAATTTGATTAATTTACCTAAGTTAGCGTCAGATAAAGCTTCTTGCAAAGTCATTTCGTTAACTAAATTAACTTCCGGAATTACATCGCAAGAACGCAGAAGATTATTTTTATATGTTGTTAATGGCAATTGCCCAACATTTCCATTAAATAAATCACCAATAGCTAAAGTACTATGACTCATTTGAATGTATAAATCTTTTAATTTGATAAATACTTTTCTACCTGGTTGGTAATCCAAGTATAATTTTGTTTGATTAATAGCTAGACTAAAACCGATTTCTCCGTCTAATGAAGTTAAATAAATTTTCTTATAGAAATTTCCACCTTTGTCACTTGAAACTACAACAGCTTCGATTACATCGTCTGCTGTGTATTGTGTAGCTGTTGCAGTAGCCATGTTTTTAATATCTGCAACTGTTTTTGTGACTGCTATATTTGGGTCAACACAATCTGTTGAAGGTACTCCATAATCGTCACTTGCACAACTTGTAAATAAAGCTGTTGATAGTACTAGGAATAATGCTGTTTTTAAAATATTTGATTTCATAATGTATGAATGTTATTGTATTAGAAATTGATGTATAAGTTTAAGAAGTAAGTTCTTCCGTATCCGTAGAAATATTTTGGTCCAAAAGCTCTAACGCTTCCTGTCATATCTTCAACCACTTGTCCGTAGTTTGCATTACGACCTTGTTCGAAACCGCCTGTTTTATATTCTACATCAAAAATGTTATTTACGCTTGCAAAGAATCCAATTGTATTTCCATTTACTCTCCAAGATTTACCACCAGAAATATTAACTAAAGTAAAGTCTTTTAATTTCTCTTGTTTTAAAACTCTTTTTAAGTTTGCTTCTGTTGCATCTGCATATGGGAATCCATCAGAATCATCTGGGTTGATTAAGAAGTTTTCAGTTCTTAATAATGGTGAAATATCAACATAACTTCCTCCGATGTAATTAACATTCGCACCAATCCACCAATACTTAGGATCTCTATATTCTAAACCTAAAGAGTAAGCTTGATTAGGCATTCCTGCTTGTTTGTAGTTTTTCATTGTAGCTTCTCCAAAGTTTACCGTCTGTTTTGTATTGTCAATATTCAAAGTTACATTTTGGTTACTTGAATAAATGTATTGACCGTAAGTTGCTGCTACTGTTGCTTTGATTGTAGGAGTTAATTGGTATTCAATTCCTAATTCAACTCCCATGTTTCTTTTGTCAATTCCTGTTACAACTTCAGAAACAAAAGCGTTACCGTTTCCAGAAACCTTATCTTCTCCAGTGCCTAATGTACCTAATCCTTCTGCAAAATAGAATCCGATGTCGGTTGCATCAGTAATTTGAGAATAGAATCCGGTAATACGTCCTTTTAATTTAGGTGTTCTTACGATATAACTTGCATCAAAACTTGAAATAGATTCGCTTTTTAAATCGTTAACAATTGTATTGTTCATACGAGCATTAGGGAAAGTATTTCTTAAAGTAGGAGCTTTAGTTAAGAAAGCTGCATTTGCATTTAAGATATGTCTTCCTGTAATTCTATAAGTAATTCCTCCTTTTACACCAAAGTTTTCAAAATTTACATTTTCTGATTTTCCTTTAGAGTTATCTGCATAATTTCCTGTTCTATATTTTCCATCTCTTTGGTAAGAAGAATAAGAACCTCCAATACCTAAATAATAATCTAATTCACTGTAGTTAAATTTAGCTTGAGCAAATGCTTCTAATACATCAGCTTTTAAATCATAATTATAACCGAATTTATCTCCTACAGTTACTAATCTGTTTGGATTATCTAAGTCTGATTGTTGCGCATCACCTTGTAAGAAAGAGTCTCTGTCAGAATAGTAATCTCCTCCTAATAAATCAACAACTTCTTGATAATTCTGTGATCTTAAATGTCTATAGTTGATTCCAGCTTCTAAAATAATATTATTAGAAAGTTGTGTATTAAAGTTAGAGTTAACAGAAATTTGGTTGTCATAAGTTACATCTTCATACAAAATTGTAGCAGATTGACCGTTGTTTTCTCTGTTTTGTCTATAGATTTCATCCCAGTTGATTTGACCACCAGCAAGAAATAAATCTTTAGCTTCTTGAGCTCTTTGTAAATTTGTTGGAGAATTTCCTACAAAGTTACCGTTATCAAAACTTGTTAAGTAATAACTAGGTAAGTTTCTGTAGTAAGTTGGATCCGGATTTCTCCCGTCGTTAAAATCTAAACGGCTGTTACCGATTTTTCCAAATTGATACCCAACATTTGTGTTTAACTTCGATTTATTAGAAATTTTCCAATCATGGCTTAAAATGAAAAGAGGTTGCTCTACTTCTTTGTATCTTGAATTTCTTTTCTTTCCGTCTTGATATCCCCAATAAGAGTTATATTCATAACCTTTTAAGTCAATAACTTCTTGAGTGTTTGGTGAATTTTTCCCTCTTTTATTTTGAGCGTAAATTGCAGAAAAATTTAAACTATGTTCATCATTAATTTTTTTCTCAACTGCAGCATAAATTGATTTTGCATCGTAATCTGTTCCTTCGAAATAACCTTCTTTGGCACCTCTATATGAAGCAGAAACCGCATAAGCCCATCCGTTTTTGTTCATACCAGAACCGTGCGTAAACATAGTTCTCCAGTTATAGTTTGTGTTTGTTCCAGAAACTGAAAAACGGTTGCCAGCACGAACAGATGAAGCTTTCATGTTGATGGCTTGCGTTCCTAAAATTCCACCAAAAGTGTAATCAGAAGGTGTTGACCCTGTTGTGAACTCTTGGTTACGAGTAGCGTCATTTAAACCACCCCAGTTTGAGTATTGTGGTCTTCCATCGTAAATTTTACTCATTGAAATTCCATTAATAAAGGTCTCTCCGTATTCATTATCTAAACCTCTAATTCTAAAACGAGCTTGACCCCAATTGAAAGCTGCAACTTGTTGAAAGGCATCTCTAGAAGCTTGAAGTAATCCAGAAGTGTTTTCAGAACCTGAATTGTCGTCTCCTAAATCATTTTCTGTTAAGGTTACTAAACTTAATTGCAATTCAGATGTAATATCTTCCCCTAAAGTGATTGTACCTAAATCAATTTTGTTTTCTACATCGATTTCAAATGGCAACGTTTTTGTTAGATAACCTGTAAATGTTAAAATCAAACGATGATTTCCATTTGATGGAATTGTAATTGTGAATTCGCCGTTTTCATTAGTAGAAACACTTTGATTGGTGTTCGCTAATATAGCGGTTACATTCTGTAATGGTTTTTGTGTTGTTTCATCTACAACTTTACCATTGATTTCATACATGCTTTGTGCCCAGGTACTTAGGGTGAAAAGCATTAGAAAAATACCAAAGAATAGTTTTTTCATAAAAATAATTAATTAATAATCGGATTATTTAAGTTTTAAGTAAACTTAACACAATGCAAAGGTACATATTTTCATAATATTAATTAACTTTGTCATCTTGATTCTAAAAAATTTATAATTATTTAATATTGGATATGAAATCAAAATGTCTATTTATAGCGTTTGCTCTTTTGATAAGCGGCGTAATTTCAGCACAAGATAAAAAATTCAAAGTTCATACTGTTGCGTTTTATAATCTTGAAAATTTATTCGACACAATTCCTAATCCGGAAATTTTTGATACCGAATTTACTCCAAATGGTCCAAGAGGTTGGGGGAAACAGAAATATGAAAAAAAATTAGAATACTTAAGTTCTGCAATTTCTCAAATTGGAACAGATGAAAACCCTAATATGCCAACAATTTTAGGAGTAAGTGAAGTTGAGAACAGAGGAGTTTTAGAAGATTTGATTAAAACTCCAGCTTTACAAAAAGGAAATTATGGAATTGTTCATTTTGATTCTCCTGATAGACGTGGAATAGACGTTGCTTTACTTTATCAAAAAGATAAATTCAAACCAACAAGTCAAAAAAGTATACCTTTATATATATATGATAAATCTGATGCTAAATATAAAGATGCTAATGACGGAAAAGGAAAACGTGTTTATACACGTGATCAGTTGTTAGTAACTGGACTTTTAGAAGGAGAAGAAATTAGTTTTATTGTAAATCACTGGCCTTCTCGTTCTGGAGGAGAGAAAAAAAGTAGCCCAAATAGAGAAGCTGCAGCTGCATTGAATAAAAAGACTATCGATTCGTTGTATAAGATTAATCCTAATGCAAAAGTTATGACAATGGGTGATATGAATGATGGTCCTTATAATAAATCGATTAAAGATGTTTTGAATGCAAAAGGGAAAAGAGAAGATGTAAAGCCTCTTGGTTTGTTCAATCCAATGTATAAAATGTCGCAAGATGGTTTAGGAACACTTGCTTATCGTGATGCTTGGGACGTTTTTGATCAAATAATAGTTTCAGAACCTTTAATTCAAAAAGATTATTCTTCTTTAAGATTTTGGAAAGCAAAAATTTTCAATAAACCTTTCTTAATTCAACAATCAGGACAGTATAAAGGTTATCCGCTTAGAAATCAAACAAGTGGTGAGCCAGGTTATAGTGACCACTTCCCAGTTTATGTTTTATTGATAAAAGAACTTTAAATATAAAAAAATCCACTTTTCTTAAGGTGGATTTTTATTTTAACATAAAATAGAAAAAACAATTATAACCGTTTTGTCAAAAAAACTTATCTTTATAAATTCGGTGTGATATAAAGAAAAATTAAAATAAATATCTAAACACGAAAAAATATTATCTTTACATAATTTTTTAATCGATTTATAACAACTAAGGTTGGTAAATATATAATATGGCTTGTACAAATTGTTCAACAAAAAACAGCAATTCAGGTACACCAAGAGGTTGTCAAAGTAATGGAACTTGCGGAACGGATAGTTGTAATAAACTAACTGTTTTCGATTGGTTGTCAAACATGCAATATCCATCAGGATTTGAACCTTTTGATGTAGTTGAAGTTCGCTTCAAAAACGGAAGAAAAGATTTCTATCAAAATATAGATAAATTATCGCTAAGTATTGGTGATATTGTTGCGACTGAAGCAGCTCCAGGGCATGATATTGGAATTGTTACCCTGACAGGTGAATTGGTTCGCGTTCAAATGAAAAAGAAAAAGATAAGTCCAGATGGAGAAATCCTAAAAATTTACAGAAAGGCTTCTCAAAAAGATATTGATATTTGGACGGAAGCTCGAGAAAAAGAAGAACCAATGAAGGTTCGCGCACGTGAATTAGCTATTAAGCTTCAATTAGAAATGAAAATTTCTGACATTGAATTTCAGGGAGATGCATCAAAAGCAACTTTCTATTATACAGCTAATGACCGTGTCGATTTTCGTCAATTAATTAAAGATTTTGCTAAAGAATTTAGTATTCGAATTGAGATGAAACAAGTTGGTTTCCGACAAGAGGCTTCTCGTTTGGGCGGAATCGGTTCATGCGGACGAGAGCTTTGTTGTTCAACTTGGTTAACAGATTTTAGAAGTGTAAATACTTCTGCAGCTCGTTATCAGCAATTATCACTTAATCCGCAAAAATTAGCAGGTCAATGTGGTAAATTAAAATGTTGTCTAAATTATGAATTAGATACTTATTTAGATGCTTTAAAAGGAATTCCGGATATCGAAACCCGAATCACTACAGAAAATGGAGATGCAGTTTGCCAAAAAATTGACATTTTCAAAGGAAATATGTGGTTTGCATATACATCTAATTATGCCAATTGGATTGTATTAAAAGTTGAAGATGTTAAAGAAATGATTGAAATTAATAAAGAAGGAAAAAAAGTTTCTTCTTTAGAAGATTATGTAGAAGAGACTGCTTTGAAAGAAAAGATTTTTGAAAATGCAGTTGGTGAAGATAATCTTTCTCGATTTGATCAACCTAAGAAAAAGAAAAAACCAAACAAAAAAAGAAAACCAGTTTCTGCAGAATCGGCTACAACTTCAAACGAAGTTAAACCTAAATTGGAAAATCAACCAAGACAAGGAAATCGCCCTAGAAACGAAAATAAACAAAGACAAGAACCAAGAGTTAAAAATAACAATTCAGATAATGCAAATGCAAATCCGAATCAAAAAGGGAAGCAAAAACCTGTAGCAAAAGAACGTTCAGTAAAACCTGAAAAAACTACTGATTCTGTAAATTCAAATCCGAATCGTAAGCCTGAAGTAAAAGAACCTTCAGTTAAAACGGAACGATCAAGTGAAACTGCTAATGTAAATCCGAATCAAAAACCTAAGTCAAAACACAAACCGTTCAGACCTAAAAAAAATGACAATCAAGATACTAAATAAATTAGTTACTGTTTCTGTTTTATCTCTTGCTTTCGCTTTTGTAAGTTGTGATGATAAACAGTTTTTTGATGAATATCAATCGACAAATGGTGAATGGAATAAATCAGATGTAAAGAAGTTTACATTTGAGCAAAAAGATACCTTGAATCCATATAATTTATTTGTGAACATCAGAAACAATTCAGATTATCCGTATAACAACTTGTTTTTAATCGTAAAAATGTCAAATTCTAACGGAGATAAATTTGTTGATACATTACAATATCAAATGGCAAATCCGGATGGAACTTTATTAGGAAACGGTTTTACAGATTTTAAAGAAAGTAAATTGTTCTACAGAGAAGATTATAAATTTCCTTCATCTGGAACATACACAATTGAAATAGAGCATGCTGTACGCGCTAATGGAAAAGTAAAAGGAGATTCTTTATTATCAGGAATTTCAGATGTAGGATTTAGAGTTGAAAATATCAATTAATTTTTATGAAAAAAGTTAATAAAAACGAGAATAAAACAGATAACAAAAAATATTTAAAGCTTTTCTGGAAATTATTTGCAGGAGGAATTTCTTCTATAGTTTTATTCTTTTTACTAATCAATTGGGGAGTTTTTGGTTCGATGCCAACTTTCGATGAATTAGAAAATCCGTTGTCAAGTGTCGCTACAGAAATTATCTCTGCCGACGGAAAAACAATCGGAAAATTTTATTTAGAAAATCGTGTTCCTGTTAAGTATTCAGACTTGCCGCAACATCTTGTTGATGCATTAATCGCAACAGAAGACGAGCGTTTTCGTTCACATTCGGGTATCGATGGACGAGGTACTTTGCGCGCTATTAGTGGATTGGGAACCAGTGGAGGCGCAAGTACCATTACACAACAGCTAGCAAAAAACTTATTTCACGGAAGTTCTGGATCAAAGAATATTGTTCTTCGTGGGATTCAAAAATTTAAAGAGTGGATTATTGCAGTTAAATTAGAACGTCAATATACTAAAGACGAAATTTTAGCTTATTATTTAAATACTGTAGATTTCGTAAGTAATGCTTATGGAATTAGATCGGCATCAAATATATATTTTAACAAAGAACCTAAAGATTTAACTGTTGAAGAAAGTGCGGTTTTAGTTGGGATGTTACAAGCGCCATCTAAATTTAATCCACGATTCAATCCTGAACGTTCTCAAGCAAGACGTAATATTGTTTTACATCAAATGGAAAGAAATGGGTATTTAACTGAAGCAGAGAAGTTAAAATACCAAGCAATGCCAATCGTTATTGACTATACTCCAGATACGCATACCGAAGGAGTTGGGACTTATTTTAGAGAATATCTTCGTGATTATATGCGCAAATGGGTTAAAGAAAATCCTAAAAAAGATGGTTCTACCTATGATATTTATAGAGATGGTTTACGTATTTATACAACAATAGATTCTCGCATGCAAAATTATGCTGAAGAAGCAGTCCAAGAACATTTGAGTAATCTTCAAAAAGAATTTTTTAAACAACAAAAAGGAAATAACAACGCACCTTTTATTCAATTATCAAAAGTTGAATCAGAAAAAATAATCAATCGCGCGATGCGTAATTCTGAACGTTGGAAACAAATGGCTAACGAAGGAAAAACAGAAGAAGATATAATCAAATCTTTTGATGTTAAAACCAAAATGGAAGTCTTTACTTGGAAAGGCGCAAAAGATACTTTAATGACTCCAAGAGATTCGATTATTTATTATAAGCATTTCCTTCAAACCGGAATGATGTCAATGGATCCAATTAACGGGGATATTAAAGCATGGGTTGGAGGTATAGATTATAAGTATTTCCAGTATGACCATGTCGGACAAGGTGCAAGACAAGTTGGTTCAACCTTCAAACCTTTTGTTTATGCAACTGCTATTGAACAATTAGGAATGTCTCCATGTGATTCGATTTACGATTCGCAATTTACCATGCCAAAAGGACGTTATGGAATCGCTAAAGATTGGACACCAAAAAATTCAGGTGGTAAATATTACGGATTAGTTAATTTAAAATATGCTTTAGCGCAATCATTAAATACGGTAACCGCGAAATTAATGGATCGCGTTGGACCAAAAGCAGTAATTGATTTGACAAGAGAATTGGGAGTTAAAGGCGATATTCCTGCTTCTCCTGCAATCGCTTTAGGTGCTGTAGAGATTACAGTTAGCGATATGGTTGCAGCTTACAGTACATTTGCAAATCATGGAGTTTATGTAAAACCAAGATTCGTAAATAAAATAACAGATAAAAATGGCGTTGTTTTATTTGAATCTCATCCTGAAACCAAAGATGTTATGAGTAAAGATATTGCTTATGCAATTATTAAACTTTTAGAAGGCGTAACTGAAGGTGGTTCTGGAGGAAGATTGCGTTACACAGGATCTGGTGGTGCAGGTTATCACGTTATGACAGGTTATCCATACGGATTTACAAATCCAATTGCTGGAAAAACAGGAACAACACAAAATAATAGTGACGGTTGGTTTATTGGGATGGTACCAAATTTAGCTACCGGTGTTTGGGTAGGAAATGAAGACCGTTCGGCGCATTTTAAATCTACAGCTTATGGACAAGGTGCAACGATGGCATTACCTATTTGGGCTATTTATATGAGAAAATGTTATAATGATAAAACATTGCATGTTTCTAAAGAAGCATTTGAAAGACCAGCTAATATGAGCGTTAATGTAGATTGTTGGAAGAGAACAGCTACAGTTATCGATTCTCTAGGAGGTGCTTCTCCAAGAATGTCTAAAAAAGATTCTTTAGCTGCACCCAAACAAAGCGTAGTTGATGAGTTTGATTTTTAAGATTGAATACCTAAATTATATTTTATAATTCCAATTTTAAAACCAAATACAAGTAATATTTTAAAGCGACCTTTTTTTAAAAAGGTCGTTTTTTTTTTATATTTTTATTGCCATTAACTTAAACTATTATTATGATTAATAAAAAGGTAACTAACGCACAAGAAGCATTGTTTGATGTGAAAGACAATCAAACAATTATGTTGGGTGGATTTGGTTTATGCGGAATTCCAGAAAATGCTATTGCCGAATTAGTTCGTAAAAATATTACAGGTTTAACTTGTATTTCTAACAACGCAGGAGTTGATGATTTTGGATTGGGATTATTACTTCAAAAACGTCAAATCAAAAAAATGATTTCTTCATACGTTGGTGAAAATGCCGAATTCGAACGTCAAATGTTAAGTGGTGAGTTAGAGGTTGAATTGACTCCTCAAGGAACTTTGGCAGAAAAATGTCGTGCAGCTCAAGCAGGTATTCCTGCATTTTTTACTCCTGCTGGCTACGGAACTGAAGTTGCTGAAGGTAAAGAAACGCGTGAGTATAACAATAAAATGTATGTTTTAGAAGAAGCGTACAAAGCAGATTTCGCAATCGTAAAAGCTTGGAAAGGTGACGAAGCCGGAAATTTAATTTTCAAAGGTACAGCTCGTAACTTTAATTCTTGTATGGCCGGAGCTGGTAAAATTACCATTGCTGAGGTTGAAGAATTAGTGCCGGCTGGAACTTTAGATCCAAACGAAATTCATATTCCAGGGATTTTTGTTAAACGTATTTTCCAAGGCGAGAAATACGAAAAAAGAATTGAACAACGAACTGTTAGAACAAGATAAATATGGCTTTAGATAAAATAGGAATTGCAAAACGTATTGCAAAAGAATTGCAAGATGGTTTTTATGTAAACTTAGGAATTGGTATTCCAACTTTAGTTGCTAATTATGTTCCTGACGGAATGAACGTTGAATTTCAAAGTGAAAATGGTGTACTTGGTATGGGACCATTTCCTTTTGAAGGTGAAGAAGATGCTGACTTAATCAATGCAGGAAAACAAACCATTACAACGATGCCAGGAGCTTCTTTCTTTGATTCTGCAATGAGTTTTGGTATGATTCGTTCACAACATGTAGATTTAACTATTTTGGGAGCCATGGAAGTTTCTGAAAACGGAGATATTGCCAATTGGAAAATCCCTGGTAAAATGGTTAAAGGAATGGGAGGAGCAATGGATTTGGTTGCATCGGCAGAAAATATTATTGTTGCCATGATGCACGTGAATAAAGCTGGCGAATCTAAAATATTAAAAAAATGTACCTTGCCTTTGACAGGTGTTGGATGTGTTAAAAAAGTAGTTACAGAATTAGCTGTTTTAGAAGTAACTCCAAAAGGATTTAAACTTTTAGAAACGGCTCCAGGTGTTACTGTAGAAGATGTGATTGCTGCTACAGAAGCTGATTTGATTATTGAAGGAACTATTCCTGAAATGACTTTTTAAATAAAAATTAATCTGAACAAATATGAACAACGAAGAAGAAATCAGAGATAGATTATTACAACAAGAAGCTGAGGAACTTGAAATTCCTATCAAAAGTCAAACGGTTCCTTTTGTAGTTAAACTAGCTTGTGTTTTAGTTAGTTTAGTTACAATTGTTTACGTTGCGGTAATTGGCGAAAGTATTTTAATCCCCTTATTTATCGGATTTCTTGTAGCTATGTTGTTGGTTCCACTTTCTGATTTTATGGAAAAAAAACTGAAGTTTTCTAGATTGATTACTTCGTTCATTTCGCCCATATTATTTTCATTATTTGTTTTAGGAATTGTTTTCTTTATTGGAAAGCAAGTAGTTGGGTTTGCTAGTGATGTTCCAGAGTTTGAACATAAAGCACAAGTTTTATTTGACCAAGGTGCCGATTTCATAAGCGAGAAATTTGGAATTACAAAACAAGCGCAACTCGAATATATTAATAAAGAAGCAATTGCAGCTTTACAAAGAAATTCTAAGATTTTAGGCGATATAATTATTTCGTTTACATCTATGATTGCTTCTGCAGCATTTGTTTTTTTATACATATTTTTCTTTTTATTATATAGAAGGCATTTTGTAAAATTTATGGTTTGGTGTTTCAGACCTGAACATCAAAATCAAGTTCGCGAAACAGTTTGTTCCGTTCAGAGTATTATCAAACAATATATTTTTGGCTTATTAATTCAGATGACTTTCATAGCAACTGCATTGATTATAGCTTTTTCAATTATCGGAGTAAAATATGCGATTCTGTTTGCTGTTCTGTGTGCTGTATTGAATTTGATACCTTATGTTGGGATTTTTTCTGCTACTGTTTTTGCAGCCATGGTAACTTTAGCAACAGGAGAACCGAGTGACATATTGTGGTTATTCTTATCAGTTATTGTTGTTAATTCAATCGATAATAATGTAGTAACTCCAAAAGTAATTGGATCAAAAGTCTCCTTGAATGCTTTTGTCGTTTTCTTTGGAATTATAGTTGCTGAAAGTTTATGGGGTGTTGCTGGAATGTTTATTGCAATTCCGATATTAGCTATTTCAAAGGTAGTTTTTGATGCAGTTTTAGATTTGAGGCCATTTGGTTTCTTGTTAGGTGAAGATGATCAATTAACCCCAATTTTCGATAAGTATTATAAAAAAATTACAACTTCTAAGGATGTCGAAAATTCAACAATCGAAAATATAAATAACGAAGTTATTGATTCTAATCAGAAAGATTCAGAAAGCACAAAATAAATAGTAAGCATCTCAACATCATGAGGTGCTTTTTTTATGCTTTATTTTAACCTAAATGTTAAATATAATTTTATATTTGAATAAAAAAATATATGAAAAATCAAAAAACATCAACGGCTTTTGTGGCTGCTTCTTGGATTGCACTTCTTGCTGGCGTAATTGGTTTTATTGTTGGATTAGCTCGTGCTGAAATGTTACTTAATGAAAAAGGTTATTATTTCACGATTCTACTTTACGGTTTATTTGCAGTAGTTTCATTACAAAAGGCTGTTAGAGATAGACAAGAAAATATTCCTGTAACGGATATCTATTACGGAATTTGTTGGTTTGGAACATTGTCATCAATTACCTTGTTAATAATTGGATTGGTAAATGCGATTATTCTACCAAGTGAAAAAGGATTTTATGCATTTGCTTTTTTATTAGCACTTTTCGGAGCAATTTCAGTACAGAAAAATACTCGAGATAATTTATCTGCTTAAAACAAAAGCGTTCGAAATCAATCGAACGCTTTTTTTATTCTATAAAATCTCTGATGTAAGCCTGAATTGGAATTCGGAATTCTTGCTTAAAAACGATTCCATCTTTTGTAGCTGGTTTCCATTTTGTTGAACCAATCACACGAATGGTCTCTTTATAAAACGTATTTTCTGCTGTTGTATTTACGGGTTTAAAATCAACAGGTCTTCCTTCTTCATTTATTGAGAATTCAACATAAATTGTCATAATATCTCTATTCTTAAACTCATCAGTTACATCGGTTTTCTTTAAATTATTGTAATTAAAATTTGTCGAAACATAATTGTAAAAATTATTAATTCCACCTTTGTAACTCGCATCAACAATCACAGGAATTGGAATAATCGAATCCTGAACAATTAACTTTTGAACATCTGTAACCTGAGAATACCCCAATTTACACAAGCAAATAAAGATTATTAAGCATATTGATTTTCTCATAACTCATTTAGTTTTTGCATATATTCTAACGCTTTGCTAATGCTTTTTACGTTTTCAAAAGTAAGAAGTAAACGCAATCCATTCTTGGTTTGTTTCTCTTTCAATTTACAAACATTTCCGTAAGATTGTACAAACAAAAGTACTTTTCTAAATCGGTTGGATTGATAAAAATCCGATTGTTGGTCGGCAATAAAATAACCAATCATTTTTCCTTGTTTCAATAAAAGCTTTTCGATACCAGCATTTGTTGCAATCCATTTGATGCGAACACTATCTAATAATGCTTTTGCTTGACGCGGAAGTGGTCCAAAACGGTCGATTAATTGCTTTTCGAATTCGATTAACTTTTCTTCTGTTTTGATTAAGTTTAATTCGTTATATAAACTTAAACGTTCCGAAACATTGTTGATGTATTCATCTGGAAAAAGAATCTCAAAATCAGATTCGATAACAATATCTTTAACATACACTTTGTTTTCGATGTTGTTATCTTCTTCATATAAATCTTTAAACTCGTTTTCTTTCAATTCTTCAATGGCTTCGTTCATGATTTTCTGATACGTATCAAAACCAATATCATTAATAAAACCACTTTGTTCACCACCTAATAAATCTCCAGCACCACGAATTTCTAAATCTTTCATAGCGATGTTTAATCCGCTTCCTAAATCGCTAAATTGTTCTAAAGCTTGAATACGTTTTCGCGCATCTTCAGTCATTGACGAATACGGCGGACAAATGAAATAACAGAATGCTTTTTTATTGCTTCTTCCAACACGACCACGCATCTGATGTAAATCGGATAATCCGAAATTATTAGCGTTATTTACAAAAATGGTATTTGCATTTGGTACATCTAATCCACTTTCGATAATCGTAGTTGCAACCAAAACATCAAATTCGCCATCCATAAAAGCTAGAAGTAATTCTTCTAATTTTTTACCTTCTAATTGTCCGTGTCCAACTCCGACTTTTGCATTCGGTACCAAACGTTGAATCATTCCGGCAACTTCCTTGATGTTTTCAATTCGATTGTTGATAAAATAAACCTGTCCGCCACGTTCAATTTCATACGAAATCGCATCACGAATAATTTCTTCATTAAATCCAACCACATTGGTTTCAATCGGATAACGATTTGGCGGCGGCGTTGTAATAACTGATAAATCTCGAGCAGCCATTAACGAGAATTGTAGCGTTCTCGGAATTGGCGTTGCTGTTAATGTTAAGGTATCAATATTTTGAGCAATGGTTTTTAATTTATCTTTAACAGCAACTCCAAACTTTTGTTCTTCGTCAATAATCAAAAGTCCTAAATCTTTAAAAACAACATTTTTATTCACCAATTGATGTGTTCCAATAACAATGTCAACTTTACCTTCGGCAAGTTCTTTTAAAGTTTCCGCTTTTTGTTTTGCTGTTTTAAAACGATTCATATAAGCCACTTTAACGGGCATGTTTTCTAATCGTTCGCTAAATGTTTTATAATGTTGAAACGCCAAAATAGTTGTAGGAACCAAAACAGCAACTTGTTTACCGTTATCAACAGCCTTAAATGCTGCACGAATCGCAACTTCTGTTTTACCGAAACCAACATCACCACAAACCAATCGGTCCATTGGACGGTCGCTTTCCATATCGGTTTTAACGTCAAGCGTTGATTTCATTTGGTCTGGCGTATCTTCATAGATGAACGAACTTTCTAATTCGGCCTGAAGATAACTATCCGGAGCGCAAGCAAATCCTTTTTCTAAACGACGTTTTGCATACAACTGAATCAAGTTAAATGCAATGTGTTTAACTCGTGCTTTGGTTTTTTGTTTTAAAGCTTTCCAAGCGTTTGAACCAAGCTTATATATTTTAGGAGGCGAACCTTCTTTTCCGTTGAATTTTGATATTTTATGTAACGAGTGAATACTTACATAAACAATATCGTTATCGGCATAAACCAATTTTATAGCTTCTTGCGTTTTTCCTTCGACTTGGATTTTTTGTAAACCACCAAATTTTCCAATGCCGTGGTCGATATGCGTAACATAATCACCAACGGTTAAAGAAGTCAATTCTTTTAGCGTGATGTTTTGTTTTTTGCTTTGGCTGTTTTTGATACTGAATTTATGATAACGTTCAAAAATTTGATGGTCGGTATAACAAACCATTTGATTTTCTTCGTCGATAAATCCTTCGTAAAGCGGATTTACAATAACTTCGAATTGCGCAACATGTTGTTCGTTTTCGTTTCTAAACGATTTAAAAATTTCTTTTAAACGTTTAGCTTGCGATTCGTTCGAACAAAAAATATAATTCTTATAACCGTTAAAGCTATTTTCGTTTAAGTTGTTAATCAACAAATCGAATTGTTTATTAAACGAAGGTTGTGGTTTGAAGAAAAATGGAACTTCAAATTTGGTGTCAAATAAACGGGAATCTGAAAATTCTACAATCGAAAAAATTTCAGCTTGACTGATAAAATCTTTTCCATTCAAGAACATTTGTTTCGGTTCTAAATGGCTCACACCTTTATTTAATTTTGAAAAGGCGCTTTCTGCTTTTTCAAAAAGTAAGTTCAATTTCTCGTTTAAAACCGTTGCATCTTGAATGAAAAGAATGGTTTTTTCGCCGATATAATTTAAGAACGATTCGCGATTTTCTTGATGAAATTTATTTTCGATATTTGGAACAATCGTAATTTTCTTTTTTGTTTCTAACGAAAGTTGCGTTTCTACATCGAACGTTCGAATGCTATCAATCTCATTTCCGAAAAATTCAATTCGATACGGATTGTCATTCGAAAACGAAAAGACATCAATAATTCCACCACGAACCGAAAATTCACCTGGTTCTGCAACAAAATCGACACGTTTAAAATTATATTCAAACAAAACTTCGTTAACAAAATCAATTTGAATTTGGTCGTTCAACGCAATTTTCAAGGTGTTTTTGTCTAATTCTTTTCGGGTAACAACTTTCTCAAAAAGAGCATCGGGATACGAAACAATAATGGAAGGTTTTTTACGCGAATTGATTCGATTTAAAACTTCGGCACGCATAAGAATATTTGCATTATCAGTTTCTTCGATTTGATATGGACGTTTGTATGATCCTGGATAAAATAAAACATCGTCTTTATTTATCAAGGTTTCCAAATCGTTTAAATAATAAGCAGCTTCTTCTTTGTCTTTAAAAATTAATAGAAAAGGATGTTCACTTTCTTGAAACAAGGAAGCGATTTGAAAAGAAGTTGCCGACCCAATAAAACCCTTTGCATAAATTTTTGCGCCTTTGTTTTGTAAAAGCGATTGTAATTTTTTGGTTTTTTCGAAATCGTTATATAATTTTTTGATATTCATTTTTTGATTTATTCTTTTGGAATTGCATCTAATGTTGCACGTTTTATCGTATCTAAACTTTGAATCATATCTTGCTCACCAACTTCCATCGGAATTGCTTTTCTGACCAAAATCTCATCAAACTGATTGGCTATCGATTGGTAGTTTTTATTGATTTTTGCAAACAACTCTTTTACTTCTTTTGCAGGAATCAAATCCAATTCCAATAACATTTCCAAAGAATTAATATTGGTATTTAAAAGATCTATTCTACTCTTAACATCAGGTTTGTTATAAACTTCAGGAATGTTATTCTGCATTTCTGAAGCTAATTTAGAAAGTCTTTGTGCTTTTTTATGAAATGCACTTAGCGATGTAACCGGTTTTATTCGATATTCTTTTTCGAAATCGTTCCATTCTTTCCAGTTTACTAAATGATTCTGAACATTTTGATTGATTTTTGGAATTTGAATTATCCATTGATCATCGATAGTTTTGAAAATCGAATCTCGTTTTTTATCAAGAATTTTTTGTTGTTCTTCGGCAGTTATTCCCTTTTCTTCACATGAAGAAAAAAGTAACAAACCGATAATTGCTAAATAAATGTATTTCATAAAGATAATTCGTTGAGAGAACAAATTTACAAATGAAATTTAGATATTAAATAATTTAAGGAATGAGAATAATGTTTTTTATGAATTAATTCGTTTTAAAGTGTCCTTGCGATATGAATTTTATCTGAATATTCGTAACTTAGCTTATATTTAAAAACAATTGTAAGATGAAAAAGATTTTAGGTTTTTTTAGCTTGATGTTAGGTGTGATTTTGGTTTCTAGTTGCGCCACTAAAAAAGGTGATTTAGGTTCTACAGAAGAAACTTTGTTTAGTAACAAATGGCAATTTGTAGAATTAGCAAATGTTGCAATTAATAAAGAAGTGAACGGAACGGTTCCTTATTTATCTTTTGATAAAGCCGAAAAGCGTTTTTCTGCGATTACTGGATGTAATACGGTTAACGGAAATTTCACGGCAACAAATTCAAAAGCTGAATTTGGTTTAGGCATGTCAACCATGATGTTTTGTGAAGATATGTCTGTTGAAAACGGATTTAAACAAATCTTAGAAAATGTAAAAACGTATAAAATCATTGGAAATGAATTGGTTTTAATGGGAAGCAATGATAAAGTTTTAGCAAAATTCAATAAGTACAACAATTAAGAATTTACTAAAAAAATAAAAAAAGCTTGTATTCAATTGAATTACAAGCTTTTTTTATGCAGTACTAAAAAGTATATCCTAGTTTAACTCCAGCTTTGAAAACAAAATTGTCAAAATATTTGTTATCAACATCGCCTTGTCCGCGAACTTCCCATTTCCAGTTAAAACCTAGTGAAGGGTCGATGCTTAGGTTTTTGGTTAGTTGAATTTTATATCCAATATTCGGATTAAAAATACTCCAATAACTATATTTACCTTTAAATTTTTCACCATTAATCGTGTCATCGAATTTTATTTCACCATGCGTAATAAAATTTTCTACATATAAACCTTCGCGAATTCCTTTTTTTGAGTAAGTTCTTGTTCCTAAATCAACTACAAAACCATTTCCTGTTGTTGTAAAATTCTTTTCATCTAACTTCAATTGCCCATAACTAGCATTTAAAATCCATGAAGTTAACCGTTCTCGAGATTTCATTCCTTTTGTGAATTCAAAACTCACTCCGTATTGTGTAGGTTCAGACCAATTGTAATTTGCAGAAATGGTTACTACATCTTTTTTTATATCTTGAGCAAATGCCGAAACTGATATTAGCGAAAGTAATAAAATAATTTTTTTCATGTTTGGATTGTTTTTAGAATATTTTAACACAAACCAAACAATGTGCCAAAAAAAAATCACTTCGAATAGAGAAATGATTTTAATATTATATTTTATTCTTTTATTACAATTTGCATGGTTTCTAAATTGATCTGTTGCAACAATATCGTTTTATTTTCGATAACCGATTGCGCTGCTTTTTCATCGAAATGACGAATGGTGTAAAGCGAAACATTTTCGTTGAAACTTACATTGAAGTTTTTAGAAAGTTCTTCGTTTAAAGTTTCGAAATTATTGAATTTATCTTCGACACAAACCGTAAAACTAATCGCAGAATTCTGAATGACATTTACTTTTATGTGATTTTCGCCAAACCATTTAAAAATCTCACTTACTTGAGATTCCATGATAAATGAAAAATCTTTAGACGAAATCGAAATTAATAATTGATTTTTCTTTACAATAAAACATGGTACAAAAGGCTCTAAAACAGCTCCTCTAGAAACCGAAGTTCCAGCTAATGTAGGATTTACAAACGATTTTACATACAAAGGAATTTCTTTTTTTTGTAAAGGTTGTAAGGTTTTTGGATGAATTACAGAAGCTCCATAAAACGCTAATTCAATTGCTTCGCGATACGAAATCTGATTTAGCAACGTGGTATCTTCGAAATAACGCGGATCTGCATTTAAAACTCCAGGTACATCTTTCCAAATGGTTACACTTTTAGCATCTAAACAATAAGCAAAAATAGCTGCCGAATAGTCCGAACCTTCACGGCCAAGAGTTACCGAAAAATGATTTGGATCGGATCCAATAAAACCTTGTGTGATATAAAGCTTTTCAGATTGAATTTGATTTTTAATATTGTTTTCTGTTTTCGTCCAATCTACAACTGCATCTCGATAGGTTGTATCTGTTTTGATTAAATTACGAGAATCAATCCAGACGTTTTCAATGTTTTCTTGATTGAAGAAGTAACTTAAAATCGTAGTTGATAAAATTTCGCCATAGCAAACAATCTGATCGTAAACAAAATTGTAATTTGGTGATTTGTTATTTGATAAAAAATATTCCATTTCGCCAAACAACACATTGATTTTATCAAAAACCAAATGATTTTTATTTTCGAATAAACCATTTATAATTTCCAGATGATAATCCTTGACAACTTGGATGGCCTGTTTTAATTCTTCGGGTTTCTTAAAATAACTGTTGATAACATCTTCTAATGCATTGGTTGTCTTGCCCATTGCAGAAGCGATAATTAAACTATTATCAAAACCTACCGCTTGTAAAACGTGTAAAACATTACGAATCGCTTGCGGATCTTTTATCGATGCGCCTCCAAATTTAAATACTCTCATTCTTTTTAATTATAAATAAATCATTTTTTAAATTTTAATTATTTTCAGTTTGTTTTTGAATTTTGTGAACCTCAGATGAGTCATGTCTGATTTTTATTTCAGTCCAAAATTACAAAAAAAGAAAATCAACAAATTCGAAATCTTTGTTAATTAAAAAGAATTAAACATTTTAATTTTAATTGAGGTTAAAATTTTATTTTTAGCGATATTTGCCTTCAAAAAACACAACTAAAATACTATAATGGAACAAAGACACATTACATTAGGTGAATTTATTATCAAACGTCAAGATGACTTTAGTTATTCGTCTGGAGAATTATCTCGATTAATAAATTCAATTCGTTTGGCGGCAAAAATTGTTAGTCAAAAAGTAAATCAAGCCGGTTTGATTGATATTACGGGATCTTTTGGAAAAGAAAATATCCAAGGAGAAGTTCAGCAAAAGTTGGATGTTTACGCCAATGATGTGTTTATTGAAACGTTAGTAAATAGAGATATTTTATGTGGAATTGGTTCTGAAGAGAACGATGATTTTATTTCGATTTCTGGAAATGATAAATCCAATAAGAACAAATATGTAGTTTTGATGGATCCTCTTGATGGTTCTTCAAATATTGATGTGAACGTTTCTGTTGGAACTATTTTTTCTATTTTTAGACGCGTAACACCAATTGGTACTTCAGTTACTTCGGAAGATTTTTTACAAAAAGGCATTCATCAAGTGGCTGCAGGTTATGTAATTTATGGGTCTTCGACCATGTTGGTTTATACAACCGGAAATGGGGTAAATGGATTTACTTTAGATCCAGCTTTGGGAACATTCTTTTTGTCTCATCCAAATATGCAAATTTCTGAAGATGGTACTATTTATTCTGTAAACGAAGGAAATTATAATCAGTTTTGTGATGGAGTAAAAAATTATATTGAATTTTGTAAAGATGATGTTTCTAAAAAGCAATATAGTTCTCGTTATATTGGAAGTTTAGTTGCAGATGTTCATAGAAATATGCTAAAAGGCGGAATTTATATGTATCCTGGAATTAAGAAAAATCCAAATGGAAAATTACGTTTACTTTATGAATGTAATCCGTTTGCGTTTATTATTGAACAAGCAGGAGGTAAAGCTTCTGATGGATTAAATAGAATTATGGAAATTGAACCTACAGATTTACATCAACGTGTTCCATTTTTCTGTGGAAGTAAAAATATGGTTGAAAAAGCCGAAGAATTTATTAAGGCTAATATGTAATAAATCAAATGGAAAGAGCAAGTTTTACACTTGCTCTTTTTTGTTTTCTTCTTTTGTAAATAGTTCAATTTCTTTCATAAATCTTTCGCTATCAACTTCAAGAACTAAAAGCGATAAAGCTTTGTCTGTAAGTTTATTGATGTCGCTTGAAAAACCTAAAGCTGAAGTGAATTTTCTTAGAATATCTTTCTGTTTTGGTCCAAGCATGTGGTTTACAAAAACCATACGAGCAAGATCATATAATCTTTCGATTCGTTGTGTTTGTAAATATGGCGGATTCACAGGGTAATTGTTCGGATTCGCAAGAATCTTTTTGTAATCTTCATCAGAAATATCTAATTTATCTTTTAATTCATTTATAAAATGCATTTCTTCTTCGCTGAAATCGCCATCAGCTAAAGCTACACGTACAATCGCAGCAAAATGACCTTTGTTTCGTTCTGTAAAACCTGAGTCGTAAATATCGTAGTATGACATATTAGCTTTTTTTTAATAGTTAATTTTTAATTCACATAATATTACTGTAAAAATACTGAATTTTTATCTATTTCGATGATTTTTTTTAATGCTAATAGAAAAACATATTTTGATAATTTAAAGGTTGTATAATTGGATTTTTAACTCATTGCAAATCAGTAAAATAATACTTTTTTCACAAATGTTTATAATTAGTTTTTTTTTTCGAAAAATATATTTTTATAACTCAAAGTAATTGTTACTTTTGTTGCTTGAAATAACGAGTTTTTAAATAGCCGTTTAACAATGCTATTTACTTGTGTTTCGGTGATTTGACTTATGAAACAAGTAGGTTTTTCTAAGAAAGAAAAATACGATAAAGCTTATTTAAGAATTGCCAGAGAATGGGGGCAATTGTCTTATTGCCAACGAAAAAAAGTTGGTGCAATTATCGTTAAGGATAAAATGATTATATCTGATGGTTATAATGGAACTCCGTCAGGTTTTGAAAATTGTTGTGAAGACGACAACGGTTTAACAAAATGGTATGTTTTACATGCCGAAGCAAATGCAATTTTAAAAGTTGCTAAATCTACGCAAAGTTGTATTAATGCAACTTTGTACATTACCATGTCTCCTTGTAGAGAATGTAGTAAATTAATTCATCAATCGGGAATTACTCGAGTGGTTTATATGTCTGATTATAAAGATAAAGAAGGAATTGTTTTTCTAGAAAAGGCAGGAGTTGAAATTGTACATATTTCTGATTTAGATTAATCAATATGAAACTTAGGAAATTTTTATGGCCCTTACTTTTAGTTATTTCATTAGCTATTGGTATTTTCATTGGAGGTTATTTTCCTTTTTTAAATCAACCTTTAGGAAATTCTTTTCAAGATAAAGGTAGAGATAAACTGAATAAACTTATTGAATTGATAGAAAAAGAATATGTTGATAATGTTGATACAGATTCTATAATTGATTTGACTGTTAATAATATTCTAGCACAACTTGATCCTCATTCTGTTTATATTGCAAAAAGCGAAATGGATGAAGTTCAAGAATCAATGAAAGGCTCATTTGTTGGTATTGGGATTAATTCTTATAATTATAAAGATACTTTGACGATTATTAAACCTGTTTTTGGAGGTCCTTCTTATAAGGCTGGTTTAAAAAACGGAGATCGAATTTTATATGCAAATGATTTAAAGCTTTATGGTAATGACATTAAAAATGATTCATTAATCAGTATTTTAAAAGGTGATGCTGGATCAAAAGTCACACTTAAAGTTTTCAGAAAAAAAGAAAATAGAATTTTTTCTGTGGATGTAATCAGAGGTGAAATTCCACTTAAGAGCGTCGATGTTGGTTTGATGTTAAAAGATAAAACTGGATTTATCAAAATCAATCGTTTTTCTGAAACAACTTATGCAGAATTTAAAACGGCTTTAGATGAATTGATAAAAAATGGTGCAAAAGAAATGATAATTGATTTGCGTGAAAACGGTGGTGGATATATGGACCAAGCAGTTCAAATCGCTGATGAATTTCTTTCTAATGGGGATATTATTGTTAAGACAATTAATAAACAAGGAAAAGAGCGAATCACAAAAGCTACCGACAAAGGAAGTTTTGAGAATGGAAAGCTTACTGTTTTAATTAATGAGAATTCTGCTTCTGCGAGTGAGATAATTGCAGGCGCAATTCAGGATAATGATCGCGGTACAATTGTAGGGCGTCGATCATACGGAAAAGGTTTGGTTCAAAGGGAAATGTATTTGGGCGACGGTTCTGCCGTTCGGTTAACAACTGCAAGATATTACACACCATCTGGGCGTTCAATTCAAAAACCATATAACGACGGAATCGATGAATATTCGAATGAGTTATATAGTAGATTTGAATCTGGAGAACTTTATGAACGCGATAGTATTCATTTGGCGGATAGTTTGCAATTCAAAACAAAAGCGGGTAAAATCGTCTATGGCGGAGGTGGAATTGTTCCGGATGTTTTTATTCCTTTAAAAAATAAAAGTGGTGAAGATGCAATTCAACTTTTGATGCGAACCAGTTTGGTTAGTAATTTTGTTTTTGTACAAATAGATGAAGATCGTAATGCTTTCGAATCTCTTTCAACTCAAGATTTAATAAAAAAAATAAATACCGATCCAAAGTATTTTAATAATCTAAAAAAACATTTAACAAACGAAGGTCTTTTGTTTAATTTAGATAAACATAAGAAAAGTATTATGTTTTATTTGACGTCAGAATATCTTAATCAACTTAAATCAGATCAAGATTATTACGATTGGATATTAAAAGAAGACCCGATGTTGAAAGTTTTAAAGAAATAAAAAAAAGCGTTGTGAATAAATTCATGACGCTTTTTTCATAAAACTAACTAAACTAATATTTTCTTTTTCATAGAAATCAAAATACAGTTTACAAACACTGTGCCAATAATTATTTCTTATTGATTTTTCTCGAATCGTTTGTTCGGCTTTCAGTTGACGTTTCTCTAGTTCTGTTGGAATTATCTTGGTTTCTTGACGAATTTTCTCTTGTTGAATTTGAGCTCGAATTTCTGCCAGAATCTTTTCGATTGGATTCGTTTCTGTTTGGAGTATTGTTTGTTGTTGAATTCTGATTTTGTTGACGACCAACTTCTCTTTGTGGTGTATTATTTATACTTCCGCAACTTTGTAAAAACAGCGAAGTAAACACAAAAAAACAAAATGCTTTTAAAAGGATATTTTTTTTCATTTGTATAAATTAAAAAAGAGCTACATCAAAATGAAAATAGCTCTTTAAAATTATGAAAAAAAAAATTATTTAATTTCTGTTAAGAAAATTTCTTTTGGATGTCTTACTTTTTTCATCCCTTGTAACCAATCTCCTTCAGTTGCACGATGTCCTAAAGTTAAAACAACGGCACTTTTTAAACCTTTTTCTTCTAAACCTAAAAGTTTGTCTAAGTCAGCATTTACAAAACCTTCCATCGGAGTTGCGTCAACTTCTAAAACGGCAGCGGTTGTTAAAGCAACACCAAAAGCAATGTAAGCTTGTTTTGCTGCATGAGCTGCTTGAGCTTCTTCAGGTAAGTTTAAGTAAGTATCTTTTAACGTTTTTACATAATCTGCAGTTGCTTCACTTGGTAATCCACGTTCTGCATTCATGTGGTCGTAAATAAAATCGATACGTTCTGCTGTGTATTTCTCCCAAGATGCAAAAACCAAAACGTGTGATCCGTCAACAATTTGAGATTGACCGTATGCAATTGGTTGGATTTTTTCTCTTAATTCTTTATTGCTAATCGAAATGATTTGAAAAGGTTGTAATCCAGATGAAGTAGGTGCTAAATAAGCTGCTTCAATTATCTGGTCAACTAATTCTTGTGAAACTGGTTCGCCATTCATTTTTTTTGTTGCGTATCTCCAGTTTAATGCGTTTAATATATTCATGATAGGTATCTTTTATTTTATATTCCAAAATTAGTATAATATTCGGATGTGCTACTTAATCTAAATTAATAAATCGTTTTATTTTAAGATTAAAATTTGTAAATCGTATTTGGTGTAACACAATAATCTAAAGCAATGTCGTTTTCAAAAACATCCTGAATTTCTTCCTCAGCTTCAAAAAACGAAAGACCAATTTTTACAACCTCTTTTTTACATTTCGACAAAAACAAATCGTAAAATCCTTTTCCGTAGCCCACTCGGTTTCCTTTTTTATCATAAGCCAAAAGCGGAATAAAAACCACATCAATCATTTCGTTCGGAATCGGAATACCACCAACAGGTTCCGGAATGTTCCATTCGTTTTTCGTGATTTTTAAATTATCGGTCAATAAAACATGATTCATTTCACGAGTTTCAAAGTCCGAACGCGAAAGAATTACATTCTTGTCTTTTCCAGATAAAATCTGAAGTAAAAATTCGGTGTCAACTTCTCGATGTTCCGTAATCGATAAAAACAGATGATAATTTTCAAAATTCCAAATAGGTAATTTCAACGTTTGATTGGCAATTGCTAAACTTAAATCTTCGATTTCGTTTTGCTTTAATGTTTTGCGAAGGTCTTTATATTTTTTACGGAGTTCTTTTTTATTCATTGTCGAATTTGATGTGCACTTTAAAAAATAAATTTACGAATTAATAAAAACAAAAAGCTAATTTAGTGCTGTCAATTCTATTAGTTATTGAAATTAAAATCAAAATATGTTACCTCAACTAGAACTTCAAATTAAAACATTACCCGACCAACCTGGTGTTTATCAATATTTCGATAAAGATGATAAAATTCTTTACGTCGGAAAAGCTAAAAATTTGAAAAAACGTGTAAGTTCTTATTTCAATAAATTACATGAAAGTTCTAAAACCAATGTTTTGGTAAAGAAAATTGTTTCGATTAAACATATTGTGGTTCCGACAGAAACTGATGCGTTGTTGTTAGAAAACAATTTGATTAAAACCTTGCAACCGCGTTATAATGTTTTACTGAAGGATGATAAATCTTATCCTTGGATTTGTATCAAGCGCGAACGTTTTCCGAGAGTTTTCACTACGAGAAGAATGGTAAAAGATGGCTCGGATTATTTTGGACCTTATACTAATGTCAAAACGGTTTATACGCTTTTGGATTTAATCAAAGAATTATATCCATTGCGAACGTGTAATTTCGATTTATCGGTTTCGAATATCAAAGCCGAAAAATTTAAAGTTTGTTTAGAATATCACATCGGAAATTGTAGCGGTCCTTGCGAAGCTAACGAATCTGAAGTTGAGTATGACCAAAAAATCAAAGCAATTAAAGATATTCTGAAAGGAAATTTCAAAGAAAACTTAAAAGAATTTCGCGATTTGATGATGCAATACGCTGCTGAAATGAAGTTTGAAGAAGCTCAAAAAATCAAAAACAAGATTGATATTTTAGAAAATTATCAAGCAAAATCAACTATCGTAAATCCTAAAATTAATAATGTCGATGTTTTTTCGATTATTTCCGATGAAACTACAGCTTATGTAAATTTCCTGCAAATTTCGCACGGAGCAATCATTCGTTCGCATACTTTAGAACTTAAAAAGAAATTAGAAGAAACCGACCAAGAATTACTTGAATTAGCAATTGTTGAATTACGAGAACGTTTTCATTTACTTTCTAAAGAAATTATCGTACCTTTTGACTTGGAATTAGGTGATGCCTTGCATATTACGGTTCCGAAATTAGGAGACAAAAAACAATTGCTCGATTTGTCTGAACGCAATGCAAAATATTACCGTTTGGATCAGTTGAAGCAAATGAAAATTGTTGATCCGGATCGTCATGCAAATCGAATTATGGCGCAAATGAAAAAGGATTTACGTCTAAGTGTTGAACCGCGTCATATCGAATGTTTTGATAACTCGAATATTCAAGGAACCAATCCAGTTTCAGCTTGTGTGGTTTTTAAAGATGGTAAACCAAGTAAAAAAGATTACCGTCATTTTAATATCAAAACGGTTGACGGTCCAAACGATTTCGCTTCGATGGAAGAAGTAGTTTACCGTAGATATAAAAGAGTGATGGAAGAAAACGAACCGCTTCCGCAATTGATTGTGATTGATGGTGGAAAAGGACAATTGTCATCTGCTTTAAAAAGTTTAGATGATTTAGGATTACGAGGAAAAGTTGCTATAATTGGAATCGCAAAACGATTAGAAGAAATTTATTATCCAGGTGATTCGATTCCGTTGTATTTAGATAAAAAATCAGAATCGTTAAAAGTGATTCAACATATACGAAATGAAGCGCACCGATTTGGAATTACTTTTCATAGAGATAAACGAAGTAAAAGTGCCATACAATCTGGCTTGACCGTAATTCCAGGAATTGGAGAAAAAACAATGGAAAAATTAATGACGGAGTTCAAATCGATTAAAAGATTAAAAGAAACTCCTGAAACAGAAATTTCAAAGGTAATCGGAAAATCAAAAGCTTTGAAAGTAGCTGAATATTTTAGAACAACCTAACTTATGAAAAAGCAAATATTTTTTATTTTATTTTGTACGCTTTGCATTAATTTTATTTTTGCACAAACACCGCAAGATTCAATTTCTCAACGGCCAAAAGTTGGAGTTGTACTTAGTGGCGGTGGCGCAAAAGGATTAGCGCATATCGGTGTTTTAAAAGTCCTTGAAGAAAATAATGTAAAAATAGATTACATTGGCGGTACCAGTATGGGCGCCATTATTGGTGGGTTATATGCGTCCGGTTATACTGCAAATCAATTGGATTCCATTTTTAGAGAGGTAGATGTTGATGCCTTGATTCAGGATTATGTTCCTAGAATTTCAAAATCGTTTTACGAAAAACGAAACGATGAAATCTATGCTATTCAACTTCCGTTTGAAAACTTTAAAATAGGAATGCCTGAAGCACTTTCAAAAGGAATGTACAATTACAATTTGCTTTCGCGTTTACTTTCTCATGTAAGATATGAACGTGACTTTAATAATCTACCAATTCCGTTTGTTTGTATTGCAACCGATATCGAAACTGGGAAACAAGTTGTTTTAAATAGCGGTAATCTTGCCCAAAACATTTTGGCTTCTGGAGCTTTACCTTCGTTGTATTCGCCTGTCGAAATTAATGGCAAAACTTTAATTGACGGCGGAGTTGCCAACAATTATCCTATTGAAGAAGTTCGTGCTTTAGGTGCTGATATTATTATAGGCGTTGACGTTCAAGACGGACTTAAAACAAAAGACGACTTAAAAGGCGCTGCAGATGTTCTGATGCAAATAAACAATTTTGCAATGTACGAACATATGAACGAAAAAATCAAGGCAACTACATATTATGTAAAACCAGATATTAAAGGTTTTTCTGTAGTGTCTTTTGACCAAGGTATTGAAATTGTAAAGCGCGGTGAAAATGCAGCTAATGTTTATCGTGATGATTTTGTTGCATTAGGAAAACTGAATACTTCAAAAACAAAAAACAAATCATACACACACGATACGGACTCACTTCATATTACAAAAATCAAAATAAATAAATTGAATGATTTTACGAGCAATTATGTTTATGGTAAAATCAGAGTTAAACCGGGTTTCCAGGTTAGTTATGACAATTTTAGTTCAGGGATTGACAACTTAAATGCAACGCAAAACTTTAAAGCAATTTCGTATGAATTTGAAAGTGATGAAGAAAATTGCGATGTTCTTGTTTTGAACTTAAAAGAAAATGATGTCAGACGTTATTTGAAATTCGGTTTGCATTTTGACAATTTATTCAAAAGTGCCATTTTAATAAATGTAACACAAAAGAAATTGCTTTTTAGAAATGATGTTGCTTCGCTTGATTTTGGTTTGGGCGATAATTCGAGATATAATTTCAATTACTTTATTGATAATGGATATTTATGGAGTATCGGAATTCAATCGAAAATGACTACATTAAAAAGAAATATTGAAGACCCAATTACTTCAGAAGGTATTTTCAGAACTGCCATTCCTGTTGCTTTAAACTTAGATTATTTAGACTTTACAAATAGATTGTATTTTCAGACCTATTATTCTGAACGTTTTTTAATCGGTGTTGGACTTGAACATAGATTCAATCAAATTGATATTTCTAATTTGAATATTGACCGACCATGGTTGGATAAAAGCCATTATTTAGGTGCTTACGGAAACGTTTTATTTGACACCTATGACAATAAATATTTTCCTCGAAAGGGAGTTTTGTTTGCAGCTGAATATAAAAACTATTTTCATTCATCAGATTACAACAATAATTTCAACAACTTTTCACAGTTTAATGCCGAGATTGGAATGGTAAAAACTTTTTATAAAAAATTAAGTGTTGAAGTTAAATTTGATATGGGAATTACATTTAATAGTGAACCATCGACTTTTTTTAAATACTTTTTTGGAGGAAATGGATTTGAACCGTTTGCAAATGTCAAGCCTTTTTATGGGTATAATTTTCTAAGTGTTTTTGATGATTCATACATTAGAGGTCAATTCCGTATTGATTATGAAATATTTAAACGAAATCACATTAATTTCTCTGGAAATTACGCAAACATTGGTCGAAGCATTTTTGAAAATTCAGAATGGACTAAAAAACCTCAATTTACAGGATACGCAATTGGTTACGGTTATCAAACCATAATTGGACCTATTGAATTGAAATATAGTTGGTCACCAGAAACAAAGAAATACTTTTACAATTTAAGTGTTGGATTTTGGTTTTAGTAGTATTTTAAATAAATATAATTTTTTCTATAAAATATCAGCTTCGATTTTAATAATAATAAAATATCTCTATATTTGTTTTTATGAAACAATGGGACGGTTTATTAAATTTACTTAAGTACTTAATCAAGAGAAATCCTGAGTGAAATAGTATTGAGCAAATTGAAAAGTATTATTAACAAAGTAAATAATCGGTTATGCCACTATATCATAAACTAGGACAAATTCCACCAAAACGTCATACTATTTTCCGTAAACCAAACGGAGATTTTTACTACGAGCAATTGTTCGGAACAATAGGTTTTGACGGAATGTCTACAAACTCATACCACGAACACAGACCTACACAGGTCAAAGAAATTCGTAAACAATACAGCGTTGCACCTAAAATTGCTAAGGCTAATAATATTCAGTCGTATCGTTTAAGAGGTTTTCAAGTGCCACAAACACCAGACTATTTAGAAAGCCGTAAAGCCGTTTTAACTAACAGTGATTTATCAATTGTTTTAGCAGCGCCAACAAACAAAACGCAAGATTATTTTTACAAAAATACAGATTCAGACGAGTTAATTTTCATACATAAAGGAACAGGAACTTTAAGAACCATGTTAGGAAATTTAGATTTCAAATATGGTGATTACTTATTAGTTCCGCGCGGAATTATTTATAAAATTGATTTTGATACTGAAGACAACCGTTTGTTTATTGTTGAATCTCGTCGTCCGATTTATACTCCTAAACGATACCGTAACTGGTTTGGTCAATTATTAGAACATTCGCCATTTTGCGAACGCGACATTAGAAGACCAGAAGTTTTAGAAACGTATGATGAAAAAGGAGATTTTGTAATCAAGGTAAAAAAACAAGACGAAATTTTCGAAATGGTTTATGCAACACATCCATTCGATGTAATTGGTTATGATGGTTATAACTTTCCGTATGCCTTTTCAATTCACGATTTCGAACCTATTACAGGAAGTATTCACCAACCGCCTCCGGTACATCAAACTTTCGAATCAGATGCTTTCGTAGTTTGCTCTTTTGTACCAAGAATGTATGATTATCATCCAGATGCAATTCCTGCGCCTTACAATCACAGTAACATAGATTCTGACGAAGTTTTATATTATGTTGATGGTGATTTTATGAGCCGTAAAGATATTGCTCCAGGACACATTTCATTACATCCTGCCGGAATTCCTCACGGACCACACCCAGGAACAATGGAAAAAAGTATCGGAAAAGCACGAACTGAAGAATTAGCTGTAATGGTCGACACTTTTAAACCTTTAATGGTTACAGAAGAAGCAATGAAAATTGCAGACGAACAATATTACCAATCTTGGTTAGATTAATATAACAACAACAAACACAAAATACCATGGCACAAGAATTAAAATCTGTTGAATTCGGATTAGAAAAAATATTTGAAGGAGCTCAAGACTTCTTACCAATTTTAGGAACTGACTACGTAGAATTTTATGTAGGAAATGCAAAGCAAGCAGCTCATTTTTACAAAACTGCTTTCGGTTTTCAATCTCATGCCTATGCAGGATTAGAAACTGGGATGCGCGATAGAGCTTCTTACGTAATCAAACAAGATAAAATTCGTATTGTTTTAACTACGGCTTTGAACTCTGATTCTCCAATTGGAGAGCACGTGAAAAAACACGGAGACGGAGTAAAAGTGGTTGCAATGTGGGTTGATGACGCTCGTTATTCTTATGAAGAAACAATCAAACGTGGAGCAAAATCTTTCATGGAGCCAACAGTAACTTCAGATGAAAACGGAGAAATCGTTCAAGCTGGAATTTACGCTTACGGTGAAACTGTTTTTATGTTTACAGAACGTAAAAATTACAATGGTTTATTCATGCCAGGTTATAAAGAATGGAAATCTGACTACAACCCAACTTCAGTTGGTTTAAAATATGTTGACCACATGGTTGGAAACGTAGGTTGGAATAAAATGAACGAATGGGTAAAATGGTTTGAAGATGTAATGGGATTTGTTAATTTCTTATCATTTGATGACAAGCAAATTACAACTGAATATTCTGCATTAATGTCTAAAGTTATGGCTAACGGTAACGGAAGAATTAAATTCCCAATCAACGAGCCAGCTGAAGGTAAAAAGCGTTCTCAAATCGAAGAATATTTAGATTTCTACGAAGGAGAAGGTGTTCAACATATTGCAGTTGCGACTGATGATATTATTTCTACAGTTGCTGAAATGAAAGCTCGTGGAGTTGAGTTTTTATCTACACCACCACAAGCTTATTACGATGCGATTCCTGATCGTTTAAAAGATCACATGGATAAATTCCAAGAAGATATCAAAGAGTTACAAAAATTAGGTATCATGATTGATGCCGATGAAGAAGGTTACTTATTACAAATTTTCACTAAACCAGTAGAAGATCGTCCAACATTATTCTTCGAAATTATTCAAAGAATGGGTGCTCGTGGTTTTGGTGCTGGAAATTTCAAAGCTTTATTTGAATCAATCGAGAGAGAGCAAGAGTTAAGAGGTACTTTATAAAAAAGTATTAAAATAATCAATTAAAAGTATTAGAGTTAAATATATGTTAAATAAAGAATATTGGTTTTTATCGGATAAAAATTAATATACCTTTGCACTCGCAAAAATGAGGTCGTCATAAGCCTCGTTTCTGTAATAAATTTTTCATAATTTATAGTTTTTTGGTTGGTTAATAGCATAAAAACTTAGTCATGTAAATGGCTAGGTTTTTTTGTTTTATATTTGGAATAGAAATTGCTTTTAAAAAACTGTAAAAAAAATAAATTGTTATGAAAAATATTTTATGGATCTTTTTGTTACTTCTAACTAATTGGTTTTCATTTGCTCAAGAATCGGCTTATCAAGCAGGTGAATCTTTCAAATTTCGAATTTCGTATGGTTTAATAAATGCTGGTGAGGCAACTTTAAATCTGACTTCTACAACATATAATGGCAAAAGCGTATATCACGCAAAAGGGTTTGGATATACTACTGGAATCACAAAAAAATTATTTAAAGTTGAAGATGATTATCAAAGTTATTTTGATAAAGTAAGCGGTAAACCTTATCGATTTATCAGAAAAATTGATGAAGGCGGCTACAAAAAAAATCAAGAAGGTTTTTTTGATCAAGACAAAAAAACAGTTTTGGTAAAAGATTATAAAAACAAAAACGAAAACACATTTAGTATAACTGCTAATGCACAAGATATTGTTTCTTCATTTTATCATTTGAGAAATCATCCAAGTATAAATACTTTAAAAAAGGGTGAAACTATTCAAATAGATATGTTTTTTGATGATGAAATTTATAAATTTAAATTAAAATTCTTAGGCAAAGAAGAAATTAAGACTAAATTTGGCAAAATAAACGCACTTAAATTCAGACCTTATGTGCAATCTGGACGTGTTTTTAAAGAAGATGAAAGTTTAACTATGTGGGTTTCAGATGACGAGAATAAAATCCCACTTAAAATTCAAGCTAGTTTACTAGTTGGTTCTTTAAAAGCCGAATTGATTAATTACAGCGGTTTAAAACATAATATAGTTTTCAAAAAATAATGGAAATAACTACTAGAACTCAAGAAAAATTAGACGCATTAGATCAAAAGTTTAAAGCAATAGATCAAAAAATAGACACACATTTAGAAGGGCTTTTGTGGCAAAAACCAATTACATATTGGGATTACATTCAAACAGATGCACTTTTAAATCTTCAAATTCAACGTTCGACTTTACCTGACGAAATGGTTTTTATCATGTATCATCAAGTAAACGAATTGTTGTTTAAGATGATTCTGTGGGAAATGGAACAAATTTGTCATAATGAAAATATTACGACAACTTTCTTTACAGAACGTATGGACAGAATCACGCGTTATTTTGATATGCTTACCACATCTTTTGACATTATGGGCGATGGAATGGAAGTTCAACAATATCTAAAATTCCGAAATACTTTAACTCCAGCAAGTGGTTTTCAGAGCGCACAATATCGCTTAATTGAATTTGCTTCTACAGATTTAATTAATTTAATCGATGTACGCTATCGCGAAAACATTGATAGAAATACACCTTACGAACATGCCTTTGAACATTTGTATTGGCAAGCTGCAGGTAAAGATTATAAAACAGGTAAAAAATCGTATTTGATAAATGAATTCGAAAGAAAATACAAAAAAGAATTTATTGAGTTTATGGAAAAATATAATACCATAAATCTTTGGAGAATTTTCAAAAAATTACCTGAAGCTGATCAGCAAAATCAAGAATTAAGAGTAGCGATGAGACATTACGATAAAACTGTAAATATTACTTGGGTAATGGGACATTTTAATGCAGCTAAAAAATACATTGAAAGCGAGTCCGGTCCACAAGAAGCAACTGGTGGAAGCGACTGGAAAAAATACATGTTACCACAATACCAAAGAAGAATTTTCTTTCCCGAATTATGGACACAAGAAGAATTAGATAATTGGGGGAAAGATTGTATGTAAAAGAAAATGAGTTATTTTAAGTACCTATTTGTTTTTTCTGTTTTTTTGTTGTTTTCATGTTCAAAGAATAAAGAAATTGACAACGAAGAAATCCTAATTGATTCAACTGAAATTGTAAAAACCGAATATGGTTTTGGATTTGAGTTGAATAACTACCGTGTAGAACGCGATACCATTAAAAGAGGTGATAATTTAGGATTGATTCTTGGGCGTCACAATTTTGACGCAACCGATATTCATATTATTGCCGAAAAAGTAAAGGATTCGTTTAATATTGCCAAGATCAAAGCTGGTAATGTTTTAACTTTATTGAAAAGTAAATCGGATCCACCTAAATTAGAAGTGCTGATTTATGAACCCGATAAGATGGGTTTTAATGTAATTGATTTTAGAGATTCAACAAAAGCTTATACAGTAAATTATCCGGTAACTTATAAAACACGTACGATTGCAGGAGAAATTGACGGATCACTTTCTAGCTCAATTGCTCGAGAAGGATTAGATGCTGGTTTGGCTCATAAACTTGCCAAATCATTTGCTTGGTCCATCGATTTTTTTAAATTCAAGAAAGGTGATAAATTTGCATTATCAGTTACCGAAAAATATATTAATGATTCGATTTATATTGGAACAGAAGAAATTTTAGGAGCTTATTTTGAATATAAAGGCAAAGATGTTTACGGATTTCCATATGCAAAATCGGGCCATTCAGATCCTGATTTTTATGATGAAGAAGGTAAACAAATGCGAACAATGTTTTTAAAAGCACCCTTGAAATATTTTCAGATTACATCAAAATTTTCAAAAAATCGTTTTCATCCGGTTCAGAAAAAATTTAAAGCGCATAATGGTACAGATTACGCAGCACCTCAAGGAACACCAATTATGGCAACAGCATCAGGAACCGTTATTCAAACAGGATATACATCTGGAAATGGAAATTTTGTTAAAATAAAACACGACGGAATTTATTCGACACAATATTTACACATGTCCAAAATATTAGTGCGTAAAGGCCAGTTTGTACAACAAGGTCAAACCATCGGAAAAGTCGGAAGTACTGGTTTAGCAACAGGTCCACACGTTTGTTATCGCTTTTGGAAAAATGGTGTTCAGGTTGATCCATTAAAGCAACAATTGCCAGTTTCTGAGCCAATGGATAAAAATGATTTACCTAAATATTTAGAATATATTAAACCAATAAAACAAGATTTAGATATTAAATTAAACCAAAAATTTAAAAAATAACATGCTTGAAAAACTCAATCCAACAGGAACTTTGGCTTGGCAAAACTTACGAGATCATTTTTTTGATTTGCAATTTGTTAAGATGCAAGATTTGTTTGCAGAAGATTCTGAAAGAGCGCAAAAATTTCACGTTAAATGGAATGATTTTATTTTGGATTTTTCTAAAAATAGAATTTCCGAAAGAACAATTAAGTTATTGGTCGACTTGGCAAAAGAAGTTTCTTTAGATAAAGCGATTGAAGCTATGTTTTCGGGCAAAGAAATAAATGAAACAGAAAAACGTGCCGTTTTGCACACTGCTTTACGTAATAGTAATTTAAATGATGAAGTTTCTGAAACATTATACAAGATAGAAACTTTTTCAAATCAAATTATAAATGGTGAATTAGTTGGATCAACAGGAAAACCTTTTACAGATGTAATCAATCTAGGTATTGGTGGATCTGATTTAGGACCTAAAATGGTGGTTGAAGCTTTAGTGGATTATAAAAATCATCTAAATTCTCATTTCATTTCAAATATCGATAGCGATACAATTTCTAGAAAACTTAAAAGTCTAAATCCAGAAACCACTTTGGTTATTTTAGTTTCTAAATCATTCGGAACGATTGAAACTTTGAAAAATGCTGAAATTGTTAGAAACTGGTTGTTGTCAAACGGAATGAATACCGCAAAGCATTTAGTTGCTGTTTCATCAAATATTGAAAAGTCAATTGCATTCGGAATTCATCCTGAAAATATTTTCCCGATGTGGGATTGGGTAGGAGGAAGGTTCTCTTTATGGAGTGCTGTTGGATTATCTATTAGTTTGAATTTAGGTTTTACTAATTTTAAACAATTGTTGGATGGTGCTCATGAAATGGATCAACATTTTAGAACATCTTCTTTTGATCAAAACATTCCGGTTGTATTGGCTTTGCTTTCAATTTGGTACAACAACTTTTTTGGATTTGAAACCGAAGCTGTCGTTCCTTATGCAGATTGTATGAAATCAGTTCCAAGTTATTTACAACAAGTAATTATGGAAAGCAATGGGAAAAACATCAATCGTGAAGGATTTCCAGTAAATTACGAAACCGGAACTATTATTTGGGGTGAAGTTGGAACCAACTCGCAACATGCCTTTTTTCAGCTATTTCATCAAGGAACGAAAATTATCCCAACGGATTTTGTCGGATTTATCGAACCTTTCCAAAAATCGGAATTGCACGATTTGTTGATGGCAAACTTTTTTGCACAAACCGAAGCTTTGATGAATGGTAAAGACGGAGGAATATTTGCAGAAAATAGCGAAAATGATCAAAATGCAGCGTTTAAATCTTTTAGAGGCAATAGACCTTCAAATACAATTTTAATTCAAAAATTAACGCCTAAAACATTGGGTTCGTTTTTAGTAATGTATGAACACAAAACGTTTGTTCAAGGAGTGATTTGGAATATTTATAGTTTTGATCAATTTGGTGTTGAGTACGGTAAAAAATTAGCCGAAAATATTGCAGAGGAATTTAAAACTGGAAATATCGGCAATCATGATAGTTCTACAATTTTTTTACTTGAAACTTTTTTAAGAAGAAAATAAACAAAAAAGCAATCTTTAATGAGATTGCTTTTTTGTTTCGTTATGTTGAGCGATTAAAAACTCCTGAAAATCGGTTGATGAAGGTAGTTCAAATAATTCCAAATGGAAGAATGAAATTGATGCCAAGGCGTGGTCAAAGATGTCTGCCATAATTCCCTCGTAAACCGGCCATTCGGTTGTGGTTGTAAACGCATATAATTCAATTGGTAAACCGTGTTCGGTTGGTTGCATGTGTCGAACCATTAAATGAAATTGCTTGTGAATTTTAGGATTGTTAAGTAAATAGCGTTTTAGATATTCTCTAAACAAGCCAATGTTAGTCATTCTTCTACCGTTAACCAACATGGTGGGGTCATCAACGTGGGTGCGATTGAATTCGGCAATTTCTTTTTCGCGTTCGATGATGTATGATTTTAAAAGTTTGATGCGTTTTAAATCATTGATTTCTTCAGGTTCTAAAAATCGAATTGAACCCATCTTGATGTTAATCGAACGTTTGATTCTTCGTCCACCTGATTTTTGCATCGTACGAAAATTTCGAAACGAATCACTAATCAAGGCATACGTTGGAATGGTAGTTACCGTTTTGTCGAAATTCTGAACTTTTACGGTATTTAGATTTATTTGTAAAACCGTACCATCAGCACCGTATTTAGACATTTCAATCCAATCACCTACGCGAATCATATCATTTGATGAAACTTGGATACTAGCAACAAATCCTAAAATGGTATCTTTAAAAACTAATATCACAATTGCTGACGCGGCTCCTAAAGCAGTTAATAATCCTGTTGGACTTTTTCCTGTAATTTCAGAAAATAAAATGATGCCACAAATGGTGTAAAGTATGATGGTTACAACCTGAAAATAACTATCTAAAGGTTTGTCCGCAAATCGTTTTTTGCCAGCAAGAACATCTTTGAATGTTTTGAAACCGGCATTTATAACAAGGGTAATTGTTATGGTTAGTAACGCATCAACAACCAGTAATGCAAAATCTGTTGTTTTCTCAAAACCTGTAAAAATAAAAGGTAGTGCTTGACGTGCAATTAATAAAGGAATTAAATGCGTTGCGTATTTTAGAACACCGTTACGAATTAAATAATCATCAATTCTTGTTTTGCTTCTTCTTATTGTTTTTATTAAAACTAACATTAAAATTTTTCGCAATAAAAAATCGATTGCATATAATATTAAGGCTAATAAAAGTAGTAGGATTAATGAATTTAAAACATGAGCCATGTTTGTACTGAAACCAAGAGTTTCTATAAATTGTAATCCGTAAGCGTAAATTTGACTTTGTAAATTGTTATCTATAATGTCCATTAAAAAGAAAATAATTACACAAAAATATGAGAATTGATTTTAAATATTCTTAAATAAAATCTAAGCTTTTTGACTGTTTTTCTTTTTTAATGTTTTTTTGTCTAAATAGAATTTATTTAAGACAGTCAACAATGATGTAGGTAAACTTATGAGCAAAGATGAAATTAAATCCTGATCATTGAAATAATACATTGCGGCAGTCATCAATATAGATAAACCAAAAAATTCAATAATATATCTTTTATATTTCGTCATAAAAAAGGGAAGCCATTTAGTAGCTTCCCTGTAAATATATTAAATTTCGTTTAACATTTTAGATATTTCATCTAGCTTTGGTGTTAAAATAACTTCAATACGTCTGTTTTTGGCTTTTCCTTCAGTTGTTGCGTTTGACGAAATTGGTGCAAATTCACTACGGCCAGCAGCTGTTAAGTTTTTCTTGTCAATATTCGGATTATTTTCTAAAATATTCACAATTGTTGTCGCTCGTTTGGTAGATAAATCCCAATTCGATTCGATTCCGCCACCAAGGTTCCAGATAACTCTGTCATTATCTGTGTGGCCTTCAATTAAAATTGAAATATCTGGATTTTGAGCCAAAACTTTTCCAAGTTCTTCTACTGCTATTTTACCTTCTTTATTTACAGCCCAACTTCCTGAATTAAAAAGTAATTTATTTTCCATAGAAACATACACTTTTCCGTTTTTCATTTCCACAGTCAAACCTTTTCCTTCAAAGGCATATAATGCTTTTGATAACGAATCTTTTAATCGTTTTAAGTTTGCATCTTGAGCAGCAAGTTTGTTTTCTAGTTCGTTAACACGAGTTGACTTTTCGTTTAACTCTGATTTTAATCTGTTTAAACGATCAATTTCTGCTTTGATTGCAGCATCGCTATTTTTTTCTAATGTTTTATAGCTTTTAGCAAGTTGATCATATTCGATTTGTAATCGATCGCGTTCTACAATTGCAGCAGCTAGCATTCTTTCTGAATTGTTTAATGAATTTTCTAATTGAAGAGATTCATTTCGTAAAGCTTCTGATTCGGATAACAATCGATTGCGTTCTTCTGTGCAATCTTTTAATTGTGCATCTAGTTCGTTATATAATCGACGCGTTACACAAGATGAAAATAATGTCACACAAAGAGAAGCTAAAATGATTTTTTTTATCATAAGTGGTTGTATTTTATTCAATTTCTAATCCAATAGGGCAGTGGTCTGAATGTTTTGCTTCTGGTAAAATGTAAGCACGTTTAATTCTTTCTTTCATATTTTCTGTTGCCAACAGGTAGTCAATGCGCCAACCTTTATTGTTATTTCTTGCATTTGCGCGATAACTCCACCAACTGTAATTATGAGGCTCAGGATTTAGCATTCTAAAAGTGTCTAAAAATCCATTTTTCATAAATCCATCTAACCATTTTCGTTCTTCAGGTAAAAAGCCAGAAACTTTTGCATTTCTAATCGGATCGTGAATATCGATTGCTTCGTGACAAATATTATAATCTCCACCAATAATCAAATTTGGAATTTCTTTTTTCAAGTTAGAAATGTATTCTTGAAACTCATCCATATATTGAAATTTATAATCCAATCGGTCGATGTTTGTTCCCGAAGGAAGATAAAGTGACATAATTGAAACACTTTCAAAATCAGCACGTAAATTTCTTCCTTCAAAATCCATATGATCTATTCCTGTACCGAAAACAACTTGTTTAGGTTTTATTTTAGAAAGAATTGCTACGCCGCTATAACCTTTTTTCTGTGCTGGATAATAATATTGAAACGGGTAACCTGCTGCCGATATTTCATCGACCGGAATTTGATTTTCTTGTGCTTTAATTTCTTGAAGACAAATCACATCCGGATTTGCTGCTTGTAACCAATCTAAAAAACCTTTAGTAATTGCAGCTCGAATTCCATTTACATTATAAGATAGTATTTTCATTTTCGAATTTTAAATATTCAAAAATAAACAATTTATATGAACCTATTTGTTTTAAAAATGTTCATATAGTTAATCGTTATTTTTTTAAATGTGTAAATATGGCTTAAAGTTACATTCTGATCAAAAACCTTAACATAACTTTTGTATCTTTGCCACTTAATTTCTTACATTTTACCAATGCAAATTGTAAATGCAAAACAAGTCGCAAAAGCTATAAAAGTCGATAAATTCGGTTCGTTCGGTTCGTTCATTGGATGGGTTTTTATGAAAGCAACGCGCATTTCAAAATTAAATAAGATTTATACTAAAACGTACGATAAAGATGCGCTTGTTTTTCTGGACAAGTTAGTCAAAGAATTAAATGTTACTTATGATATTCCCGCAGATGACTTGAAGCGTTTACCTAAAACAGGACCTTATATAACGGTTTCTAATCATCCTCTTGGTGGTTTAGATGGCATTTTATTGATGAAAATCATGCTAGCTCATGATCCTGAATTTAAAATTATTGCTAATTTTTTACTTCAAGAAATAGAACCACTAAAACCTGTTATTATGCCTGTCAATCCGTTTGATGATTTGAAAGATGTAAAATCTAGTGTTTTAGGATTAAAAGAAACTTTACGTCATTTAAGTGATGGTAGACCTTTAGGTATTTTTCCAGCCGGAGAAGTTTCCACCATTGAAGATGGTAGCATCATGATTGATAAACCTTGGGAACCGACGGCGATGAAAATTGTTCAAAAGGCAAATGTTCCTGTAGTGCCTATTTATTTTCATACCAAAAATAGTAAATTGTTTTATTGGCTAGCTAAAATGAGTCCTGTTTTAAGAACATTAAAGTTGCCATCTGAATTACTTACTCAAAGAAAAAAAGTTATCAAAATTCGAATTGGTAAACCAATTTCTGTAAACGAGCAAAATGAACATAAAGAAACGTTAGAACAATACACTGATTTTTTACGTAAGAAAACCTATATTTTGTCAAAATCGTTTAACGAACAAGACGAGAAAAAATTATTAGGATCGATTAATCTTGATATGTTAACAAAAACTTCTGAGACAAAACCTAAACAGATTGCTCGTGCTGCAAATCAAGATAAAATACTTGAAGAAATTGCGAAGCTTCGTGAAAATGTAGCTGAAAATAGATTTCTTCAAAGTAAAAGTTATGAAGTGTTTTTTGTCCAAGCAGAAAAAATTCCAAATATTTTACACGAAATTGGACGTTTACGCGAAATTACGTTTCGTGAAATTGGAGAAGGTACAAATGAATCCATTGATTTAGATAAGTTTGATCGTTATTATTATCACATGTTTTTATGGGATGAAGATCAACAACGTGTAGCTGGTGCATATCGCATGGGATTAGGTTCTGAAATTTTTGAGAAATATGGTATTGACGGTTTTTACATGCAAGAACTTTTCAAGTTTGAACCTGAATTACATAAAATGATGTCAGAGTCTATTGAAATGGGACGTGCATTTATTGTTCCAGATTATCAGCAAAAACCTATGCCTTTATTTTTGTTATGGAAAGGTATCGTTCATACAACTTTACGTTATCCTCAGCATAAATTTTTGATTGGTGGTGTGAGTATTAGTAATCAATTTACGGATTTCTCTAAATCGTTGATGATTGAGTTTATGAAATCTCATTATTATGACCCTTATATAGCACAATATATTCGACCTAAGATGGAATATAAAGTAAAACTAAAAGATGCAGATAAAGACTTTGTGTTCAATGAAACAGAAGCCGATTTAAATAAGTTTGATAAGATTATCGATGAGGTTGAACCAGGAAATTTGCGCTTACCAGTATTAATTAAAAAATATATTAAGCAAAACGCTCGTGTTGTTGCATTTAATGTTGATCCATTGTTTAATAACTCAGTTGATGGTTTGATGTATATTCGAATTGAAGATTTGCCAGAAAGTACGGTAAAGCCTGTAATGGAAGAATTTCAAGCAGAACTTGAGCGACGAACTGAAAAATAATTACTTTTAAACACGAGTTTTACTCGTGTTTTTTTTATGTTTGTTTTTCATTTATTTAATTCATTTTCTTATTATGAAAGTCAAATTAGCTTCAGTTTCTGATCTCAAATCAATTCTAAATGTAATTGAACTTGCTAAGCAAATAATGCTTGCTAACGGAAATACAACGCAATGGATTAATGGTTATCCGTCAGAAGAAATTATATTAAAAGACATGGAACAAAATTATGGTTTTGTAATTGTAAACAATGGAGAAATTGAAGGTTATTTTTGCTTTTTAAAAGGTAATAATCCAGAACCGACCTATCAATTAATAAAGGATGGAAATTGGCTTAATAACGAAGCTTATGGTGTTATTCATAGATTAGCATCATCCGGAAGAATTAAAGGAATTGCAGATGCGTGTTTTGATTTTTGTTTTTCTGAGATTAATAACATCAAAGTAGATACACACGAAAATAATATCCCAATGCAAAACTACTTTAAAAAAATAGGCTTTACCTATTGTGGAATCATTTATGTCAACGATGGCTCACCTCGAAGAGCTTTTCAGAAAAGTATATAAAGACAAAAAAACCTTATCGAATGGATAAGGTTTTTTAATATATTTTTAAGTCGAATGATTAACTTTTTAAAGCTTCTGCACCACCAACAATTTCCAAAATTTCGTTTGTAATTGCCGCTTGACGCGCTTTGTTGTAAGTTAATTTCAAATCGTCTCTTAAGTCTTTAGCGTTATCGGTTGCTTTATGCATTGCTGTCATACGTGCACCGTGCTCAGAAGCATTAGAATCTAAAACTGCTTTAAATAATTGAGTTTTTAAAGAAGTTGGAATTAAGTTTAAAATAATTTCTTCTTTAGATGGCTCAAAAATATAATCAGAAGTTGCAGCCTTTTCGTTTACTACTGGTAATAAAGGTAAGAATTGTTCTACCTGTACAATCTGAGTAGCTGCGTTTTTAAATTGGTTGTAAATTACTTCAACTTTATCATAAGTACCTTCTACGAAAGCATCCATAATACGTTGAGCAATTTCAGCTGTATTATTAAAAGTTAACGCATCAAATAAATTACTATTGTTAGCAATAACATTAGTATTTTTACTAAAAGCATCAAATCCTTTTTTACCAATTGTAATAACATCAACTTGTTTACCAGCATAAGTTAAATCAATTAAGTTACGAGTTGCTTTAATAACGTTTGCATTAAAAGCACCACATAAACCTCTGTTAGATGTAACAACTACTACTAAAACTTTATTAACCTCTCTTTGTTCAGCATAAACTCCAGAAGCATCTCCTTCTAAAGTTGCGCTAATATTTTGAATTAATTCAGTTAACTTCTCAGCGTAAGGGCGCATAGCAGTAATTGCGTCTTGCGCTTTCTTTAATTTCGCAGCAGAAACCATTTTCATTGCCGATGTAATTTGCATCGTCGATGAAATAGAACCAATTCGTATACGAATTTCTTTAAGATTTGCCATTGGTGTTCTTAGAAATTAAATTTAGAAAGAAGCTGAATCAACTTCTTTCTAAATTGATATGATTAATATTTTGAAGAAACTTCTTTAGCAACTTTTTCTAAAGTAGCAGTAGCTTCATCTGATAAGTTTCCAGCTTTTAAAGCAGCTAAAGTATCTTTGTGAGATAATTTTAATACTTGTAAGTATTCTTTCTCGAATTCTTTAACTTTCTCTACAGGAACGTTTCTTAACAAGTTTTTAGAACCTGCATAGATAATCGCAACTTGATCTTCAACTGAATACGGATCATTTACCGATTGTTTTAAGATTTCAACGTTACGTTTACCTTTTTCAATTACGTTTAATGTAGCTGTATCTAAGTCAGAACCAAATTTAGAGAATGCCTCTAATTCACGGAACTGCGCTTGATCTAATTTTAATGTTCCAGATACTTTTTTCATTGATTTAATCTGAGCGTTACCTCCAACACGAGATACAGAAATACCTACGTTGATTGCTGGACGAACACCTGCGTTGAATAAATCTGATTCTAAGAAGATCTGACCATCAGTAATCGAAATTACGTTTGTTGGGATATATGCAGAAACGTCACCAGCTTGAGTTTCGATAATTGGTAAAGCAGTTAAAGAACCACCACCTTTTACGATACCTTTCATTGATTCTGGTAAATCGTTCATGTTTTTAGCGATTTCGTCATCTCCGATGATTCTAGCAGCACGCTCTAATAAACGAGAGTGAAGGTAGAAAACGTCTCCAGGGTACGCTTCACGTCCTGGTGGACGACGTAAGATTAACGACATTTCACGGTAAGCAACCGCTTGTTTAGATAAATCATCATAAATGATTAATGCTGGACGACCTGAATCACGGAAATATTCTCCGATTGCAGCACCTGCCATTGGAGCATAAACTTGCATTGGAGCAGGGTCAGAAGCGTTTGCAGCTACGATGATTGTATATGCCATTGCACCTTTTTCTTCTAATGTTTTAGCAATTCCAGCTACAGTAGAAGCTTTTTGTCCGACAGCTACATAGATACAGTAAACAGGTTTACCTGCATCATAGAATTCTTTTTGATTCAAAATGGTATCGATACAAACAGTAGTTTTTCCTGTTTGACGGTCACCAATTACTAACTCACGTTGTCCACGTCCAACTGGAATCATCGCATCGATTGCTTTGATACCTGTTTGTAATGGTTCTGTTACTGGTTGACGGAAGATAACACCAGGTGCTTTTCTTTCTAAAGGCATTTCGTATAAATCACCTCCGATTGCCCCTTTACCATCGATTGGTTGACCTAAAGTATTAACAATACGTCCTACCATTTGCTCACCTACTTTAAGTGATGCGATACGACCTGTTCTTTTTACGATAGATCCTTCTCTAACTCCTGTTGAAGCACCTAATAATACAACACCAACGTTGTCTTCTTCTAAGTTTTGTACTAATGCTTCTAATCCATTTTCGAATTGTACTAACTCTCCGTATTGAGCGTTAGCTAATCCGTGAACACGAGCAATACCATCTCCTACTTCAAGTACTGTTCCTACTTCTTCAACTGAAGCCTCAGATCCAAAACCAGATAACTGTTTCTTTAAAATTGCTGAAATTTCAGCAGGTTTAATTTCTGCCATTTTGATTTTTATTTAATCACGTCGAAACGTGTGGTGATTTTAATTTGTAAACTCTCTCTTTAATTGACTTAACTTATCTGCAATAGATCCGTTGTATTGAATATCTCCAATTCTGATGATGAAACCACCAATAATTTCTGGATTTACTTTATTAACAAGCGTAACTTCTTTTGCTGATAATTCTTTGATTTTAGCTAAAACTTGTGCTTCTATTACTGGAGTTAATGCTGTTGCAGTAGTTACATAAGCAACTTGAACTCCGTTCATTTCGTCATACAATTTTTTAAATTGTAGGGTTATAGCTTCTAAAATATCAAATCTTTTATTTTGTAAAAGCACTTCAAATAAAGATTTTGTATCTTCATTTGCAGAGGCAAACACTTCAAGTAAAGCACTTAATTTTACACTTCCTTTAATAATCGGATTTGTTAAAAAAGATTTTAATTCTTTACTTTCAGAAATCGCTTGTGCTATTGTAGCCATATCTTCGCTAACAACTGCTGCGTTTCCTTTTGCGTTTGACACTTCAAGGATTGCTTTCGCATATCTAATCGCTGCTCTTGTACCTGTCATAACGATTATATTAGTTTAATTTAACTTCTTCTAACATTTTAGCTACTAATTTCTCTTGAGCTTCTTTGTTAGATAATTGGTCTTTTAATAACTTTTCTGCGATATCTAATGATAATGAAGAAACTTGGTTTTTGATTTCAGCCATTGCTGCATTTTTCTCAGCTTCGATTGTAGCCTGAGCTTGAGCAATCATTTTAGCTCCTTGTTCTTGAGCTTCTGTTTTTGCTTCAGCAACCATTTGTTCTTTCATTATACGAGCATCATTTAACATAGCGTCACGTTCTGCACGAGCTTCTGCTAATAATTTTTCGTTATCTGATTTTAAATTTGCTAAATCTCTTTTTGCATTTTCAGCTGCAGCTAAAGCGTCAGCAATACCTTCTTCACGAGCTTCTAAAGCATTTACGATTGGTTTCCAAGCAAATTTCCCTAAGATGAAAATAATTACAATTAAAATAATTGCTTGCCAGAAGAATAATCCGAAACTAAAATCATGAATTAACTTATCCATTATATCTATTTATAATTTTAATACTTATTTACTTTTAATTTTCTTGTTTAATTAAACAATATCTGTAACCAACCGTTACAGATATTGTTAATTTTGAATATTAGTTATTACCTAAGATTAAAGCACCGAATGCTAAACCTTCTAATAATGCACCAATAATAATCATAGCAGTTTGGATTTTTCCAGCAGCTTCTGGTTGACGAGCGATAGCGTCCATTGCAGAAGAACCAATTTTTCCTAAACCGTAACCAGCTCCGATTACGATTAAACCTGCACCAATAATAGTTGGGATTGTCATGATAAATGAATTATATATAATTAAACAAAATTTTTATTTACTCTTTTTAAAATCTAAATCTTAGTGGTGATCGTGCTCTTGAACAGCAGAACCAATAAATAATGATGATAACATTGTGAAAATGAATGCTTGTAAGAAAGCTACTAAAATTTCCAAGAATGTTAAGAACAACGTTAAGAAGAAAGAAATACCAATTGCTCCTGGCGTTGATAAAGCTTCTTGCATTATGTATGCAACTGCGATTAATCCCATAACTACCGAGTGACCTGCAGTAATGTTAGCAAACAAACGAATTAATAATGAGAATGGTTTTGTAAACATTCCTAAAACCTCGATTGGTGCTAAAACAATTTTCATTGGAACTGGTACACCCGGCATCCAGAAAATGTGTTTCCAATAATCTTTGTTTGCACTTATGTTTACATATAAAAACGTAAATAAAGCTAAACAAACAGTTACTGAAATATTACCTGTAACGTTTAATCCTAGAGGAGTTAATCCTAATAAGTTCAATAAGAAAATAAGGAAGAAAACAGATAATAAATACGGCATAAATTGTTTGTATTTATGACCGATGTTTGGTTTTGCCATTTCGTCACGAACATAAATAACTAATGGTTCTAATCCTCTTGCGATACCTTTTGGTAAAGCGTTTGGTCCGTTTTTATATGTTTTTGCTAATGCTGTAAATCCTAAGAACAATAATAACGATGCTAGCATTAAACCTGCTACGTTTTTAGTGATTGAAAAATCTAAAGGCATTGTTGAAACATGAAAATCTGAAGCAGTGTGAATTTCATGAGATTTAATATTGTAAGTAACTTCAAACTTTTGTTTTATATCCTTACCATCTTTATTCTTTATTGTAATATATTCACCTTTGTCATCTTTACGATATTCGTAACCTTTAATGTTACCCTCGGCATCACAGTTTACTATTTTACCATGAAAATAAGCGTAGTACTGACCGTCTCTTTCAATTACTTTACTGTTGTAAACAAAATCTTCAGTAGACATAAACACTTTCAATCCATTATCAATTAAAATAATTGGTAATGCAAATCCATAATGTTTGTGTAATTCTTTGTCTCCAAAAAATGAGTAGTAATGATCATCCATTAAATGGTGCCCAATGTACTCTTTTACAAATTGATCGTTAGATTTTTCAGCGTGTTCTTCGCCGTGAGATGCTGCATGATCTGTAGCTTCAACTGCAATTGCAGTCTGCTCTACATTAACAGCATTTTCTTGCTGAATTGTGTCGTTATTTGCCATTGAAGCCACTGGGCTCAAAGCAAATAAAACTGCAGCTAATAAATGAAGTGATTTTTTAATAGTCACCATACCGTTACTTATTGAATTTTTATGGTTCAAAAATTTTGTGCAAAAGTACAATTAAATTCTATATACACACGTGTTATTTTGATTTTTTTTTAGTTTTAACAGCTATTTTGTATTTTCTTGATTCAGAACTCTAAACGTAACATAGACATCAAAAACCAAGAAAATAAGAAATACAATTAAAAAATTATGTTTGATAAATTCATTTGAATTTTCAGTGTTCAAAACAGGTTGAATGAAAAAATAGTTTCCAACACATTTTAAGGTTAATAAAACTAAGAATACATAGCCAAGGCTGTTTGCAAATGATTTACTTGAGCCTACTACAATTACAATCATAATAATTGATAAAATTATTTGAAATGCGTAAATCAAAATTAGGTTATAACCTGTGTTGTTCCAATTTTCGGATATTCCTAAAACTTGTTGTAAAATGTAATGTACTCCAAAGACTAAAAGTGCCAATACAACGAGTTGTATTATGAAACTAATGATTTTATTCATTTTTATTAATTTGATTAACCTGATTTATAACTTGGTACAAAGCTACAAAAACTCCTAATAATGTTACAACTTTAGTTGCTAATTCATTTTCGAATTTATATTTCTCATCCAACCAACTTCCTAATTTAAAAGCTAAATAAATGATGACTAGCATTTGAATTGGAATCGATGTCAATGCCAACCATTTATTTCGCTTATTTTTTTCTTTATTGTCCATTGTTTTGAGCCGGAGGAAGTTGTGTTTTTAGATACTCATCCCAATTCTTTTTAATCAGTACAACGCCATAATCTTCAGAACTGATTAAAGTTGGTGTTTTTTTGATTCCATAATCATCAGAAATCTCTAAATACATTTGAGCAGATTTTGCTAAGTTTCCTGATTTTACTCCATGTAAAACAAAGAACATTTTGTTTTTAGAATACATATCTGCCGAAAATTTGATTCCTGTATGCGCGCGGTCGTTTGCGTAACGTTGTAATTTGTTACGTAATTCAATCGATTCTTCGGATAATGGATAATCAACTTCGTAAATCATTTTGATATTTGTCGATAAATCATTTTTAAATGACTTTTGCATCAACATCGGAATTTCAACATTAATAATTCGTTTTGCTTCAACGGCTTCTTTTGAATTTGGATACGTTTGTAAAACGTAATTCATCGCTTTTTTGTAATCTTCCAATCCGTTCAATCTTCCGATTGTTGTCGCTTTTAAATATTCGTATTTAGAAACAATTCCGTCATTCATAATTCTAGGAATGCGATCTTCTAACATTTCTAAAACTTCATATAAAGCGCCGTTTTTATACAAAGCATAAATGCGTTCGTATTCTTGAACAGGAGAATTTTCTAATTCTAATTTTGCATTTGGATCAAGTAATACCTTGGTGTACTGCGAATTTGGATGATTTGTTTTTAAATCATTTAAAACCAGTTCTGCTTTTGCAGGATTTAATTTAGAATATATTTTATATAAATGATATTTTGTTGGTTCAATCAATTCGGGCATTGGATTTAAAGTCAATAATTTTTCAAGACGATCCGCTGCTAATTGATATTCTTCTAAACGATCGCTGTAAATTAATCCCAATTGATAATATGCATTATCACGATCTTTTTTCATGTCTTTGATGTCGTTTGGATCGGTTGGAATTTGAGATAAGAAGAAATTAGAATTGTATCTCATGTCTTCTAAATTCTCATTTTTATTTTTGTTGCTGTCTTCAGAATTATTTTGTGCTAAATCATTATCTGAACTAGAACTTGAGCTAGAGCTTGCTTTTGATTTCAAACGCCAATTGTCTGTAAGTGCTCTGTCCCCCCATTTTTTCTTAAAGTCTTGTTTTGCTGTTGTAACTGCATTTGGTGAATAGAAATAGAAAGAAGAATTTTTTCCAGAATCTAAAGCAGAAGCTGATGAACTAACTTTTGCATTAGCTGCTTTTTCTTTTGCTTCTTGTTTAGCATCGGCAATTTTTCGTTCTTCAATAAATTTATTTATTATTGTATTTCGTTCATCTGGTGATGCATAAACCAAATTCAAAATACTGTCGTTTTCTTTGATAATTGCTTCAAATTTAACTACATCAATCAAGTTATTTCTTTTGTGTTTTATCGCCAAATATTCGCGACTATCCGGATTCATGTTTACCATGGTGCTGTCATAATATTTTCCAGCCATTTCGTAAACTTTTTGTTTGTAGTATAATTCAGCTAAGCTTCTGTAATTAGAAACTTTTAGATATTGATTGTCTTTGATTTTAGATAATGATTTATTGTAGTTTTCAATCGCTTTTGGGTTCACACCGTATAAATCATAAAGTGTTCCCATTTGATTGTAAATTACGTCTTGATAGGCACGATTCTCTCGGTCTTTTAATAGTTTGTTGTATTCTTTTAAGAAAACTAAAGTGTCAACAGTTTTGTAATCTTGGTTAAAGAATTTACCTGCATAAGCATTGATCAAATAAGATCTTGGAACTTTATGGTTATAATCTATAATTCGCTGAAAGTTAGCGATGGCAGCATCTTTATCTCCAGTTTTAGAATTTAATTGACCTAAGATAAATGTATATCTTGCGCGTTCATCTAAATTGTTGGTTAGTTCAATTGCTTCTTTTAAAGGTATTTTTGCGCTATCTAAATAATCACTATAAATATATCCTTGTGCTAATGTAGCTAAAGCCTCAGATTTCGTTTGGCTTTTGAATTTATCTTCTCGTAATAATTTTTTTAAATTCTTGATGGCAACATTATAATATTCTAATCTTAAGTTGGTTTTTTCTTTCCAAACTTGAGCGTCGTAATATAAATCGCTGTCTGGATATTTTAATAAAATATAATTAAACGCTTCTAAAGCCGGAACATATCTGTTGTCATGATATCGTGATTTACCTAACAACATATAAGCTTCATCCATTTGTGGATTGTGTTCTTTTCCTGAAATATAAATCGAATGAAGATGAGCTGCCTTTACTGCCTTTTCTTCGGCACGTTGAAAATTTGGGTCGCGTTCTTGTTGAACAATTATGGCATTTTTTTCGGGTTGAATTCTTTCAACGGTTAAAATGTTATTGAAATCATCGTGATATTTGGTTTTCAAAGTTTCAATTCCTTCGTCATATGCCAATTGCCCATTGTACAAAATATTGTATTTTGTAGTTGTGGAATGATATGCGCGAGTCATTGCTGTGTTTTTCTTTGTTGAACAGGCAATTAGAAATGTAACAACAGTTAATGCGATAATATATTTATTGATGTGTTTTTTCAAGATGAATTGCTTTTTCTTTTTAACTATTTTTTTTAACTTTTAGTATTCAGAATAGTAAAAATACATTACTTTTTAACATAACGAATATTAATCTGTAAAAATAAAAAAATCGTTCCAATGTTTTAGAACGATTTTAGTTATTTTATATATGAAATTAAATCGAAAATAAAGCTTCTAATTCTGCCATAGTATTTTCGTTGGTAATTAAATCTTTTACGATTTTTCCTTTTTCTAAAGCTACAATTCGATTAGAAACTTCGATGGTATGCTGTAAATCGTGACTTGAAATTAACATCGTAATTTGTTTTTTCTGTGCGATTTCTTTCAGTAAGTTCTTTAATCGAATTTGTGTGGTTGGATCTAAGTTAGCAAACGGTTCATCTAAAATTACCACTTCAGGATTTCCGATAAACGCAGCTGCGATTCCCACTTTTTTCTGATTTCCTTTAGATAAATCTCGGATGTATTTCTTGCCGCCTAAAATTTCATCGTTAAAGAAAACTTGGAAAGGTTTTACAAATTCCAACGTTTCTACTTTTGATAAACCACGTAATTCTCCAATAAAATTAAAATACTCATCTGGAGTTAAGTAGCCAATTAAAAACGATTCGTCTAAGAATGCGTTGGTAAATGTTTTCCATTTTTCAGAAGTATGGATTTCAATTCCGTTAGAAACGATATTTCCTGTCGATGGTTGAATCAAATCTAACAATAAACTAAAGAAAGTGGTTTTTCCGGCTCCGTTGTTTCCAACCAAACCAAAACTTTCTCCTTTTTGGATTTCTAAATGCTCGATGTTTAAAACTCGATATCCGTTATATATTTTTGAAAGGTTATGTACTTTTATCATAATTTTTTAGTTTGAACGTTTGTAAGCAGCAATTGTTGAATATTTTTCTTTTTTGTAAACTTTTTCTATTTGTTTAAAGATGTAATCTCTGAAAGCAAATCCGATGATTCCGGCTAACGAAACCAAAATATAACCCAAAGTTGCATCTTTTATTAAAACACCTATGCCGTATAAAAACATCGGTAAAAGCATTTTTGGTAATGAAAGTAAAATCGATTTGATATTGAATGCACTTTTGTCTCCCATTAAATTTTTGTTCGTTCCTAAATCAATTGGAGTTTTTACAAAAGCACCGCTTAACATAACTAAATGCGTATTTGCACCAATGTTAAAAATTGCTCCAGCTAAAATCATTAAATAAACATCTAATCCAAAAGCTAAATAAAACAAAGCCAACACGCAACAAGCTAAAGTTGAAATAACCATCAACCACCATTTTGATTTCAGATAATCGTTATAAGTGAATTTTTGCGTCATCATGAATGGATAATAAGACGAATCCCAACTTGGAATGTAATTCCCGAAATTAAAAATAAATCCGCCGGTTACAAAAATCGCTGCAAACATGTGCATTACCGGATTGTTGTACATCGGAACCATATTAGTAAAGAAAAATAATCCGTAGAAAACAAATCCAAAACTCATTAACATTGCTGATTTAGAACGTTTATTTCTCAATAACATTTTAATGTCTAATTTTAAAAATGTTCCGGTTGTTCCGAATTTATCTAACCAAGACAAATTGATATTCTGAACTTCTTTTTGTTTTGCTTCTAAACCTTTATCTAAATACAAGTTAGATAAATAATTTTTGTATGCATAATAAATAATACCAGCCAATGTAGCAGCCAATAAAATGATTAAATATGGATAAGCGTAAAAAGCATTATAAAAATAATATGTATAATCGGTGATGATGATTAAATCGTAATATTGTGCGATTCCTGCTAAAATTGCAATACCAAAAACAACATAAAAAAACGCATCTACTTTGTTTAATAATAAATTTAGATAGTTATTAAAATACAATAATAATATCAATGAGAAACACCAAAGTAAAAGTGAAAGTGAAAATGTTTCATTGAAAAGTATGATTCCGATTAAAGGCAGTAAATATAATAACCCAAAAATATTGAAAATTGAAAATATACTTTTGGCTAAAATGTTCTTTACAATTTTAGATTTCGGAATATTTGTTAAAAGTAAAGATTTGATATTATTGGAATTAAATTTTTGTAAGACATAACGAAGCATCAAATCGGCTCCAAAAAAATAAATCGCATATCGATTAATTTCTTCAAACGGTACTAAATTTTCTTCTTGAAAAATAAAATAAGTCCCAAATCCAAAAATCAACAAAAGCACAGCAAACATAACGGCATAAACTCCAACAACAATTGCTAAAATTAGATTTGTTACAAAAAGTGGAGAACGAAAAAATGCTTTTTTTCGTAAATAAAACAAAAGCTTATTCATATTATTTTTTAATTATTTAACTAATTAGTATCCTTTTTACAAGAATGTTACAGTTAAATAAAAAAAATCGTTTGAATTTCTCAAACGATTTTCCTCTTTTTCATAGCATAATAGAATTTTTTTTAATTCCATTATAAAAACCAAATCTAAAATCTATAAACTAATATAAATTCAATTTATTTATTAAATACATTTTAAAATGTACAAATAAAATTATAATAAATAGAAAAATATTAATTATTTTAATAAAAAACATGATTTTTTTTCTAATATAAGGTTTTGGGAAATTTGATAACTTTGTATTATTAAATTTAAAAAATGAAAAAAGATATAGAAATTCCAAAATCTGAAAATGTTTTTATTGCGGCTATAAACGAATGGAACGATGATTTTCAAGAAAATACTTGGTATGCCTATTTGGTAAATGAAAATGACAAACCTTTAGAAATGGCAATTATAAATTCACGTGCTTATGGTTTAATTGATGGTGAGCAACGTAAAACAGGTACATTTAGACATGTTTTTGCCGAAGTACCAGCAAATGGTGCAATAAAAGTTGAGCTTTTAGAAAATAATGTTTTACAACTTAATAACGAGTTTGTGGTTACGTATTATTTAAACGGAATTATGTATGATAAAACCTTTGTTTTTAGAACCAATACAATAAATACAAAAGCGACTTCAGATATTTTAAGTATCGATAGAAAAGGCGTTGTAGTAAAATAAAAAAGAGGGAAATTTCAATTAGAAATTTCCCTCTTTTTTATTTTATATAATCAGATTAATCATGTTTTGGTTTAAATAATAACGATGCGATAATCGAGATTGCTAAAACTCCGCCAATAACAGCTAACGAAATGGTTGATTCAAAATGATAGTATGGCATAATAATCATTTTGGTTCCAATGAAAACCAAAATAATAGCCAATCCATAATGTAACTTAGAGAACATATCCATTGAATTTGCTAATAAGAAATACATCGAACGTAAACCTAAAATAGCAAATATATTTGATGTGTATAAGATAAACGGATCATCTGGCGCAATGGCAAAAATAGCAGGAATGCTATCAACCGCAAAAACTAAATCGGTAATTTCAATTACAGCTAAAGCTACAAATAAAGGCGTTACCATTTTAATTCCGTTTTGAATCGTGAAAAATTTATCACCATCAAAATCTGGAGAAACTTTAAAGAATTTATGAACCAAACGAACACCGATGTTTTTAGACAAATCTTGTTCGTCATCTTCTTTTGCTGGCATTCCTGATTTAATTCCGGCAACGATTAAGAAAATTCCAAATATAAATAAAACAACGTTTAATTGTCTTGGATCTCCTGTTTCTGGATTAATCCCTAAGAATGGAAGTGTGATGTAAGTTAGCTTAATTAATTCAACACCTGCAAAAATAAATATTGCTCGGAAAAACAAAGCTCCTAATATTCCCCAAAACAATACTTTATGCTGATAATCTTTAGGTATTTTAAAGAACTTAAAGACCAAAATAAATACAAATAAGTTATCGACCGAAAGCGCTTTTTCAATCCAATATGCAGCTTGATATTTAGAGAAGTTATCTGTAATTCCTTGTGGTTTATCCAATACAAAATAAACTACTGCACTAAACACCATTGAAAGCGAAATCCAAACAATACTCCAAGTTAAGGCTTCTTTGTTAGAAATAACATGTGTTTTTTTATTGAAAACACCTAAATCTAAAAGTAACATGATGATTACAGCAATAGCAAATCCGCCAATTAACCACGGATGATTGATCATGTGATCTTCGGGTAAATTATTCATTTTTTAGTCTAATTTTTCTGTTAATTTTTTAAAAACTTTCTTTGGTTCTTTACCGTTGTAAAGAATATCATAAACGGCATTGATGATGGGTGTTTTTGCTTTTAGTTCAAGATTCATATCATAAGCACTTTTGGTTGCATAATAACCTTCGGCAATCATGTTCATTTCCATCTGTGCAGATTTTACGGTATAACCTTTACCAATCATATTCCCGAACATTCGGTTTCTAGAGAATAAAGAATATCCTGTAACTAACAAATCTCCTAAATAGGCAGAATCGTTAATATTACGTTTCATTTTATGAACTTTCTTAATGAATTTTTTCATCTCACGAATCGCATTACTCATCAATAAAGCCTGGAAATTATCGCCATATCCTAAACCATGTGCCATTCCGCAAGCAACAGCATAAATATTTTTTAGCATCGATGCGTATTCTGTACCAATAATATCGTCAGAAACTTTAGCTTTTATATAATGACTTTTAAGACAATTTGCAATAACTTCGGCTTTAGCCAAATCGCCACTTGCAATGGTTAAATAAGAAAGTCGTTCTAATGCAACTTCTTCTGCATGACAAGGACCTGCAATTACTGCAATGTTTTCTTGAGGAATATTATAAGTTTCCATAAAATATTCTCCAACAATACTGTTGCTTTCAGGAATAATACCTTTAATTGCAGAAATAACTACTTTGTTAGAAATATCTACGTTTAACTTTTGCATTTCTTTACCTAAAAAGGCAGACGGAACTGCAAAAACAATATAATCTGCATAAGAAACTGCTTGGTTAATATCGTCAGTTAATAATAACTGATTGGTATCAAATTCAACAGCACTTAAATAATTTGGGTTATGTTTGTTTAGCTTAATCTCTTCAATAGCAGATGAGTTGCGCATATACCAAGCAACCTCATCTAAATTATGACACAGCATTTTAGCGATAGCTGTTGCCCAACTTCCTCCACCAATTACCGCAAATTTGGGATTTTCATTCATTTTAAAAATGTTAGTCAAGCAAAATTAGACAATTATAATTGTAAACCAATTTTTTTAAAGTTAAGGATTTATTTATAACATTTGTTTTTGTTCGATTTAACAAAATATTATAAATTTTTGAATAACAATATTTTAATTTCTGATTATCCGTTTATGCACCTGTTATATTCGCAATTACTAGTCTGTCAAAGAGTTTGTCTCCAAAATACCGTCTGTTTAATTTGTAAATAAACTCGTTGAGATACAACTGTAAGTATTTCCTTTTGATTTTATGGTAGTTGCCCAGCAATGTCCGTTTTGCATTACTGATTGCGATATGCACCCATTTGAGTGTTTCCTTGGTGGTTTTGGCGTCTGATTTCTCGGTGACGTGCAATTCCACCAGATCGGAGATGTCAACGTAAGAAGTGCTTTTGTCCGAAAATACGATGGCATCATCCTCCATGCAGTCCCTGACCACGCCGTTGATTCCTTCACTTTGATGGCTATCCAGTACCCTGGCCTTGAAATAACGCACATGCTTCTCCTTTTTGCCCGTTTCGATATCTTCCAACGGGGTGCTTTCGGCCATCACCGCAACGTTCTGCTTTCCCTCGGCTCCCCGGCCACGTGTACCCTTGCCTCGCTCGATTTCCTTACTGGCCACCGAAAAGTAACCCTCATCCAGTTCTATCATCCCTTCCAGTGTATACCTTGCATCCCGGTTGCCCATCGCCCTGCGGAGTTTGTGTACCATCGCCCATACCGGTTCGTAACGCTTCAATCCTAATTGCTTCTGGAGTTCGTTGGTGGAGAATCCCTTTTTTGTGCAACTCATCAGGAACATCGTTTTGTACCACACCAGAAACGGCAGCTTGGAGCTCTCCATGATCGTACCGCTGCGCAACGAGGTGCGGAAACGGCAACCTTTGCATTCATAACTCCATTTACCCTGTAACCAATAATGGGAAGTGCCCCCGCATCGCTTGCAGACAACCCCTTCCTTATCACGCTGCTCCTTGAAATGCAAACGACAATCTTCCTCCGAACCGAAATGAGCCGTAAAACTGAATATGTTCATAATCCCTGCTTTTTGAGCGCTAATATACTAAAAATATTAGGTGTGTTTGCGGAGAATCAGATTTTAATTTAATACGTTTTGAAATTGTATTAAGTAATTAATATTTTTTTGTTTTTGTTGAAAACGCTCAAGAGGTTCTTGAGCGTTTTTATTTTATAAAAAAAGAATCAACTTATGAAGTTAATTCTTTCGTAATCATTATTTTTTGTAGAATAAATTGTGGTCAATATATTCCCAAACTTTCGGATTTAACATCGGTTGAATGTTTTTACCAGCTTTAATATTATTACGAATAAAAGTAGATGAAAGTTCGATTATCGGAGCTTCAACTCTTTTGATTTTTGGATGATTTTGAAATGCTTCTGGAATCATGCTTTCAGAAATTCTTGGATAAACATAAATCTGATAATTTGCTAAAATTACTTCATAGTTTTTCCATTTATTAAACGATTCCAAATTATCTTCGCCCATAATTAAAGAAAACTCGTGATTCGGAAATTTCTCTTCTAAATGAACCAATGTGTTAATCGTATAATTAGGTTGTGCTAATTTAAACTCAATATCCGATGGTTGAATTTTATCAAACTTTTCGGTTGCTAAATGCACCATGTGTAATCGATGATAATCTTCTAGCAAATTTGCTTTTTTCTTTAATGGATTATGTGGTGTTATGACCATCCAAACTTGATCGATATCACTATTTTCTGCTAAATGATTTGCGATAATAAGATGTCCGACATGAATGGGGTTGAACGTTCCGAAATACAAACCAATTTTCATAATTTACTTCTTTAAAAAATCTGCAATCAATTGGTAAGCTTCTGCCTTTGCTGTATCTAAATCATGATTCTCTAAAATCAAATCAAATTTAGGAGCTTGAGCAATTTCGCGTTCTGCTTTATCCAAACGCATCTGAATTTTCTCGTCACTTTCTGTCTGACGAAAACGTAAACGACGTTCTAATTCTTCAACCGAAGGTGGACTAACAAAAATAGCCAAGGTTTGTTCGGGATATTGTTTTTTAATATTCAAACCACCAACCACATCAATATCAAAAATTACATTTTTACCCAAAGCCCAAATACGTTCTAGTTCGGTTTTTAAAGTTCCGTAATAGTTGTCTTTGTAAACTTCTTCGTATTCAACAAAATCATTATTTGCAATGTGTTTCTGAAATTCTTCAGCCGAAATAAAATAATAATCTTTACCATTTATTTCACCTTCGCGTTGGTAACGAGAAGTAGCCGAAATAGAAAAATCTAACTGCAATTCTGGTTTGGTTAATAAATGTTTTACGATGGTTGTTTTTCCAGAACCCGATGGTGCAGAAAAAACAAATAGTTTACCCGTATTCATGTTGATTGTGTTGTTATGTTTTTTTTAAAGAACGTTTAAAACTTGTTCTTTAATTTTTTCTAATTCATCTTTCATCTGAACGACTAATTTCTGCATTTCAGAATGGTTAGATTTTGACCCCATCGTATTGATTTCTCTTCCCATTTCTTGAGAGATAAAACCTAATTTACGACCGTTAGCTTCAGAACCTTCAATAGTTTCAATGAAATAATCTAAATGATTTGTCAAACGAACTTTTTCTTCGGTGATATCTAATTTTTCTAAATAATAGATGATTTCTTGTTCAAAACGATTTTCATCTACATTAGCTTGAAGTTCGACCAAATTATTACGCAAACGTTCTTTTACAATTGCAATTCGTTCTGGGTCTAAAGCAACCGCTTGATTCATAAAATTACGAATGTTTTCGATTCTATTTCTGAATTCAACTTCTAATTTAGCACCTTCTTGTCGTCTAAATTCGTTGATGTATTGTAATGCTTCTGTGATAACCGTTTGTATAGATTCCCATTCGTTTTCGTCAATTTCTTGACGTTCTACTTTTAATGCATCTGGCATACGGACCGCCATTTTCATTAATTCGGTTTCATCAGCATTTGGGATAATATTTTTCATTTGCTCAATGTATGATAATACAATTGGTGCATTGATTTTGCTTGACGTTTCTTCTGCAGTTACTTCAACAAAAATAGAGAAGTCCACTTTTCCGCGTTCTAATTCTTTAGCGATTACATTACGTAATTCCAATTCTTTTTCACGAAAAGCTTGTGGAAGTCGAACGTTTAAATCTAAGTTTTTAGAATTTAAAGATTTAACTTCTACAGTAATTTTTTTATTTGGAAGTTGCATAGAAGCTTTTCCAAAACCGGTCATTGAATTTATCATACCATTTAAATAAAGCTACAAAGATAATGATTTTAGTTGATTGATTAAATGAAATTTGAAGTCAAAAGAGAAGTTGGTTTTAGTCATTCTATATTAGAAAGATTTTCTTCTGAATATGTTTAAGGAATAAAATGGAGTTTTTTACTTGCTAAGTTTTTTATAAAAATTCAAGCTTCAAATTTTTCTTAGTTTATTTTGAATTTTATGTGTAATTTCAACAATGACTAAGTTGTGATTGTTTTATTTCTGTGATATTTGATTTTTTTTTTGTAAAATTTAACTTAAATTTACTAGTAATGTTTTTTTATTGTGGATTTATTTTTAATAAATAGCATTGTTTATTGTATTTAAATGATTTTTATAAAAACTTCAAGCATGAAACAAAAAATTACCTCCTTTTTACTTTTTATAGTAACAATGTATTCGTTTGCGCAAACAAGTACAATACAACAACAATTTGAAAACAACATTTGGTATTTAGAAAGCATGACCATTGACGGTGACTTAATTCCAGCTCCAAATAACGATGAAATAAGTTTTCCTAGAATATACATTGGTCCTGAAAATGACTATTCATTTGAGAAATGTTCTCCTGGTTTTGGCGGAGGTGTTTATAGTTTTACATCACAAAATGAAATTGTTTTCGGGAATTATACAGTTGGTCCATATGTTTGCCAAAATTTAGAAAATAATATTTTCTTTGATGCATTCGACTATTTTATATGGGATAATATGCTTAATTCATATGAAATTGAAATTACAGAAATGAGTTCTAATGCATTAAAAATGGAACTAATTATTGATGAAAACAATAAATTGACTTATTTCAATTCAACTACAGCTTCTAATAATAATAAGGAGAAATTGAATTTTAAAATTTATCCCAATCCAACCTCTGATTTTGCTAACATCATTGGTGAAGAGCAAGATATAAAACAATTTAATGCTTATGTTTTATATGATTTAACAGGAAAAAAAATCTTAGAAAAAGAGTTATTAGAATCAAAATTAGATTTTAGAGGTGTAATAAACGGAACGTACCTTTTGTTCTTTATAAAAGATAATAAAATGATTGAATTTGGTAAAATTATTAAAAAGTAAAGAAACAAAATGTCGGTATAAAACTAGTAATGCTTGAATCCTTATGAATATTATTACTTTTATACCGACTTTCTTTAATTATTGATTTACAACTTCTAACATTGCAGAAACTGTTTTGACTGCATTTCTTACAAAAATTTGATTATTATAAATAATCACAGGGCGAGCTAAAAATGTATAATGTTCTAACAAATATTTTTTAAAACCTGCTTCGTCTAAATTCGCTTCTTTTAAATTTAATTGTTTATAAAGCTGCGCACGCTTACTAAAAAGCTTTTCATAACTTTTTGTGAAAGCGTACATTTCTTCAAGTTGAGCTTCCGTTAACGTATTGGTTTTAATATCAATCAGTTCAAATTTAGAAATGTCGTTAATCTGAGCTAGTATTTTTTTGCACGTATCACACGTACTTAAATAATATATTTTGTTCATAATCTAAGTTTCTTTAACTACAATAATGTTTACAGGACAGGCTTTTGCCGCATTTTCACAAGCTTCTAAAATAGCATAGTCGTGAGATTTTAATGTGAAAAATCCTTTGGCATCTGTAGATTTTAAAAGTACGGTTTTTCCGTCTTTTTTTGACATTTGAAATTGTGCGGGAGCCATTTCTACACAATAATTACAGCCAATGCATTTGTTGCGTTGTAAGGTTACGATTACCATTAGGCTTCTACAATTTTGTACATTTTGTCTGACAAACGCACTCTGAATGGAAGTTTAAAAGTTGCATCATCGCCTTTAGTTGCTTTTTCTACTTTCTCGCCATTTGCAAAAAGTTCGTCGATTATTAATTCTTGAGCGCCAGTACTTGGACCGGTAATTAAAATTTTATCACCTACTTTAATATCGTAAGCTTCCACTTTAAATTCTCCGATTGATGCTTTTTGGAAATAATGCATCGCTTTACCAACATATACTTTTTTCTGAGTAGCAACAGAACCAGGAACATCGCTCCATTCGCCCAATTTTTGACCTAAGTAATAACCGCTCCAAAAATCACGATTATAAACCGTTCGTAAATCGGTCATCCATTTTGTTACATTTTTTTCTGTAAAATTACCTTCGTAATACGCATCAATAGCTGCGCGATATGTTTTAGTTACAACCGCAACATAATCTGCACCTTTACCACGACCTTCTAATTTAAGTACTTTAATTCCTGTATCAATTACTTGGTCTAAAAAATCTAACGTACATAAATCTTTAGGCGACATCATGTATTCGTTATCAATCTCAATTTCAAAACCTGATTCTTGATCAATAACGGTATATTTTTTTCTACAATTTTGTTTGCAAGCACCTCGATTCGCCGATGAATTGTGTGAATGCAAACTCAAATAACATTTCCCTGAAACTGCCATACATAAAGCTCCATGACCAAAAATTTCAATCTCAACTAAATTTCCAGACGGACCTTTGATTTGTTCTTTCTCAATAGCTTCTGTAATCTTAGCTACTTGACGCAAACTCAATTCGCGCGAGAGCACAATCGTATCTGCAAACAAAGCATAAAACTTAACGGTTTCTATATTGGTTACGTTTAACTGAGTTGAAATATGGACTTCTAAACCAATAGTTCTCGCCATAGCAATAACAGCTTGGTCCGAAGCAATCACTGCGGTCAAATCAGCATCTTTTGCTTTTTGTAATAATGTTTTTACGATAGATAAATCGTGGTCGTAAACAATTGTATTTAACGTTAAATACGTTCTAACCTTTTTTTCTTTACAACGACGAGCGATTTCTGGCAAATCTTCAAGTGTGAAATTCATCGTCGCGCGAGCACGCATATTTAGTTGCTCTACACCAAAATAAACCGAGTCAGCACCATTGTCAATAGCAGCTTGTAACGATTCAAAGTTACCTGCTGGTGCCATTAATTCAATCTTACCTGTTGTTGTCATGATTAAAAAATTAGTCGTTTCTAACTACTGTGAATAATTTATCTGATAAACGAATTCTGAACGGAACTTCAAAAGTAACTTTATCACCAATTACGGCTTTCTCAACGTTTTGACCATTTACTTTCATTGCTGTTAATGTCATACGTTCTTCACCTGTTGTTGGACCTTGAATTACAATTTCGTCTCCTATATTTAATTCTTTATTTTCAATTATAAATTGTGCAACCGAAGCTTTGGTAAAATAATGTTCGCCTTGAGCGATATAAATTTTACGTTCGGCTTTTTTCTTTCTGATTTCGGTTACTTTGGCAACTTTAACAGGAACAACTTCTTCAAAAACATTGCGTTCTTTTTTGAATTTTAAGTTTTCTGATTTTCCTTTTTTAAAGATTAAGTTTCCTTTTTGCTCGCCTTTTCGTAAACGTTTTTGTTCTTCGATTGGCAATTGAATGATATCAACACATTCGTTAGAACAACATCCGTGCATTGCTTCGTGGCATTCATCACATTGAATGAATAATAAATGACATCCTTCGTTAGCACAATTTACGTGTGTATCACAAGGTTTCCCACATTGGTGGCAATTTGCAATAATATCATCGGTGATTCTTTCTCCTAAGCGGTGGTCGAATACGAAGTTTTTTCCTATGAATTTACTTTCTAAACCTTCTGCTTTTACTTGACGTGTGTATTCAATAATTCCGCCTTCAAGCTGATAAACATTTTTAAAACCTTGATGTTTGAAATACGCTGATGCTTTTTCACAACGGATTCCTCCTGTACAATACATTACTAACTTTTTATCTTCTTTATGTTTTTGAAGTTGTTCGTTTATAATTGGTAATGATTCACGGAACGTATCTACATCTGGAGTTATCGCTCCCTTAAAATGTCCGACTTCACTTTCGTAATGATTTCTAAAATCTACTAAAACCACATCTGGGTCGTTTAATAATTCGTTGAAATCTTTAGCTCCTAAATGGATTCCTTTGTTAGTTACATCAAAAGTTGCATCGTCTAAACCGTCGGCAACAATTTTATTACGAACTTTTACGGTAAGTTTTAAGAAAGATAAATCATCTTGTTCAACTGCAACGTTTAAACGGATTCCTTTCATAAAATCGTAAACTTCTAAGGTATCTCTAAAAGCATCAAAATTTTCTGCAGGAACACTCATTTGTGCATTTATTCCTTCGTGAGCCACATAGGTTCTTCCTAAAGCTCCTAAAGTATTCCAAGCTATAAATAAATCGTTACGAAATTGTTCTGGATTTTCGATTTTGGCATAAGCGTAAAAAGATAAAGTCAATCTTTTTTCTCCGGCTTGCTCAATTAATTGCGCACGTTCTTCGGCGCTTAAAGTATTATACAGTTGCATGCTATATACATTTTAAGTGTGTAGTAAATAAAAAAACCGAATTCTAGATGGAAGAATTCGGTTGCAAATTTAAGATTAATATTTTAGAAGAAAATGACATTTATCATTTTCTATTTTTTGACTTCAATTTCTTTAGTTATAAATTCGGCAGTTGCTTTCATTGGTGAAGTTGAACCACGGTGACAAGTTGCACAATTTATAGCGTTTTTATATTTTTCTCCAATTGGATTGAATTCTTTTTCGTTTAATTCATTAGTCATTTTAATCATGTGACGCGTAATTTCTTTTGCGTAAACATCGTCAGCAGATTTATCTTTACTATGGCAATGATTACATTTAACACCTAAAGCTTTGTTATACGATTTCATCAAACCCATTAAACTATCTTTAGAAATATTTTGAGGTAAAACTTTTAAATTCTTGAAACCGTCATTAAATTCAATAGATTCATATTCCGGTTCTTCATAAATTTTGTATGCTGAGAAAATCATTCCTACACAGAAAATCAAAGCTATAAATGCGATACTTTTTTTCATAATTTGTAATTTGAAATAAATTTAAACAAAATATAAAATACTTAATAAAATAGCATTCAATTTGAAATTATTCTAAATAAAAAACACATCTATTTACTTTGTTCTGCCATTACTTCTTCAAGCGTTTTTGTCATAATCGGAACTTTATAAAAAGTAGATAAAAAAACAGCATCTAATTCTTTGGCATTTAAAACGGTATTGACAATTTCTTTACATTCTTCTTTGGTTGCAAACTTCTGATGAAAAGTCATTGGATTATCTGTCTCGTTAGTAATTTCGACTAGAAATTTATCTCCGCCTTCATTCATAAATTGCAACACATTTGTAGCCGAAATCTCAATAGTTATAAACGAACCGTCTTCCCAAGCAAGCGTGTCAAATAAATCTACAATTTGATTTGTTGCCATCTTTTTTTCGTCACTATTATTATTGTAATCTTCATAAGTTACATCATAAAACAAACCTGATTCAATTTGAATTGTTTCAGGAATCTTTTGTGTCGAATCTTGACTTGTTTTTTTACAATTAAAAAAAGAAATACAAATCAAAAAAATAGGAACCACTTTTTTCATATTCAATATTTTAAAGTAATTAGTTAGTTTTTAAAGAATCATTCTTTACCTCAATTTCTTTAGTTTTATTATTTAAATAATTGATTCTGATTTCTTGTTGTTTTTTGATTTCAGAAATATGAGGTGTTATAATTTCGTTTAACTGTTCGGTGGTTATCGTCGTTACATTTGGGTCTTTCACCAAATCATTCCAAATCCCTTTTTTCCCGAAAGGATAATCTCCGTAAACGATTACTGGTGTTCCTTTAGCAATTTGGGTGTTTGCATCTTTCAAAATCCATTGGTCACACCAATTGTATAAAAATTGTGCATCGGCATCTAATAATCTCAAACAAGAATGTGAAGCTGGATAACCAGGCAAAGCGTATTGATGAAAACCAACACCTCCGTGATTACTGATATTAAAATTCCAATTTAAAATCCATTCGCTATTAGAAGTGCTTTTAACTTTACGACCGCGCCAATTTGTAAAAAATAAACCACGTGGCGTTTGAGTTGCTTTTTTTCCCATATTCGTCGGTCCCCATTTTATTAGGTTTCCATTTTCATAAACAGCATAAGCCTGAATCGGATATGAAAAAATGATGAATTTAGGAACTTCTGATAAAACGTCCAATTGAAATGGAAACGGCGTGTAGTCTATAAAATCTTCTTTTAAAACTTTTGGGACAATAATCGTATCTCTACGTTTTAAATTTGTAATATCAACTCTGTTTAAAGCAGCGATATCATAAATCTGTTCTTTTGTGTAATTTTTATAAAAAGCTTTAGATAACGAATCGCTCACTTTCATTGGCCAATACATAAATTCAGCGCCTTCTTTTAAACGAAATTTCTCTTTTTCTTTGACTTTTTCTTTAATTGCTAAAAGTGAATCTGCTTTTATTTTTGACAGTGAATCTGCCTTTACAATATTTAAACTATCGATATTAATAGTTCTTTCTTTGTGTGTTTCTTTATCAGTTTGATTCTTATTATCCTCGTTTGTTTTATTACACGATATGGATATTAAGGAAATGATAATTAACAATGTAACAATCTTTTTCATCTTTTTTAGTATGAAGATAAATAAAAAAATAATATAATTAACAAGTGCTATCTTCGTTTTAAAACTAAAAAATTATCCAAACTATATTTTCCTGGTCCTAATAATAAAATGGAAATATAAGCTACTAAATAAGCTGAGCCAAGTTCAGATTCTCCGAAAAAGTCCCATTGATGCGCGCTTGAAATTACAATAGCAGTAACGATTAATGGAATGGTTGCCCACCTTGTTAAAAAGCCTATCATTAATAAAATGGAACAAAAGAATTCAGAAAAGATAACAAGACTTAATGATACAGTTGCACCTAAGCCCATAAAATCCATAAACGATTCTTGCATTTTTTCAAAGTTCATCAATTTAGCCCATCCATGAGTTACCATCAAAGCTCCAAAACCAATTCTTAAAATAAATAACGCTAAGTTTGCCGTGTTTTTATTATTTGTAGAAAATAAAAAATTCTTCATGTTTTTTATTTTAAAGATATAAAAAATCTAAATGCAAAAACTTTTTTATTAACGACACGTATTGTCGTTTGTGAATTGTAAATTTGTATCATCAAAATCAAGAAAAAGAATTTTGATTACAAATTATAACCATAAATAAAAAAAAGGTATTTTTACATATATAATACAAAAGAGATATGAGTGCAGATAGAGAAGCAAAATTAAAAGCTTTACAGCTTACCTTAGATAAATTAGATAAAACTTACGGAAAAGGAACAGTTATGAAACTTGGTGATACCGCTGTTGAAGAGGTTGAATCTATTTCATCTGGATCATTAGGTTTGGATTTAGCTTTAGGTGTGATGGGATATCCAAAAGGAAGAATCATTGAAATTTACGGACCTGAATCATCTGGTAAAACTACCTTAACATTACATGCAATTGCAGAAGCGCAAAAAGCAGGTGGTATCGCAGCTTTTATTGATGCGGAACATGCATTTGATCGTTTTTATGCTCAAAAACTTGGTGTAGATATTGATAATTTGATTATTTCGCAACCAGATAATGGAGAACAAGCTTTAGAAATTGCTGAGAATTTAATTCGTTCGGGCGCTATTGATTTAGTGGTAATTGACTCGGTTGCTGCCTTAACTCCAAAAAGTGAAATTGAAGGAGAAATGGGAGATTCTAAAATGGGGTTACATGCTCGTTTGATGTCTCAAGCTTTAAGAAAATTAACTGGAACAATTAACAAAACGAATTGTACTGTTTTCTTCATCAATCAATTGCGTGAAAAAATCGGAGTTATGTTCGGAAATCCAGAAACAACAACTGGAGGAAACGCACTTAAATTTTACGCTTCGGTGCGTTTAGACATTCGAAAATCTACTCAAATAAAAGACGGTGATTTGGTTATGGGTAACCGTACAAAAGTCAAAGTTGTTAAAAACAAAGTGGCGCCACCTTTCCGTACTGCTGAATTTGACATCATGTACGGAGAAGGAATTTCTAAAGTTGGTGAAGTTTTAGACTTAGCTGTAGAATTCGAAATCGTTAAAAAATCGGGATCTTGGTTTAGTTATGGCGAAACCAAATTAGGACAAGGTAGAGATGCTGTAAAATCTTTAATCAAGGACAATCCTGAGTTAATGGATGAACTTGAAGTTAAAATTAAAGAACATATCAAAGCGCAAAACGCTGAATAAATTTTTAAAATATATTAAGCCTCAAGAAACAGATGTTTGTTGAGGTTTTTTTATTTAATTAAATCAAAAAAATGAGCTTATTACAAAAACAACTTAGAATTGCTAAAGAGCAAGAAAAGCTATTGTCGTTTATAGAATATGGATCAGATACGAATTTCTTTTGTGGTTACGTGTTAGATTATACTTCTGAAATGGTGACTATAAAACATATAACAAAGTTCGGTAAAGACGATGGTTTAATAGTTCAGCCATTAGACGCCTTTGTTCGAATTGATTTTGATGATGATTATGCTTCGTTAATGGAATACTTAATCAAAAATTCAGATAAAATTTATACAAAGAGTAATTATAAAATTGATTTTTCAGACGAAAATTATTATACAAATATTTTCAATTTTTTTTGCGGAAATAGAGATGTGATTTTGAGTTTTGAAATTGATAATGATTTTTTTTCGGGCTATCTTATTGAATTTTCAGAATCAGATTTTATTTTACATGCTATTGGTAAGGAAGGCGAAGATTTGGGAATGTCAATTTTTAGAATAGAGGACATTACAAGTATTCAAATAGATGATGTAGATAATCGAAGACGAAATTTATTATTTAAATGGAGAATGGATAAAGTGTTTTGATTTTTGTTAAATTAAGTTATATTTTTTTAAATTTGAATTAAAATATAAAAGGAAATTAAAAAATTATGAAAAAAACATTTTTTATTTTATTTGCAACTGTTGCTTTATTTTCATGTAATAAAGAAGTAAAAAATCAAACGGTAACTATTGAAAATAGATATTCATTGGAGTTGCCAGAATTTTTATCTCAAACAACAATTTTAAATAAAGAAGCTTCACTTCAGTATATGGATGAAACAAATCAACTTTTTATAGCTGTTATAGATGAACCAATTTCAACTTTTCAAGAAGTTTTAGAAACAGACAATTTAACAGATAGTTATTCAAATGATTTAAGTGGTTATTCGTCTTTAGTTTTAGATACATTTAAGGAAAATGTAAGTGTAACTTATATTTCAGATTCAGAAGAAACAATTATTAACGAAATGCCTGCGATTTTATACAATATTAAAGCAAAAGTAGGTCCAACTACAGCATATTACAATTTTGCTTATTTAAAAGGTAAAGATACCTACTATCAAATCTTTACATGGACGGCAGAAAATAAAGAAAGCGAGCATAAAGAAAAAATGAAATCCATGATTAATTCGATTAAAGAATTGTAAATTAATTTAACTTAAAATGAAGTTTAATAAGTTTTATTTTTTTAGTATATATTAATAACTATGAAAAAAATAATAAACATTTTATTAGGACTGTTTATTTTAAATTCTTGTGGAAGTGCAGATAAAGGACAAGAAGTAATCATTGATAATCTTTATTCGATGCGATTACCTAATTACTTAATCAATAATAATCTTAAAAATGAAGTTCGTTCACTTCAATATATGAGTGAATTTGACGAATTGTATTTTCATGTAGTAGATGAATCGATTGATGATTTTAAAAATGGCTTAGAATTAAATGATTTAAAAAAAAATTACGCAACAGATTTAGACGGTTATTCTCAAAGGCAATTAGATAATTACAAAAGAGATTTTGATGTCACCTACGTTTCTGAACCTGAAAAAATAGCAATTAATAATTTACTTGCCGTTTCTTATACCCTTAGAGTTAAAGAAGATTCTGAGGATATTTATTGTCGATTTGTTTTGATTCAAGGGAAAACACATTTCTATAAAGTTGTCATTTTTACTTTAGAAACGTTTGAGAAGGCTAATAAAGAATTGATGGAAATGATGATTAAATCATTTAAAGAACTTTAAACTAAATTATAAATGAAAAAATATAAACCATCTGGAAAAGCATCAGTAGTTGGAATTTTGACAGCTCTTTTTTTAGGAATTGTTGGAGCAATTTTTACTTCGCTTTTATATATCGTAATAAATAAAATAATTCCAAATATTTGGTTTGCGGCAATTACTGCCGGATTTTTTGGATTTCTTGTTGGTTCTGCTGTAAATTTTGGAATAAAATTAGGTAAAATCAGAAACTTGAAAATTGCTTTATTATTAGCTGTTTTTTCAGGATTATTTGCAATTTATATGCAATGGGTAATTTTCGATGTGTTAATCTTGAGCGAAAAAGGTTTTACGTTTAATTTGAATTCTGAAGATATTGAAATTTTATTTAAAGATTTTATTTTAGTTTTTACTCATCCGAATATTTTAATAAACGACATCATTGTATTGAATCAATATGGAACATTTTCAATTGAAAGCGGCAATCCTATTTCTGGAATTTTGTTATGGGCTGTTTGGTTTGGAGAATTTCTTGTAATTATAATTCCTACAATTTTTATAGTAAAGAATGGAATTGTTTCTGAACCTTTTTCAGAAGTTGAAGATAAATGGATGGAGAAAAGAAACGATTCAATTGTAATTTCATATGTACCAGACAAAGATAAATTGATAAGAGAATTTGATAGTAATAATTTTGAAATTTTGAATCAAAGGATTTCTGAATATGATAGTGAAACTTATGCAGAAGTTATTGTTTATGAATTACCAAAAGAATCTTTACGATATATTACTATAAATAACATTGTGATAACTAAAAATAAATCCAAAAAAGAAAAAGTAACCAAAATTCCTGTAATTAAAAAATACCCAATACTAAAAACAACTTTTCAGATTTAATGAAAACAAAAATGAGTCAAGAATAATCTGACTCATTTTTTTATAATTGTGCGTTTGTTCTGCGGATTGCTTCGGCATCTTTGTAGTCTAGCCAAGCTTGTCCTTTGCGTTTTCTCATAAAGTTATCGTAAATTCTATTTATTAAAACATTACGTAAACCGCCGATTAAATTTTTTGGTCTTCCGGCTAAAGAACGTAAACTTAACGAAAATCCTGGCGTTTGATATTTCATATAATGCCACCAACCTTCTGGCATATAAAGCATTTCGCCGTGATTTAAATGCGTGATATACGGGTTTATTTTCTTTAAAGCAGGAAATCTTTCAAAATCAGGATTGTCAAAATCAATATCTTCATGACAAAGCCAAGAATATGGCAAACGATACATGTATTTCGTATCTTTTGGGTCAACTAAAACACATTGTTTTTTTCCATCAAAATGAAAGTGAAAAATATTCGGAAAATCAATATCGTAATGCATGAAAACTTTTGCATCCTCACCACCAAAGAAAACCAAAGGTAAACTTTTAATCAAACGTAAACCTAAGTCAGGCCAACGCATATCGTCTTTCATAGATGGTGCATCTTTCATTAAATTGTATAAAAAAATACGCAAATCAGATGGGCCTTTTTTCATGATGTCAATATACTCAGACATGGTCATTGTGAAATCAGGTTCGTTTACTTTTTTTGTATAATCGGTTTTACGGCTATCATAAAGTGGAACCATTTTATCGCCAGCTAATTCTCTAATGTATTCTAAATTCCATTTTGTAAATGCAGGCCAATCTTCAATCTGATTGGTAATTACCACTGGTCTTTGTTTTTTGTAGTAGTTTTCAATAAATTCTTTCTTGGTAAGCTTGCTTACACGTTCAATTTCTATATATTCAAACCCCATCTTTTCTGTAATTACATAATAAACCATAAAGATAAAACTATTCTATAAATAATATTATTTTACCGTTAAGAAATATGTTTAAAAATTTAGATGATTGTAGAATATTTTTTTTATTAATTCTAATACATTTGTAACTGAATTATTTAAACTATTTAAAAAATAGAAGTAAAGGAGTATAATGAAGAAATTTTTAATTGTTGGGTTAGGAAATATTGGAGCAGAATACGTAAATACTCGTCATAATATCGGATTTAAGGTTGTCGATTTTATTGCTCGCGAAGCAAATGTCGATTTTCAGACGGTAAAATTAGGTGCTTTGGCTGAGGTAAAAATCAAAGGAAGAACTTTATTGCTTTTAAAACCAAATACATATATGAATTTGTCTGGTAAGGCAGTCCAATATTGGATGGAAAAAGAAAAAATTGAAAAAGAAAATATACTTGTAATTACTGATGATTTAAATTTGCCTTTCGGAACAATTCGTATCAAACCTAAAGGATCTGATGGTGGACATAATGGATTAAAAAGCATTCAAGCTTTGCTTGCGGCTACAGATTATCCTCGCTTTAGATTTGGTATTTCAGATGAATTCAAAAAAGGACAACAAGCAGATTATGTTTTAGGCAATTGGTCAGATGAAGAAACAGAAGCTTTAAAAGAGCGTTTATCTGTAAGTGCCGAAGCTGTAAAATCGTTTGCTCTAGCTGGACTTGGTAATACTATGACCGCTTTTAACGGAAAATAATTTTATTAATTATATGAAAAAAATGTTAGCAATCGCAACAATGGCTATTTTGGCAAGTTGCAATACAACCAAAGGAGTAAGTACTACAAATTGGTTAGGAAAAACGGTTACAATTAAAACGGATTGTCCAGAAAACGGAACGTGTACTGCAACTCGTGATGTTGGAAAAGGTTTAGGAAAAGACGCTTATTCAGATAAGGTTTATCCTAAAATTGTCGAAAACTCTGAAACGATTTTAATTCAATATGAATTTGATCGTAAAAAAGCCGAAGGTGATTACGCAGATGATTTTCATAAAGAAGAAATCTATATAGAAATTCCTGCAAAGACTTTTAAAAAGGAATATAAAAACGAGGAATTACAAGAAGTAAAATTAATGTTTGGTCGTCATTGTTATTGTAAAGGTTCAGCAGGATATTTTAATGTTACTGAAGGAACTTTAAAAATAGATAATTCTGAAAAGCAAACTAAAGTAAAGCTAACTTTTAAAGCTCCAGTTCCTCAATTGTTTGAAAATGTTGAGTTTAATGTCGAATAATTTTAAAAAGATGTCTTTACTAGACATCTTTTTTTTATCTTTAAGTAAAAAATAATAGTTATGAAAATCTTGTTTTTAATTTTTATGTTATCTGTTTTTAATTTTTCATTTGCGCAAGTGGTTACAAAAGAAATTGAGCGAGGACCGGTTGAATTTACTCCAAAAACTGAAGATTCGGATTCCCAAACCGAAATTTCACAAATCAAAGGTGTGCTTTTAACTTCGAATGGTGAAGATTTTAGAGAGTCATTTATAAGTAAGTATGAATTTCCGGATGATGCATTAGTGAATGGAGTGTCCGGGCTTTTAGTGATTGATTTTGTTATCGAAAATGACGGTTATGCTTCTGATATTACAGTGAAAAGAAGTCTTTGCGAAACTTGTGATGCAGAGGCAATTCGAATCATAAAAAGTACAAAATTTAAAGCTTGTGAAGTTGATGGAATTCCAAGTCGTTGTCGCTATCGTTTTCCAATCAGATTAGCACTTGAATAATAAGAAATTATCAAATTCTCCTGTTTTTTATTTGTTGTACAAACGAATGGGGCTGGTTTGTATATAATGATTCGTATTCATAACTAAATCCACTAATTGCATTGTCAAAATACGATGTTAACCAAAAATACGTATATTCCAAATCTTCAAAAGGTAGCACATATAATTTTTTACCTTTTGAATTACAAACATAAATTGCTTTTGTTTTTCCTGTCCGAATTCCGTTTATCGAATTCTGTGTTTCTGTAGGATAAATCCAAATAATTTCGGATTGTTTTTTCTGGAAATAAATCAACCATTCTTTAGTTTCTTTATAGTCATCATAACGAAATAATATAAAAATCAACGAAAGTACAATTAAAATGTAAAAGCTAATACTTCGATATCCGAATATAAAAAAATCAGGAAAACCTGTAAAAAAGCTAATTGCACTAGTTAAAAAAACAAGAAGTACAAATACCATTAAGAAAATGGAATATTTTTTCTTTTTATAATATTCCGTTTTGTAATTTTCTATAGATAAAAAATAAATTTTTAAATCGGCAGGGATATTTTGAAGTAATATATTTTTATTTACTTTTTGAGTTTCCAAAATTTCTTCTTCAAACAGAAAATCATCAACTCTTTTCTTATTAATTTCAATATTTGGGAAAGTTCTTTTTAATATCTTTTCAGCTTCTAGTTCCGAACTATTAAATATAAAAGTTGATTTATTATTTTCTCCAATCAATTCTATCTTTGGTATTCCACCTGCAATAATTTGATAGCTAATTACATCTTCTGGATGTTTTATAAACCATTGAAAATCTTTTCTCTTATAGAAATTCTCTCTCTTTTTTATGGAATAAAAACCTATTCCAAACATCATTCCAATGCAAAAAATGAATAAAAGGTAATTTAGTACCAATTTAGTAGTGATTTCAGCTGCTTCTATACTCGAAAATAACTTTACAGAACCATATACAACAAGCAATAAAACAGGTAATCCTAAAAAAATTAATGCTCTTTTGGATTGATTTGTTTCTTTTTTGATGATTTCAAAAAGTGGGTCTAGTTTTTTGTTTCTCATTTTAATTTAGAATGTGATTTTAAATTCAATTAAATTTAAATCATAATTTTGTATTTAAGTTAAAATAGTGAATTATTTTTACAGTTTTATATAAGAATTCGTTTTCTAGAATTATCGTATAAAAATGTTTAAATTTGCAATCTAAGGTTGAACCATGTTCAATAAAAGGGAATTAAGTGCGATGCAAATCAATTCTTAAGCTGTACCCGCAACTGTAAGCTATAAACTTATTGTTATCTACATGCCACTGGATTTTTTCTGGGAAGGCCAACAATAAGATGCAAGCCAGGAGACCTACCTTAATATAATTTCAACTTTCGGGAGTTAAAGTGTATGGAATCTTTTCTGGCAATTTTGTCAAATTCTTTCATATATAAACTTCGTAAAGTTATGGAACAAAACTTTTAATTTTTTATATTATGAAAAGAATTACTTTGTATTTCTTACTCTTTTTTACGCAAACCATTTTTGCACAATTTACTTCTAACGATGTGAAATATTTCGTTGGTCAAGGAAATCAAACAGCTTATTTAGTTGTTGATTTTAAAGATGGAACAGATGATCGTTCTTATGCTTGGGGTTATCGTTTTAATTCTGGAGATGTTGTGACAATGGGAAGTATTCTGGTAGCTATAGCTGATGCAGAACCAAATTTTTCAATCAATCCTGCTTCAGGAACTGGTTTTTTGAGTGATGTCATTTTTAATTCGCATAGTGGTTTAGATAGTGAACCCGATTGGTGGAGTACTTGGTCAGGTTCAAGTGCAGAAACTTTTTCAATGAATGGAGGAATTTCTTCATCTGTTCAAAATGGATTATGGTATGGTTTATCTTATGGTTTTTATAATCCAACGTCAGAAGCTCCAGTAACGCCAATTCCAGCATACAGCTCGCAATGGTTTCAAGCGTCACAAATTACCAATTGGATTGGAACAGGAACAAACAAGAGTTTAGTTGTAGTAGATTTTGGAACGCAAACCGATGAGGTTGAAAATTCGTATGTTTTTGGAATTCAATATAACGGAACAATTACTGCTGAACAAGCTTTACAATTGATTCAAACAGAAACTTCTTATTTTAATTTTACTACAAACGCAAATCAAATTGCAACTTTAAACTTGGCTTCAAATTCAGGAACTGCAACTGCAACAAATCCTTGGAAGATTTATCAAGGAACCGATTTGTCAAATTGGCAAACAAAAACCGATTTAGCACAAGTGACTTTATCTAATAACGATTGGCTTGGATTGAGTTTTGCTACACGTCGTCCGTTTACGCCACAAGAAGCTTCTGCAACTTTATCGAATCAAAACGAACAAAAAATGGAGTTTAAAATTTATCCAAGTCCAACTTCAGATTATTTAAATATCCATTCAGAAGAACCGATTTTAGATGTTACTATCTTTAATATACAAGGACGCCAAGTTTTAAAATCAAATGAAAATCGTTTAGATGTTTCAAATCTTTCGTCTGGTATTTACCTTTTAAAAGTTAAAACCAATGCAGGGTCAGATTTAATTAAATTCATTAAAAACTAAACTAAATAATAAATTATGAAAAAAAATATATTTTTAATATTAACCGTCCTTCTTAACTTTTTTGGTTATTCTCAAACCGAGTATCTAGACGGTGTTATCGTTTTAAACGAAGGAGGAGCAGGAACAGAAACTTCGTCATTATCTTTCATCTCAGCTCAAAACGATTTAACAAATAACGTTTTTGGAATCGCTAATCCAGGTGTGAGTTTAGGAAATACGGCTCAAAGTTTAACTATGCAAAATGATATTGCTGTAGTTGTATTGAATCTGTCAAATCAAGTAAAAATTATTAACAATAAAACGTTTGAATTAATTGCAACTGTTTCGGGTTTTGATAATCCAAGATATGCTGCTATTTTCAACGGCAAAGCATATATTACTTGTTGGGGCACTCCATTAAACGATTATATTGCAGTTATAGATTTACAAACAAATACAATTGTTGATACAATTACTGTTGCAGATGGTACTGAGAAAATAAAAGAAGTAAATGGAAAATTATACATTGCTCACGAAAGCGGAAATATAATTACAGTGTACGACATTACTACAAATGTTTCACAAGAAATTACAGTTAGTTCAACTCCATCAGAACTTTTAGTTATCGGAAATGATTTGTATGTATTATGCGGAATTAGATCTTGGATGCCAGCACTTTCTCCGGCTAAAATTTATAAAATCAATCTTACTACAAACACAGTTACAAATAGTTTTGATTTGCCAATTGGATTAAAAGCTTTCCATATGGATACAGATGGTGAATATTTATATATTGCGGATAGTGCAGATGTTTACAAATTTAATCTTGCAACAGATTCATTTAATTCAACTCCTTTTATACAAACTAATATCGAAGGTTCTTACGGAATGTATGGACTAAATGTTATAAATGATAAGATTTATATTGCTGACGCAGGAAACTATGTGCAACCAGGAAATGCTTTTGTTTATTCTAATCAAGGAAATTTACTGAATACATTTATTGTTGGTGTGATTCCAAATCATTTCTACAAATCTGCTCAATCTGTACTTTCTGTAGATAAATCGAATAAAATAGTGTTCTCTATGTATCCAAATCCAACTTCAGATTATTTAAATATCCATACAGAAGAACAGATTTTAGATGTTACCATTTTTAATGTACAAGGGCGCCAAGTTTTAAAATCAAATGAAAATCGTTTAGATGTTTCAAATTTTACATCAGGAATTTATTTAATTGAAGTTAAAACCAATTCAGGCAAAGCTGTAAATAAGTTTATTAAAAAATAGCCAATTTCAGTTATGTTATTTACTGAAATAATCTAATACATTTAAAGTTTATAAAAAACACACAAATGAGAAAGATTATTTTAACAACATTACTTTTTTCAGGTTTATTAATGTTTGGACAAGATATTAAAACCAAAAAAGACAAAATTATATTCGATAAAATTGAGATAGCAAAATTTAGTGATTCCAAAAAATGGTATACAATCTATGACCTAGAAGGAAATGAAGTTGTCAAAATAAAACCAAATATTCAAAACATTAATGAAAATTCAAGAATAATTTATTATGAAGTTTCTTCACCAGACGGAACAATTAATGTTTCATTATTTAATAAAAGTGATAAAAGTCCTCTTTCGTTAGAAAAGAAAATGCTAATAGATTTTACTTTGGGTGACTATAAGCTGTTTACTTCTAATGGTTTGGATAAAACTGTTGTTGATGTGATGTTGACTTCTAATTTGAATGTGAAAGATGAGATTTTAGCTGAAGCTAAATTAATTGAAAATGAAGAGAATAGAGTAGTTGCATTATTAAAACAAAGTAAGGTTACTTTTAACGATAATACAGGTCAAATTCTTAGAAATAATCGTGACCTCATTGGAACTTTCAAAAGAAGAAAGGGAAATAATGGTGTTGGGAAAATTTATGAAGTTTTTGATAAAGATAACAATCCTGTAGCTATTTGGTATAGTATGATTTCTAATGTGAAATTTGGTAATCAGGTTTATCCAGAAATTAATAACCAGTTGATATTGATTAACAATAAAGTGATTATGATTTCTGGTAGTAAATCAAGCGAAAATATGAGTCTTTCTATGGATGACCTTGCAGCTATTATTTTAGGAAACGTTTTGGATAATAACTTATTGAAGTAAATTTTTTTAAATTAAAACAAAAACCGTCCGTTGAATTTCAACGGACGGTTTTGTTATAAAAATTTTTCTCCTCTAAAAGTTTTTACAGGATTTCCTCTTTCAATGGAAGTTTGGTTGTTCCATTTTTCATTCGCTAAATCTTTTAGTTTTTCGTTTTCGGCTTCTTGTAATTTAAGCAATAAACGCGTTGTCGCAATTTTCTTGTTTTGATGTTGCGAACGCGAATCCATCGAAACAACAGAAATCCCCGTTGGTTTGTGCGTTGCCCGAACTGCCGAATTTACTTTGTTTACATTTTGTCCTCCGTTTCCGGAACTGCGCATCGATTGATAAACAATTTCATTTGCAAGCATGTTATTTTGTTTTGGGATTTCGACTTCGAAACAACCAATAAACCAATTCTTACGTTGATGAAATTTTCTGTAAGGACTTTTTCCAATCCATAAAATGGTTCCAATCCAAGCAGATAAAAACGTATTCAGATGCTCACCTTCAATTTCTAAAAGAATGTTGGTGATTTGATTAAAGTCTGCATCAATTTCTCGTTCGATAACTTCGATGTCAATTGCTTCTTTTTTGCAAGCTTCTGAAAATTTCCGAAACACATTCGTGACCACAAAATTGCATTCTGCAGGACCACGACCTGATGTTATTTGTATTAATTTTTTCATATTGGCAGTGCTGTTAGTTTTGGATGATTAACAGGATTTATTCCTTTTGCAATCAATTCTTTTGCAGCCATAACCGCCCAGCATTTATCGCTAGAATGAATGTTTCTGTAAAAGCTCAACAAAAGCTCTGGCTTAACAATCGTAAATCCATTAACTTCAATTGTTTCTAAATCATTTCTTTCAAAAAAATCAATTGTCACTCGAAATGTTTTTTCAGAATCTAATTCAATAATTTTTTCATAACGTCGAAAATTTTCTTCGCTTGCCAAATGGTCATAACGAGTCCAAACTTTTTCGAAATCATTCTGAAGTAATAAGCTAACAACTTCGGCAACATTCTCTTTTCGAACAAAAATATCAATGTCTTTGTGGTCGTGTGCATGTTTATATTCTGTGTGATTTGGCTCGGACATAAAATGCCAAGCCCAACCACCAGAAATAATTACTTTATTTTTTAGTTTATCTAAAATTTCTAAACCTGCCTGAACTCTAAATTCAGGCCAAGTTTCTCCATATCTTTTTTTATTATGTGGTGCTCCCATATCTTTATTATTTATCCATTCGTACAATTTTAGGTGTAAATGTTCCTAAAACTTTGACCAATTCGGTTTGTAAATTCATTACCGTTTTAATGTTTTTGTAAGCAAACGGAGCTTCGTCAACACTTCCGCCAATCAATTCAATTCCCGCGTCTTTGATTTGCGCATTCATAAAACTTTTGGTAATTGTTGATTTGCATTTTGCTCTTGATAATTTTCTTCCTGCGCCGTGTGATGCCGAGTTGATACTTAAATCGTTTCCTAAACCTTCAACGATAAAACCGTTTGCGGTCATCGATCCGGGAATAATTCCCAAAACACCTTCGCCTGCAGGAGTTGCTCCTTTTCTGTGAACGATGCGTTCAAAACCATCAACCATTTCTTTCCAAGCAAAATTGTGATGATTCTCAATCGTAAAAACCACACGTTTTCCTAAAGCTTTTGCTAATCTTCGGTGAATATCATCGTGACAAGCTTTTGCGTAATCTCCTGCAAGATTCATCGCTAACCAATATTCCTGTCCATCGTGTGTATTCAAATCTAACCAAGCCAAATGCTGTACTTGCTTTGGAAGCGGACATTGTTTACTTGCCAAATAGGTATAATGTTTGGCAATGTTTGCTCCTAATCCGCGCGAACCGCTGTGCGATAAAACGGCAAGATATTCGCCAGGTTGTAAATTCCATTCAGGTTTAACTTCGGTTAATTTCACAACTCCGAATTCAACAAAATGATTTCCACCGCCCGATGTTCCTAATTGTTGATACGCTTTTGATTTTAGATTTTTCAAAATCGGAATTTCATTAAAAATCGAACGTTCAAAAATCTCATGGTCGGCTTTTGTTTTGTGAACTTCTTTCATTCCGAATTTCGTGTGTTCTTGTAAAATCTGTATCAATTGATGCGTCTTACCTTTTAAGAAATTGGCAGGTAAATCAAAAACAGACATACTCATTCTGCAACCGATATCAACGCCAACTCCATACGGAATCACAGCATTATCTGTTGCCAACACGCCACCAATAGGCAATCCGTAACCCGAATGCGCATCGGGCATCAAAGCACCTTTTACGGCAATCGGTAATTTTAAAGCATCGTACAATTGAAATTTTGCTTGTTCATCGATTTCGTTTTCTCCAAAAATAGAAAATGGCGCACGCGTTTTTTTCAATTCTTGTAAACGTACTTCAACGGGTTTGGTTAAACCTTCGGCTACTTTGCCCCAAGTTCCGTCGCCAATAAATTTTTCTGGATTTAATAAAACGTCTTTGGCTTCGCTTAAAATGGTTTCTTTTTTGTCTTTTTTTCTGTATCGTTGTATTTGCCCTAAAGCAATGTTTATGGTATTATTTTGCGGAAAGCCTAATTTTATAAAGTCTTTTCCTGATATTTTAGTTTTCATAAATGATATCTTTTAGAAACCTGGTTGGATTGCTCCGACAGGATTTCAGCTATTTCTGAAGCTGAGTTTTTATTGTTGTAAAATTTTTTTCCTTTAAAAGGATTTTTTAAATTGGGTTTACTGTGATAGCTGTAACTTCCACCTGCTATCTTTTTATAGTACAAACCACGATTTTTGTAAGCATCACAGAATTTATCTATTTCGGCCAATTCACGTTCCAATTCACTATTTATCGGTTTATAATGCGTTATCATGTTCGGTTTTACGATTAATCGAAAACGCCAAGGTTGAATAAATTCATAAAAAGTCTGAAACGTTTTTGTAAATTGATTATAAACTTGTGTCTGAATAAAATACTCGCGTTCACGCTCATTTAGCTTTGAATCTTTTCCCGAATATTCATACGGATATAACAATCTCAAATATTGCGTTGTTGGAACATCTATTCGTTTTCTGTATTGTTTTTTCTTTTTTGTAAACTTTTTCGAATATGAAAATTGTTCTGTGTTTATCTTCTTTAAGATTTCTGAAAAGAAAGTGATGTCTTTTTCGTTTTTAATATCATCACGCAAAACAAAATATCGTACATAACTCTTTTGATATGGAACTGCTAACGGAACTAACGGAATAGTTTGTTTCTCGTTCCAAAGTTCTTTTTGACGTTTGTTATTTAAGCGAATCTTCTTTTCGAAATCTGTTTTTACTAATCGTGTTTTTGTACGTTTGGATTTTAATCGAGTGGTAAAGAATATTGAATCTTCCATTGTATCGATTTTTTAATCATACATTAAGTTTTTGAAATAATTGGCGCCAACTATTTCTACTTCGGAAGTATTTTAAAAGTTATTCTTTTGTCTAGAATGTGGAATAAAAAGAAAAAGCCCGAAGTTATCTTCGAGCTTTTATGATATAAAGAAATTTATATTACGATTGGATAGCACGAAGAAAGGCCATTGCAAAAGCGTTTGCAACAACTGAATTTTGATATGTACTTGATTTGAACATTGCTCTTCGTTTTTATAGTTAATGAATTATTTAATGCTGCAAATATAAAACAGTATTTTAATAATTTCCTAATTATTTTTGATTTTTTTATTTATTTGATAATTCTTGTTATTTTTTTAACATGAAAATTTTGTTATTTTAATCATTTAAAATCTCTTTTTCTTTCGATTTAAATATTTGTTTATTAATGATTTAAGCGGAACAAACTTCAAAACGATCGATGACAGTTAAATACCATTTGTTATTTAGCCAAGTAAGATGAAAAATAAATATACTATCAATATCACTTCTGTTATAAGCGATGATTCTATAACCGTTATCTTCAATTTTGTTGAATAGTTTAAAGTGTTCGGGTGTCCAATTTGCGTCTAAAAATTCGTTTTCGTGTTTAGCCACCGTAGAGAGATTTCTTTCTTTGGTGGTTTTTTAACAATAAATACCAGGTGGTAGATTAAATTTTTCAACCGAACAATCAAATTCAGGTAATACTTGATGTTTGATTTTTGTAGCTGTTTTACCAATTTTTTCATAAGGTAAATATTCAGGAACCGGATTTTCAAAAGAAAAAGAATCGTATATGGTTATATTATCATGTGCGCCCCGACGATATAAAATACAATTCCAATATCTTTTGAAATCATACTATTCATTGTTTTATCATCTTTATTTTCATAAGCATTTAGTACTTTGAAAATAGCTTTATTCAACGATTTTCTATCTTGAGCATTACATATTTTAAATGCTGTAAAAAATAAGATTAAGAGAATTACAGTTTTAGATTTCATTTTTTAAGTGTTTTAAATATTAAATTTATGAAAAATAAGATTCAAAATCAGTATATTAGATGGGTAAAGTTTGTTTCTCTGTTTATGAGTTATCTTTCTGTGTCAACTATAAAACTTATATTATGATAAAAATTGAAAAAATGTCCGATTTCGATAGAATAACTTTTGTAGCTGTTATTCTTCTTTTTGTTTATTGGATTGTAGTGAAGATACCGTTGATTTTTACATATGGTATTTACCAAGCAACTTGGATTTTCGGAATTTTGGCAGCTTTTCTATCACCCATTTATTTTTTGATTCGTTGGTCAATTGCAAAGCTCTCTTTTAAAAAGATATATTTTTATGCGTTGCTTATTTCAATATTTACTTTACTAATTATGCTTTTTGTCTATAAGATTAGCTTTTCGGGTATTGAAATAACAAGCCCAAGAGATTGGTGGTATTAATTTTAGTAATACAATAAAAGTTAATGTATTAGAGTTATTTACAATAAAATGTATTCGTTATGAAAAAATTAATATTAATTATCTTTTTATGTTTTAGTATTTTGGGTTATTCACAAGAAGATATTTTAGAAGATGAAAAATTCAAAGAGTATGAAAAAGAAGTAGTTGCATTTATGACTTCTAAAGATTTTTTAAATTATGAAAAACTTAAAAAGATTTGGATGAATCCAAGTAGTTCTGAAATTGATTTTTCTTCAGATGAAGTTAAAAAGGAATTTAAAACTAAATTAAAAGAAGCTTATGATGTAATATCAGCTAAAGAAAAAGAAATTACCAAAATGAGAGCTGATTTAATTGAAAAATATACGCAAGAGATTTTTCTAACAACTAATGATATTATTAATAAACAAGTTTACGAAATCAATTTGCCTTATTATAAATCAATTTATGAATAATTCAATAAATTTTTATTTAGCGATTTATATTTGTTTAAAGTTATAATATCAAACAATCTACAATAGAAAAATCGTCCGTTGAAATTTCAACGGACGGTTTTGTTTATATCTAAAACTTAAAAATTAAGCTTTTACATTAAGCATAATCGATAACTCATCTAATTGTGCATTATCAATCGTAGCAGGTGCATCAATCATGACATCTCTACCCGAGTTGTTTTTAGGGAACGCAATAAAATCACGAATCGTTTCTTGTCCACCTAAAATAGCTGTTAAACGGTCTAAACCAAAAGCTAAACCTCCGTGTGGAGGCGCTCCATATTGGAAAGCATTCATTAAGAAACCAAATTGCTCTTGTGCTTGCTCTGGCGTAAATCCTAAATGTTTAAACATTAAAGCCTGCATTTCTTTATCGTGAATACGAATAGAACCACCTCCAATTTCGTTTCCGTTTAAAACCAAATCGTATGCATTAGCACGAACCTTTCCTGGATCAGTATCTAATAAGTGCATATCTTCTGGTTTAGGAGAAGTAAATGGATGGTGCATCGCGTGGAATCTTTCCGATTCTTCGTCCCATTCCAATAAAGGGAAATCAACAACCCATAAAGGAGCAAACTCATTTGGTTTACGTAATCCCATACGGTTACCTAATTCCATACGTAAAGCTGATAATTGCGCACGTGTTTTATTAGCTGGTCCAGATAAAACCAAGATTAAATCGCCTTCGTTAGCTCCAGTAACTTCAGCCCATTTTGCTAAATCTGCTTGGTCATAGAATTTATCTACAGACGATTTGTATTGTCCGTTGGCTTCACATTTCACATAAACCATTCCCGAAGCTCCAACTTGTGGGCGTTTTAACCAATCAATTAAAGCATCGATTTCTTTACGTGTGTAAGAAGCTGCTCCCGGAACTGCAATTCCAACTACTAATTCAGCTGAGTTGAAAACCGAAAATTCTTTATGTTGTGCAACAGCGTTTAATTCACCGAACTTCATTCCAAAACGAATGTCTGGCTTGTCGTTTCCGTACGTACGCATTGCTTCATCGAAAGTCATACGAGGGAATTTCTCAATTTCGATGTTATGTATCTTTTTTAATAAATGACGCGTTAATCCTTCAAAAACATTTAAAATATCTTCTTGCTCAATAAACGACATCTCACAATCAATCTGAGTAAACTCAGGCTGACGGTCTGCACGTAAATCTTCATCACGGAAACATTTCACAATTTGGAAATATTTATCCATTCCACCAACCATCAATAATTGTTTGAAAGTTTGAGGTGATTGTGGTAAAGCATAAAACTGCCCTGGATTCATACGCGATGGAACCACGAAATCACGAGCACCTTCTGGCGTAGATTTAATTAAGTACGGAGTTTCAACCTCACAGAAATCTAAATTCGATAAATAGTTACGAACTTCTTGCGTTACTTTATGGCGGAACAATAAACTGTTTTTAACCGGATTACGGCGAATGTCCAAATAGCGATATTTCATACGGATATCTTCACCACCATCAGTTTCGTCTTCAATCGTAAACGGAGGTAATTGCGATTCGTTCAAAATCGTTAATTCTTTTACTAAAAGTTCAATTTCACCAGTAAGTAATTTATCATTTTTAGCCTCGCGCTCAATCACAGTTCCTTTAACCTGAACCACAAATTCACGACCTAACGATTTTGCCAATTCCATAACAGCAGCATCTGTGCGCACTTCATCAAAAATCAGCTGAGTAATTCCGTAACGATCACGTAAATCAACCCAAATCATAAAACCTTTATCACGAGATTTTTGAACCCATCCCGCAAGAGTAACTTCTTTATTTACATCGGCAACACGTAATTCGCCGCAATTATGACTTCTGTACATTTTCAAAAATAATTTTCACAAAGTTAAATAAATTCTCATTTAATATAATAGATACATAAATATTCTTTTTCAGGGCGTTCCCTCGCTCATTATATATAGATGTATAATACATTAAGCATAAACCGCTCGGTCGGGCTTTCCGCTAAATCTTTTTTTTTTTAAATTTTTAAATGTCATTCCGAAGCATGAGGAATCTTGCCCTTTTAAATTCATTATCAATTAATTTGAAACAAAAAAAGGATACCGCTTCAATCCCTAACGCGATCCAGGTTGTAAAGTTTAAAGTTTAAAGTCAAAAGTTTGAAAAAAATCCTGCAAGGTTTTCAAAACCTTGTAGGTATAAACTAAGAATTTAATTTTTATGTCATCCCGACGATAGGAGGAATCTCTCAATACTCAAATCTCACTACTAGAATCAATTTTTAAATTTTACATCCGTTCATCTGTGGTTAAATTTGGATTAAATTGTCATCCCGACGTTAGAAGGAATCTTTCTCAATACTCAAATCTCAATACTCACTACTAAAAATCAATTTCCAAATCATTCAATTTCAGAGCGGTAAAAAATAATCAAAAAATAACTTTCAAAAAGCTTGTTTGGCATAGAAAGAAGGCGGTATATTTGCACCGTTGAAAAACAGAAGTTCATTCAAATCACGAAAAACAAATTTAAAAATTAACAAAAATAAATTTGGAAGATAAGGATTAAAGGTTGTAATTTTGCAATCCGATTCTGAAACAAGAAACGAGGCAGGAGTTCTTTAAATGTTGAAAATCTTTCAAAAATATTATCAAAATAAATTTGCGAGATTCAAAAAGAGTTTTTATTTTTGCAACCGCTTAGAAGATAAGCGAATAATAGAGAAGATAAGTTCATAGACATATTGGATTAACAGAGAATTAAAGAGTAAGGTTATTCTTTTAGAGATAAAAGAAAATCTTGAACGAACATCAAAAAATATTAAAAATTATACGATGAAGAGTTTGATCCTGGCTCAGGATGAACGCTAGCGGCAGGCCTAACACATGCAAGTCGAGGGGTAGGCATCTTCGGATGTTGAGACCGGCGCACGGGTGCGTAACGCGTATGCAATCTACCTTTTACTAAGGGATAGCCCAGAGAAATTTGGATTAATACCTTATGGTATTACGAATTGGCATCGATTTGTAATTAAAGATTTATTGGTAAAAGATGAGCATGCGTCCCATTAGTTAGTTGGTAAGGTAACGGCTTACCAAGACGATGATGGGTAGGGGTCCTGAGAGGGAGATCCCCCACACTGGTACTGAGACACGGACCAGACTCCTACGGGAGGCAGCAGTGAGGAATATTGGTCAATGGAGGCAACTCTGAACCAGCCATGCCGCGTGCAGGATGACGGTCCTATGGATTGTAAACTGCTTTTGTACAGGAAGAAAAAGTACCACGTGTGGTATATTGACGGTACTGTAAGAATAAGGATCGGCTAACTCCGTGCCAGCAGCCGCGGTAATACGGAGGATCCAAGCGTTATCCGGAATCATTGGGTTTAAAGGGTCCGTAGGCGGCTTTATAAGTCAGTGGTGAAAGTTTGCAGCTTAACTGTAAAATTGCCATTGATACTGTAGAGCTTGAATTTTTGTGAAGTAACTAGAATATGTAGTGTAGCGGTGAAATGCTTAGATATTACATGGAATACCAATTGCGAAGGCAGGTTACTAACAAACAATTGACGCTGATGGACGAAAGCGTGGGTAGCGAACAGGATTAGATACCCTGGTAGTCCACGCCGTAAACGATGGATACTAGTTGTTTGGCTGCAAGGCTGAGTGACTAAGCGAAAGTGATAAGTATCCCACCTGGGGAGTACGAACGCAAGTTTGAAACTCAAAGGAATTGACGGGGGCCCGCACAAGCGGTGGAGCATGTGGTTTAATTCGATGATACGCGAGGAACCTTACCAGGGCTTAAATGTAGATTGACGTATTTGGAAACAGATATTTCTTCGGACAATTTACAAGGTGCTGCATGGTTGTCGTCAGCTCGTGCCGTGAGGTGTCAGGTTAAGTCCTATAACGAGCGCAACCCCTGTTGTTAGTTGCCAGCGAGTCATGTCGGGAACTCTAGCAAGACTGCCAGTGTAAACTGTGAGGAAGGTGGGGATGACGTCAAATCATCACGGCCCTTACGTCCTGGGCCACACACGTGCTACAATGGCCGGTACAGAGAGCAGCCACTGGGTGACCAGGAGCGAATCTATAAAGCCGGTCACAGTTCGGATTGGAGTCTGCAACTCGACTCCATGAAGCTGGAATCGCTAGTAATCGGATATCAGCCATGATCCGGTGAATACGTTCCCGGGCCTTGTACACACCGCCCGTCAAGCCATGGAAGCTGGGGGTGCCTGAAGTCGGTGACCGCAAGGAGCTGCCTAGGGTAAAACTGGTAACTAGGGCTAAGTCGTAACAAGGTAGCCGTACCGGAAGGTGCGGCTGGAACACCTCCTTTCTAGAGATGGTTCAAGTCTCTTACTCTTTACTGTTGATTCAAAAAAAAATAAAATACAGAGTCTCGTAGCTCAGCTGGTTAGAGTACTACACTGATAATGTAGGGGTCGGCAGTTCGAGTCTGCCCGGGACTACAATTTTAATTACGAATTAGAAATTACGAATTAAAAGTATTTTATTACAAAGGAAATTTTAGAAGTTGAGAGGTTATGAATTATAACATTCGTAATTCGTAATTCACAATTAATAAAAATTGGGGGATTAGCTCAGCTGGCTAGAGCGCCTGCCTTGCACGCAGGAGGTCATCGGTTCGACTCCGATATTCTCCACCAGATGGTATCAAGATGATAGTATCAAGAATTAAGATCAAGTCTTAATGCTTTATACAAAAATCTTAATACTAATAAAAGTTCATTGACATATTGAGATACAAATTAAAAAGTAGAAAAATATTAGAAATAATATAAGCACAAAATTAGTCGAAAGACGAAAGTCAAAAAGTTAAAAGTCTTCTGACTTTAGACCTTAAGACTTTCAACTTGAAGACTGAAATAGAGCACAATAAGCAAAATAAGGGCGTATGGGGAATGCCTAGGCTCTCAGAGGCGAAGAAGGACGTGATAAGCTGCGAAAAGCTACGGGGATTGGCACACACGAATAGATCCGTAGATATCCGAATGGGGCAACCCACTATGTTGAAGACATAGTACATCGATAGATGAGCAAACCCGCTGAACTGAAACATCTAAGTAGGCGGAGGAGAAGAAAACAAAAGTGATTCCGTAAGTAGTGGCGAGCGAACGCGGATTAGCCCAAACCAATGTTGTTTCGGCAATATTGGGGTTGTAGGACCACGATATTTTAAGCAAAGCGAATTAGAATAACCTGGAAAGGTTAACCGTAGAGGGTGATAGTCCCGTATAGGTAAGCGATGTATTAGATAGTGGTATCCTGAGTAGGTCGGGGCACGTGAAACCTTGATTGAAACTGGCGGGACCATCCGCTAAGGCTAAATACTCCTGAGAGACCGATAGTGAACCAGTACCGTGAGGGAAAGGTGAAAAGAACCGTGAATAACGGAGTGAAATAGAACCTGAAACCATACGCTTACAAGCGGTCGGAGCCCATTCGTTGGGTGACGGCGTGCCTTTTGCATAATGAGCCTACGAGTTACCGTTGCTGGCGAGGATAAGTGATTCAGTCACGGATCCGAAGCGAAAGCGAGTCTGAATAGGGCGCATGAGTCAGTAATGGTAGACGCGAAACCGTGTGATCTACCCATGGACAGGTTGAAGCTGTGGTAACACACCGTGGAGGACCGAACCCGTTGACGTTGAAAAGTCTTGGGATGATCTGTGGGTAGGGGTGAAAGGCCAATCAAACTCGGAAATAGCTCGTACTCCCCGAAATGCATTTAGGTGCAGCGCTTATAGAGTTTATTAGAGGTAGAGCTACTGATTGGATGCGGGGGTTTCACCACCTACCAATTCCTGACAAACTCCGAATGCTAATAAATGCTTATAAGCAGTGAGGGCATGGGTGCTAAGGTCCATGTCCGAGAGGGAAAGAACCCAGACCATCAGCTAAGGTCCCCAAATGTATGCTAAGTTGAAAAAACGCGGTTTGTTTGCATAGACAGCTAGGATGTTGGCTTGGAAGCAGCCATTCATTTAAAGAGTGCGTAACAGCTCACTAGTCGAGCGAACGAGCATGGATAATAATCGGGCATAAGTATACTACCGAAGCTATGGATTTGACATTTAGTTGTCAAGTGGTAGGGGAGCATTCTAAACTGGGTAGAAGGTGATAGGCGACTATTGCTGGACTGTTTAGAAAAGAAAATGTAGGCATAAGTAACGATAATGCGGGCGAGAAACCCGCACACCGAAAGACTAAGGTTTCCTGAGCTATGCTAATCAGCTTAGGGTTAGTCGGGACCTAAGGCACACCCGAAGGGGGACGTCGATGGCCAACGGGTTAATATTCCCGTACTTGTTATAGTTGTGATGGAATGACGGAGTGATGAAAGCACCGCGAACTGACGGAATAGTTCGTTGAAGTACCTACCTATATCTTTAATAGTAAAATGCGTTAAGGATGGGGAAATACGATAGTACTGAGCGCCTTCGGGCAATTAGATAGTGTGCCTAAGGGCTTCCAAGAAAAGTTTCTAAACCTAGATTATAACAACCCGTACCGTAAACCGACACAGGTAGTCGAGGAGAGAATCCTAAGGTGCTCGAGAGATTCATGGCTAAGGAATTAGGCAAAATAGACCTGTAACTTCGGGAGAAAGGTCGCCAGCAGCAATGCTGGCCGCAGTGAAAAGGTCCAGGCGACTGTTTATCAAAAACACAGGGCTCTGCCAAATCGTAAGATGAAGTATAGGGCCTGACACCTGCCCGGTGCTGGAAGGTTAAGAGGAGATGTTATCTTCGGAGAAGCATTGAATTGAAGCCCCAGTAAACGGCGGCCGTAACTATAACGGTCCTAAGGTAGCGAAATTCCTTGTCGGGTAAGTTCCGACCTGCACGAATGGTGTAACGATCTGGACACTGTCTCAGCCATGAGCTCGGTGAAATTGTAGTATCGGTGAAGATGCCGATTACCCGCAGTGGGACGAAAAGACCCTGTGCACCTTTACTATAGCTTAGTATTGTTCTTGGATAAGTGATGTGTAGGATAGGTGGGAGACTTCGATCCTGCGTCGCCAGGCGTAGGTTAGTCATTGTTGAAATACCACCCTTTGCTTATTTGAGATCTAACTCGTGATACATGAGGACATTGCTTGGTGGGTAGTTTGACTGGGGTGGTCGCCTCCAAAAGAGTAACGGAGGCTTCTAAAGGTTCCCTCAGCACGCTTGGTAACCGTGCGTAGAGTGCAATGGTATAAGGGAGCTTGACTGAGAGACATACAGGTCGATCAGGTACGAAAGTAGAGCATAGTGATCCGGTGGTTCCGTATGGAAGGGCCATCGCTCAAAGGATAAAAGGTACGCCGGGGATAACAGGCTGATCTCCCCCAAGAGCTCATATCGACGGGGGGGTTTGGCACCTCGATGTCGGCTCGTCACATCCTGGGGCTGGAGAAGGTCCCAAGGGTTGGGCTGTTCGCCCATTAAAGTGGCACGCGAGCTGGGTTCAGAACGTCGTGAGACAGTTCGGTCTCTATCTACTGTGGGCGTTAGAAATTTGAGTGGATCTGATTCTAGTACGAGAGGACCGAATTGGACTAACCTCTGGTGTATCAGTTGTGCCGCCAGGTGCATCGCTGAGTAGCTACGTTGGGAAGGGATAAGCGCTGAAAGCATATAAGCGCGAAACCCACCACAAGATGAGATTTCTTTAAAGGGTCGTAGAAGATGACTACGTTGATAGGCTACAGATGTAAAGGCAGTAATGTCATAGTCGAGTAGTACTAATAGCCCGTAAGCTTATGTGCTCTAAGGAGTTGCTTATAAAGTATAGTATTAAGATTTGAGTATTAAGTATGAAGACTAAAGAAAGAATCCTCTACGAAAAAAAATGAAAAGTATCGGAAATATGTTAACAAAATATTGTTAGAGAAACCTAGCAAACCGATTTAAGGTGGTTATTGCGTCGGGGCTCACCTCTTCCCATTTCGAACAGAGAAGTTAAGCCCGATTGCGCAGATGGTACTGCATTTTAATGTGGGAGAGTATGTCGCTGCCTTTTTTTTGAAAGTCTCAATGAAAGTTGAGACTTTTTTATCGGGCGATTAGCTCAGTTGGTTCAGAGCACCTCGTTTACACCGAGGGGGTCGGGGGTTCGAATCCCTCATCGCCCACAAGAAAATCCTCATCAGTAATGATGGGGATTTTTGTATTTTCTATTTTGATGTGATTGAGTTATTGGAAAAAACGGTCAAATTGACCACCTAATTCCAGTGTAAATTGACCACCTAAAAAAAGACTCCTTTTTTCATGTTGTTAGCACTTAAATTCGTTAAAAAAACGGATTTATGGCAAACAAAATAACAGACATGAGTAAAATTAGAAAAGCAATTAAATTCCATTTAAATGGTAAGAGCAAGCTCTTTATAAGCAATTATCTGTCGCTTTCCAGAAATACCGTAAAAAAATATATTAGTTTGTTCGTTAGTTTAGCAATGAATGCTCAAGACATTGAACGCAAAACAGATTCAGAATTAGAAATCCTATTTTCTCTGAATATACCAATTACACCCAATCCTAGGTTAGAAAAACTATATAGTTATTTTCCAAAAATGGAGCGAGATCTTAAAAAGGTTGGTGTAACTGTTCAGCATTTATGGGAGAATTATTATTCAGAAAATCCTGATGGATTAAAAAGTTCTCAATTTAGACATCATTTTAATAAATGGAGTAATCGAGTGAACCCTGTTATGCATATGAATTACAAATCAGGTGATAAAATGTATGTTGATTATGCAGGTAAAACGCTTTCAATCATTGATAAAGATACTGGTGAGCTTAAAGAAATCCAATTTTTTGTAGCGATATTAGGAGCTAGTCAATACACCTATGCAGAAGCCACTTTTAGCCAACAAAAAGAAGATTTTGTAACTTCTATAGAAAATGCTATTTATTTTTTTGGTGGCACCCCCGCAGCAATTGTTCCCGATAACTTAAAGGCAGCTGTTATAAAAAGTAATCGTTTTGTGCCTACAATAAATGAAACGTTGGTTGATTTTGCTGAGCATTATCAAACTACGATTTTGCCCACTAGAGCATATAAACCAAAAGATAAATCATTAGTTGAGGGAGCTGTAAAAATACTTTATCAAAGAATTTATGTACACTTAAAGAATCAAGATTTCTTTAGTTTAGAAGACCTTAATGATGAAATTTGGAGATTACTCGATATTCATAACAAAAAGAAGCTTACCTCACGTCCTTACTCTAGGTTAGAGCTGTTTATTGAGGATGAACAAAAAGAATTGGCTCCTTTGCCACAAAATCGTTTTGAAATTAAACATCAATCGTTTGCTACAGTGATGCAAAATGGACATGTACTTTTAAGTGCAGATAAAAACTATTACAGTGTTCCTTATCAATATTTACGCAAAAAAGTCAAATTACTTTATAGCAAAACAACTGTTGAAATTTATTATAAATACAATCGTATTGCAACACATCCAAGACATTACAGACCTTATGTTTATACAACTCATGCAGAACATATGGCTAGTTCTCATCAATTTGTGGCAGATTGGTGTGCTTCCAAATTTATAGATTGGGCAAACAGTATAGATTCTATTGTTGCTGAATTGATTATTAAGATTATTGACAGTAAAAATCACCCCGAACAAGCTTATAAATCGTGTATGGGCATTTTATCTTTTGAGAAAAAGGTCGGCAAATACAGATTAATTAATGCCTGTAAACGTGCTTTAGACTACAATATTTACAGTTATAAAGCCATACATAACATTTTAGAAAATAATTTAGACAGCATTGACTCTGAATCAGAATTTGATCTAGAAATACCCATGCACAATAATATCCGAGGAAAAACTATTATAAATAACATAAAATCAATATAAATATGAATGAAGCAACAGTTATCAAACTGAACCAAATGAATTTAAAAGGTATGTGTAATGCCTTTAAATCAACTATTGAAAACGGTAATGTAGATCGTTATACTATTGATCAGATGGTATCCATACTTGTTGATGCCGAATGGGATGACCGCCACAATAGACGTATCGAAAGAAGTATTAAAAACGCAAAATTTCATTACAAAGCTAATATTGAAAGTTTAAATTTTGATTCTTCTAGAAGTCTTGACAGAACTCAAATTTTACGTTTAGCTGATTGTGAATTTGTAAACAAAAATCAAAATGTATTAATAACAGGAAGTACAGGTGTGGGTAAAAGTTATTTAGGAACAGCCTTAGGTTATCAAGCTTGTATTGAAGGATATAAAGTAAGCTACTTTAATACTTCGAAGTTATTTGCTAAACTAAAAATGGCAAAAGCAGATGGATCTTATTTAAAAGAATTAGCTAAATTAGAACGACAAGATGTAATCATATTAGATGATTTTGGACTTCAAGCATTAGATAGCCAAAACAGAATTACACTATTAGAAATAATCGAAGACAGACATAATAACGGTTCTATAATCGTTACATCACAAATCCCAGTACAAGGATGGTACGATGTCATTGGTGAAAAAACAATAGCTGACGCCATTTTAGATCGACTTATTCATAACGCACACAGAATTGAATTACAAGGTGAATCAATGCGTAAAAAAAGAAGCAAAAACAACGAATAATTTTTGACTATATTTGAATAAATCTTAACAACAGAAAAAAGTAGTTTTTAGTAAATTTTAGGTGATCAATTTCGACTGGAATTACATGGTCATTTTGAACTGGAATTAACTGCTCACTTTAAATTGGAATTGGGTGGTCAATATCACTGGAATTTGCACTTTAACTGCTGAATCTTATTTTCTAGATTTTCAATCTCTATTTTCTTGTCTTTAATCTTTATTTGCAACTTGAAAATTTGAATAGGAATGATATACTTACTTCTATTTTTTTTGTCATTATTAAGTCTAAAGAATTCTTCTCTTAACTCCTTTTCAATCTTATGTTTTTCAGCTCTTAATTTTGCAAGTTTATCCATGTGTAAAAACCTCTTTTTCTATATATAAAATTAGGTTGCTAGATGAGGTGTTTTTTGTTGTATTTTTGATTAAGAGAACAAAATACGTTTTAAATAGAGAATTTTTGTAACTGGTTTGTTACAGAAGTAAAATAAAATGTAACTAAAAATACTCATAACTAAGGAGTTATGAGTATTTGTTAAGTACCTGAGGTGGGAATCGAACCCACACTCCGAAGAACACGAGTTTGAGTCGTGCGCGTCTACCAATTCCGCCACTCAGGCATAACACTTGGTTATTATGCTTGCAAATGTAAAGCTTTATTTTTAAAAACAAATAAAAAATAAAAAAATATTCAACATTAAAATTTAATTGCTAAATTTGCAACGCTTTAAAAAAGTAGAACAACAACAACTAACTACCAAACTAGAATATAATGACACACTTTGAACCAGAAGCAAAGATATTTGCTTGTTCACAAAGTAAAGATTTAGCGGAACGTATTGCTAAAAATTACGGAATCGAATTAGGAAAAGTTACATTATCGCATTACAGTGATGGTGAATTTCAACCTTCATTTGAAGAATCTATTCGAGGAATTCGTGTTTTCTTAATCTGTTCAACTTTTCCTTCATCTGATAATTTGATGGAATTGTTGTTGATGATTGATGCTGCAAAAAGAGCATCGGCTCGTCATATTACAGCTGTTATTCCTTATTTTGGATTAGCGCGTCAAGATAGAAAAGATAAACCACGTGTGCCGATAGGAGCAAAGTTAGTTGCTAAAATGATCGAAACAGCTGGAGCGACTCGCGTAATGACTATGGATTTACATGCAGATCAAATCCAAGGTTTCTTTGAAAAGCCTGTTGATCATTTATATGCTTCGACGATTTTCTTGCCTTACGTAGAATCTTTAGGTTTAGAAAATTTAACTATCGCGTCTCCGGATATGGGAGGTTCTAAAAGAGCTTATGCATATGCTAAATATTTAGGTTCTGAAGTAGTAGTTTGTTACAAACAACGTAAGAAAGCTAATGTTATCGAAACAATGGAATTGATAGGTGATGTTAGTGGTCGAAATGTTATCTTGGTTGATGATATGGTTGATACTGGAGGTACTTTGGCAAAAGCGGCTGATGTTATGATGGAAAAAGGAGCTTTAAGTGTAAGAGCAATTTGTACACATGCTATTTTATCTGGAAATGCATTTGAAAAAATTGAAGCTTCTAGTTTAACAGAATTAATTGTTACCGATTCTATTCCGTTAAAACGACCAAGTGACAAGATAAGAGTTTTAAGTTGTGCTGAGTTATTTGCAGATGTTATGCATATGGTGCAAAATAATAACTCAATAAGTAACAAATTTATAATGTAGTATTTTATTAATTTTATATATATTTTAAAATGAAATCAATTTCAATTAAAGGACAAGAAAGAGAAAGCGTGGGTAAAGTATCTACTAAAGCTGCACGTAATGCTGGATTGGTTCCTTGCGTAATTTACGGAGGAGGAGAACCAGTACATTTCACAGCTGAAGAGAAAGCTTTCAAAAGCTTAGTTTACACTCCAAACGTACATACGGTTGTAGTTGAATTAAACGGAAATACTGTTGATTGTATTTTACAAGACATTCAGTTTGATCCAGTATCTGACAAAATTTTACACATCGATTTTTATAAATTAGATGCTGCAAAAGAAATTACTATGGAGGTTCCTGTAAAAGTTGAAGGAAATTCTAAAGGTGTTATGGCAGGTGGTGTTTTACGTTTAAACCAACGTAAATTAAAAGTAAGAGCTTTACCAGCTAATTTACCTGACTTTGTTGTAGCTAATATTACTGAGTTAGAAATGGGTAACAAATTATATGTTACTTCTATTCCTACAGATAACTTCAAGTTATTACACCCAGATAATACAGTTGTTGCTCAAGTAAGAGTTTCTCGTGCTGCAATGAAAGCTGCTCAAGAAGCTGCGAAAGCAGAAAAAGGTGGAAAAAAGAAAAAATAATCTTTTCTTTCAAAATAAAAAGGCTCCGAAAAATCGGAGCCTTTTTTATGGTTAAAAAAAACTACTTCAAATTTGAAGTAGTTTTAAGTTTTAGTTTAAGACTTGGTATTCCACAGTTTGGTTAGCATGAGCTGACTGTACGTTTAATACTTTGCCTGATGAATCAGTTACAAATACAACTACTTCAACTTTTGATAAATCGTTGTTGAATAATGTATAAGTGATAGATTGATCTCCTTTAACAACTTCTTGTCCAGCAGTTACGCTTCCAAGAGTATTTCCTGTAGCGGTTCCAGAAACTCCACGTAATACATCATTATGAACAAAGTTTGCGCCTGCTCCATCAAAATAACCAGTTGAATTACTTTGTGGGCTTTGCGGTGTTACAACTCCGTTTTCAATAACATAGATTGTGTATTTTAAGTTTTCGTATCCTTGACTGAATTTAAAACTTGCAGAAATTGTACCTCCTGTGGTTGTTAAACTCGAAGAAATCTTAACTCCAACCATTGAACCTTGTTGATTAATAGCATTGAAAACTTGTGCTAAATTATTGTTTTCAGGAGAGGTCCATTTATTTGTTCTATTGATTAAACCAAAAGGATAACCTGTTAAGCCGTAACTTTGTGTGAACATATTGTCTAGAGTTACACCTGCAGGAATTTGCATTGGATCAGGATATTGAGGGATACCTGCATGTATTGCTACTGCTACAACTTTGTTGCCGTGATTTGCATTTTCTTTTGATTTTTGAATAGCATAACTTACTCTTGGGCAATATTGACACCATGTTCCTGTAGCATCTTCAATTAAAACTTTGTGTTGGTATCTTGCTGAAGTTGTGTTTCCATTTCCATTTCCATTTCCATTTCCATTTCCGTTCCCATTTCCATCTCCATCGTCAGATGATGAACAAGATATACTGAATACTCCAATAGTTGCAGCTAGCAACATGCTTAAAAATAATCTTTTTTTCATTCTTTTCTTAGTTTAAAATATGTGGTTTTTGTAAAATGTAATTCTTTCAATAAAATGTAAATATAAAAATATTTTTCAAAAAAAAACAAACATAAAGAAACAATATGTTTATATTTGGATAATATTTATTAAACAATAACAAAAAAATGAAACAATTTATTACTTTAGTTTGCTTTATGTGCGCTTCGTTTGTATTTGCACAATCTAAACTTCCAAATGTTACTTTAAAATCTATTGATGGAAAATCTATAAATTTATCATCGTATAATTCTAAATCTAAGCCGGTCATTATTAGTTTTTGGGCTACTTGGTGTGGGCCTTGTATTAAAGAATTGAAAGCAATTAATTCTGTTTACGACAAATGGCAAAAAGAAACAGGGGTAGAATTGGTTGCAGTTTCAATTGATGATGCTAGAACAAAAAATCGTGTTAAATCACAGGTTTCTGGAGCTGGTTGGGATTATACTGTGTTGATAGATGATAATCATGAGCTAAAACGCGCAATGAATGTTGTGAATGTACCTTATACTGTTATTGTGTATGAAGGAAAGATTGTTTATTCACATTCAAATTACACGCCTGGAATTGAAAATGATATTTACAAAAAATTACAATCATTAGTTAAGTAAGGAGTAAAATATAATTTCAGTTATGTTTAAAAAGGTTGTATTAGCCGGTTCATTGATTTTAACGTCAATGAGTTATGGACAGTTAAGAGTTGGAATTGAATCTAATTCGCAATATTATGTCGATGATTCAAAAATCAAATTAGAAGAAAAGGAAAGGGATGAACGTTTGCGTTCGAATAATTATATAAAATTAGATTACGCAATTAAAAATTTTGAATTTGGATTACAAGGTGAGGCTTATTTTCCAAAAGCAATTTTGAATTTCAATCCTGAATATAAAGATTTTAATGTAGGAACTATTTTTGTTCGATATAATAATTCTGAAAAAGGAATTGATGTAACCGCAGGTCATATTTATGAGCAGTTTGGTAGTGGTTTGGCTTTACGTTTTTGGGAAGATCGTGCATTGGGAATCAATAATGCGTTATTCGGAGGTAAAGTAAAATATCGTTTTGGGGAATCAATAACAGCTAAAATTGTAGGTGGTAAGCAGAGAGTTGGAATGGGGTTTGATCTTTCTGATGGAGTTGTTTACGGTGCAGATTTAGATGTTGATTTGACTAATTTATTAAATAAAGAAGATTATACCATTAAGCTTGGAGGTTCTTTTGTAGGGAGATACGAAGATATTACTGAGTTTACTCCAAGCGCTCCAAAGACAGTAAATGTGTTTGGTCCAAGAGTAGATTATTTTGGAACTAATTTTAATGCAAGTGTTGAATATTTGTTTAAAACTAAAGATGTCCATGTTGAATCTGGAGATGTTCAAGAAGGAATTCAAAGAGATGGTCAATCTTTATTAGTTAATTTAGGATATAATTCAGGTGATTTCGCTGCGAATGTTAATTTGAGAAGATTGGAAAATTTTTCTTTTTATTCAGAACGTGGATTTGCTGGAAATGTGTTTAATTATGGTATGATTAATTATGTGCCGTCGTTGACAAAGCAATATGATCATTCTTTACAAAATATTTTTGTTTATCAGGCGCAACCTCAGATGGTTTATTATGTCGCTAATAAAGAAAAACAAGGAGAAATTGGTGGACAGTTTGATGTTTTTTATGAGGCTAAAAAAGGATCTTTTTTGGGAGGTGAACGTGGTGCAAGTTTTGCTATAAACGGGTCGTATTGGGCAGGATTGAAAAACAATGTTTCTAAAACGATAACTCAAGATGAATGGGGAAATGATGTTGAAATTGTTGGACTAAATGCTCCATATTTTGGTTTCGGAAACAAATATTATAGTGACTTTGGTATAGAGTATAGAAAACCAATGTCAGATAAGTTTAGTACTATTTTTACGTTCTTGAATCAATATCATAATAGTGAATTTATTACAGAAAAACCATATCAAGTAAATGCACAGACTCTTGCGGCTGAAGGAACCTATTTTCTTTCTGAAACAAAATCTGTAAGACTTGAATTACAACACCAGTGGGCGGATTCTGAAAGAGGAAATTGGGTTGGAGGAACAGCTGAGTATATTCCTAATTCAACTTGGTCATTTTTCGTACATGATATTTACAACTATGGTACAGATAAGCCAAACGAAAAGTTGCATTACTACAGTTTTGGAGGTGCGTTCACTAAAGGTGCGACTCGAATTGCAGCAAGTTATGGGCGTCAACGTGGAGGTATGATGTGTGTTGGAGGTGTTTGTCGTTACGTACCGGAAGCTGCAGGTTTTACTTTAAATATTACGACTAATTTTTAAAAATACAAAAGCATCTTTTCGAAGGTGCTTTTTTTGTATGTAAAAAATTAATAATTAATACATTAAATTAAAAAATATTTGTAATTTTGCAAACGTTTTACAAGGTAAAGGGTTTTTTGTAAAACATTAAAGTTCAATATATAACATCTTCTGTTGTTAATTTCCTTTAAAAACTCAATTCAATAACAGGATACAAATTTATTATCAGACATGTCTGAACAAACACAAAATCCAGAAGAATTCTTACAAAGCTTTAATTGGGAACGTTATGAAAACGGAATTGATGCTGTTGAAGAAACTCAATTACAAGAATTCGAACAATTAGTAGAAAAAACTTTCATCTCAACTGATGCTGAAGAAGTTGTAGAAGGAGTAGTTGTTAGAATTACTGACCGTGATGCTATCGTTGATATCAACGCTAAATCTGAAGGTGTAATCTCTTTAAACGAATTCCGTTACAATCCAAACTTAAAAGTTGGTGATAAAGTTGAAGTTTTAATCGACGTAAGAGAAGATAAAAACGGACAATTAGTATTATCTCACCGTAAAGCTCGTACAATCAAAGCTTGGGATAGAGTTATCGCTGCTAATGAAACTGGAGAAATCGTTAATGGTTTCGTAAAATGTAGAACTAAAGGTGGTATGATCGTTGACGTATTCGGAATCGAAGCATTCTTACCAGGTTCTCAAATCGATGTTAAACCAATCCGTGATTACGATCAGTTTGTAAACAAAACTATGGAGTTCAAAGTTGTGAAAATCAACCATGAGTTCAAAAACGTAGTAGTTTCTCACAAAGCGTTAATCGAGGCTGATATCGAAGTACAGAAAAAAGAAATCATTGGTCAATTAGAAAAAGGTCAAGTATTAGAAGGTGTTGTTAAAAACATTACTTCTTACGGTGTATTCATTGATTTAGGAGGTGTAGACGGATTAATCCACATCACTGACTTATCTTGGTCAAGAATCAACCACCCATCTGAAGTTTTAGAATTAGATCAAAAATTAAACGTTGTAATCTTAGATTTCGATGACGAGAAAACACGTATCCAATTAGGTTTAAAACAATTAAACGCTCATCCATGGGATGCTTTAGATGCTAACTTAACTGTTGGTGATAAAGTTAAAGGTAAAGTTGTTGTTTTAGCTGATTACGGTGCTTTCATTGAAGTTGCTGAAGGTGTAGAAGGTTTAATTCACGTTTCTGAAATGTCTTGGTCAACTCACTTACGTTCTGCTCAAGATTTCGTAAAAGTTGGTGATGAAGTTGAAGCTGTTATCTTAACATTAGACCGTGATGAGCGTAAAATGTCTTTAGGTATCAAACAATTAACTCAAGATCCTTGGACTGGAATTGCTGAAAAATACCCTGTAGGATCTGTTCATACAGGTGTTGTTCGTAACTTCACAAACTTTGGTGTTTTCGTAGAATTAGAAGAAGGAATTGATGGATTAGTTTACATCTCTGACTTATCTTGGACTAAGAAAATCAAACACCCATCTGAATTTGTAAACGTTGGTGACAAATTAGAAGTTGTTGTTTTAGAATTAGACGTTGAAGGTCGTAAATTATCTTTAGGTCACAAACAAACAACTGCTAATCCTTGGGATCAGTACGAAGATGCTTTCGCTGTTGGAACTATCCACAACGGAGTTATCGCTGAAGTAATTGACAAAGGTGCTACTGTAGAATTTGGTGATGACATCGTTGCTTTCATTCCTACTCGTCATTTAGAAAAAGAAGACGGAAAGAAATTGAAAAAAGGTGACGCTGCTGATTTCAAAGTAATTGAATTCAACAAAGAATTCAAAAGAGTTGTAGCTTCACATACTGCTATTTTCCGTGAGGAAGAAGACAAAAACGTGAAAGCTCAAGAAGAAAAAGCTAACACAAATACAGCTAACAATACAGCTGAGAAATCAACTTTAGGTGATATCGATGCTTTAGCTGAATTAAAAGCTAAAATGGAAAAAGGAAATAACTAATTCCTGATTCAATAAATAAAAGCCAGAATGAAAATTCTGGCTTTTTTATTTCTATATATTATGATGTTATTTATTTGATGAAATACATAACTGATAGTTTTAATTTTTAAGATTAGTAAAGTATCTATAAGATTACATTAAAAGAAATTAAAAATATAGTAAAAAAAACGGTGTGTTACAAAATGTTTTTTTTTAGTGTATTTTTATTGTTTTTTTACAATAAAAATTAATTTTTTATAATTATAGATCAAAATAAATATTTTGTATAATAAAAATGTTTATTTTTAGTGAATGTGATTTTTTAATTTAAACTAATTTTTATGGATGAATTTACTTATCAAATGAAATCAATAAAACTCATACGCTTGATGAGGTATGTATTTTATTGTCTTTTGTTTCTTATTAGCCCAATAGTTTTTGGGCAAGCGACTGGAACAATTCAAATTGGTTCTGGTACTAACACATCTTCTGGAGGGTTAGGTTTGCCGGTTACAAATTATGATTATAGTTATTCACAGCAAATTATTTCTGCTTCGGAATATGCTTCTAGCGGAGGGATAGCTGGTAACATTACGAAGTTAAGATACAAACCAAGTGCTGTTGGTGATGAACTTGTTTGGAATGATCTTAAAATATATATTGCAAATACAACCAAAACTCAATTTTCTAGTAATACAGATTGGGTGCCATTTGCAGATTTAACTTTGGTTTTTAATGGTGTAGTTACACCTAGCCCAGTTGATGGACAATGGTTTGAAATTACATTTACTACCCCATTTGCTTATATTGGTGGAAATATTGTAGTTGCTGTGCATGAAAATGCTATGGGTTGGGAGGGAGGTCATTCTTTTAGTTCTTACATTTCTACACCAAATTCAGGTATAGTTTGGAGAGCTGATGTAAATAATATTAATCCCGCTACAGCTACAAATCTTACTGCAGAGGGTAGAACTTCTAATTTAGCACAAATTCAATTTGTAGGTGCGATGGCAGCTTGTGTTGCACCATCTAATATAGCAGTTTCACCAACCGTTGATGGAGGTGTTATAACTTGGACACCAAATACTAATGGAGTGAGTTACGATTGGGTTGTTGTTGCTAATAACGCTGGTGTTACTTCAACACCACAAGCTTCAGGAAATGCACTTGTAGGTACGGCTACAATTTCTGGTCTGCAAGCAAATACACCTTATGATTTATATATTAAAGCGAATTGTTCAGGAACAGACGGTGTAAGTGCATGGTCAAATAAAATAGATTTCCTAACAACATGTGGTATTGTTACTGATTTAAGTGAAAATTTTGATGCTGTGGCTCCTGGAACAGTCCCTTCATGTTGGACATTTATTGGAGGTGATCCTTTAGATTGGTTTGCTGGATATGGTGAAGTGATTGATTATAATGCTGCAACTGCACCTAATTGTTTTACAATTGTTAATATGTTTGACAATGCAAGTGATTATGTTTTAGTAAGTCCAGTAACTGATAATTTAGGAAATGGAACGAAACAATTAAGATTTTTTGCAGCAGGAGATTATGATGGGATTGAATTGATTGTAGGTACAATGAGTAACCCTAATCAATTGTCAACTTTTACTCCTCTTGCAGGAGGAACAATTCAGCTTACTGATCAATATGTAGAATATGTTTTTGATTTACCTGCAGGAACAGATGATTATTTTGCATTTAAACATGGAAATTTAGATACATTTGAAAGTATTTACATAGATGATGTAAATTTAACAGATCCTCCGATTTGTAGTGGAGTTGATTTCGGAACAGGTGAAGCAACCGAAATTACAAATGTTCAAGCTAAATTAAGTTGGATCAGTAGTGAGACAAACTTTGATATTGAATATGGTGAAATTAATTTTGTTCAAGGGGCAGGTACTCTTTTAACTAATGTAAGTAATAATTATGTTTTGTCGAATTTGGACGAATATACTGAATACTCATTTTATGTTAGAAGTAATTGTGGTGCTGATGGAACAAGTGTTTGGAGAGGACCATTTAATTTCGTAACTGAAAAAGTAACAACTTCGCCTTGGTTCGATGGTTTTGCAACCGGAACAGCCGATGGATGGAATAATATCTCTTCAAGTGTATTTAACTTATCTAATGACGTGGCAGCTTTAATGCCAATGATGGATTATGTTATTTATAAAAATTTATACACAGCTGCAGGAAATGGTTCAGGGTTTACTAGTTTAAATGTTGGTCCAATCTTGACTGGAGATAAATTAACGTTTAATTACAAAATGGCTAATTATAGCTCACCTTATGGTCCAGTTGATGCATCGGCAGGAAGTATTGATGTCTTCATTTCTACTGATTTTGGGCATAATTATACATTGTTAGCTAATCTACCATATAACGAAGTTGATGGATGGCAAGAATATGAAACTCCATTAAATTCTTACGTTGGTCAATTAGTTAAATTAAAATTTGTAGCTAATTACAATTATGTGGAAGATGATTATATAGATCATTATGTCGCTTTTGATAATTTCTATATTGGATCTTGTCAATTACCAACAATTCCAACAGTTACAAATACTACTATTAATACAGCTTCAATTTCTTGGGAAGCTAACGCAACTGATGTTTTTGAAATCGAATACGGTCTGACTGGTTTTGTACCAGGTACAGGAACTATCGTTTCGGTAACAGGAAACTCAACAGTACTTAATAATTTAATTCTAGCTTCTAATTATGAATTTTATATTAGAAAAAATTGTGGAACTAATAATTCTCCATGGTTAGGTCAATTTAAATTCACGACAGCATGTACAATTTTTACGACTGGTTTTACTGAAAATTTTGACACAACAGCTGTAGGAAGTTCAAATACCCCAACTATACCAGTATGTTGGAGTTTTATAGACGGAGGAATTGGTTATGGAACAGTTGTGGGGTCTAATTTTTCTTCTTCGCCTAATTCATTCTACTTATACAATAATGCAGATACAACTAATCCTTATATTTTAGTTTCACCAGAAACACAAAATTTAAATGATGGTTTATATCGTGTAAGGTTTAAAGCTAAATCTGGTAGCAATAACTATAAGTTAAAGTTTGGAACAATGTCTAATAAATTAGATGCGACAACTTTTACACAATTACAAGAATTTAGTTTAACTGAAAACTATCAAGAGTTTATTGTTTATTTACCAGTTACTACAAATGATTATTTTGCGTTCAAACATGGTCAGGCTTCAACTTATCAATCTATTTATATTGATGACGTTGTTTATGAACCAAATCCAGCATGTGTTGATCCTATTTCTCTAGGTGCTTTAATAAGCTTAGGAGATTTATCTGCTAATTTATATTGGTCAGGACCAGATACAGCAACAAATAATAGCTTTGAAATCGAATGGGGTGATGCTGGTTTTACACAAGGAACAGGAACTGTTATTACATCAACTACTTATTCTGCTCCACTTACAAATCTAGAAGCAGGAGAAAGTTATTCGTTCTACGTTAGAAGAATCTGCTCTGGAGGAAATACAGTTTGGGTTGGACCATTTACTTTCCTGATGGATTATTGCTCATCAATTCCTACTTCAAATGACGGTAATGGTATCGAAAATGTAACTATAGCTGGAGTAAGTATGGATTCTACTGAAAATGTAACCTATCATGATTTTACAGATCAAGTTATTTCATTTAATGCAGGTGAGTTAATTCCGGCATCGGTTACTTTTAATACTGGATATACATATGGTACTAATCTTTGGATAGATTTAAATAATAATGGTGTTTTTGAAAATGCAACTGAATTGTTCTTTGTTGGCGAATCATTATCAGATGAACCAACAACATTAAATGTTTCTTTCACTGTTCCAGATGATTTAGGTTATCAAACTGGAAATTATAGAATGAGAATTGGAACAGCTGATTCTGGACAAAACCCTCCAAATCCTTGTTATTCTGGTTCGTGGGGTGTAACTGTTGATTTATTAGTAAATATAACATTCCCATGTATTCAACCATCAAATATCGATTTCGTTGATGTTGGTTTTGATTATGTAACAATCGATTGGCAAGGTCAAGGAAATTCAAATTTTGAATTAGAATATGGATTAACTGGTTTTGCTCAAGGTACAGGAACTGTTGTTCAAAATGTTACAAAACCATACACATTAAATAATTTAATTTCAGGTAAAACATATGATTTCTATATTAGAAAAAAATGTGGAAATGTATTTAGCGATTGGAGTACTGTTGCTACGACTTATGTTTTCTGTGATACACCAGAACCAACTGGAGCAAGCTCTCAAACGTTGATTCAAGATGAAACATTTGCTCAATTAATCATCAATGGAGTAAATCTTAAATTTTATGCTGATCCAGGTTTAACAATCGAATTACCAGCTTCAACAGTTCTTCAAACAAGTGGAACTTTCTTTGTTACACAAACGATTAACTGTGAAAGTGATTCTTATCTAATTGTCGATGTTACTGTAATTCCAAGAATAGCACAACCAATAGTAAATCCAATTCAAAACTTCTGTAATGGAGGAACGTTAAATGATATTCCGGTTACTTCACTTCCTGGAGCAACAGTGGTTTGGTATGCTACTTCAACAAGTACAACACCGCTGCCTTCTACAACTAATTTGGTTACCGGAACATATTATGTGGTACAAACAGACGGAACGACAACTTCACATAGAATTGCCGTAACTGTTACTGTTAATCCAACTCCGGTTGATTTAGTTTCTCAACCAATACATTTATGTGGAAGTACAACTTTTGGTAATTTGGTTGTAAATAATTTACCAGGAGCAACAGTTAGATGGTATGTATCATTAACTGCTACAACTCCAATTAATAATAATGTACCAGTTACTACAGGAACGTATTATGCAACACAAGCTTTTGGTATTTGTGAATCACAAAGAGTAGCTTATCAAATATCTCAATTCGATGCATTGGATAAACCGCTTGCTGTTGCACAAGTATTTTGTGGAACTGGAACTGTTGCAAATTTAGTTGCCGAAGGAGTAAACGGAGCACAATTGATGTGGTATTCTTCTTCAACTGCAGTAAATGCATTGTCATCAACTGCTGCATTATCTAATGGTACATATTATGTATCTCAAACAATTAATGGTTGTCTTTCTGAACGAAGAGCAGTTGCAGTTAGAGTAATTTCTTTAGCAGCACCTCAAGTTGGGCCATTTACAGTTTGTGGAGGTGGAGAAATATCCGATTTATATATTTCTGCAGGTTCTGATGTAACTTTCAAATGGTATATTTCGCCTTCAAGTACAACTGAATTAGCGCAAAATACACCATTGGTTGAAGGTATTTATTTTGTAGAAAGAGTTCAATTAGGTTGTGTGTCTGCAAGAACTCCAGTTCAAGTAACTATTGGTGCAATTCCAACTGCTCCAACAGGTGCAGCAACCCAATCGTTTATTGAAGGTTCAACAATAGCAAATCTAATACTGAATCAATCAAATTTAGTTTGGTATGCAACTCATAACGATTCTCAGAATGGTGTAAATCCTTTACAACCTAATATGCCATTAGTAAACGGAGCGACATATTATGCTGTAATTATTGGAACTAATGGATGTCCAAGTTTACCATTTGCTGTAACAGTTGTTGTTTTCTTATCTAACGATGAATTTGATAAAGAAGGATTAAAATATTATCCTAATCCAGTTAATGATGTGTTGAATGTCAATTATGTTGAATCAATTAAATTTGTTGAAGTTTTTGATTTATTAGGAAAACGAGTGAAAACTTTAAATACTAATAATCAAAATATTCAAATTGATTTATCAGATTTAGCTTCTGGTACTTACATGATTCAATTGAAAACAGAATCTAAAACACAATTTATTAAAGTGATTAAAAAATAATAATCTTATAAAATGATAAAAGCCAGAATGAAAATTCTGGCTTTTATTTTTTAGCTTCATTTTTTATACTGTTTTTCTAAATGGATTTATCTAGGAATACAAAAGGCAATTCGAAAGGATTGCCTTTTTTGATTTATGAATATAAAAAAACATGATGTTGATTTGCTATTGAACCTGTAATGTGAACATATAAAGTAAGTAAAATTTCAATAGGCTGAATGTTTTCTTTGTCAACCTGAATGATGTAGTTTCCTTTGTTTTTGATTTGACTCTCGGTTCTGATTTTTAGAAGTGTTTGTTTGTGTGAATCACGTAATTGCGTTCCCCAAGTGAATCCAAAAACACCTCGAATTTCTTTATCTAATTCTACAATTTTTTGGGTTCCCCAAAACTTATCTGTTTTTATGTGATAAACCGTCTGATTATCTGAAATAACTTTTGCTTCCCATTTATCCTGAAGAATAGTAAAAATTTGCTCTTTAATTCGAATTTCAGATTCGTAATAACGTGCTTTTAACTCTATTTTTAATTCACCAAAAATTTCTTCGTTGGCGTTGTAAACTGTAATTAGATTATCGTTTGTTTCTGCTTTTAATTGCATCTATTTTAGTAATAATAACCAAAACCTAAATTGATGGTTCCGGTGTTTAATTTACGTTCGATGTTATTGTACTTTGTAGCGTTAATATCGCCAATTGTGGTGTAATTAATAGTGAAAAAGGCTTCTTTCGTTAAGGTAACATTTAATCCAAAATTTACTAAATATTTCCAATTTGTTTTTTGTGATTTGTCTGTAATAGAAACTATTCCATTATCCATTTTTTCTTTAATTCCAAAATTTGGTCCAGCTCCAATTCCTACAAAAAAATCAAAAGGAGATTTGTATGTATTAAACAAATCAAAATGTAATCGCGCTTGAACCGGAATTAATGATGAGGTTCTTGAAATTTCGTTCCATTTATTTTCTAACATTGTATTTGCATTGAATGTTGTTTGATAATAACCCAAACCAACCTCGATAGTTTTTGATGCGCGATACATTAAATTAAAATTTAATAATGTACTGTTTCCGTTGAGATTGGGTTGGTCTTGAATTTTGTAATTTCCATTTCCTAAACCACCTGTAATTTCAAAAGTAAGTTTTGGTAAATTGTTTTTTAAACTGTCGTTTTGTGCAAAAAGTGCAAAACTCAATAACAAAGTCGTGATGTAAATAAAAAATCGTATCATAAATTTGGTTGTTTTAATTTTAACCAAAAATAGTTTTCATTTAAATGATGGAATTGTAAAATTGAGACACTTTGCATTATTTTTCAAAGAAATGCCAATATAAATCTTCATTACCTAATTTATTGATTTTAGGTAATAAAGTTTTAGGAGTTTCGTTTGTGATGCTTTTAAAATGTTTGATAAAATGCGATTGATCATAATACATTGCAAAAAGTGCTACGTCAGTCAAATTGGCTTCTTCTTTGTTTTGAATTGCATAGTTTAAAGAGTTGCGGAACATTACCATTTTTTTGTAATCTTCCATGCTGATTAATGTATGCTTTTTAAATAAACGCAAAAGCTTTTTTCTATTGGTTTGAAACTGTTCTTCTAATTCATTTATTTTTATTGCGCCGTTTGAAAGAATGATTTCTCGAATCGAATGCGTTAAGATATTTTCTTGAAAAGGTTGATAAAGTTTTAAAAGTTCGTTCTCTAGAATTTCTAATTGATTTTCTAAATCGTCATTTTTATCTATTTTCTGAAGCGCTTCATGAAACGATTCGCCTAAATCGATTTTCATAAAATCTTTAGGCATAAATTCATTTAAAGGCTTTTTTATAAAATGATTAAATCCTAACGGATAAAACACAATTCCAATTTTATGAAACGAACCATTGATGTTTACCAAGGTTTTATGTTTAGAATTTACCGTGTACAAACACGTAATTGATTTTGGATTTTCGTCTTTTTCGATTTTTGATTCAATCGGATCGTAGTTCAGTGTTATTTTATTTCCGATATAAATTGTTAGCGCATGTAAATAATTGGGATAAAAATAGAACGATTCAGAATGGTTTTCGTTTTCAGAAACATGAAAATAATAATAAGCAATGACTTTCTTCAATTGCTCATTTTTTGGTTTTAATGTTTTTAAATACGACTTGTTATCCATGTCAATAAAAATAAGGTTTTAATATGAATTTTCAAATTATATATAAACAAAAAGCTTCAGAGCAGAATGAAACTCCAAAGCTTTTTTGTATTTAATAAAATTTTATTTATTCGTCTTCGTTTTTAGAAATCGCACTCCAACCTCTTGCTTTTAAAGGGATTTTTGTGTTTTCTCTTGTGATGATATGAACGCCTTCATTTTCTGGAACGATGTGTCCAATAATCGAAAGATGTGGATTTGCTTTTATTTTTTCGAAATCGCTCATTTTTATTGTGAACAACAGTTCGTAATCTTCGCCTCCGTTAATAGCAATGGTTGTACTATCTAAATTAAATTCTTCACAAACATTAATTAATTGTGGATCTAACGGAAGTTTTTCTTCATAAACATTGCATCCAACTTTTGAGCTTTTTGTCAAATGAAAAATTTCAGATGATAATCCGTCCGAAATATCAATCATTGAAGTTGGTTTAACTTCTAATTTTTCTAATAATTCTTTGATGTCTTTTCGAGCTTCAGGTTTTAATTGACGTTCGATAAGATATGTGTAATCATCTAAATCTGGTTGGTTATTCGGATTTACTAAGAAAACTTGTTTCTCTCTTTCAAGAACTTGTAATCCCATGTAAGCCGCACCTAAATCGCCAGTCACAACTAATAAATCTGTGTCTTTTGCACCATCTCTGTAAACGATATCTTCTTGATTTGCTTCTCCGATTGCAGTAATGCTAATAATCAATCCCGAAGTTGAAGAAGTAGTATCACCTCCAATTACATCTACATTATAGAAATTAGATGCCAGGCGAATTCCTTCATATAATTCTTCTAAAGCTTCTAACGGAAATCGATTAGAAACGGCAATTGAAACTGTGATTTGTGTAGCGGTTGCATTCATCGCGTAAATGTCAGAAATGTTTACAACAACAGCTTTGTAACCAAGATGTTTTAATGGCGCGTAACCTAAATCAAAATGTACACCTTCTATTAATAAGTCTGTTGAAACAACAACTTTTTTATTTTTAAAATCTAACACTGCCGCATCATCTCCAATGCTTTTGATTGTTGATTTTTGTTTGATATCGAAATGTTTAGTTAAATGATCTATTAAGGCAAATTCTCCGATTTGATCTATTGGAGTTCTTTGTGAATCTTTGTTTTCTAACATAGTTTAAATTTTTATGTAAAGTTACAAACTTCTTGAAAGAAAAGCGATAGGCTTAAACCTATCGCTTTTAGTTATTGTTTTATTGTTTCTACTGTTGTAGTGTCTGTCTCTTCCATTTCTTCAGGAGCGTCACTTTGTTGGTTTGCTGCCTGAATAAAACGGTTGAAATAAGTGATGTACGTATTTAATTTAGCTTTGTGTTTGTTGGCTAAAGCCGCATTTGGTCTTTCTGCATAAGAAATCAAACGGTCGTAAGCATCTAAAGATTCTAGTATTTCATAACCATAATCGTTTTGTTCTGAAGGTTTCATTGACTTGAAATACAATAGTTGTTCGTCGTATTTTTTAGCCAATTGCTCTGTCAATTCAGAACCTTTTTGTTTTTCTCCTAATGCGTAATATAATTCTACAAAAGGTTCAACGGTTGTGTAATTTCCGAAATATTCTACTGGGAAATTTTTCATTGCTATTTCTACAATATTTTTGGCTTTTTGCATCTTTCCTTCTTCAATTAAGGCTTCAGCTAATCGTGTCAAATTGATTCTATATAGGAATGCATTTTTTCTAGTTTCTGGATCGTGATAAATTGAAGAACTTCCGTTGTTGCCCCATTCCCAACCTAAAACTGTATTGTACATTTTTTCTGTATCAATATCTCCGATGTATAACGGATGTTGGTTCTTACCTGTTGTAGCTTGGTATGGAACCAATTGGTAGGTTAAACCTGTTAGTTGTAAATGATTTTTCATCCATAAGAAATCTTCATCATTTAAAGAGCCACTAGTAAAATAAATCGGACGTTCCCAATTATTGTTCGCAATAATGTCAAGCATGATTAGACGTTGTCTGTAAAGAGCTTGTTCGTTAATATCTAAATCAATATAAGGTAAAATTTGATCGTAATATTTTTGAGAAACAATATTGTTTTTAATGATAGCTTCTTTGTTAATAGGAACGCGAAGTTTGTTTGTCGGAATACGAACAATCGATTCGCCATTTGACATTTCAGCACGAGTTTCTGGTTTGTCTGAAGCAATATATTCCATCATACTGTTTATGTCAACTCGATCATCAATTACTGGTGCAATAACAGCGTAATATAATTTATTACCGGCATATTGTTTGTGATTAAATCTTATTTTAAGAGGTTTTGAATCATATGCAGCAACTTTCATTTGATCAATGTACCAATCAGCTTGTAATAAAGCTGTACAAACAACACGAACGTCTGTTCTGTAACCTTCAACTTCTTGTAAATACCAAAGTGGGAAAGTGTCGTTATCTCCGATGGTAAACAAAATTCCGTTTGGACCAACTGAGTCTAAATAACCCTTTGCGATTGCTAGAGCAGTATATTTGTCTGAACGGTCGTGGTCATCCCAGTTTTCTTTAGCCATTAGTACAGGCGCACCTAAGAAACAAGCCGTTAAAACTAAAGGAAGACTTAATTTAGGTGAAATGAATTTTTTTAGTCCATCATATATGGCAAAAACTCCAAATCCAATCCACATGGCAAAAACCATGAATGATGCAACTACTGCATAGTCACGTTCACGAGGTTCAAAAGGTCGTTCGTTTAAGAATATTTTAAGCGCGAAACTTGTAAATAAGAAAAGTGCTAAAAGTACATAAAACGATTTTGGATCTTTTTTGAAATGAAAAATAAAACCGATTAACCCGATTAAGAAAGGAATCATATAATAATGATTTCTTCCTTTGTTGTTTAAAATATCTGAAGTTAAATTCTCTTGAGATCCAATTCTTATTTCGTCTAAGAATGGAATTCCAGTTACCCAATTCCCGTTATCTCTATCATAATTTCCTTGAATGTCATTTTGTCTTCCAGAGAAATTCCACATTAAATATCTCCAATACATATACCCAAATTGATATTCAAACATGAATTTCATGTTGTCACCAAAAGTTGGATTTTTAATATCAAAATATTTATTATAGTCTGGATGTCCCAAAAACATTTCGTATTGATTGATAGAAATTTGCCCAGTTGCTAATCCTCTTCGGATTTGACCTTCCATGTCACGAATTTCAGGGTCGTTAGCAAATTCAGGCTTGATTGTGAAATCAAGAGGTTTTGAAAAGCGCATATAATTTGCTGGGTGTGACCCATCGGTACTCCACATTCTAGGTAAAAACCCTTTTAATGTAGATGAGTAATTTGGTTCAGATGCGATTTTTTTATCTGTGATGATGTATTTACCTGATTCTGTATCTCTTTCGTAGTTCGGCTTTCCGTCAACGTACGGAGTTTTAGCGTCTAATTCACTTTTGAATTTTGTAGTAAAATACGTGTCATAAAACAAAGAACGTGAACCGTATTGCTCACGATTGTAATATGCTAAAACTTCGGCTGCATCAGAAGGTTTGTTTTCGTTAATTGGAATTTGTGTATTTGCACGAATAGGCAACATAATCCAACTAGAAAATCCAATGAATATAAATAATATTGTTAAAATGACAGTGTTTAATTTTGCTTTACCGTTTTGTTGCGTATATCTTAATCCAAAAACAAATACTGCAATAATAATTAAAAAGGCTAAAATGGTTCCAGAATTAAAAGGTAGTCCAAGAGAATTAACCGTAAATATTTCTGTTTTACCAAAAAAAGCTAACGTATATGGAAGTAAAAATAAGAAAACAATCAATAAAATAGAAACGATAACGATGTTTGCAATTATGAAGTTTTTAATTGTAACTTTTTCATATTTTTTAAAATAATATAGATAGCCAATCGAAGGTATCGCTAATAAAGCCATAAAGTGTACTCCAAAAGAAAGTCCAATTACCAAACCAATTAAAACGAACCATTTGTTTCCTCTAGGGTTGTCAATATCATCAATCCAACGTAACCCCAACCAAAGCAGTATTGCAATCAATAACGTGGCAGTTGCATAAACTTCTGCTTCTACTGCACTAAACCAAAAAGTGTCCGAGAAAGTAAATGCCAAAGAACCAATGAAAGCACTTCCAAGAACTGCAATTGCATTTTGGTTGTTAAATTCAGTGTAAGAAGAAACTGCTTTTTTTAATAGATTGGTAACACACCAATACATGAAAAGGATTGTAAAAGCACTTGAAAATGCTGCAACCATATTGACCATTAGTGCAATGTGTTCGTTGCTTGCTGCGAACATTGAAAAGAATGCGCCTAACATTTGATAAAGTGGAGCTCCGGGAGGGTGACCAACTTCTAATTTAGTAGATGTAGCAATGTATTCTCCAGCGTCCCAAAAACTTAAAGTTGGTTCAACTGTTACTGTGTAAGTTATTAATGAAATTAAAAAGGCTGCCCATCCTAAGATGATGTTCCATTTTTTAAAATTGATTTTCAACATAATACAATGTTTGTAAATTAATTGATTTGTAAATACAAAGAAAACGTTTTTTTTGAAGTGTTCTATAAAATTAGTTTTTTTTTAATTTTTTTTTCAAAACTCTTGTGTTGTTTAAAAATTGTACTACCTTTGCAACCGCAATAATGAATCAAATGGTTGATTTTTGCTAAGGTTAATGACCTATGGTGTAATGGTAACACAGCTGATTTTGGTTCAGTCGTTCTAGGTTCGAGTCCTAGTAGGTCAACAAAGAAATTTGTTGATAAATAGATTTTTTAACCGGTTTAATGACCTATGGTGTAATGGTAACACAGCTGATTTTGGTTCAGTCGTTCTAGGTTCGAGTCCTAGTAGGTCAACAAAGAAATTTGTTGATAAATAGATTTTTTAACCGGTTTAATGACCTATGGTGTAATGGTAACACAGCTGATTTTGGTTCAGTCGTTCTAGGTTCGAGTCCTAGTAGGTCAACAAAAAACCTCTTCAAACGAAGAGGTTTTTTGTTTTATATCTTAAATGTTAAAACGGATTTACTAGCATGGTTTACAATGTCTTCGCTAATGCTACCATTTATAAACTTAGAGAAGCCTTTTCTTCCGTGGGTTCCCATTGCAATTAAATCGGCGTCAATTTTTTCTGCAAAATTTATAATTCCTTTTTCAATGTCTAAATCATTGTAGATGGTAAAGTCGTAATCAGTGATGTTGTTTTCTTTGAAAAAATTTAAAGCAATTTCTTCAGCAACATGTGTAGGTTTAAAGTTGTTTACTGTGTTAACCATTAAAAAATGTGGTTTGATTTCGAATCCTTTTAAAACCAAAATAGCTTTAGCTAAAGCTTCTTCATTTTCAACTAAAAAATCAGTAGCAAAAATTACTTTTTCGTATTTCAATTCACTTGCATCGTTTTTAACCACTAAAACAGGAGTTTGTGAATTGCGAACAATTTTTTCTGCATTTGATCCAATGAAAAATTCTTTATAACCACTAGCTCCGTGTGAACCCATAACAATTAAATCAACGTCATTTACTTCTGCTACTTCTGTTACATTATTAAGTGTTCTTCCAAGTTTTAAAACAGCATAAACAGTTAATCCGTGTAAATCAGGTGAGGTTGATGCTTCAGTAAGTTTTTGTTCGGCATGTTGTTTAAAAAACATGATTTCAGGTATTTCAAAACCTTGTTGAATGGCATCTGTGCCTTCTTGTGGAAGCTCGATGATGTGTAGTAAAATTAATTCGGCATTTGTTTTTCTTGCAATATCTGCAGCTGCTCTAGTAGCGTTAATTGCGCTGTCAGAAAAATCTGTAGGGACTAATATTTTCTTCATTTTAAATAGAATGTAAAAAGCGTTTTTTGTTTAATTTATTTTCATAAAGATAGTTATATAATTTTAGAAACTGCAAAAAAATGTGTTTTTCAAAAATATTATGTATATTTGCAAAGTTATTTAATGTAAAACTAAATAATGAGGGGACAAAAGTCCCCTCTTTTTATACAAAATATGGTGTTTAAAGAGCAGGTAAAAAAAGTATTAGAAGAAGGTCTGAGTAATCATCCTGACTTGTTTTTGATTGACTTTTCGATTTCGAATGATTATAAAATAACTGTGATTATTGATGGAGATAATGGGGTTGTTTTACAAGATTGTATTGATGTTAGTCGTTCAATTGAGAATAATTTAGATAGAGAAGAACAAGATTTTTCTTTAGAAGTTGCCTCGGCGGGAGCTACTTCTCCATTGAAATTACCAAGACAATACCGAAAAAATGTTGGTAGAACATTAGAGGTTACACTTGAAAATGAAGTTATAGAAGCACAGTTGGTTGCGGCTAATGAAGAAGAAATTTCGTTAGAATGGAAGGTTAGAGAACCTAAGAAAATCGGAAAAGGAAAAGAAACAGTTCAGAAATCTGTGAAAATTCCATATGAAAGTATAAAAAAAGCACAAGTAGTTATTTCATTTTAAATTAAGATATTTCATGGAAAACATTGCATTAATTGATTCGTTTTCAGAATTTAAAGATTATAAACATATTGATAGAGTTACCTTAATGGCAATTTTAGAAGATGTTTTTAGAAATGCATTAAAGAAAAAATTTGGTTCTGATGACAACTTCGATATCATTATAAATCCAGATAAAGGAGATATGGAAATCTGGAGAAAACGTATTGTTGTTGCTGATGGTGAGGTTGAAGATTCGAATTCTGAGATTTCATTAGCAGAAGCACAAAAAATCGAACCAGATTTTGAAGTAGGAGAAGAAGTTTCTGAAGAAGTGAAATTGATTCAATTAGGAAGAAGAGCTATCTTAGCATTACGTCAAAACTTAATTACAAAAATACACGAACACGATAGTACAAATCTTTACAAACAATTTAAAGATTTAATAAACGAAGTTTATTCTGCAGAAGTACATCATATTCGTCCAAAAGCCGTAATTTTGATTGATGAAGAAGGTAATGAAATTGTTCTTCCTAAAGAAAAGCAAATTGCCTCTGATTATTTCAAGAAAGGTGAATCTGTACGAGGATTAATTGAATCTGTTGAATTAAAAGGTAATAAGCCTCAAATTATCATGAGTCGTACTTCAGAAAATTTCCTACAGAAATTGTTTGAACAAGAGATTCCTGAGATTGCAGATGGTTTAATATCAATTAAAAAAGTAGTTCGTATTCCTGGTGAAAAAGCTAAAGTAGCAGTAGATACTTACGATGAAAGAATTGATCCTGTAGGAGCATGTGTAGGAATGAAAGGTTCTCGTATTCACGGAATTGTTCGTGAGTTAGGAAACGAAAATATAGATGTTATTAATTATACAAGCAATATGCAATTGTTAATTACAAGAGCATTAAGTCCAGCTAAAGTTAATAGCGTTAAAATAAACGAAGATAAAAAGACGGCAAACGTGTATTTAGATGTTGAAGAAGTATCTAAAGCCATCGGACGTGGTGGGCAAAATATTAAACTAGCTAGTTTACTTACCGGATACGAAATCGACGTTATGCGCGACAATATTCAAACTGTTGAAGAAGATGATGTAGAATTGTCAGAATTCAGCGATGAAATAGATGGATGGGTAATCGAAGAATTCGCTAAAATTGGTTTAGATACTGCTAAAAGTATCTTACGTCATACAGTTGAAGAACTTGTAAGAAGAACCGATTTAGAAGAAGAAACGGTAGAAGATGTAATGAGAATTTTAAAAGAAGAATTCGAAGACTAGTTATGTAAACAAAAGCACCAACACAACGACACACTAAAATATACTAAAAGATAATATGTCTGAAAAAAGAGTAATAAGATTAAACAAAGTTTTAGGAGAATTGAATATTTCTCTAGATAGAGCTGTGGATCATTTGAAAACCAATGGTTTTGCCATTGAGTCATCACCTAATGCTAAAATATCTGAAGAGGAATATGCGGTTTTAAACAAACAATTCTCTGCTGATAAGGGTAAAAAAGAAGCTTCAATCGGAGTTAGTGAAGAAAAACGTAAAGAGAAAGAAGAATTACGTTTAGAAAGAGAGAAAGAGTTACAAGAAGAGAAACGTAAAAAAGAAGAACAACTTCAACGTGAGAATGAAATCATTAAAGCTAAAGCAGCTCAAGTGGCTTCAATCAAAACAGTTGGTAAAATCGATTTAACTCCTAAGAAAACTGTTGTAGAATCTGACAAAGCTCCAATTCAAGAAAAAGTTGAAGTTAGTGTGCCTAAAGATGAAAAAATTGAGGTTAAAGCAGAAGCTAAAGTTAAGAAAACTGTCGAAACTAAATCAGAAAATCAAGTTAAGGTAACGTCTGAAGCTAAAGAAAAAGCTGATAATATAAAACCAAAAGCCGAAAACAAGATTAAAGAAGAGGTGAAAAAACCTGTGGCTGAATCTAAAGTTGAAGCTAAAAAAGATGAGCCAGTGGCTGAAAATACAAATAATGTTTCTGATTCGGATTCAGAAAACGAAACAATAAAAACACAATACCAAAAACTTTCTGGTACTACTTTTACAGGTCAAACAATTGATTTATCTCAATTTAATAAACCTAAAAAGAAGAAAGAAGACCCGAAAGCAGCAAATAAACCAGGTGCTAACGCAGCAGGTGGGGCAAATGCTAATAAAAATAAACGTAAACGTATTGTAAAAACAGATGGAACTCCTGCAACTGATAATAAAGCAGGTGCAAATGGTTCTAACAATAATACGAATCGTCAAGGAGGTAATAACAGTAATCGTCCGGGAGGTAATAATAACAACCGTCCAGGCGGAAATAACAATAACCGTCCAGGTGGTAATAACCGTCCAGGAAACGGAAACTTTAAAGGGAAGCCAGCTCCAGCTGTAAAAGTTGAGCCTACTGATGAAGAGGTTAAAAACCAAATCAAAGAAACTTTAGAGCGTTTACAAGGAAAACAAAATAAATCTAAAGCTGCAAAATATCGTAAAGATAAACGTGAACTTCACCGTAAAAAAGAAGAAGAAGCACGTGCAGATGATGAAAATAAAATCTTAAAAGTTACAGAATTCGTAACAGTTGGTGAAGTTGCAACGATGATGGATGTGCCGATTACAAAAGTGATTGGAACTTGTATGTCATTAGGAATTATGGTAACGATGAATCAACGTTTAGATGCTGAAACATTGACTATTGTAGCTGATGAATTTGGTTATGAAGTTGAGTTTACTACTGCTGACATCGAAGAAGCTATTGCTGAAGAAGTTGATGCACCAGAAGATTTAGTAACTCGTGCTCCGATTGTAACTGTAATGGGTCACGTAGATCACGGTAAAACATCTTTATTGGATTACATACGTAAAGCAAACGTTATCGCTGGTGAATCAGGAGGAATTACCCAACATATCGGTGCATATGGAGTAACTCTAGAAAACGGTCAAAAAATTGCGTTCTTAGATACACCAGGTCACGAAGCGTTTACTGCGATGCGTGCTCGTGGAGCTCAAGTTACGGATATTGCAATTATCGTAGTTGCTGCCGATGATGACATCATGCCTCAAACAAAAGAAGCGATTTCTCACGCGCAAGCTGCAGGTGTTCCAATTATCTTTGCAATTAATAAAGTTGATAAACCAACAGCTAATCCTGAGAAAATTAAAGAGAAATTAGCAGGTATGAATTTCTTAGTTGAAGATTGGGGTGGTTCTTATCAATCGCAAGATATTTCAGCTAAATTCGGACAAGGAGTTCCAGAATTGTTAGAGAAAGTTTTATTAGAAGCTGAATTATTAGAATTAAAAGCAAATCCTAATAAAGTAGCATCAGGAACTGTTGTTGAAGCATTCTTAGATAAAGGTCGTGGATATGTTTCTACAATCTTAGTTCAGAACGGAACTTTAAGAGTTGGAGATTATGTATTGGCAGGTAAAAATCACGGGAAAGTGAAAGCAATGCATGACGAACGTGGAAAAGCTGTTAAAGAAGCAGGTCCATCACGTCCAGTATCTATCTTAGGTTTAGATGGTGCACCTACAGCGGGTGATAAATTTAATGTATTTGAAGACGAAAGAGAAGCAAAACAAATTGCTGTTAAACGTACGCAATTAATTCGTGAGCAATCTGTTAGAGCGCAACGTCATATTACACTTGCTGAAATTGGACGTCGTATTGCATTAGGTGATTTCAAAGAGTTAAACATCATCTTAAAAGGAGATGTGGACGGTTCTGTTGAAGCACTTTCTGATTCGTTCTCAAAATTATCTACTGACGAAATCCAAATCAATATTATCCATAAAGGAGTTGGAGCAATTACAGAATCTGATGTATTGTTAGCTTCTGCTTCTGATGCGATTATTATCGGATTTAACGTACGTCCGATGGGTAATGCAAAACAAATTGCAGATAAAGAAGAAATCGATATCAAAACATACTCAATTATCTATGATGCGATTGATGATGTTAAAGATGCAATGGAAGGAATGTTATCTCCTGAATTAAAAGAAGAAATTACAGGTTCTGCTGAAATTCGTGAGTTATTCAAAATTTCTAAAGTTGGTACAATTGCCGGATGTATGGTTACAGATGGTAAAATCTTCAGAAATAATAAAATTCGTTTAATTAGAGAAGGAGTTGTAATTTATACTGGTGAATTAGTTGCTTTAAAACGTTTCAAAGACGATGTTAAAGAAGTTGCCAAAGGTTATGATTGTGGTATTCAGATTAAAGGATATAACGATATTAAAGAATACGATATTATTGAAAGTTTCCAACAAGTGGAGGTTAAAAAGAAATTGTAATCTAAATAATTTAAAAGGAGCTTTTTTTAGCTCCTTTTTTATTGTCAGCTTGTCAGAATATATATTTTGGCAAATATTTTGATGTAGGTAATTAAACAACTAAAATATTATAAAAGATATGGGATTACTTTTAATGGGTATTATTATGCTAGCAAGTTGGTTTGTTGGCTACCAATTAAAAAATAAGTTTGAAAAATATTCAAAAGTACACTTACGAAATGGATTGAGTGGTGCTGAAATTGCTACAAAGATGTTACACGACCACGGAATTTATGACGTAAAAGTTATATCTACTCCAGGACGTTTAACAGACCATTATAATCCAGCTGATAAAACAGTTAATCTTAGTGAAGCTGTTTATAACGAACGTAACGCAGCAGCAGCAGCAGTTGCAACCCACGAAGTTGGTCATGCTGTGCAACATGCAACAGCGTATCATTGGTTAAACATGCGTTCTAAATTAGTTCCGGTTGTAAGTATTGCTTCTAATTTAGTACAGTGGGTTTTGTTAGCAGGTGTTTTACTGATAAATACATTTCCGCAATTATTATTAATCGGAATTGTGTTATTTGCCTTAACAACCATTTTCTCAGTTGTTACATTACCTGTAGAATACGATGCAAGTCATCGTGCTTTAAAATGGTTAGAAACTAAAAATATGGTTACCAGAGAAGAACTTGCGGGAGCTAAAGATTCATTAACTTGGGCAGCAAGAACATATTTAGTTGCTGCGTTATCATCAATTGGTACTTTGTTGTACTACGTGATGATGTACATGGGAAGAAGAGAATAATATTACAATAAAAAAATGAAAATGCCTACTTGTTGAAAGTAGGCATTTTTTTATGAATCAAAATCTTCAATTACTTTTTTTAATTGCTTAAGACTTTTTCCGTAATAAAAATTAATCATCCATTCAGATAAAGCAACAACGAAAATCAACAATGTAATTCCAATAAGAACTATTTTTAAAATAAAAAGCGGTTCTTCTAAAAAGGTATTGTTTAATTTAATGATTTTATTAAGATAAATTTCGGATTTTCCATCTGAAAATAATATGAAATATAAACCAAGTGCTTGCGGAATTAAAAAATAACAAGCTGCACGATACGATGCAACAGCAAATTTTAACTCGTAATACATTTTCAAAATATTTTCTTTCGATTTGAATGAATCATTTTCTTTTATTGATTTTCTAAAAGCGTAAAATTTTCTGTAATAACTTATGGAGCAAATTAGTAATTGAAATAAAATAAAGTAATAAAAGAAAGCTGAAATTCCGTTAACTTTATATAAATCAATATACGGAACAATTACTAAAAAAAGCATACATATTACCCACAAAAAAAATTCGTTTTTTATGTTTTTGTTTACTTTAGAAATAATCGATTTTGTTTTATATAAACTTTCTTTTTTTATCTGAATATCATCCGTAGATTGATTGTTCCATTGTTTTTGTAATTCATCAAAATTCATATCCGTTTGCTTTAATGATTTGTTGTAACTTGTCTTTGGTTCGGTTTAATTTTACTCGTGCGTTTCCTTCAGAAATTCCTAAATCATCACCAATTTCTTTGTGTGATTTTCCTTCCAGGTAAAGAAATATGATGGCTTTTTCGACTCCGTTTAGACTTTGAACAGCCTTGTAAAAGTGATTTAATTGATTTTCTTTTTCGTTTGAATCATCAACATCTATTCGGTCAAAATCTTCTCTAATTACATTTGTTTTTACTTTTTTATCTTCTTTCTTGAAGAATGTTAAAGCAGTGTTCAAACAAACGCGATACATCCAAGTCGAAAACTGACTGTTGCCTTCAAAACGTTGATACGATTTCCATAATTGATAAGTCATTTCCTGAACCAAATCATTTCGGTCATCTGGATTGTCCATATACATTCTGGAAATTTTGTGTAAAATTCCTTTGTGATTTTCGAGTAATTGTAAAAATTCTTGTTCTAGATTTTTCAAGACTTTTTGTGTTGATTTTACAAGTAAGTATTCGTTTTTAAAAAACGTTACAACAATGATGAATTATTTTTTTCTTGGATTAAGTAATAAAAGTAAGATGATGAATATTTGTTTTATTAAAGGAATCGCAATTAAAAAGATTAAGTAACTTGGGTAGTTTAAATAGTTTAATCTTCTTGAGCAAACTGCTAAAAAGGGAACATAAGAAACTCCGATAATAAGATTGATGTAAATTAAATTCATCAAAGAATCTAATTCGTTAATGTTGATTCTTGATAAAAGTACTAATGCGACTAAAGTTGTTATGATTTCGATAATTAAGAAAATTCCAAATTCTTTTCGATTGGCTTTTCCTTTTAAATTTGAATAATAATAAAAAATAGATTTCAATTTTTTTGACTAAGATAAAAAAAAACTCGCTAGCGAACTAACGAGTTTTGATTCTTGATTAGGATTAACCTAAATATGTTTTTAAGATTTTACTTCTAGAAGTATGTTTTAATCTACGAATTGCTTTTTCTTTAATCTGACGAACACGCTCACGAGTTAAATCAAATGTTTCACCGATTTCTTCTAACGTCATCGGATGTTGGTCACCTAAACCGAAGTATAAACGGACTACATCAGCTTCACGTGGAGTTAACGTTTCTAAAGCTCTTTCAATCTCTGTACGTAACGATTCGTGAATCAATTCACGGTCAGGATTTGGAGATTCGCCAGAACGTAAAACGTCGTATAAGTTAGAATCTTCACCTTCAACTAAAGGTGCATCCATCGATAAGTGACGACCAGAATTTTTCATTGATTCTTTAACGTCGTTAACTGTCATGTCTAACTCTTTTGCGATTTCTTCTGCAGAAGGCGGACGCTCGTTAGATTGCTCTAATAAAGCGTACATTTTGTTAATCTTGTTGATAGAACCAATTTTGTTTAATGGTAAACGTACAATACGAGATTGTTCTGCTAAAGCAGATAAAATAGATTGACGAATCCACCAAACAGCATACGAAATGAATTTGAAACCACGAGTTTCATCAAAACGTTGTGCAGCTTTAATTAAACCTAAGTTACCTTCGTTAATTAAATCGGGTAAGGTTAACCCTTGGTTTTGATATTGTTTTGCAACCGAAACAACGAAACGTAAGTTAGCTTTTGTAAGTTTTTCTAAAGCACGTTGGTCTCCGGCTTTAATTTTTTGTGCTAATTCTACCTCTTCATCAGCAGTAATTAAATCTACTTTACCGATTTCTTGTAAATATTTATCTAAAGACGCTGTCTCACGATTAGTTACCTGTTTGGTAATTTTAAGTTGTCTCATATTGAATTGCTCCTAAAATTTTTTGTTCATAAGTTATACGTAACTATTTTGAAAAGGTTACAAAAGTTTTGAAAATATTTTTATTAAATCCTTTTAAATGCCTATTTGTATACTTTTGCTTTCACGTACATCGGAATGCTCATTGGTATTTTTGTCCATTCTTCGAATTCGGAATCTCTTCCAATAATCTGATTACTTAGGCTGGCTGAAATATTGAATAATAATGAAGCGTAATCCGAATCAAATTCGGCATCAACTAATTTTAAGGTAAAGGCAAACTTAGAAATATCCGAATCTATAAAAATGTTTTTTTCTGTTAAATCTAAAACTAACCAACCAGCATCTTTATTAGTTATTGAAAGTAAAATTTCTTCGTGATTTATTCTATTGTTTGGTTTTCCATTTTTTACATCGTAAAATTGAAGTCTTAGAATTAATTTTTTAGCTTGATTTTCTTTTAAATGAATATGAAAACTTTGTAGTTCACTTAATCCTTTATTTGAAACGATTATTCCAAATTCTGTACCTTTGTCATAATCTTCTTTACGATATGTTTGTGCTTCTGCTACCATCATGCCAGAACCTTCGTTTGTTCTACCGTAATTTTTGTAAGATATTTTCGCGTTTGCAGGTGGGATGATTAATTCGGGTAGCATCTCAACCGATTCAGTAAGTTCTAGAATTTTATTCTTTTTTAAATCCGATAAAGTGATTTGTTTTTTTTCAAAACCCCAAGCTTCGATTTCGATTAACGAATTTTCTTTAAGTTCTTCATCTAACGAAAAGGTTCCGTTTGTTTTGGATAAAATACTTTTTTTTAAATCGTTGATTTTAACTGTTGCATAAGCGATAGGTTCTTTCGTTTCAGAGTTTATTAAAGTTCCTTGAACAGATTGTGCCTTTGCAACAAACGAGATAAATAATAAGAATAATAGTTTTTTCATGTTCTTTTTTTGCTAAAGGAAATCAATTTTATCGATTTGATTTTCAGTTTTGTATTTACTTTAACAAAATAAACAAGCTCCGTTTTGCAATAAAACGAAGCTTGTTAAGATGAAAATATTTGTTGTTGTTTGTTATTTTCCGAATTCTAAATTGATTACTAATTCAACATCTTTAGCAATTCCCATTCCTGTTGGGTCGTAGTTGATGTTAAAAGCAGTTCTGTCAATAGTTGTTTTAGCTTGGAAACCTAATTTTTCGTTTCCGTAACCATCATTAGCAGCTTTTCCACCGTAAACTAAATCAAAAGTTACAGGTTTTGTAACACCTTTGATTGTTAAGTTACCTGTCATTTTGTAGTTTTTACCTTCTTTTTTGATTGAAGTTGAAGCAAAAGTCATTGTTCCGTATTTTGATGCTTCAAAGAAATCAGCAGATTTTAAGTGATTATCACGTGCTTCAACATCTGTATCAATTGAATTTACATCAACTGTAAAATTGAATTTTCCTGTTGTGATGTCTTCTTTTGTTAAAACTAAAGTTCCGTCGTATTTGTCCATTCTTCCATCAACAAAAGAAATTCCTAAATGTTTAACAGAGAAATTTAAAAACGAGTGCATTGGGTCAACTTTCCAAGTTGTTTGCGCAGTTGCATTTACAGATAATCCAATAATTGCAACGAATAATAAAAGTACTTTTTTCATTATGATTTGATTTTATGTTTATTTCTTTAGCAAATTTAGTAACTATATTATGGTTGGTACTTAATCTATATTAAGAAACAAAAAAAACGCCTTAAAATATTTTAAGACGTTTTACAATTTTTTTTATTTTAATGTCGAAGGACAAACGCTTTCAACTAAAGGTAAATTGGTGTTTTTGATTGCTCCAAAACCTCCAATTACATCTATCATATTATGGAAACCTCTCGCCTTTAAGATTGATGCAGCAATCATCGAACGGTAACCACCGGCACAATGCAAATAAGTAGTTTCGGTTGCAGGAAAATCATTGATGTGGTCGTTTAAGAAATCAAGTGGTGAGTTTGGTACATTTTCGATATGTGAACTGTTATATTCTCCAGGTTTTCTTACATCGAAAACATTTTTTTCTCCTGCATTGATTTTATCAGCTAAAGTTTCAGCAGAAATACGCTCGATAGCATCGGTCTCAAAACCTGCGGCTTTCCAAGCTTCAATTCCATTAGCTAAATAACCTAATGTATTATCATATCCAACGCGAGACAAGCGTGTGATGGTTTCTTGTTCTCTACCTTCTGGAGTAACTAATACAATTGGTTGGTTGATATCTGTAATTAAAGCGCCAACCCAAGGAGCAAATCCGCCGTCAACTCCAATAAATATCGAACCTGGAATATGTCCTTTTCCAAATGAATCGGCATCTCTAACATCCAAAATTAAAGCTTCGTCAGCAGCTTCTTTAAATTCAACCGGAGTGAAAGCTTTGTTTTTCTCAATAATAGTTTCGATGCTTTCGTAACCTTCTTTATTTAATCGAACATTTTCAGGGAAGTAAGCTGGTGGAGGTAATAAACCATCTGTAACTTCTTGAACAAATTCCTCAACGGTCATGTCTGCTCGTAAAGCATAATTGGTTTTCTTTTGTTCACCTAATGTTCCAACGGTTTCTTTGCTTAAGTTTTTTCCACAAGCCGAACCAGCTCCGTGTGCAGGATAAACAATTACATCGTCTGCCAAAGGCATAATTTTAGTTCGTAAACTGTGGTATAAAGTAGCAGCTAATTCTTCTTGCGTCATATTTGCTGCTTTCTGAGCTAAATCTGGTCTTCCAACATCTCCTAAAAATAAAGTGTCACCACTAAAAATAGCATAATCTTTACCGTTTTCGTCTTTTAGTAAATAAGTTGTACTTTCCATGGTATGACCAGGAGTATGTAAGGCAATAATACTTAATTTACCAATTTTAAAAACTTCTCCATCTGTTGCTATATGCGCTTTAAAGGCCGGTTTTGCAGTCGGACCATAAACGATTTCGGCTCCCGTTTTTTGAGATAATGTTAAGTGACCACTAACGAAATCCGCATGAAAATGCGTCTCAAAAATATATTTTATTTTAGCATTATCTTTTGTAGCTCTGTCTATATATTGCTGAACTTCTCTCAAAGGATCAATAATTGCAACTTCACCTTCACTTTCAATATAGTAAGCACCCTGTGCTAAACATCCCGTGTAAATTTGTTCTATTTTCATTTTAGTGCATTTATTATAGTCTAAAAATACTTATTTTATATATTATACTTACTGATATGTGTCAGCTTTTAAAAAGTTTCTTTAATGATGATGTAGATAGAAATGCTTAAAATAAACCATCCAAAAATTTTTCTTAAGTTTCCATCCATTATTCGTTTCGAAAGTTTCATTCCGATAAAAATTCCAACGATAGAAACCGATGTAAAGCTAAGTAATATTTTCCAATCTATTTCTTGATGAACCAAATCACCTGTAAAACCAATTAAAGATTGACATGCGATAATGGTTAATGATGTTCCGATTGCTTTTTTCATCGGAAGATTGGCAAAGAAAACCAAAGTTGGTATAATTAAAAATCCACCGCCAGCACCAACTAATCCAGAAATGGTTCCGATTAATAAACCTTGTGAAGCCAAAGGAATAAACGAAGTTAATATTTCTTGTTTGGCGATGTTTTTATGTCTGGGTTTTCGAATCATTCGAGAAGATGCTGCAAACATCACAATCGAAAACAAAACCATAATTAATTTTGATTTTGGAATTTCGGTTTTATTCGAAAGTACGATGTAATCAGGTAAAAGCGGAACTAATTCTGCGCGAGTTAGAAAAACAGCAATTAATGATGGAATTCCAAAAGCCAATGCGATTTTAAAATGTACATTTCCATCAATAATATTTCGCGCACTTCCAACTAAAGAAGTTGCGCCGACGATGAATAACGAATATGCCGTAGCTAAAATCGGGTCAATACCAACAACATAAACTAAAATAGGAACGGTTAGGATTGACCCACCGCTACCGATTAATCCTAACGAAACCCCGATTAGCAGTGCTAAAATAACTCCTAATATTTCGAAAATTTCCATTCCATTCGTTTTTCTTAAATATGTTGCAAATTAAACTTTTAATTTCTATTTACCGATTTTTATTAAAGAGAATCTTTTTGTTTTTTGATTCTTTAATTCCATTTTTTTCTTTCTACCTTTGAGTCTGAAATTAGATTATTATGGACTTTTCAATACAAGATTTACAGCATGTCATGCAAGCTGATTTTTTTTCAAATAAATCGATTGATGTTATTGATATTGCTGATGTTTCTATCGATAGCAGATCGTTAAGAAATACAAATAATACGTTGTTTTTTGCATTAAAAGGTCAAAATTTTGATGCTCATTTTTTTATTCAAGATTTGATTTCGAAAGGCATTCAATATTTTGTTGTTCAAGAAATACCACAAGGTTTAGATGATAAAGCTGTATTTTTTGTTGTCAAAGATTCTTTGAAAGCATTCCAAGATTTTGTTGCTTTTTATCGCTCAAAATTTCAATTTCCAGTGATTGGAATTACCGGAAGTAACGGAAAAACGATAGTTAAAGAATGGTTGAATTTTTTATTGAGTTCTGATTTTAATATTATTAAAAGTCCAAAAAGTTATAATTCGCAAGTTGGCGTTCCGCTTTCGGTAATCGCAATAAACGAAAATCATAATCTAGGAATTTTCGAAGCTGGTATTTCACTTCCAAATGAAATGGAAGCGCTTGAAAAAGTCATTCAACCTAATGTTGGAATTTTAACTTCGATAGGTTCAGCTCATGATGAAGGTTTTGAAAATTGCGAACAAAAAATCATCGAAAAATTAAAGCTTTTTAAAAAGGTCGAAATTTTAATTTGCGAACATAATTCTGAAATTTTAAATTTAATTTCATCTGATGTAAATCTATTAACTTGGTCTTTCAAAAATCAAGGAAATATCAATTTCAATTTAATCAATGTCAATGTTTTAGCTGTGATTTCGGATTTCGGTAATTTCGAAATTCAAATTCCTTTTATTGATAAATCGTCATTGCAAAATATCGCAACTTGTATTACAACTTTATTGTATTTAAAAATTCCGATTGCTGATATTCAAAAACGCGTAGCTAATCTGTATCGTGTTGAAATGCGTTTACAAATTAAAAACGGAATTCATAATTGTACCTTGATTGATGATAGTTATTCGTCCGATTATCAATCGTTAAAAATCGCTTTAGATGTTTTAGAAAATCACAAAACACACGAAAGTAAAACCGTGATTCTATCTGATATTTTTCAAAGTGGTTTCGATGAAGATTTGTTATACGCAAAGGTTGAAAAATTACTTTTAAATAATAAAATTCAACGTGTTTATGCGATTGGAAATAAAATCAAAAATCATTTAAATCTTTTAGATAACGTGATTCGTTTTGATTCGACTCAAGATTTTTTATTCCATTTCAAAGATGAAAATTTTGCTAACGAAACCATTTTAATAAAAGGGGCAAGGAGTTTTGGTTTTGAAAAAATAGTTTCGCTTTTAGAAGATAAAAAACACGAAACGGTTCTGGAAATTAATTTAGATGCAGTTTCTCATAATCTTAATTTTTATAAATCTAAAATCAAACCCGAGACCAAAGTGATGGTTATGGTTAAAGCTTTTGGATATGGAAATGGAAGTTATGAAATTGCTAAATTGCTACAACATCATAAGGTTGATTATTTAGGAGTTGCTTTTGCGGATGAAGGAGTTGAATTACGCAACGCCGGAATAACCATGCCGATTATTGTTATGAATCCAGAAAATTCTGCCTTTTCAACCATGATTGCGTACCAATTAGAACCCGAAATATACGGATTGGTTGAGCTAAATGCATTTTTAAAAATTGCGCAAACTCATAATTTATATCAATATCCAATTCATTTAAAGTTGAATACAGGAATGAATCGTTTGGGTTTTGCTTCAACTGATTTTGATGATTTAATTTCGATTCTTCACGGTACAAACTTATTGGAAGTAAAAAGTATTTTTTCGCATTTAGCGACAAGCGACATGCCAGAAGAAATTGAATTTACTCGAGAACAATTAACTAAATTTAAAAGTTGGAGTTCAGATTTAATTCAAAAATTACAAATTAATCCAATTCGTCATATTTTAAATACTTCTGGAATTTATAATTTCGCTGACCATCAATACGAAATGGTTCGTGTAGGAATCGGACTTTATGGCGTTGGAAATGATCTTTATGAAGATGAACAACTACAAAATGTAGCCACTTTAAAAACACTTATTTTACAAATTAATAATGTAGAAATTGGTGAAAGTGTAGGTTACGGAAGACGTTTTGTAGCAAAACGTAAATCTAAGATTGCTACTATTCCGATTGGTTATGCTGATGGAATTCGAAGAGCTTGGGGAAATGAAATTGGTTATGTTATAATTCATGATAAAAAAGCTCCAATAGTTGGGTCTATTTGTATGGATATGATGATGGTTGATATTACAGAGATTGATTGTGAAATAGGTAGTGAGGTTACGATTTTTGGCGCAGATTTAAGAGTTACCGAAATTGCTAAAGCTTGGAATACAATTCCGTATGAAGTAATGACAGGTATTTCACAACGAGTAAAACGTGTTTTTTATAAAGAATAATTTTAACATATTTGGCTCTTCATCTTGGTTAAAATTATATAATTTTGTTTAAAATAATTAAAATATACTAAATATGGGGTTTTTTACTGAATTTAAAGAGTTTGCTGTAAAAGGAAATGTTATTGATTTAGCAGTCGGAGTTGTAATTGGAGGTGCTTTTGGTAAAATTGTTACTTCATTGGTTGAAGATATTATTACACCAGCACTTTTAACGCCAGCTTTAAATGCTGCTAATTTGAATAACTTGGCAGAATTGGTTATTCCTGGAACAGCGATTAAATATGGAAATTTTATTTCTGCTGCTATTTCCTTTTTGATTGTTGCATTTGCTTTGTTTTTAATGATTAAAGGAATTAATAAATTAAAAAAGCCTGCTGCGGCACCAGCACCAGCAGCACCTGCCGGACCAACTCAAGAAGAATTATTAATGCAAATTAGAGATTTGTTACAAAAACAACAATCTAAATAATATTTAAAACTCGATGTTTTTTACATTGAGTTTTTTTATGAAAAAAAGCGATTGATAATTGTATCAATCGCTTTTTTAATAAACCTAATTCAAATAAGATTATTTTTTATCTTCAGTTTTCGGAGCTTCAGTTTTAGCTTCCGGTTTTTTATCTTCTTTTGGAGGACGTGGCATTAATGCTTTACGCGAAACTTTTGGTTTCTTGTTTTTAGGGTCTAATCCCATATATTTTACATCAATAACATCACCTTCTTTTAATACATCAGAAACATTTTCGATTCGTTTCCAATCTAATTCAGATACGTGTAATAAAGAATCTTTTCCAGGAACGAATTCAACTACAGCACCAAAATCTAAAATTTTAGTTACTTTAACTGTGTACGTTTCGCCTTCAACCGGTTGGAAAGTTTGATTTTTTATAGCAGCAATTGCTTTGTCCATTCCAGCTTGGTTTGTACCTAAAACTTCAATTAGTCCAAATTCGCCTTCTTCTGTAATTACAATTGTAGTTTCAGTTTCAGCTTGTAAGTTTTGAATGTTTTTACCACCTGGTCCGATAACAGCTCCAATAAAGTCTTTAGGAATTGAGAATTTAATGATTTTAGGAGCATGAGCTTTAACGTTTGCGTTTGGCTGTGCAATTGTGTCAACTAATAAACCTAAAATGTGTAAACGACCATCATGAGCTTGTTTTAAAGCTTGCTCCATAATGTCGTAAGCTAAACCTTCAATTTTAATATCCATCTGACATGCAGTGATACCTTTTTCAGTTCCAGTAACTTTAAAGTCCATGTCACCTAAATGGTCTTCATCTCCTAAGATGTCAGATAAAACTGCCCAACGTCCTGTTTTTGCATCAGAAATTAATCCCATTGCAATACCAGAAACTGGTTTTACCATTTGAATTCCAGCATCTAATAATGCTAATGTACCAGCACAAACAGTTGCCATTGATGAAGAACCGTTTGATTCTAATACATCAGAAACCAAACGAATTGTATAAGGACAATCTGCAGGAATCATATTTTTTAATGCACGTTGTGCTAAATTTCCGTGTCCAACTTCTCTACGAGAAACTCCTCTTAATGGTTTTGCTTCTCCTGTTGAATATGGAGGGAAATTGTAATGTAAATAGAAACGTTCTTCACCTTGGTCACTTGGTAAGTCAATAACGTTTGCTTCTCTAGAAGTTCCTAAAGTTACAGTTGCTAATGCTTGAGTTTCTCCACGTGTAAAGATTGAAGAACCGTGAGTTGATGGTAAATAATCTACTTCGCACCAAATTGGACGAATTTCTGTAGTTTTACGACCATCTAAACGAATTCCTTGGTCTAAGATTAAGTTGCGAACAGCTTCTTTCTGAGTTTTAGAAAAATATTTAGATACTAAATCACCATTTTCTTCTAATTCTTCTTCAGTGAAAGTAGCTTTTAATTCTTCTTTTACTAAAGCAAATTTTTCGCTTCTTTCATGTTTAGCACTTGCCTCAGCAGCAATTGCATATAACTTGTCGTACGCAAAAGCGTTTACTTTTTCAAGAATTTCTTCGTTGTTTTTTTCAGGTTCGTACTCTCTGTAAGTAGTTAAACCTAATGCCGCGCGCATCTTTTCTTGAGCTTCAATTTGTTTGATGATTGCTTCGTGTGCAAATTTAATTGCTTCAACCATTTCACTCTCAGAAATTTCCTTCATTTCACCTTCAACCATCGCAACAGAATCTTTAGATGCTCCAATCATCATATCGATATCAGATTCTTCTAATTGTTTCTTTGTAGGATTGATGATTAATTGACCATTTACTCTTCCTACGCGAACCTCAGAAATGTAGTTGTAGAAAGGAATGTCAGAAACAGCTAATGCAGCAGACGCTGCTAAACCAGCTAATGCATCTGGCATCACATTTTCGTCATAAGACATCAACTGAATCATGATTTGAGTTTCTGCGTGGTAGTCGTCTGGGAATAATGGACGTAAAACACGATCCACTAAACGCATCGTTAAAATTTCACTGTCGCTTGGACGAGCTTCTCTTTTAAAGAATCCTCCTGGGAAACGACCTGCAGCAGAGAATTTTTCTCTGTAATCTACCGTTAAAGGTAGAAAGTCTACACCTGGGTTTGCTGTTCTAGCAGAAACTGCAGTAGCTAAAAGCATACAATCTCCTGAGCGAACGACTACTGAACCGTCAGCTTGTTTGGCTAATTTACCTGTTTCGATTTCGATGGTTCTTCCATCTCCTAAATCGATGATTTCTTTGGTTACTTTAGGAATCATAATTTCTTTAGTTTATTTAAACAATGGGTTTGTTTTTTGCTTAAATTAATAAGCGGTGTGTGTTGTTGTGTTGTTGTGTGTAGTTGTTTGAAACCCAATGAAAAACCAAACTTCTGTTAGCTTTTGTGTAAAAAAAATAAAGAGGCGCGCGGGCACCTCTTAATCGATTGATTATTTTCTAATATTCAATTCTTTGATAATTTCACGATATCTGTTGATTTCAGTTTTCTTTAAGTAGTCAAGAAGTCTTCTTCTTTTACCTACTAAAAGAACTAATGAACGTTCTGTGTTGTAATCGTGACGGTTCTTTTTTAAATGCTCTGTTAAATGCGAAATTCTGAATGTGAATAAAGCGATTTGTCCTTCTGCAGAACCTGTGTTTGCTGCTGCACCTCCGTGTTTAGCGAAGATTTGCTCTTTAACTTCTTTAGTTAAATACATGCTAATATTATTTAAATGATTATTATGTACGAATTAGCTTTTCTAATTCTCTGCAAACTTACATATATTTTTTAGATTAACAACTATTTGTCTCGAAAATAGTTTTTTGATAATCTGATTCATAAAAAGTATCTAAAATGCTAATTATTATACTGTTTGCTAATTTCATGATTTAGCCATTCAAGAAAAATCTCGTCTTCTTTACCGAATGCATTTAATGTATTGGAATCAATATCGATTTGTCCGATGTTTTTTCCGTTTACAAAAAGTGGAATTACAATTTCTGATTTCACATTAAAATTACAAGAGATGTAATTGTCTTGAGCTGAAACATCGTCTACAACAAAATTTTTGTTAGAAACGGCAACTTGCCCGCAAATTCCTTTTCCGAAAGGAATAATTGTATGGTCGGTTGGTGCGCCTGCATAAGGTCCTAAGATTAGTTCATCTTTATCACCGTTCTTGAAATAAAATCCAACCCAATCATAATATGCTATTTCTCTTTTTAATAAATTGCAAATTTCTAAAAGTTTATCATTTAAATTTAATTCTTTGTTTTCTAATATATCTGAACAATTGTTCTTTAAGTTGTTAAGTTTCATTTGAATTGTTTTTGTAAAAATAAATGTAAATTATTCATTTTTGGGAATTTAATTTTTTTTTAACAGATAATCTATTATCTTTGAATTATGCTTAAACACAAATACATATGTATGCTTATGGCCTTTTTCTTAATGTTTTCGAACATTGGGTTAGCTGTTAATATACATTATTGTAAAGATGTTATTGCTAATGCATCATTTGATTTTCTTTCAGAAGCTAAACTTCATTCGTTAGAAAAAAGTGATTCTGATATTTGTTGCGGACAAAAAAAATCTACTCAAGATGAACCTTGTTGTAAAGACGAAGTAATTAAACAAAAAACAGACGATAAACAAATTACGTCTAATACTGTTCAATTTCAGGTTAATACATTTTTAGTTCCAGAAGTGCAACAAATTGTAATTCCAGAAACTTTTGAATTACAAATTCCAAAAAATACATTCGTTCAGTTTTACTGTGAATCGAATGCACCCCCTTTATATAAATTATTCCGAAAGCTTATTTACTACGCATAAACATTAGATTTTTAATTTATTTATTAATCTAAAATATTTATGTAGTAAAATGAAAACTTATATACTTTTGTTTTTCTGTGTCTTGTTTCAAAATATACAAGCGCAGGAAACTATTTCAGGCAAAGTTGTTGACATAAACAAGAAGCCTTTAGAATACGCAATAATCACTTGGAAAGACACTGAAATTGGTGTTGAAGCAGATGACAAAGGAAACTTTACATTAGAATTTGTTCCAAATGGAATTCTACAAATTTCTTATGTTGGTTTTGAAGTTTTAGAAATTTCATCTTTTCCGAATAAAGAAAATTTGGTTTTAACTCTTAAAGCCGAAAAAGCTTTAGATGAGCTTGTAATTAAAACAACTCGTAAAAGCACAACGCGTTCGTTAACTTCAAATACGAACACCATGACCATGAATAGTGGTGAACTTTTAAAAGCAGCTTGTTGTAATTTAGCTGAATCTTTCGAAACAAACCCAGCTATTGATGTCAATTTTTCAGATGCCATTTCTGGTAGTAAACAGATTAAAATGTTAGGATTAACAAGTCCGTATATTTTAATTGCCGAAGAAAATATCCCAACAGTTCGTGGCGCTTCTCAGGCTTACGGTTTGTCTTTTATTCCTGGAACTTGGGTCGAAAGTATTCAGGTTACAAAAGGAGCGGGAAGCGTGGTAAATGGTTTTGAAAGTATTTCTGGACAAATCAATACCGAGCTAATCAAACCTGCAACTGATATTCCTTTTTATTTAAATCTTTATGGTTCAACCGATTCACGTTTTGAAATCAATACGCATTTAAATCATAAATTAAACGACAAATGGAGTTCAACTTTATTTGTTCACGGAAATGCGCGTGTGGCTAAAAACGACATGAATCACGATGGATTTTTAGATAATCCTTTAGGAAGTCAAATCAATGTGATGAATCGTTGGCAATATATCGACCAAGAAACTGGTTTAGTTGCTTTTTTGTCTGCTCGTTATATGAAAGATGAAAAGCAAACTGGAGAAGTTGATTTTGATAAGAAAAAAGATAAAGGAACAACGAATCTTTGGGGGTCTGAAATCAATACAGAGAAATTCGATGCCAATGCAAAATTGGGTTATGTTTTTCCAGACATGCCGTTTCAAAGTATCGGATGGCAAAACTCTTTTAGCTACCACAATCAGCAATCTTATTTCGGATTAAATGATTATAATATTACACAACGTAGTTTTTATTCGAATTTAATTTTCAGTTCAATTATCAGTAATACGTTGCATAAATTCTCAACCGGATTGAATTTTATGTATGATAATTATAGTGAAAACGTATTCAATTATACGGCTCAAAATTATGATAGAATCGATAATTCGGTTGGAGCTTTCTTTGAATATACGTACGATAATGCAAATAATTTTGCTTTGGTTTTAGGTGGTCGTGTTGATAATTCAAATCGTTTGGGTGTATTTGTAACTCCAAGATTACATTTAAGATATAATCCTTGGGAAGATGCTGTTTTTAGAGCTTCTGTTGGACGTGGGAAACGTGTAGCTAATATTTTTGCAGAAAATCAATATTTATTTGCAAGTTCACGTCAATTCAATATTCAATATAGCGACGGAAAAGCGTATAATTTAAATCCTGAAATTGCTTGGAATTACGGAATCAGTTTCTCTCAAGGGTTTCATTTATTCGGAAAAAAAGCGGAGTTAGGATTTGATTTTTACAGAACCGATTTCCAAAATCAAATCGTAGTTGATTTAGATCAATCGGCTCGTACAGTTGATTTCTATAATTTAGATGGTAAATCATATGCAAATTCTTTTCAAGTTGATTTAGCATATAATTTGGCAAAGCACTTTAATTTACGTGCTGCTTATAAATATTACGATATCAAAACAACTTATCAAGCAGGAAATTTAGAACGTCCGCTTCAAGCGAAAAACAGAATGTTTGTTAACCTTGAATATCAAACTCACGAAACCGATAAAGGTGGAAGTTGGAAGTTTGATGCGACTTGGAATTGGTTAGGAAAACAGCGATTACCTTACACAGGAGATAATTTAGCGCAAAATCAATTGGGACAAAATACCAATCCGTTTTCTACCATAAATGCACAAGTTACAAAAGTATTTAATGACCGTTTCGAAGTTTATGTTGGTGGAGAAAATATGACTAATTATAAACAAGCTCGTGTGATTTTAGGAGCAGACGATCCGTTTGGTTCAAATTTTGATAGTACCATGATTTATGCACCAATTTTCGGGCAAATGTATTATGCAGGTTTAAGATTTAAAATAAAATAAAAAAAATGATTATGAAAAATTTAGTATTTGTTTTCCTAGCTTTAGTAGGATTCGCATTTAATTCAAATGCACAAGAAAAAAAGAAAAAGAACGCAAAACACGACATCGAAGTTTTAGGAAATTGTGACATGTGTAAAAAGCGTATTGAAAAAGCGGCTTACGCGATTAAAGGTGTAAAATCTGCAGAATGGCATGCTGAAGATCAAACGTTACATGTTATTATTGATGAGAATAAAACATCAACAACTTTAATATGTGAAGCAGTTGCAAAAGTTGGTCACGATACTGGGGAAGTTCGTGCAACTGACGAAGATTATGAAACTTTACATAATTGCTGTGTTTACGAACGTAAAACTGAATAAAAACAAAAAGCTTGGCAACCGCCAAGCTTTTTTTATGTTCTAAATTGTTTTAATTCTTCCTGATTTATTATTTCTAATTCGTCAGGTGTAAATAACGTATAGTTTACTTTAAAGGTTTTTCCTTTTGGTATTTCTAACGAAAAACCTCCAGTTCCAAAGCCATCAATGACATCGAGTTCAAAATGAGCGTTTTTCCAATATTCAAATAAATCGCAATCAATCCAAAAATCATAATCTAAAATTTGTCCGATGCAAACATCTTTCATTCTCGGAAAATAACCTCCTTTTTTAAAACACATAGGTTGTGTTCCTTCGCAACATCCTCCGGCTTGATAAAACATTAAAGGACCAAATTCTGCTTCAAGTTCTTTTACCAATTCAATTGCTTTTGGAGTTGCCGATAATCTTTTTAAACTTGTCATTTAATCCGATTAAAAGAAACCTAGTTTTTTCTTGTCGTAAGAAATCAACATGTTTTTAGATTGGCGGTAATGGTCTAACATCATTTTGTGATTTTCACGTCCAATTCCAGAAAGTTTATATCCGCCAAACGGAGCGCCAGCTGGGTAACTATGGTATTGATTCACCCAAACTCTTCCTGCTTGTATTGCTCTCGGAATCTGATATAATTGGTGTGCGTCTCTTGTCCAAACTCCAGCACCTAAACCGTAAATTGTGTCGTTAGCAATCGCAATGGCATCTGCTTCGTCTTTAAAAGTTGTTACTGCTAAAACAGGTCCAAAAATTTCTTCTTGGAACACACGCATTTTATTATTCCCTTTTAATAAAGTTGGTTTTACGTAATATCCGTTTGCTAAATTTCCTTCTAAATGATTTGCGCCTCCACCTGTTAAAACTTCTGCACCTTCTTCGATTCCTAATTTAATATAATTAAGGATTTTATCATGTTGAATTTTCGAAGCTTGCGCTCCAATCATTGTTGAAGTATCTAATGGATTTCCGGCTTTAATAGCGTTAACTCTTTCGATAACTCGAGTGATGAATTTATCATAAATTGATTCTTGAATTAACAATCTTGATGGACATGTGCAGATTTCTCCTTGATTTAAAGCGAACAATACAGCACCTTCAATAGCTTTATCTAAATAATCATCGTCGTGGTCCATAACAGATTCAAAGAAAACGTTTGGAGATTTTCCGCCTAATTCTAAAGTTACCGGAATAATATTCTCTGTTGCATATTGCATAACTAAACGACCCGTTGCAGTAGAACCAGTAAATGCAGCTTTTGAAACTTTAGGATTCGTTACCAAAGCTTGGCCAAGTTCAGAACCAAAACCATTAACTACATTGATAACTCCAGCAGGTAATAAATCTCCGATGATTTCCATTAAAACTAAAATCGAAATTGGAGTTGATTCAGCTGGTTTTAAAACCACACAGTTTCCAGCAGCTAAAGCAGGAGCTAGCTTCCAAGTAGCCATTAACAACGGAAAGTTCCAAGGGATAATTTGAGCTACAACTCCTAAAGGTTCATTGACAATTAATGATACGGTATTTGAATCTAATTCTGATAAAGAACCTTCTTCTGCACGAATCACACTTGCAAAATATCTAAAATGGTCAACAACTAAAGGTAAATCTGCATTTAAAGTTTCGCGAACTGGTTTTCCGTTATCAACTGTTTCAACAACTGCAAGATATTCTAGATTGGCTTCGATACGGTCAGCAATTTTATTTAAGATTATACTTCTTTGAGTTGCTGAGGTTTTTCCCCAAGTTTTAAAAGCTTCTGATGCTGCATCGACAGCGATTTCTAAATCTTTAGCATTTGAATGCGCAGCTTGCGCCATGACAGTTCCGTCTAGCGGAGTGATTACATCGAAATATTTACCAGAAGTAGGAGCAGTCCATTTTCCGTTGATGTAATTATCGTACTGGGCTTTGAAAGTTGGTCTGTCATAAATTTTATTTGTACTCATATTTTTGTTTTTTAAATTGAGTCTATAAGTTACGAATTATTTCAATAGGTTGTTTTTTAGTATATTATAAATAAATCATAAAAAAACGGTTATTGAAATTATCAATAACCGTTTTGGTAAAATATTTAGAAAATATTACATCATTCCTGGCATTCCACCGCCCATTGGCATTGCAGAACCACCTTCTTCTTTGATGTCAATTAATGCACATTCTGTAGTAAGAATCATACCTGAAACTGAAGCTGCATTTTCTAATGCAACACGAGTTACTTTTTTAGGGTCTATAATTCCAGCAGCTAACATATCAACATATTCATCTGTTTTTGCGTTGTAACCGAAATTGCCTGTTCCTTCAGAAACTTTTGCAACGATTACAGAACCTTCTAAACCAGCATTTTCTACAATCGTACGTAAAGGAGATTCGATAGCACGAGAAACGATTTGAATACCTGTTTTTTCGTCTGCATTTAATGCTTCGATATTTGCTAATGCAGCTTTTGCTCTTAATAAAGCAACACCACCACCAGCAACGATTCCTTCTTCAACAGCAGCGCGAGTTGCATGTAAAGCATCATCAACACGGTCTTTTTTCTCTTTCATTTCAACTTCAGATGCTGCACCAACGTAAAGAACAGCAACACCACCAGCTAATTTAGCTAAACGCTCTTGTAATTTTTCACGGTCGTAATCAGAAGTTGTTGTTTCCATTTGAGCTTTGATTTGGTTTACACGATTTTTAATCATGTCTGCAGAACCTGCTCCATTTACGATTGTTGTATTGTCTTTATCGATAGAAACTTTTTCAGCAGTTCCTAACATATCTAAAGTAGCGTTTTCTAAGTTGTATCCGCTTTCTTCAGCAATAACAGTTCCTCCAGTTAAAATAGCGATGTCTTCTAACATAGCTTTTCTTCTGTCTCCGAAACCAGGTGCTTTTACAGCTGCAATTTTTAATGCACCGCGTAATTTATTTACAACTAAAGTAGATAAAGCTTCACCATCTACATCTTCAGCGATGATTAATAATGGTTTTCCAGATTGAGCTACTGGTTCTAAAACTGGTAATAGCTCTTTTAATGAAGATATTTTTTTGTCGTATAATAAGATGTAAGGATTGTCAAATTCCGTTTCCATTTTCTCTGGATTAGTAACGAAATATGGAGATAAATATCCTCTATCAAATTGCATTCCTTCAACAACATCAACGTAAGTATCAGTTCCTTTAGCTTCTTCAACTGTGATAACACCTTCTTTTCCTACTTTTTCGAAAGCAGCAGCGATTAAATCACCAATAACTTCGTCGTTATTGGCAGAAATAGAAGCAACTTGTTTGATTTTATCTGTATTTGAGCCAACTTCTTGTGCTTGGTTTTTTAAATCACCAACGATTACTTCAACAGCTTTGTCTATTCCACGTTTTAAATCCATTGGATTCGCTCCTGCAGCAACGTTTTTTAAACCTTCTTTAACAATAGCTTGAGCTAAAACTGTAGCTGTTGTTGTTCCGTCACCAGCTAAATCGTTTGTTTTAGAAGCAACTTCCTTAACCATTTGCGCTCCCATGTTTTCTAATGTATCTGCTAACTCAATTTCTTTAGCTACAGAAACACCATCTTTAGTTACGTGAGGTGCACCGAATGATTTTGAAATAATTACATTACGTCCTTTTGGACCTAAAGTTACTTTTACTGCATTTGCTAATGCATCAACTCCACGTTTTAAACCATCGCGAGCTTCAATATCAAATTTTATATCTTTTGCCATTTTTATTTTGCTTTAATTTTTTATATTATTGATGATTAAATAATTGCAAGAATATCTTCTTCGCGCATAATTAAATAGTTTGTACCTTCTAATTTCAATTCGGTACCTGCGTATTTACCGTACAAAACAGTATCACCAACTTTAACAGTTAAAGGTTCGTCTTTTTTACCGTTTCCTACAGCTACCACAGTTCCTTTTTGAGGTTTTTCTTTAGCAGTATCAGGAATAATAATTCCAGAAGCTGTTTGTGTCTCAGCAGCAGCCGGTTCAATAATCACGCGGTCTGCAAGTGGTTTGATGTTTAATGCCATAATGAAATGATTTTATATTTTGTTATATGATTAATTTTGATGAAAGAGTAATTTCATAAATTATGCCATCTGATTTATTTGACTTTTTTGCATAAAAAAAGTGTCAACTCTGACATGTTGACACTTTTTATGTATTTGAATATAGACTATTTAGCAGGTTGAGTTTCAGACTCAATTGTCACATTTTCTGTTTCGCTTGGTGTTGTAGAATTTTGTGTTTCTGCAGCGGCTGGAACTACAACAGGCGCAGCTGGAATTACAGCATTTTCATCAAGGATTTTAGAATCTCCAATATTTCCACTTGTGAAACTTAAACTTGATAATAACACTAATGCCATTAAAGCAATTGCTAATGTCCAAGTACTTTTGTCTAAAAATTTATTAGTGTTTTGAACACCACCAATGTTAGTTGAACCTCCTAAAGATGAATCTAATCCTCCTCCTTTTGGATTTTGAATCATAATTACGACGATTAATAACAAAGATACGATAGTGATTAACACTAAAAAGATTGTAAATGAATTCATGGTTTAATTATTATATTGTTGTAAAGCTTTAATATCTTCTATACGTTGTGCAAATAAAACACTTTTTTCTGGATATTTCAAAATTAATATTTGATAAGCTTGTATAGCTTTTTGATATTTTTTTTGTTCTAGATAAATTTTTGCCAAAGTTTCAGTCATCAATAAAGATGCATCTTCTTCACTTTTTTCAATATTTATTATGGTTTGTGAAGCCGTTTTTGAAGGTGTTATTTTTGGATTTGTTTCGATAAATCGGTCTATTAATTCAAGTTTTTTTAATTTCGATTCATCAACAGATTCATTTAAATTTTTGTTTTCAGTAACCTCTATTTCTCTTTCAATTGGTTGAGCTTTTGTAAGTTTTAACCATTCAGAAAAAGAATGTTTTTCATTTTCTTGAAATGGTAATGGTTTTCCAATTTCAAGTTTTTCTTCAATAATTTGATTTATTTCTTTTTTACTATGATTTTCAGAATTGAAATTTTCTGTTTTCGCACCTATTTTAGTTTCTATTTGCGTAATGATGACATCTTCTTTTTCAGTATCTTCGATGTAAGCAATTGTTGATAGAATTGATTTCTCGATATTTTCTTCTAAGGTAGGTTCAGGCTTTTTAATTTCAATGAAAGTTTCATCAAAAACATCAACTTCTTCTAAATTAATAGGTTTGTAAGTAATAAAATCATCAGAAATAATCAAGTCAAATAAAACATCTCGATCTGTTGTGTATGCAGCGGTTTTTTTTAATTCGTTGTTGTATAGATAACTACGTTGCGCGTGTAAGCTTTTTAAATATAAAGCTCGAGCCGATTGAAAATACGGAAATTGCTCAATAATCATTGAAAGTGAATGAGCATCTATTTCTGAAATATTTTCAGGATGATTTAACTTGTATGTAAATGTTGATTGATTCAATTTCTTACCATTTAGCTAATGAAGCGTTGAAAATATCTTGTGTTATACGTTCGAAAATTACATCTAAAGCGGCTGATAAAGTTGGTCCAGTTAATTGGTCGTTTGCTGGATAGTCATAGAAGAATGAAAATGCTTTTTCAAAATCATCATCAGGTTTGTTTTTGTTTGTAAATCGAACTTGTACAGAAATATAAAGTCTGTTCTGTGCAGCAGTTTGTTCTGCTGTAGCCGTCATTGGCGAGATACGATATTCTGTGATTTCTCCTTCGTAAAGTAAATCTCCACCAGTGTTTGTTAAATTCAAACTGGTTTGGCCCATGATTAATTCCTGTAAAGCAACTGTAAAAATACGGTCGATACCAGGTTCAACTAATTCTGCATTGTTTAGAAAATTGTTTACTTGAAATGTACTTGCGTCAATTTTTCCAGTTCCTGTAAAATTATAAGCTCCGCATCCGTTTAAAAGAAAGGCGAAAACAAATAATAAACTTACAAGTTTTGTTTTTACTATGATGTTTTTATAAATCATATTGTTTAATTTTTCGATAAAGCGTTCTTTCGCTAATTCCTAATTCGTCAGCCGCAGCTTTACGTTTTCCGTTGTTTCTTTCTAAAGCTTTCTTAATTAATTGAATTTCTTTCTCGTCTAAACGTAGGTTTTCATCATCAATATCGATAGTTTCAGCAATTAAATAAGGTTCAAATTCATCGTCTTCATTTTCCATTTCTTCAACGTAAGATTCGGCTTGATGCTTTTCGAACGAACGAACATGATTTTTTTCAACTTCAGATGTTTCTTCTGGTTGACCGTAAATTTTTTGAATTAACGATTTATTATTTTCTTGAACGTTTGATGAAGTACCGTTTTTCATCAGCTCTAAAGTAAGCTTTTTTAAATCGTTTAAGTCACTTTTCATATCAAAAAGCACTTTGTAAAGAATTTCACGTTCGTTACTAAAATCGCTTTCTGCTTTTTTACTTTCAACAATTGAAGGAAGTTGTTTGTTTCTGTTCGGAAGATATGATTGAATCGTTTCTAAATTGATGTCGCGATTGGTTTCAATTACCGAAATTTGTTCAGCGATATTTCGCAATTGACGAATATTTCCATCCCAACGATATTGTTTCAAATAAGCTGCTGCTTGGTCTGTTAATTTAATCGGTGGCATTTTGTATTTGTGAGCAAAATCAGACGAAAATTTTCTAAACAATAAATGAATATCTTCACCGCGTTCGCGAAGTGGCGGAAGTGAAATTTCAACCGTGCTTAAACGATAATATAAATCTTCACGGAATTTACCTTTGTCAATCGCTTCAAACATTTTTACGTTGGTTGCTGCTACAATTCGAACATCGGTTTTTTCAACTTTTGATGAACCTACTTTCATAAATTCACCATTTTCTAAAACACGTAATAAACGAACTTGTGTTGTTAAAGGTAATTCGCCAACTTCATCTAAAAAAATAGTTCCGCCGTTAGCAACTTCAAAATATCCTTCTCGCGAACCAACGGCTCCTGTAAAAGCCCCTTTTTCGTGACCAAAAAGTTCAGAATCTATCGTTCCTTCCGGAATTGCACCACAGTTCACGGCAATATATTTTCCGTGTTTTCTGTGCGAAAGTGCATGTATGATTTTTGGAATACTTTCTTTTCCCACACCACTTTCTCCGGTTACCAAAACAGAAATGTCAGTCGGCGCAACTTGAATAGCTTTTTCAAGTGCTCGATTTAATTTCGGGTCGTTTCCAATAATTCCAAATCGTTGTTTTATGGATTGAATGTTTTCCATTGTTTTTAAATTTTAATTATTGCATTTCGCTATATCCGATAGCTTCACCAATTAAAGTTGCTGAAGTACAATCGGTAATTTTTACGTTTACAAAATCTCCAACTTTATATGCACCTCTAGGGAAAACTACTGTTGTGTTCTGAGAATTTCTTCCAGACCAATGTTCGTCCGATTTTTTTGAACTTTTTTCAATTAAAACTTCAACGGTTTGTCCAACAAAACGCTTGGTTCTTTCTAATGCTATACTTTGTTGTAAATCTACAATTTCTTGCAATCTACGTTTTTTGATCTCTTCTGGAACATCGTCTTCTAATTTACGAGCGGCTAAAGTTCCTGGTCTTTCAGAATACGCAAACATATAACCGAAATCATATCTTACATATTTCATTAATGATAAAGTATCTTGATGGTCTTCTTCAGTTTCGGTTGGGAAACCTGTAATCATATCTTGAGATAATGAAATGCCTGGAACGATTTTGTAAATACGGTCAACCAATTCCATATATTCTTCGCGTGTATGCTGACGGTTCATTTCTTTTAAGATACGAGTTGAACCCGATTGAACCGGTAAATGGATGTAATTACATACGTTGTGATGTTTTGCCATAACATGTAAAACTTCATCGTGCATATCTTGAGGATTCGAAGTTGAAAAACGGAAACGCATTTTTGGGAATTGAGAAGCACAAGTATCTAATAATTGAGCAAAATCAACTGCTGTAGCTTTTTGCATTTCAGTAGCTTTTTCGTAATCTTTCTTTAAGCCGCCACCGTACCATAAATAACTATCAACGTTTTGACCTAGTAAAGTAACTTCTTTAAATCCTTTAGCAGATAAATCTTGAATTTCTTCAATGATACTTTTTGGTTCACGACTACGTTCGCGTCCACGTGTAAACGGAACAACACAGAATGTACACATATTATCACAACCACGAGTGATTGAAACAAATGCTGTAACTCCGTTCGAATTTAAACGAACAGGTGCAATGTCTCCGTAAGTTTCTTCTTTAGAAAGAATCACGTTAATAGCATCTCTACCTTCTTCAACTTCAGCTAATAAATTCGGAATATCCTTGTAAGCATCTGGTCCAACAACCATGTCTACAATTTTTTCTTCTTCCAAAAATTTACTTTTTAAACGTTCGGCCATACAACCTAAAACGCCCACTTTCATTCCTGGATTGATTTTCTTAACTGCGTTGTATTTTTCTAAACGTTTGCGAACGGTTTGTTCGGCTTTATCTCTGATAGAACAAGTGTTTACTAAAACTAAATCAGCTTCTTCTAAATTTTGTGTGGTATTGTATCCTTGGTCTGCTAAAATTGAAGCCACGATTTCGCTATCAGAAAAGTTCATCTGACAACCATAACTTTCAATAAAAAGCTTCTTTTTATTATCTGCTTTTTGTTCTAGAACTAAGCTTGTTCCTTGTTTATTTTCTTCAATTACCTTTTCCATAAATCGCCTAAAAGTGTACTAATCAATTCGCAAAGATACAATATATTTTTTCTTAATGACAAGATGTCATTGTGGTTTGTGTGAAATATTTTTTAAGCGACATTTTTTGTCTTTTACTGTTTTTAATTTTGTAATTTTAACCAAATTATTTGTAGATGAAAGAGTTTGTTTGTCATTCTGGAGGTGCTGCTGGAGCTGATTATTATTTTGAGATTTTTGGGAAAGATTTTAATGTGAAAACGATAGCGTATTCTTACAAAACGAAACATCATTATGCCGAAAATAAAAAAGAATTAAATCAGGCTGAATTTCACGAAGGTTGCCAAATGGTTGAAAGAGCTAATGTTACTTTACAGCGATTTCGTTACCATCGTATGATAAATTTACTTGCTCGCAATTGGTTTCAAGTTAAACATGCCAATGAGATATTTGCCGTCGGAACTATAAAACGAACCAATGATTTACAGTTTGTAAAAGGCGGAACAGGTTGGGCGGTTCAGATGGCTATTGATTCAAATAAACCGGTTTATGTTTTTGACCAGAATGAAACTCGTTGGTATTACTGGAATTTTACTAGAAAAGAATTTTTAGTTTATGAACAAGAACCTCGAATATCTTCAAATAATTTTGCGGGAATTGGAACTCGAAAAATCAATATGTTTGGGATTCAGGCAATCGAAAATTTATATCAAAATACATTCAAAAATACGAATATGAGAATTTTATATTTACACGGATTAGAAAGTAAATTAAGTGCCGAAAAAAGATTGATTCTTGAAGATTTTGGTGAAGTGATTGCGCCAGATTTAGATTATTTCGCTGATGAAAATTGCATTTCGTTAGTTTACGAAAAATATAAAAATGAAAAATTCGATGTAATCATCGGAAGTAGTATGGGTGGTTTTGCTGGATTTTATCTTTCACAAATGATGAATAAACCTGCGTTTTTGTTTAATCCGGCTTTGAAAGAACGTTCGGTTTTTCAGGAAATTCCGAACGGAAATTTTCATAAAACTAAAATTACGATTTTGTTAGGAGCGAAAGATGATGTGGTTCCGAACGAAAAAACATTCAGCTTTTTAGAAAATTATAAAACCGATTCTCAAATTACGATTTTAATAAATCAAGAAATGGCGCACGGTGTACCAATTTCTGTTTTTAAAAATGAATTATTTAATTATCTAAAGAATTTATAATGTCTAAAAATATTTTTTTTAGCCGATTGGCTTTGATTGTTGATATGTTTCGAAATGGTGCTCGATTGACTTTTGATGAAGTTTTGCAAAAACTAGAGAATAGGAGTGATGCAGACGAAGATTTTGTGATTTCGAAACGAACATTTCAACGCGATATCAAAGAAATTGATTCGTTGTTTGGAATTGAGATTGCTTGTAATCGTTCAACGAACGAATATTACATTAAAGAAATTTACAGCGAGGATGGGAAAATTCGCCTACTAGAAGCGATTGAAATTACCAGTTTAATTAAAAGCTCTAACGAAACTGAAGGAATTGTTTTTCTTGAAAAAAGAAAAGCAAATGGGACAGAATATTTCTCGGAAATTTTTAAGGCGATAAAAAACTTAAATGTGGTTGAAATTACCTATTTAAATTTTTTAAATCAAAGTGGAAAAAGTTCAATTCGAAAGGTTTGTCCGATTGCAATTAAAGAATCTAAAAATCGATGGTATTTGTTAGCAAAAGATTTAAAAGATGAAATTGTGAAGTCCTTTAGTTTGGATCGAATTTCTAAATTAGATGTTTTGAAAGACGCTTTTTTTACCAAAATAAATTTTGATGTTGAGAAAGAATATCAACATGTTTTTGGAATTTTGAAATCAGATTTAGAAATAGAAAAAATTCAAATATTATGTTCCGAAAGTCAATATCGATATTTAGAAACGCTTCCTTTACATCAATCTCAAAAATTAATTCGTCAAGAAAATCAAAATTTTATCATTTCGTTAGAATTAATTCCGACGTATGATTTTATAATGGAAATTTTGGCTATGGGAAAAGAAGTTAAAGTTTTAGAACCTAAGGATTTGGTTATTGAAATAAAGGCGAAATTACTTGAAAATTTAGAGCAGTATTCTTGATTTTTTTAAATGATTTAACTCGGTATATATATTAAGGTATGAGAAAAATCGCAATTTTAAAATTGAAAAATCTTTTATATTAAAAAAATCCTATATTTTTGTCTCACAAAAAAATGAAGAATGGCAAAGAATTTAGTGATAGTGGAGTCGCCTGCTAAGGCAAAAACAATAGAGAAATTTTTAGGACCAGATTATCAAGTTGAATCTAGTTTCGGTCATATAGCCGATATTCCTGCTAAGGAAATGGGTATTGATATCGAAAATAATTTCAAACCAAAATATGAAGTTTCGCCTGATAAAAAAGCGGTTGTAAAAAAATTAAAAGATCTTTCTAAAAAAGCAGAAACGGTTTGGTTAGCATCCGATGAAGACCGCGAGGGTGAGGCGATTGCGTGGCACTTGGCGGAAGAATTAAAATTGAAAGAGGAAAATACAAAACGTATTGTTTTTCATGAAATCACTAAAACTGCAATTCTAAAAGCGATTGATAATCCTCGTCAAATTGATTATAATTTGGTTAATGCGCAACAAGCACGTCGTGTATTGGATCGTTTAGTTGGTTATGAATTGTCTCCAGTTTTATGGAAAAAAGTTCGTAGCGGATTATCTGCTGGTCGTGTGCAATCTGTTTCAGTTCGTTTGATTGTTGAGCGTGAAAAAGAAATTGATGCATTTAAGCCACAAGGTTCATTTAGTGTAACTGCTGATTTTTTTACAGAAAAAGGAAAGTCTTTTAAAGCGAAACTTCCTAAAAATTTTAAAACAAAAGAAGAGGCGCAAAACTTCTTACAACAAAATATCGGTGCGCAATTTAAAGTTTCGGATTTAGAAACAAAACCGACAAAAAAATCTCCTGCTGCACCTTTTACAACTTCAACATTACAACAAGAAGCTTCTCGTAAATTATATTATTCGGTTGGTCAGACGATGATGTTGGCACAACGTTTATACGAAAGTGGATTGATTACTTATATGAGAACAGATAGTGTGAATCTTTCTCAAGATGCGATGGCTGCGGCTGAAGCAGAGATTATAAAATCATACGGCGCTGAATTTAGCAAACCTCGAGTTTATGCTACAAAAGCTAAAGGAGCTCAAGAAGCGCATGAGGCGATTCGTCCTACGGATATGTCGCGTCATTCGGTAAATATTGATCGTGATCAAGCACGATTGTATGATTTGATTTGGAAACGTACTTTGGCTTCTCAAATGAGTGATGCAGCTTTAGAACGTACCAATGTAAATATCGTTGCTGATAAACATAAAGAGCATTTTCATGCAACTGGAGAAGTGCTACTTTTTGAAGGTTTCTTAAAAGTATATCTTGAAGGTCATGATGATGACGAAGAAGAACAAGAGGGAATGTTACCTGCTTTAAAAGTAAACGAACCTTTGCAAAATAACGGAATTATTGCAACAGAACGTTTTTCTCGTCCGCCTGCTCGTTATACAGAAGCTGCCTTGGTTAAAAAATTAGAAGAGTTAGGGATTGGTCGTCCTTCAACTTATGCACCGACAATTTCTACGATTGTTGCACGAAATTATATCGAAAAAGGAACTGCTGAAGGAACCGAACGTAAATATGAAGTTCTGAGATTGGTAGGGAATGAAGTACAAGCTTCGGTTCAGATTGAAAAAGTAGGTGCTGATAAAGGAAAGTTGATTCCAACAGATATCGGGATTATTGTTACTGATTTCTTAGTTAAGAATTTTGAATCTATTTTGGATTACAATTTTACAGCAAAGGTCGAAGAAGATTTTGATGAAATTGCTGCAGGTAACGAAGATTGGACTAAGATGATGAATGATTTTTATAGTCATTTTCATCCGATTGTAAAAGATGTAGAACAAAATGCTGATCGTGAATCAGGAGAACGTATATTAGGAACGGATCCAAAATCAGGTAAACCTATTTTAGTTCGTTTAGGGAAATTTGGACCAATGGCTCAAATTGGTAATGCTGAAGACGAAGAAAAACAATTTGCAAGTTTACGTCCCGATCAAAATATTGGAACGATTACTTTAGACGAAGCATTGACGTTGTTTTTATTACCTAAAATGTTAGGTGAATTTGAAGGTGAAGAAGTTGAGGTGAATAATGGACGTTTTGGTCCTTATGTGCGTCATGGTTCTGTGTTTATTTCACTTCCAAGAGGAGAAGAGCCGTTAGATGTAAATATGGAACGTGCGGTTGTTTTAATTAAAGAAAAACAAAAAGCAGATGCGCCAATTGCAACTTACGATACTTTACCTGTTCAAAAAGGAGTAGGTCGTTTCGGACCATTCATCAAATGGAATGGAATGTTTATTAACGTAAATAAAAAATACGATTTTGATAATCTTTCTCAGAGTGATATCAATACATTAATTGAAGAAAAACTTCAAAAAGAAATTGATAAGGTTATTCACAATTGGGAAGAGGAAGGAATTCGAGTTGAAAAAGCACGTTGGGGACGTTCGGTTATTTTACAAGGAAAAATAAAAATCGAATTGTCTAAAGATGTAGATGCAGCAGCAATGACTTTGGATGAGGTTAAGAAACTTATCGAGGAAAAAGCTCCTGCTAAAAAAACAGCTGCTAAAAAGACAACGACAGCAAAAAAAGCTCCAGCGAAAAAAACAACAACAGCTAAAAAAACAACAACCAAAAAGAAATAGGAAATGATTTATGATTTTTTAAAACCTGTTTCAAATGATATAATTGAATTTGTAAATACATTACCAAATCATTCAATTGGTAAGAATACGGTTTTTCATACAGAAGATTCTTTTCCAGAATTAGAAGGTTTTTCGTTTGCATTACTAACTGTAAATGAAACACGAGGGAATAATCCATCAAAAATAGAGTTGGATTTTACATTTATTAGGCAACAATTTTATAGTTTGTTTCCTGGAAATTGGAATTCTAAATTAGTCGATTTAGGACAAATTGAAGCTGGAAATTCTGTAGAAGATACTTATTTTTTACTAAAAAATGTAATTGCAGATTTGTTGAGAAATAAAATAATTCCTTTGGTTTTAGGAGGTTCTCAAGATTTAACTTATGCGATTTATCGTGGTTATGACGCTCTTGAACAGATGGTTAATTTTGTGTCAATCGATAGTAAAATTGATGTCGTTTCGGATATGGTAAATCCATCGGAATCTTTTATTTCAAGAATTATTATGGAAGAGCCAAATAATTTATATAATTTTTGTAATATTGGATACCAAACGTATTATAATTCGCAAGAAGAAATAGATTTGATTGATAAAATGTATTTTGAAGCTTATCGTTTAGGCGAAGTTGTAAATAACATACAAATCACTGAGCCGATATTAAGAGATGCTGATGTTGTGAGTTTGGATTTGAATGCTATTAAATCTTCTGATTTAGGAAGTTTTACAAAGTACAATCCAAATGGCTTTGATGGACGTGAAATTTGCGCTTTAGCACGATATTCTGGTATAAGTGACCGTGTGAGTTCGTTTGGGATTTTTAATATTAACAACGATTTTAAAGAAAGTTTGTTGATTGCTCAGATTTTATGGTATTTTTGTGAGGGATTTAATTTCAGAATGAATGAATATCCCTATATTAGCAAAATATCTTATTTTAAATATATAGTTCCGCTAGAAGAACAAGAATTAATTTTCTACAAAAGTGATCGTTCAGATCGTTGGTGGATTGAAACAGAGGTGTTTGGAGATGATTTGTCTTCTGAACGTAAGGTTTTGTTTCCATGTTCCTACTCCGATTATGAGATGGCTTTAAGTCAAGTTATTCCTGAAAGATGGTGGCGCGCAGTTAAAAAACAATTGATGTAACTTAATATAAAACATTAATTGTTAAATAAAAATTAATTTTTTTTTTGTTTTCGTTGTATAATTGAAAATAAATAAATAGGTTTACGCTTTCGAAATAATTAAAATTATAAACCCCAAGAAATATATGAAGAAGTTCATTACACTTTCAGCAGTTGTTTCATTGTTATTCAGTTGTGGTTCTGGAGACAGAGGTGAGCTACTAAACGGTGCTCAAGGTAAAAGATGGATTACTGAAAAGCCACAAGGGATGGCTTACATTCCAGGTGGGACTTTTACAATGGGAAGTACTCATGAAGATTTATTAGGCGCTCAAGATGCTCCTGTTAGAACAGTAACTGTTGGTTCTTTCTACATGGACGAAACTGAAATTACAAATAATCAGTACCGAAAATTTGTTGATTTTGTTAGAGATTCTATTGTCCGTACACGATTAGCTATCATGGCTGACGAAATGGGAATGGACGCAAGTGCTGGAGGAATTGGATTATATGCTTTTCAAGAGGTTCAAGATCCTTCTTTAAATCAGAATCAATCTGCTTACGATCGTTATATGTATGATAACTACTATAGCATGGCTATGGATCAAGATGAATATGCAGGGCGAAGATTAAATAAGAATGCAAGATTAATCGATAATCCTCAAAGATATCCTGATGAATATTATACTGAGGTTATGGATTCATTAACAATTCCATCTGCTGATTCATTTTTTGGTGTTCCATCTTTTGATGTTTCAAAATTAAAATTCAAGTATTCTTGGATGGATAAAGAATCTGCTATTAGAGATAACAATACAAGTGCTAGAGATAGAAGATCTAAATATTTAAAAACAGAGATTGTAAACGTGTATCCTGATACAACTCGTTGGGTAAAAGAATTTAATTATTCTTATAATGAGCCAATGCATGACGAATATTTTTGGCACGAAGCTTACGGAGAATATCCTGTAGTTGGTGTTAACTGGTATCAAGCAAAAGCTTTTGCTGCATGGAGAACTTTATATAAAAACTCACATTTAAAATCTCGTAAAGCAAACGTTACCTTAAACGAATATCGTTTGCCATCTGAAACAGAATGGGAATATGCAGCTCGTGGTGGAATCGAAAAAGGAATGTATCCTTGGGGTGGTCCATATACAACAGATGAGAAAGCTTGTTTCTTAGCAAACTTTAAACCAGACCGTGGTGATTATGCTGAAGATGGAGCGTTGTTTACAGCTGAAGCAAGATCATATAAACCTAATGGTTATAATTTATATAATATGGCTGGTAACGTTGCAGAGTGGACGAACACACCTTACGATGAATCTGCTTATTTATTAAATTCGGCTTTAAAACCTAAAGATAAAGCAACTATTGCAAATCCATTCAAAGTGGTTCGTGGTGGTTCTTGGAGAGATGTTTCTTATTTCTTAAGAGTTTCAACTCGTGATAAAGAAAACGCTGATTCATCTCGTAGCTACATTGGATTCAGAAACGTAGTATCTGCACCTGGGCCAAATAGTGGTGAAGCTTCTTCAGCTGCAAGCGGAAGAAATAAACGTTAATAAATTAAATCTCTATAAACTATATAAAAAAATATTAAATAAATTAGAATTATGGCAATACCTAAAAAATTAATGAACTTCTGCTATGGTATGGGTGCGGCGGTTGTAATCGTTGGAGCTTTATTTAAAATTACTCATATTGAGTTAGGACCTTTGAATGGTAATAACATGTTAACAGTTGGTTTATTGGTAGAAGCGTTAATCTTTGCTATTTCAGCTTTCGAACCAGTAGATGAAGATTTGGATTGGTCTCGTGTTTATCCTGAATTAAAAGGTGGTGAGCCTCGTAAAATGCAAGTAGGTGGAGTAGTTCAAACTTCTTCTGTTGCTGGAACAACACCAATTTCAGTTCAACAAACTGCACCAGTTTCTAATCAAAAAGCTGTTCCTGCTTCTTCTTTTCAAACGACTGCTCCAGTTTATTCAGGAAGTGTTGCTTCTTCAGGAGAAGAAAGTGGTATGTTATCTGAAAAATTAGATAAAATTTTAAGAGACGCTAAAATTGATGGTCAATTGATGGCTAGTTTAAGTAATAGTATCAAAAACTTTGAAGCTGCTGCTAAAGGTATTGCTCCAACTGTTGATGCTGTGGCTTCTTCTAATAGATATGCTGAAGAAATGACTTTAGCTGCTACGCAGTTAGAATCTTTAAATGCTATGTATAAAGTTCAATTAGACAGCGCAACTAAAAATGCTGATATTAACCGTGAGGTTGCAGAAAATAACTTAAAGTTAAAAGAACAAATGCAGTCGTTGACTTCGAACTTGTCAACTTTAAATGCAGTTTATGGTGGAATGTTATCTGCAATGGGTAAAGCATCTAATTAGTATTAATCTTTAAAAAAATCTAATTAGAAATGGCAGGAGGAAAACAAACCCCAAGACAGAAGATGATTAACCTGATGTATTTGGTGTTCATCGCGATGATGGCTCTTAATATGTCGAAAGAAGTTTTGACGGCTTTTGGATTGATGAATGAAAAGTTTGAAGCATCAAATCAAACGGCTCAATTAGTAAATGAGAATTTACTTAATGCAATGGCTAATCGTGCTGAAGATGATCCAGCTCGTTATTTAGGCGATTATGAAAAGGCGCAACAAATCAGTAAAATTTCAAATGATTTTTACAATTATATAGGTACACTTAAAACTTCTTTGACTGAAAAAGTTGTTTTAGACGAAAAAACAGGAAAAATGCCTTATGAGCAAATGGATAAAGGTGAAGCAATTGATTATGGTTGGTTTGCCGGTGAAGGATATTCTGATAAAGGAAATGAAATCATCAAAAAATTTGCACAATATCGCGAAGATGTAAAGAAAGTATTAGGTAATGATGTTTCGTATAAATTTTTAGTTGAAAATATTGATGCTAAATTTAGTACAGAAGATATCAAAGATTCTCAAGGTATTACAAAACCATTTTTAGATTATCACTATAAAGGTTTTCCTTCTATTGCATCTTTAGCTAAATTATCTGCTTTACAAAACGATGTTAGAGAAATCGAAGCTGAGGCTTTTAATATGTTCTTAGGAAATACATTAAAACAAGCAGCTTCTATGAAAAATTACCAAGCATTTGTTATTACAGATAAATCGGTATATTTTGCAGGAGAACCAATTAAAGGTAAAGTTGTTTTAGGTCGTTTCGATAAATCAACAGTTCCAACATCAGTTGTTGTAAACGGAAGTGCTGTCAATACTAAAAACATCGTTGATGGTCAAGTTGTTTTAAACATGACTGCTGGTTCTGTTGGAGAACACAAATTCAATGGTAAGTTTACTTTCATGGAAGATGGAAAGCCAGTAGTAGTTGATGTTCAAAACTCGAACTATGTTGTTGTTCCTCGTCCAAATTCAGCAACAATTGCAGCTGAAAAAATGAATGTTGTTTATATTGGATTAGATAACCCAATTTCAGTTTCATTTGCTGGGGTTTCTAATGATAAAGTAAACGTTACATCTTCTATTGGTGGTTTAAGAAAAGTTGGAGAAGGAAAGTATATTTTAAAACCAACTGCTGGTCGTGAAGTAACAATTACTGCTAGTGGAACATTACCAGACGGTAAAGTAGTTTCTGATAAACAAGTTTTCCGTGTGAAAACAATTCCTGCAGCAAGAGGTACAATTCGCGGTGAATACGCAGCTAAAGGCCCAGTTGAAAACATGTTGATTTCTACTATTGGTGCTAAAATGGAAGATTTCGATTTCGAAGTGAATATTTCTGTTACAGAATGTATCGCAGTATTCCCAAGAATAGGTTCTACTAAATTATCAGGTGGTAGATGGAACGATGAAGCTAGAAGAATGGCTGAACGTTTAAAGCCTGGTGATGTAGTTCGTTTTACTGGAATAAAAACTAAGTTAACGGGTGCAGATATTCCAATGAAAACAGCTTCTGACGCAACTTATACAATACAATAATATTTAAAATTTAATATTATGACATTTAATAAAATATCATTAATTGCAGTATCACTTTTTTCAAGTGTAACTATGTTTGCTCAGTCAGGTTTATTGAATGCACAATCTGCAAGTGAAATTGGTTTAAAACCAATGGAAGAGATTATTGCTAAATCTGAAGGGCCTATTGCTTACCAAAAAGTGAATGACAACGACATTCTTTTTGAAAAGAAAGTTTGGGAAAGAATTCCTTTAAATGAGCGTTCTAATTTTGTTTATTACTACCCTGAACGTGCTACTGTAGATAGAAAGCCTTTGTTTGATATTTTGAAAGAGGCTATCATGAATAAAGAAATTACAGAAGTTTATTCTGACGAAAATTTCAGATCTAAATTAGATATAAAAGATTTAGATAGTAAATTCTATAGAACTGATACTACTGATACAGGTAAAGAATACTTAATGTATGGAAATAAAGTGCCTGATGAATATATTGTTAGAACTCAGTTGAAACCTAGCGATGTAAAAGAATATCGCATCATGGGAACTTGGTATTTCGATAGAAATGCAGGTGAGATGAAATATCGTTTGCTTGGATTAGCTCCAATTGTTGTAGATATCAATACGGTTGGTACAGATTACGAAAGTGAAATTCCATTATTCTGGGTTTTCTTCCCTGGTGCTCGTCAAGTATTGTACGAAAACTATGCATATAACGAAAGAAATCCTGCTCAAAAAGTAAGTTTCGATTATTTATTTAATGCAAGAAAATTCAATAGTGTAATTTATAAAACTGATAATCAATACGGTGATGCCGCTATCGAAGATTACGTTAGAGAAAATGCTATGGAGCAGTTGTTAGAAGCTGAACGTATCAAAGAATCTATCAGAAACTTTGAAGATGATTTATGGAATTACTAATTTTGTAAAATCTTAATATAAAACTCTTATCGTAAGGTAAGAGTTTTTTTATATGAATAATATGACAGATTATTTAATTGTTGGTGGTGGAATTGCAGGTTTGTGTTTTGCGGATTTTTGTTTAAAACACAACAAATCATTTGCTATGATTGATGACAAAACCAGAACATCTTCTAAAGTTGCTGGCGGAATGTTTAATCCGGTGGTGTTAAAACGATTTACTTCTATCTGGAAATCCGATGAGCAATTAGCACTTGCGATGCCTTTTTATAAAAATATTGAATCGGATTTAAAAACTAAATTTCTTTACGAAATTCCAATATTTAGAAAGTTTGCATCTGTCGAAGAACAAAATAATTGGTTTCATTCATGTGATCAACCTTCGTTAAGTCATTTTCTGAAAGATAAAATTTCAAAAGTGAAAATCAATCACATCTCTTCGGACTTTGGATTTGGAGAGGTTTATCAAACGGGTTTTTTAGATGTAAATCATTTTGTTACTTCATATCAAAATTTTCTGTTTAATTTGAATCTTTTGTCATTTGAAACTTTTCATTATGATGCGATTGAATTCGAAAATGATTCTGTGATTTATAATGGAAATTCATATAAGAATATTATTTTTGCCGAAGGTTTTTCGATGCTAAATAATCCGTATTTCAATAACTTACCGTTAGATGGTACAAAAGGAGAACTTTTAATTGTTCGAATTCCTGATTTAAATTTAGATAAAATTGTAAAATCTGGAATTTTTATCATTCCGTTCAAAGACGATTTGTATAAAGTTGGCGCAACATATAATTGGCAAGACAAATCTGACGTTCAAACTCAAGAAGCAAAAAACGAATTGTTAGAAGGTTTAAGTGATTTAATCGATTGCGATTTTGAAGTGGTTGAACATTTGGCTGGAATTCGTCCAACGGTAAAAGATCGTCGTCCATTAATCGGAACACATTACAAGCACAAACAACTTCATTTGTTAAATGGATTGGGAACGCGTGGTGTTTTGCTTGGACCTTATTTATCTGATTTGTTATTTTTGAAAATTGAATTCGAAATTCCTTTAGATCAAAACGTAGATATCAATCGTTATTACAAAAAAATGCAACTAAAATAGTTGTTCAATTCATATATAAAATGTTAAACATACATAATTTATCGGTTTCTTTTTCGGGAGAATATTTGTTTGAAAATGTTACTTTTCGTTTAGGAGCCGGAGACCGCGTTGGTTTGGTTGGAAAAAATGGAGCTGGAAAATCAACGATGTTAAAAATTCTTTCTCGCGATGTGGAGCCAGATTCTGGAAGTATCGCAACCGAGAAATCATTGCAAATTGGTTTTCTTCGTCAGGATGTTGATTTCGATTTAGGACGCACCGTTCTTGAAGAAGCTTATCAGGCATTCGTTGAAATCAAAAAAACAGAACGTGAAATAGCTGAAGTTAACGAGCAATTGGTGACGCGTACTGATTATGAAAGTGACGCGTATTCTGAAATCATTGAAAAATTAAGTGATTTAACGCATCATTTCGATATAATCGGTGGTTACAATTACGTTGGAAATACCGAGCGTGTACTTTTAGGTTTAGGATTCAAACGTGCCGATTTTGATAAACTTACCGAAACTTTTTCTGGTGGATGGAGAATGCGTATCGAATTAGCAAAATTATTACTTCAGAATAACGATTTACTGCTTTTGGATGAGCCAACGAACCACTTGGATATCGAAAGTATTATTTGGTTGGAGTCGTATTTAAAAACGTTTCCAGGAGCTGTGGTAATTGTTTCGCACGATAAAATGTTTTTAGATAATGTGACCAATCGAACCATCGAAATTTCGTTAGGTAAGATTTACGATTTCAATAAACCATATTCCGAATATTTAATTCAACGCGAAGAGCTTCGTGAAATTCAATTAGCAGCTCAGAAAAATCAAGCGAAGAAAATAGAAGAAACCGAAAAATTGATTTCTAAATTCCGTGCAAAAGCTTCTAAAGCTTCGATGGCGCAATCGTTGATTAAAAAATTAGACCGCGTAGAACGTATCGAAGTGGATGAAGATGATAATTCGGTTATGAATATTAGTTTTCCAGTTTCGATTACACCAGGACGTGTAGTTCTTGAAACAGAAAAGTTCTCAAAAGCTTATGGAGAAAAACGTATTTTAACTGATATTGATTTATTGGTTGAACGCGGTTCTAAAATTGCTTTTGTTGGTCAAAACGGACAAGGGAAATCAACGTTCATTAAAGCTGTGATGAAAGAGTTTGAATATACTGGCGATATCAAGTTGGGACATAATGTTCAGTTGGGATATTTCGCGCAAAATCAAGCTGAATATTTAGATGGTGAGAAAACACTTTTAGATACGATGATTGATGCGGCAACAGATTCAAACCGTTCTAAAGTTCGCGATATGTTAGGTGCTTTTCTTTTCCGTGGCGATGATGTAGAGAAAAAAGTTAAAGTACTTTCGGGAGGTGAACGAAATCGTTTGGCGCTTTGCGTACTGCTTTTAAAACCGATTAATGTGCTTTTGATGGATGAGCCGACAAATCACTTGGATATTAAATCTAAAAACGTTTTAAAAGCTGCTTTAAAGAACTTTGAAGGAACTTTGTTGTTAGTGTCTCACGATCGTGATTTCTTGCAAGGAATGTCTGAAAAAGTGTATGAATTCAAAGACGAAAAAATCAAAGAATATTTAGGTGATATCAACTATTTCTTAGAGCAACGCAATGTTGAAAATATGCGTGAATTCGAGAAAGTAGATGAAGTAAAAGTTTCTAAAAAAGAAGACGTTAAAAATGTTGCTAAAACATTGAGTTACGAAGATCAAAAGAAACTTAAAACACTTCAGAATAAATTAAGTAAAATCGAAAGTCAGATTGCTGATTTAGAAAAGAAAGTTAAAAAAGAAGATGCCGATTTGGCTGCTAATTATGAAAAATTAATTAACGATAAAAATTTCTTTTCTCAATACGAAAAAAAGAAAAAGGATTTAGAACAATTGATGTTGGATTGGGAGCAAGTTCAAGAAGAAATTGACTCAAAATCATAAATTTAAGCAGCTATTTTTTAGCTGCTTTTTTTTGTATATTTAAGAAAAAATTAAAATGGAAGAAGAAAAAGATTTGTACGAATTAATTGAAACAGAAGGTATAAGATTAGCTTCAGAGATGGCTATCTTTCCTTCGGATGAAAATTTTGTGTTTGAAGAAAATGCAATGAAAACGGCGTTGGAAAATCGCAAAGATTTTAAGTTGGTTAAGTTTGAAACTGCCGAAATCGATGAAGAAGACCGAGAGTTTATTCTTCAGAAATATCAAATAGAAGTCGAATATCAAGAAGTTGATTTTCATTTGGATTTGATGGTTTTTGTGAATTACGATCGCGATTTAGATGAGTTTCAATTGGGAAATAGAATTTCTGACGAAGAAAGAGAAGCGTATTTAAAACAGAAATATTTCTTAGAAACCAGTCAGTATTTCTCTGACGATTATTTAGATAGTTATCATTTGCAATTAAAAGTTATGCAGGCAATTGTCGAAAAACCTTCGGTGGTTTTTGATTATATGCCCATGCGAATTCTTTCTGGAAAATGGGTGGAAATTACATCTAAATCTCACATTCCTCCAGCGCCGTCGTATTTATATGTGATTCATTCGGTTTATGAAGGCGAAGAAGATAACAGAAGCTATTGGTTGCACACACATGGTTTGCATCGTTGTAATGCTGTTGAATTGGAGTTTCTAAATATCAAAAGTGGCGCGCAACAATTTTATGATGTGTTAAATATTGTAGCAACTTCATTTCTAACTTCTGATACAAAAAAGCAAGAAGATGAAATTTTTGATGTTGGTTATGATGGTTTAGGTTTGAGTTTTTGTTGGCAACGTTGGGAGAAATCTGTCATGCAATTTCCTCCAAATATTTTAGGTGGTTTGAATGAACGAAATCCAGAAGAAGAGAATTATGGGCCGTCAGGTGTGTTGTTTGCAGTTCAAGAAGATGAAATAGTCTCTCCAGAAATTTATGCAAAAACATTAGCTGATAACCCAATGTATTTTATAAGTGATGCTGAAACAGAACGAATGGCAGCGCTTGCTTATGATAGATTTCATTCGTTTAAAAAAGTGTTTCTAGAAAATTTCAACGCCAATCAAGATGAAAAAGATGCTTGGTCTTTCTTAGTGAAATTAGGGATTCAAGTTGACAGTGGTGATAGTCGAGAACATCTATGGTTTGAAGTTTCTCATATTGACGAATTGGATAATATTACAGGACTTTTATTGAATCAGCCGTATTGGATTGAAGCTTTAAAACAAAATGATGTCAAAACCTATTCGTTGGATTTTTTGACGGATTGGATAATTTATGGTTCCGAAACTAATTATACGCCAGATACGATTTATGAATTAATTTAATTCTACTAAAACGACTTTTTTTAGTCGTTTTTTTTATGATTACTATTATTTTATTTGTTTTATTCTTTTGTGTTAAAATATTTTAATATTGTTAATTTTAGGCTTGTTTTGTTTTATTTAAATGCGTATTTTTAATTTAAATTACCAAATACTTTATAAAATGAAAAAATACGCTTATGTAATTGGAATGGCAGCTTTGTCAAGTGTCTTTTCGATAAATGCTTTTTCACAAGATGTAGTTTCGTTTTCAAATGAAATTCAAGAAGTGAAAGTAGAACCATTAACTGGAAATGTTTTTGTTAAAACCAAAGACGTTTTGTCAAGTGTAAATCCACAATCAAATGTTGTAGATTGGACTATCTCAATTGATAAAATCAATAGTCAGAATTCAATTGCAAAAATGTCAAAGATTTATTCTTCGTTATCAAATAATGATTTTTCAAACGCTTTTAAATCTGATTCTGAAATTAGTTTTATATCTAATTCTCCATTTGCTCAGGTTAAATTCGATAATAATAATGTATTGATAAATAGTACAAACGGTGAAATTCTTTTTAATTCTGCTGATTTAGGATATGTAATTTATTCATCGTCGTTTATTCAGTCAAATAACCAACTATTGATTTTGGGGCAAAAAGATAATAAAGTTATGTTTGTTAATTATGATTTGGTTGGCAAGAAAATCAATTGGGAAAGTGAAGTTGGAGATGTTGATGGACTTGGAAAATCTTTAGGTAATTACTTTAAAAGTTTGATTAAAAATGATATTTCAGTTTCTGAAAATAAAATTGTTGTTGGAAAAAATGTAATTTACGCTGGAGTTAAAAATCTACTTTTTGCTTTGGATCAAGATAATGGAAATGTAAAATGGAAAACTGATTATCCAGTAAATAATTTTTTTATTAGCGGAAATGGTGATAAAATGATTACCATTTTGAATTCTGGAGGCTTGCTGTCATCGAAACAAAAATTGAATATGTTGGATGCTTTTACAGGTGAAAAAGTTTGGAAGGATGATATAACAACTGCTTATATTTCTTATTTAGAAGACCATGGAGATAAGGTTTTAATTGCTCATCAAAAGGGATTTAATTTTTATGATTATGCAACGGGTCAAAAGCTTTGGAAAAAAGATCCAAAAGGTTCTGACATTAAACGCGTAATTCCAATTGACGGTGATTATTTATATATTGCTGATAACGAAATGAATTTAATTGATAAGGAAGGTAAAAATAAGTGGAAAAAATTTGTTGAAATTGCTGATGATTCAGAAGATCAAGTTTATTATTTGGGAAAAGTGGGGAATGATCGTGTTTTTTATTTGACTGATACATATGGAAATATGGTTGAGTATTCGACAGGTAAGAAAATATGGAAAAAGAATGTTGAATTCGATAAAAAACGCCCATTAACTTATGATTTTAAAGATGGAAAATTCTTAGTTTATAACAATAAGCGTATTTATACTTTTAATTCAAATAATGAAGATAGTCCAAAACCTAAAGGGAAAATTGATGTTGAAAACGACAAAACAATTCAAACGTTAGAATCCTTTGATTGGGGAGTTTGTATCGTTGGGCAAAATGATGTAATTGGTTTAGATAATGATGGCAATGTAATTTATCAAAAATCATACTCAGAACCAGGAGAAGCTGCGAGGAGATTGATGAAAACTGGAGGAATAATTGGTTCGTCTTTCTTTGGAATAAAAGGAAGTGTTCAAAAAGCAATTGCAAATACACAAATTACTTATGTAGATAGTAATGGAAACGAAATATCTCAAGACTTATTTTCTCAAGATGCAAAAAATAAAAAAATACAAAAAGGAAATCAAAATTCGGATATTTCTGATATGATTGACAAAAATTTATTAGCAAGTGTTGATAAGCGTTTCAATGGACTAAAGCAAAGTAATAATTATGCCGTAGTTTTAGCTAAAGGTACAAAAGGACCAGAGTTGGTAAAAGTTAGAAAAAAAGATGGAGTTGAAGTGGTGAAGATTAGTTTAGATTCTAACAAACCTATTTATGAAATTGATGGAGTTACCGACAATATCTATTTTGCGTCAGGAAAAGATTTGAAATTGTATAAATAAATTTTAAATATTATAAGTTAATTGATTCTAAAATAGACTATCTCGAATTTGAGATGGTCTATTTTTTTTGTATACTATATTTTATGAAGTTTTGAATATTTTTATTGTAATTTACGTATTCAGGATTATTAAATTTAATTTTTTATAAAATGGTTACATTTCGATATTTATTAGTGTTGATGTTCTTTTTGGTCTTCAGTAATTCATTTGCGCAAACGCAAACACAGTCAAAAATATTTTTAGAACAATTCAAACCTTTGGTTGGACAATATTTCGAAGGTGAAATTATTGAAGGCGCCAAAGAAGGTGATGGATTTACTGGTAAACGTTTGTTAATGGAGGTTTTGAGTTATGATGAACGCGAAGTTAAAATTCCGTTTTATGTTGGAGATGATAAATCAAGAACTTGGATTTTGTCCTATTCAAATAACGTTTTAACTTTAAAACATGATCACCGTCATCAAGATGGTTCGGCAGATGATGTTACTTTTTATGGTGGAACTTCAACCAACCAAGGGAGTGAAACAATTCAAGTCTTTCCAGCAGATAACGAAACATGTCAAATGATAGATTATGCATGTCAAAATGTTTGGTGGATTACCATGGACGGAACTACATATACTTACAATCTACGTAGAATCGGTTCAGATAGACTTTTTTCTGTGAAGTTTGATTTGTCAAAATCAGTAAAATCCAATTTTAAACCTTGGTAGGTTATGAATCTTTAATCTGAAATTTGAAGAATCGATAATTTCTTTATTTTTATAAATTAAAAAAGCCATTTGTAAAAATATACAAATAGCTTTTCTTAGTAGCGGGAACTGGACTCGAACCAGTGACCTTCGGGTTATGAGCCCGACGAGCTACCTACTGCTCTATCCCGCGCTGTGCGATTTATGAATTTTGGTTACTTTCAAATATAAATTCATTAATTTTTTGAAAGGGTAGGAGTTACCAACTTAGTAGCGGGAACTGGACTCGAACCAGTGACCTTCGGGTTATGAGCCCGACGAGCTACCTACTGCTCTATCCCGCGCTGTGCGTTTTTATGAATTTTGGTTACTTTCAAATATAAATTCATTAATTTTTTGAAAGGGTAGGAGTTACCAACTTAGTAGCGGGAACTGGACTCGAACCAGTGACCTTCGGGTTATGAGCCCGACGAGCTACCTACTGCTCTATCCCGCGCTGTGCGTTTTTATGAATTTTGGTTACTTTCAAATATAAATTCATTAATTTTTTGAAAGGGTAGGAGTTACCAACTTAGTAGCGGGAACTGGACTCGAACCAGTGACCTTCGGGTTATGAGCCCGACGAGCTACCTACTGCTCTATCCCGCGATGTTTCGAGTGCAAATGTAATACAACATTTCAGAACTGGCAAGTTTAATGTAATAAAATTTTTATTTCGTGTATTTCACAGATTATAACTACCTTTGCAAAGTTTAAATTAGGTAAAATGACACATAAAGCAGGATTTGTTAATATTATTGGTAATCCAAACGTAGGAAAATCAACTTTGATGAATGCGTTCATCGGAGAGCGTCTTTCTATTATTACTTCTAAAGCACAAACAACCAGACATCGTATTTTAGGAATTGTAAACGGAGAAGATTTTCAAATTCTTTTCTCGGACACTCCTGGAATCATTAAACCAGCTTATGAACTTCAAACTTCAATGATGGATTTTGTGAAATCTGCTTTTGAAGATGCTGATGTGTTAATTTATATGGTAGAAATAGGAGAGCGTGAGTTGAAAGACGAAGCGTTCTTTAATAAAATTCGAAATGCTAAGGTTCCGGTTCTTCTTCTATTGAATAAAATCGATAAATCGAATCAAGAGCAGTTAGAAGAACAAGTAGCACTTTGGAAAGAGCAAGTTCCGAATGCTGAGATTTATCCTATTTCTGCTTTACAAGGATTTAATGTGAAGGAAGTTTTTGATAGAATTGTTGAGATTTTACCAGAATCACCTGCGTATTATCCTAAGGATTCATTAACAGATAAACCAGAACGTTTCTTTGTTAATGAAATCATTCGTGAAAAAATTCTTTTGAATTACGATAAAGAGATTCCATACGCTGTTGAAATCGAAACAGAAGAATTTAAAGAAGACGAAAAAATCATCAGAATTAAAGCGGTTATCATGGTTGAACGCGATAGCCAAAAAGGAATCATCATTGGGCATAAAGGTGCGGCAATTAAAAAAATTGGCATGCAAGCTCGGGAAGAATTAGAAAAATTCTTTGATAAACAAGTTCATATCGAAATGTTTGTTAAGGTTAATAAAGACTGGAGAAATAATTCGTATCAATTAAAACGATTCGGATATAATCAAAAATAAAAAATACACTTTTATATATAAGTGAATACGTATGAGTAATATTGTAGCCATAGTTGGAAGACCTAATGTAGGTAAATCTACTTTCTTTAACCGATTAGTACAACGTCGTGAGGCGATTGTTGACTCGGTTTCTGGAGTAACACGTGACCGTAATTACGGTAAAAGTGAATGGAATGGAAAAGAATTTTCGGTAATTGATACCGGAGGTTACGTAAAAGGTTCTGATGATATTTTTGAAGGAGAAATCCGTCGTCAGGTTGAATTAGCAATTGACGAAGCAGATGCTATTGTATTCGTTGTTGACGTTGAAGAGGGAATTACTCCAATGGATGACGAAGTTGCTAAGTTGTTAAGAAAAGTTACAAAGCCTGTAATCTTAGCGGTTAATAAAGTAGATAATGCAAAGCGTGAAACGGATGCGTTTGAATTTTATAACTTAGGATTGGGTGAATATTTTACTATTTCTGGAATGTCTGGAAGTGGAACAGGGGAGTTGTTGGACAAAATTGTTGAAGTTTTACCTGAATTACCTGAAGTTGAGGAAAATCCTGAAGAGTTACCTCGTTTTGCAGTTGTTGGTCGTCCAAACGCTGGAAAATCTAGTTTTATCAATGCCTTAATTGGTGAAGATCGTTTTGTGGTTACTGATATTGCGGGAACTACTCGTGATGCAATTGACACAAAATACAACCGTTTTGGATTTGAATTTAATTTAGTTGATACGGCAGGAATTCGTCGTAAAGCAAAGGTTAAAGAAGATTTAGAATTCTATTCGGTAATGCGTTCAGTTCGTGCCATTGAGCATGCTGATGTTTGTATTTTAGTAATCGATGCAACTCGTGGATTCGAAGGTCAAGATCAAAGTATTTTCTGGTTGGCTGAGAAAAACCGTAAAGGAATTGTAATCTTAGTTAACAAATGGGATTTAGTTGAAAAAGATTCCATGACAACGGTGGAGTATGAACGTAGAATACGTGAAGAAATTGCACCATTTACAGATGTACCAATTCTTTTTGTTTCGGCTTTAACAAAACAACGTTTATTAAAAGCTTTAGAAACTGCGGTACACGTTTACGAAAGCAGAAAAAATCGTATTCCAACTTCTAAGTTCAACGAAGTGATGTTACCGATTATTGAACGTAATCCACCACCAGCAATTAAAGGTAAATACGTTAAAATTAAATATTGTATGCAGTTACCAACAGCAATTCCGCAGTTTGTGTTCTTTGCTAATTTACCACAATATGTAAAAGATCCGTATAAAAGATTTATTGAAAATAAGCTTCGAGAAATTTATGATTTCGAAGGGGTGCCAATCGATATTTATTTTAGACAAAAATAATTTTAAAAACCTTTCTGAATTCGGAAAGGTTTTTTGTTAAAAAGAATTTATTATATTTAATAAATTCTTTTTTTTATGAAAAAAACTTTACTTTTTTTATTTTTATTAGTTTTGTTTTCGAAACTTCAAGCGCAGACTATTTATTATGTTGATGCAATTGGATCTGGAGACGGTTTGTCTTGGGCGACCGCTTCAAACGATTTGCAACTTATTATTAATACTGCATCTGATGGAGATCAGATTTGGGTAAAACAAGGTATTTATCAGCGAGGTGTTGGTCTGTCTTTTCTTTTAAATAAAAATGTTTCTCTTTTTGGAGGTTTTCCTAGAGAGTTAAATCCAACTTTTGAAGATCGAAATCCCAATCTTTACGAAACTATTTTAAAAGGAAATCAATCCAGAGTTTTAGAAGTTTTAGGTAATTCAAATCCAATTTCGTCATCTACATTTATTGATGGTTTTACGATAACCGAAGGTAATTCGACATCAGGTGCAGGTTTGTATGCAACTCAAAGTAGCGCAACTTATCGAAATTTGAAGATTGTTAATAACACAAGTACGATGGGACTTGGCGCAGGTGTTAATTTGTATTATACAAACAGTACTTTATATCAAGTTTTAATTGCTAATAATACATCAATCTTGAATCCAGGTAGCGATGGTGATTCAGCCGGAATGAGAATTAACGGAGGAGAAGTTAAATTGATTAATTGTGTTGTTGCAGACAATCATGCACAAGGTTATGTTGGTGGAATTTGGGCTGCAGCATCGATTGTACATTTATATAACAGTATTGTTTATGGAAATACGGCTGAGTTAAGTTTTACAACGTCCGACGCTAACGATAATTATAGAGGAAGTAATTACAATGTAACTTATGCTAAAAATTCGATTTTGCAAAATAGTACAGGAAGTGATTATTATTACGAAACACCAATATTTTATTATTTTGGAAATGACCTTGGCGGAAATTTAGATGTTAATCCAATGTTTAATAGTGATTATTCTTTGCAACAAAGTAGTCCAGGAATTAACGAAGGTGATAGTCAAATTGTTTTAGAAAATCCATTGCTAACAGATTTAGATTTTTTCAAGGCTAATAGAATTGTTGATGTAATTGACATTGGATTGAATGAATTTCAAACTTCAATTCCAGATGTTTTATATGTAAAAGAAAACGGAACTGGTAACGGAACTTCTTGGGAAAACGCGTCTGGAAATTTGCAATTAATGATGGATAGACAAGTTGCAGGAAAACAAGTTTGGGTTGCAGCTGGAACTTATGATAACAATGGCGTTTATTTTAAATTACGTGAAGGAGTTAAAGTTTTTGGAGGTTTTCCTGCAACCGGAAATCCAACTTTTGAGGATAGAGATTATGAAAATTATCAAAGTATTTTAACAGCTTCAACTGGAATTATTTTAGGGAATTTTCATCACGAAACTCGTATTTTAAGCCCACAAACTACAATTGATGGTTTTGTGGTTACTTCAGATTCTGAATTAACTTACGGAATTTTCGATAGTAATTCTGAAGTTATGTATTCAAACATGACTTTTGAAGAGAATCATTTAGGTTATGCAACAATCGAAATTCGCAGAAAATCAAATCCAACATTTACAGCTTGTAAAATACTAAATAATTCAACAACAGATTTTTCTGCTTCAACTGTTTATCTTCATTCAGACGCTAAAGCAAATTTTATAAACTGTCATTTTGAAGGGAATAATCCAACATCAGGAAATACTTTTATGTTAAGAAACAATTGTGCGGCCAATGTAATTGATTGTATGTTTACTCAAAATGCAGCTTTAGGTTCATCATACGTCGCTTATATCGATAATAGTTCTGCTAATTTTATCAATACCATTTTTGAATCTAATGGAGCTACCTTATATGATGGTGGAGTTGTTGGTATTTATGGTGATGTTTTTAATAATGAACCTTCGTGGACGCATCCGTTAACAGTCAATTTTGATAGATGTATCTTTAAAAATAATCTAACAAGAGCTATTCATGCTCGAGGAATGCAAACCGATACTTTGGTAATTAATAATTCGTTATTTTATGGTAATAAAGCATATTCTGGTGGTGCGTTGAGAAAAGATACAAATATTAATTTATACATAAACAATTCAACGTTTACAGAAAATCAAGCGACAGGTCAGTTTGCAGGCGCTTTGTTTTTTAACGAAGGAGAAGGTGTAAATGAAGTAAGAAACTCAATTATTTATAACAATACTGGACCTTATGTTTACGGTACACAAATTTTTACCTATCAACCAGTTTCGTTTAAAAACTCTATTTTACCGGGTTCTGGCGGAAGTTCAAATTGGAATTCAGGTGTTTACAATAATTTTAATATCGCACCGTTAAGTACCAATTTAGGCGGTAATTTAGATGTGAATCCAATGTTTATAGATGTTGTTAATAAAAATTTTAGACTTGACGAAGGAAGTCTTGCTATCAATGCAGGAACAAATACAATATTTGGACCAAATGCAACACCAAATATTTCTGAATTGACTTTAGATTTAGATGGAAATCCAAGATTTATTTATACAACTGTAGATATGGGTGCTTATGAATTTGAAACGAAAGCTTTAGGAATTGACGATTTAGATTATGAAAAGTACATCAAAATATTTCCTAATCCAGCAAGCGATTTGGTTTATATAGAAACAGAACAATTTGATTTTTTAAACGCTACTATTTTCTCAATTGATGGAAAAAAAATCACAAAAACAACTTCTAAAGTAATTGATGTTTCTAATTACTCAAGAGGAATTTATATTTTACAGATACAATTGTCAAATCAAAAAATGTATTCACATAAAATTATCGTGAAATAATTGTAAAAAGCGGTAAACCCTTTAATAATTGCGACTTATGAGTGCCAACTTGTAAGTCGCTTTTTGTACTTTTGATATATGAAAAAGTTTATATTCCTATTTACGTTTTTAGTTGCTTTTGTTTCAAATGCTCAAAATATAGAGCTAAAAGGAAAAGTAATTACAGAATCGAAACAACCCATAGAGGCGGTTTCAGTTTTATTGCTTCAGAAAAAAGATTCAACGGTTATTCAATATGCAATAACTGATGTTATTGGAAATTTTTCGATGAAGATTAAACCAATGGATCAACCTTCGTTTTTATCATTAACTTATTTGGGAAATGAAGATAAAAATATTGAATTCGAAAAAATTACCGAGTCAAAAGATCTTGGTGAAATTACAATGAAAGAATTGTCAGATATGTTAGCAGAATTGGTGATTGTAACCGACGTTCCAATTCGAGTAAAACAAGACACCTTAGAATTCAATGCTTCGTCTTTTAAGGTGCGACCAGATGCGAATGTTGAGGCGCTATTGAAAGAATTACCTGGTGTTGAAATTGATGCTGACAAAAAAATCACGGTAAACGGTCAATCTGTGAGTCAGATTTTAGTTAATGGAAAACCATTTTTTGATAAAGATGGAAGTGTGGTGTTACAAAATCTTCCGGCAGATATTATTAAGAAAATTCAAGTTACAGATGCTAAAACCAAAACAGAAGAATTTTCTGGTAAACGTGCCAAAAGTGAAAATGCGAGTATCAACCTTACTATTGACGAAAAAAACAACCAAGGGTTATTCGGAAAAGTTATGGCGGGTTATGGAACTGATGAACGTTATGAAACGAGTGGATTGGTTAATTATTTTAAAGGAAATAGAAAAATTTCGGTACTTGCTTCTTCAAACAATATAAACTCTTCAGGATTTTCAATGGACGGCGTTTTTGATAATATGGGCGGCGGACGTAGTCAATTCAATAGTTTCGGTGGACGTTCTAGTGGTGGATTGGGTTCTGGTACTGGATCAGGAATCACAAGAACGAACATGTTAGGTGTTAATTATTCGGATCAGTTTTTTAAAGATCTTGAAGTTAATGCAAGTTACTATTTGAATGATAATCGAAATGAAAATGCCAACCGTTCGCGTGTGGTAAACTTACTTCCTGATGGCGATTTTATTACAGAATCTGAATCAAACAGAACGACAGATAATTTAAATCACAATGCAAATTTTAATGTTGAATACAAAATAAATCCAACAACTAAAATCTTTATCGAACCAAAAATTTCAAGTTCTAAGAATGTAATTGATTCGCAAAGTAAATCTGAATCAATGGATGCAAATGGTGATTTGTTTAATACAAATAATGCTGTAGGACATTCAGAAACCGACACGTTTAATTTTAGTAATTCAGTTCAATTCAATAAAGTTTTAGATACGAACGGTAAAAATTTAAGCATGAGTTTTGATAATGCAAATTCAAAAACTACTGGTTTTGGACGAACAAATTCAGAAACTATTTTCTATCAAGGTACAGAAACGGATGATTTAAGAAATCAAAAAAATGATACTAGAAGTACAAACGATAATTATACAATAACTGCAACTTATACGCAACCTGTTGCTAAAAATACCGAATTAAATTTAGGTTATACCTTTAATTATAATCAAGATACGGATGTACTTACAACTTATGATTTTGATCCGTTAACCAATGAGTTTTCTCAAATAAGTGATTTGTATTCGAGTAGTACAAATAACAAAAGTGTTTCGTCTACGCCTTTTGTTGGAGTAAATTACAATACTAAAAAATTATTTTTTGATTTTAAATACGGAGTTCAGATTGATGATTTTAAAGCAAGCGCTTCATATCTAAATCAAGAATATGTTGTAAATCGTAAATTTGTATCGCCAAATATCTCAACCCGATTTCGTTATAAATTTACAGACTCAAAAACGTTTAATGTAAATTATAATTATTCAGTAACTGATCCAAGTGCTACACAAATTTTACCTTACGAACGTTTTAATGATCCGTTAAATACCTACATCGGAAATGCCGATTTAGATCAAGCTAAAAGCCATTCGATTAATTTAAGTTTTAGAGATTTTAACTTTCAAATGCGAAGCGGTTGGACGATTGGAGTTTCTGGTAATTTCTATGATTCTCAAATTGTTTCTACAACTGTTTTTGATGAAAATAGAAAACGTACAACAACTTACGATAATATTTCAGGAGCTTACTCACTTGGATTGTTTGGGAATTTTAATAAGTCTAAAAAAATTGACGCACATACTTTAAGATATGGAATTGGAATGCGTGTAAATTACGGACTTTCTAAAGGTTTTACCGATAACCAATTGTACGAAAATAATTCACTTACTTTTACACCTCGAATCTATGGATCTTGGGATTATGGCGAATTTTTAACCATTGCGCCGTCATATAGTTTAGGATATACTAATAATACTTATTCGAATATTGCTTTAGAGAAAACGTCATATGTTGTGCATAATATCAATTTACAAACAACAACTTATTGGCCTAAAAATGTAACTTGGGGTAATGATTTTGGATATACGTACAATACTAATATTGCTGCTGGTTTCAAAAAAGATTTCTTTTTATGGAACACGAGTTTGGGATATGATTTCTTAAATGGTGCTTTAACAGCTAAAGTTAAAGTTTACGATATCTTAAATCAAAATATAGGAACCAGAAGAACGGTAAGTCCAACGGCAATATCCGATCAAGAAAATACCGTTCTAAAACGTTACGCTATGTTTTCGTTAACTTTTAAGTTCGATAAATTCGGAACAGGTAAACAATCAAACGAACGTGGTCCAGGAGAAAGAGGTCCACGTGGAGATCGCCCACCCGGAAATCGTCCTCCTCGTGATATGCGAATGATGTAATTTATTAAAAAGTATCTGGAGTTTTCAGATACTTTTTGTTTTTGTTAATATTTTATGTTTTATTTGTGATTGCCAAATTTATATTATGAATAAAATATTTTATTTAATTATGCTGTTCTTCATTGGAACGGCTTTTTCATTTGCACAAAAAAATTTTTCTATAAAAGGAAAAATTTCAGATGAAAATAAAAAACCTATCGAAGCGGTTACTGTTTATCTTTCAACTGCAAAGGATTCTACTTTGATTAATTATACAATTACCGACTCTAAAGGAGAATTTGATTTGCAAACTAATAAAATAGAAGTTCCAAGTTTTATTGTCGCAAGTATGCTTGGATACACAGATTATTCCAAACAATTTACATCGATTGTTGATCACATTAATTTAGAAGAAATCATACTTACAGAAGATTCTAATATGTTAGACGAAATGGTTATTAAAGCAGATGTTGCGCCGATTCGTGTTAAACAAGACACCATCGAATTTAATGCAGCTTCGTTTAAAGTTCGTCCAGATGCAAACGTAAAAAGTTTGTTAGAACAATTACCTGGAGTTACCGTTGATGCTGATGGAAAAATAAAATATAACGGAAAAGAAGTTCCAAATATTCTTGTTAATGGAAAACCATTTTTTGGAGCTGATGGTAAAATTGCCATCGAAAATCTACCAGCCGAAATTATCAATAAAGTACAAGTTTCTGATTTTAAAACCAAAGAAGAAAAACTGGCAGGTAAGAAAAGTGATGGCGAATCAGTTTCGATTAACTTAACTATCGACGAAGATAAAAACAAAGGTTTCTTTGGTAGAATTAATGGTGGTTACGGAACAGATGATCGATATGAATCGTCGTTGTTAGCTAATTATTTTCAAGGAGAAACCAAGTTTAGCGTTTTGGCTTCTTCAAATAATATCAATTCCACAGGTTTTTCTCAAAACGAAGTTTTTGATAATATGCGAGGTGGCCGAAATTCATGGTCATTTAACTCTTCATTTATTGATGAATATTCTGGAAACTCTGGAATTACAACTTCTAATTTAGTTGGATTAAATTACAACGATTCTTTTAAAAAGAAAGTTGATGTTGCAGCAAGTTATGTTTTAGATAATCAAGAAAATAAATCAAAATCAACATCTCGAATAGAAAATCTTTTACCCGAAAATAGGGTGATTTCTTTTAATGAAAATGAAGGAACTTCTCATAAAAACAATCACAAATTTACATTTGATTTTGAAATTCAAATCGATTCGACTTCGTCATTAGCATTTGTTCCAATTTATGAAAAAAATAATAATAGAAGACATAATGTGTCAAGCTCAGAAACAGTTTCAATTTTGAATGATTTGATTAATAAATCACAAGGAAGTCAGTTTACTGAAACCGATATGGATCGTTTTGAAAATCAGTTGATCTATAACAAACGTTTTAAAAACAAAACATCGTTTAGTTTAAATTTTGAAAATAATAATTCAAAAAATAAATCATTTGCAAACAATCAAATAAGTACACTTTTTTACGAAGGATCGAATCCCGATGATATACGAAATCAAAATGCGTTTGGTAATTCGCACAGAGATTATTATCAGGTAGAACTTGAATATCGTATTCCGATAACAAAAAAACAAACTTTAGCTGTTGAAGCGGGTTATATAAATACGACGGAAGTTGATAGTCAAGAAACTTTTGATTTTGATTCAACCACAAATCAATATTCAGATTTTAATGATTTACAATCTTACAGAAATCGTTTTCAAACGAATGAAGTCAAAGCTGGAGTTGGTTATGAGTATCAATACGAAAAAGGTTATTTTCAATTAGATTTAGGAAGCCGTTGGATGAATTATGATATGAAATCTTTTTACAACAACAACATTTTCTTAAATAAGAAAACCGATGTTTTGCCTAATATTCGAATTTCAAATAGTTTTAAAATGGGTAAATCAACACGTTTGTATTTATCTTATCGTTACACAGGTTCGCTGCCTTATATGAATCAACTATTAGAATATCAAGATTTATCTTCAACTTTAAGTGTTTCTCAAGGTAACGGAAATTTAAAACCAAAGTTATCTCATGGAGTAAATTTAAACTTTTCTAATTATGATTATTTGACGAGATCAGGATATTATATTTATGCCGGAGGATCATTAGAATCGCGTGGAATAATCGATGTGGTTTCTTATGATGAAGGTTTCAAAAGTTTTAGAACTTATGAAAATGCTTCAGGAACGGGTTATTTTTATTTAGGAGGTTCATTTAATAAATCTTATAAATTAGGAGTTAATACGTTAAGTTATGAAATCGGATTGAACTTCAATTTAGATAAATTTAAAGGAAAAACAAACGGTTTATTATACAGCGCCAATTCTCAAGGTGTGACACCAAAAGTGAAATTAACTTGGGATTATAATAAGGTGTTTATTATTTCGCCTTCTTATTCGTATAATTATAATTTTGTAGATTATAAAGATTTCTCTGTTGATAAAACAAACAATTTTACACATAAATTAAATCTTCAGATTACATCATATTTACCAAAGCAATTTATAATAGGAGCGGACGTTGGTTACAATTATAATTCGATGTTAGCCGACGGATTTAAAAAGGATTTTACGTTGTTAAACGCAAGTGTTGGATATAAATTCTTAAAGGATCAATTAACAGCAAAAGTTAAAGCTTACGATTTGTTAAATCAGAATTTGAGTACAAACCGATATATAAGTCCAACTTCGATTCAAGATTCAGACCAATTGATTTTAAAACGTTATTTCATGTTCTCTTTGAGCTATAAACTTGATAAGTTTGCAGGTAAAAAGAAAAAAGAAGGAAATTCTTTTATAATTAATATGTAATCTGATTACACAAAAAAATGAAGCTGTTTCGTAATTTTTACGTTTCAGCTTCATCTTTTTTAATTGAATTTAATAACGTTTTATATTAATCCGTTTACTTCATTTATCGCTTTTGCACTTGCATTTAGTTTAACTAAATCAGCATCGGTTAATTTGATTTGAATGATTTTTTCTACTCCGTTTTTTCCTATAATACACGGAACACCAATACAAATACCTTCAATTCCAAATTCGCCTTCTAAATAAACTGAATTTGGTAATAATTTCTTTTTATCATTTACAATAGCATCAACCAATTCGGCAACAGCAGCACCAGGTCCGTACCAAGCCGAAGTTCCTAAATGCTTGGTTAATGTAGCTCCGCCAACCATCGTTTCTTTTATCACTTCATCAAAAACTTCGTCAGTTAAAAGCTCTGAAATCGGAATTCCTTTATAAGTTGCTAGTTCTTTTACAGGAATCATTGTAGTGTCTCCATGACCACCAATAACCATGGCTTCAATTTCGTTAATTGGTTTTTGCAATTTCTGACTTAAGAAATAACGAAAACGATTCGAATCTAACATCGCACCCATTCCAATGATTTTATTTTTAGGCAAACCCGAAGCTTTTAAAGCAACTAAAGTCATTGTGTCTAACGGATTGGTCACAATTACAAAAACTGCATTTGGAGCATGTTTCATAGCGTTTTTCACAACCGATTCTACAATAGAAACATTAACCGCAACCAATTCTTCACGACTCATTCCAGGTTTTCTAGGTTGACCTGAAGTTACCACAACCACTTCACTATTGGCAACTTTAGAATAATCCGAAACTTCTGGATGGATTATGGTATCAAAACCTAAAGCGGGCATTGATTGCGCCAAATCCATGGCTTTACCGGCAGCCAAACCTTCGGCGATATCCAATAAAACAATTTCTGAAACAATGCCCTTCATCGCAATAAACTGCGCACAAGTTGCCCCTACATTACCAGCTCCTATAATACTTACTTTCATATTTTAATTTTTTTGTTGTTTTTTTAAAGTTACAAAAAAACGCACAACTTATGAGGCTGTGCGTTTGTATTAATTATCTGTATTTAATTGCTTCAAAACTTTCTTATAATTTTTGGAAGTAATAATATCGCCTTCTTCTGTAATTATCAAACAAGCATAATTTGGGTGACTTTCTAACAACTGTAAACCAGCTTCAGCTCCTAAAACCATAATCGATGTGCTAAATCCGTTTGCGGTTTCTGCTTCAGGACCTAAAACCGTAACACTGGTTAAACCTGATGCGGGAATTCCCGTTTTGGGATTGATAATATGCGAGTATCGAACGCTGTCAATTAAAGCAAACTTCTGATAATCGCCAGAGGTACACATCGCCGCATTTCGAACAGGGAATTTCCTTAGAATTTCACCTTGTTTAAACGGATTGCGTAAACCAATCAGCCAACTTTTTCTGTCAACTTGACGTCCCCAAGAAGCTAAATCGCCAGAAGCATTTACAATACCACCTTTTATTCCTAATTTCAACATCAGTTCACGACCTTTATCTGCGGCATATCCTTTTCCGGTTGCACCGAAACCAATTTTCATTCCTTTTTTTGATAAGAAAATCGTGGAATCAGTTTCGTTTAAAATCACATTTTTATAACCTACATTTTCAATGCTTTTTTGAATCGCTTCTTTTGTAGGAAGTTCATCCATCAAACCATCAAAACTCCAAATTTTATCCATCGAAGCAACTGTAATATCAAATGCGCCGTTTGTGATTTTAGAAAAATGTAACGCGCGTTTGGTTAGCTCAAAAACTTCTTTATCTACTTTCACGGGTTTAATACCCGCATTTCTATTGATTTCAGAAATTTGAGAATTGGGTTTCCAATCTGAAATCAATAAATCAATTCGAATGACTTCATCAAAAACTTGTTGAATGTAACTTTCGGCCAACACTTCGGTTTCTGCCACAACAGAAACATCAAATGAACTGCCCATTAAAACCGTATCTCGTTTTATCATTACTTGAGCAAATGCACTTTGAACTAATAAAAACAAACATCCGAAAAGGAAACTTTTTTTATTCATAACTAATAACAATCGGTTTTAATTTGATTTTGTTCTTTGTAGAAAGTTAGTGATTTATTATGATGCGTTGCAACAATTTTATCTAAAACAACTTCTACATCTTTTTGCATTGCCAACGAACCACAAATCATAACAACGGCTCCGGCTGCTAATTTATCTGCAATTAACTGTGCTTGTTCTTCAATAATTTGCATTACGTATTTTGGATTTTCTTCACGAGAAAAAGCAAATGTAAAATCAATTAATTGTTTATTTTCTTGATGCATTTTTGCGAAACTTTCATAAGCTAAAACGGTTTCATTTCTATGACGGAAACCAACAAACAAATGCATTTCTTTACGAGAAATATTTTCGTCAATCATTCCTAAAAACGGAGCAATTCCGGTTCCGTTTCCAATCATAATAACCGATTTCGCTTCTGTAGGCACATGAAAATGTTCGTTTGTAATGATGCGCGCTTTTAGTTGTTCGTTGTTTTGTAAACCATGCAAAAATTGCGAACCCAAACCAAACTCGTGTAACTTAACCACCAATTGTAAATTTCCATCTACTTTGGCAATGGAATACAAACGTTCTTGTGCATCGTTCGCCGGATAAATAGCTAGCAAATCACCCGATTGGAATTTCTTTTTGGTTTGTAACGAAATTTGAAAAACCGAATCATTCGTGTTCTTTTTATTTTCAAGAACGGTAAACTTACTCAATTTAGGAAGTTTCATTTGGTAATTTGCCGAAACGTTTTCGATTTTAATCGTTGAAATTTCGTTATACGCATTTACCCAATTCACGAATTCTGCAACCGATTTTTTATCTACTGTATGAATTTGTAATTTTCGTTGGAAGTTATTTTGTTGTACTAACAACGCATCAGCTTCAAAAGCAAACGCGCAGAAATCGGCATATTTGGTTGAACCAAATCCTAAAACAGAAAAATGAATATTTTGAGATTGTGGATGTTTTTCTACCAACTTTTTAAATTGGCTCGCGTTCGAAGGCGCTTCACCCAATCCGTACGTAGATGTTAAAACAATCAATTCCGAAGCTTTTGGGAATTGCTGGTATTCATTTAAAGTTGCGAAAAACGATTTCTTACCTGAATTCAAAAATTGTTGATGAATTCGGTTTGCAAAATACGTAGTAGTTCCGCCTTCTGAACCAACTAAAATAACAATTTCAGTATCGGTTGGTTTAAATTTATTTTTAATTTTTACCGATTTACGTTTGAAGGTAATCACAAAACCAGTGTAAATAAAAGCCAAAATATTTAGGGAAGCGATTCCTAAAATAATGGCCCAAATGGCATTGGTTCTTCCGGTATGTAAATCTAAACTCAAGGTTTCCAAAACGGTTTCTTTCGGATAAATAATTTCCGAAACAATTTCACCCGTAACTTGATTGACTTGAATTTCTCTATCTTTTAATTTAATTCGGAAAAATTCTTCTGGGTCATCGCTAAACGGAAATTCAATTTTAGTTACTTCGCTTAAAAGCGTTTCTTTAAAAAGAGGAATTTCTTCTAAAGTGAATTCTTCAGTTACTTTTGATTCGTGTGCAATTTCAACCAATTCAGGTTTAGAAATCACATCAAATCGCAACATAAATAAATAACTTCCCGTTACTGAAATAATTAAAATAGGAATTAAAAGTAATCTTCCGGTAACTACGTGAAAATATTGTGCAGAGAAATCGCTGATTACTTTTGAAAAGAAATTACGAATTCCTAATTGTCTTTTTATGATTAAAACGGTTCCAGAAATGGTGATTAATAATAATAAAAAGGAAACAAATCCAACAATGAATCTTCCAGTTTCGTGTAAAAATAACGAACGATGTAAAGAAATATTCCATTCGATAAAATCGGATTTTGGTTTTGGTTCAGCTAAAATTTCTCCAGTTACAGGATGTACAATGGCTTTAAAATCTTCACCTTCGTCATTAAAACCTTCTGCGATTACGGAATTTGTAGCATCGATATTCAATTCTAATATTTCAGGAAAAACCTTGCGCAACCCAGTTACGGATTGCGCTACAGTTATTTGATTGAAATTTTCTATGCTTGGAGCCGAAGTTTTTTCGTAAGCTGCATCGACTGCTAAAATGGTTCCGGTGACAGAAGCGATTAACAAAAACAGAAAAGAAAAAATGGCTAAAACTAAATGGGCTAATCGCCAAACTGATCTAGTCATTAGAAAAAAATAAGTTTATTGAACTTTAGAAAGTTTTACGTAACGAATATAACCTGTTCCGTCTGTTTTCTTAGTAACAGCTTCGGTTGTGAAAGGAATTTCTAAATCGTTTGTGTAATTCTTTTGGTCTTCTACAGCCGATTCAAATCGAATTTTATAACCTTTATTTATTTTAGCTTCATCAATCGTAAAAGTAAAAGTCGCGCGGTCACCACCTGCAACCGATGCTCCTGTAATAGCATTCAATTTTTCTTTCTTCTTAGAAAGTTTAGCAAACCAATCTTTAAATCCGTTGTACCATTTTTCGTCTGGTCCCATCATATAAAGCGTTTTCTCAGCATTTCCTTTTGCATCGATTAACGAAACAACAACATAAGCTTCTAAACCGTTGTAGTTGGACATTTGTAACATACCTTTATATTTAGTCGCTTGTGCCGATGCTTGAAAAGCAAAGAAACATAAACAAACTACGATTAATGATTGTTTTATAAATGGTTTCATTTTATTATTTGATTTATGATATTTCTATTATTTTAAAAAATCGATATTAATTGCGTTTTTCTGAAGCACTTCATTCTCAGAAGCTAAATCATAAGCTGTTTCGTCAAACTCTGTTTTGATGGTTACGTCTGCTCCTTTATCAACTAAATATTTTAGAATTACATCGTCTTTTGCGATTAAAGCAGCTTTGTGTAATGGTGTCATCATTTCTTCGTTAACCGCATTTACATTAATATCATACTTCTCTAATTTATTTAGCAATTTCAAATCGTTCTTAGCGACAGCTAAATGTAAGATTGAATTTCCATCTTTTTGTAATTCTTTAAAATCAACACCTGATTTTTCTAAAACAGAAATCTTATCCGAAAATTCATCTTTTTGATTTGGACGTAACGGACGGTATGATTGAATTAAATAATAGGTAATGATATTACCAGCATTATCACGCACTTGAATATCTGCTTTTTCTGTTATTAAAGTCGAAACAACATCAGCAGAACCATTATTTACTGCGAATGACAAAGCTGACATTCCGTTGTTATTTCTTTGATTGATATTTTTTGTTTTACCTAAAACCGTTTTTAGCATTTCAACATCTGTTCCTTTAGCAGCTTCCATTAAAACGGTATTTCCTTCTTTATTTGTTTGATTTACATCTACACCTTTTGCTAAAAAATAAGCGACAATTTCTTGTTGGTCTTGTTTTTTAACTAAATTATGAAGAACATTTTCGCCATTATCACCGGTAGTTTTAGGTTTTAATTTTAAATCCTCAACCAAATATTTATAGAATTCTAAATTATTAGCATTTGAACGCGTTCCTTCAGATGCAAAAATCAAAGCTTTATCTGTTGGTTTAATACCTCGTTTTTGTAATTGTTTTAAAATATCAACATTTCCGGTACGCGCTGCGTAATCAAAAACTGTATTTCCGTTTGCATCGACATCAGATAACTTTAAACCTTTAGAAATTAAATAATCTGTTAAAGCTAAATCTTTATCATAACCAATTGCCATGTGCATAAAAGTAGCTCCATTAGCATTTTTATAATTTACGTCTAAACCATTATTAAAAAAAGCTTCGTAAACATCTTTATTTACTTGACCATTTGATGCCGCAAAAGCTAATGGAGTTGCACCTTTATCGTCTGTACGATTAATTTCTGAACCTTTACCAATTAAGTATTCAACCAATTCAACATTTCCTTTATTTGCTGCCCAGTGAATATATAAACGTCCATCATGCGTTGTTTTATCAACGGCATTCCCTTCTTGGTTTAACAAATAAATAATAGTTTCCATTGGAGCACCACTATTTATTGCCATACTTGTAACGTCGTGATTTCCACGATTCGCTTCAGAAGGGCTATTTCCCTTTGCTATTTCTGCTTTAATAACTGAAACGTCTGGACTTTTTTTCCAAAAATCTGCATTTAACATCGTATTTTGAGCATTAGAAAAATAAGACGATAATAAAAGTGCGATTATAAATATTCTTTTCATGATTATTGATTTAATTTTTTTCTTCTTACAATTTAGACTTAATAAAAAGAAAGCCAAAATTACAAAATATTATCCTTTATAAATTAATTTTAATTAAAATTTAATACAGTATAATTTTTCACCGATATCAGTCATTTTCATATCAACTGAAAGTAGTCCAGAGCCAGCTAGATACCAAATTTGCCCAGGAACGATAAAAATTTTATTATTTTTAAATGCATTTGTATTACGTACATCGTCATTTAAAATTGCACTTAATTCTTTTACTTCACCATTTATGGCAGTTTCTCTATCAATTATAAATAAATAATCTGGATTGATTTCTGACATTGAAGGAGCTGTAGGTTTTTCACCTTTTTTGGCGTTTTTTGATTCAGGAGATTCTACATAAGCAGCTTTAACACCCAATGCATCATTTACAAACCCGAAACGAGAACCTGATCCGTTTGGCATAAACTTTCCTTTAACATACAAAGTTGTCACTGCTTTTTTAGAATCTTTTGCGCTTTCTTTCTGAATGCGTTCTGCTTTCTTTTTTAAAGCATCTAATTTTTGTTTTGCTAAATCTTCTTTATCATATAAACGAGCAACATCCATTACGTTTTCTTGAAAACTTACCCAAAAATCATCATTGTTTACGTTAAAAGTAACCGTTGGAGCAATCATTGCTAACGAATCGTAATAAGAACCTTGACGACCAGCTGTAATAATTAAATCGGGTTGAAATTCTTGAATCGCTTTGATATCTGGCTTAGTAAGTGAGCCAAGTTTTACATACTGATTGCTATTGTATTTATCTAAATGTTTAGGTAATGAATTTGGAACTGCCGCTACAGGAATATCCAATTCTTGAAAGGTTTCTAAAACACTTAAGTCAAAAACCAACACTTTTTTAGGGTACTTTTTTACTTGAACTTCTACATCTCCACGTTTAAGACTTACATTATTATTGTCTTGAGCGTTTGTAGAAAAGCTCGAAATTAAAATAAGTGATACTCCTAAAATTTTAACCCATTTTATTTTTAAATTTTTCATGATATGAACATTGAATAAGATTGATAAAAAAATCCTTCTGCTCTTTCTAAACAGAAGGACTTATTGAAAAAAGTGAAAAAAATATTATTTCTTGTAAATTAATTTACCAATTCCGCTTACAGATTCAGTATTTACAGAAACGCCTTTAGTTGCAACTGCTGTTTTAGCATCAATTTTGTAAACGGCTGGAATATTACCATCAGTTGTACTAATTGCAATGTAAGCATTTGTACCTTCTACATGTGGAGTATTACCAAAACCAGCAATTAAATCAGCTGCAGGAATACCTGTTACATAGTTAAAAGTTTTGTCTCCAGCTTTAAAAATTGCCAATTTGTTAGCTGTATAACCAGTTTCAGTTAAAGGACGGTCATACATTAACATTAAGAAATAATCATCACCAATTGGCCAACAACGTAAGAATGATTTTCCGCCTGATAAAGCTTCTAAGTTAGCGTAGTAAGAAGCATCGAAAGTTTCAGTTCCTGATTTAATACGTACAACCCCTGCAGGTAAGGTCGTTTTTTGAACATCAGCAGACATTGTTTTTGCAAAACTTGGAGAAAATACATATACATCACCGTTTGCCGTAGCCCAAGTTGTTTGGTAATATTGAGATTTAAAACGACCTGCTGGATAACTAATTTTATCTGTTTTGATTAATTTTGGATTCGTTAAAGTTTGGTCGTTATAAATAGCTACCCAAGCTTCGTTAGGATACTGAGTCCATTGTAATTCACCTTTTTTGTATGAACTACTATTTGAACCACCATCTTCAGTTTTTACTAATTCTGGATAAATTACATAAGAACCGTTATTAGCTTTTACACCAAATTGACTTAATCCCATAGGTACAACACCCGAGAAAATTTTGTTATTACTTTCTGTTAATCCAGATAAAGTAACATATTCTCCGTTTCCTAAATAGTTTTCAGATTTGATAACATTAGAGTTTGTACTCATCGTCTCTGTTTCAACATTTAAATAAGAGAAATTAAATCCTTTAGGAAGATACCCGTTAGAATCTGCTAAATCAGTAGATAAATCACCTGTTGAAGTTGTAATGATGTAATTTTTATATACACCGTAAGAAGTAAAACGTTTGATTTCGTAAGTAAAATCTCTTTCAAAAACTTTTCCGTTTGCATTTAATGCGTAAGATGAACTAATACCTGCGTTTCCTTGATTGTATGCTAAACGATATAAATATTGGTTATTCCAATAAATCCAATACGTTCCGCTTTCAGTTGTTAATCCGTTATTCACTGGAGAAATTTCACCTTCTGTAAAACTATCTGTTGTCATTACATAATTAGCATCGCCAACCGCTCCTGAAATTATGTATTTAGAAAGTTCTGGTGTATTGTTATCAACACCACCTTCTGTAACTGTTGAAGAATCATCTGAACTACAAGAAGCTAAAACACTTCCTAATACAAATGCAGATAAAAATCCTTTAAGTAAAAACTTTTTCATTATGTATGGTTTATTTATTATAAATTGTTTTGAATTATCTTTTTCCTAAGTTTATGCGAATCTTTCCGTAAAATGCCCTTCCAGCTTTTTGTAAACTGAAGTTGTCGTATAATTTTTCATCACTAAAATTGGCACATTCAACCGTGAAATTATATTTACCATTTTGAATGCTATAAGTCAGAGCGATGTTATGTGAGAATTGTTTTGGAACAACAAATTTTGATTCTTCACCTAAAACTTCAGAATACAATGGGAATGCATCCATGTAAATATTGTCGTAAGCAACAGTTAACATATTTCCATTTTTACCTAAATCGCGTAAATAGAAATTTACATCTGAACTAGCGAATTGATATGGAATATTTGGAATTCTTGCACCGTAAGTTACACTAGCTTGTCCTGTACCGTTTGCAGCAGTTTTAACTTTATCGCGAATATCCATTTGTGTAAAACTACCACCTAAACTTAACCAATCAGAAAAACCATATCTTAAGGTTAAATTATAACCTTTAGTTTCGACTTTTCCGTGATTAAAAAAAGTTGCGCCGGTTTTTCCACCGCTTAAATTTTGTAATTTTCTTTGAATATAATCTTTGATATCTCTGTAAATTAAACCACCTTCAAAATAAACAGAATGTTGTCCGAAATTTTGATTATAACTTAGATTGAAATTGAAATTACTACTACTCTCAGGTTTTAAAGTTAAGTCACCAGATTCTAAATCTTCATCACCAAAAATTTCGTTATTAGTCGGTAATCTATATACTTTTTCATAAGAAGCTTTTAATTGAATTGGTTTTAAAATAAAGTATGTCGCAGCAATTCCATATCCTGGATGACCATCTTTACTCGAAAAACGTTCGACTTGATCGCCATTGGTATTGATCGCCATTGGTCCTGAAACTTTTTGCGCATAATATTTTGCAAAAATAGTTGCGTTCCATTTTTCATTTGGGTTAAACAAATATGATAATCCACTGATGTTTTTAGTCGTAGTTTTGCTGTATTTATGAGACGGTACAACTTTATCTAATAAAGAACGATTTCGTCTGTCAAACGAATTGAAAACATGATTGAATGTAAAGGAATGTTTTTCGTTTAATCTATAATTGGCAGTGAATGTACTATTGATATTATTGTTGTCCATTCGAGTAATTTGATAAGATTGTTCCCCTGGAGAATTCATCAATCTTTTATCTCCATACCAATTAAATTCATATCTCGAAGTATCAACATTTGTCGTAATATTTTTGTTGTAGTTTGCAGTCAAAACAACATCTAAACCGCGTAATATATTCTTTTTTCGATATTCTAAAGATGGCATTACAGAATGACCCTCAGTGTATTTACCTCCAAAAACAATTTGTTGTTTCACTCCATTTTGAATTTCTTTATACATTTCAGAATAAGTAAATCCGACCATAAAACGATCTGCCCAACTTTTATTTACAAAACCAACTTTTGCAACAACAGCTTCGTTATGGTAAGTATCATGAAAACGTTTAACTCGTTCTATTAATTTGTTATTTATTGAACTTGTATTACCGTCAAAAATTTTGACTGGCGTATTTATATAATAACTGTTGTCAGAATAATTTTGAAAAGCATTAATCTCGTAACTAAAACCGTTTTTAAGGGTTTGTCCAAAGTTTAAGTACGATTTATGTGTGTTAAATGAACCGTAAGAATATGAAGCATCTAAAAACCAACTTTCTCTATTTTTCTTTGTAACAATGTTAATAATTCCGCCCATAGCATCGGTTCCAAAACCAACAGGAACAACCCCTTTGTAAACTTCAATTCTTTCAGCAAAGTTTATCGGAATATTGTTTAAACCAAACGAACTACCAACACCTTCTTGTGGAACACCATCAATAAAAACTTTTACATGTTTTCCATTAAATCCGTCCATCATTAATTGCATGTCAGAACCCACACCACCTGTTTCTCTTAATCGTACACCAGAAGCTTTATTTAAAACGTGAGCCAAATCTAAGGTTGTATTATGATAAGCTTTAGCGTCTAACGCAATAACGTTATAGGCAGATTCTTTGACTTGTTGCATCGGCGATTTTGAATGAATTACAATTTCATCCAACATTTCATCAGCACTTTGTTCTAATTGAATTTCAAGTTTATTGCCTTGTGTATTTCTTGAAACGTTGATTGCTTTATCTTTAAAACCAAGTAAACTAAAATATAACGTTTCAGATTCTACGTTGATTAAAATAGTAAAATTCCCATTTTCGTCCGTTTGAGTTCCTATACCACTTTCCTTAGCGTAAACAACTACAGGTGACAACGCGATGTTATCTTTTGTTTTTACGATTCCTTCAATTTTATAAGAATTTTGCGCAATTGCAGATATTGTTAACAAATAAAAAAAGAAGCTTAGGTAGAAATTTTTCATTAAAAAGTTTTTTATTTAGACTTATTACAAATAATTTTGTGCGAAATTAAGCTATGTTAATTTAGATTAATTATAGATTTAGTATTAAAAATATCAAAATAAGTATTAATGTTTGTAGTAAAATCGAGTATAAAATCTACCTCTCAAACGTTATTAGACCTTGAGTTTAATAATAATTTAGATGATAATAAATTGGTCTTAAAAGAGGTAAAAGAATATAAAGATGACGTTTTCTGCGCTGTTTTTAAAACAGTAATATCCAATGGTTTTTTTGGCGTAACTAAAAAAATTAGATTGTCTGAAACTCATTTTAGTGAGTTAAATGTAGATTCAGATTTTATTCAATTGACAATTAATATTTCAGGAAAATATCAATTTCAGAGTGCTAACAAAATTGACTTAAAAAACGGTACTTTAAATTTATCATTTAAACAAAGTACAAAATCAACATTTAAAATATTACGAAGCGATGAACCTGCAAGATATGCGCTATTATTTTTTTCTAAGCAGTTTTTTCTAGACCTTTTGAAAAATGAAAAATGGACCAAAGAAGATGTGTTTTATCAACAAGTTCAAAAAAACAATTATGTTGAATATGGTCAATTTCAAATCACACCAAATTTTGAAATTAAAGAAATAATGGACCGAATCTTTGATGAAAATATTTTTGCCGAAAAAAACTATTACTACATTCAAACAAAACTAGTAGAACTTTTTTTATTAATTCATATTTATTCTTCAAAAACAAAACTAAAATCAGCATTAAAAGCAGACGAATTAATTAAATTAAATGAAGCAAAACATTATCTAGAACAACATAGTAATAATCCCCCATCAATCAAAGAATTGTCTAAAATAGTTTTTTTAAATGAGTTAAAATTAAAAACTGGATTTAAACAACTTCATAAAACTACGATACATAATTATGTGACTAAAATTAGAATGACTAAATCTGCCAAACTCATCAAGAAAGATATTCCGATAAACGAGATTGCAACAACACTTGGATATAAAAGTAGTTCACATTTTATTTTAGCATTCAAAAAACATTATGGATTTACACCTATAAAATTCAAAACACTTTCTTCTTCGAAGAAATAAGCTCGTAATTCACAAAAATAAAAAAAAAGTAATAACTTTAAGAAAACTAAAATCAAAGGTATTATGAGCAAGAAAAAAAATAAATCAGAACTTAAAAAAGAAATCAAACGTCAAGATAAAACGATTAAAAAACATAAAGATGTTATAAAATCGTATAAAAAATTATTAAAAGAATACGAAGACGTTACAAAGAAATTCAAAAAAAGTTTAAAGAAATTCGAAAATTACTTAATCGAAGAAGAGGAAGAAGTTGAATTATCTGAAGAAGAATTGAACGAATTGATGGAACAATTTGAAGCAGGTAAATTAACTGTTGAAAACGACGAAGAAAAAGAATAAATGAATCCACAAGGTTTAACCGTAGAACAAGCCACAAAAAAAATCGAATTTTATTGTGCGTATCAAGAACGATGTCATAAAGAAGTTGTTGAAAAACTCAAAACTTTAGGCATATACGAAACCGCAATAAATCATATAATAAATCATTTGTTAGAAAATAATTTTTTGAACGAAGAACGGTTTGCTAAAGCTTTTGCTCGCGGAAAACACAAATTCAAATATTGGGGAAAACGTAGAATTGAACAAGAATTGAAGTTTCGAGATGTTTCATCGTACAACATCAAAACAGCTTTAAAGGAAATCGAAACAGATTATTTGAGCAACTTTTACACGTTAGCTGACCGAAAGTGGGAGACTATTACAGATAGTTCCTTCGAAAAGAAAAAAAAGAAATGGATCGATTATTTGATTCGCAAAGGCTACGAAACCAACTTGATATTTGAAGCCCTAAAAAACTACAATTAAACTTCTACTTCGGTAGGAGTTTTTTTATGTCAAATCCTTCCGCTTCGCTTCAGGTCGGGCTGTCCGCACTCGCTTTTCACAAATTATAAATTTGCAAAAGAGCTCAAACAAAGCTTCCATCCCTTTTGCACGGGGCGTTTTTTTAAATAACATTAATTGCAAAAATTAAAAAAATAGAATAAAAAAACTGCCTTGTAAATTTTTACAAAGCAGTTGATTTTTTTAGATTTACCAACTTCCGCCAGCTCCACCACCAGAGGAACTTCCGCCACCGAAGCCACCGCCAAAGCCGCCTCCGTCACCGAAGCCACCTCCGAATCCTCCGCCAAAGCTACCGCCTCCGCCACGACCCATTCGGCTTAGAACAATAATATCAAATAAATCTGGGCCGTTAAAGCCACCGCTTCCTCTGTTATTTCCGTTGCCGCCATTTTTGTTTTTAATCTTACTTAAAATGACGACAAAAATAATCACGCCAATGATGATCAAAATAGCCGGAATTCCGTCAGAACTATCCACATTCTTTTTTCGTTCGCCTTTATAAGTTCCCGAAAAAAGTTTCATTAATTGTGTGGTTCCTATGTTTAAACCTTCGTAATAATCTCCTTTTTTAAATTCTGGAATGATGTAATTTCTGATGATTTCACCATTAATTCCTGCGGTTAAAATATGTTCTAAACCGTAACCAGGTGCAATCCAAATTTTACGTTCCTTTTCTGCCAAAAGAATAAAAACACCATTGTCTTTACCTTTTTGACCAATTCCCCATTCGTGTAGCCATTTTGGTGCTAAAGTACCTTCGTATTCGCCTTCTAAACTTGGTATAATTGCAACGACAATTTGTGTAGAAGTTGTATCTGCATAATTAATCAGTTTCGTTTCTAAAGCTCTTTTTTGATCAGGTTTTAACAAGTTAGCATAATCAAAAACGCTTGTCTGTTCTGAAGCTTTTGAAGGTTTTGGTGGAATATTAAATTGCGCAAAAACACCAATCGTAAACAAAAGGAACAAACTGCTTAAGAAAAAGCTTTTTATATTTAAAATGTTTTTCATTTATCCTCTTGATATTTCGTTAGAAAGTTCGTTTTTATCATCTTCCTGAATCGGAAAATATTTTTTTAACTGTTCGCCTGCTCTTAAAATACCTGCAACTAAACCTTCTTTAAATTTTTGTTGTTTAAAATGTTCGATAACAACATCTTTGGTGCAAACCCAAAAATCATCGGGTACTACATTGTTAATGCCGTTGTCTCCAAATATGGCAAAGCTTTTGTCTCGAACGCCTATATAAAACAAAACACCATTTCTGGCGTTTGTTTTATGCATTTCTAAGGTAACAAAAACTTCTCTTGCACGATCTAAAACTTCAGCATCTGAATGTTCTTCGATATGAACACGAATCTCACCAAAAGTTTTATTTTCTGCTGTATTTATCGCTTCAATGATCGCTTGTTCTTCGTGTTTTGAAATAAAGTCTTCAGTTATTGACATATATTATTTTTTAGAATTTTACCTCAGGAGCTTTTTCTGCACCTGCTTCTGATTTGAAGAAAGGTCTTTCTGGATATCCAGATAAGAAAAACTTGTTTGGCACTTTTAAAACATAACCATTGTAAGATTCGATACTTGCGTTGAAACGTGTTCTTGCAGTTAAAATTTGATTTTCAGTCGAAGCTAATTCGTCTTGTAATTTCAAGAAATTTTGATTAGTTTTTAAATCAGGATATTTCTCAACAGTTACTAATAATCTTCCTAGAGCAGAACTTACTCCTGTTTGTGCTTGTTGGAATTGTTCTAATTGTTGAGGTGTCATATTTGATGGGTCAATGTTCATTGAAGTTGCTTTTGCTCTTGCATTTACAACTGCTTCTAAAGTTGATTTCTCAAAATCCGCAGCACCTTTAACCGTGTTAACTAAATTCCCGATTAAATCATTTCTTCTTTGGTAAGCACCTTCAACATCTGCCCAAGTTTTGTCTGCACTTTGTTTAAATGTAAGAGCCGTGTTTTGATAGTTCATAGATAGTAAAAAGTAACCACCAATAAGTACTACGACTACGATAATAATAGGAAGGATTTTTTTCATTTTTGTTGTTTTGAATTAAGTTTTTAAAGTTCGTTTTTTAGTTTAAGCAATTCGTTTTTGATGTTTTCGAGTTTACTTATAATTTCAAGCGTATCCATTGGTTTTTTAGAATCGTTTTTTAAATGTTCTTTAGCTCCTTCTAAAGTAAAACCACGCTCTTTTACTAAATGAAAAATCAGCTTTAAATTTTTCAAATCTTCAGGAGTAAACATACGATTTCCTTTCGCGTTCTTTTTGGGTTTTAGAATGTCAAATTCCTTTTCCCAAAACCGAATCAGCGATGTATTAACCGAAAAAGCTTTTGCAATTTCGCCAATGCTGTAATATCTTTTCTCAGGTAAATCTACTTGCATATTTTAATAGAATTGCTATTCGCTAATATACAATTTTCTTATTAGTATTTAAAATCTGAAAAAGTTACAATTGAGTTAAATAAAAAAATAAAATCACACTAAAAAAAAGCTTAATTTTGCACGTTAAAGCAGAAACAAACTTCTGTAACTGAAATTACTATAAGAAATCAAAATATAGAATGAAATCACAAGACATTAGAAAACAATTTCTACAATTTTTTGAAAGCAAAGGGCATTTAATCGTTCCTTCGGCTCCAATCGTTTTAAAAGACGATCCAACTTTAATGTTCAACAACTCAGGAATGGCTCAGTTTAAAGAATATTTTTTAGGAAACGCCACGCCAAAAAGTAACAGAATTGCCGATACGCAAAAATGTCTTCGTGTTTCTGGAAAACATAACGATTTAGAAGATGTTGGTTTTGATACCTATCATCATACGATGTTCGAAATGTTAGGAAACTGGTCTTTTGGTGATTACTTTAAAAAAGAAGCGATTGCTTGGGCTTGGGAGTTTTTAACCGAAGTTTTAAAGTTAGATAAAGACCGTTTATATGTTTCTGTTTTTGAAGGAAATACTGATGAAAACGTTCCTTTTGATCAAGAAGCGTGGGATTTATGGAAGCAATTTGTTTCTGAAGATCGTATCATTTTAGGTAACAAAAAAGATAACTTCTGGGAAATGGGTGATCAAGGACCATGCGGACCTTGTTCTGAAATTCATATCGATTTACGTACAGATGCTGAAAGAGCTGAAGTTTCTGGTCGTTCGTTAGTTAATGCAGATCATCCGCAAGTTGTTGAAATCTGGAATAACGTATTTATGGAATTCAACCGTAAAGCAGACGGATCTTTAGAAAAATTACCAGCACAACACGTGGATACCGGAATGGGATTTGAGCGTTTGTGTATGGCTATGCAAAACGTAACTTCAAACTACGATACCGATGTGTTTACACCGCTTATCGCTAAAGTGGAAGAAATTACTGGATTAAAATATACTTCTAACGAAATTAAAAATATTTCAGAAGAACAAAATAAAACTAACATTGCTATTCGTGTAATTGTAGATCACGTTCGTGCAGTTGCTTTTGCAATTGCAGACGGTCAATTGCCTTCTAACAATGGAGCTGGATATGTAATTCGTCGTATTTTACGTCGTGCCATTCGTTACGGATTTACCTTCTTAGGAACTAAAGAACCTTTTATTTACCAATTAGTTGATGTTTTAGCAGCGCAAATGGGTGAATTTTTCCCAGAAATCGTATCTCAAAAAGATTTAGTGAAGAATGTAATTAAAGAAGAAGAAGCTTCTTTCTTACGTACTTTAGATCAAGGTTTACATTTATTAGATACCGTAATTGCTGGTACTGAAGGTAAATTTGTTGATGGAGCTAAAGCTTTTGAATTGTATGATACGTTTGGTTTCCCAATTGATTTAACAGCTTTAATTTTACGTGAAAAAGGATATGAATTAGACGAAGCTGGTTTTGAAGCAGCTATGAAAGCACAAAAAGATCGTTCGCGTGCAGCTTCTGAAATTTCTAAAGACGATTGGAATGTGTTAATTGAAGGAAATGTTGAAACTTTTGAAGGTTATGATCAAGTTGAAAACGAAGTGAAAATTACTCGTATTCGTAAAGTTGAATCTAAAAAAGACGGAACTTTATACCAAATTGTTTTAGATCATACACCATTCTATGCTGAAGGTGGAGGTCAAGTAGGTGATAAAGGTATTTTAGTTTCTGCTAACGAAACAATCGAAGTAATTGATACGAAAAAAGAAAACAACTTAATATTACATTTCACTAAACAATTACCAGAAAATATCGAAGCTACGTTTGTAGCAAAAGTAAATACTGATTTACGCTCAGCTTCTTCTAAAAACCACTCGGCAACGCACTTATTACACCAAGCGTTACGTACTATTTTAGGAACTCACGTAGAGCAAAAAGGATCACTAGTAGCACCAAACTATTTACGTTTTGACTTTTCGCACTTCGCTAAAGTAACAGACGAAGAATTAAAAGAAGTTGAAGCATTTGTAAACGCTCGTATTGCAGAGCAATTACCATTAATCGAGCGCAGAGCTATTCCGTTTAACCAAGCAGTTGAAGAAGGTGCGATGGCTTTATTCGGAGAAAAATACGGTGATTTAGTTCGTGCGATTAAGTTTGGAAATTCGATGGAATTATGTGGAGGAATTCACGTACAAAACACAGCGGACATTTGGTCTTTCAAAATTATTTCTGAAGGAGCTGTTGCAGCAGGAATTCGTCGTATTGAAGCGATTACAGGAGATGCGGTTCGCGATTTCTATATCGGTCAAGAAAATACCTTAAAGGAGATTAAAGAAACGCTTAAAAACCCACAAGATACATTAAAAGCTGTGCATTCTCTTCAAGATGAAAATGCGAAATTAAAAAAGCAAGTAGAAAAATTTGTTGCACAACAAGCAAAAGCTTTAAAATCGAACTGGTTAGCGGCTTTTAAAGAAATTAATGGTGTTAACTTTTTAGCAGTTGTTACTGATTTAGATGTTAACTCCGCAAAACAAAATGCGATTGATTTAACTAATGAAATGGAAAATGCCTTTGTTGTTGTTGCTACTTCGGATGCAGAAAAACCATCAATTACGGTTTCTATTTCTAAAAATTTAGTTGCAGAAAATGGTTTACACGCGGGTAATATTGTCAAAGAAATTGCGAAGCATATTAATGGTGGTGGAGGTGGCCAACCGTTTTTAGCTACTGCGGGTGGTAAAGATGTCTCAGGAATCGAAGCTGCTCTTAAGCAAGCTGCTGAATTTGTGAAATAAATTATTTTATCTTTTAATATTTATATAAATCCTCGAATTGATTTTCGGGGATTTTTTATTTAATAAAGGCAATATTATTTAAATTAATTTGCTATGTTATTGGGATTAATTATTGTTTTTATGAAAAAAGTATTTTTATTTGTTGTTTTGCTTTTATCGATTAGCGGATATTCTCAAGAAGATGTGCTAAAAGATCCAGATTTTTTAAAATTCAAAGAAGATTACATTAATCTATATTTGTCAGATGGATTTATTAGATATTTGGACGTGCAAGATGAATTTTTAAAAAAAAGACCTGATGATTATCTTGAAAATCAAGATAATTATGAATCTTGGATAAAACAGAATCTATCTAAATCTAAATTTAAAAATTTAGATGAAGCCTTGGCTTTACACAAAGAGCTTTCTGATTTAACTGCAATTTATGAACCTCAAATTCTAAAACAATTTGAAATGAATTATAAATTAAGCCAAAAACATGGGGAAGAAGAGTTTAGAGAAATATATTATAGAGAGGTTCAAGATGCTATTACCGAAGCTTTTCTTGTTAAAATAAGAAGTGAAGCTAAGAATGGATAAAATATTAAACAAAAAGTTTAAAACGTATGTTTTTAAGTTTTTGTTTAAAGTACAATATTTACCATTTTCAATCGTTCTTGTATAAATGTGTATGTAATTATGAAAAAAATATTTTTATTTGTTTTTTTTATTTTGTCTTTTATTGGATATTCTCAAGAGGATATTCTAAAAGACACGGAATATATTCAATTCAAGGAAGCGAGTATAGAGCTTCATATTTCTGATGGTTATTTCAGATATATGGATGTACAAGATGAGTTTTTAAAAAAGAGACCTGATGATTATCTTGAAAATCAAGATAATTATGAATCTTGGATAGAACAGAATTTATCTAAGTCTAAATTTAAAGATTTAGATGAGGCCTTAGCTTTACACAAAGAGCTTATTGATTTAACTGCAATTTATGAGCCTCAAATTTTAAAGCTTTTTGATAAATATGGTGATTTGAGCGATAAATATGGTGAAGTTGAATTCAGAGACGTTTTTTATAATGATGTTCAAGAAGCTACAAAAGAAGCTTTTCTTGTTCAATTAAAAAATAATCAAAAATAAATCATAAACCAAAAAGCAACTCACTATGGGTTGCTTTTTTTGTATAAATTCTTAATGAAACTGTTGTAATTCCTTTTGTTTTTTCCCCAATCGTAAATCTGAAATGGAAATCCACAAATTGATAAAAAAGTTAATCTTGGTTTGTTTTCAGAATCAATCAAACGAATCTCAATGTTTTCAAAATAAGACGACATCGAAAAGCTTACACTTCCTTTAAAAACCTCATTTCCTTCATCATAATAAACATTTTTGAATTTAGAAGCTTTCATCGCTTGTAGAATATCTTCACGACTGATTTCTTTATTCTCTAAGTCTAAAGTTCCTATATATTTTGCGGTAACAGCATTTGGGTTATTCGAGATTCGTTTATATAACAAAATAGAAAGGATAGTTCCAAAAAAAATAATCCAAAAGATGTATTCTGATATAAAATCCATAGTTAAACTTGTTTGAATGTTTTTATGTAATTTTTTGTCATCATAAAAGTCCAAATAACAGGAACAAATAACAACAATTTAAAACCAATTAAATCGTTGCTAAACAAAGTTTTTGTAAACGAATCGGTCATAAAAACGATACTGTTTACAACTGATGTAATGATGAAAAATAAAAATAGTAAATATTGTTTTGTTGTCGGATGCGTTTGCCAATTGTTTTTCATGATGTTGATTATTGATTAATTCAATACAAACATAATAATCAACAATTAATAAAAATTGTAAAATTGGGACAAAACAAAAAATCTCGTGAGATTATCACGAGATTTTTTTATTAGATTGCTTTGGTTTTTTTACGTAACCAAATTTTTTCGTCTTCATTTAATCTTGGAGCAAGCTTCTCAAAAACCCATTCGTTGTAGTTGTTTAACCAATCGATATGTTCTGTATGAAGGATTGATTTTTCAACTAAATCCGTATCGATATAACAAACCGTTAAAGTTTCAAAATCCATGAAATCACCAAACTGATTACTTTCTAAATTTTTGGCAGCCACTAAGTTTTCAATACGAATTCCGTGTTTTCCTTCACGATATAAACCAGGCTCGATAGAAGTAATCATTCCTACTAAAATTGGAATGTCCGTTGCAGTTCCGTTAAATACATGCGGACCTTCGTGTACATTTAAAAAGAAACCAACTCCGTGACCTGTTCCGTGACCGTAATTACGTTTCGTTGCTAATAAAGGTTGACGCGTAATGGCATCGATTTGATATCCGCGCGTTCCAGTTGTGAAAACGGCTCTCGAACCGTCAATCGTACCTTTTAAAACCAAGGTGTAATCTTCTTTTTCTTCTGCCGTCATTTCACCTAACGAAACCACACGTGTAATATCAGTTGTTCCTGTTAAATATTGTCCTCCAGAATCTACCAATAATAAACCTTTTGGTTCTAATTGATATTCAAATTCTGGTTCTGCTTTGTAATGAGGAAGCGCTCCGTGGTCTTTGTAACCGGCAATCGTATCAAAAGAAATATCTTTAAAACCAGGTTGTTCTTCACGGAAACCTTGTAGTTTTTCAGCAATAGAAATTTCAGATAAAGTTCCAGTTGCAACGTTTTCTTCTAACCATTTAAAAAACTTAGTTAAAGCAACGCCATCGTTAATCATAGCTTCACGAGTATGCGCTAATTCCACTTCGTTTTTAACCGCTTTTAATAAGTTCGAAGGATTTAATGCTTCGGTAATTTTTATGTTATTAGGAATAGAATCATAAACCGCAAAACATGTGCGTTTTGGATCTAATAAAATACTATTTACTTCTAAATTTTCAATTAATTGATAAACTTTGTTGTATGATTTAACCTCAACACCAGCAGTTTTTAATGTTGTAATTGATTCTTCGTTTAATTTACCATCAGCAATAAATAAAAACGCTGCTGTTTGCGTTACATAAGCAAAAGATAATACAACCGGATTGCAATTTACATCTGTTCCACGGATATTAAATAACCAAGCAATATCATCTAAAGACGAAATTAAATGTGAAGCTACGTGCGCTTTTTTTAATTCAGCACGAACTTCAGCTAATTTATCTGCTGTAGATTTTCCTGTGATTTCAATTGGTAATAAATAGGCAGGATTAGTCGGTAAACTTGGGCGGTTTTCCCAAATCGAACCTAATAAATCTACATGTCCGTTAACTTTTAAACCAAGTGGTTCTAAAGTTTGTTTTACGGTATTTGCTACTAACAAAGAAGCTAAATTTCCGTCGAAAGCAATAGTGCTTTCAGCTGTGAATTCTTCAGCTAACCAAGAAACGTATTCTGCTGCGTGCTGTACTTTTAATTTTACTAATTCGAAACCAGAACCTGCTAATTGTTGATTTGCTTGAACAAAGTAACGAGAATCTGTCCATAAACCTGCAAAATCTTGTGTAATTACTAACGTTCCGGCAGAACCTGTAAAACCAGAAGTCCAAGAAATACAACGGTAATGTTCAGGTAAATATTCACTGATATGTGGGTCTGACGATGGAATGATATAAGCGTCAATGTTATTTTTTGTCATTAATTGGCGAATAGCAGCCAACTTTTCAATATGTTTCATAAAACAGAATTTTGATACTGCAAGTTAATCAATTTTATTGTTTTCTTAATCGATAAAAATCTTTAAAATAAGTTAACTTTTATTCGTAACCGTTCTTAGTTTGTATCTTTACAAAAAATATGATTATGAAGTTTCTTACCGAAATTCCTATAAAACCATTAGAAGAAAAAATTTCTTACGAATCTAAAATTGTTTCTGTCGGAAGTTGTTTTGCTGTGAATATGGCAGAAAAATTCAAGCAATTTCAGTTTCAATATGCAGTTAATCCGTTTGGAATTTTGTTTCATACGCAAGCGATTGAGAATTTATTTCAATTTGCTTTGGAAGACAAATTATTCACAGAAACGGATGTTTTTTTACATAACGAAATATGGAGTTCTTTTGATGCACATTCTGATTTGAATGAATTGGAAGCAGATGAAGTTTTGTTTCATTTGAATTCAAAAATTAGAACTTTCCGTTCAGATTTAGAATCGGCTTCGCATTTGATTTTGACTTTGGGAACTTCTTGGGTTTATAGAAATGTAGCTTCTAATCAATTAGTCGCGAATTGCCATAAAATTCCACAAAAAGAGTTTACGAAAGAAATTTTATCGGTCAATTACATTCAAGAAAACATCAAACGAATGGTTGAAATTGCGAATGAAATCAATCCAAATCTAAAAATCATATTTTCGGTTTCGCCGGTTCGTCATATCAAAGATGGTTTTGTAGAAAATCAGCAAAGTAAAGCACATTTAATTACCGCACTTCAAGGTTTCTTACAAGAAAATAAGCAACATTATTATTTTCCTGCGTTTGAAATTATGATGGATGAATTACGTGATTACCGTTTTTATGCAGCCGATTTATTGCATCCGAATGAAATGGCAATCCATTATATTTGGGAGAAATTTGTTTCAAACTGCATTTCAGATGAATCGTTTCCAACCATGAAATTGGTTGATGAGGTTCAGAAAGGATTGGCGCATCGACCTTTTAATCCGTATGCTGAAAGTCATAATCTATTTATGGATAAATTGGCGCAGAAATTGGACATCCTTTTAGAAAAATATCCTTACATGAATTTTAGATAAGATGACAAATAAAAAAAAAAATATATTCAGATTGGTTGGTGTGATATTGATAATGCTAGTTGGAGCATTTTTTTATCATATAATCGGTACGCCATTTAGTAAAGAAAGCAATGTGCAACCCGATTCAGAAATCATCACACAACAATTAAAAAATGTAAGTAAATTGGTAGTTAACGAAGCGAAGCTTTCGCAAATTTACAACTACAAAGACCAAAAGTCGTATTTGATGAATTTGTTTACGTTTGATAAAAAAGCAATGGTTTTAATCAATGCTGATGTTCAAGTAATGTACGATTTATCGAAATTGGAATATCAGATTGATGAAACGAATAAAGTACTAAAGATTACTTCAATTCCGAAAGAAGAAATTAAGATTAGTCCGGATATTAAAATTTACAACATCGAAGATTCGACTTTTAATACCTTTAAAGGCGAAGATTACAATAAAATTTCAGAAACGATTAAGGCAGAATTTGCTAAGAAAATCGAGAATTCAAATATCCAAAGTAACGCACAAAACCGTTTGATTAGTGAGTTGGCGAAATTTTTGGTAGTTACTAAATCTTTAGGTTGGACGTTGAAATATCAAGACCAAGTAATAAATAGTCAAACTGATTTTGCGATACCGATTCAAGGATAAAAAAAATCCTGCTCTTTATATATATGAGCAGGATTTTTTTGTTTTATGCATTTACAGATTCAAGAATCAATTCTATTCCAAATTCGATTAAATGTTTTACATCAGTACGTTTGGTTTTTAAATTCTCTAAATGCGCTAATGTTTTGTCTTTTAATTCTGAAAGTTGATTTTTTTCTGCAACTTCTAAAATTTCAACAGATAATAACCAATCAGTTGGATAGTTTGATTTTAAAGTTTCTAAGATTTGATTTAAATCTGCATTTGTATTTTTATTTTCTCTGAAATCACGAACCGTTTGATACATTTTTTCAAGAGCTTCACGTTCTGGAGTTTTCTTTGCTTTGATGGTTTGCGAAGACGGAACGTGAGAAATCATATTAAAGCTGTGCATATCTGCCGGACCTGAAAAAGCTGAAACTACTTTTTTACCAACAGCCATATCGTAAGTTCCCCATTCTGGACGGAATAAAACTGTTTCTCCGTGAGTTACCGTACAATTTTTAAAACTAATTAAAATGATTTCGCCTTGTAAGTTACGAGAACCTGTTATGATTTCACCTTTTACAACGATGTTGCCTTCAAATTCTAGCGTTACTTCTTCGCCTTCGTAAATATCGTAAGCACGTAAATCACGCGGGCTCATGTCTTCAATTGCTAAGTTGATTCCTTTAAGTTTTCCAATCGGACTACCGAAACCTTCTGCGTGATATTCAACTCCGTGATTTACTAATTCTTTTTCTCTGTAAGATAACGCAGTTTGTCCCGTAGTTTGAATGTAAACTGGTTTTCCTTCGTTTTCAATTACGTTGGTGAAAATCCCCGAAATTTGTAATCCTGTGCTTAATTCAATCGTGCCTAAAGCTTTTGAATCAATCAGTTTTTTAATTCCGCTTAATCCGCCTGTACGTAAAGCCATTGTATTTGCAAATTGTTCAAGTACCAAACTTAAATGAGCAAAATCTGGAGTAACAAAAAGTTGCGGTTGTGGTTTTGTGATGTCAAAACTTTGATTGACAGATTCGATTGTGTATGGAAGTTTTTTAACATTGTCTGTCATGCACCAAGCGCTTTCTCCAATAGAAGAAAGTAAACCGGCGCCGTAAATTTTTGGGTCTTCAAGTGTTCCTATTAAACCGTACTCAACCGTCCACCAATGAAGGTTTCTGATTTGAGCCATTTCAGATGGTTCTCCTGTATCTTTTTGTAAATCATCAACTAATTTTTCAACACGAACGATTTCTTCTGCATCGGCATCTTCAGCTTCTTTTAAAATCGATAACAATCGGATAGCTTCGTAGATTTCGTAATCTTTAGCAGATGAAATAGCTTTACATCCAATTTCACCAAAACGACGTAAATATTCAGCATATTCTGGATTTGCAATAATAGGAGCATGACCAGCACCTTCGTGAATGATATCTGGAGCAGGCGTATATTCGATATTTTCTAATTGTCTGATGTCAGAAGCGATAACCAATACATTATAAGCTTGAAATTCCATGAAAGCATTTGGTGGAATAAATCCATCAACCGCAACTGCAGCCCAACCAATCTCTTTTAAAATACGATTCATACCGTACATATTAGGTATGTTTTCAATATCGATTCCGGTTTGACGAAGTCCGTCTACATAAGAATTATGCGCAACTTTAGATAAATAGTTAACGTTTTTACGCATTACGTATCTCCAAACAGCTTGGTTTATAGGGGTGTAATCTTCGTAAACTTGTGGTTTAATGAATTGTTTTAAGTGCTTTGGTAAACGGTCTAAAAGAGGGTTGCTTTCAAAATGAGTTTCCATAATGTATAGAGTTGTATTAATCTATTACAAATATTAGTATTTCATTTTGTATTTAATAATTTTTAGGGTTGAAATTTTCAATTAGTGCAATTTTTTACTTCGATGTTTGAATTAACATATTAAAAAAGTTATAAAAATTTTGTATCTAATATTTTTTTTATAAATTAGCACTTATATTTAACAATAAAATAATATAAATCTATTATGAAAAAAATCTTTTTATCTCTTTCTGCTATCGCATTGTTAGCAGTAGGAACAGTATCTTGTGGTGGTGACGATTCTTCTTCTCCAGTTATTGTTGATCCAGTTGATGATACTACACCGGATGATACAACGCCAGGAACGGCTAATATTGTAATTGGTGGTACAGAATATAAGTCAAGTTTTGGGTATTTTACTGTTTATGGAAATGAAACAACTGGTGCTATTGAAGGTACTTATACATGGACACCTGAAGAATTAGGTGGAGGTGCAACCGAAAGTCTTTTAGTTTCAGAATGGTCTTCATTTGAAATTTTGAATAGAACTGATGCTGGGTCATATTACATCTTGCTAACAAGTTTTGATGTTCCAATGATTGATGAAAATCAAGCAGGGTTACCAAATCAGTTTCAAGGAGTTCTTTCTTACGGACAAAAATTATATTATGTTGCTAGTCAAGGAGCTACTCCTTCTTTAGTTTCAACTGCTAATAATCAAACGGCTAATACTTCGTTCTCTACTTTTGCTTTAGGTCAATTTGGACAAACTGAAAACGGAGATGCAGCTCATCAAGTAACGAATTATGCTTTCACTTCAGCTTTTGGTTATTCAGGTACTGCAGCACCAGGTACATTTAATGGTACAGGTTCTTTGTTGTATGTTGAAACTAAGACAGCTTCTAAATCAAATTCGAAAGAGGATAGATTTGAAAGAGCTATTAAATCTTTTGATATCAATAGAGTAAAATAATAAAATAATTATAATTTTTTAGATTGTATCTAAAAATTAAATGTTATAAAAACGAGTTCGATATTGTATCGGACTCGTTTTGTTTAAGTTTGATTTTATTCTTTCGTTATTCAAGTCTTAAATAGTATTGAATTTTTGTATATAAAACATTTCAAATTTCAATATGCTAAAGAAATTTTTAATAATGGCATTATCTAAACAATTTCCTTTGCGTGACATGCTTTGTATGATTCCTCTCTATTTTATTAAAACTTGTTATTGCTTCATTTGATATTGCCGTCCTTGGTCGGAATGAAATATCAAATCTTTAGTATCTTTAGTTATTTTAAATGCTTTTTGCATTTGAATTACTTGGTTAAAGACAGGGTACTCGCTTAATTCATAGCTGATTATTTCTTGATTATACAAATCCATTACTTGTGATAAATATAATTTTTTATCTTTTACTTTAAATTCGGTAATATCTGTTACCCATTTTTGGTTGGGTTTATCAGCCTTAAATGCCCTTTGTAATATATTTGAAGCAATTCTCCATTGTACGATGTATATTTTTTTCTTCGAATCAAACTTTTCAATCCTAAATTCTGCATCAATTTAAGAACAGTTTTGTGATTAATTAATATTCCTAATTTTCTTAGCTCATCAGTAATTCTTCTATAGCTATATCTGCATTTTAGTTTATGACAAATGGCTTTAATTTGAAGTTTTATTTCTTGATATTTTTCGGTTTTACTAGCTAAATAATGATAATAAAAACTGCTTCTAGCCATTTGCGTACAATCTAAAAGTAGATTTAGATCGAATGTTGGTCTTAATTTGTTTATGGCTTACGTTCAAGTTTTTTAGTGTTTCTTCCTTGGTTTGAATTAAGGCATTGAACTTTTTTTGCAGAGCATTCTCACAACGCAAGCGTTCGTTCTCAAACAAAAGTTCTTCTTCTCTAGTTAATGGCTGTTTAGGTTTTGTTGGTTTTCGTTTTGGTGTATCCATACTTTTAGCACGTCCTTTAGGTAATAATCCGTCAAGACAAAAGTTAGTAAAATCTTTTCGCAATTTTAAAATAGTTGAGCCACTGAATATATTAAATTTCAGTCGAGCTTCTCATAAACATAAATTCTAGTGGACTATAGCCAAAAAAATTTATGCTTAAAACTTTGCGAATACTTATTGTTATTATGTTTAGGAACTAAACCATTAACTCTTTTTGATTGATAATCATGAATCCATTTACGCAATATACTTTCATTAAATTCTTCTCGAGATGAAATAAGATTCAATGATTAAAGATTGTCTAATTCATCTTCTACTCAACTCATCTTAAATGCTAAATCGTATTTTATTTTTCTTTCCATAAAAATGCCCTCAAGTAATGTCTAACTTTTTGAGGGCATTGTATTTAGAAGTGTTTTTTATTAACCTTCTTGATTTATTGATTTTTAATTCGTTCTAGATTTTTGTCACTTATATTTTTTTCTTTAGTATCTTTTTTAAGATTGGTACTTGCTTTTTCTAAAGCTGAATCTATTTCTTCTTTAGTTTGAGCTACTTTTGCTTCTACTTTTTTCTCAACTTTCTGAGTTGCGTTATTTGTAGCTTTTTTAACCTCTTGTTTCGCTTTGTTAGCAGCGTCTTCAGTTTCTTTAGCTAATTCTTCAGAAGTTGATACAACTTCACCTTTTAAAGTTTGTAAAGCAGCTTTAGCTTCGTTTAATTTTTTAGTTGCAGCTTGTTTCTCTTCAACTGTAACAGCTTTAGATAATTCTTCTGTTGCTTCTTTAATTTTTGCTTCTAAAGACTCTACTGTTTCTTCTACTACAGCTGTGGTTTCTTCAACTACATTTTCAATTGAGTCTCCTTTTTGGTCTGCTGTTTCTTGAGCAGCATCTTTTTTACATGATGTAAATACGATTGCAGCAACTACTGCTAATGATAAAATACCTTTTTTCATAATCTTTGAATTTATTATTTTAATTTAATGCAAATTTAAACTTTTTTACGAATGTTATATTTCGTGAAAAAAAAATTATTGTGGTAATTCGCTTAGTATTTTTTGGGCGAATTCGGTTATTTTTTCTTCTTTTTTGTTTTTGTTCGAAGTTAAATATCCGGTTCCTTTTCCTTGCCAAATTAACTCTTTATTACTTGCTTCTAAAATATCGATATACAAAACACCTTCTGTATTAACTGAAACCGAACTGTATCCAGGTCCATACATCCACGGATTCCAACCCCAAGGACGATAACCCCAACCGCCATAATACGTATTTACATTTACATTTTGTTGTGATTCAGTAAATATATTAACTAATAATTGCGGATTTTCGCTTTTTGTGTAACCTTTTGCGTTTAACTCTGCTTCAATAGCTTTTAAAATTCTCTTTTTATCTAAATCTGATATTTGAGAATTGTCTATACCGCTTTTCATAAAAGCATAGGTTTTAAATTGACTAAAATTTACACTTGAGTCGTAATCTGTGCTAACTTGAATTGAACTACAAGCTGTAAGTGCTAGTAATCCTAGAATTGGAAAAAACTTTAATAACTTCATAACTTTTAAGTTTTACGTTAATAAATCATCTGAAACGATATTAGGAAGGGTAACTTTTAAAAGAGGTTCGGCTTCCATAGCTCGTTGAATAGCGAACATTGCGCCTTCGTTTCGTGCCCAACTTCTTCTAGAAATCCCGTTGTTAACATCCCAGAAAAGCATTGATTTAAGACGTTGTTCTGCCTCAGGAGTTCCATCAAGAAGCATACCAAAACCACCGTTTATAACTTCGCCCCATCCAACGCCGCCGCCGTTGTGAATAGAAACCCAAGTGGCACCTCTAAAACTATCTCCAATTACATTATGAATTGCCATATCTGCTGTAAAGCGAGAGCCGTCATAAATGTTAGAAGTTTCACGATATGGGGAATCTGTTCCCGAAACATCATGATGGTCACGACCTAAAACTACAGGTCCGATTTTCCCAGCTTTAATAGCATCGTTAAACGCTTTGGCAATGTTTGTTCTACCTTCTGCATCGGCATATAAAATACGAGCTTGTGAACCTACAACTAATTTGTTTTCTTGAGCTCCACGAATCCATTGAATGTTATCTTTCATTTGTTGTTGAATTTCAGAAGGTGATGTTTTAATCATTTCTTCTAAAACTTGACAAGCAATTTCGTCTGTTTTTTGTAAATCTTCTGGATTATTTGAAGCACAAACCCAACGGAATGGTCCAAATCCATAATCGAAACACATTGGTCCCATGATATCTTGAATATAAGATGGATATTTGAATTCACGCCCTAAAGCAGGATTCGGATTCATAACATCTGCACCAGCTCTTGAAGCTTCTAATAAGAAGGCGTTTCCGTAATCAAAGAAATAAGTTCCTTTTGCTGTGTGTTTATTGATTGCAGCTGCATGACGACGTAATGTTTCTTGAACTTTTTCTTTAAATAATTCGGGTTGATTTGCCATCATTTCATTCGCATCTTCAAATGAAATGCCGACTGGATAATAACCGCCCGCCCAAGGATTATGTAATGAAGTTTGGTCTGAACCTAAATCGATATGAAGGTTTTCTGCATCGAATTTCTCCCAAACATCAACCACATTTCCTAAATAAGCAATCGAAACTACTTCTTTATTTTCTTGTGCTTTTTTAACACGTGCTACCAATTCGTCTAAGTTTGAAAAAACTTCGTGAATCCAGCCTTGTTCGTGACGAATCTTGGTAATTTTTGGATTAACTTCTGCACAAACCGTAATGCAACCTGCGATAGTTCCGGCTTTTGGTTGCGCACCGCTCATTCCGCCTAAACCAGAAGTTACAAATAAATTTCCTTTAGGTTCTTTGCCTATTTTTCTAAATCCGTTTAAAACAGTAATGGTAGTTCCGTGAACAATTCCTTGTGGACCAATGTACATGTAAGAACCAGCGGTCATTTGTCCGTATTGAGTTACACCAAGCGCATTGAATTTTTCCCAATCGTCTGGTTTTGAATAATTCGGAATCATCATTCCGTTGGTAACTACAACTCTTGGAGCGTTTTTATGGGATGGAAATAATCCCATCGGATGACCAGAATACATAACCAAGGTTTGTTCGTCTGTCATTTCAGACAAGTATTTCATGGTTAATAAGTATTGCGCCCAGTTGCTGAAAACAGCTCCGTTTCCACCGTAAGTGATTAATTCATGTGGATGTTGCGCAACGGCATAATCCAAATTGTTTTGAATCATCATCATGATGGCTTTTCCTTGTAACGAATTTCCTGGGTATTCGTTAATGTCGCGTGCGTACATTTTGTAATCTGGACGGAAACGATACATGTAAATACGTCCGTATTTTTCTAATTCTTCTTTGAATTCTTGAAGAAGAACTTCGTGATGTTGCGGTTCAAAATAACGTAAAGCATTTCTTAGGGCTAACTTTTTTTCTTCGTTTGTAAGAATTTCTTTTCGCTTAGGTGCGTGATTTATATCAGATTCATAAGGTTTTGGAGCAGGTAAAACTGCAGGAATTCCTTGTTGAAAGGCTTCTTTAAATGTCATAATTTAATGGTTTTGTAATAGTTGTTGCGTGAGGGATTGAAGTGATATCCTTTTTTAGTTGACTGAGCGAAGCTAAAGCCAAATAGAAAAGATAAAACAAAAAGCCCGACCCTTGGGGCACGCCCTTATTTATTGATTAATCCTGTTTTTTTATCAAATCCGTACGGACAGTGTTTGCATCCGCTTTTACAGCAGTAACCGCGTTTTGATAAGTAGTGAGCGGTGAAAATACGATATCCTGCATCGGCAACATAATAATCGACTCCCAAAACAAGTTCTTCTTTCATATTTCGCTACTTTTTACAAAAATAATAAAAATGTATTCGGAAAATCGGTTTATTTGTAATATTTCGTGTTTGTTTATTTAGGTTTTAAGCTTTTGTATTAACTTTGTGTTTATGTTAATTGTTGTTAGTAAGTATTTGGTTCCGAGTGGTTTTGTTGGAATTACCATTTTTCCTTTTGTTTTTCTAAGAAATCAGAAATTAAAAGCAAATACTATTTTGCTTTTTCATGAAAGAATTCATCTGAGACAACAATTAGAAATGTTAGTTATTTTCTTTTTTATTTGGTATGGAATTGAGTTTTTTATTCGTTTTTTAATTCTGAAAGATAGGATGAAAGCTTACCGTGAGATTAGTTTTGAAAAAGAAGCTTACGAAAACGAAAGAAATTTACATTATTTAGAAAAAAGAAAATGGTTCAGCTTCCTGAAATATTTGAAATAAGTCCCGGAAATGCAAGTTTTAATGAACGTGTTTTTTTACCGTTCAAAACTTCGATTGAATTGTTTGTGAAGCGTGAAGATGTTTTGCATGCTGAAATTTCGGGAAATAAATTCAGAAAATTAAAATACAATTTATACGAAGCGCAACGTTTGGGTTTTTCTAAGTTGTTGACTTTTGGCGGTGCATATTCCAATCATATTGCGGCTGTTGCTGCTGCCGGTCGTATTTTTGGTTTTGAAACTCTTGGAATTATTCGTGGTGATGAATTGGCAAATAAATTCATGGATAACGAAACTTTAAAGTTGGCTTTCGAAAATGGGATGCGTTTTGATTTTGTTACGCGAACCGATTATCGAGATAAGATGTCCGAAAATTTTATTGAGAAATTGCGTTTACAATTTGGTGATTTTTATATGATTCCTGAAGGTGGAACAAATGCTTTGGCGGTGAAAGGTTGCGAAGAAATTTTGGTTGAAGATGATGTTAATTTCAATTATCTTTGTAGCGCTATTGGAACTGGTGGAACCATTTCTGGTATTATAAATAGTTCTTCTGAAAATCAAAAGGTTTTAGGATTTCCGGCTTTGAAAGAGAATTTTTTACAAGATGAAATTTCTCAGTTTACAACTAAAGAAAATTGGAAATTGATTCGCGATTATCATTTTGGAGGTTATGCGAAAACAACATCTGAATTGGTAGATTTTGTCGAATATTTTAATCAAAATCAAAATTTTAAAATTGAACCTATTTATACGGGTAAAATGTTTTTTGGTTTATTTGATATGATAAAAAATAATTGTTTCAAACCAGGTTCAAAAATATTAGCGATTCATACAGGTGGTTTACAGGGTTTAAACGCTAAAATATTACAAAAATAAATATGCAAAAATTACTTTTAGTTTTGGTTGCTCTTTGTTGTGTCGGTTGTAGTTCTGCTAGAGATAATGCAACTCGCGAAAAGATTCGTTCTGAATATTCTAAAAAAGATAAAAAGGATAAGAAATCAAAGTCGGTTTCAAAATCTAATGCTAAATCAACAAAAGGAAAAACAGAAAGGCTTGAAGCAACTTCAAAAGTTTCGGTTACAAATATAATGGTTCAAGAATATATTGATACGTATAAATTTGTAGCGATGGAAAATATGAAGATGTTCGGGATTCCTGCAAGTATTAAGTTAGCTCAAGGAATTTTAGAATCAGGTTCAGGAACTGGAACATTGTCGCGTGAAGCGAATAATCATTTCGGAATTAAATGTGCCAGTAATTGGGAAGGTGAATCGGTCGCATTCACTGACGATGCGCCTGATGAATGTTTTCGAAAATATAAATCTCCATTAGAATCGTTTTCTGACCATTCCAATTTTTTGGTTAATAGGTCTAGATATCAACAACTTTTTTCGTTAGATAAAAAAGATTATGTGGCTTGGGCTAACGGATTAAAAAATGCTGGATATGCTACTGACCCAAAATATGCTCAGAAATTAATCGATATCATCGAACGTCATGAATTATATAAATATGATAATTTAGTTTTGGGTAATGATTATAAATATGAAGTTCCAAAAAAACAAAAAATAGATTATTCAAATGAATATAAAATAACTCAAGGTGACACTTTATACTCCATTTCAAGAAGATTTAATATGTCAGTTGATGAGTTGAAAGAAATAAATAATATATCAGATAATAATATCAAAATAGGACAAACATTAAAAGTTAAATAATATGTTGTATCAAAGAAGTAGTCAATTATTTTTAGAAGCACAAAAAGTAATTCCTGGAGGAGTGAATTCGCCAGTTAGAGCTTTTAAATCTGTTGGAGGCACTCCAATCTTTGTTAAAGAAGCTAAAGGTGCTTATTTGTATGATGAGGATGGAAATAGATTGATTGATTACATCAATTCTTGGGGGCCGATGTTACTAGGTCATGCTTATGAACCTGTAGTTAATGCGGTTGTTGAAAAAGCTAAAAAAGGAACTTCGTTTGGTATGCCAACTGAAATTGAAACTGAAATCGCAGCATTAGCTGTTTCGATGGTTCCAAATATTGATAAAATTCGTTTTGTAAATTCAGGGACAGAAGCTTGTATGAGCGCGGTTCGTTTAGCAAGAGGATTTACAGGACGTGAAAAGATTATTAAATTTAGAGGTTGTTACCACGGACATTCAGATTCGTTTTTGATTTCAGCAGGAAGTGGATTAAGTACTTTTGGTGTGCCTAATAGTCCTGGAGTTACCAAAGGAACAGCACAGGATACTTTATTGGCAGATTACAATAATTTAGATTCAGTAAAAGAATTATTCGATTTAAATAAAAATGAAATTGCTTGTATCATCATTGAGCCAGTTGCTGGAAATATGGGTTGCGTACCTGCAATTAATGGTTTTTTAGAAGGACTTCGTTCTCTTTGTGATGCCAACGGTGCATTATTGATTTTTGATGAAGTGATGACAGGTTTTAGACTTGCAAAAGGTGGCGCTCAAGAACTTTTTGGAATTAATGCTGATATCGTAACTTTTGGGAAAGTAATTGGTGGAGGATTACCAGTTGGTGCTTTTGCTGCTCGTAATGAAATTATGGATTATTTATCTCCAGTTGGTCCAGTTTATCAAGCAGGAACATTATCAGGAAATCCATTGGCAATGGCTGCTGGTCTAGCTATGTTGCAAGAGATTAATAAAGATACTGAGTTATTCAATCGTTTAGATGAGAAAACAGCTTATTTAGAAAAAGGTATTCGTCAAGTTTTAACTAAAAATAATGTCGAACACGTAATTAATAGAGTAGGTTCTATGATTTCGATTTTCTTTTGTGGAGGAGAAGTTACCGATTTTGAAACTGCCGGAAAAGGAGATACACCTTATTTCAAAGACTTCTTTCATAAATTAGTTGAAAATGGAGTTTATATTGCGCCATCTTCATATGAAACTTGGTTTATAACCGATGCTTTGTCTTATGCAGATTTAGATGAAACTATTCGAGTTATAGATAAAGTAACTAAAGAAATATGACAAAAAAAAACGCTTGTAAAAGCGTTTTTTTTGTTTTATGTCTAAGATTGTTCTTCTACGTGAGGTGTATTTAAATATACTTCGCCAGAAATAATATTAAATACAGCTTCGTTCTGTGAAACTTGTGTATATAAGGCAGTACCAAGAATTTCTTCCATTTGTGTTTTAACTTCATTAATGTAAGTTTCTAATTCTTCGCCAGCCATTTCAGAAGATAAAGTAACATATTTGTAGTATGATAATCTTTGTAACTGTTTTAGTTGGATTTCTGAAATTGTACTAAAATTCGTAGAAATTAAGTTAATGTCTCCATCAATAAATGGAGTCAAAACGTTAGAATTATCTTTTATAGTTTGTCTGTCAACCGCAGTTTGTGCGTTCGCTGAAATGCTGATAGCAATAAATGCAAGGGATAGTAATATTTTTTTCATTATTATCTATTTAATTTCGTTCAATAATTTATTTTAGATTATAAAATGATATTTGAAGGATTGTTGTTGATATTGAAGTTTAAATTGCGTGTTAATAAGAAATCTATCTGCTTCTATAATAACAAATTTTATTGTTTTGCTAAATAGGCTAAACCAGTCATTCTGTAAAAAAGTTCTTGATTTTGTGATATTTCTAGATATAAATCATCTCCTAAAACAGCTCTGGTTCTTGCTTTCATTGAATCGGTTAATTCAATTAATTCTTGTTCAGTTAAATCTCTTGATAAAGCAGAGTATTTAATTTCAAATAACTGAAATAAAAATTTTGCTTGACTTTCTGAAATTTGATTAAAGTTTTCTTTTAATAATTTTACATCTTCTACCGAAAATTCTACTACTTGATTAGGAGAACTTTTAATTGTAGCTCTGTCAATAATGTTTTGTGCATTCATTGTAACGCAACAAGTAACAAATAAAAAGGATAATATTATTTTTTTCATGACTAAAATCAATTTAATACTTTCAAAACTAAACAATTTCTGTAAATAAAAAAAGAATATTAGTGTTATTGTTTATTAAAAATTTAATTTTTTTTTGATAACGTTGTTTTCTTTGTGTGATATGTTGTTTTATTTTGTTATTATAACATAAAATAACAAGGAATATTGATTATATTTAAAAGTAAAAAGCGAACCGAAGTCCGCTTTTATTTATTTTAAAACAACTGTTTTGTTGTCTCCGTTAACTTCAACCGAAGTTAAACCATGTTTTGCTAAATTTTTCATTGAAGCATCCCATTTCTTTCCGCTTAAGCCAGCTTCTAATTTAAGTTGTACTAAATCAAAACGGTTTTCGTTTTTCTCAAGAATGCCAACGATAATTTTTTCTTCAGCAGATAACTCAAATGTAGGAGCAGGTTTTTCTGGTCGCATTTGAGGGAAAAATAATACTTCTTGGATTGATGGATTGTTTGTTAAGAACATAATTAATCGGTCCATTCCAATTCCTAATCCAGAAGTTGGAGGCATTCCATATTCTAGAGCTCTTAAGAAATCTTGGTCAATAAACATGGCTTCGTCATCTCCACGTTCTGAAAGTGCCATTTGCGCTTCGAAACGTTCGCGTTGGTCAATTGGGTCGTTAAGCTCAGAATATGCATTTGCAATTTCTTTTCCACAAACCATTAACTCAAAACGTTCTGTCAATTCAGGATTATCTCTATGTTCTTTTGTTAAAGGTGACATGTCCTTTGGATAATCAGTAATAAAAGTTGGTTGAATGAAGTTTCCTTCGCATTTCTCACCAAAAATCTCATCGATTAATTTTCCTTTACCCATGGTTTCGTTCACATCAATTCCCATTGCTTTTGCAGCTTTGAAAATTTCTTGCTCAGATTTACCCGTAATATCAAAACCAGTGAATTGCTTAATCGCATCGGTCATCGTTACACGCGCGTATGGTGCTTTAAAATTAATATTATGTTCTCCAAAATTAGATTCTGTAGTTCCGTTAACTTGTAGCGCACAGTATTCTAAAAGATTCTCTGTGAACTCCATCATCCAGTTGTAGTCTTTGTAAGCTACATAGATTTCCATAACAGTAAATTCTGGATTGTGTGTACGGTCCATTCCTTCGTTGCGGAAGTTTTTAGCAAATTCGTAAACACCGTCAAATCCACCAACAATTAATCTTTTTAGATATAACTCATTTGCGATACGCATGTATAATGGAATGTCTAATGCGTTGTGATGTGTGATGAATGGTCGTGCAGCTGCTCCTCCAGGAATTGATTGTAAAACCGGAGTTTCAACTTCCATATATCCAGCACGGTTAAAAAAGTCGCGCATAGCAGTGAAAAGCTTTGTTCTTTTAACAAAAACGTCTTTTACTTGAGGATTTACAACTAAATCGACGTAACGCATACGGTAACGTAATTCTGGGTCTGTAAAAGCATCAAAAACATGGCCTTCTTCATCCACTTTTGGAAGCGGAAGCGGTCTTAATGTTTTGCTTAATAGCGTAATATTTGATACACGAATACATTTTGCACCAACTTGTGTTGTGAATAATTCACCTTCGATTCCAATAAAATCTCCTAAATCGATTAATTTTTTGAAAACTTGGTTGTATAATGTTTTGTCTTCGTCAAGACAAATTACGTCTCTGTTTAAATATAACTGAATTCGACCTTCAGCATCTTGTAATTCTGCAAAAGAAGCTTTTCCTTGGTCGCGAACACTCATTAAACGACCTGCAACAATAACCTTCTTACCTTCTTCAAAAGTTTCCTTGACTTGCTTCGAAGTATGATTTACTGGAAACAAATTAGCTGGATATGGATTGATGCCAAGTTCTTTTAACTTGCTCAATTTCTCTCTTCTGATGATTTCTTGTTCTGAAAGTTGCATGATTATTTTAATATAAAATTATTTAACATGCAAAGATATAATTTTTTGGAATTGTAATCGCTTAAAAATCTCCTTTTACAAAGGAATTATTGTAAATTTGTTTTGTTAAATTTTTTAAAATGAGTATTTGGCGCGTTTTGTTAGCGATTATTTTTCCTCCTTTGTCTATTTTAGATAAAGGATGTGGTTCTATAGTTATCGTTTTTTTATTGACTTTAGCAGGATGGATTCCTGGAGTAATTGCTGCATTAATTATTTTAAATAATCCCAAATACAATTGATATTTCTAAATAAAATGAATAAAAAGATTATAGTTAAAGAGCTTGGTTTAAAAGATTATAAAGAAACTTGGGATTTTCAAGAAGCTTTATTTCAAGATATTTTGTCCATAAAGTCTGAAAACCGAAAAAACAATACAACAATTGAAACACCGAATTATTTACTTTATGTCGAACATCCACATGTTTATACGTTAGGAAAGAGTGGAGATATGTCGAATATGTTATTAAGTGAATCGCAATTGGCAGAAAAAGGTGCGACTTTTTATAAAATTAATCGCGGAGGTGATATTACTTATCATGGACCTGGACAAGTTGTAGGTTACCCGATTTTTGATTTGGAAAATTTCTTTACTGATATTCATAAATATTTGCGTTTTTTAGAAGAGGCTATTATTTTAACGCTTGCAGAATATGGTGTGAAAGGGACAAGGAGTGAAGGAGAGACTGGAGTTTGGATTGATGTAGGAACACCATTTGCTAGAAAAATATGCGCCATGGGAGTGCGAGCTTCTCGTTGGGTTACGATGCACGGCTTCGCTCTAAATGTAAATTCCGATTTAGGTTATTTTGACCATATTATTCCGTGTGGAATTCGTGGTAAAGCAGTTGCGACTTTAAATAATGAATTGGGTGTAAAATTTGTCGATGAACAAGAAGTAAAAGAAAAAATCACAAAGCATTTAATGAATTTGTTTAAAGTGTAATTAACTAGAAAAATGATTTTTTATAAAAAACACATCTAAAAAAGATGTGTTTTTTTGATTATATTTTATATGATTTATGTGTTTTTATTGTTTTTTTTTGGTTTTTATTTTTTTAAATATATAAAAATTAATAAAATAATTTTTTTTTATTATTTTTTTTGTTAAAATTTGTTAATAATAAAAAAGTGGTTTATGAAACAAAATGTAATTTTTAAACTTATGTTGATTTGTTCAATATTTAGTTTTCAGTTTTCATTAGCCCAAGAAAAGGAAATTGTTTCTGGTAAAGTAACTTCTGGAGGAGTGCCTGTTTTTGGAGTTGATGTGGTTATCTCAAGTACACAAGAAGGTGTAAATACGGATGAAAATGGAGCTTATTCGATAAAAGTAACTAAAGGGGATGTTCTTACTTTTAGTTTTATTGGAATGAAAACCGAGACAAGAACAGTTGGGACTTCTAAAATTATAAATGTAAATCTAGTTGAAGAAGAAGGGATGCTCGAGGAAATTGTGATTTTGGGTTATGGTCAGAAAAAAAATAAAAATGAAGTTACTGGAAATGTAGTTAAAATTTCAGGAGAAGAAATTAGTAAAGCTCCTATGGTTTCGGCAGATCAAGCACTTCAAGGTAAAGTAGCTGGTTTACAAATTGCAGGTGATTCAGGAACGCCAGGTTCGTCTCAGCAGATTCGTATTCGTGGTATGAATTCTATTTCATCTAGTAATGATCTGTTAATTGTTATTGATGGAGTACCAGTCAATAATTTTAATCTTTCTGGAAATAGTAAAGAGTCTTCTTCTTTTTCTGCTTTGTCAACTATCAATAGTAATGATATAGAATCTATGACCGTTTTAAAAGATGCAGGTGCAACTTCTGTTTACGGAGCTAGAGGTGCAAATGGAGTAATTTTAATTACGACTAAAAGAGGAAAAGTTGGTCAAACTAGATATGAGTTTTCTTCTTCAGTAGGTATTCAAAACTTAGCTGTTAAAGGGCCTAGAAGTTTGTCTGGTGAAGAAAAATACAATTACCTTTTAGAGGCTTATAATAATACTTTTAACGGAGGTGGGGCTTTTGATCCTAATTTAGTGTATCAACAGTTAATAGCTGATTATCCAGTTGAAACGGCGCCTCTTCAAAATTGGATTAATTCAGGAAAGCCTGTAAATGATTGGAATAAAATGATGCAAAATAAAAATGCATTAGTTAGTATTATCAATCTTTCGGCAACTGGTGGAGATGAAAAATCAAATTTTTATGCATCACTTGGATATAATAAAACCGAAGGAACGGTTATTGGATCAGATTTTAGACGTGTAACTGGAATGTTTACTTTTGATAGGAAATTGTCTGATAGAATTGATTTTGCTTTTAGTGCAAATGTTTCAAATGTTAAGCAGGAAGGTATTTTTGAGCAAGGAGCCTTTTTTTCTAATCCTAATTTAATTAGATATTTTATGAGTCCTTGGAATCCTGCATATAATTCTGATGGTTCATTGAATATAGATAGCGATTATCTTTCGGGTCTTCACAATCCATTATATACTTTACCTAATAATATAAATGTAAATGATGTAATAAGAATTATTAATAATAATAGGCTTTCATATAAAATAACTGAAAATTTTAAATTCACTACTCAATTTTCCAATGATTTTACTTATGCTTTCTATAGAAATTATGCAAATCCAATTCATGGAGATGGACAAGGTATAGATGGTCAAGCATCAAATTCAACACAAACGTTTTATAGATATAATACTCAGAATAGTTTTGATTATAGATTTTATTTGGGTGATGATCATAAATTCGACACGAAAGTTTTAATGGAATATGAAAAGCTTAAAATAAACTATTTATACGGTTACGGACAAAATATACCAGTCGGATTTAATATGTTGGGTAATGCCTCTGCAAATTATAACGCTTTTGCACGTTTCGACGACGAAGCTAATTTATCATTCTTAGGTTTGTTAAACTATTCGTTTCAAAATAAATATTTGTTAGATGCTTCGATTAGAAGAGAGGGTAATTCTAAGTTTAATCCTGATGATCGTTGGGGGACTTTTTGGTCTGTTGGTTTAGGATGGAATATTATGAATGAAGATTTCTTAATCGAAAATCAAACAATTTCAACTTTGCGGTTAAGAGGTTCTTATGGAACTTCAGGTAACTCTGGTATCGGAAGAAACTTGTATCAAAATTTATTAGAAACAGATCGATATGATGGACAAACTGGCTTTGTTCCTAAACAATTAGGAGATAAAATTACTTGGGAGAAAGTAGCAAAAACAGATATAGGTTTAAATTTCGGGTTTTTAAATGATAGAATTACTGGTTCTATTGCATATTACCAATCTTTAACGACAGATTTGTTGTTGAATTTTCCTATTTCTAAAACAACTGGATATACAAGTATTCTTAAGAATACAGGAGATATGAAAAATACTGGACTTGAATTCGAATTTAGTGCTAAAGTAATCGATACAGATAAGTTTTCATGGACGCTTTTTGGAAATGTAGGTACAGTTAAGAATAAAGTGATATCGATGCCATTGGATCCATTAGGTAAGAAAATGACTATCTACGGATCGTTTAATGGTATTGAAGAAGGACATATGCTTAGAGAATGGCGTATGAGAGAATATGCAGGAGTAGATTCTCAAACAGGAGACCCACTTTGGTATGTAGATGGAAAAGGTGGAGCTACTACTAATGTTTACAATGATGCAAAAGTAGCTTGGATAGGTGAAAGTGCTTTGCCAACTTATACTGGAGGTTTTGGTACTCAGGTTGAGTTTAATAATTTCTTTGCAGGTGCAAGTTTTGTGTTTTCAGGAGGAAATAAAGTGTATGAAGATTGGGGACTTTATGTTCAAGGTACTACAGCTACTTCTTTGTTGAATTATAATTCAACAGATTATATTAGCGATCGTTGGCAACAGCCAGGTGATGTAACAGATGTTCCAAAATTAACTTTCGGAGGTAATGATGCACATCGTCCATCAACACGCTTCTTAAAAGATGGTGATTATATAAGACTTAGAGATGTTTCTTTTGGATATAATTTTGATTCAAATGATTTAAAACAACTTAATATTTCTGGTTTGACTCTTTCTGTAAGAGGTACAAATTTATATACATGGACAAAAGATAAATCTTTAAAATATGACCCAGAAGTCGGTTCAAATGCAGGAGATGGATCTTACGGATATGTAAGCTTTGTGTCACCTCCCGTAAAATCAATTATTTTTTCAGTTAACGTTAAATTTTAAATTGTATGAAAAAGATAATAATAAAAATTAGTTTATTCTCTATGGTAGCTTTGGCTCTTTTTTCGTGCTCTAAAGATAGTTTAGAGCCTGAATTGTCAGTAGATAGAGATTTAAATACTGAACCATTAAAAAGTGAGTCTGATTTGGATTTTGTAGCGAATGGGATGTATAAAAAAATGAGAGACGTAGCTTATTATGGTAGAGATTATATCATTTTTAATGAAGCAAGAACTGATGATGCTTATTCGATAGGTTCTTCAAATCGTTTTGTTACTGTTTCTGAAATGCGCGTAAATATAGGAGATGCTTACTCTGCCGATACATGGATAGCTATATATAAAACGATATTAAATGCAAATTTAATTATTAATGCTAATGAAGTTGTAGGGGATCAGGATAGAATTAATGATTATAAAGGACAGGCACTTGTAGCTCGTTCTATGGGACATTTTGATTTGTTAAAACTATATGGGCAACAACATATAGATGGACAAGGTGGTGTTAATGCATTGGCTATACCTTATGTAACATATGCTGTTGCGAATTCTGAAGAAGCTTTAGGAGTAAATACTACTAGAAAAACTTTTGCCGAGGTTAGAAATTTAATTTATCAAGATTTAGATGAAGCTATTGATTTAATAACGCTTAATACAAATAAAGTTAAGATAACTAAACAAATGGCTTTAGGGTTAAAATCTCGAGTGGCATTATATTTTGCTACATTTTATCCTGAGGATTATCAAGTAGCTTTGGATGCTGCAAATGACGCTATTGCAGAAGGAGGTTTGGTTATTCCTGAAGCAAGTTTTGCTTCTCAATTTACAGGGAATATTATCAATGTAAATTCTGTTTTTGAGTTATCAATGCCTTCTAATGATAATTTAGGTAATGAAAGTTTATTTGAAATTTATAACGGAAATGCTTATGGAGATATTGTTGCACAATCTCAAGTTACCAGTTTATTTGATCCAACTGATATAAGATTAACTATTGTAGCTCAAGAAGGTGCGAATTTGCGAAATGTTGGTAAGTATACAACTTATTCCGATAATGTTGTGGTTATGCGTTTAGAGGAAATAATTTTAAATGCAGCTGAGGCTTCTGCTCATATTAGTCCTGCTAATGTACTTGGTTATTTGAATCAGATACGCGCAGAAAGAGGGGTTTCGCCTTTGACAACAGCTACGCTAAATGATGTTTTGTTAGAAAGAAGAAAAGAATTAATGTTTGAAGGATTTAGATTTGATGATTTAATGAGACTGAGAATGACTGTGCCTTCAAATCCAAGAATGACAGAAATATATCCTTATGGTCATTTTAGGATAGCTTTTCCGATTCCATTGACAGAAATAAATGCAAGTGCAATGACTCAGAACGAGGGATATTGATTATTTTGAATTAGTTAAAATGAAAATGAGGTGTTAATTACACCTCATTTTTTATAGACACTATCCTAAAAAGTGTGTAAGTTTTAAAATAATGGGGTTTGACTTTTAATTAAAGTTGAACCCTTTTTTCAAATATAGTTAAGAACTGATTGAGGATTAATCCCTAATTTTGGATTGGTATTGACCATTTTTTGGTAGCTTCTCTTAATGCCATATATACGGATTTTAAACAGCATCGTCCGTGGGGAATGATAATTTATTTTTGGTGTATTTTCTGATCTTACCATTTAGATTTTTGATTAGATTAATGGTGTAAATTAACCTTCTGATTTCTATAGGAAAATCGAAGAATGCCGTAAGTTCTTCTCAGTTTTCTTCCCAAGATTTTATCGCATATGGATATTTATGACTCCATTTGTTTGCAAAATCTTCTAAAGCACTTTTAGCAGCTTGTTTGGTTGTAGCATCATAAATTTGTTTCATATCTTTTGAAAATTCCTTCTTATCTTTCCATACCACGTAACGTGCTGAATTTATGATTTATTCATTTTTTTATTGTTTAATTACGGAATTCATGATTACTTCGCAGTTGATGAACCACACAGATCTGTGTTTGTGATTGAGGAAATACATTTTTAATCGTTTGAGTAAAGCCATTTAAATTGTCAGTGGCTGTAATTAAGATGTCTTCCACACCGCGTGCTTTTAAATCTGTTAGTACACCTAACCAAAAACTTGCACTTTCATTTTTTTCTAACCACATACCTAAAACCTCTTTTTTACCATCTCTGATCAATCCTACAGCAAGATAAATTGTCTTATTTGTAACCTTTGAACCTTCACGAACTTTAAAGACGATATCATCCATCCAAACGATCAAATAAACGAGATCTAATGGTCGATTTTACCAAGCTATAATATCATTTGAGACCGACTCTGTTATCGGGATATAGTTGACGTAGAAATATCAAAATTGTACATTTCTCTAATTTGTCCTTCAATATCGTTAACACTCATTCCTTTAGCGTATAAAGATACAATTACGTTCTCTAATCCGTCTACCATGTTTTGTCTTTTAGGAACAATCATTGGATTGAAAGTAGCTTGTCTATCTCTAGGAACTTGAATTTGAGATTCGCAAAAAGAAATTTTTACTTTCTAGTTAGAATATCCGTTTCTAGAATTTGACACACTTGATTTCTCATGTTTATCATATCCTAGGTGTGCATTTAGTTCACCGTTTAAATTGCTTTTAAACCACGTTTTTGTAATTGGGCAAGGAAACCATTTAGGTCTTTCGCTTGTTTTGAATTGCTTTAAAAATTCATCCGATAATAAAACTTCTTTTCTCATAAGACTATGTAGTATTTAAATTTAAACAAAAAAATAATGGGGTTTTAAAACCCCATTATTTTTTCTATTTACACAGTTTATGTTATAGTACCTTTTTATAAGTCTAATTTTAGTTGTTTGGGTAATAATCGAAATGACATTCTGTGGTATTTGCATGGACCGTATTCGAGAATAGCTTTTCTATGTTCTTTAGTTGGATAACCTTTGTTTTGTTTCCAGTTATACATCGGAAATTCTTCATGAATTAAATCCATGTATTCGTCTCTTTTTGTTTTTGCAATAATCGAAGCTGCGGCAATACTAAGGTATTTAGCGTCGCCTTTTATTATACATTCGTAAGGAATTTCTTTATATGGTTTAAAACGATTGCCGTCAACTATTATAAATTCAGGTTCGATTTCCAGTTTCGAAATAGAATCTTGCATTGCTTTTATAGATGCGTTTAAAATATTAATCTCATCTATTTCATTTTCAAAAATATGTGAAAAAGCATGAAATGTTGCTTCTGATTCGATTAGTTTTTTAAGGATTGTTCTGTTTTTAAGGTTTAATTGTTTTGAATCGTTAACATTTTGAAGAAAAGTAGAATCTTTGATTATTACAGCTGCGGCAGTCACAGGGCCAGCTAAACAGCCTCTTCCAGCTTCATCGGTACCTGCTTCAAATTTAAAGTTCGATTTATTTAATTCCAACATTGTTAAAAAATTTGAACAAATATAACAGATAATTTTTTTTTTTATAACTTTGGTAACTTATGTAAATTAAAAATAATTCTAACAACAATAAAAATCTATACAATGAAATGTAAATTATCTAAATTATTTTTTCTTGTTCTTGCAGGATCTTTGACTTTTAATGGGTATTCTCAAACTGCAGAAGGGAGAAAAAAAATTGTTAAAGATTATGATTTAAAAAAACTAGAACAATTAGCTGTTGAGTTAAAACAAAAATCTGAGGCAAGTTATGTTAAAGGCTTAGAGGTTGCTAAAGAAATGAACTTACCTATCGGTGGAATTGATGTTGATGGAGGTTTGTTTTCTTTAAAAGGGGTTGATGAAGAAACGGGAGAAGTGTTGTATTACAAATCATATAATAATACTCCAACAAAAAGTTCAGTTCAGACTGCTAGAGCTCAACATCTATACGGAGGAGGATCATTAGGTATTACTATTGAAGGGCAGTTAATGACTTTAGGTATTTGGGATGGAGGACAGCCGCAGGCTTCACATCCTAATTTAGGTATTGCTCGAGTGACTAATAAAGATGGTCAGACTACAATTCCTGGTTTAGATGCTACTGAATTGCAAGAAGGTAGAAATCATGCTACACATGTTTCGGGAACTATGATTGGAAATGGTTCTAGTCAATCTTCAGCTAGAGGTTTGGCGTTTCAAGGTTTTTTATGGTCTAATACTTGGCAAAATGATATATCTGAAATGGCAACTCAGGCAGCTCTTAGTTTATTAGTTTCTAATCATTCTTACGGAACTCGAAATGATAATTTTGTTAATAATCCTGGTGTTTTTGGACGTTATACTAATGAATCGAGACAAATTGATGTTGTGACTAGTGAAGCGCCTAATTATTTACCGGTTATTGCTGCGGGAAATGATCGAGAGAGAAAGTTTTCTGGTCTTTATTTAAATTCAAGTAGAAATGGTTATGACTTATTAACGCATGCGGCTGTTTCTAAAAATGCTGTTGTTGTTGCTGCGATTGAAGGGTTTACCTCATATGTAAATACAAGTTCAGCTGTAATGTCAAGTTTTAGCCAATGGGGGCCTACAGATGATTTTAGAATTAAACCAGATATTTCTGCTAAAGGTGTAGATGTGTATTCTTCAAGTATGCCGAGTGCTGGATCGACAAATACTTATGAAATTATGGATGGAACTTCGATGGCAGCTCCTTCAGTTACGGGTGTTTTTGCTTTGTGGCAACAGTATTTTAAAGAATTGCATGCTTTTTTAGGAAAAGAAAATATGAGGGCAGCTTCTTTAAAAGCTTTAATGGCTCATACTGCTAGTGAGGCAGGAGTTTATGAATTAAGGGATTCAAATGTGCTAAATACAACTCCAGGTGGTCCAAGTCCAATTTTTGGATGGGGTGTGATTAATGCAGAAGGTGGCGCTAAGATAATGAAGGACGCTTTTGAAGGTGCTGGAACTGCGGTTTTTAAGGAGTTGCAACTTGAAAATGGACAAAGTTATGATTTAGATGTAGTTTTAGATGGAACTCAGAAGTTATATGCTACTATGGCTTGGACTGATTTGCCAGGAAATGTGGTTAGTGCGACAGATTCAAGCGTTCCAGTTTTGATTAATGATTTAGATATGAGGATATATGGGCCTAATGATAATAATTTAGTTACACCTGTTGGTTTGCCTTATAAATTAAATAAATCTTGGCTTCCTAGTCAATTGTACGCGGCTAAAGGAGATAATGATGTTGATCCAATTGAAAAAATTGTTTATTTTGGAGGTTTTGATGAATTAGCAGAAGCAGGAACGTATAGAATTAAGATTACTCATAAAGGGAGTTTGACAGGTGGTAACCAGAAGTTTTCTTTGATTGTGTCGGGTGGAATAGTTTCGTTTGCTGAGCCTAATGTCTCTTCAGAGCAGTTTAGATTTGAAAATTTAAGTATTTACCCAAATCCTGCTACTGATGTGTTGAGTTTTTCTGCTGATTTTAATACTATTGAAAATGCAAAAGTTACAATTTACGATATGCTAGGTAAGAAAGTGTTTCAAAATGATACATTGTTTAATTTTGATGGTGATGCAAGTGTTAATGTCTCTGGATTTAGCGCAGGTGTTTATGTTGTTAAAATTACAAAAAATGGCAATGTTGATACAAGAAAAGTTGTGATTAAATAGTAAATGTGCTTGATTAATGAAAGACTGTCAATTTTTGACAGTTTTTTTTTGAATAATAGTTTTTTGAATGTGTATATTTTATGTGTTAAAAATTTGTTATCTTATAAAAAAATGTTAGTTTTGTTGAATAACTAATTCAAAATAATTTTATATGAAGTCAAAGTTTACTTGGATTTTGTTACTGTTATCAGTTTTGACTTTCCAGTTTTCGTTCGCGCAAACTAAAGTTGTTACTGGAGTAGTAACTTCAAAAGACTATGGGGATCCAATTCCAGGGGCTACCATTTTGGTAGAAGGTACAACACGTGGTGTTGATACAGACGAAAATGGGAAATACTCTATTAATGCTGCGCAAGGAGAGAAAATAATTGTGCATTTTTTAGGATTTAAAACACAAAAAGCAACAGTTGGGGTTTCTAATGTTTTAAATTTTTCATTGGTTGCTGATGAAGATACTGAGTTGACAGGTGTCGTAATTGATGCTTACAGAACTACATCTAAGCCAAAATCAAATATTGCAGCTTCAACTGTAAGTTCTAAAACAATTGAAGGAAGACCTAATGCTTCTTTTGTTCAGACTTTACAGGCGCAAGTTCCAGGTTTAAATATTAGTACTGGTTCTGGGCAACCTGGTTCTAGTAATACAACTGTGATTTTGCGAGGAATCGGGTCTATCAACGGAAATGTAGAGCCTTTATTTGTAATTGATGGTGTACCGATGGGGTCTGCTAATTTTAGAAGTATCAATCCTAATGATATTGAAAATATTACTGTGTTGAAAGACGCAGGTGCTACTTCTATCTATGGAAACAGAGGTGCTAACGGTGTGATTGTAGTTACGACCAAAGGAGGTGCTTTTGATCAGGATTTAACTATTAAGTATGTTGGGAATACGGGGGTGAGTACTCTTCAAAAGAATCATTACAACGCAATGAATGGTTCTGAATTAAGAGCTTTCGAAAATAGTGTTTATCAGCAAACTAATCAAGCTAAAGGTAGAAGTTGGTCAGCAAATGAAATTAAAAATTCACCAAATCAAGATTGGTTAGATTATTTCTTTAGAACTGCTATTACCCAAAGTCATACATTGTCTTTTAACTCTGGTTCGAAAACTATGAGCGCGTTTACATCGGTGGGATATACTGATCAAGAAGGTATCTTGAAAAATACAGATTTAAAACGTTTCAATTTTAGAAATAATTTAAATGGTAAGAGTAAAGATGGTAGAATAAACTATGGAACAAATGTAACGGCTAACTATTCTAAGTCTAGAGTTGCTTCAGGTTTAGGAACTGGTGGAGTTAATACTAATTTTGTATTGGGAGGTTTGCAAGGTATACCTTATATTACTCCAGGAGATTATCCTGGTTCAGGAAAAGCTTTAGTTGATATGTTTAATTCTGGTAGAGGAGGGTTAGAATTATCACCTTTAATGTTGATGGATAAATTACAGTATTTTAAATATCAACAAGATGAATTTAAAATGATTGCTCAAGGTAATATTAGTTATAAATTAACAGATAATTTTACTGCTGGTACAAGTATAGGTATTGATTATACAGTTAATAATGCTTTTAATTACGATGACCCAAATTCATTTAATTCGATTTATTTTGGATCTGATATAACAGGTCAAGAATTTGATGGATTTACTAGTGAAACATATGCTCAAACTTTTTCATTTAATTCTACTTCTTATTTGAAATGGGCTGAATCTTATGGTTTACATAATATTAATGCTGGTGTTTATATTGAATATTTGAAAGCTCATTATAAATCAAATTCATTAACTCAAAATGGTTTAGATCCTTATTTTTCTCAACCAGGTGCGGGGACAGGATGGATTCCTTATTCTGAAGATAATGAATTCTACGTTCCTTCAATTTCAGGTAGTAAAGCAACTTCAGGTTTGTTTTCTTACTTTGGAAATGTTGATTATGATTATGATACTCGATATGGTATTGGTGTAACAGTTAGACGTGATGCTTCTTTCCGTTTTGCTGATTCTAATCGTTGGGGGACTTTCTATTCTATTTCGGCTCGTTGGAATATTAGCAATGAGAAATTTATGGAAAATGCTACAGCAGTTTCTGATTTGAAATTAAGAGGGTCTTTTGGTACTGCAGGTAACCAAGATATTACAGGTTCTGGGTTGTTTGGTGGAGCCAATTTGTATAGAACACTATATGGAGTTGGAGCTGGATATAATAATAATCCGTCTTTAGGTTTAGCTCAATTGCCAAATCCTGATTTAAAATGGGAAACAATTGAACAGGCGAATATTGGTTTAGATTTTGGTTTTTTTGAAAATAGATTACGTGGATCTTTAGATGTTTATCAAAAAACTACTAAAGATTTGTATCAAACTAAACCTATTTCTGCAATCAATGGACAAACTGGTTTGTTAGCTAATATTGGAAGTATGAGAAATAGAGGTATTGAGCTGTTAATCGCAGGAGATGTTATTAAGAATGATAATATGAGATTAACTTTAAATGCGAATGGTTCTTATAATAAAAATCAAATTATTAAATTACCTGGTGATACAGGAGTAGTTTGGAATAGTGGTTTAAGTACTATGAGAGAAGGTGATATGATAGGTCAATTATATTTAGTTCCTTATATTGGGGTTAATCCAGCAAACGGTAATTTATGGTTTATGGATAAGGATGGTAACCCTACAGAGACACCAACTGATGCAGACAGAAGATATACTAATAAATCTTCAATGCCAATTTATCAAGGTGGTTTCGGATTTGATTTTGATTACAAAGGATTTTTTGTTACAACTCAGTTTTCATATGCTCTTAAAACATACCGTTTTGATTATGACTATTCTAGCTTCTTAGATACAAATGATATAACAACTTTCAATAAATCAAAAGATTTGTTAAACGCTTGGACTCCGAATAATACAAATACAGATATTCCAGGTTTAATGGCTAATAATACTTTTTATGAAAATATTTCTGATCGTTTTGTAAAAGATGCTTCTTATGTACGTTTACGTTATATAACTGTTGGTTATAATTTCCCTGCTAAAAATCTTTTACCATTGAAATTATCTAGTTTAAGAGTTTATGGTCAAGCAGAAAACTTATTAACTTGGACTAAGTGGAAAGGTTTTGATGCTGAGAGTAATAGAGGAAGTGATCAGGCGCAATATCCAACGCCTAGAACAATTTCTTTTGGTGTAGAAGTTCAATTCTAATAAAAAATTAAAATGAGAAAAAAAGGTATATTATTAATATTAGCATTAACAGGATTATTATCATCTTGTAACGATGCAATTGACATTGAGCAACCAGGTCAAGTCACTAATCCATCTGAGATTTATAAAACTCCAAAAGATATTCAACGTGGTCTTATGGGAATATATGCTCTATTGCCAGGTGAAAGCGAAATTGAGTTTGTTTCAGTTTTTACTGACGAAGTTGCTATTGGAATAGCTAATGGTGGACAAGGATTAATTTCTGGCGAATATGGTTTTCTTATGCAGCCAGGAAATGGATTTGCTTCTTCTGCTTGGGGAGGGTATTACCGTGTAATTAATCAAATCAATAGATTGTTGAAATCTAATGAGGATTTAATGGCTTCTGCATCTGCTGCCGATTTGCAGCTTTTGAAAGATTATAAAGCTAATTTGTTAACATTAAGAGCTTATGCAAATTACAAATTGTTTGCATATTTTACTCCTAATTATACTAATCCTTCAGGACTTTCTATTATGAAGCTTGATTTTATGCAAACTGACGACTATTCAAAAGTAATTGGAAGGTCTACTGTTAGCGAAATCAAGAAATTTATTTTGGATGATTTATCTGAGGCTGAGTTAAATTTTACTCAAGGACAAGTATCTAGTGTGTATGTTACTCAAGGTTTGGTGGATGCAATAAGAACAAAGTTATATGCAATGGTAGGTGATTACCCTAATGTTATCACATCTGGTCAGGCAGTTCTTGCTCTTCCTCAAAATCAGATTGGAACAGTTCAAGATTTTGCGGACTATTTTAATAATAAGGAAATTTCAAAAGAGATAATTTTTCAATTACAACGTGTGAGAGGTAATGCTTCTGTTGCTTCAGCTTGGTATTCTGCTTCTGTAGGAAGTAATGGATCTCCTTTTTATGAAATGGGTCGTTCGTTATATAACGAATTGGATAAATTAGATCCTGCTAATACAAATAAACAAGTTAATGTTTCTAGAAATGACGTTCGTTATGAGGTAAACGTATTGTATCTTAATCAACCAGGTGCTGTTTCTAATGTAAATAGTCCTCAATATAGAGGGTCTTTTGCAATGGCTGATTACGAAACTTTACCTCAAGCAGAATATGTTGCGAAGGATAAATTGTTTATTGGTAAATATTTAGGTAAAAGAAGTGAAAGTTTGCCATTGCAAAATAATATTCCAGTAATGCGTTCGGCAGACATTTATTTAGCAATTGCTGAAGCACGTGCTAATGCTGGAGAAATTAATTCAACAGCTACATCTATAAATTCATTATATACAGATGGTCAAAATGGTAATAGTGTTGAAGGAATTCTTTTCTTTTTGAGAGCAAATCGTTCTCACGATCGTTCACTTTTAGTTCGTCAAGCTCCTTTTACCAATGTTCAAGAAGCTTGGAAAGCTATTCTTGCTGAAAGAAGAGTTGAATTTGCTTTTGAAGGACATCGTTATTTAGATATGAAGCGTATTGGTGCTAAAGCAGGTTCTCCTGGTTTCCAACGTTATTCTAAAGATGCTATTGTTAATGGTACAACAGCAGGTTTGCCTGTAACAGATCATAGAATGACTTTACCAATACCAACTTCGGAATTAAATTCAAACCCTATTATAAAAGGACAACAAAATCCTGGTTATTAATAACTAGTTTTTTAAATAAATTTAAAAGGACGTCAATCGACGTCCTTTTTTTGTTTTTATAAACAAACTTAATTATTCGAAAAAAAATCTAACTTTGCTAAAAATCTTTTTTATGCGCAATTTAGCTCTGTTATGTTTTTTTATTCTTTCTTTACAAATGAGTGCTCAAGTAAAGAGAACGGATAAATTGAAAATAAAAGACGAGAAGAATGTTAAGATTGATAATACAAAAGTCAATCAAACAAATAATAATCCAACAACTTTAAATAATACAAATGTTGAATCTAAAAATTCTACTACTAAATCAGTTACAAGTCAAGATTCAATTGCTCCAATTGATTGGTATAAAATAATCTCTTACGACAACAAAATAACTGAAGTTGATACGGCTTTAACTATAAAAAAATTTCAACAACTTAATTTTTTAGGGCGCGATATGTTTGGTCTTCAATCATTATCTAATGACGGCCAAACCTATAATGTATTGGATTATTCTTTGATTAATAATCACATGAATCCCAGTTTTGGTTTTAGTTCTAAGCAATGGAATTATTATCAGATTGAAGATATAAATTATTATAAAGTTCCAACTCCCTTTACTGAATTGTCGTATCGTTCTGTAGTAAAACAAGGTCAAAACCTGAACACGCTTTTTACAACAAACTTCAACGAACGCACAAATGTTTTTATTGGATATCGAGCTTTACGTTCACTTGGTGCTTATCTAAATGAATTGAATTCAATCGGGAATTTCAAATTAGGAGGTTCTTATAATACAAAAGACGAAAAATATTATCTTCAAATGAACTTTGTTTTTCAAGACATCATGAATCAAGAAAACGGAGGAATTACAGATATCGATTTGTTTGAATCAAGTGATGCACCATATAACAATCGCGAAAGATTGAACGTTTATATGCGTAATGCTAATTCACTTTTTAAAGGAACTCGTGCTTTTTTGAATCACAAATACCAATTCAATAGTTCTACAGAAAATGAAATTTGGGTAAAGCACAAATTCTTTTACGAATATCAATCTAATGAATTTAATCAAACCGATTTGACAACATTTGAATCTAGCATTCGTTATTTTGGAGATTCATATTCTAATTCTATAAAAGATAAAGTTCGTTTTAAAAATTTTTATAATCAATTATCATTGGCATACAATTCTACATCTTTGGGCGAATTGGCCTTTAATACAGAAATTTCTTCCTTTGATTATTACTATAATTCCATTGTCGTAAAAGGAAATTCAGAAATTGTTCCTGCCTTTTTGAAATACGATTTAGTTACTTTAGGTGGTTCATACGGCATAGATAAAGAAGATTTTAGTTTTAATGCAGAGGCAAGACAATCAATATCTGAAATTTCTACCACTGAATTAAAAGCCGAAATAAGTTACGACATTAATGATTTATATACCTTAAAGGCAAATTATCAATATTTGAGTAAAATTCCAGAAATGACACAACAAATGTTTCAAAGTACATATGTCGATTACAATTGGATAAATAATTTTTCTAATGAAAAAATACAATCAATTAATGCAACATTTGAAAATCCTTATGTCAATCTTTCGGGTAACTTTCAATTAATAAACGATAAAATTTATTTCTCAAATAATAATTTAAATTTAAATGCTTTTGCAGTTCCAGAACAGCAATTGGTAACGCCAAAGCAATACGACAAAACCATTGGGTATTTTAATATAAAAGCCCAACGCGAATTTAAGTTTGGGAAATTTGCCTTAGACAATACCTTGTTGTTTCAGCAAGTAACGCAAGACGAAAATATTGTTAATGTTCCAAGCTTCATAACACGAAACACTATTTATTATACCGATAAATTGTTCAAAAAAGCGTTGTTTCTTCAAACAGGAATCGTTTTCAAATACCATACAAAATATTATGCAAACGAATACAATCCAATCTTAGGAGATTATTTCGTACAAGACTCACGTAAGATTGGTGGTTTCCCAACTTTCGATTTCTTTGTCAATGCAAAGATTAAAACTGCAAGGATTTATCTAAACTTAGAACACTTCAATTCAAGTTTCACAGGTTATAATTTCTTTGCAACACCAACGCGCCCGTTTACCGATATGCGTTTACGTTTCGGAATCGTTTGGGATTTCTTCTGGTAGGACGTTACCTTTCAGGTCGGGCTTTCCATTTCAAGTCCTCGCAAATAAATTTGCTGTGGGCTTTCCATTGCAATCCCTAACGCAAGTTTAGATTAACATTAACATTCACGTTTTCAATTTACAAAAAGCATTGCTATCTTTGCATCAAATACAATCCAAATGAAAATCGCAAAAAATATATTAGAAACTATTGGGAATACGCCAATGGTTCAATTAAATCATATCACAAAAGAAATTCCAGCAACTGTTTTAGCTAAAGTTGAATATTTCAACCCAGGTCATTCTTGTAAAGACCGTATGGCTCTTAAAATGGTTGAAGATGCCGAAGCAGACGGACGCTTAGTTCCGGGAGGAACAATCATCGAAGGAACTTCTGGAAATACCGGAATGGGATTAGCTTTAGCTGCTGTTGTAAAAGGTTACAAATTAATTTGTGTAATTACAGACAAGCAGTCTAAAGAAAAAATGGATATCCTTCGTGCAGTTGGTGCAAAAGTAGTCGTTTGTCCTACAGATGTTGAACCAACTGACCCACGTTCTTACTATTCAGTTTCGAAACGTTTAGCAGAAGAAACGCCAAACGGATGGTACGTAAATCAATACGATAATCCATCAAACGCTCAAGCGAACTACGAACAAACAGGTCCAGAAATTTGGGAACAAACCGAAGGTAAAATCACGCACTTTATTGTTGGAGTTGGAACAGGTGGAACTATTTCTGGAGTTGGAAAATACTTAAAAGAGAAAAATCCAAACATCAAAATTTGGGGAGTTGATACCTACGGTTCGGTTTTCAAAAAATATAAAGAAACTGGAATCTTTGACGAGAATGAAGTTTATTCTTACGTAACCGAAGGAATCGGAGAAGATATTTTACCTAAGAACGTAAACTTTGATGTTATCGACGCATTCACTAAAGTAACCGATAAAGATGCGGCGGTTTACTGTCGTAAATTAGCTTTAGAAGAAGGTTTATTTGTTGGGATGTCTTCGGGTTCGGCAATCAAAGGATTGTTGCAATTAAAAGACGAATTAGGTCCTGATGATGTAGTAGTCGTTTTGTTCCACGATTCAGGTTCTCGTTATATCGGTAAAATCTTTAACGACGATTGGATGAGAGATAGAGGTTACTTAACAGATGAAGTTTCAACCGCGGTTGATTTAATTCAAAACCATATCGATAAACCTTTAGCAATTGTTCGTACAGAAGAGTTAGTGTCACATGCTATTGATAGAATGAGAACATTGAAGATTTCACAACTTCCAGTTATTGATGTTAACGGATTTGCAGGTTCATTAAATGAATCGGATTTATTCAATGCATATTTAGCTGATGCTAATATCATCGAAAAACCAATTCGTGAAATTATGGGAGCTGCTTATCCAATCGTACAAGCAAATGCTTCAATCGAAGAAGTTTCTAAATTAATCAATAAAGAAAATCAAGCGGTGTTGGTTGCTTTAGAAAACGGTAAACACCACATCATTACAAAATACGACATCATTAACGCTATCAAATAATACAAAAGGCAATCTGTGAAGATTGCCTTTTTGTTTTTGATTAGTATTATGTCGTTTTTTAAAAAGCGGTATTTCCTAACAAAACACCAGATACATTCCAAAAGCTAAAACTATTACCTTCGGGTTTGCCTTGTGGTATTTTAATGGTGATGGTATGCGTTCCTGGTTTTAAATCTCCTAAGGCAATCATCATTGGGTTGGTTACCGTTCCCGGACACCAATTAGCTCTTGAATAATCAGAAGATGATAAACCATTATCAAAATTTCCTGAAACGGGATTGTATGCGCGATACGAACCGCAATCTTGTTTCCACGGAATAAATTTAAATACCTCGGCTTGGTCTAGTAAAATGGTATTCGTTTTCGGAACAAATTCATCGCCATTTTCCCATCCACCGTGACCTGTGGTAATGTAGCGCAACATCGCATTCTTAACTTCTTTATCTAAAGTAAAAGTAACTTCTAAGCCTTTTTCAGAATCAAACATAGAACCATATTCTTGTCCGCCCATTTCTAATAAATTCGTGGTGTTAAAAAGGGGGTCGGAATAATTAAAGTTGAAGTACTTTTTCTCGTCATTATGAATGGTGATATTCAAAGAAACTTCATGTCCGCCTTTGTCATAATTACCAATAAAAACACCAACATAAATATCTTTACCCGAAAGTTGTTGGTACAGCTCCGAAATGTCCTGACGGTAAAAAACACTTTCTTGCCAAGTTTTATCTTTCATCTGAAATCCGTTAAAATGCCCCACACCAAACGGCGTGAAAAAGCGCATTAATTCTACTGCCGGTAAATAATTTTTAGTTTGAATGATACCTTGATATTTTTTACCATTTCCGTTTTCGTAAATTGGTAACGTGTTTATTCCTTTGGTTAATCCCGTAAAAAAAGATTGCTCTTTGGTAGTTGGAATAATAAACACACTTCCGGTTCTGTCGTAGGCATCGCCATTTGATTTTTCTTCTAAATCAACAAAAACTTGGTCGGTTTTGCCAATCTTCGGAAATTTTATTTTTCTAATGATTACCGTTCCGTTTCCAAACTTTAAAATGCTATCGTTTGATTTATTGCTATCGTTAAAACTGATGACTTCGTTTTTGAAAATTGGCAAGGTTGTAAACTTGCTCTTCCAGATATAATCCTGATAAGCTAAAGCATCTGCATAAGTTGCATTTGAATTTGCTGTCAATTCTTTATTGTCTAATTTGGCAATTTTGGTAACTTCTTTCGCTTTAGTACTAAACGTATTGTTGCGATTTATTTCTAAAACCAATCCCAAGTCTTGACCTAAAATGCTAGGTCCGCCTTTAAATGGAACGTCGTTGGTGTACCAAATTTCGATATTATTTGAATTGATGTTGGTTTTTGCCAATTTACATTTGTATCCTAAAATGTCTTTGGTTTCATTGGTTAGTTCAAGTTTCGCGTTTTTTAACGAAGTAGAATCGTTGGTAATAATAAATTTATTATCGCCAATTTCTGCTTGCGAAGTCACAATCTTGTTGTTGTAGTTAATAAACTTCTTTTCTTTCGGAAATGATTTTACTTTCTTATCGAAAATTGCCTTTTTGGTAATCAAACCTTGTTGCTGATTTCCGATAAATAAAATCACATCATCATCAGAAATGTTTCCGTTCGAATAATTGTTGTAAGTAACCTGAATGCCTTTTTGTGCAAAGCTAGAAAATGAAATAAGTAATAAAGCGTAAATAAATCTCATTATGTTGTTTTTTACAAATATAGATAAATTGGATTAATGAGTTGTATTTCGGTAATTTATAATTAACTTTAGGGAAACGGTTGTGTATGAAAGAAGATTTTTTACATTTTGTTTGGCGAAATAAACAGTTTGATGTTTCGAATTTGTTTTCTGAACAACATCAGAAAATCGAGATTGTGTGTTTTGGAGATTACATTCAAATGACTGGACCTGATTTTTTTAATGCGCAATTACATATCGACGGACAACTTTGGGCAGGAAATGTTGAGATGCATCTAAAAGCTTCGGATTGGTATTTGCATCAGCACGAAACAGATTCGAATTACGATAATGTTATTTTGCACGTGGTTTGGGATTACGATATTGATGTTTTTCGAAAAGATGGTTCGGTGATTCCGGTTTTAAATCTTTCCAAATATATTGATGTCAATTTAGTTAAGAAATATTTTGATTTGCGAACTTCAAAGAATTGGATATTTTGCGAAAATCAATTAAGCGAGATTGATGATTTTACTTGGTTTCAATGGAAAGAAAAATTACTAATTGACCGTTTAGAACAAAAAACGAAACCGATTGAAAAGTTGTTAATCGAAACCAAGAATAATTGGGAAGAAGTTTTGTTTATTTTGTTGACTAAAAACTTCGGATTAAATATTAACGGAATTGCTTTTGAACAAACCGCAAAGAAAATTTCGTACAAAACAATTTTGAAAGAACGATTTTCTGCTTTTAATCTCGAAGCGCTTTTTTTGGGAGTTTCGGGTTTATTGCAAATTCCGAAAGAAGATGTGTATTATAAAGATTTATTGAAAGAATTTTCATATCTAAAAAACAAACATCAACTACTTGATTCGATTACAGAACCGATTCATTTTTTTAAACTTCGTCCAGATAATTTTCCAACGATTCGATTTTCGCAATTAGCAAATCTGTTACATCAAAAAGAACATTTGTTTTCTGGTTTGATTCAAAACGAAATATCTTTGAAGTTGATGTATACTTATTTTTCGATTTCGGTTTCTGATTATTGGAAAACGCATTATGTTTTCGATAAAGAAAGTAAATCATCAGTAAAGAAACTTACTAACGCATTCGTTGATTTATTGTTGTTGAATACCATTTTGCCTTTGCGTTTTGTTTATCAAAAGCATTTAGGTAAAACTGATTTTGATTCCATTTTTGAAATCTATCAAAAAATAAAACCCGAAAAAAATGCGATTGTAGAAAAATTTGAGTCGATACATGTAAACGTCGAAAACGCTTTTGATTCGCAAACTTTAATTCATTTAAAAAAGAATTATTGCGATGAAAAAAAATGTTTACAATGTGTAATCGGTGTAAAATTACTTCAAAATAATGTTTAAATTTGAGGTATGAACATTATTCAAAATACACGTTATTATTTCGAAAAAAACGGATTCGAAGTTTGTGCTCGATTCGCCGAAAAACTTGGTATTTGCGTTAGTCGCGTTCGTTTCTTTTTTGTATATATGTCTTTTTTTACTTTAGGAATTTGGTTTTCTATCTATTTGACTTTAGCTTTTTTACTTAAAGTAAAAGATATGATTTACACCAAACGTAGCTCTGTTTTCGATTTGTAATTTGGTAAAATAAATCAATATTTTTAGTATCTTGGTATTCTATAAGTTATGATTTATGAAGTGGAAGATTTTAAATCGAATGCGAATGTTTACGTCATCACAACGTAAAGGAATTTTTGTGTTACTTTTTTTAATCTTTATTATCCAAATTGCTTTTTTTTACTATCGAAATAATTCTTCCGATTTTAATGATTTCCAAATTGATGCATCTACAATTGCTTTATATCAAAAAGAAATTGATAGTTTAAAGCAACTCAAATCAAAACGTAAAATTTATCCCTTTAATCCGAACTTTATTACAGATAATAAAGGTTATTTTCTTGAAATGAAAATTGAGGAAATTGATAAATTGCTCGCTTTTCGCAAATCAGATAAATATGTGAATTCTGCTAAAGAGTTTCAACAAGTAACGGGTGTTTCGGATGAATGGTTGGTGAAATACAGTCCGTATTTTAAATTTCCTGAATGGACACAGCAAAAATCTAATAATCAATACACAGCTCAAAGTGTTTCAATTCCTGTAAAAGATATCAATAAAGCAACGCTTGATGATTTAATTTTAATAAAAGGAATTGGTCCAGCATATGCGGAACGAATTCTAAACGAACGAAATAAATATAGCGGTTTTGTACACATGGACCAAGTTAATTTTGTTTACGGATTGCCACCTGAAGTTGTCCATTCTTTAAAAAAATATTTTAAAATTGGTTCTAAACCAGTTGTTAATAGAATTAATATAAATACAGCATCAAGAGAAGAACTTTCAAAAATTCCTTATATAAATTATCAACTGTCAAGGGAAATATTAATTTATCGAAGTAAATCGGATAATTTGTTAAAAATTGAGGATTTGAAAAAAATTAAGGGCTTTCCGCTTGACAAATTAAATATAATTGCGTTATATTTGGATTATTAAGAAAATAAACTAAAAACTATATGAATTTCGAGTACAACGATACGCAAGCAATGATTGCACAATCTATTAGAGATTTTGCAGAACAACACATTCGTCCACATATTATGGAGTGGGATGAAGCTCAAATTTTCCCTGTTGAATTATTTAAAAAATTAGGTGAAATGGGCTATATGGGAGTTTTAGTTCCTGAAGAATTAGGAGGTTCAGGATTAGGATACCATGAATACATCACTGTTGTTGAAGAAATTTCTAAAGTAGATTCTTCAATTGGTTTATCTGTTGCTGCACATAATTCGTTATGTACAAATCATATCTTAACTTTCGGAAACGAAGAACAAAAGAAAAAATGGATTCCTAAATTAGCTACGGCAGAATGGATTGGAGCTTGGGGGTTAACTGAGCATAATACGGGTTCTGATGCTGGTGGAATGTCAACTACAGCTGTAAAAGACGGTGATGAATGGGTGATTAACGGAGCTAAGAACTTTATCACGCATGCTATTTCTGGAGATGTTGCTGTTGTAATTGTTCGTACAGGAGAAAAAGGTGATTCTCACGGAATGACAGCTTTTGTTATCGAAAAAGGTACACCAGGATTTACTTCGGGTAAAAAAGAAAATAAATTAGGAATGCGTGCTTCTGAAACTGCCGAATTAATTTTTGATAATTGTCGTGTTTCTGATGCAAATCGTTTAGGTGAAGTTGGAGAAGGTTTTATCCAAGCGATGAAAATCTTAGATGGTGGACGTATTTCTATCGGGGCTTTATCTTTAGGTATTGCTAAAGGAGCTTACGAAGCTGCGTTGAAATATTCTAAAGAACGTATTCAGTTTGGTAAGCCAATTTCATCGTTCCAAGCAATTGGATTTAAATTAGCAGATATGGCTACAGAAATTGAAGCATCTGAATTGTTATTGCATAAAGCGGCTTTCTTAAAAAATAACCATAAACCTGTGACTACTTTAGGAGCTATGGCTAAAATGTACGCGTCAGAAGTTTGTGTGAAAGTTTCTACGGAAGCGATTCAAATTCACGGTGGTTATGGTTATACAAAAGATTTCCCTGTTGAGAAATTCTTCCGTGATTCAAAATTATGTACAATTGGTGAAGGAACAACAGAAATTCAAAAAATGGTTATTTCACGTAATTTATTGAAAGACTAATTGAAAATAATATCAAATTTTTTAAAGGAGAATCTTCGGGTTCTCTTTTTTTATTAAAAAAGAATACTATTTACTTGTTTGTTTGTTTTAAAAGTTGTTATCTTTGCACCCATAACGAGAGGAGGTGTATAAATTATGTTGATCATTCCAATTAAAGACGGAGAAAATATTGATAGAGCGTTAAAACGCTACAAAAGAAAATTCGATAAAACAGGTACTTTACGTGCTTTAAGAGAGCGTAAAAACTTTACGAAACCTTCTGTATCAAAACGTGCTCAATTACAAAAAGCAGCTTACGTTCAAAGATTAAGAGAATCATTCGAAAATTAATTTTTTAGAACGAATTCATATAAAACCATTAATTAAAGTTTAACTTTGATTGATGGTTTTTTTTATGGAAAAAATTTTAGAACAGTATGCGGATTATTTGATTAAAGAGAAACGATATTCTTTAAAAACTTGGCGTGCATATTCAGATGATGTAAAATCCTTTTTTGATTATATAAATGCGGAAGATAAAATTGAATTGTCTCAAATAGATTATTCTGTGATTCGAACTTGGGTGGTTTATTTGTCAGAGAATGATTATTCGAGTTTGTCAATTAATCGAAAGATTAGTTCTTTGAAAAGCTTTTTTAAATTTTTATATCAACGTAAATTGATTATAGAATATCCTCTGGCTGTTCATAAATCTTTAAAGATTGATAAAAGTTTGCAAATTCCATTTTCTGAAGATGAAATGAAATTGGTTTTGCAAGATGTAAATCTAGATGATTATGACGAATTGTTACGAGTGGTTATTATTTCTGTTTTCTATTTTTTGGGAATTCGAAAATCAGAATTGATTAATTTGAGAGTTTCTGATGTTGATTTTTTTGCTTCTCAGATTAAAGTTTTGGGTAAACGAAATAGAGAACGTATAATTCCGATGAATGCTAAAATGGTTGATTTGTTAAAAAGATATTTGCTTCAGAGGGCTCAGGTAGATGTTAATCATTTGCAGTTGTTAATATTATTAAAAAATGGAAATAAATTAAACGAAACATTTGTGTATCGATTAATAAATAACTATTTTAGAGGAGTTACTTCAAAGTCAAAAAAGAGCCCGCATATGTTAAGGCATACGTTTGCAACACATATGTTAAATAATGGGGCGGATTTGAATTCGATTAAAGAATTGTTAGGTCATTCTAGTTTATCTTCGACTCAGATTTATACACAAACAAGTTTGTCTGAATTGAAAAAAGTTTACAAAAATGCTCATCCGCGATTTAAAGATGGAGAAGAATAAGTATTAATCTTTTTAAAATAATTTATTATGAAAGTAGACATTCAAGCTGTGAATTTCAATGTAGATCGTAAATTGGTAGATTTTATTAATATTCGATTAGAAAAATTAGAACAATATTTTGATAAGATTGTTGATATTGATGTAAATTTGCGAGTGGAAAATACAAGTGATAAAGAAAATAAATCAGCGGATATTATAGTAAAAATTCCAGGTGATGATATCGTTGTAAAAAAGACAGCGAAATCTTTTGAAGAAGCTGTTGATTTAGCGGGTGATGCAGCAGAGCGATTGCTTGTAAAACGCAAGGAGAAAATGAAATCACATTAATTTGCGTTAAAAAAAGTATGAAAAAAACTTTTGTTTATGTAAATTATTATATACATTTGCAGTCCGTTAGAAATAGCGGACTTTTTAAATTGCCGGTGTAGCTCAGTTGGCTAGAGCAGCTGATTTGTAATCAGCAGGTCGTGGGTTCGAGTCCCTCCATCGGCTCTGGTGATTGAAAAAGTGCCAAAAATAAGGTTAGGGGAGATACTCAAGCGGCCAACGAGGACGGACTGTAAATCCGTTGGGAAACCTTCGCAGGTTCGAATCCTGCTCTCCCCACAATTAAAGACTTTTTGCCGGCGTAGCTCAGGGGTAGAGTGCTTCCTTGGTAAGGAAGAGGTCACGGGTTCAAATCCCGTCGTTGGCTCTAAGGGTTAATTAAATATTGAACACTAATTATATAACTAAGATTAAATTATTAAATCATGGCAAAAGAAACTTTTGATCGTTCGAAACCCCATTTAAATATCGGTACTATCGGACACGTTGACCACGGTAAAACAACATTAACAGCTGCTATTACTAAAGTTTTATCAGATGCAGGTTTATCTGAGGCTAAATCATTTGATCAAATTGATAACGCTCCAGAAGAAAAAGAAAGAGGTATTACAATTAATACATCTCACGTAGAATATGCTACAGCTAACCGTCACTACGCTCACGTTGACTGTCCAGGTCACGCGGATTACGTTAAGAACATGGTTACTGGAGCTGCACAGATGGATGGTGCTATCTTAGTAGTTGCTGCTACAGATGGACCAATGCCACAAACTCGTGAGCACATCTTATTAGGTCGTCAGGTTGGTATTCCACGTATGGTTGTTTTCATGAACAAAGTGGATATGGTTGATGATGCTGAATTGTTAGAGTTAGTAGAGATGGAAATTCGTGATTTATTATCTTTCTATCAATATGATGGAGATAATGGACCAGTTATCCAAGGATCTGCTTTAGGAGCGTTAAATGGTGAACCAAAATGGGTTGATACAGTTATGTCTTTAATGGCAGCTGTTGACGCTTGGATTGAAGAGCCAGTACGTGATACTGAAAAACCATTCTTAATGCCAATCGAGGATGTATTTACAATTACTGGACGTGGAACTGTTGCTACAGGACGTATCGAAACTGGTGTTGCAAATACAGGAGATCCTGTTGAAATCATTGGTATGGGAGCTGACAAATTAACTTCTACTATTACAGGAGTTGAGATGTTCCGTAAAATCTTAGACCGTGGAGAAGCTGGAGATAACGTAGGTTTATTATTACGTGGTATTGACAAAAATGATATCCGTCGTGGTATGGTTATTGTTAAGCCAGGATCAGTTAAGCCACACGCTAAATTCAAAGCTGAGGTTTATATCTTGAAAAAAGAAGAAGGTGGACGTCACACTCCATTCCACAACAACTACCGTCCTCAATTCTACGTTCGTACAACTGACGTAACTGGTACTATCCAATTACCAGAAGGAGTAGAGATGGTTATGCCTGGGGATAACTTAACTATCACTGTTGAGTTGTTACAACCAATCGCAATGACTGTAGGTTTACGTTTCGCAATCCGTGAAGGTGGACGTACTGTTGGAGCTGGTCAGGTAACTGAAATTTTAGGATAATCCTAGATAAAACAATTATATAAGTTGGCAGTTTTTGCTGCCAACTTTTTAACAAACGGGTGTAGTTCAAGGGTAGAATAGCGGTCTCCAAAACCGTTGATGGGGGTTCGAATCCCTCCACCCGTGCAAATAAAAATATTATGGCAAAAGTTTTTAATTATTTATCAGATTCATTTGTTGAATTAAAATCAAATGTAACCTGGGCTACTTGGGCAGAAGTTCAAAAGTATACAATTATAGTGTCTATATTTGCTGTTGTTATGGCTTTAGCAACTTGGGGAGTTGATACTGTTTTCGCTAAAGCTATCGCAGGATTTTTTAATTTGATAAATTCTTAATACTACTTTTATGACTGATAATAATATCAAAAAGTGGTATGTAGTTAGAGCGGTTAGTGGTCAAGAGAATAAAGTGAAAAACTATATCGAGACCGAAATTGCAAGACTTGATATGTCTGACTATTTATCACAAGTGTTGGTTCCAATGGAAAAAGTGGTAAATCTTAAAGACGGGAAAAAAATTACTAAAGAACGTATTTATTTTCCTGGTTACATTATGATTGAAGCTAATTTAACTGGAGAATTACCACATATCATTAAATCTATTTCTGGAGTAATTGGTTTTTTAGGAGAAACACGTGGAGGTGATCCTGTGCCTTTAAGACAAGCCGAAGTAAATAGAATGTTAGGTACAGTTGATGAACTTTCTGTAACTGAAGATGTTGGATTAATTCCTTATGAAGTTAACGAAACGGTAAAAGTTATCGATGGACCATTTAACGGATTCAACGGAACAGTTGAAAAAGTTAATGAAGAAAAACGTAAACTTGAAGTAATGGTTAAAATTTTCGGTAGAAAAACACCATTAGAGTTAAGTTTTACACAAGTAGAGAAAATATAATTGTTACATATTTTAACCACATCAATCGCTTCCACTGAGAGATGTGCTAAATTTTTTTAAAAATGGCAAAAGAAATTAGTAAAGTAGTTAAACTACAAGTTAAGGGAGGTGCAGCGAACCCATCGCCACCGGTTGGACCTGCTTTGGGGGCTGCTGGAGTTAACATCATGGAGTTCTGTAAGCAATTTAATGCTAGAACACAAGATAAACCAGGCAAAGTTTTACCAGTACAAATTACAGTTTACAAAGACAAATCTTTTGACTTTGTTGTTAAAACACCACCTGCTGCTGTTCAATTATTAGAAGTTACTAAACTTAAATCAGGTTCTGGACAACCAAACCGTAAGAAAGTTGCTTCTGTAACTATGGATCAAATTCAAGCAATTGCTGAAGACAAAATGGCTGATTTAAATGCATTTACATTAGAGTCTGCTATGTCTATGATTGCTGGAACTGCAAGATCAATGGGAATAACAGTAAAGTAAGGAATATTCCTCTTTAAACACAAAAAAAGAAGAAATGGCAAAATTAACAAAAAAGCAAAAAGAGGCTGCTTCAAAAATTGAGAAGAACAAGTTATACTCTTTAAAAGATGCATCTGCATTGATTAAAGAAGTTGCTTCTGCAAAATTTGATGAGTCTGTTGATATTGCAGTACGTTTAGGAGTAGATCCTCGTAAAGCAAATCAAATGGTTCGTGGTGTTGTAACATTACCGCACGGAACAGGTAAAGATGTAAGAGTATTAGCGTTAGTTACTCCGGATAAAGAAGCTGAAGCAAAAGCTGCAGGTGCTGATTTCGTTGGATTAGACGATTACTTACAAAAAATCAAAGACGGTTGGACAGATGTTGATGTAATCATCACTATGCCAGCAGTTATGGGTAAATTAGGTCCATTAGGTCGTATTTTAGGACCTCGTGGTTTAATGCCAAACCCTAAAACTGGTACAGTAACTATGGATGTTGCTAAAGCGGTTACAGAAGTGAAAGCTGGTAAAATCGACTTTAAAGTTGATAAAACTGGTATCGTTCACGCAGGAATTGGAAAAGTATCTTTCGGTGCTGATATGATTACTGAGAACGCACACGAGATTATTCAAACATTGATCAAATTAAAACCAACAGCTGCAAAAGGTACGTATATCAAATCGATACACATTTCAAGTACTATGAGCCCTGCTATTGCTTTAGATCCGAAAGCAGTATAATTGGTAGTTAAAAATTTTTAGTATGACTAGAGAAGAAAAATCAATTGCGATTCAAGATTTAACTGCACAGTTAGCTGATACAAAAATTATTTATGTAGCAGACATTTCTGGATTAAATGCAGATACTACTTCGAATCTTAGAAGAGCTTGTTTTAAGGCTGGAATTAAATTAGAGGTTGTTAAAAATACTTTATTAGCTAAAGCTATGGAAGCTTCAGAAAATGAGTACGGAGACTTACCATCTACTTTAAAAGGAAATACTTCTATTATGATTGCAGAGGTTGCTAATGCACCTGCTAAAATCATCAAAGAATTTAGAAAAAAATCAGATAAACCTATCTTAAAAGGTGCTTACATCAATGAAGAAATTTATGTAGGTGACAAAGAATTAGACGGATTAGCTGCTCTTAAATCTAAAGAAGAAGTTATTGGAGAAATCATTGGATTATTACAATCTCCTGCTCAAAGAGTTATTTCAGCTCTTAAAAATCAATTTAAAGACGAAGAATAAAATACATTTCTTAGTCTGTTCCTAAAAGAACGCACATTAATAAATTATATTTTACAAATCAAATTAAAAGATAGAAAAAATGGCAGATTTGAAACAATTCGCAGAACAATTAGTTAACCTAACAGTTAAAGAAGTTAACGAATTAGCAACTATATTAAAAGACGAGTATGGAATCGAACCAGCAGCAGCAGCAGTAGTTGTAGCAGCAGGTGGAGGTGATGCAGCAGTTGAAGAGCAAACTGAATTCACAGTTGTATTAAAAGAAGCTGGTGCTTCTAAATTAGCAGTTGTTAAAGCTGTTAAAGAATTAACTGGATTAGGATTAAAAGAAGCTAAAGATTTAGTAGATGGTACTCCAGCAAACGTTAAAGAAGGTGTTTCTAAAGACGAAGCTGAAGGATTGAAAAAAGCTTTAGAAGAAGCTGGAGCTGTAGTTGAGTTAAAATAATCTCACTCTCTTTAAACTTATCGGTTTAGGCCCTAGGAGTTATCCTATTGGCCTAAACCATTTTTGCGTATTATATGTTTAGTACGTTTTTATTAATTTTTTAATCAAAAATTTTTCCATTGATGATTACAAATCAGACTGAAAGATTAAATTTTGCCTCTACCAAAAATATCCCAGCTTTCCCAGATTTCTTGGATATTCAGGTAAAATCGTTTCAGGATTTCTTTCAATTAGAAACGAAATCTGATAACAGAGGTAATGAAGGTTTATATAAAACCTTTATGGAAAACTTCCCGATTACTGATACAAGAAATCAGTTCGTGTTAGAATTCCTTGATTATTTCGTAGATCCACCTCGCTATTCTATCGAAGAATGTATCGACAGAGGTTTAACTTATAGCGTTCCGTTAAAGGCACGTCTTAAGCTTTACTGTACAGATCCAGAGCACGAGGATTTCGAAACTATCGTTCAGGATGTTTACCTAGGAACAATCCCTTACATGACGCCTAGTGGAACTTTTGTAATCAATGGAGCGGAGCGTGTTGTAGTGTCGCAATTGCACCGTTCACCTGGTGTATTCTTTGGTCAATCTTTCCATGCTAATGGTACTAAGTTATATTCAGCTCGTGTTATTCCTTTCAAAGGTTCATGGATTGAATTCGCTACAGATATCAATAGTGTGATGTATGCTTATATCGACCGTAAGAAAAAGTTACCTGTTACTACTTTATTTAGAGCAATTGGATTCGAAAGAGACAAGGATATCCTAGAGATTTTCGATCTTGCAGAAGAAGTAAAGGTTTCTAAAACGGGACTTAAAAAGTATGCTGGAAGAAGACTTGCTGCGCGTGTATTAAATACATGGCATGAAGACTTCGTAGATGAAGACACTGGAGAAGTAGTATCTATTGAGAGAAATGAAATTATCTTAGACCGCGACACGGTATTGGATAAAGATAATATCGAAGAAATCATCGATGCTAATGTAAAATCTATTCTTTTACATAAAGAAGATAATAATCAGGCAGATTATACAATCATCCACAATACATTACAGAAAGATCCTACAAATTCTGAAAAAGAAGCTGTAGAACATATTTACCGTCAATTACGTAATGCTGAACCGCCAGATGAAGAAACTGCGCGTGGTATTATTGATAAATTATTCTTCTCAGATCAACGTTATAACTTAGGTGAAGTTGGTCGTTACAGAATGAATAAAAAATTAAATCTTGATACTCCAATCGATAAGCAAGTTTTAACAAAAGAAGATATCATCACTATTGTTAAATACTTAATTGAATTAATTAATTCAAAAGCTGAAATCGATGATATTGACCACTTATCTAACCGTCGTGTACGTACAGTAGGTGAGCAATTATCAGCTCAATTCGGTGTTGGACTTGCTCGTATGGCTCGTACAATCCGTGAGCGTATGAATGTTAGAGATAATGAAGTATTTACACCTATTGATTTGATCAATGCGAAAACTTTATCATCTGTAATTAATTCATTCTTTGGTACGAATCAGTTATCTCAGTTCATGGATCAAACCAATCCATTAGCAGAGATTACACATAAACGTCGTTTATCTGCACTTGGACCTGGAGGTCTTTCTCGTGAAAGAGCTGGTTTCGAGGTGCGTGACGTTCACTATACACACTACGGTCGTCTTTGTCCAATTGAAACTCCTGAGGGACCAAACATTGGATTGATTTCGTCTTTAGCTGTGTATGCTAAAGTTAATGGTATGGGATTCATCGAAACGCCATATCGTAAAGTAACTGAAGGAAAAGTTAACCTAGTTGAAACTCCTATTTATCTTTCTGCTGAAGAAGAAGAAGGTAAAATCATTGCTCAAGCAAACGTTCAAATGGATGAAACGGGTACAATCACTGCTGATCGTGTTATTGCACGTGAAGAGCATGATTTCCCAGTTGTTGAGCCATCAGTGGTTGATTATACTGACGTTGCACCAAACCAAATTGCATCGATTTCTGCTTCGTTAATTCCTTTCTTGGAACATGATGATGCGAACCGTGCGTTGATGGGATCGAACATGATGCGTCAAGCAGTACCATTATTACGTCCAGAAGCTCCGATTGTAGGAACAGGTTTAGAAAAACAAGTTGCTACAGATTCACGTGTTTTAATTAATGCTGAAGGAGAAGGTGAAGTAGTTTATGTAGATGCACAAAAAATTACAATTAAATACGATCGTACAGAAGAAGAAAGATTAATTTCTTTTGATCCGGACGAGAAAACATACAACTTAATTAAGTTCAGAAAGACCAACCAAAGTACATCTATTAACTTAAAGCCTATCGTAAGAAGAGGTGACAGAGTTACAAAAGGACAAGTTCTTTGTGAAGGTTACGCAACTCAAAATGGAGAGTTAGCTTTAGGACGTAACTTACAAGTGGCTTTCATGCCATGGAAAGGTTACAACTTTGAGGATGCTATCGTAATTTGTGAGCGTGTAGTTCGTGATGATATTTTCACATCTATTCACGTTGATGATTATACATTAGAAGTTCGTGATACGAAATTAGGTAATGAAGAATTAACAAACGATATTCCTAACGTTTCTGAAGAGGCTACTAAAGACTTAGATGAAAACGGTATGATTCGTATTGGTGCTGAAGTAAAACCTGGTGATATTTTAATTGGTAAGATTACTCCAAAAGGAGAATCTGATCCAACTCCAGAAGAAAAATTACTTCGTGCAATCTTTGGTGACAAAGCTGGTGATGTTAAAGATGCTTCTTTAAAAGCTTCTCCATCATTAAGAGGTGTTGTTCTAGATAAAAAATTATTTGCTAGAGCAGTAAAAGATAAACGTAAACGTTCTAAAGATAAAGAAGATATCGCTTTGATGGATACTAAATTCGAAGTGAAATTTAATGAGTTAAAAGATCGTTTAGTTGAAAAATTATTCTTTATTGTAAACGGTAAAACGTCTCAAGGAGTAATGAATGATTTGGGTGAAGAAATCTTGCCAAAAGGTAAAAAATACACTCAAAAAATGTTATATGCAATCGAAGATTTCGCTCACTTAACAAAAGGACAGTGGACAACAGATGAGCATACTAACGAAATGATTGCTGACTTGATTCACAATTTCAAGATTAAATTAAATGACTTACAAGGAGTTTTACGTCGTGAGAAATTTATGATTACTGTTGGAGATGAATTACCATCAGGTATCTTAAAACTTGCTAAAGTATATATTGCTAAAAAACGTAAACTTAAAGTAGGTGATAAAATGGCAGGACGTCACGGTAATAAAGGTATTGTTGCGAAAATTGTTCGTGATGAAGACATGCCTTTCTTAGAAGACGGAACGCCAGTTGATATCGTGTTAAATCCACTTGGTGTACCATCTCGTATGAACATCGGTCAGATTTATGAAACTGTTTTAGGATGGGCTGGTAAAAAATTAGGTCGTAAATATGCAACTCCAATTTTCGATGGTGCTGAATTAGATCAAATTAACGAAATCACTGACGAAGCAGGAGTACCTAGATTTGGACATACCTATTTATACGATGGAGGTACTGGAGATCGTTTCGATCAAAAAGCTACAGTGGGTGTGATTTACATGTTGAAATTAGGACACATGGTTGATGATAAAATGCACGCGCGTTCAATCGGACCATACTCTTTAATTACACAACAACCATTAGGAGGTAAAGCACAATTTGGAGGTCAGCGTTTTGGAGAGATGGAGGTTTGGGCTTTAGAAGCTTACGGTGCATCTTCAATATTACGTGAGATCTTAACTGTAAAATCAGATGACGTTATCGGTAGAGCTAAAACTTACGAAGCTATCGTAAAAGGTGAAACAATGCCAGAACCAGGTTTACCTGAATCATTCAATGTATTAATGCATGAATTAAAAGGTCTTGGTTTAGATATCAGATTAGAAAGTTAATATATTAAAATCAAAGTAATCAGTTCAGTTTTTGACTGAACTGATTACCTATTTATAAAGTTTTTAGGATTTATACCCGTAAACCGTTCCGATTTTTTATACAAAGGTATAATTAGCACTTCAAATTGTGTTTGAAGTTTAGAGAAGTAAACCGCGGTATTTAAGTCAAAAAGTCTAAAAATCAAAAGTTCAAAGTAAATAGTTACTTTCAAAACTTATTAATTTTAAGATTAAGACTTAAAAAAGAATCAATTTTTAATTGCAAAATAAATCAATAGTAAAAACTATGATGAATAAAAATAATAAAGATAAAAACAACACCGTAAAAAGATTTGATAAAATCTCTATCGGTTTAGCATCTCCAGAATCTATTCTAGCTGAATCGAGAGGTGAAGTTTTAAAGCCAGAAACGATTAACTATCGTACGCACAAACCAGAGCGTGATGGTTTATTCTGTGAGCGTATTTTTGGTCCAGTAAAGGATTATGAATGTGCTTGTGGAAAATACAAAAGAATCCGTTACAAAGGAATCGTTTGTGATCGTTGTGGTGTTGAAGTAACTGAGAAAAAAGTTCGTCGTGACAGAGTTGGACATATCAACTTAGTTGTGCCAATTGCACACATTTGGTATTTCCGTTCGTTACCTAACAAAATCGGTTACATCTTAGGATTACCTTCTAAGAAATTAGATATGATTATCTACTACGAACGTTATGTAGTTATTCAGCCAGGTATCGCTAAAACTCCAGAAGGAGAACCAATTAATAGATTAGATTTCTTAACAGAAGAAGAATATTTAAATATCTTAGATACTCTTCCGTTAGAAAACTTATATTTAGAAGATACAGATCCAAACAAATTCATCGCTAAAATGGGTGCTGAATGTATTATGGATTTATTAGAGCGTACAGATTTAGATGCTTTATCTTATGAATTACGTCACGCTGCTAATAACGAAACTTCTAAACAAAGAAAAACAGAAGCTTTAAAACGTTTAAATGTTGTTGAATCTTTCCGTGAATCGAACTTAAACAGAGAAAACCGTCCAGAATGGATGATTTTAAAAGTAATTCCTGTTATCCCACCAGAATTACGTCCGTTAGTTCCACTTGATGGAGGTCGTTTTGCAACTTCAGATTTAAATGATTTATACCGTCGTGTAATCATCCGTAACAACCGTTTGAAACGATTAATGGAAATCAAAGCTCCAGAAGTTATCTTACGTAACGAAAAACGTATGTTACAAGAAGCGGTAGATTCATTATTTGATAATACACGTAAAGCTACAGCTGTAAAAACAGAATCTCAACGTCCGTTAAAATCATTATCTGATTCGTTAAAAGGTAAACAAGGTCGTTTCCGTCAAAACTTATTAGGTAAACGTGTGGATTATTCTGCTCGTTCGGTAATTGTTGTAGGTCCTGAATTAAAATTATACGAATGTGGTCTTCCTAAAGATATGGCTGCAGAACTTTACAAACCATTCGTGATTCGTAAATTAATCGAGCGTGGAATTGTAAAAACAGTTAAGTCTGCTAAGAAGATTATTGATAAAAAAGAACCAGTAGTTTGGGATATTCTTGAAAACGTAATTAAAGGTCACCCAGTTTTATTAAACCGTGCTCCTACGTTACACCGTTTAGGTATTCAAGCATTTCAACCTAAATTGATTGAAGGAAAAGCGATTCGTCTTCACCCATTAGTTTGTACGGCATTCAACGCCGATTTCGATGGGGATCAGATGGCGGTTCACTTACCATTAGGACCAGAAGCTATTTTAGAAGCTCAATTATTAATGTTGGCTTCTCATAATATCTTAAACCCTGCAAATGGTGCGCCAATTACGGTACCTTCTCAAGACATGGTACTTGGGCTTTACTATATGACTAAAATTCGTAAATCTACTCCAGAATTAGAAATCAAAGGAGAAGGATTAACGTTCTATTCAGCTGAAGAGGTGAATATTGCAATCAACGAAGGACGTCTAAACTTAAATGCTCAAGTTAAAGTACGTGCAAAAGATTTTAATAAAGAAGGAGAATTAGTTTATCAAATCATCGAAACTTCTGCTGGACGTATTTTGTTTAACGAGGTAGTTCCTGAAAAAGCTGGTTTCATCAATGAGGTATTAACTAAAAAATCTTTAAGAGATATTATTGGTAAGATTTTAGAAGCGACGGATGTTCCTACCACTGCTAAATTCTTAGATGATATGAAAGACATGGGATATGGTTACGCATTCCGTGGTGGATTATCATTCTCTTTAGGTGATATTAAGATTCCAGAGCAAAAACAAGGTATGATTGACGATGCTAATGAGCAAGTTGAAGGTATCTCGATGAATTATAACATGGGTCTTATTACTAACAACGAACGTTACAACCAAGTAATTGACGTTTGGACTTCAACAAATGCTATGTTAACAGAGTTAGCAATGAAAAACATTCGTGAAGACCAACAAGGATTTAACTCAGTTTACATGATGCTTGATTCTGGAGCGCGTGGATCTAAAGAGCAAATTCGTCAGTTAACAGGTATGCGTGGTTTGATGGCTAAGCCTAAAAAATCTACGTCTGCAGGTGGAGATATTATCGAAAATCCAATTTTATCTAACTTTAAAGAAGGTTTATCTATCTTAGAATACTTTATTTCTACGCACGGTGCTCGTAAAGGTCTTGCCGATACGGCGTTAAAAACTGCCGATGCAGGATATTTAACTCGTCGTTTACATGATGTTGCTCAAGATGTGATTGTAAATTCTGTAGATTGTGGTACTTTAAGAGGAATTGAATTCGAAGCATTAAAGAAAAATGAGGAAATCATTGAATCTTTAGGTGAAAGAGTTCTTGGACGTATTGCTATTGCTGATGTTATTAATCCATTAACAAGTGATGTAATCGTTCCTGCTGGAGTTGAAATTACTGAAAAAGAAGCTAAAGCAATTAATGCTTCTCCATTAGAACGTATCGAAGTTCGTTCTGCTTTAACTTGTGAAGCTAAAACTGGTATTTGTGCTAAATGTTACGGACGTAACTTAGCAACTGGTAAAATGGCACAAAGAGGTGAAGCAGTTGGAGTTGTAGCAGCTCAATCAATTGGTGAGCCTGGTACACAGTTAACATTACGTACGTTCCACGTTGGAGGTACTGCTGGTAACATTTCTGAGGTTTCTACTTTAGTAACCAGATTTAAAGGACGTGTTGAAGTTGAAGATTTAAAAACAGTTAAAGGTGAAGATAACGAAGGAAATATTGTTGATATCGTAATTTCTCGTTCAACTGAATTAAAATTATACGATGTAAATACAGGTATTTTATTAAATACTCATAATATTTCTTACGGTTCAACTATTTATGTAAAAGATGGTGATGTAATCGAAGAAGGAACTGTAATCAATAAATGGGATCCATATAACGGAGTTATCGTTTCTGAATTCACAGGAAAAGTTGCTTATGAAGATTTAGAACAAGGTCAAACATACCAAGTTGAAATCGATGAGCAAACAGGTTTCCAAGAGAAAATTATCTCTGAATCAAGAAACAAAAAATTAGTTCCAACTTTATTAATTTATGATAAAGATGGTAGCTTAATCCGTTCATACACTTTACCTGTGGGAGCTCACTTAATGGTTAATGATGGTGAGAAAATTAAGGCTGGTAAAACGTTAGTTAAAATTCCACGTAAATCTTCTAAAGCAGGGGATATTACAGGAGGTTTACCACGTATTACAGAGTTATTAGAAGCTCGTAATCCATCTAACCCAGCGGTAGTTTCTGAAATTGATGGAGTTGTATCTTTTGGTAAAATCAAACGTGGTAACCGTGAGGTTATTGTAGAATCTAAATTAGGAGATGTTCGTAAATATTTAGTAAAATTATCGAACCAAATCTTAGTTCAAGAAAATGACTTTATCAAAGCAGGTATGCCATTGTCAGATGGTGCAACAACACCAGACGATATCTTAAGAATTCAAGGACCTTCTGCTGTTCAACAGTATTTAGTTAATGAGATTCAAGAGGTTTACCGTTTACAAGGGGTAAAAATTAATGACAAGCACTTTGAGGTAGTAATCCGTCAAATGATGCGTAAGGTTAGAATCGAAGATCCAGGAGATACTTTATTCTTAGAAGAGCAATTGGTTCACGCTTCTGACTTTATTGAAGAAAACGATCGTTTATTCGGATTGAAAATCGTTGAAGATGCCGGAGATTCGACTACTATCAAAGAAGGTCAAATTTTATCGACAAGAGAATTAAGAGACGAAAATTCGATCTTAAAACGTGAAGATAAAAATTTAATTATTGCAAGAGATGTTGTTCCTGCTACAGGTACACCAGTTCTTCAAGGTATTACAAGAGCATCGTTACAAACAAAATCGTTTATTTCGGCAGCTTCTTTCCAAGAAACAACAAAAGTGTTAAACGAAGCAGCAGTTGCTGGTAAAGTAGATACTTTAATGGGATTAAAAGAAAACGTAATCGTTGGACATAGAATCCCTGCTGGAACAGGAATGCGCGAATACGATGATATTATTGTAGGATCTCAACAAGAAATAAAAACGGATTTAAATTTTTAATATTATGAAGGAAGATAAGGACGGTCATTTAAATATCGAAATCGATGAGCAAACTGCTCTTGGAGTTTATTCCAATTTGGCTGTTGTTAATCATTCTAATTCAGAGTTTGTTTTAGATTTCATCAATGTGATGCCTGGAATGCCAAAGGCAAAAGTACGATCGCGTATTATTGTTACACCAGAACATGCAAAGCGACTTCTTCGTGCTCTTCAAGAAAATATCGCTAAGTACGAGAAAGAATATGGTGATGTTAAAGAACAAGCAAATAATATAAAAGTAAATCCAATTGGACAAGCTTAACTAAAAACCGCTAGGAAACTAGCGGTTTTTTTTTGGTTGCATTTTTCTTTGTTTTTTAATTAATAAAAAAAGTATATAAAAAAAAGACTCAAAAAAAACACATACTTGATCAAAAAATTATGAATTACTAATTTATTAAAAACTGAAAATGATTAAAAGATTACACTGGCTGTATAGTCAGCTTTTACTGGGAGTTCTACTACTTTGTGGTGCTTCAATTCATGCTCAACAAACGCATCTATTATTAGATCCAGTTGGTGCAGGTGGTTTTGAACTAGGTGATACATTTGATTCAAATGGATGGACGGTTATTAATGAAACTCAAACGAACAAATGGGTTTTAGGAGCAGTTCCACAATGGTTTGCTGGAAATAGAGGAGCTTATATTTCTAATAATGCAACTACAAATGCGAATGCTTATACTATAAGTTCAGTTTCAATAGTGCATTTTTATAGAGATATTACATTTCCTATAGGTTCTGAAAATGTAACCATATCTTTAGATGTGAGTATGGCTGGAGAATCATCTTGGGATAATGTTATGGTTTATTTAGCTGATGTAAACGTTGTGCCTTCTTCTGTTGGACCTACTGGTCAATCAATAACAGGTTTTGTTGCAGACGTTTCTACTATAGCATCTCAAATTCCTGGGGCGACGCCAAATTCAACAGCATTGGCACCAACATGGCCAAATTACACAAATGGAACAACTGGTTTTTATTTGGACGCTGTAGTGGGTTTACAATCAGGAAGTACATCTCCACAAACACAAACCAATTTAAATATTAATCTAACTCCTGAGCAAATAAATTATGTTGCTGGAAACACAAAACGATTAATTATTACTTGGAAAAATGATTCAGGAGGAGGTGCTCAAGCACCTGGAGCAGTTGATAATATTAAAGTTGAAGCTTTTGTGCCAGCTTGTTATACAGTCGGTAATCTAGTGTCATCAAATGTAACCAATAATTCATTTGTTGCTTCATGGAATCCAGATTTAACGAGTTTAGGATATACTTATGAAGTTAGAACTTCAGGTGTTCCAGAATCAGGTGCACAAGGTTTAATAACTAGTGGTACCCTAGCGTCTAATGTTGCTACAATAAATGTAGATAATCTATCAGGAAATCAAATTTATAATGTTTACATTAAAAAGAATTGTTCTGCAACATTAGGTTTTAGTAATTGGAAACAATTAAATGTAACAACATTATGTGGTGTTTCTGGATACTTTTTAGAGAATTTTGATTCGACACCTACAAACGGAAGTTCTACAAATCCTGTTGTGCCTACATGTTGGAGCGCAATAGATTCAGGAGCTGGATATGTGTACGTAACTACTGGTTCAAATTACCAAAGTTCTCGAGGATTGGCCATGACTAATTCAACAGATACTTCTGGTGATTATGTATTGGTTTCTCCAAAAACTGAAAATTTAGGTAATGGAGCAGGGCGAATTCGTTTTAGAGCTAAAACGACTTCTACCTCAACTAATCCAAGCACAACCTTAAAAGTTGTTACTTTAGAAAATCAGACAAATTTAACTGGGATGCAACAATTGCAAGAAATTACATTGACAGATGCATACCAAGAGTTTACAGTTAATTTACCAGCAGGTACAAACGATTATTTTGCATTTAAGCATGGTTTAAATGCAACCTCTAGAATAATTTATATTGATGATGTTTATTTTGAACCTATACCACCTTGTAGTAGTCCTGTTTCAATAACTGTTGATAATGTTAGTGTTAATTCAATTACAATATCATATCCTTTACCTTCAGGAATACCTACAAATACTCAGTTTGAATATGAAGTGAGAACTTCAGGTTTACCAGGGTCAGGATCAACAGGTTTAGCTTCAACAGGTTTTGTTTCAACAGCAAATAATAACTTTACAGTGACAGGATTGAACCATACAACTCAATATATGGTTTATCTAAGAGCAAATTGTGGTTCTGGTTTTGCTGATAGTTGGAAAGAAATTCAAGCTACAACTTTATGTGGAGTTTATACATCAATCAATGAAAATTTTGATACTGTTCCTACTGGATCATCAACAAATCCAACTCGTCCAACTTGTTGGGGATATATCGATGCAGGTGCAGGTTATGCTTATGTAAGTACTACAGCACAATATGAGAGTGTTAAAGGTTATTATATGTATAATGCTAGTGATGTAGAAAATGATTTGATTTTAGTTTCTCCTGAGACAAATAACCTTGGAAATGGAGGGTACAGATTAAGATTTCGTGCTAAAACTACGAGTACATTAGGTACTGATTTACAAATTTTGACATTGGCAAATCAAGATAATACAAATAATGCTAGTATTCTTGAAACAATAAACTTAACAACAACATACGAAGAATATACCGTTTATTTACCACAAGGAACTAATGATTTCTTTGGATTCAAACATGGATTAAATGCAACTCTTCGTTATATATATTTAGATAATATTATTTACGAACCAATACCAGCCTGTCCAAATATTTTAGACTTACAATTTGTAAATTCTACACAAACGACATCAACTATTTCATGGTCACTACCTACAGGTTTAGAATCAAATGCAAATTTATTTTATGAAGTAAGAACTGAAGGTCTACCAGGAAGTGGAAACACAGGTTTAGCTACTTCAGGTAACTTTGTTGCAGGTGATTTAACAGGTACAATTACAGGGCTTGAACATTCTACAACATTTACAGTTTATGTAAAAACAGTATGTACAGCTACAGGTTTTGATGGATGGAAACAAGTTTCATTTTTTACAAAATGTGCACCATATGATTTAATTAACGAAAGTTTTAGTGATACTGCAACAGGTTCATCAACTGATCAAACAGTTCCACTGTGTTGGTATTTTATTGATGAAGGTGTAGGTTCGGGTTATGTTAGTACAACTGCTAATTACTCTGCACCAAATGGGTTCTATATAAATAATAGTTCTGATCTTAATGGTAATTATGTTTTAGTTTCGCCAGAAACTAATAATTTAGGAAATGGAGCTTATAGAGTAAGATTTAGAGCTAAAAAGCAATATGTTAATGAAGCAACTACAATCAAGTTTGTGACTTTAGCTACGCAAAATGACGTAAGTTCAATTACAGAAATTCAAACAATTCCATTATCAGGAGATTATGAAGAGTATATTGTTTATTTACCACTAGGTACAAACGATTATTTTGGTTTTAAACATCAAACAACGTCAACTACTAGTCCAGTTTATATTGATAATATAGTTTATGAACCAATTCCTAGTTGTGTTGAAGTTTTAGATTTTAATGTAAACATGAATTTGTCAAATTCGTCTGCAATCTTAACTTGGGCAAATCCAAACTTATCAGGTCTTGTAGATAATTTTGAAATTCAATATGGATTAGAAGATTTTGAATTAGGTACTGGTACTTCTGTAAGCGCAACTGGTTCAAGTAAAATAATTTCTAACTTAGTTATCGGTGAAACTTATGAATTTTATATTAGAAGAATTTGTAGTGAAACTGATAAAAGTTCTTGGGTTGGTCCTTTTACTTTAGATTTTGACTATTGTTCTTCAATTCCAACAAGTAATGATGGTTTAGGAATTACTCAATTTGTATTAGGTGATCAAACATTTACAATTCCTGATGTTATGTATCAAAATTTATTAGATCAAGTTGTTGATTTAGATTCACAATTGCCAATAACTTCATCAATTACATTTGGAAATAACCCAACTTATCATGCACATATTTGGATTGATTTTAATAGAGATGGAGTTTTTGATAATGAAACAGAACGTTTCTTTAGTGGAGAATCATTAGCTGTCGTGAATCCTACTACATTAGACTCTTCATTTACTATAGATGATATTTACGAAACAGGTGTTTATAGAATGAGAGTTGGTACGGCCGACTCAGGACAAGCTACACCTAATCCTTGTTATTCGGGGTCTTGGGGAGTTACAATAGATATAAAAGTAAATGTAACGTTCCCATGTTTAGACCCAACTGATTTAGAAGCTAATGATCTTACAACGGCATCAGCAATTTTAAATTGGAGTGCAGCAGGGACTAATTTTGATATTGAATATGGACCTCAAGGTTTCCAACAGGGAACAGGAACAATAATTTCAAATGTAAATAAACCATATTCATTAACGAATTTAAATCAAGCTACAGATTATAGTTTCTATGTAAAACAAGTTTGTGCTGATGGGGAAAGCGGATGGTCTGCAGTTCGTAATTTCACGACATTATGTGGAACGCCATCTCCAATAGGAAATTCATTCCAAACTTTAGTAGAAGATGATTTTGTTTCGGATATTGTTGTTGAAGGACAAGGGTTGAGATATTATTCAGATGTAGATATGACTCAAGAGATTCTTGATACTGCTGTTTTAACAGAAGGATATTATTACATTACACAAACTATAGATTGTGAAAGCGATTTACCTTTAGAAGTTTATGTTGCTTTAATTGATAGAATTGATGAGCCGGTTGTACAAACTAGACAAGAGTTTTGTGATAATGCGGTTTTAGCAGATTTAGTAGTTCAAGGTTTACCTAATGCAACTGTAAATTGGTTTGCCGACGCGACTTCTACTCAAGTTTTAACTCAAGGAACAGTGCTGACAACAGGTACTTATTATGTTAACCAAACAGATGGAGAAACTACATCTCATAGAGTAGCAGTAAATGTTATTGTTAATCAAACACCTATAGACTTAGTTTCTACTGATGTTTTAGTTTGTGGATACGCAAATTATGGATCACTACAAGTTGGACAATTACCTGGAGTTACAATGAAATGGTACACGTCATTAACATCAATGACGCCAGTTTCAAATACTCAACAAGTTGTAACAGGTACATATTATGTAACTCAGAGTTTTGGTATTTGTGAATCGAATAGAGTTCAAATAGAAGTTTCAGCTTTTGAAGGTTTGGCAACACCAATTTCCGCTACACAAACATTTTGTGGTTCAGGAACTGTTTCACAATTAGTAGCGCAAGGTGTAGCCGGAGCTCAATTAAAATGGTTTGGTTCGGCAACAGCGACTGTAGAATTAAATCCTAATACTCAATTAACATCAGGAACCTACTACGTAGAACAACGTAATAATGGATGTGTTTCTGCACGTAAAGCTGTTGCTGTTCGTATTGTTTCAATAGCTGCTCCAAATGTAGATGCATTTACTTTGTGTGGACCATCTAGGATTTCAAATTTGATTATTCCATCACAATCTGGTGTAACACATAAATGGTATAATTCACCATCTAGTCCAACTGAATTAGCACAAACAACACCATTAGCTACAGGAACTTATTTTGTGTCTAGAGTTCAATACGGATGTGAATCACAAAGAACACCAGTTCAAGTTAATATCGAAGCCTTACCAACTGCTCCAACAGGACAAGCGGTTCAAACTTTCATAGAGGGTTCTACGTTATCAGATTTAGTTTTAAATCAAAATAATGTTACATGGTATGCTTCATATTCAGATTCTCAGAACGGAGTAAATCCTTTAGTAGCGAATATGCCACTAGCTAACGGACAGATTTATTATGCCGTAATTATCGGTGCAAATGGATGTCCGAGTTTACCGTTTGCTGTTAGAGTTGATGTATATTTATCAAACGATCAATTCGACAAAAACGAATTAAAATATTTCCCTAATCCAGTAGATGATGTATTAACTATTTCTTACTCTGATGTAATTACTCAGATTGAAGTATTTGATTTGTTAGGAAAACGAGTTCAGACACTTCAAACTAACGAAAATGAAGTAAAAGTTGATTTATCGAATCTACCATCAGGAACATATATAATACAATTAAAAACAGATAGTAAACAACAATTTGTTAAAATCATTAAAAGGTAAGCTTATTCACCTTTAATGCATAAATCAAGCGGCTGTAGAATAGAAGAGATTTTATTCGCAGCCGCTTTTTTATTTAAATATATTTTGGGCGTTCCCTCGCTCATTATATATAAGAGTAAAATCACGTGAAGTAGAAACCGCTCGGTCGGGCTTTCCGCTAAATCTTTTTTTTTACTTTTTTTGGTGTCATTCCGACGATAGGAGGAATCTTGTCCTTTTAAATTCATTACCAATTAATATGAAATAAAAAAAAAGGATACCGCTTCAATTCCTAACGCGATCCTAAGTTATAAAGTCAAAAGTTTAATGTCAAAAGTTTGAAAATATCCTGCAAGGTTTACAAACCTTGTAGGTATTTGCCTTTTTTTTGTCATTGTTGTCATTCCAAAGCAAAGATGAATCTTTTACTAAGATTCTTCGACTCCGTTTCACTCTGCTCAGAATGTTCTGTGTTTCTATGCAACTATTTTAACAATAATTTTCTTGATATTTACCATTCGCTTTAGCTATTGCAAACGCTTGTTTTAATAGTTTGTTTGCAATAGCTATTTTAATTACTCTTTCTGGTTTTCCAAGGCTTTTCAATCTGTCGTACATTTCTTTACAAGTTTTGTTACAATGTTTAGCTGACCAACTGCACATATAAAGCAACTTTCTGATTTGTGCTTTACCCATTTTACAAATATGTCCTTTTCCCTTTACACTGGTTCCACTTTGATATATTCTGGGACTAAACCCTACATAAGCGATGAGCTGTTTATAATTCTCAAACTTCTTGAAGTTATCGGTTATCAAAGATAGCATCATTGCGGTTTTTCTACCTATGCCTGGAATACTCTCAATATTCTCGATAGTCTGACCGTATTGCTGTTTTGCTAATCGTTCCATTTCTACTTCGATTTTATGTTTGGTTTTTTCAAGATTGGAAAGATCTTTTTTTATAGTCTTTTCTAAAAATTTGTCTAACGAACCACTGCTTTCAAAGGCTTCTAATTGGCGTTTGTTTTGTTGGATTTGTTTATTTAACAGTTCAACTCGTGTGTATAAATGTCGAAGCTTCGTACAATTTTCACTTTCTTGTTCCCACTGTTTCAAGTCATACTTTTCACCATATTCGGCTATTGTTCTTGCGTCTTTTTTGTCCGTTTTAGCACGATAAAGCATTGTCTGACTAAAACGCTTGATCACCAAAGGATTTTCTACACAAACTTTAATATTCCGACTGCTTAAAAAAGTAGCTAATGGGAAATAATAACTGCCCGAAGCCTCCATAACAACCCAATCTACTTGTTCTATCAAATTTAACAACTGTTTAAATCCTTTTTCTTCATTAGGAAAAACAAAATAATCCCATCGTTCTTTTCGCTTAAAACTTACATCAAAAGTTTGTTTGCTAATGTCAATTCCAATAATTTTACACATACATAAAATGTTTTATCAGAAAAGAAATTACTACACTAATTTACCTATTCTAAATACAGGCTTTATAACCTAATGTTCTGTCCAAATTTTGTAGTAAGGGTAAAGGAACTAACATTCTGAACGGTCTTATATGACAAATGACAATCAATAGTCTTACTTCTTTACCCTTTCTTTTCTTTCTCGATTTACAATATTTAAAAATAACTATTTGCAAACATAGAATGACATCGTGTGTTTTGTCATTCCGACGATAGGAGGAATCTCTCAATACTCAAATCTCACTACTAGAATCAATTTTTAAATTTTACATCCGTTCATCTGTGGTTAAATTTGGATTAAATTGTCATCCCGACGTTAGAAGGAATCTTTCTCAATACTCAAATCTCAATACTCACTACTAAAAATCAATTTCCAAATCATTCAATTTCAGAGCGGTAAAAAATAATCAAAAAATAACTTTCAAAAAGCTTGTTTGGCATAGAAAGAAGGCGGTATATTTGCACCGTTGAAAAACAGAAGTTCATTCAAATCACGAAAAACAAATTTAAAAATTAACAAAAATAAATTTGGAAGATAAGGGTTAAAGGTTGTACTTTTGCAATCCGATTCTGAAACAAGAAGCGGCGCAAAAGTTCTTTAAATGTTGAAAATCTTTCAAAAATATTATCAAAATAAATTTGCGAGATTCAAAAAGAGTTTCTACTTTTGCAACCGCTTAGAAGATGAGCGAACAAAGAGAAAATAAGTTCATAGATATATTGGATTAACAGAGAATTAAAGAGTAAGATTAATCTTTTAGAGATAAAAGAAAATCTTGAACGAACATCAAAAAATATTAAAAATTATACGATGAAGAGTTTGATCCTGGCTCAGGATGAACGCTAGCGGCAGGCCTAACACATGCAAGTCGAGGGGTAGGCATCTTCGGATGTTGAGACCGGCGCACGGGTGCGTAACGCGTATGCAATCTACCTTTTACTAAGGGATAGCCCAGAGAAATTTGGATTAATACCTTATGGTATTACGAATTGGCATCGATTTGTAATTAAAGATTTATTGGTAAAAGATGAGCATGCGTCCCATTAGTTAGTTGGTAAGGTAACGGCTTACCAAGACGATGATGGGTAGGGGTCCTGAGAGGGAGATCCCCCACACTGGTACTGAGACACGGACCAGACTCCTACGGGAGGCAGCAGTGAGGAATATTGGTCAATGGAGGCAACTCTGAACCAGCCATGCCGCGTGCAGGATGACGGTCCTATGGATTGTAAACTGCTTTTGTACAGGAAGAAAAAGTACCACGTGTGGTATATTGACGGTACTGTAAGAATAAGGATCGGCTAACTCCGTGCCAGCAGCCGCGGTAATACGGAGGATCCAAGCGTTATCCGGAATCATTGGGTTTAAAGGGTCCGTAGGCGGCTTTATAAGTCAGTGGTGAAAGTTTGCAGCTTAACTGTAAAATTGCCATTGATACTGTAGAGCTTGAATTTTTGTGAAGTAACTAGAATATGTAGTGTAGCGGTGAAATGCTTAGATATTACATGGAATACCAATTGCGAAGGCAGGTTACTAACAAACAATTGACGCTGATGGACGAAAGCGTGGGTAGCGAACAGGATTAGATACCCTGGTAGTCCACGCCGTAAACGATGGATACTAGTTGTTTGGCTGCAAGGCTGAGTGACTAAGCGAAAGTGATAAGTATCCCACCTGGGGAGTACGAACGCAAGTTTGAAACTCAAAGGAATTGACGGGGGCCCGCACAAGCGGTGGAGCATGTGGTTTAATTCGATGATACGCGAGGAACCTTACCAGGGCTTAAATGTAGATTGACGTATTTGGAAACAGATATTTCTTCGGACAATTTACAAGGTGCTGCATGGTTGTCGTCAGCTCGTGCCGTGAGGTGTCAGGTTAAGTCCTATAACGAGCGCAACCCCTGTTGTTAGTTGCCAGCGAGTCATGTCGGGAACTCTAGCAAGACTGCCAGTGTAAACTGTGAGGAAGGTGGGGATGACGTCAAATCATCACGGCCCTTACGTCCTGGGCCACACACGTGCTACAATGGCCGGTACAGAGAGCAGCCACTGGGTGACCAGGAGCGAATCTATAAAGCCGGTCACAGTTCGGATTGGAGTCTGCAACTCGACTCCATGAAGCTGGAATCGCTAGTAATCGGATATCAGCCATGATCCGGTGAATACGTTCCCGGGCCTTGTACACACCGCCCGTCAAGCCATGGAAGCTGGGGGTGCCTGAAGTCGGTGACCGCAAGGAGCTGCCTAGGGTAAAACTGGTAACTAGGGCTAAGTCGTAACAAGGTAGCCGTACCGGAAGGTGCGGCTGGAACACCTCCTTTCTAGAGATGGTTCAAGTCTCTTACTCTTTACTGTTGATTCAAAAAAAAATAAAATACAGAGTCTCGTAGCTCAGCTGGTTAGAGTACTACACTGATAATGTAGGGGTCGGCAGTTCGAGTCTGCCCGGGACTACAATTTTAATTACGAATTAGAAATTACGAATTAAAAGTATTTTATTACAAAGGAAATTTTAGAAGTTGAGAGGTTATGAATTATAACATTCGTAATTCGTAATTCACAATTAATAAAAATTGGGGGATTAGCTCAGCTGGCTAGAGCGCCTGCCTTGCACGCAGGAGGTCATCGGTTCGACTCCGATATTCTCCACCAGATGGTATCAAGATGATAGTATCAAGAATTAAGATCAAGTCTTAATGCTTTATACAAAAATCTTAATACTAATAAAAGTTCATTGACATATTGAGATACAAATTAAAAAGTAGAAAAATATTAGAAATAATATAAGCACAAAATTAGTCGAAAGACGAAAGTCAAAAAGTTAAAAGTCTTCTGACTTTAGACCTTAAGACTTTCAACTTGAAGACTGAAATAGAGCACAATAAGCAAAATAAGGGCGTATGGGGAATGCCTAGGCTCTCAGAGGCGAAGAAGGACGTGATAAGCTGCGAAAAGCTACGGGGATTGGCACACACGAATAGATCCGTAGATATCCGAATGGGGCAACCCACTATGTTGAAGACATAGTACATCGATAGATGAGCAAACCCGCTGAACTGAAACATCTAAGTAGGCGGAGGAGAAGAAAACAAAAGTGATTCCGTAAGTAGTGGCGAGCGAACGCGGATTAGCCCAAACCAATGTTGTTTCGGCAATATTGGGGTTGTAGGACCACGATATTTTAAGCAAAGCGAATTAGAATAACCTGGAAAGGTTAACCGTAGAGGGTGATAGTCCCGTATAGGTAAGCGATGTATTAGATAGTGGTATCCTGAGTAGGTCGGGGCACGTGAAACCTTGATTGAAACTGGCGGGACCATCCGCTAAGGCTAAATACTCCTGAGAGACCGATAGTGAACCAGTACCGTGAGGGAAAGGTGAAAAGAACCGTGAATAACGGAGTGAAATAGAACCTGAAACCATACGCTTACAAGCGGTCGGAGCCCATTCGTTGGGTGACGGCGTGCCTTTTGCATAATGAGCCTACGAGTTACCGTTGCTGGCGAGGATAAGTGATTCAGTCACGGATCCGAAGCGAAAGCGAGTCTGAATAGGGCGCATGAGTCAGTAATGGTAGACGCGAAACCGTGTGATCTACCCATGGACAGGTTGAAGCTGTGGTAACACACCGTGGAGGACCGAACCCGTTGACGTTGAAAAGTCTTGGGATGATCTGTGGGTAGGGGTGAAAGGCCAATCAAACTCGGAAATAGCTCGTACTCCCCGAAATGCATTTAGGTGCAGCGCTTATAGAGTTTATTAGAGGTAGAGCTACTGATTGGATGCGGGGGTTTCACCACCTACCAATTCCTGACAAACTCCGAATGCTAATAAATGCTTATAAGCAGTGAGGGCATGGGTGCTAAGGTCCATGTCCGAGAGGGAAAGAACCCAGACCATCAGCTAAGGTCCCCAAATGTATGCTAAGTTGAAAAAACGCGGTTTGTTTGCATAGACAGCTAGGATGTTGGCTTGGAAGCAGCCATTCATTTAAAGAGTGCGTAACAGCTCACTAGTCGAGCGAACGAGCATGGATAATAATCGGGCATAAGTATACTACCGAAGCTATGGATTTGACATTTAGTTGTCAAGTGGTAGGGGAGCATTCTAAACTGGGTAGAAGGTGATAGGCGACTATTGCTGGACTGTTTAGAAAAGAAAATGTAGGCATAAGTAACGATAATGCGGGCGAGAAACCCGCACACCGAAAGACTAAGGTTTCCTGAGCTATGCTAATCAGCTTAGGGTTAGTCGGGACCTAAGGCACACCCGAAGGGGGACGTCGATGGCCAACGGGTTAATATTCCCGTACTTGTTATAGTTGTGATGGAATGACGGAGTGATGAAAGCACCGCGAACTGACGGAATAGTTCGTTGAAGTACCTACCTATATCTTTAATAGTAAAATGCGTTAAGGATGGGGAAATACGATAGTACTGAGCGCCTTCGGGCAATTAGATAGTGTGCCTAAGGGCTTCCAAGAAAAGTTTCTAAACCTAGATTATAACAACCCGTACCGTAAACCGACACAGGTAGTCGAGGAGAGAATCCTAAGGTGCTCGAGAGATTCATGGCTAAGGAATTAGGCAAAATAGACCTGTAACTTCGGGAGAAAGGTCGCCAGCAGCAATGCTGGCCGCAGTGAAAAGGTCCAGGCGACTGTTTATCAAAAACACAGGGCTCTGCCAAATCGTAAGATGAAGTATAGGGCCTGACACCTGCCCGGTGCTGGAAGGTTAAGAGGAGATGTTATCTTCGGAGAAGCATTGAATTGAAGCCCCAGTAAACGGCGGCCGTAACTATAACGGTCCTAAGGTAGCGAAATTCCTTGTCGGGTAAGTTCCGACCTGCACGAATGGTGTAACGATCTGGACACTGTCTCAGCCATGAGCTCGGTGAAATTGTAGTATCGGTGAAGATGCCGATTACCCGCAGTGGGACGAAAAGACCCTGTGCACCTTTACTATAGCTTAGTATTGTTCTTGGATAAGTGATGTGTAGGATAGGTGGGAGACTTCGATCCTGCGTCGCCAGGCGTAGGTTAGTCATTGTTGAAATACCACCCTTTGCTTATTTGAGATCTAACTCGTGATACATGAGGACATTGCTTGGTGGGTAGTTTGACTGGGGTGGTCGCCTCCAAAAGAGTAACGGAGGCTTCTAAAGGTTCCCTCAGCACGCTTGGTAACCGTGCGTAGAGTGCAATGGTATAAGGGAGCTTGACTGAGAGACATACAGGTCGATCAGGTACGAAAGTAGAGCATAGTGATCCGGTGGTTCCGTATGGAAGGGCCATCGCTCAAAGGATAAAAGGTACGCCGGGGATAACAGGCTGATCTCCCCCAAGAGCTCATATCGACGGGGGGGTTTGGCACCTCGATGTCGGCTCGTCACATCCTGGGGCTGGAGAAGGTCCCAAGGGTTGGGCTGTTCGCCCATTAAAGTGGCACGCGAGCTGGGTTCAGAACGTCGTGAGACAGTTCGGTCTCTATCTACTGTGGGCGTTAGAAATTTGAGTGGATCTGATTCTAGTACGAGAGGACCGAATTGGACTAACCTCTGGTGTATCAGTTGTGCCGCCAGGTGCATCGCTGAGTAGCTACGTTGGGAAGGGATAAGCGCTGAAAGCATATAAGCGCGAAACCCACCACAAGATGAGATTTCTTTAAAGGGTCGTAGAAGATGACTACGTTGATAGGCTACAGATGTAAAGGCAGTAATGTCATAGTCGAGTAGTACTAATAGCCCGTAAGCTTATGTGCTCTAAGGAGTTGCTTATAAAGTATAGTATTAAGATTTGAGTATTAAGTATGAAGACTAAAGAAAGAATCCTCTACGAAAAAAAATGAAAAGTATCGGAAATATGTTAACAAAATATTGTTAGAGAAACCTAGCAAACCGATTTAAGGTGGTTATTGCGTCGGGGCTCACCTCTTCCCATTTCGAACAGAGAAGTTAAGCCCGATTGCGCAGATGGTACTGCATTTTAATGTGGGAGAGTATGTCGCTGCCTTTTTTTTTGAAAGTCCTTTACTGAAAAGTAAAGGATTTTTTTGTTATATATAAATCGTGTTTTTGTTAATTCTTAAGTTCGAGTCGCAGCTTTTTTGAAAGTACTTTACTGAAAAGTAAGAGACTTTTTTGTTTAATAAATTTCTGAGTTATAAACTATTTAAGTGCAACAGTAGTATCTGTTTGACTAGTCCTGAAAAATAGATACAGTTTTTCAATGATTAAAAATACAATAATTAAACAGTAGTAGCTTTAGAGTTGCTACTGTTTTTGTTTTTATAGGTTCTAAATTTTAAATTTTCATTTTGATGCATTTGATTTGGAGTTAACATATGATTCGACCAGTGTGGTCTATCTTGATTATAAATACAAATGGCTTCGGCTACTATTTTCTTCATCAGCGGCAATTCTAAATGATACGTATCAATCATAAATTCTTGTTTTAATATGCCGTTTATTCGTTCTGCAATGGCATTTTCATAAGGATCCGAATTTTCTGTCATACTACATTTTATGTTGTATTTTTTTAAATACGATTGATATTCGTCTGAACAATATTGTAATCCTCTATCGGAATGATGAATTAATGATTTTTTAGTTTTCCTTTGCTTTTGCGCCTTGTGCAAAGCTTGTATTACATTGCTTGTGCATATGGTACTTGATACTTCAAATCCAACTATTTTTTTAGAGTAAGCATCTGTAATCAAACTTAAATAACAAGGTTTTTCTCGTTTGCCAATATACGTTATATCACTTACCCAGACTTGGTTTGGGCGGTTAATTTCTAGTTCCTTTATTATGTTAGGATGTTTTCTAAATCGATGATGTGAATCAGTTGTGACGTGATAACTTCGTTTTGGTTGAATTAAGAGATGATTTGCTCTTAGAATCTCAAAGAATTTATCTCTACCAACCTTTAATTCAGTAAGCTCCTTTTTTAGAAGATAATAAAGCTTCCGAGTTCCTAGTCTTTTTTGGACAGAACGAATTTGCTTAACAAGTTCTACAACTTTACTTGCTGTGCATTTGCGCTCTTTTGAACGGTTAATTTTCCTATAATAGCATTGCCTATCTAATCCGAACAATCCACAAGTATAACTTATACTTTCTTGTATTTCTTGGCGGAAACGATTGATTGTGCGGATTTGTAATTTTTTCTTACATCAATTTTTAACTTCTTTTCAGCGATATCAATCATCATATCAAAGATAATAGCTTTGGAATCAGAAATATAATTCTGTCGTTCCAATTGTGCTTTTTGCTTCTCTAGAAGTTTTACTTTAGCTTCTAACTCTAGAATTCGTTGTTCTGGTGATTTTGGCATATTCAATTGTGTTTGATTCTCCCAATCAAATTTACCAAATTTTCTTAACCAATTTACAACGGTACTTCTAGATTGAATACCGTAATTGCGACAGGCATCAGGGATACTTAATTCGCCTAATTCAATTTCTTTGACTACGTTGATTTTAAAACTTAAGGTGTAATCTCGTTGACTACGTTTTACATAATTGTTTGATTCTTCCATAACGACTCTTTTTTGTGTATCGATATTTCAGGACGCGACAGTTTTATAAAAAAAAAAGAGTTGACTTTTTTACGGTCAGCTCGATTTTTGGTTTGAGTTTATAAACCTTAAAAAATGTAGTATTACTTAGTGTTTACAGTGATAACACCACTTTTGATGTGTTGCCGTAGCATATTAGCACAATCAACTATCTCTTGTAAATATTATTATTAGAAAAACAATCCCTGTAATTATCATTGCGTAAAATGCTATATAGTAATTGAGATTCATAGCAAATCCAAAACTATTACTATATTTAGGTAATTTATTTTTGAAAACACCTATTAATCCAATTATAATCATTAATAGACAAATTATTATATATATCATAAGACCATTATTATTTTTTATTTATTTTTTTTTCAACATCGGGGCCTATTATTTTTTCAATTATTGTATTTGTACCACCAACTACAGTCTCAGCGCTATTATTTAGTCCATTTTCTACAGCTTCTTTTCCTGCTGCTTTTTGGGTTCTCCATGTTCCTAATTTTCCAGTACCAATAAAAAACGCAGACATTAAAATTTTTGTTATTCCTTCTCTATACTTTCCTTGTGGAAATAAATCCCCCGATTCAATTAATGTTCCAGCGAAATTCGACGACTTTGCTTCAAATGCAAAACCTACTCCAAGTGGGATGCTAACACCTGTAATTGTTATTGCTAATCCTGTATAAGTTGCAGTATCTCCATCAGATTGTAATGCTTATGATGTTTTTTTGAAACCATTGTTTATATGTATCATCAGCAGTTATTATTGTATTAATTCTATATTAGTCGTTGAATTTGTGTTATTAGTAACTGAACCATCCTTATTTAAATTATAAGATTCATTGGTATTAAGATCAGTAAAATATAATTTTTCTGAAACACTGTTTACATTTTTATTTCCTTCATCTTCCATTTCCGTAGGATCTACCAAATTCACAGGATTATTATGTACATATTGATAAGGCGTCATAGTCTTCTCTACCAGCGGATCGACTCTGATAAATGTACTAAAAATAACATAATACTAGCTCATCATACAATTATAAGTTGGATTTTGACGATTTATACGCTGTTTATTTACTGAAACTTATACTTTATTCTAGAATAAATTAAAATTATATATATATAATATTATAAAAGTAATATTTATAACAGATGCTGTTATGTTTTCTCTTAAATGCGTTTTGCAATAGAGATGGTAGCTTTGTTTGAGCTCTTTTGCAAATTTTTAATTTGGAAAAAACGAGTACGAACAGCCCGACCTGTAACGCAGTGGAAGGAATTGCCCTAAAATCAATTTTTATTCTGCTTAAGAATTGGTAACTTTACTAATCTAAAATTTTTACCATGCGTTGGAAGATTAATGATTCGCTTGATAGAAATGCGGTTCGTACTTTGCAAGAACAATTGCAAGTGAATGAACTTATTGCGACTTTGTTGGTGCAACGTAGTATTGAAACGTTTGAACAAGCGCGTGCTTTTTTTCGACCTTTATTAGCCGACTTACACGATCCGTATTTGATGAAAGATATGGATAAAGCGGTTCAACGTATTGAAACTGCTTTGGCAAACGACGAGCGTATTTTGGTTTTTGGTGATTATGATGTGGATGGAACAACTGCTGTTTCGTTGGTTTCGGCTTATTTGAAATCTTTGTCAATTGAAATAGCAGAAAATATTGATACTTATATTCCAGATAGATATTTGGAAGGTTACGGCATCTCGAACAAAGGAATTGATTACGCAGAAGATAACGAATTTTCATTAATCATTGCGTTGGATTGCGGTATCAAATCGATGGATAAAATTGAATACGCAAAGGCTAAAGGAATCGATTTTATTATTTGCGACCATCATTTACCTGGTGATGAAGTACCCGATGCGGTAGCGGTTTTAGATGCCAAACAGAAAGATTGTAATTATCCGTATAAAGAATTGTGCGGTTGCGGGGTTGGTTTTAAATTGATTCAAGCTTTGGGTCAAAATCGCAATCAATCTACAGAAGATTTGGTTTCGTATTTAGATTTGGTTGCTACGGCAATTGCTGCCGATATTGTCCCGATTACAGGAGAAAATCGCATTTTAGCACATTTTGGTTTGCAGGTGATTAATTCTAATCCAAGGCCGGGATTATTAGCTTTAAAACAGGCATATTCGATTTCGGAATTCACCATCACCGATGTGGTTTTTAAATTCGCTCCTAAGATTAACGCAGCTGGAAGAATCAAACACGGGAATTATGCGGTGAAATTATTGTCGGAATTTAACTTAGAACAAGCCATTGAATTTGCTAAGGAAATTGACGATTTTAATTCGCACCGAAAAGATTTGGATAAAGAAATTACCATTCAGGCTTTACAACAAATTGAAGATAATAACGAAACTGATTTTGCAACTTCGGTTGTTTATGACCCAACTTGGCACAAAGGGGTGATTGGAATTGTGGCTTCGCGTTTGATTGAAACACATTACCGTCCGACTTTGGTTTTTACTAAAAGTGGGAATTATTTGGCAGCTTCGGCTCGTTCGGTTAAAGGTTTTGATGTGTATCAAGCTTTAGAAGCTTGTTCGGAACATTTGATTCAATTTGGTGGACATATGTATGCTGCTGGAATGACGATTTCTGAAGAAAATTACCCCAAGTTCAAAGCTCGTTTTGAAGAAGTGGTGAAACAAACCATGCCTGAAGAACTCAAAGAGCCTGAAGTTTTAATCGATGCGATTGTGGATTTTAATGATTTGGATGATAAAACGCTCCGTATCTTAAAACAGTTCGAACCGCATGGACCTGAAAATATGACTCCTGTTTTTTTAACTCCGAATGTTTTTGATACCGGAAATGCACAAGGATTGGGTAAAAATAACGAGCATTTAAAAATGTTTGTAAAACAAAATGATTCAAAACCTTTCCCAGCGATCGCTTTCGGTAAAGGTCATTTGTATCAAGAAACTCGAAATTTACGATTGATGAATTTGGTGTATTCGTTATCTGAAAATCAATGGAAAGATAAAGTTACTTTACAACTTCAGGTTAAAGATTTTAATTTTTGTTAAATGATGTTATAACTTTCTTAGAAGTTGTAAATGATGTTTGATTTATAACTATTTTTGCCAAGCAAATTTTTAAATTATATTTTTTATTATGAGAGTAGCAGTTGTAGGCGCAACCGGAATGGTTGGCGAAATTATGCTAAAAGTGTTAGCAGAACGCAATTTTCCAGTAACAGAATTAATTCCAGTGGCTTCAGAGAAGTCGGTTGGTAAGGAAATCTCATATAAGGATAAAAAGTATAAGGTAGTAAATTTGCAAACAGCCGTAGAAATGAAACCAGATGTAGCTTTGTTTTCTGCTGGTGGAGAAACTTCTTTAGTTTGGGCTCCGAAATTCGCCGAAGTAGGAACAACGGTTGTTGATAATTCATCTGCTTGGAGAATGGATCCAAATATCAAATTAGTTGTTCCAGAAATCAATGCAAATGTTTTAACAAAAGAAGATAAAATTATTGCAAATCCAAACTGTTCAACCATTCAGTTGGTTATGGCTTTGGCTCCGTTACATAAAGCTTATAAAATAAAACGTGTGGTGGTTTCAACATACCAATCAATTACAGGAACAGGTGTAAAAGCGGTGCAGCAATTAGAAAATGAATACAACGGCGAACAAGGTGAAATGGCTTATAAATACCAAATTCATCGTAACGCGATTCCTCATTGTGATGTGTTTTTAGATAATGGTTACACTAAAGAAGAGATGAAACTTACTTTAGAAACTAAGAAAATCATGGCAGACGATTCAATCAAAGTAACTGCAACTGCCGTTCGTATTCCGGTTATTGGCGGTCATAGCGAATCGGTTAATATCGAGTTTGAAAACGATTTCGATTTAGCTAAAGTACGTGCATTACTTCAAGATACTTCGGGAGTTATGGTTCAAGATAATACCGACACTAATACCTATCCAATGCCGTTATATGCAGAAGGTAAAAATGAAGTTTTTGTAGGTAGAATCCGTAGAGATGAATCTCAAGAAAACACGTTAAACATGTGGATTGTTGCTGATAACTTAAGAAAAGGAGCAGCTACAAATACTATTCAAATTGCAGAATATTTATTAGCAAATAAATTAATTGGTTAATTTTTTAACCACACAAAATATATACATCGAAGTTCTTGTTTATCAAGAACTTCTTTTCGTTTTTAATATTAATGATGGAAAAACTTTGGAGTAAGGATTTTATCCTAACAAACATATCTAACTTTTTAATGGCATTTGCGTTCTATCTAATCGGAACCACGATGCCGTTTTATATTGAAGAACATTTTCATACAACCGAATCAGAAACCGGATTGATTCTAGCAAGTTATATCATTGCGACTTTGCTTTTACGTCCGTTTTCTGGTTTTATTGTGGACGCTTTTCCTCGTAAAAAAGTTTATATTATCGCTTATTTTTTATTTGTATTCGTTTACTTCGGATATATGTGGGCTTCGACCATTACCCTTTTTATTATTGCTAGAATGATGCATGGCGGTGTTTGGAGTATAATTACCACATCGAGCAGTACGATTGCAATTGATGTAATTCCTGCGAAAAGACGTGGTGAAGGAATCGGATTTTTCGGGTTAACAACTACTTTAGCCATGGCAATCGGTCCGTTTATCGGATTGTATTTGTATGAACATTTTAATTTTGATTATAATTTTTACAGCACCATTTTCTTCGGAATTGTCGGATTGATAACAGCATTACTAATTAATGTTCCTACAAGAGAAATTAAAGCTAAAAGTGTGATTTCATTAGACCGATTTATTTTAAAACCAGCTATTCCAATCGGAATAAATTTATTATTCATCGCTATCTGCTACGGCATGTTATTTACCTATGCTGCGAAATACGGTATGCAATTAGGAGTTGAAAACATCGGTTTGTTTTTCTTATTTATGGCTGTAGGAATGATGGCTACTCGTTTCTTTGCCGGCAAACTTTTAGACAAAGGTTACGTAAATCAATTGATGATTGCTTCTCAAGCTACTATTGCGTTGAGTTTTTTGCTTTTTGGTTTAGCAAGTTCAGATGTTTTATTTTTTATAGCTGCTTTATTTATTGGTTTTGGGTACGGAATTGCTTCGCCAACCTATCAAACCATGTTTGTAAATATCGGAACCAACGACCAACGCGGTACAGCAAATTCTACTTTCTTTTCTTTTTATGATTTAGGAATTGGTTTAGGAATGGTTTTGTCTGGATTTATGGCAACTTATTTTAATAATCAATTTCATAATCTTTTTCTGTTTTGTAGTGCATCGGCTGCGACCGGAATTATTTACTATATGTTTATTTCAAAGAATATTTATAAAGCTAAAAAGCAAAATTGATTTAAAGATTTGTTAATTCTTAATCGTAAATGGTTGATTTTAAAATTCTAGTTCTACCTTTGTAGCTATGAAACAAAAAATGCTGTTTTCGAATTTGTTTATGACGATATTGGTGGTTTGTACTATCATGTATCAGTCTGTGCATTCGTTTACGCATGTTTTAGAAGAAATCAATCATTCGTATGTTGATGACCATTCCGACCACAATCACCAACATTTAGATAAAAAACATTGTCACGTTTGTGATTTTACTTTCAGTCCGTTTACTGCGACTGAATTTTTAACCTATACTTTTTTTAATTCAACTGAATTTTCTCAAGATTATTTCTTTTCTGAAATCACTTTCGAAAATTCTATAATTCAACATTCGTTTCTACGCGGACCACCTGCGTTTATTTAATTTTTAGATTTTTTACAAACTAATTTTTGAATAATAAATGATGCGAATTTCAATCCTAATCATTTGTTTAATTCATTCTGTAATCGTGTTTTCGCAAAATACTTTAAAAGGTAAAGTTGTGGATGCAAACGGAATGCCATTAAATAAATGTCACATCGATTGGAATGCTTATTGTGCGACTACAAATTCCGATGGAACTTTTGAACTTCAAAACATTCCAAGCGGTTCATTTAATCTACGTGTAAAATTAGACGGTTTTCAAACTCAGGATGTTTTTGTGAATGTTCCTGAAACTACGTTTGTTGAAGTTGTTTTGTTTACCGAAGATGAGATGTTAGATGAATTGGTTATTTCAACCAATCAGCCAAAAACGTACAATGGTATTTCAGTTAAATCTAATCAAATTAAAGACAATTTCGCTGGAAGTTTAGCTAAATCGTTAGAAAATGTAGCTGGTGTTACTGCTATGGAAATCGGTTCGGGTGTTTCAAAACCTATGATTCGCGGACTTGGTTTTACGCGAATTGCAGTTACCGAAAACGGAATCAAACAAGAAGGGCAACAATGGGGCGCCGACCACGGTTTAGAAATTGATGCATTGCAAGCCGAAGAAGTTGAAGTCATCAAAGGAGTTGGTGCTATTGCTTACGGAAGTGATGCTATTGGTGGTGTCATCCGAATTAATAACGAGAAAATTCCGCAAGAAAATACAACTTCAGGAAATGTGATTTTTCATGGAAAAACGGTGAATGATGCTTTGGGAGCTTCTGTAAATTTTCAGCATAGAAATGAGAACTGGTTTTTTAAGGCCAAATTTTCGGGTGTTGATTATGCCGATTTTAAAGTGCCAACTTCCGAAGTGAATTACTTGAATACCAAAATCCCGATTTACAATAATCGTATGAAAAATACCGCCGGAGATGAATATTCGGTGTATTTACAAGGTGGTTATGTTTCGGATTCGTTTCAGTCGATTTTGAGTGTTTCGAACTTAAAAAGTAAAATCGGATTTTTTGCTGGTGCTCACGGAATTCCTTCTGTTGGAGCTGTTGCAGATGATGGTAATTATCGCGATGTTGGTTTTCCGTATCAAACCGTAAATCATTTTAAAGTTACGAGTTCAAACAAATGGAAAAAGCCACATAGCGAATGGAATGCGATTTTTTCGTTTCAGCAAAATCACCGTCAAGAATGGAGTTTGTTTCATTCGCATTATAGCAATCAAACGGCGCCAAGTGTAAATCCGAATTTAGAATTGGACTTTGTTTTAAATACCTTAGATTCGCAAGTAAATTATTCGTTTGAAACCGGATTAAACCACGAAACCACTTTTGGATTCCAACAAAATTATCAGCAAAATAATGTTTCGGGTTATAGTTATTTACTTCCTGAATACAACCGAAATAATTTAGCATTTTATGCCAATCATCAGTGGTTTGTTTCATCAAAAACAACTTTAGATTTTGGTGCTCGTTTGGATTATATCGATATGAAAACGCAAGGTTATTTTGATTCGATTTTGTATGATTATTTAGTATCAAACGGAAAAACTGAAACGGTTGCTAAAGAAAATGCACAGCGAAGTTCAGATGTTCATAAAACGTATTTGCAAACTAATTTTGCTTTCGGACTTTCGTATGTGATGCATCCAAAATGGAAATGGAATTTTAATGTTGGAACAAATTTCAGAGCGCCAACTGCAATGGAATTAAGTGCAAACGGAATTCATCATGGAGCTTTTCGTCATGAAAAAGGTAATCCGAATTTGAAGGTAGAACGTGGTGTTTCGTCTGAAATTGGATTAACTTTTGAAAACGGAAATTTTAAATCAACATTAAGTCCGTATGTATATTATTTCAGTAATTACATATTCTTAAAACCAACCGGAACATTTTCGGTGCTTCCGCATGGCGGACAAGTTTATGAATATTCGCAATCAAAAGCTTTGATTACAGGATTTGAATATGCGTTGCAACAAAAATGGAATTCGTTTACTTTAAACGCAACTTTTGAGTATTTGTACAACAAACAATTAGATAATCCGAAAGGAAATTATCCGTTGCCATTTTCAACTCCGATTAATTTGTCTGCAGAACTTTCGTATGCATTTAAAGATTCAAAAATTACCAAACAATCTAAAGTTTATATAAATACTAAATGGGCAAGTGCTCAGAATCGAATTGCTCAGAACGAAGAAAAAACACCCGGTTATACCATTTTTGGTGCAGGTTTACAATCTGAAATTAACATTGGAAAGCTAAAACCTGTTGTTCGTTTGCAAGGCAATAATTTATTAAATACAAAATATTACAATCATGCGAGTTTTTATCGAGCTATTGAAATTCCAGAATTAGGAAGAAATGTTCAATTGATGATTCAAATTCCATTTTAACCTTTAAATTTTTAAAAATGAAAAATATCAAAACACAGTTATTCAGTTTATTATTTGTTTCTATAGCATTTGTATCTTGCTCAGATAGTGATTCGTCAGAATTAGATACTCAAAAACCAACGATTGCGATTCAAAGTCCAACCGATCATCAAGAAGTTGAACCAGGATCAAACTTAAATATTAAAGCTTTATTACAAGACGAAACCGCTTTAACAAGTTATAAAGTCGAAATACATTCGGCAGGAGACGGACATGAACATAGAACAGCTGCTTTAGATAATTCGATTCCTTTTACTTATGAAAATGTTTTTCAAATCGAAGGAAATCCAAAATCACATCAAATAGATTATTCAATTTTAATTCCTGAAAATGCTAAAGAAGATCATTATCATTTAGGTGTTTTCTGTATTGATGCAGCCGGAAATCAAAGTCAACAATTTGTTGAAATTTTTATTGGACACGAACATAATCATTAATTAAATTTTAATTGCACGATTTTTGTTGTTACATTTGAGAACTTAAAATAATTTAAAATGAAAAATATCTTATATACTTTTTTATTAGTGACTAGTGCATTGTTTTTAGGATCATGTTCAAGTGATGGAGATTCAGATGCTCCAACTATAGAAATTGTCAATCCTTTAGAAAACCAAGTTTTTGAAACAGGCGATCCGATTAAAATGAAATTTCGTTTAACAGATGAATATGGAATTGCTGCTTATGCGTATCAAATTTATCACGAAGAACCTGGAATTGTAGGTGAATTTACTTACGAAAAAGAAATTGCGTTAAATACACTTTACACAAGTTTAGAAAGTGATCATAGTGTCAATATTCCATTAATGAGTACTGATTCTATTCCTACAGCAGTTGGTAACTATAATTTAAGAGTTATTGCAGTTGATATTTATAATAATAGAAGAATTGTAGATCGACCAATTAAGATTATTCAAAAAGTAACAAACGAATAGAAAATTTAAAACTTGCCCATCTCGGCAAGTTTTTTTATTTTGCATAAGTTTAAAAAATTAAAAATGAAGAAATTAGTCAGTTCCATTTTTATTGCAGCAATGATTGTGTCTTGTAATAAAACAGAAAATACAAATATGCAAGAAAAATTAACGTATCCAGAAACACGTAAAGATTCTGTCGTAGATGTTTATTTTGGTGAATCGATTTTGGATCCGTACCGTTGGTTAGAGGACGATTTATCTGAAGAAACGGCTGCTTGGGTTAAAGCAGAAAATGAAGTTACTTTCGCTTATTTAGACAAAATTCCGTATCGTGAAGCTTTAAGAAAGCAACTAGAAGAAAAATGGAATTACGAAAAAATCGGGGCTCCTTTTGTAGAAGGTGATTTTACGTATTATTATAAAAACGACGGATTACAAAATCAGTCGGTTTTATATCGTAAGGATAAATCAGGAAAAGAAGAAGTTTTCTTAGATCCGAATACATTTTCTAAAGATGGAACCACTTCTTTAGCTGATGTTTCGTTTACAGAAGATGGAAGTTTAGTTGCTTATGCGATTTCTGAAGGCGGAAGTGATTGGCGAAAAATCATCGTGTTAAACGCTAAAGATAAATCAGTTGTTGGAGAAACTTTAATCGATGTTAAATTCTCTGGAATTTCTTGGTACAAAAACGATGGATTCTATTATTCAAGTTACGATAAACCAACCGGAAGTGAGCTTTCTGCAAAAACAGATCAACATAAATTATACTATCACAAATTAGGAACTTCTCAAAAAGAAGATAAAGTTGTTTTTGGAGATAAAACCAAACGTAGATATGTTGGAGGTTACGTAACGGATGATCAAAATTATTTGGTGATTACTACTGCAAATGCAACTTCTGGAAACGAATTATATATTCAAGATTTAAATAAACCAAACGCGCCAATCCAAACGATTGTAACTGGTTTTGATAACGATTATTCTATTATTGATTCGAAAAACGGAAAAATGTACATCGTTACGAATTATCAAGCTCCAAATCAAAAATTGATGGTGGCTGATGTTGCTACGTTAGCGAATAAATCGACTTGGAAAGATGTAATTCCTGAAACAGAAAACGTTTTAAACTTATCAAAAGCAGGAGGTTATTTCTTTGCTAATTATATGAAAGATGCGGTTTCGTTAGTGAAACAATTCGATTATAATGGAAAATTAGTTCGTGATATTCAATTACCTGGATTAGGAACAGCTTCTGGCTTTGGAGATAAAAAAGAAGCTAAAGATTTGTATTATTCTTTTACGAATTACATCACACCTGGAACCATTTATAAAATGGATATTGCTTCAGGGAAATCAAATGTTTATCAACAACCAAAAGTAAAATTCAACCCAGAAGATTACGAATCAAAACAGATTTTCTATACATCTAAAGATGGAACCAAAGTTCCGATGATCATCACTTATAAAAAAGGAACTAAGTTAGACGGAACCAACCCAACCATGCTTTATGCTTACGGTGGATTCAATGTTTCGTTAACGCCAAGTTTTAGTATTGCCAATGCGGTTTGGTTAGAAAATGGTGGAATTTACGCTGTTCCAAATTTACGCGGAGGAGGAGAATACGGTAAAAAGTGGCACGACGCAGGAACGCAAATGCAAAAACAAAATGTGTTTGATGATTTCATTGCAGCAGCTCAATATTTAATTGATAACAAATACACGTCTTCTGATAAATTAGCGATTCGTGGAGGTTCTAACGGAGGATTGTTAGTTGGAGCAACCATGACGCAACGTCCAGATTTAATGAAGGTTGCTTTACCAGCAGTTGGCGTTTTAGATATGTTACGTTATCATACCTTTACAGCAGGTGCAGGTTGGGCTTATGATTACGGAACAGCTGAAGATTCTAAAGAAATGTTTCAATATTTAAAAGGATATTCGCCAGTGCATAATGTAAAAGCAGGAGTTGCATATCCGGCGACGATGATTACAACAGGTGACCACGATGACCGTGTGGTTCCGGCGCATAGTTTTAAGTTTGCTGCTGAATTACAAGCGAAGAACGACGGAACAAATCCGGTGTTGATTCGTATTGATGTAAATGCAGGTCACGGAGCTGGAAAATCAGTGCAACAAACCATTAACGAAAATGCCGATATTCAAGCGTTCACACTTTGGAATATGGGAGTTTCTAAACTAAAATAATAACATAATAAGTATATTCATAAATCCATCATTTTTTAAAGGTGGATTTTTTTGTGGTTTGATTATTGATGTAGTGTTAACTAATTAATGATTAAAAATAGTATTATGAAAAGAATTTGTACTTTATTGAGTTTTTTATTTTTGAATGTGATTTGTTATTCACAGACCATCGAAGTTCTTAAGTTTAATGCTAATGAAAGTCAATTAAAGCTTTCAAACGGAGAAATCGTTTCCATTCCATTAAAGAATGATTTGAATTTTGAAAGCAATGAAATTGCAATTAAAGATAAATCTGTTTTTAATAAAAATCAGAAAATTGCAAAGTATTCAAAATCTAAATTGAAATTAACTGATGGAACAACCATGTTTTTTTGGCGCAAAGGAAATGAAGTTTTTTTAGGAAATGGAAAGCGACAAAGTAAACATGAATTTTACGCTAAAGCAACTTTAAAATTCAATGAAGATTTTAATTATTTAGAATCGATTACCATTAATGAGATGAATTTTGAAAACAAAGCATTAATAGAATCTTGGTTAGCTTTTAATACCATTGATTATTTGACTGCTAAACCTTCAAGCTCTTCTGACGATTATATGATTGGATATTTAATTGGAACTATTGCTGGAAAAAATTAAAATCAATAAATGTTAAAATATTCAAAAGCTGACGTTTTGCGTTGGCTTTTTTAATTACATTTAATCTGCTAATTATATGATTAAAAAGAAAATATGTTACATCGTTTGTTATTATTGACACTAGTTTTTATATGTTCATTTACACTATTTGCACAGAATACCATTGAAGAAACCACTTTAGATGAACTAAAAATCACTTCAAAAAAGAAGAAAAAAATTAAGAAATATAAAATCGATGGATTAAATCCCGAATTTCAAGTACTTTCAAAAGATAATTTTTTTATCACCAAATATGATGATTTGCCTAAAGGTAAAATTTTATCTACAACTTTTTATTTTAATACGTGGGCGCCTAATCTTCTTAATTCACTTAATGATGAATTTAAAACAAATTATAAAGATGTCGATTTAGGTATTTTAGTTTACGAAATGAAAAAGGATGGAACTTTAGGGAAGATAGTCAGCGATTGTGAAGTGAAATTTACAGTTAAAAAAGAACATAAAGGCGAATTAAAGATTGATATTTCGTCAATTGATTTTCCTGAAGATTCGTTTTTTCTTGGAATGAAAGTTTTATCAGAGTGTAATGCAGATGAAGGTAATTTTTTTATCAGAATTTGCGAATCGGAAAAAACTTTTTCCTACGAGACTTTTTTACCAAATGAAAAATCAAAAGATAAATCTGTGGTTCTTGCGCAACAACCTTTTGCTTTAAAAACTATTCTTGAAATCGAACAATAACATGATTCAAAAAATACTTTTACTTACATTGATTTTCCTTTATTCATCAACAATATTTCCTCAAGAAACTATTGAAAAAATACAAATTACCAAAAAGAAGCAACGAATTAAAAAAATTAAAATGAAAGCGAAGTTTGCTGGTTACACTTCACTATCAAAGGATGATTTTATTGTTACTTATTTTGAAAATCTTCCTAAAGGTAAAGTTATTTCGGCTACTTTTTATTTTAATATTTGGGTTCCCTATTTAAGAAAATCGGATAATAAAAATTATGAATATAAATACAAAGATGTTGATTTTGGTATTCTAGTTTTCGAAAAGAAGAAGGATGGTACTTTAGGAACTCTTATTAGTGATTCTGAAGTGAAATTTACTGTGAAATCGAATCACAGAGGTGAGTTTAAAATCGATGTTTCGTCAATTGATTTTCCTTCAAATAATTTCTTTTTAGGATTTAAAGCTTTGTCTGATGTTAAATACTATGATAGTTTTTATAATGTTCTTTTGTGTTATTCTGATTTAAATTTTTCATATATATCTGAAAAAAAGGAAAATGAACAATTTATTAGGATGCATGAAAGTGGTAATGCTTTAAAAACTATTCTTGAAATTGAACAATAACATGATTAGAAAAATATTTTTACTCACATTGATATTCATTTGTTCATCAACAATATTTGCTCAGAATACGATTGAGGAAACTACTTTAGAAGAATTAGAAATTACATCAAAGAAGAAGAAAAAAATTAAGAAACATAAAATTTCGGGTAAACCGGCTTTTAATAGTATTTCTCAAGGTGAATTTATAGTAACAAGTGTAAATCAACTGCCTGAAGGGAAAGTAAAATCAGTAAGTTTTTATTTTAATACTGCTTTTGTTGATTTCGTTGATGTGCTTTCAGGATATCAATTTAATGTAGATTATATAGATGTTGAGTTAGGATTGTTAGTTTATGAAATGGATAAAGATGACCAGTTAGGAAATTTGATTAGCGATTGTGAAATAAAATTTATCGTACCTCATCATCATAAAGGAGCATTCAAGGTTGATATTTCTGATATTGATTTGCCTGATGAAAACTTTTTTATCGGATTTAAAGTTTTATCACAAACGAATAAAGATGAAAGTAACATTTACTTGCGTTTGTTTGAATCAGATAGTCATGTTTCATACTCTGAAATATGGATGAAAGATTTTTCTAATCCCGAAATAGAATCAAAAAAATTAATCTCAAATTTTGCTCACCTAAAAATGACTTTTGAAATTGAACAATAAAAAAATCCATCGAAATAAACGATGGATTTTTTTATGTCATTTAGTCTAATGTAGGTTTATCGCCGTTAGCCAATGAAAACTTTATCGATTTTTTTGGGTATTTTTCAAATGAAATATCACTCGGATTTGAGATTAATTTTTTGATACTGATTTTATCACCCAACTGAAAATTAGCTGTAACCATTTTATAATCTAATAAATAAGGACCACAGAAAAAATTTCCTTTTTCGTCTTTTTCAATTATTCCTTGATAAAGACCTTCTTTTGTTTCTTTTCCCATAAAGCTGAAAATTAAGCTACAAAGATACCATTACAAATTGAAAATATTTCGATTTATTAAAAGCTTTTCAAAATTATTCTGCTGGTTCCCAAAGCTCAATTTTGTTGCCATCTGCATCAAGAATATGTGCAAATTTTCCATATTCATGGTCAATCAATTCACCAATTATTTCAATGCCATTTGCTTTAAGTTGTTCAAGTAAGCCTTCGATGTTTTGCACGCGATAATTAATCATAAATGGTTTTTCTGACGGAGCAAAATAATCGCTTCCAACTTTAGTCGGGCACCATTGCGTCGATTCTAATTTATCCGGATTGTCAATGTTTCTGCTTTCAAAAGTTGCCCCCCAATCACTAACATCCATATTTAAATTTTTAGCATACCATTCGCGAGTTGCTTTAGGATTTTCGCTAAAAAACATCACACTTCCAATACCTAAAACTTTAGGTTCTTTTTTATTCTCCATTTGTTGATTTTTTTACAAGTTTACTGATTTTTTTGAATTAATTATTAATGAACCTCTTTTTGTAGTCTAAAATCTTTTTCTGTAAATCAATTGCATTAATGTCAATTTTTGAAGTGTTAATTCGAACTGTCGAATTCATTAAAGCTTTCTCAGCAATTTTTTTGTTTTTTAGATTGTTCATCGCAGCACGTTTATTTTTTAAATGTAGAACCACAACGGTTTCTTTGTACAAAATCAAGAACGGATAAATAGTTACACAACTTACACTTTCGATGTTGTTCCAATATATTTTTCCATAAATTGAATCATAATCCAAAATACCTTCCGAATCCAATTCGATTATCGGTTTCTTGTAATTTATTAATAAAACAACATCTTTATATAGTAAATAAATCATGTATCCGATTGAAGCGGCGATTATTAATCGATATTCGTTTATGTTCCAAACATCGAAATAAATGAGTAAAATAACTAATAACATCAAATCGAACGGAATCACAATTTGAATGATTAATTTTTTTAGATTGCATTTTATAGATTCTTTTTCCATATTATTTTCTTGTTTTGTCTATATAATCTTCTTGAATAGTTAGATTGAAAAATTTTGAAAGATTATGGATGATTAAATCGAAATTTTGAAGTGCGTTGGTATTTAATTTTAACGGCCAATACAATTGAATTCTTTCGTTTGAATTTAATTCAATAAAATAACGAATATTCGTTTCCACGCGCCATGATTTATTTATGTCAACATATTCTTTCGTTGTCAGTTTGATGATTTTTTGTATTTCTTTAATCCGAATTTCCTTTTTAGAAATGATATTTTTAATTAGAATTCGATTTGTCTTTTTATTTACAGATATTTTTTTTGAGCTCACCAAATACATAATAATACTTAAAATTGTATAAATAAAAACAAGTATTATTAGAACGATATTTACTTCAAAATCTTGAATAAACGAAAAAAAGAATGTAAAAGTCGAACATATAAAAAACAACAAAACACTAAATAATCGCCACATTTTGTTAGGATAAAAAATGAAGTTTGTGCGGGTTTCTTCGGCTAATTTTAAACCAAAGTCTTTAGTGATTAATTTGTGCATAAGTGGTTTGTTTTAAGGTTGATACAAGTTAAGGGTTTTTCTGAAATTCTCAGCATGCGAAATTTCCTAAAGAAAATGGATTTTCGTAACTTTATAAAATCTATTTGATTTTTGAATAGTTTAAATAATTAAATAAATAAAATGAGTACAAAAGCATTTGCTGCCTTTAATGCGGTTGAGCCGTTAGGTCCACATACTATAGAAAGAAGAAATTTAAGTCCTAAAGATGTTTTTATAAAAATCGATTATTGTGGTGTTTGCCATAGCGATTTACATACGGCAAAATCAGATTGGGGACCAACAAATTATCCATCTGTTCCAGGACACGAAATTGTAGGTCGAGTAGAAGCTGTTGGTTCTGAAGTAACAAAATACAAAATTGGCGATTTAGTTGGAGTTGGTTGTATGGTAGAATCTTGTCAGCATTGTCATTCGTGTGATGAAGGTTTAGAACAATATTGCGAAAATGGTTTTACCGGAACTTATAATTCTAAAAAGTCAAAACACGGTGGAATTACTTATGGCGGATATTCTGAAAACATTGTTGTTGAAGAAGATTTCGTTTTAAGAATTCCTACTAATTTACCGTTAGATGCGGTTGCACCTTTATTATGTGCAGGAATTACTACTTGGTCTCCTTTACGTCATTGGAATGTAAAAAAAGGTGATAAAGTTGGAATTATTGGTTTAGGAGGTTTGGGGCACATGGGCGTAAAATTTGCTAAAGCAATGGGCGCACGTGTTGTCATGATTACAACTTCTGAGTCGAAAGGAGAAGATGCTAAGAAACTAGGAGCCGATGAGGTTTTAATTTCTACAGATTCTGAGCAAATGGCAAAACACAATTACAGTTTCGATTTCTTGTTAAATACCATTCCGGTTGCACATGATGTAAATCCATATTTATTACTTTTAAAATTAGATAAAACCATGTGTATGGTTGGTGCGATTGAACCACTTCCGGGAGTTCATGGAGGCGTTTTAATTAATAAACGTAGAAATATTGCAGGTTCTTTAATTGGTGGAATTAAAGAAACGCAAGAAATGTTAGATTTTTGTAGTGAACACGGTGTGGTTTCTGATGTTGAAGTTATCAAGATGAATGAAATTAACGAAGCTTATGTTCGTATGCAAAAATCAGACGTGAAATATCGTTTTGTAATTGATATGAAAACGTTGTAATTACAAACAATAAATTTTTCTAAATTACGTTTATATCATAAAATGGCTATCTATGAAAAATGCGATAATTTATATATTTTTAATTTCGATTGCTTTGGTGTCGTTTGGTTGGATAATGGATGCTGAGCAAGTTCAATCTAACTTTTTGGTTCAGATGATTGAATTTTTGGCAATGACTATTATTGTTTTTTCGATATTATCAGGGTTCATTTGGATTATGATGAAAATAAGAAAAGCGTCTTGTATAAGTAATTTTTATAAAAGCTCTTGAGAAATCAGGAGTTTTTTGGATTTAAAATGGTAAGCTTTTTAAGATGAAAAAGTCCAAAATGTAATCTGATTCCAAAAATACCTGTCTCGGTAAAAATACTTTCATTACCAATTTTTATTTTACCTTTTAGGCTAGAGTAACAAATAAAAAAATGTCCTGCGTCAATACATTCAATTTTATTTTGTTTGTATAAATCGGTCCAGCCAAATTGTTCGTATTCATTATTTTCAGAATCAAATAAAAAACGTCTGATCTTTTTTTCATCATTTAATTTATTTATCGAACGAATTGACCAACGCTTTAAATCGCTTTCAAATCTACTAGGAACTTCATCTGCTGTTAAAGTTTTTGAAGGAGCGATAATTAAAGTGTCAATTGCAATTGTAACTTCACTATCTTTTGGTTGATAACTTATTGCATAAGCTCCCGACCAAATATCTTTTTCGTTTTCGCATTTGCAATAAATCCAAAACTAAAAACAAGAAACATTATAATAAAGAAATTTTTCATAATCAGATAGGTTTAAAATTTTTAATCTTTTGTAATATTCCACAAACGTTTTGTGTTTGGTAAATAACTTACTTTTAAATTATCGGTATTCAATTCCAATCTTGATGCTGTCAGATTTTCAGATTGACTATTTAAAACAATTGTATCGTTTTCAGTATTTACAAAAGTATAATACCAACGGGTGTTTGATGCATATTTTCCATAAGAAACACTAGAATCTATATATCGCGCATTATAAAAATATGAATATTCTTCTTTCATTAATAAGTCAAAATCTAAAATGTTATCCCAAAAATAATAGGTAATTGCAGCTAGAACGATAAATGTGTTTAATGTGATTTTTTTTAATCGAATTGGATTTTTAGAAAAAGATAAACCTTGACGTTCTCTTTCTTCTCCATTATTAATTAAAAAGTTTGCAAAAGCAATTGAAACTACAGAAAAACAAAGAGATGCGAAAAGTATTGAAAATAAATAATGATTTAATACTTGCTCGCGTTGTAACGGATATCTTACATATATTATCAAATAAATAAGACTTATAAGCGTTACAATACTGATTGTAATTATTAAAAAGGCTTTTGTTTTTCTATAACTTCGTTTGTGATTCATATTAATATAAGTGTTTGGTTGAATTAAAGTTATAAAAAAAAAACGGTCTGTTTAGACCGTTTTAAGATAAATTAGATAAATCTGATTCAGATTCTAATTCAATTGGTTTTTGATTTTGACGAAACAATCGAGCTGTTAATGTTCCTTTTAAAGTGATTTTTGCGCCGCGAACTTCCAACCAACTTCCTTCACGTAATCCCAAAACAGGTTGCGTGTTGAAAGCATGAAATTCGTTAATTCGAGTTTCACGAGTTTCTCCCATGTGTGTCGAGCCTTCAATTGGGTCTAAATAATGCGGATTGATATTAAACGGTACCATTCCTAAAGTCTGAAAACTTGGTGGATAAACAATTGGCATATCATTCGTAGTTTCCATGGTTAAACCTGTAATATTGCTTCCGGCAGAACATCCTAGATACGGAATGCCTTTTAATAAAGTATTTTTTAAGGCTGTCATCACACCAGTTTGATGCAATTGTTTTACAAGTAAAAATGTATTTCCGCCACCTGTGAAAATACCTTGTGCTTTGGTAATGGCTTCAGCCGGATTTTCAAAAGTGTGTAATCCAATTATTTTTTTATCGATTTTAGAAAAAGCCTCAGTAACTTTTTCGGTATATTCGTCATGAGAAATTCCATTTGGTCTTGCGTACGGAATAAAAACGATGGTTTCTACGTTTTTAAAATGATTTTCTAAGGTTGGTAATAAATATTCCAAATATCCCAATCCAAAAACAGTAGAAGTACTTGCTATAATTAAATTTTTCATTATATTCAGTTTGAATTACAAAATTAGCTTATTTTCTTTTAACATAACTTTACAAACAATTACATTTAACTTTAACTTATTAAAGAATATTTTTACTTTAGCTTAAAATAATCAAATGACACATAAATACCTAATATTTTTATTGTTTCTATTTACGTCCCTTACGAATTGTTTTTCTCAACAACGGACTGAAGTTCAAGGAAAAGTGGTTTCTAGATTTCGCGATTTAGAAGGTATTTATATTGAAAATATTTCGGCAAGAAAAAATACAACTACAGAAAAGGGAGGTTATTTTAAAATCGAAATGCAACCAAATGATACTTTGATTTTTGCTTCGGTAAATTTAAAAGGAATTAGACGTGTGATAAAAGAATCTGATTTTTCTAAGAAGCTTTTGTTTATTCCGATGGAAGCTTCAGAATATACATTGGACGAAATGATTATTGAACGAAAAATTACAGCAGAATCTTTAGGAATTATAAAACCTAGAAAAAAATTAACACCAACAGAGAAAAAATTACATACGGCTTCTTCAATGGCTACTTCGGCCGGTCTTGTTTCAATTGATGGATTTGTAAATGCTTTATCAGGACGGACAGCTATGTTAAAAAAAGCATTAGAATTTGAACGAGAAGAACTTTTGATGCGGAGAATTATCAATAATTTCGATGAAGAATTTTATGTAAATGAATTACATATTCCAAAAGTTTACATTGAAGGTTTTGGTTTTTTTATAACCCAAGACAAAAAATTATCAAAACCGATTAGCGCTTATAGCAAAGCTGAATTGAAGTTTTTGATGAGTCAGAAAGCCATCGAATATTTAGAAATTATAAAGGAACTTGAAAAATGATATTTAAGTTAAGATTTTTTTTAGCAATTATGTTTTTGTTTTCCGTTGGAATTCAAGCACAAGAACGTGTCATCAAAAACGGTCGAATTATTGCAAAATATTTTGATTTAAATGATGTTGCCATACAAAATGTTAGTCTTAACAAGACGGTTTATTCTGAAAAAGGAGGTTATTTCAAATTGCCAATTGCAGTAAACGATACTGTTGTTTTTTCATCAGAAAATTTTAAACCTATTTATATTGTAGTAACACCAAGCGATATTCAAAGCCGATTTTTATACATTTCATTAGAACCGAATGAAAATACATTAGAAGAACTTGTAATCGATGGAACATTAAAAAGAAGTGCCTATTTAGATGCTAAAAAAAGAAAAGCAGGTGTTTATAAAAAACTACATACTGCAACTTCAGGTGGTCCAATTTCACAATTAATTAATTTACTTTCTGGAAGAACCAAAATGCTAAAAAAAGCAATCGAATTAGAAGAACAAAATGACATGGCTGAGCGAATGATTAGCTCAATGAGCGAAAGCTATTTTATTGATGAATTGAAAATTCCGAAAGAATATATCGGTGGTTTTGGTTATTTTCTTTTGGATGATTATGATGTTGTTGAAGCAGTTAAAAGACGTAATTCATATCAATTACAATTCTTGTTACCTTTAAAAGCAAAAATGTATTTAGAAATGATTAAAGAATATCAACAATAAAAATGAATTACTTAACTTTGTAAAAAATAAATAAAATGTTCGGAATAGGCGGAGGAGAATTATTCGTAATCATAGCAGTAGTTTTAATGTTGTTTGGGTCAGACAAAATCCCTGATATTGCTCGTGGTTTAGCAAAAGGAATGGCTCAAATCAAAAATGCTACAAACGATATTAAACACGAAATTACAAAAAGTGTTGAGGAATCTGGTGTTGTTGAAGATATTAAAGAATCCGTAAAAATAGATGAACTTAAAAAATCTGTTGGATACGACGAGTTAAGAGATTCAATGAAAATGGATCATTTTAATCCGTTAGCAGATGTTCAAAACGAAATCGAGAAAACACAAGAAGATATCGAAAACATGACTGGTCCAATTAAACGTATGAAATAATGCTAGATTCAATTATTCAATTAGATCAACAATTATTAGTTTATTTACATAGTTTTGGTTCAGAAACTTGGGATCCGTTTTGGTTGTACATCACTAAGCAATTAAATTGGTGGCCTTTTTTCGTAATACTATTATTTTTATTATATAAAAAATTAGGATGGAAACAGTTGGGTTTACTGATTGTGATTTTAGCATTGTTCTTTACCTTCACAGACCAAATGACCAATTTGGTAAAAAATTCGGTGCAACGCTTACGACCACTTAATGAACCAGCAATTGAAGGAATGGTTCGTGTTTTGAAAAATACCCAAAGCTTTAGTTTCTTTTCAGGTCACGCATCAAACTCAATGGGAGCTATGGTAATTCTTTTTGCAGTTTTAAGAAAGTATTACAAATACGCTTGGATTATTTTCTTTTTTCCGTTGTTATTTGCATATACCCGAATTTACTTAGCATTACATTATCCAGGTGATATTTTATGTGGCTTTATTTTTGGAGGATTATCAGGATTGTTTTTCTTTCAAATATTCAAATACCTAAATAAAAGATTTAATCTTACAGATAAACAAAACAAAAACGCTTTCAATTAAGAAAGCGTTTTTTGTATTTATAAAACTCGAGAAACCGTAAGTCCATCTCTAATAGGTAATAAAACCGTTTCGACTCTTGGATCTTCTTTTGTAATTCGATTGTATTCTAATAAAATCGGCGTCGATTTATCGTTCTTCTTAACTTCTTCCAAAACCTTTCCGCTCCATAAAACATTGTCCGATAAAATAATACCGCCTTTATTCATCATCGGTACAATCAGATTCCAATAATTAATATAGTTTTCTTTATCGGCATCAATAAAAACCAAATCGAATTTTTTATTCAACGTCGGGATTATTTCAATGGCATCACCAATGTGTTGGAAAATTCGGCCTTTATATTCCGATGTGTTGAAATACTTTTCTTGAATTTCTTCTAATTCCTCATTAATATCAATCGTATCAACCGTTCCGTCGGCCTGTAAACCTTCAGCCAAACATAAAGTCGCATAACCAGTATAAGTTCCTAATTCTAAAATATGTTTCGGATGAATGATTTTCGAAAGCATACTCAAAACACGTCCTTGAAAATGACCGCTTAGCATTCTTGGTTGTAATATTTTTTGATGCGTTTCTTTATTTAATTGTTGCAAAATTTCAGGTTCATTTTCTGAATGAAGCGCAACATAATTTTCTAATTCTTCTGAAATAAAATGCATGTGATTTATTTTTTGCAAAGATACATTATTTTAATAAAATTATTTTTTCTGAATTTCGATTGTTTTTTAGTTAAATATGATTGTTATCAGGTTTTAAGCCGAATTTTTTGCGTATTTTTAGATAATCAAAAAAGTAAAATAATGAAAAGATTAGAAAATAAAGTTGCCTTAGTAACTGGTGGTGCTTCTGGAATTGGAAAAGCAATTGTTGATCGTTTTGTTCAAGAAGGAGCAAAAGTGGTTTTTACCGATTTGAATGAAACTTTAGGGAAAAAAGTAGAGTCAGAATTAGGATCAAACACCTTGTTCATTAAAGCAGATGCAGCTTCACCTTCAGATAACGAAAGGATTGTAAAAGAAACGGTTGCAAAATTTGGCGCTTTACATATTGCTATTAACAATGCCGGAATTGGAGGAGAAGCTAACATTGTTGGAGAAATGTCTATCGAAGGTTGGAAAAAAACGATTGACATCAACCTAAACGGAGTTTTCTATGGCATGCATTATCAATTACCAGAAATCGAAAAAGTAGGCGGTAGTATTATCAACATGGCATCAATTTTAGGATATGTTGGTTTCGCAAATTCATCTGCTTATTCTGCAGCAAAACACGGAGTTCTTGGTTTAACAAAATCTGCAGCTTGGGAATACGGAACAAGAAATGTCCGCATCAATGCAATCGGTCCCGGTTTTATTTCGACACCTTTAGTAGATGACAATTTACCTGCCGAAGTTTTAAAATATTTAGAAACGCAACATGCGATGCAACGATTAGGAAAATCAGAAGAGGTGGCTTCATTGGCACTTTGGTTAGCATCAGACGAAGCTTCGTTTGCAACTGGAACCTATTATCCTATCGATGGCGGATATTTAGCAAAATAAAAAAACGATAAAGATTTAAAAGTGAACTTGTTTAGGTTCACTTTTTTTTATGAAAAATATCAATCGAAAATACTAACTTTGCACCATGCAAACGACAAAAAAAGACATCCGTTCATTAAGCAAAGAAGATTTGCGAAATTTCTTCGTCTCTCAAGGCGATAAATCTTTTCGTGGAAACCAAGTTTACGAATGGTTATGGAGTAAAGGCGCACATCATTTCGATGACATGACCAACCTTTCAAAGGAAACCAGAAACATGCTCGAAGCACACTTTGTGATTAATCACATAAAAGTAGATACGATGCAACACAGTAACGACGGAACCATTAAAAATGCCGTTCGTTTGCATGATGGTTTGGTAGTAGAATCGGTTTTAATTCCAACCGAAACCAGAACTACAGCTTGTGTTTCTTCGCAAGTAGGTTGTAGTTTAGATTGTAATTTCTGTGCAACTGCTCGTTTAAAACGTATGCGTAACTTGGCACCAGATGAAATTTACGACCAAGTGGTTGCTATCGACCAAGAAAGTCGTTTGTATCACAACCGTCCGCTTTCTAACATTGTATTTATGGGAATGGGCGAACCGTTGATGAACTACAACAACGTAATGAAAGCCATTGACATGATTACTTCAGACGAAGGTTTAGGAATGTCGCCAAAACGAATCACCGTTTCAACATCCGGAGTTTCAAAAATGATTAAGAAAATGGCCGATGATGAGGTGAAATTCAAATTAGCCGTTTCGTTGCATTCTGCTGTTGAAGAAATCAGAAATCACATCATGCCGTTTACCAAAAGTTTCCCGTTACCAGAATTACGAGAAGCATTGGAATATTGGTACCGTAAAACAAAAAGTAAAATTACTTACGAATATGTGGTTTGGGGCGGTATCAACGACGATAAAAAATCGATTGATGCTCTAGTGAAGTTCTGCAAATACGTACCATGTAAAGTAAACTTAATTGAATACAACCCTATCGACGATGGCGAATTTCAACAAGCCGCTCCAGAAGCCATTGATGCGTACATCAAAGCTTTAGAAAATGCTGGAATTGTAGCTAAAGTACGTCGTTCTCGCGGAAAAGATATCGATGCCGCTTGCGGTCAATTAGCAAATAAATCATAAAACAAAACCTGTAAGGATTTTCTTGCAGGTTTTTTATTTTCTTGTCATTCCGAGGTAACGAGGAATCTCTAAGCAAGATTCTTCGACTTCGTTTTCACTGCGCTCAGAATGTTCTGTGTTTCTATGCAACTATTTTAACAATAATTTTCTTGATATTTACCATTCGCTTTAGCTATTGCAAACGCTTGTTTTAATAGTTTGTTTGCAATAGCTATTTTAATTACTCTTTCTGGTTTTCCAAGGCTTTTCAATCTGTCGTACATTTCTTTACAAGTTTTGTTACAATGTTTAGCTGACCAACTGCACATATAAAGCAACTTTCTGATTTGTGCTTTACCCATTTTACAAATATGTCCTTTTCCCTTTACACTGGTTCCACTTTGATATATTCTGGGACTAAACCCTACATAAGCGATGAGCTGTTTATAATTCTCAAACTTCTTGAAGTTATCGGTTATCAAAGATAGCATCATTGCGGTTTTTCTACCTATGCCTGGAATACTCTCAATATTCTCGATAGTCTGACCGTATTGCTGTTTTGCTAATCGTTCCATTTCTACTTCGATTTTATGTTTGGTTTTTTCAAGATTGGAAAGATCTTTTTTTATAGTCTTTTCTAAAAATTTGTCTAACGAACCACTGCTTTCAAAGGCTTCTAATTGGCGTTTGTTTTGTTGGATTTGTTTATTTAACAGTTCAACTCGTGTGTATAAATGTCGAAGCTTCGTACAATTTTCACTTTCTTGTTCCCACTGTTTCAAGTCATACTTTTCACCATATTCGGCTATTGTTCTTGCGTCTTTTTTGTCCGTTTTAGCACGATAAAGCATTGTCTGACTAAAACGCTTGATCACCAAAGGATTTTCTACACAAACTTTAATATTCCGACTGCTTAAAAAAGTAGCTAATGGGAAATAATAACTGCCCGAAGCCTCCATAACAACCCAATCTACTTGTTCTATCAAATTTAACAACTGTTTAAATCCTTTTTCTTCATTAGGAAAAACAAAATAATCCCATCGTTCTTTTCGCTTAAAACTTACATCAAAAGTTTGTTTGCTAATGTCAATTCCAATAATTTTACACATACATAAAATGTTTTATCAGAAAAGAAATTACTACACTAATTTACCTATTCTAAATACAGGCTTTATAACCTAATGTTCTGTCCAAATTTTGTAGTAAGGGTAAAGGAACTAACATTCTGAACGGTCTTATATGACAAATGACAATCAATAGTCTTACTTCTTTACCCTTTCTTTTCTTTCTCGATTTACAATATTTAAAAATAACTATTTGCAAACATAGAATGACAATCAATAGTCTTACTTCTTTACCCTTTCTTTTCTTTCTCGATTTACAATATTTAAAAATAACTATTTGCAAACATAGAATGACATTATGTTTTTTACTGTCATTCCGACGTTAGGAGGAATCTTTATTTGAAGCTATTTCCAGCTTTCCGCTATATCTTTTACTGCATTTCATTTCGTAAAAGAATGCCGCTGCAATCTGGGCTAGAAAGTTGATTTATGGTTTGATATAAAGAAAAAATATCTTAAATTGTTATTGTGTTTTTGAAAATTCAATTTCATTTAAAAATTTGTTTAATATGAAGTACATCAATTTTCTATTGTTTCTTTTGGTTAGTTTTTCATTAAAAGCCCAGAATCAACAGAAATATCTAACAACTGACAATAGGTTTTCCGTTTATGATAATAAAAAGTGGGGAATTATTGATAGTTTAGACATTATGATTATACCCTTTGAATATGAAAGAATTGAATTTGCTAACAATTTGTTTATTCTTACAAAAAATAAAAAAGTAGGTTTAGTAGACTTAAATAACAATGAAATTTTACCAACAAATTATTATCATATTTACCCTAGAAAAAACAATAGATTCATTTTATTATCACCAGAAAAAAAAGCTGGAGTTATTGATAATAAGGGCAATATAATTATTTCAAATAAATTTAAATACATTGGAGATTTACATCTTGCTGATGATTTCTATTTAGTTAGAGATGAAAATAACTTAGAGGGGATTTTTGATTTTGAAGGAATTGAGATATTGCCAGTTGAATATATTTTTTATAACAATGATAAGGCGATCATTTTTGGGGCTAAAGGAAAACAAGCTTATTTATTTGATTTAAATAATTTAGATAATACAATTACTTTAGATAAAGAAATAGAATTAGTTTTTACTGTTAGGCATTATTCTGATGGTGAACAATTCTATCAGATTATTAAAAAAAATAATAAATATGGTATCATCAATTTTAAGAATGAAATAGTTATTCCTTTATTATATGAGGAAATTAAATCTACAAACAGATGGAATTATTTTTTTATTAAGAAAAATGATAAATATGGAATAATTAAAATAGATGGTGAAATTGTAGTAGAACCAATCTATGATAAAATAAATCTCCACAAAAACTATGTAAGTTTATTACAAGCCGATAAAGTAAAAGATATGTTTTGGTTTCCACAATAGTAAAAATAAGTTTTTAGACGATAAAACTTCAAACATAGACAAAATTAAATATAAATTAGAAATCGTTTACTTTTTTACTTAAAACTTTATGACAATAATATACTCTCAACTTTCCAACAAAATTTGTATCTTCCCAATATAAAATCAACAAAAAATGAATACCCAAATACAAGTAATCGATTTAAACTTTTTAAATACTAAAGAATCTATTGGTTCGTTCTTAATACCAACCGAAAAAGGACCAATTCTTATCGAATCAGGACCAGAAACAACTTACGAAGCTTTAGCTGCCGGAATTGAAAATGTGGGTTATAAAGTAGAAGATATTCACGCGGTTTTATTAACGCATATCCATTTTGATCACGCCGGAGCTGCTTGGAAGTTTGCTAAAAACGGAGCTAAAATTTACGTTCACGAAATTGGTTTACCACATTTAGCAAATCCTGAAAAATTATGGAATTCTGCTGCTCAAATTTATGGTGACGATATGGATCGCTTATGGGGAAAAATGGAACCAATTGCAACTGAACAATTAATCGCTGCAAATGATGGTGATGTCATTGATTTTGGTGATGTACAATTCAAAGTGATTTACACGCCAGGTCATGCCGTGCATCACAACGCCTATCAATTAAACGACATCATTTTTACAGGAGATGTTGCAGGTTGTAAAATTGAAAACGGACCGGTTGTTCCGCCGTGTCCTCCACCAGATATCGATATTACGTTATGGAAAAAATCAATTCAAAAATTAAAAGATGCAAATCCTACAGCTTTATATTTAACGCATTTTGCACGTCAAGAAAATCCCTTACAATTATTAAACGAATTAGAAGCTGAGTTAGATAATTGGGCTGCTTTCATGAAACCCTTTTTCGATGCCGGAACTCCAGCTGATGAAATTGTACCGCAATTTATGAAGTTCACTTCAGATGCTTTTAAAGCAAAAGGCTTAACAGTTGAAGAAATTCAAGTGTACGAATATGCCAACCCGAGTTGGATGTCAGTTAACGGATTATTACGTTATTGGAAACTGAAAAGTCAAGGACGTATTGAATAATTTTAAGCAGCGAGAAATCGTTGCTTTTCTTTTTAAAATTGCTCTAGATTAAGTATTAAGTTTTAAAAAAAATGCTAATTTTGATTTTATGAAAATAGTGGAACAGATAAAACAACCGATTGAACAAGAAATGAAACTTTTCGAAGATAAGTTTCGTAATTCAATGAATTCAAAAGTTGCTTTATTAAATCGAATTACGCACTATTTAATCAATCGTAAAGGAAAACAAATGCGACCAATGTTTGTTTTCTTAACTGCAAAAATGGTCAACGGCGGAGAAATGAACGAACGTACGTATCGTGGTGCTGCTGTTATCGAATTGATTCACACCGCAACTTTGGTTCATGATGATGTGGTTGACGATTCAAACAAACGCCGCGGATTTTTCTCCATCAATGCACTTTGGAAAAATAAAATTGCCGTTTTAGTTGGTGATTTTTTACTTTCTAAAGGATTGTTGTTATCTATTGATAACGACGATTTTGATTTATTGAAAATCATTTCGGTTGCCGTTCGTGAAATGAGCGAAGGTGAATTGTTACAAATTGAAAAAGCACGCCGATTAGATATAACTGAAGAGGTATATTACGAAATCATCCGCCAAAAAACTGCAACTTTAATTGCAGCATGTTGTTCGTTGGGTGCTTGTTCGGTTCAGCCAAATGATAAAGAATTGGTTGAAAAAATGCGATTGTTTGGCGAATATGTTGGAATGGCTTTTCAAATAAAAGACGATTTATTTGATTATACAGATGATGCCATTGGTAAACCAACCGGAATTGACATCAAAGAACAAAAAATGACCTTGCCTTTAATTTACGCATTGAACAATTGTTCGGATGCTGAAAAAAAATGGGTAATCAATTCGGTTAAAAATCACAATACCGATAAAAAACGTGTGCGAGAAGTCATCAAGTTTGTAATTGACAAACAAGGTTTGGCTTATGCCGAAGAAAAAATGTTTGCTTTTCAACAACAAGCTTTAGATTTATTAGTTGATTTTCCGGATTCACCTTATAAGGATTCGCTAATTTTAATGTTGAATTACGTAGTTGAAAGAAAAAAATAATTTTATATCTTAATTTAATAAATATGAATATCAAAAGAATACTTAATCTACTAATCGTATTATTTTTGACTTTTAGTGCTCAAGCACAAAATAAAAAAAATGACAAAGCAGAAATTAAATTGTCAATTGAGTGCGACCATTGTAAAGTTTGTGAAACTTGTGGATTGAATTTTAGAGATAATATGCTTAAAGTTAAAGGCGTTACCATGTATGAACTGAACGAAGAAACTAAAACGATGACCGTTTATTATAATACAAAAAAAACAGATTTATCAAAAATAAAAACAGCTATATCAAAGTTAGGGTTTGATGCAGACGAGGTAAAAGCTGACCCAGAAGCTTATGAAAAATTAGATGGTTGCTGTAAAAAAGCTTAAATATTAAAAATGCGAAGATTTTTCTTCGCATTTTTTATTTGTAAAATATACTGATAATTAAATAGCTATATGTTTTAAATGATTACTTATGTTAAAAAAAGTATTTTTTTTTGCCCTCCATCCAACCTTTCTTCGTTTTTTTACGTCTATGTAAATAGAATAACGAAGTAAGTGAAAATTATCCCGATAAAATATTCAGAAGAAAAGCTAATTGAGCAAGTGAAACAACAAAATCGCTTGGCTCAAAAGCAACTTTATGATAGATTTTCGCCCAAGCTATTAAGTACGTGTCGTCAATATATAAAAGATATTCACGAAGCAGAAGATGTGATGTTGATGGGATTTATGAAAATACTTCAGAACATCAATCAATATCAATTTGCTGGAAGTTTTGAAGGTTGGATGCGCCGAATCATGATTTACGAAAGCATTGATTTCATCCGACAGAAAAAACAAATCGCTTTCTCAGAAGATGTTTCGTATAAAGAAGCATGTCATTTTGAAAATGATAGTTTGTATGAAGTTGAAGCGATTCAGAAATTAATTGATGATTTACCCGAAGGTTGTAAAATGGTTTTTGTGCTTTCGATTGTTGAAGGTTATAAACATCAAGAAATTGCCGAAATGTTGCAAATCTCGGTCGGAACATCCAAATCACAACTCGCACACGCACGAAAGTTATTACAAGAACGTATTCAATTACAAGATAAAAAGATATTATAATGGAGCAGTTTGAAAAAAATATCAAAGAAAAATTAAACGAGCGGAAAATACAACCGAGTCCGCAAGCTTGGGATAAGCTTGAAATGCTGTTGAACGAACAAGAAGTTAAAACAAAAAAGAAATCGCCACGAACGTATTTGTTTATTGCAGCTTCATTGTTGGCTTTTGTGAGTTTAGGAACTTTCTTTTTTAAGATGAATTCTGATAACATTCAACCAAGTGAAATTCAAATACAACCAAATGAAAGTTTGGCTGTTGAAGAAAATCAAAATGAAGAAATACATGAAGTTTTAGAAGAAGAAACGATTCCATCTAAGGGGATTTCTGAATCTAAAATCATCAAAACAAAATCGGAGAATAAAACAGTTGTGCATCATCCTAAAAAAGAAAATGTACAGTTTAATGAATCTGAAATTAAAATAAACCAAAAATTTATTAAAGTTGATAATCATCAACAAGAAATCGCTCAAGTTAATCAAGAAGAAAAACAAGAAATTTCTACTTCAAAAGTGGATCCGAAAAAATTGTTAATAGTAGTTGAGTATGAACGAAATGTAGAAAAATCGGCATCGCAATTCAAACAAATGAAAAATAAATTTGAAGAAGTAAAAACAGCGTTGAATAATATAAACCAATAAGATATGTACAAGTTTGTAATTTATATTTCGATTTTTTTAGTGAGCTTGGTATCTAAATTGTATGGACAAACCAATGATTCGCTTCAACAGAAAACACAAGAAAAAGGTTATGTTATTAACTTTACTTACGGAGAAGTGAATGAGGAAGTTACTTTTCAGACGAAAGTGAATAAAATTTCTAAAGAATTAGATAAAGCGATTAAATCAAACAAGGAAGCTTTAAAAAAAGATTTGTTGTTGATAGAACAGCAATTAAAGAATAATGAGATTTCACAGGAGAAAGCAGAAGTTTTAAAAAACGAAAAAGCTGTTTTTTATGCTACTAAAATTGATGAAGCTACTTTAAAATCAGAAAAAGAAATCAAAGAAGCTTTACAAGCTAAAGTTAATGACGAAATGAACATGAAGGCTTCATTAAATGACTATATCAAAAGCTTGGTCGAAAAACGTTCGAAATTTATTCTTTCAATTGGATTTGGTTCTAGTTTGATGTTTGTTGATGGAGGTTTAAATACAGATATATATAAATCTAAAATGATTTCTTCTCTAAATTGGGGTTTAGGCGGTAAAACCAGATTATTGAAAGATAATTCCCATTATTATTTACGTTATGAATGGACTTCAATTTATAATTCTTTAAAGCCTTCAAGTCAGCGTGTTTTAGATGTGGTTGACAATCAGACAACTTTAGTGGAATACGAAAAACCGTTAAAAAAATCAAGAATTGATTTTGTTCAATCTCGAATTTCGGCTTATTTTGAATATGATTTCTCTGAGAAAAAAGAAGATGAGTACGGCAATGTGATTTTACGTTCACGACAATCGTATTTTGTAGGATTAGGTGGCTTTTTTGGAATTGGCGGAAATAATATAACTCAAGTAATGAAATACAAAACTTCAGGTAAAACACATCGAAATACCGAAACTGGAAATTTTGGAGCTAATAAATTTGTTTACGGAGTTGGTGCTTATGTAGGTCATAAAAATGTATCGTTGTTTGCGACTTATAATTTAAATCCAACGTTTAAAAATTCAGAATTTGAACAACATTTTTTAAATATCGGATTAACTTTAGATATTATGTAAATTTGGTATTGTTTATGTTAATAAAAACACAAAAAAAAAATAAATAAAAAAGTAATTATGAAAAAAATTATTTTAGCTACAATATTACTTGTTTCAACATTATCATTTACATCGTGTTCATCTGACGATAATTCAACTGAAAATGTTAAAACAGAATCAAAGTTTAAAGGAACTTGGTCTGGAACTTATTCAGGAGAAGCTTCAGGAAATTGGACAGCTACCATCAACGAAAATGGTGAGTTTATTGGACAAGCTAGTAATCCTTCAAATCCAACAATTTTTACCATGAAAGGTGTTGTGAGTGATTCGGGTATTTTAGATGCAGATTTTTATATTAATAATGCAGTAGTTGGTGAATTTAACGGCACATTAAATGCAACAACAGGACAAGGAAATTGGACCAATACTTTATTGGACTTAGAAGGGATTTGGCAAGGAACTAAAAACTAAATATATAAATTATGAAAAAAATATTTTTACTATTATCAATTGCATTTTTTGCAACGCAAGCAAACGCACAAACAAACGATTCTATTCCAGAAGTTGTTGATGTTGATATTGAAGAAGCTGTTTTCAAATACGTTGGAAGAACAGTTAAAGACACAACTGTGGTTTATAAGACTAAAACAAGTTTTTTATTGCGTTTTGGTTTAACCAATTTAGCGACTGAAAATCAATTTGCGAATTCAGATTTTGGTTATATGCGTTCTGTTGGTTTTGAATGGGGGTTAACACAACGTCGTCCGTTTTCAAAAGATAAAAACCTTTTAGGTATTAAATACGGATTGACATTCTCGTACAATTCTGTTGCGGCTACAGATAATCGCGTTTTTGTTTTAGACGGAAATCAAACGGTTTTACAAACATCTCCACATAATTTAAGAAAAGCGCATACGTATTTCAGAAACTCATACATCAATATTCCAATTGCGTTAGATTTTGATTTTTCTACCAAAGAATACAATGCGGCAAACAAAAAGTTTATTTGGAAAGACCGTATCAATTTCGGACTTGGAGGATATGTTGCTTATAATATCAATTCAAAACAATTCATTTCTTATAAAGATGAAAATGGCTATAAGATTTCTGAAAAACAACACGGAAAATGGAATGTGAATGATTTCGATTACGGTTTAATGGCTTATGTCGGAAAAGGAGGTATTAAACTTTACGGGAAATATGGTTTAGCTCCGGTGTTTAAAAACAATGTTCAAGATCAAAAATATTGGACTTTAGGAATACAAATTGAATTAGGAAATTAGTTTCTGAATTAGTTATCAAAAGCGTGCTAAAAAGGCACGCTTTTTTTGTAGTTTTGTTTGTATAAATTTTAGAAGATTATAATGATTTCAAAAGCCACCATAGATGCCGTTTACGATGCAATTCGCGTTGAAGAAGTGATTGGCGACTTTGTTACATTAAAAAAAGCCGGTAGTAATTACAAAGGTTTAAGTCCGTTTGTGAATGAGAAATCGCCTTCGTTTATGGTTTCTCCAGCCAAACAAATTTGGAAAGATTTCAGTTCCGGAAAAGGCGGAAATGCAATTGCATTTATTATGGAGCACGAACATTTTACCTATCCAGAAGCAATCAGATATTTAGCTAAAAAGTACAATATCGAAATTGAAGAAACCGAACAAACGAACGAGGAAAAAGAACAAATGAACGAAAAGGAAAGTATGTTCTTGGTATCTGAATATGCCAAAAAATACTTTTCTAAAATCATGTTGCATTCAGACGAAGGTCAAGCCATTGGTTTGTCTTATTTCAAAGAACGTGGTTTTACCATGCAAACCATTGAAAAATTTGGGCTTGGATATTCGCCAGATTCTTGGGACGCATTTACCAATGATGCTTTAGGAAAAGGTTATCAGTTAGAATTTCTTGAAAAAACAGGATTAACGATTGTAAAAGAAGATAAGAAATTCGACCGATTTAAAGGGCGTGTGATGTTTCCGATTCAAAGTATGTCGGGACGCGTTTTAGGTTTTGGAGGACGAATTCTGACTAACGATAAAAAAGCTGCCAAATATTTAAATTCGCCAGAAAGTGATATTTACCATAAAAGTAAAGTCCTTTACGGAATTTTCCACGCCAAGCAATCCATCGCTAAATTAGATAATTGTTATTTGGTTGAAGGTTATACCGATGTGATTCAAATGCATCAAGCCGGAATTGAAAATGTGGTTGCTTCTTCAGGAACTGCTTTAACACCCGACCAAATCAGATTAATTAGCCGATTAACCAAAAATATTACCGTTCTTTTTGATGGTGATGCGGCAGGATTACGAGCTTCGATTCGTGGAATTGATTTGATTTTGGAAGCTGGAATGAACGTTCGTGTGTGTACATTTCCTGATGGTGATGACCCGGATAGTTTTGCTAAGAAAACACCGCATGACGAATTATTGAAATATTTCGAAGATAATGCAACCGATTTTATTCGTTTCAAAGCTTCGTTGTTGATGCAAGATGCAAAACACGATCCGATTAAAAAAGCCGATTTGATTCGCGATATGGTTTCGAGTATTTCTAAGATTCCAGACAATATTCAGCGTGAAGTTTACATTCAAGAAACGGCTCGAATTATGGATATTTCTGAAGATGTGCTTTTTAATACTTTGGCGCAAATCGGAAAAAAGGAACTTCAAGAAGCAAATAAAAAATTTGTTCAAGAAAAGAAATTTGAGGTTGTAAAAAAGCTTGAATCTCCAGAAGAAATCAAAAAAGAAAAAGTAGATATCATGTTCCTGTTGGAGCGAAAGATTATTGAAATTTTATTGATTTACGGAAATTACGAAGAAACGTTTAAAGAGTTGGTTTTACAAACTAATGAGATTGAAGAAACGGTTGAAGAAGTTTCTGTTAACGTAACCCGAAAAGTTTTTGACAAGGTTTATTTGAGCTTACAGGATGATGAGGTTGAGTTAAGTAATCCGTTATTCCGTGATATTTACAAAGATATTATTGCCTTTTATCACGAAAAAGGAACTTGGAATTTAGAAGAATATTTAACGCGTTTGAAACCAGAGTTCGCTGAAGAAATTACTTCGATTATTATGAACGAAGAAAAATATGAAGTACACGAATGGGAACGCCAACATATTTTTGTAAAAACCAAAGACCAAGGCGTTTCGCAATATGTTTTTGAAACGATTTTAACCTTACGATGGTATTTGGTAAATGAAATTATAAACGATATTAAAAATCAGTTGATGCAAAGCACTTCTGAAAATAATTTCGAAATTTTAACCGAAGCGGTTGATTATAATAAATTAGCAAATTCATTTTCTTATCAGTTAGGTCGTGTTATGTCACGATTTTAATATAAAAAGAGGAAATCTTAATTGTGTAAGATTTCCTCTTTTTTTGAGTTTTGTTTATTTTCTTGATTATATTAATTTGTGGATCAGTGGTAAAACTATTTCAATTCTTTTGGAATTTCACAAACCGGAATCGGATTCATTTTATGTTGGTTGATACGGTTTAAACGACTGTAAATTTTAAAAACTTCTAGCTCGCGTCCTTCAAAATCAGCTTCTGTTTTACCAGCTTCTTTAGCTAACATCGCTATTTCTAATTCGTCATAACTTGCGCCTAATTGGTCTTCATCAGAACGGTCGTCACCAAATAAACCATCGGTTGGTTTTGCAACTATAATACTTGACGGAACCTCTAAATATTTTGCTAATTCACGAACTTCAGACTTCATTAAATCTGCAATCGGGCTCACATCAACACCGCCATCACCATATTTTGTATAAAATCCAACACCAAAATCTTCCACTTTATTTCCTGTTCCAGCAACCAAAGCTTGATGAATTCCAGCAAAATAATATAAAGTAGTCATACGTAAACGCGCTCTTGTGTTGGCTAAAGTTAAGTTTAATCGCGCTTCATCTTCACCTTTTGGAAGTAAACTCGTCATCAAATCAAAAGTTGGAGTTAAGTCTGCAACAGCACTTGAAATATTTTCGAATTTCGATTTTAAAAAGGTAATATGTTCTTGCGCTCTTGAAACCTGACTTGCTGCTTGATGAATTGGCATTTCAATACAAAGTGTTGGTAAGCCAGTCATTGCACATAAAGTTGAAGTCAAGGCAGAATCAATTCCACCAGAAATTCCAACTACAAAACCTTTTACATGAGCGGTTTGCGCATAATCTTTTAACCAGTTAACTATAATTTCTGTTATTTCTTTATTTTTAAATGTTGTTGATGTCATAAAGTTGTATTGATTTTAGACAAGCTGTCTTATATTTGTAATTGAATTATAAAGTTATGAAATAATCTTGTTTTACAAACTATGAAAAAATATCTATTTGTGTTGTTTGCTGCTCTTGGATTGACTGCTTGTTCAGAGAAATCGAAAGTTGAAAGTGAAATATCTAAAGTTCCTGTTGACATTGAAGTACTTCGTTTTGATAAAGAATTCATTGAAACTCCAGATGCCGATTTTGCTATATTAAAACAAAAGTATCCGTTTTTATTACCTGCAAATGTAGCAGATGAAGAATGGATGGATAAGCGAAAAGATTCGTTATTTAATGTACTTTATAAAGAAGTTCAAACAAAATTTGCAGATACAAAACAATTGGAAGCTGATTTGATATCTTTGTTTCAGCATATTAAATATTATTTTCCGAATCAAAATCCTAAAAAAGTGGTTATGCTAATTTCAGAAGTAGATGTTGATGCGCGTACCATTTATGCAGATACTTTGTCTTTGATTTCTTTGGATGCATATTTAGGTAAGAACCATCGTTTTTATGAAGTTTTTGAAAGTTATACATTAAATGATTTTGAACCAACTCAAATAACCTCAGATTTGGCTCAAAGTTTTATTTCAACACAATTAAATCTTCCTCAAGACAGACAATTTTTAGCTCAAATGATTTATGAGGGTAAGATTTTATACGCTAAAGATTTGTTAATTCCGAATGATTCTGATGCTGTTAAAATAGGTTATACTCCAGAACAAATTACCTGGTGTGAAGAAAACGAATCGCAAATGTGGAAATATTTTATTGAAAATAAATTGCTTTATGATTCAGATTCAAAACTTTACAGTAGATTTTTACAAAAAGCACCTTTTTCAAAATTCTATCTAGATTTAGATGCAGAATCACCTGGAAGAGTTGGTGCTTGGGTTGGTTGGCAAATTGTTCGTTCGTATATGAAAAATAATAATGTAACTTTGCAAGAACTTTTTGCAACCGATGCAAAGACGATTTTTGATAATTCTAAATACAAACCTAAAAAGTAATGGGTAAATTAAATAAGTCTGAAATTAAAATTCAAGTTGAATTAGACGAAAACAAAGTTCCTGAAATTTTAAGATGGACAGCACCAGATGGTGGTGTTGAAAACGATACGGCAAAAGCAATGTTACTTTCTATTTGGGATAGTAAAGTACAAGAAACACTTCGAATTGATTTATGGACGAAAGATATGCCAGTTGATGAAATGAAAAAATTCTTTCATCAAACTTTAGTAGCCATGGCAGATACTTTTGAACGTGCAACCGATGATAAAAAAATGAGTGATACCATGCGTGATTTCTGTGCTTATTTTGCAGAAAAGCTTGAGTTACACAAATAATATAAAATCCGATAGTTAAAAAGCTATCGGATTTTTTTTATACAAAACTATCGTTCTTAAAAATATCTTTATTTATTTGGTCGATGTATTCTAAGATAGAATCTCTTCCTAATTCAGTTTCAGATGAAGTGATGAAATACGGAGGCATTTCTTCCCATTCACCAGCTAATAATGCCTTTTTGTAAGAAGCGACTAAGTTATTTACTTTACTTTTCGGAACTTTATCTGCTTTAGTGAAAATGATACTTAATGGAATTCCGTTTTCACCTAAATAAGTTAAAAATTCCAAATCTATTTTTTGTGGTTCATGTCTGATGTCTATTAAAACAAAAGCAGAAACTAATTGTTCTCTTTTTTCAAAATATTCAGTGATAAATTGTTGAAAAACAGATTTTGTTTTCTTTGAAACTTTAGCGTATCCGTATCCTGGTAAATCGACTAAAAACCAATTCGAATTGATTTTAAAGTGATTGATTAATTGTGTTTTTCCAGGTTTACTAGATGTTTTTGCTAAGTTTTTGTTATTGGTAAGCATGTTTATTAACGAAGATTTACCAACGTTAGAACGGCCAATAAAAGCATATTCCGGTAATGGTTCGTTCGGACATTTTGCAACATCCGAATTACTCACTACAAATTCTGCGGTATTAATTTTCATTCGTTAAAAATTTCTTTTTGTTAACCATTCGTCTAATAATTGATTGAATTCATCTGGATGTTCCATCATTGCAGCATGTCCACATTTATCAATCCAATATAAATCAGCGTCTGGTAATAATTCTTCAAATTCAACAGCAACATCCGGTGGAGTAACTATATCGTTTTTTCCCCAAATGATACAAGTTGGTGTATGCATTTTAGGTAGGTCTTTGGCCATGTTGTGACGAATAGCACTTTTTGCAATCGTTAATGTTTTTATCAATTTCATACGGTCATTTACCGTGGCAAAAACATCATCAACAACTTCTTTAGTTGCAATTTCTGGATTGTAGAAAACGTCTTGAGCTTTTTTCTTAATAAATTCGTAATCACCTCTTCTTGGGTACGAGTCGCCCATGGCACTTTCGTAAAGCCCCGAACTGCCTGTGATTACCATAGCTTTTACGTTTTCAGGATATAATTTTGTATGTAATAATGCAATATGACCACCAAGTGAATTTCCTAAAAGAATCACGTCTTTTAGTCCTAAATGTGTAATAAAATCATGTGTGAATTTAGCAAATGCTTTCACGCTTGTTTTTAAAATACTGTTTGTATAAATAGGTAATTCAGGTAAAATTACTCGATATCCTTTTTTTGGAAAATACTCAGAAACTCCGTCAAAATTACTCAAACCTCCCATTAATCCATGTAGGATAATAATTGGTTTTCCTTCGCCGTATTCTGCGTATCTAAATTTTCCTTCTTCTTTAATTATTCGCTTCATTTATTTTTTTGCGATTACAATAATACGCAAATATACTACTTTCAGATTGAATTATGTTTATATGTTTTTATGAAAATCTTTTTTTAATGTTTTAATAACATTTTTTTTAACAGTTTTTATTTTTGAAAATTATTCAGTTTTTGACTAAAATTCGAGAACATATTTGAAAATTATTAACAAAATCATAAATTCTTTAAAAAATGTTTGTTTGTTGTAAATGAGGTGGTTGTAAAAAACATAAGGCTTTTTTAGATTGTTGATAAAAAAACAAACAAAGTGGTAGAAAGTGGTAAAAAGTGGTAAAAAAATATTTACATTTGCTATAATCAAAATCAAAAAGTAAAGTTGAGTTCAATTGTAGGGACATACGAATGTAAAATCGATACCAAAGGAAGGGTGATGGTTCCTGCTTCATTAAAGAAGCAGATTCCTGCTATGTCTGATGGTTTTGTTTTAAAGCGTTCAGTGTTTGAAACTTGCGTTGAGTTGTGGCCGATGGCTGAGTGGGAATTGATGATGGTGAAAATCAATAAACTGAATCGATTTGTTCGAAAAAACGATTTGTTTGTTCGTAAGTTCATGGCAGGTGTAAAAACTGTTGAAATTGACGATGCGGGTAGATTATTGCTTTCAAAAGACTTAATTGATTTTGCTAAAATATCTAAAGATGTTGTTTTTTCGTCTAAAGTAAATGTTATTGAAATTTGGGACAAGCAATTATATGAAGATATTTTAAATGATGATTTTGATTTTGGTGATTTAGCCGAAGAAGTAATGGGTAATTTAGATGATAATGGAGAATAACGAATATCACAATCCGGTTTTATTAAAAGAAACAGTTGATGGCTTGAATATTAAACCAGACGGAGTTTACGTGGATGTGACTTTCGGTGGTGGTGGACATTCAAGAGAAATAATGAGAAGGTTAGGACCAAACGGAAAATTGTTTGCTTTTGACCAAGATGAAGATGCCTTAGCTAATATTATAGAAGATGACCGTTTTCAATTAATAAATGAAAATTTCAGATTCATAAAAAGATATCTACGTTTTCACGGAATCAAACAAGTTGATGGAATTTTAGCAGATTTAGGTGTTTCATCTCATCAGTTTGATGTTGCAGAACGTGGTTTTTCGACTCGATTTGAAGCTGAATTGGATATGCGAATGAATCAGAAAGGAGATTTGTCTGCATATAATGTTATAAATGATTATGACGAAAGTCAAATTGCAAGCGTGCTTTCGCAATATGGCGAACTTACTAACGCAAGAGCAATGGCTTCTGCGATTGTAACTGCTCGTTTAGAAGGTGAAATCAAAAACTCTGAACAGTTAAAACTGATTTTGTCGCGTTTTTTGCCTGGACATAAAAGCAATAAGATTTTAGCTCAAATATATCAAGCAATCCGAATTGAAGTAAATCAAGAAATGGATGTTTTAAAAGAATTCTTAGAACAATCTTTAGAGATTTTAGCTCCAAACGGAAGGTTAAGTGTAATTTCTTATCATTCTTTAGAAGATCGTTTAGTTAAACGATACATGAAAAACGGAATGTTTGAAGGTGAACCAGAAAAAGATATGTTTGGACGTTTTGAAGTGCCGTTCAAATTAATCGGTAAAATGATTATTCCTTCTGATGAAGAGATAAAAATAAATAATAGGGCGCGCAGCGCAAAATTGAGAATAGCAGAAAAAAATAAATGAACATATATAATATCATAAAAGCCAAATATTTAGTAGAAGGACATTCTATTTATAATTGGCTATTTATTATTTATGTGGTTTTGTGGGCGCTTGTTTTGATTGCGAATAATCATTTTTATGAGCAAAAGACAATGAATCTACGAGATTTGAATGAAGAAGTAAAAGAAATGCGCTCTGAGTTTGTGGACCGTCGTTCTGAGTTGATGCAATTAAAAATGGAGTCAACAATTTCAAGAAAAATGGAAACATTAGAAATTTTTCCATCGAGCGTTCCTCCAAAAAAAATAAAAGTAGTTGTAGAAAAAGAAGAAAAAGGATTTTTTGATTTATGGGATTAGCTAACAAAAACGAAAATAATAGAGCTTATTTAGTTTTCGGTTTTATGTTGCTGATTTGCTTCGGGATTTTTGCCAAAATGACCATTATTCAATTTAAAGATGGTGAAAAATGGAGAAGTAAGGCAGACAGTTTAACCATTAAAGATGAAAGTATTCCTGCTAATAGAGGTAATATTTATTCGGCAGATGGAAGTCTATTGGCTACATCGATTCCAAAATACTCTATTTATTTCGACCCTTTTGCTCCAAGTGATGAAAATTTTGAAAAAAATATAAAGCCATTATCCGATTCATTAGCAAGATTCTTAAGGAAAAAAACATCAGGTCAATACGAATCTGATTTTAGAAGAGCTCGTTCTAACAAAAAAAGATATTTACACATCGCAACCAAGTTGAGTTACACCGACTATATGCGTTTAAAGTCATTTCCGCTTTTTAATTTAGGTAAAAATAAAGGGGGGATGATTATTGATCAAGTGAATGTTCGTGAATATCCGATGGGAATGATTGCAAATAGAACTATTGGGTATGAGCGTATTAATGATGATGGTTCGATAACAAGAAAAGGTGTTGAAGCTGCTTTTACAGATTATTTGACAGGAAAGGAAGGTCGTCGAAAAGTTCAAAAAATGTCGAAACGTTTATGGAAACCGATTGGTGATGAAAATGAAATTGATCCCAAAGATGGTTTAGATATCATAACAACGATTGACGTTTATATACAAGATATTGCACATCATGCGCTTCTGAAAGCTTTGGAAGATTTTGGTGCACATCATGGAACAGTTATCGTGATGGAAACTGAGACTGGACATATTAAGGCAATTTCTAATTTAGGATTAGGTGAAAACGGAAGTTATTCAGAAACAATAAACTATGCTGTAGTTGAAAAACATGATCCAGGATCAACATTTAAGTTAGCTTCTTATTTAGCTTTACTTGATTCAGGAAAAGTAGATACAGCAACTGTTTATGATACACATAACGGAATAGTTACTTTTTCTGGAAAACGAGTTAGAGATTCTAATCGTAGAGGTTATGGTAAGATTTCCTTAGCCCGTGGTTTTGAAGTTTCTTCAAACACTGTAGTTACGCAAGCAGTAAACGAAGCGTTTAAAGATAATCCAAAACAGTTTACAGATAAACTAGAGAGTTTTGGATTTAATAAGCCACTTGGAATCGATTTGTTAGGTGAAGCTTCTTCTTATATTCCAGTTCCTGGAGATCGTAATTGGAGTAAGATTGCCTTACCTTGGATGGCATATGGATATGGTATTTTAGTAACTCCGTTGCAAACATTAACGCTTTATAACGCAGTTGCAAATGACGGAAAAATGGTTAAACCACAATTTGTTCAAGAAATACGAGATGTTAATAATTCAGTAAAGGTATTTGAAACGCAAGTAATCAATCCGCAAATTGTAAAACCTCAAGTAATCGGTGAGATGCAAGATGTTTTGAAAAATGTAATGAAGAAAAAAGGAGGTACTGGACATCGTCTTTATTCAACAGATTTTTCAATGGCAGGTAAGACAGGAACGGCTCAAATGAATTATGGTAAAAGTGGAGGAGGAATGTATTATGCTTCTTCGTTTGTTGGATATTTTCCAGCTGAGGAACCTAAATATTCTTGCATCGTTGTAATCCACAGACCAACCAAAAAAAGCTATTACGGAGGTGATGTTGCAGGGCCGGTATTCAAACGTTTAGCGCAAAAAATATTTACTGATGTACCTTCAATGAAAGAAATCAAGAATATTGATAAAGTACTTCCGGAGGTAAATAAAAAATATGAAAAATATTATGCTACTGTTAAAACAGTAGGTAACAAAATGCCAAATGTAATTGGTTTAAGTCCGATGGATGCAATTGCCATTTTAGAAAATTTAGGAGTTAGAGTAAAAACAACTGGCTTCGGAAAAGTAAAATCTCAGTCTGTTTCAGAAGGACAAACGATAGATAAAACACAAACAATTATATTAGAGTTATCTTGAAAAATTTAGAAACTATATTAGCAAACGTTTTAACAAAATCAATAATTGGTTCTGTTCAAATTGCTATTGATGTCTTAACGTTCGATTCTCGATCAGTTGTGCCTTCGACTCTTTTTGTTGCCGTTAAAGGAACAGAAGTTGACGGACACAGCTACATTCAAAAAGCTATTGATTTAGGTGCTTCTGTTATTGTTTGTGAAATTTTACCAAGTAAACTTGTTGATGAAGTCACATACATAGAAGTTGAAAATTCTAATGAAGCACTAGCTCATTTAGCTTCGAATTTTTATGATAATCCGTCAACTAAATTAAAATTAGTTGGTGTTACAGGAACAAATGGAAAAACAACCATTGCAACCTTGCTGTATAATTTATTTATGCAAGCAGGTTTTCAAGTTGGTTTACTTTCGACTGTAAAAGTTATGATTGGTTCAGAAACACACCCAGCAACGCATACAACTCCTGATTCAATTGCTATAAATAAGTATTTATCTCATATGGTTGAATCAGGGTGTCAATATTGTTTTATGGAAGTGAGTTCACACGGTATTGCACAAAAACGAACAGCAGCTTTAGATTTTGATGGTGGTATTTTTACCAATCTTTCTCACGATCATTTAGATTATCATAAAACGTTTGCAGAATATCGCGATGTTAAAAAAAGTTTCTTTGATCAACTAGAAAAAAATGCTTTCGCTATTACCAATGCCGATGATAAAAATGGCGAATTCATGCTACAAAATTGTAAAGCTAAAAAGCTATCTTACGGTTTAAAGAATGTTGCAGATATTCATGGTCAAGTATTAGAAAGTCAAATTTCGGGAATGTTAATGCGCATTCAAAACAATGAAATTTGGGTTCAATTAATAGGTTCATTTAATGCATCAAATTTATTAGCAGTTTACACAGCAGCTATAAATTTAGGATTGTCTGAAGAAGAAGTGCTGTTACAATTAAGTACGTTAAAAAGTGTTTCAGGACGTTTTCAATATTTCGTGTCAGAAGATAAAATTACGGCAATTGTTGATTATGCTCATACACCAGATGCGTTAGAAAATGTATTGAAAACCATTGAAGAAATACGTACAAGAAACGAACAATTAATTACTATCGTGGGATGCGGTGGTAATCGAGATAAAACGAAACGTCCAGAAATGGGACAAATTGCAAGTGAAATGAGCAACCAAGTCATTTTTACTTCAGATAATCCAAGAAATGAAGATCCGATGGTAATTCTTTCTGAGATTGAATCAGGAGTGGAAGCTCATAACGTGAGAAAAGTTCTTACAATCGAAGATCGTGCTCAGGCTATAAAAACAGCTTGTAAGTTAGCAAAAGCTGGTGATATCATATTAATTGCTGGTAAAGGTCACGAAGATTATCAAGAAATTAAAGGAGTAAAACACCATTTCAATGATTATGAATTGGTTCAAGAATTTTTAAAAAAATAAGATGTTATATTATATATTTCAATATTTAGGCGAAAACTATGATATTCCTGGAGCGAGATTGTTTCAGTATATAACCTTTCGTTCTGGAATGGCAATTTTATTTTCGTTATTGATTTCTACAATTTTTGGAAAACGTATTATAGATTTCTTACGTAAAAAACAAATTGGAGAAACAGTTCGTGAGCTTGGTTTAGAAGGGCAAAATGAAAAAGCAGGTACACCAACAATGGGTGGAATTATCATTATTATTTCCACATTAATTCCAGTTTTGTTATTTGCAAAGTTAGATAACATTTATATTTTACTTTTGATTTTGACTACCATTTGGATGGGAGCTATTGGTTTTCTTGATGATTATATTAAGATCTTTAAAAAAGATAAAGAAGGTTTAAAAGGAAGATTCAAAGTTATTGGTCAGATTGGATTGGGAATAATAGTTGGAGGGATTTTATATTTCCATCCAAGTGTTACAGTTAGAGATACTCCAAGTATTCTTTTAGAAACAGAAGTAATCAGTAAATACGATGTTAAGTCAACAGCTACGACAATTCCTTTTTTTAAAAATAATGAGTTCGATTACGGACAATTAATTTCATGGATGGGTGATGGATATGAAAATTATGTTTGGTTGATTTTTATTCCAATTGTAATTTTTATTGTAACAGCAGTTTCAAATGGAGCTAATTTAACAGATGGAATTGATGGTTTGGCCGCCGGAACCTCAGCAATAACCGTTTTGGCTTTAGCAGCATTTACATTTATTTCAGGAAACTTTGTTCTATCAAATTATCTAAATGTCATGTATATTCCCAATTCTGGAGAAATGACCATTTTTATTGCCGCCTTTGTTGGTGCTCTAATCGGATTTTTGTGGTACAATACATATCCAGCTCAAGTTTTTATGGGCGACACAGGAAGTTTAACTATTGGTGGAATCATAGCTGTGATTGCAATCGCGGTTCGTAAAGAACTATTAATTCCTGTTTTATGTGGTGTTTTCTTAGTAGAAAATTTGTCTGTTGTATTACAAGTGAGTTATTTCAAATACACAAAAAAGAGATTTGGTGAAGGAAGAAGAATCTTTTTAATGTCGCCTTTACATCATCACTTTCAGAAAAAAGGATATCACGAAAGTAAAATCGTAACTCGTTTCTGGATTGTAGCCATTTTCTTAGCTATTTTTTGTGTGATTTCATTAAAATTAAGATAGTATGAAGTTAGTTGTACTTGGTGGAGGTGAAAGCGGTGTAGGAACTGCAATCCTTGGAAAGCAAAAAGGTTATGAAGTTTTTTTATCTGATGCGGGTTTCATTAAAGATCATTACAAAAATGTTTTAAATACCGAAGGCATTGAATGGGAAGAAAATCAGCATTCGGTTGAACGAATTCTTCAAGCTGATGTCGTTATGAAAAGTCCCGGAATTCCGGATAAGGTTCAAATCATAAAAGATTTACATGCTAAAGGAATAAAAGTGATTTCTGAAATTGAATTTGCTTATCCATTTGCTAAAAACATTTCAATCGGAATTACAGGAAGCAACGGTAAAACCACAACAACTTTGCTAACGCATCACGTTCTTAAACAAGCCGGATTAGATATTGGTATCGCAGGAAACATCGGAGATAGTTATGCACAACAAATTGCAGAAAATCCAGAATGTCCTTATGTGCTAGAATTAAGTAGTTTCCAATTAGATGGAATCGAAAATTACAAGCCACATATTGCAATCATTACCAATTTAAGTCCTGATCATTTAGATCGATACAATTACGAATATCAAAATTATATCGATGCCAAGTTCAGAATCACCATGAATCAAACCGCAGAAGATTATTTGATTTATGATGCAGACGACATCGAAATTCAAAAATGGTTAACTAACAACAAAACAAAAGCACAATTAGTTCCTTTTTCATTAACTCAGGTTTTAGAACAAGGTGCTTATTTAAAAGATAACAACATAATAGCGATGATTAAAGAAGAAAACGTAACAATTCCAACTAACGAAATTGCTATAGAAGGAAAACATAATGTAAAAAATGCTATGGCAGCAACGTTAGTAGCGCAAATGATGCGTGTGCGTAAACAAACAATTCGCGAAAGCTTGTCGAATTTCGATGGCGTTCCTCATCGTTTAGAAAAAGTAAATCGTGTAAACAAAGTTTTATACATCAACGATTCTAAAGCGACTAATGTTAATGCAACTTATTTTGCTTTAGAAAGTGTGAATGCACCAACCATTTGGATTGTTGGAGGTGTGGACAAAGGAAATGATTACGACGAATTAATGTCGTTTGTAAACGAAAAAGTAAAAGCAATTATTTGTTTAGGATTAGATAACGAAAAAATCAAACATGCTTTTGCAAGTGTTGTGGATGTAATGTTAGAGGCAACTTCTATGAAAGATGCGGTTTCATTAGCTCACAAAATGTCTGAAGAAGGAGATACAGTTTTATTATCGCCTTGTTGCGCAAGTTTCGATCTTTTTAAAAGTTACGAAGATCGTGGAGATCAATTTAAAGAAGAAGTAAATAAATTATAAAAACCAATTATGAGAAAGTTATTATCCCGTTTTGAAGGTGATAAAGCTATTTGGGCCTACGTTGTTTTGTTGGCTCTATTCTCGTTTATGCCTGTTTTTAGCGCAAGCTCAAACTTGGTTCACGTAGTCGGAACAGGTTCAATTATTGGTTTGTTGATGAAACATTTCTTTCATATTCTTGTCGGAATTGTGATCGTTTATGTATTTCATAGAATGCCTTTTGATCGATTGAAATATTTTGCTCCAATTGCTTGGATTCCTGTTGTCGGTTTGTTACTCTTAACAGCTGCTCAAGGAATGATGATCGGCGGAGCAAATGCAAGTAGATGGTTAAATATTCCTGGTATCAATTTGTCATTTCAACCTTCTTCTATCGGATGGATTTCTTTGATGGCTTATTTGTCGTGGTTTCTTTGGAAATTTAGTGATGAAGAATATTCATTTAATAAATCTTTACTTTGGGTTTGGGTTCCAGTTGGATTAATTATTTTGCCAATTTTTCCATCAAATTTTTCAACTGCAGCGATCATTTTTGCATCTGTTTGCATGTTGTTATTTATCGGTAAATATCCATTAAAATATTTAGGTAAAATTCTTGGTTTTGGGATGGTAATGGGCGTTATGGCGTTTTTTGCAGCCAAGGCTTTTCCAGATTATGCACCATCGCGTTTGAGTACTTGGGTGGCTCGTATTGATCGTTTTGGTTCTGATGATAAGGATGTGGATCGTTACCAAATCGAAAATGCAAAAATTGCAATTGCTCAAGGTGAAGTTTTTGGTGTTGGTCCTGGAAAAAGTATTCAAAAGAATTTTCTTCCACAATCATCATCGGATTTTATTTATGCAATCATTGTCGAAGAATTTGGTTTTATAGGCGGCATGATGATATTGGGAGTTTATGTTCTTTTATTATTTCGATTTTTAGTAGTAAGCAATAAAGCGCCCAATCTCTTTGGAAAATATCTCGTCATTGGACTTGGTTTTTCAATTATATTTCAAGCCATAATAAACATGGGAGTTGCAGTAGAAATTTTCCCAACTACAGGTCAACCGTTACCTTTGGTTAGTAGTGGAGGAACTTCCATTTGGATGACTTGTCTTTCTTTAGGAATCATATTAAGTGTTTCTCGTAAAGAAGATGAAATAAAAAAACAAATGTTCGAAAATGCTGCGAAGCAAGAAGCGTTTAGAAAATTATTAGAAGAACAAGAATTAGCAGATAAAGAAGAACGTGAATTTGAAGGAGATAATCCGATGAATGCCGTTCTAAATAAAAGATAAAATGAAAACGAATCCTAGATTTATAATTAGTGGTGGCGGAACAGGCGGACATATTTATCCGGCAATTGCTATTGCAAACGAAATTAAAGCGCAGTTTCCTGAGGCTGAAATTTTGTTTGTTGGTGCTCAAGATAAAATGGAAATGCAAAAAGTTCCTGCTGCGGGTTATCAAATCGAAGGTTTATGGATTGCCGGAATTCAACGTAAATTAACTTTGAGTAACTTAATGTTTCCAATAAAGTTTTTGTCAAGTTTAATCAAATCGCGTGGAATTATAAATAGGTTTAAACCCGATGTGGTTATCGGTACAGGTGGTTTTGCAAGCGGAGCTGTAGTGAAGGTTGCAGGTTCAATGGATATTCCAACCGTAATTCAAGAACAAAATTCGTATCCTGGAATTACAAATAAAATGTTAGCTAAAAATGCCAAATCAATTTGTGTAGCTTACGAAGGTTTAGAACGTTTTTTTGATAAGAATAAAATTCAATTAACTGGAAATCCAGTACGACAAGATTTATTAACGATTGATTCAAAACGTAGCGAAGCGATTAAGTTTTTTGATCTAGATCCGAATAAAAAAACTGTTGTTGTTTTGGGAGGAAGTTTAGGAGCTCGAAAAATAAATCAGTTAATCGAACAAAAATTAAATGTTTTTTCAGATAATAACGTTCAGGTCATTTGGCAATGTGGTAAGTTTTATTTTGAAGAATATAAAAAATACAACAGCAGTTTGGTTCAAGTAAGTGCTTTTATCGAAAAAATGGATTTGCTTTATGCTGCCGCCGATGTTATCATTTCAAGAGCAGGCGCGTCATCGGTTTCGGAATTGGCAATTGTTGGTAAGCCTGTGATTTTTATTCCGTCGCCTAATGTTGCGGAAGATCATCAAACTAAAAATGCCAAAAGTATTGCTGATAAAAACGGAGCGATTTTAATTAAAGAATCAGAATTAGAACAACGTTTTGATTTAGAATTAAAGAAGTTGATTTCGGACGAAAATTATTCACATGAACTTTCGTTTAATTTAAAAAAGTTAGCAAAACCTAACGCAACGAAAGAAATCGTAAAACAAATTATACAATTAGTAAAATAAGAAAATGAATATAGCAACTTTAAAAAATGTGTTTTTTATCGGAATCGGTGGAATCGGTATGAGTGCTATTGCTCGTTATTTTCATCGTTTAGGAAAAAATGTAGCAGGTTATGATAAAACGCGTACGCATTTAACAGATGAGTTAGAAGCTGAAGGAATTGCGATTCATTTCGAAGATAATTTAGAATTAATTTCAAAAGCGTTTTTTGATAGAGATGAAACGTTGGTGGTGATCACACCAGCAATTCCTAAAAATCATAGCGAATGGAATTATTTTATTGATAATAATTTTGAAATAAAAAAACGTGCCGAAGTTTTAGGTTTAATTACCGAAAATTCATTCTGTTTTGCAGTTTCGGGTACGCATGGTAAAACAACGACTTCGAGTATGTTAGCTCATATTTTATTTCAAAATAAAGTTGATGTAACCTCGTTTTTAGGAGGTGTTTTAGAGAATTATAATTCAAATTTAGTTGGCGAAGGTAAGACAGTTACTGTGGTTGAAGCCGATGAATTTGATAGATCTTTCTTACATTTGCACCCCAATATTGCGTGCGTGATTTCTAACGATGCGGATCATTTAGATATTTACGGAACAAATGATGCAATTAAAGAATCGTTTAGAGAATTTGCAGCTAAAGTTTCAGACAAAGACAATTTGTTTGTAGCTAACCATGTCGCAATTGACGGAACTAAAGTCGGAATCAATTCAAATGCTGATATTGTTGCTGAAAATTTGAGAATTGAAAATGGAATGCGTGTTTTTGATTTGCGTTTTGAAAACGAAACAATCAAAGATATTCATTTACAGATGCCAGGCGAACATAACGTTATGAATGCAAGTTTAGCTATTTCAATGGCACGTAAATATGGATTGACTGCAGAACAAATTAAAAAAGCATTAGCAACATTTAGTGGAGTTCGCAGAAGATTTTCATTCAAAGTGAGAACAGAAAAATGTGTATATATCGATGATTATGCACATCATCCAACAGAAATAAAAGCTGTTTATAGTGCTGTTCGCGAATTGTATCCGAATAAAAAAATTGTAGCTGTTTTTCAACCGCATTTGTTCAGTAGAACCAATGATTTTATGGATGATTTTGCAGCGAGTTTATCCAAATTTGATGAAATTTATTTGTTAGATATTTATCCTGCTCGTGAGTTGCCAATGGAAGGTGTTACATCACAAGTGCTTTTAGATAAGATGACAAATAATAATAAAAAGTTGATTTCTAAAAAAGAACTTTTACAATTTGTTTCAGAAACCAACGAAGAAGTTTTAGTTACCATCGGAGCAGGTGATATTGGAGAAATGGTAGATGATATTAAAGCGATTTTAGAAAATAGATTAAAATAAGAAAATGTTAAAAAAAATCAACTGGTTCGATGTGTATTTAGTGCTTAGTATTTTTGCACTAGTTGGACTATTTGTTTTTGCGCAATCGCGTTCAAAACAAAGAACAGTTGATGCTATTGAAGTGAAATTTTTAAGTAATAATAACCATTTTATAACACAAGAAATGGTTAATAACTTGTTAATACAAAATTTTCCAAATGCGACCAACGTATTTAAAGATGAATTAGATTTGAATAAGTTGGAGCAAGAACTGCAAAAAAATGAAATGATTGCGTCGTCACAAGTATATTTTGATGCGAATGGAGTTTTAAATGCAGAAGTAGTTCAAAAGACAGCAATAGCACGAGTTCTTACAGAAAACGGTTCGTATTACATTGACAAACAAGGAGGAAAGATGCCATTATCTAATCATTTTAGTGCGCATGTTCCTGTAGTTTTGGGTAAGGTTTCTGATCGAAATAGATCGGAATTTATTCGAATGTTGAATGTTATTTTTGAAGACGATTTTCTTAAAAAGAGTATTACTGGAATTAAAATAAATCCAGATCAAAGTTTGAATTTGACGGTTCGAGAATATGATTACAATTTAGAGTTTGGTAGATTAACAGAAGTTGAAAAGAAATTTAATAATTATAAAGCTTTTCTTCACTATTCAAAAAACGATACCATTGTACCTTATTACAAGAACGTGAATTTAAGATTTACTGAACAAGTTATTTGCACCAAATAAAATTATTATGAACAAGAACAATATCGCTGTAGGTTTAGACATCGGAACAACTAAAATTGTTGCGATGGTTGGAAAAAGAAACGAGTACGGAAAGCTCGAAATCTTAGGAGTAGGAAATGCCAAAAGTTTAGGTGTTAAAAGAGGTGTTGTTAATAATATTACACAAACAATTCAATCGATTCAAAACGCAGTTGCATTAGCAGAAGCAGAATCGGGATATAAAATTAAAGATGTTGTTGTTGGTATTGCTGGTCAACATATCAGAAGTATTCAACATCATGAATATATTAGTAGAGAAAATCCAGATAATGTGATTTCTGATGCTGATATTGAATTATTGATTAATCAGGTTCAGAAATTAACCATGTTACCTGGAGAAGAAATTATTCACGTGCTTCCGCAAGAATTCAAAATTGACGACGAAGCAGGTATCAAAGAGCCAATCGGAATGTACGGTCGCAGATTAGAAGCAAGCTTCCATGTAGTTGTTGGTCAATCTTCTTCAATCCGTAACGCAGGACGTTGTGTAAAAGATGCAGGTTTAGAATTGTCTGGTTTAACATTAGAACCTTTGGCGTCTGCAGAAGCTGTTTTAAGTCAAGAAGAAAAAGAAGCTGGTGTTGCATTAATTGATATAGGTGGAGGAACAACAGATTTAGCAATTTTTAAAGATGGAATTATCCGTCATACAGCTGTAGTTCCTTTCGGAGGAAATGTAATTACAGAAGATATTAAAGAAGGTTGTTCAATCATCGAAAAGCAAGCAGAACTATTAAAAACACGTTTTGGTTCGGCTTGGCCAGGAGAAAACAGAGATAACGAAATTGTATCAATTCCAGGTTTACGTGGTCAAGATGCAAAAGAAATTTCTTTAAAAAATCTTTCTAAAATTATTCACGCTCGTGTGGTTGAAATTATTGAAATGATTTTCTCTGAAATCAAAGCTTACGGATATGATAATCCACGTAAAAAATTAATTGCAGGGATTGTGTTAACAGGCGGTGGTTCTGAATTAAAACATATCAAGCAATTAGTAGAATACATCACGGGAATTGATACACGTATCGGATTTCCAAACGAGCATATTGCTGGAGATTCTGCAAAAGTTGTGGCAAGACCTTTATATGCAACAGGAGTTGGTTTAACCATGGAAAGTGATTTAAATAATTCTAGAAGTCAGATTTATGTAAAAGGTCATGAAAATGATGATTATTATCAAGTTGCTAAAACCACTGTTGTAACTCAAACGGTTAATACCGTTACAGAAATTGAACAAGAACAAGTTGTTATAAAAGAAAAAGAAACAGAAATGATTATCGAAAACGAAGTAGAAAAACCTTCGACTGTAGATAATATAAAAGGAAGATTTTTTGGTAATTTTTTATCTAAGTTTAAAGAATTTATCGATAAGTCAGAATAAATAAACCGCATAGAAAATGGATAACACATTTGAAAACATCACATTTGATTTGCCAAAAAATCAATCAAATGTAATTAAAGTAATCGGAGTTGGCGGTGGCGGTAGTAATGCCATTAACCACATGTTTAGCCAAGGGATTAAAGGAGTTGACTTTGTTGTTTGTAATACAGACGCACAAGCACTTCAAAACAGTACTGTTCCTACAAAAATTCAGTTAGGTGTTGCTCTAACAGAAGGTTTAGGTGCTGGTGCAAATCCTGATGTTGGTCAACAATCTGCATTAGAAAGTATTGAAGAGATTGAACAATTATTAGACACAAATACCAAAATGGTTTTCATTACCGCTGGTATGGGTGGTGGTACAGGTACAGGTGCTGCTCCGGTAATTGCGCAATTGTCTAAAGAAAGAGATATATTAACAGTTGGTATCGTTACGATTCCTTTTCAATTCGAAGGTAAAGTTCGTCAAGAACAAGCTTTACGCGGAGTTGAGAAATTAAGAAAAGTTGTCGATTCTCTAATTGTTATCAATAACAATAAATTAAGAGAAGTTTACGGAAACTTAGGATTTAAAGCTGGTTTCTCTAAAGCTGATGAAGTTTTAGCAACTGCTTCTCGTGGTATTGCTGAAGTTATTACACATCACTACACGCAAAATATCGATTTAAAAGATGCTAAAACTGTTTTGTCAAACAGTGGAACTGCAATAATGGGTTCGTCTTTGGCTTCTGGTGAAAATAGAGCAAAAGAAGCTATTGTTTCTGCTTTAGATTCTCCATTGTTAAACGATAACAAAATTACAGGTGCTAAAAACGTATTGTTATTAATTGTTTCTGGTGAGAATGAAATCACGATTGATGAAATCGGAGAAATCAACGACCACATCCAGATGGAAGCAGGTCATAATGCAAACATCATTATGGGAGTTGGTGAAGATGAAACTTTAGGTGATTCTATCGCTGTAACAATTATTGCAACGGGTTTTAATGTTGAGCAACAACAAGAAATTGTGAGCTCATCAGAACCAAATAAAATTATTCATGTTTTAGGAGATGAGCAAAGAGTAACGGCTAATTTAACACAGCCAAACGTACCAACTTTTTCTGCACCATCACCAGAACAACCTTTACAAAACAATGGATTTTCCAATGCAGGAAGAATCGTTTACGGATTAGAAGATGATTTGCAAATTACTTCTAATTCAGACGTTGAAAAAAAAACAATAGTTCAAACTACTAATCCAGTTGCTCATGCGGTTGCAACTCCAGTAGTGGAACAAGTTGTTAATCCAGCGATAAACGAGCAACCTCAGTTTGAAATTAAACAAATTAAAACACAGGATATTAGAGATATTCAGGTGATTGACCCACAATTTATAATTGTAAAACCTAAACCTGTTATTGAAGAACCTGCAATACAATTTACATTTGATATTCATCAACAAGAGCGTGAATTTGAAGGGCAACATGAAATGTTTTCAAATCAAGAATTAAATTTCTTTACGAATAACGAACCAGAAATGGTAATTCCTGTTCAAGAAGAAAAAGTTGAAGAATTGAAAAATCCAAATGAAGTAATTCGTTATTCTTTGGATGATTACATGGAAGTTGAAGAGAAATTGACAAAGAAAGTTGCTGTTGAAGAAATGGAAGATGACTTTGGTTTTACAGTTCGTACAGAAACTTCAATTCCAAATTCAATCAGAACTTCAGATGAAATCTCACCAATTGATTTATCTATTAATGATATATTAAAAGGTCGTGCAGAAGAAAGAAAACGTAAGATGAAAGACTTCAATCATAAGTTCAATAACGTAAACGCGCAATTGAATGATTTGGAGAAAGAACCAGCTTACAAAAGAATGGGAGTTGATTTGTATTCAAATACTTCAAGTCAGACTTCAAGAATGTCTTTAGGTACGGATAGTAACAACGATTTGCAATTACGTTCAAATAATTCATTCTTACATGATAATGTAGATTAGTTATAGATTAGATTAATATTTACTAAACCCAAAATAACATCGCTTATTTTGGGTTTTTTAATACCTTTGTAGAAACTAAAAAAAAGTAAAATGAGTTTACAGACTAAAATAATGGATGCATTGAAAGATGCAATGAAATCAAAAAATCAGGTTGCTTTAGAATCATTAAGAGCTGTAAAATCTGAATTGTTATTAGCTCAAACTTCTGGAACAGGAGCAGAAATGACAGAAGAGGACGAGATTAAAATCTTACAGAAATTAGTAAAACAACGTAAAGATAGTGCTGCGATTTTCACCGAACAAGGACGTGCAGATTTAGCTGAACCAGAATTGGCTCAGGCGGCTGTTATTGAACAGTTTTTACCAGCTCAATTATCTGTAGAAGAAGTTGAAGCAATTGTAGGTCAAATTATCTCAGAAGGTGGTTTTGCAGGTATGGGTGCTATGGGGCAAGTTATGGGATTAGCAAATGCAAAATTAGCAGGTTCTGCAGACGGAAAAACCATTTCTACCGTAGTTAAAAAATTACTTACAGCATAATATTGGCTGCGTAGTTCAATTGGATAGAATATCAGATTCCGGTTCTGACGATGTGGGTTCGAATCCCGTCGCAGTCACCAAAGTCACTCAATTACGAGTGGCTTTTTGTTTTTTAAGATTTGATGTTTTCTTTGTATCTTGTTTTTATAATTTATGTTATATAAAGATGAAAAAAATATCCTTAACTCAATTGGTTAATTATCAATTGACCATACTTTTGGTATTGATGTCTATAGGTTGTTCAATTGGAAAATCTAATAAAGTAGATGACAATATAAATTTAATTTTAATTAAAAATTATTATTCAAAATATAAATCTGATATAAACAAATATCAATATTTTAGTTTACATTCTTATGAATTGGATAGTGTAAATTTAAAAGTGTATAAAATTAGTCCCGAATACAATAAAATAGTTTTGAGCCCTGATGGTGATGGATATTTTCCAAAAGATTATATTCAATATAAAAATAAAATTTTTTTTATTGAAGGTGAAATTACGACTCAGCCTTCTAATAAAGTTTTTGCATTTTTAAAACATAGAAACCTCATAGATTCGACAATGTACAAAGTTTCTCGTGGAATGATTGATTTTAAAGATGTAAATGATACAGACGGTAAGATTTTAAGTATAAATAGCACAAAAGTTGCATCGTATGTAGTTTGTACACTAAATAATAAAATACTTAATCAATGTAGAACTAATAAATCTGAAGTTTCTGCTAAAAATATTCAAAAAGGTATGAAAGAAGTTTGTAATTAATTTGAATATAAGTATACAAAAAATGATTGAGTTTTAATAAAAATAGAAAAAACTTATCAAAAATGTTTGATTTTAGAATATTCAATGAAAAAACAAAATATATCTCTCTCAATTGTCTTTACGGTTGTTTTTATAATCATAAATGTTTATTCAGTTAATAAATATTTTATTTATACCGAAGTTTTAAGCGACGGTAAAAACGTAAGTTATACGTATTTGAATAAAACGATTCATAGCGGAGGAAAAGGTAAATATTATATTATGGAAGTTGAATTCGATAACAGAGTTTATGATGTTTCTTTAACTGAAAAACAACTTTCTGAAATTGATAAAAGGAATTATCCAAAATTATTTCTAACGAAACAGGATGGGTTAATTACAGACTGGAATTTAATTTTAGCTAAAAGAGTTATTGTTGTAACTGCAATTGGATTTTTAATTTCCGTTGTTTCATTTTTTGTTTTGATATCAAGAAGAAAGAAGTTAAAATAAGTTATAATTTTACGATAGCTTCTTTTTTATTAAATGGCACGGATTGCAAATTCGCAACATATGAATTATTATAATACTTATACACCATGAGCTCATTCAAGAATAGATTTTTTTTAATTATATTTATTTCATTTTTTTTGACAAAATGTAAAAAAGAAGATAACTATACTGGAATTCTTAAAATTGATAACCAATATAAATTTAGTCACAAAGAGAGTTTTAAAATAAAAAATGACACATTAAATACAAAAGTAGATTTATTTTATCTTAATAAAAGTGATTCTATTTTTATGATTGAAGAAAAGAAAAATAATGATTATCTACTTAAGGCTTATGGCTGGTCAAATAATATGGGGAAAATTGGACATTGGCATTATGAAAAGTTATTAGATAATAAATTCAAAACAGATAGTGTCGTAAATTATGTAAATAATTGTAATGAGCAATTAATAAATGATTTAAAAATTTTTGACAATGGAACGATTAATAAATCTAAAGGCTATTCCTATGAAATAAAGATGAATAATAATATTAAAATTAAAGACACTTTAAAAATTAATATTGAATTGTTCTATGATACTTTAGCTTTTGAAAAACCATTAAAACCATTTTTTATTTTTAAACCAATTAATAAAAATGACTTTTGTAATGCGTCTAATCTAGTTATTGATAAATTTCTAATTGATAACAATAAAATTGAAATGAATTTTATAATCGATAGAATAGGTAATCATACTTTTTATGGTTTTTATTATTTACCCTATAAGAATCAAATCGGAATAGACAAAATTAGTACTAAACAGATTTTTATTGAGATGAATTTTACTTGTAATTAATGCTTAAATAGCTGGAAATTAAACTGATATCGCGGGTTTAAGGTGCGAATCAGCGCAGTCTGGATAGTATTCATAATAGTAATAATAAATAGATTTAAAAAATGATGAGATATTTTATTTTTTTTATAAGTTTCTTTTTAATAAGCTGCAAAAAAGACATTAAGTCATCTAAACAATTAGATTATAGACTAAAAAGTAACATTGATACTTTTTTTGAATTTCCAGATACAGTTAAGGTTGGGGAAAAAAACATAGCTAACATTTCTTTCTATAACCGAACTTTCGACACTATAATAGAACCTAGAATAAAAGGATACGTACCATTTAGAATTCTTTTGTTTTCTGAGTTTTATCCTGAAAATATTAAAATAAATAAACAAAGAGTATTTAGTGATTCTATATTACTTGATTCTAATAAAATAAAAATATCTTATAAATTCGATGATATTGGAACTTATCGTATTGGTGGATTAGTACGTGATGAATTATTTTACGATTATAGATTTATTAGTAGAGACAGTTTTATGCTTTTCAAAGCGGCTAAAATTATTACAAAACAAGTTGTTGTAATTGAGTAAGACACTCATTCTAATCACTATAACGCGGATTTACAATCCGTCCTTTTTTTAGCTGAGTAATACAAGTTGAAGTATGAAACACACAATATGAAGTGTGAAACACACAAATCGAACGTTGAGGAATACAAATTGAACTGCAAAACACACAATTCGAACGCAGAGTAATACAATATGAAGTGTGAAACACACAGGTTGAATTGCGAAATAACCAAAAGCGCTGATTTGCAATCCGTGCTTTTTTTTATTAATTTTAGAAAAGCTATTATGAAAAAATATGAATGAATTTATAATTAAGGCTAATGATTACTTTAACAACGATGATTTTTCAAGTGCCTTTTCTGTATATAAAAAAGCAATCGAAAATGGAGCTTTTGAGGATAAAGAAGAACTTTCTGAAATATATAATTTACTTGGTTTGATTAGTGTCTTTGATAGAACTGTTGATACTATGGATGAAACGGGACTGTTTTATTTTAAAAAATCTTTAGAAATTAATTCAGAAAATATTTCAGCACTGGTTAATATTATTACTTGCTTTGGCGATCTTCCTGAAGATCATAAAGATGTTGAGATTACTAAGCAAGCGATTGAAAAATTAAAAGTATTGAGTTATGACTTTACGGTTATTGAAATTCAAAAAATAAATAAAATCCTAGCTATCTAATTTTAGGATAACAAAAAAAACCTTGCATTTAGCAAGGCTTTTTTGTTAAGTGATATCAATAGAGTCATCTTTACTTTCAGAATATTCTTTATTTAATTGGTCCATTCGTTTTTTCATTGCCATTTCTGTTCGTTTCTCAGTTAATTGATCAAGCGCATTTTTTTCAATGTCAATATTCGAAGTCGATTCGTAATTGTGAACCGTTCTTTGTTTTGCAGTTTCAATATCGTACGAATCTTTTCCACTCATCAGTTTTACAAAAACAGGTAAACATTCAAAAAAGATAAACAAACAAGCAATAAAAATCACCGCATATTTTGTTGCATCATTGCTTGTGCCATCTGGTTTAACATGTAAATTGCTTAAAGCTGTATTTCGGTCTGCAAATCCCGCAATATTAACCACGCTGTCCAAAGCAGTATCTGTTAAAATTTTAGTTTTTAAAATACCTTCTTGTTCTTTTCGTTCAAATAACTCGGTTTCCTTTTTTTGAATTTGAGAACGTAACGTATCTAAATGAATTTCTTGTTTTTTCAACGATTCTTCTTTCATCTTAGCATACGGACCATATCCCATAACTCCAGAAGTTTCGTTTGTTTTCGTGCCAAAAATTTCGTGATTAAGTTTTTGTCTGTCGTTTTTAATCGTAATCTCTAACGAATCGGCTTCTGTTTTAAATTTATTTAATTGACCATATTCTATTTGATACTTATTTTCGAATGTACTGTTTAATGTATCAATCGTAGCTTGCTGTTTTATTAAATATTCTGCACGAAGATGTTCTCGAATTTCTTTGTCGAAAATTTTTAATTCTAAAGGTCTCGAAACAACAATTCCGATAATAACGGCAAGTATAATACGAGGTAAAGCTTGTAAAAACTGTTTGAAATTACTTTTAGATTTGTCAATACTTAATACGATATATCTATCCATATTAAAAATGGCTAATCCCCAGATCAATCCAAAAAGCATCGCGTATAAAACTGCGTAACTACTTCCACTAAATATAAAATACAGTGCATAACCACCAGCTATTGCAGCAAATAATCCAGTGAAAAAAATAGTAGCACCAATGCTAAAATATTTGCTGTGCTCTTCTGGATATTTCTCAAGTGTTTCTTTTTGCACTCCAGCACACCACCAAAAGAATGTTTTTATGTTGTTCATTTTTTATTGTCATTATTAAAAAGTACGCAAAATTATGTTAGTTCTGTTTTGTATAAAGTTAAAATTCAGTTAAATGCTTAATTTTGTAATAAAAGTTTAAATATAAAAATCCCTAAAGGCTCATTTGAATTTAAAATTTATCTATTAATCATTTGAAATTTCAAGCTTAACCGGTTTTTTTACTGAAGATTTTTGTTGGTTTCTAAAATTTTACATTGGTAATTTAATTGCTTTCAAAAGTATAAGAAAGGTTTTTAATGAAACTGAATTTGTAATTAATTTAATTTATTAGTATCTTGACAAGAAAAATAACTATGTTTTTTACTGGATCTAGACATTTTTATGATCGTTATAACTTGAATACGCCAAAAGGAAATTTTGTCCTAAAAATTACCGAAGAACAGTTAATTTTTCAGTTTGTAAATGATATTCAAAAAGTTTTTCCAGAGTTTACTTCTTTACCACATAAATTCAAGTTAAATTTTGCTAAACGCATTCTGAAATTTTTGAAACAATACGAATTCGTCGAAAAAGAAAAGGTCCATTTAACCAACGGTCATAAAGTTTCGATTGCTGCTAGTTATTCAAAGCTTACTTTAGGATATTCAAATTGTTTGATAAACACGTTTGATAAAATACTTGTTTATCCTACGGCGCAATTTTTTCCACATTTAAACGAAACCCATACCGGACATTTTAATCCAAAAATGAAAGCGATTATGTTAGCTTTAGATGAATATGAACGCGATATTTATTTCAATGCAGATGGTAAAGATATTGCACTTCACGAATTCACACATGCGCTTTGTTTTGAGATGTTACAAACCAATGCGAAACATCCAAACTCAGAAAATTTTCAAAAGTATTATCATAGAATTCAAGTTTGGTTTCAAGAACCGCAAAATCATTTGTTGGTCAAAGAGTCAGATTTTTTACGAGCTTATGCATTTACAAATCGCTTAGAATTAATTTCGGTCTTGATTGAATTATTCTTTGAGAAAGAGAAAGAATTTAGGAGGAATTTTCCTGATTTATATTTTTTTACAGGAAGTATGATAAAACATCCCAAAACAAATTCTAAAATATGACATTCGTCATATTTTTTTTTAAACCTTCAATTTATATTTGAGCCAACAAAACATAATAACAATGAAAGAGCGTATTTTGATTTCAGCTATAATGACATCAAATGTAATTAAACTGAATATAAATGATTCATTGACAAAGGCAGAAAAATTATTTAAAGAAAATAAAATTCGTCACATTCCTGTAGTTTCTGGAAATACGATAGTAGGAATGTTGAGTTATACCGATATGCTGAAAATTGCAATTCCAGATGTTGATGATAACGACGAATGTGTGGTTTCAACAGTTTATAATATGTTTACACTTGAACAAGTGATGACCAAAAATGTAGAAACATTATATTTTTATGATTATGTAAAAACAGCAGCAAAGCTTTTCTCTGAAAGCGAATTTAGAGCATTGTCAATTGTTGATGAAGATAAAAATTTAGTAGGTATTTTATCTACAACCGATTTGATTAAGTATCTACTTTCTCAATTTAACGGTTAATTACGATTTTTTATTTATTCTTTTGGGCGATTGAATAAATAGATATTTTTTCTAGTATTTTGTTGAATTCAACTAAAAAAGTAAATAATTTTTTTAGTGAATTTTTACTGACAAGTATTTATTTTGGGCGATTTAAATACAAATTTGTTAGATTCGAAAGGAGCTTCAATGTTGAAGCTCTTTTTTTTGTTAAAAAATTTAATTAAGTTTAATTTATTGGTCTTTAAAGGTTAAAAAAATATCGCATTGTGTTTATTTTAATATTATATTTGATTAAAATTTAAAAGAAAAAGAAATGAAAAAAATGTTTTTATCTGCGGTAGTTTTGATGATATCTGCTACTGCTTTATTGTCTTGTTCAGACGATGACAATAATTCTGGTGTAACTTCGAATCAATTAAATGGTAAATGGAACAATCTTCGTGAAGAAGCTTTAGATGCAAATGGTAATATTGTTGAAACGTATATTTTTGAAAATGGTTCTTGTCCTTTAGATATTAATGAGTTTAAAGATAATGGAGTGTTTGTTTTTACAGAATATGATTATTCAACAAATGCTTCTGATTGTAACGAAGAAATTTCAAACGGAACTTGGAGTTTAGTTGATAATAATTTTAAGTTAAATCAAGGTGGTGAAGAGTTTAATTTTCAAGTTGTTAAATTAAATGCGACTGAATTTGAAATTCAAAAACCTCTTTCAAGTGAAGATGCTGAAGATTATGAACTAAATGTTGTTACTTTAAGATACGTTTTCAAAAAAATATAATTAAAGTAAAAAACCAATGCTATAAAAAAAGGAGTTTCGATACAGAAACTCCTTTTTTGTTTTATAAGGTTGTGATTTTCTTTAAATCTGCAATTGTTTCAATCGGATTTTCTGCATTGAAAACAAAACTTCCTGCAACTAAAACATCAGCTCCAGCTTCTGCTAATTGTTTAGCGTTTTTACTAGTAACACCCCCGTCAATTTCAATTAAAGTATTGGCATTGTTTCTAACGATAATTTCTTTTAATTGTTTTACTTTTTTGTATGTGTTTTCGATAAACGATTGTCCGCCAAAACCAGGATTAACACTCATAATACAAACCAAATCAATATCGTTGATAACATCTTCTAACAAAGCAACGTTTGTATGCGGATTAATCGCAACACCAGCTTTCATTCCTTCAGCTTTTATCGCTTGTAACGAACGATGTAAATGGTTGCAAGCTTCGTAGTGAACTGTCAAAACGTCAGCGCCTAAATCTTTAAAAGGTTTGATGTATCTGTCCGGATCAACAATCATTAAATGTACATCGATTGTTTTTTTTGCATGTTTAGAAATAGCAGCTAAAACAGGCATTCCAAACGAAATATTCGGAACAAAAACACCATCCATAATATCGATATGAAACCAATCAGCTTCACTGTTGTTGATCATTTCAACATCGCGTTGAAGATTTGCAAAGTCTGCCGCTAAAACAGACGGAGCGATTAAAGTATTTTTCATTTGTTGTGTTGTATATATTTTACAAAGTTACGAATATTTTTAGTCAGATTTTAGCTTTGTTTTTCCTCAAAAAGATATTCACAATTGTTTTTTAACGACATCTTCTGTCATTATTTTAAACTAATTTTGTAGGTTTAATATCACTTTCAACATGAAAATAAATGCGCTTCACATTTCAGAAAATTTAGAAATATTCGGATTAGAAGTTTCCGAAAATAATGAAATTACTTTGGTAAATGCTGGAGTTAAAGCAGGTTTTCCAAGTCCGGCCGGAGATTTTATTTTTGATACCATCGATTTAAATCGCGAATTAATCAAAGATCCAGACACCACTTTTTTAGCTCGTGTTTCTGGAAATTCGATGCAAGATATGCGAATTTATGATGGTGATTTGATTTTGATTGACCGTTCGATTGCACCTGCAAACGGAAAAATTGCAGTTTGCTATATCGATGGAGAATTTACCTTGAAACGTTTAGAAATTATTAAAGAAGGAAACGAAATCAAAAAGATTTTACTTTGTCCCGAAAATCCTGATTTTTCTCCGATTGAAGTCGCTCCTGAAAACGATTTCTTGATTTGGGGAATTTTAACTTACGCCATCACTAAATATTAAATCATGTTTGCGCTTTTAGATTGCAATAATTTTTACGCTTCATGCGAACGTGTTTTTCAACCGCATTTAAACGGAAAGCCCATTTGTGTTTTAAGTAATAATGACGGTTGTGTGATTGCGCGTTCTGAAGAAGCTAAAGTTTGCGGAATTCCGATGGGTGCTGTAGCTTTTGAGTATGAAGACGTTTTTAAACAACATCAAATTCAATTGTTTTCGGCTAATTTTATTTTGTATGGCGATTTAAGTAATCGAATTATGAATATCATTCGTCGTTATTGTAACGATGTAGAAGTTTATTCGATAGATGAAGCGTTTATGGACTTTTCATCTTATCAAAATATCGATTTAAAAAAACATTGTGAAAATTTACGCGCTTTTGTAAAACAAGGAATTGGCATTCCAACTTCAATCGGAATTGCGCCAACCAAAACGTTGTCTAAAATTGCGAACCGAATTGCGAAGAAATTTCCGAATCATACCAATCACGTTTATGTTTTAGATTCGGATGAAAAAATTCAAAAGGCATTGAAATGGATGAAAATTGGTGATGTTTGGGGAATTGGACGTCAGCTAGGGAAACGTTTTTTAGCTAAAGGAATTAAAACAGCTTGGGATTTTTCGCAACTTCCAGAATCTTTAGTTCGTAAAGAAATGGGTGTTGTTGGTGTTCGTATGTTGTATGAATTACGCGGAATTCCTCAATTGGATTTAGAGCTTCCTAAAACGCGAAAAAATATTGGTGTTAGCAGAACGTTTCCAAAAGTTTGCACATCAAAAGATGAATTAGAAGAACGTTTGGTAACCTTTGCGGTTCACGGAAGTGAAAAGCTTCGAAGTCAAAAATCTTGTGCATCTTTATTAACTATTTTTATTCGTACCAATACCAAAAAAGAAGGACAACAACAATATGTAAATCAGTTTACGGTGAGTTTGCCCACACCAACCAATTCGGCAATCGAGTGGAGTAAAGCAGCAAAATTAGCTTTGAGTAAAATTTATTTAGACGGATTTTTATATAAAAAAGCAGGAATCGTAATTGGTGGAATTGTCCCGGAAACCGACCGTCAGATGGATTTGTTTACCGAAGATCAGTACATCAAACATCGTCCGATTATGAAAGTCATGGATGTTTTGAATAAAAAGTATCGCAACAATAAAATCAAATTAGGATCGCAACATTTAGATGAAACTTGGATAATGAAACAATCCTTTTTGTCGAAATTTTACACTACCGATATTAAAGATTTGATTAATGTGAAGGTTTAATTCTAAATTGAATTAAATTCATAACTTTTGTTAAAATTAAATAATTTAGACAAGTTCTAAAGAGTTAATGATTTTTGATTTTGTAAATTTGTAAGACTTACACAAACTAAATTAAAATGATCGATTTTATATATCAGGATTCATTTCCAATACAAAAAGACGATACACAATATCGCAAAATTTCTTCAGATTACGTAAAAATTGAAAAATTAGGTGATCGCGAAATTTTAACAGTTGATCCAAAAGGATTAGAATTGTTAGCAGAAGTTGCCATGACTGATGTTTCTTTTATGTTACGTACTTCGCATTTAGAAAAATTACGTGCGATTATCGATGATCCAGAAGCAACAGATAACGATCGTTTTGTAGCTTACAACTTATTACAAAATGCTGCAGTTGCTGTAAACGGAGAATTACCTTCTTGTCAAGATACCGGAACTGCAATTGTGATGGCTAAAAAAGGTGAGAATGTTTATACTGGCGCAGATGATGCTGAAGCTTTATCGAAAGGTATTTTTAATACGTATGTAAACAAGAATTTACGTTATTCTCAAATCGTTCCGATTTCAATGTTCGAAGAGAAAAACTCAGGTTCAAACTTACCAGCACAGATTGATATCTATTCTAAAAAAGGAAATTCGTACGAGTTTTTATTTTTAGCAAAAGGTGGAGGTTCTGCAAACAAAACGTTTTTATACCAACAAACAAAATCGTTATTAAACGAAAAATCATTAGAAGCTTTCATCAAAGCTAAAATTATGGATTTAGGAACGGCTGCTTGTCCTCCTTATCACTTAGCTTTAGTAATCGGAGGAACTTCTGCAGAAGCTACTTTAGCAACTGTGAAAAAAGCTTCTGCTGGTTATTACGATAATTTACCTACTACAGGAAATATGGCTGGACAAGCTTTCCGTGATTTAGAGTGGGAAGAAAGAGTAAAACAAATTTGCCAAGAATCTGGAGTTGGAGCACAATTCGGAGGAAAATATTTAGTGCACGATGTTCGTGTGATTCGTTTACCTCGTCACGCAGCTTCTTGTCCGGTTGGTTTAGGAGTTTCTTGTTCTGCTGATAGAAACATCAAAGGAAAAATTACTTCTGAAGGAATTTTCGTTGAACAATTAGAAACAAACCCAGCGCGTTTATTGCCAGAAACAGCTCCGCATTTAGAAGCTCCGGTTGAAATCAATTTGGATCAGCCAATGGAAAATATCTTAGCTGAGTTAACGAAATATCCAATCAAAACACGTTTGATGTTAAACGGAACAGTGATTGTGGCACGTGATATTGCTCACGCTAAAATCAAAGAAATGTTAGATAATGGTTTAGGAATGCCAGATTATTTCAAAAACCACCCAGTTTATTACGCAGGACCTGCTAAAACTCCAGACGGAATGCCATCGGGTTCATTCGGACCAACAACTGCAGGACGTATGGATTCTTATGTAGATCAATTCCAAGCAGCTGGCGGATCTATGATTATGTTAGCAAAAGGTAATCGTTCGCAACAAGTTACAGATGCTTGTGCAAAACACGGTGGTTTCTATTTAGGTTCAATTGGTGGACCAGCAGCAATCTTAGCTCAAGATAATATCTTGAAAGTTGAAGTGGTTGATTTTGAAGAATTAGGAATGGAAGCTGTTCGTAAAATTACAGTGAAAAATTTCCCTGCTTTCATCATCACTGACGATAAAGGAAACGATTTCTTTCAAAATTTATAAGTCAGTTTTAAGCTGTTAGTTAAAAGCTTTAAGCTCTATAAGGTGAAAACTTTATAGAGCTTTTTTGTTATGAAAATTTTTATTGATATTCTGAAAAAATTATGTCATTGTTTTTATTTAGTTTAATCAATGGGAAATTTGGATGATAATATAACGTAAAATAATTTTCACTTATTCCTTCCTTAAACTTAAAACTATCAAATTTGTACATATTCAGAAGTTTTTGATTGATTATTTTTTCTCCTTTTTGATTGTAAAAATTTGAATATACACTTCCATTATCATTAACTTCATATATTCCTTTGTAAATTTCTTCTATTTGGGTACCTTTCTTATCAATCTTAAAAATGGTATTCCCCATATAATCCATTACATACGATTCTTTCCGGTTAGAAACAATAATCTGTCCGTAATCATTAAAATAATCGTTATATCTATTAGATTCTAAATGATCTCTTTGTTCGAAAGTCTCTAATATTTTTATGGTTTCAAATTGTTCATTTATAATTTTAACTATGTTTGTTTCCTTACGATACAATGGTTCGCCGTAATAATTAAATTCTTGTTCCTCCAAAATCTTTTCTAAAACGATACAATGTCCTTTGTAGAAATTTGTTAATGGTTTCAATTCACTTTTTATTTTTTTTCCGTTTATATCCATAAAAAGAGCATCTTTTCTGGCTCTTATATTTGTGAAAATTGAACTTTCGATAGGTAATCCATCTAAATTGATAAACTCTTTAGGAACGTTATGTACTTTAGATTTGTAAACAAGGAGGTATTTGTTTTTTGATTTTTTTATTAAGTAGTTTTCTGCATTCCAATATTTCACAATGCTATCTTTTGTTGCAAATAGTTCTTCTCCTGTAAATTTATCAAGTATGACAGTAATGTTTGTCTTCTTCTCTTTACGTTGATTGAAAAGTAAAGTTCGGTTTCTTGAAAAATTAAAAGGACTTTCTCTATCATCAAACCAACCGATTGCATCATATTTAAGATCTGTTAGAAATTTGCCATCGGGTGTAACCATTGCATATTTTTCATTGATTAAAACCCAACCATAATCTCCCGTTCGTCCGTCTTTTATATTACTGAAAGTCAATTCATTTTCAAAAGAATACTTTTCAATTGTTCCAAGTTCTTTCATTAATTCAAAAATGTGGTACGTTTTGCGTTCTGTATTATCGGTTGTGTAACAAGGATTACTTGCGTAAATGATGTGTTTATCAGGTGGTGGAACAATCATAGTTTCTATAAACCCCGACGAATCAGGTATATAAGCGTAAGTGTATTCTTTAGAAACAATTCCTTTATAATCAGTAAAAACGTATCCTTTTTCAGTTTTCTTCAAAGAAAGATAGTCATTTAATTTTATAATATCTCCACTTTTATTGAGTTGTGCGTTGGATAAAAATGAATTTATAATGATAAATAATAGAAAAATATTTTTCAAAATGTGCTGATTTAGTATAGTTTACTAAAATAATCAAATATGTTGTTTTATGATATAAATAAATGTTATTACGTTGAAAATGTTTGATGTTTCTGTAAATGAATTATTTCAGTTAGATGATGAATAAAATTTATTATCTTTAGTATTCAACAAAAATCGTTATGAAAAAATTCTTTAAAATTCTTTTAAAAATCATAAAATGGATTGTCATAATTCTACTTGTAATTATTTCACTTTTATATATTTTTGGGTACGGATATTTAGTTCGTGGCGTTCGAGTTACTTATTTAACTGGTCATAAAACAGCTTTCCTTGATGACTATGAATATTTCGATAATCGAACCATCGAAAAAGGAACGGCGCAACCTTGGCTTGTTTCAAAAGATTACAATAAAGTTCCTGCAACCGAAAAATTAAATCAAACGCATAAAGAGTTAGAAACAACCTCATTTTTAATAATCAAAGGCGATAGTATTTGGCACGAAAGTTATTTTGATATTGGAAGTCAAACGTCAAAAACCAACTCGTTTTCAATGGCAAAAAGTATTGTAACTTCGGCTTTAGGTAAAGCAATCGATTTACAAATGATTCCAAGTTTAGATACCAAAGTTGTTGATTATCTTCCTGAATTGAAAGGAAAATATGCGAACGAACTTACAGTTGGTGATTTAGCAAGTATGGCTTCTGGACACAGTTGGATTGAAGATTATTACGGACCAACTTCGTTAACTTCGCAAGCCTATTTTAAGAAAGATTTACGTGAATTGATGTTGAGTTTGCCAGTTGATAAAAAACCTGGACAAGAATTTATTTATCAAAGTGGTGATACAGAATTGTTGGCAATGGTTTTAGAAAAAGCAACCAAAATGAAATTGTCTGATTTTGTTTCTAATTATTTCTGGAAACCTTTGGGAATGGAGCAAGATGCGCTTTGGCAAATTGACCATGAAGGAGATGGTGTAGAAAAAGCTTATTGCTGTATTGCCAGTAATGCTAGGGATTTCGCTCGTTTTGGAAAGTTATATAAACAAGGCGGAAAGTGGAATGGCGAACAAATTATTTCAGCAGATTTTATTGAAAAATCGATTCATCCGCGTTTCTCAGAAAGTCCACAATATGGTTATGGGTGGTGGCTTTCGAATTATAAAAATAAGCAAATTTATTATATGCGTGGTCATTTAGGTCAATTTGTGATAGTGATTCCAGAAGACGATTTAATCATTGTTCGCTTAGGTCACAAAAAAGGCTTGCAAACCAAAACCGATGCACATAGTAACGATTTGTATGTTTATATCGATGAAGCTTTACAAATGATAAATCAATAATAAGATGTTAGATAAAATTCATTTACAAAATATACTTTTTCTAGATATAGAAACGGTTCCTGAGGTTCATAAATTTTCGGATTTAGATGAAACGAGTCAAACTTTATTTGCCGAAAAAACAGCTTATCAGCGTAAAGAAGATGTTTCTCCAGAAGAGTTTTATCAACGTGCCGGGATTTGGGCAGAATTCGGAAAAATTGTTTGTATTTCCGTCGGATATTTTGTGATTAAAAATGATGTCCGTCAGTTTAGAACAACTTCTTTTTTTGGGGATGAAATTAAAATACTGCAAGATTTTTCCAATCTACTGCAAAACCATTTCGCAAGTCCGCAAATTGTGTTATGCGGACATAACATTAAAGAATTCGATTTGCCTTTTATTGGTCGCCGTATGATTATTCATGGACTTGAAATTCCAAGTAAATTAAATGCAATTGGTAAAAAACCGTGGGAAATTCCACATTTGGATACGATGGAATTATGGAAATTTGGCGATTATAAACACTTCACTTCTTTAAAATTATTGACACATATTTTAGGGATTCCTTCACCGAAAGATGATATAGATGGAAGTCAGGTTGCCGAAATATTTTACGTAGAAAATGATATTGATAGAATAATTATCTATTGTGAAAAAGATGTGGTTGCTGTTGCTCAAGTGTTGTTAAAGCTTAAAAGACAGCCTATTTTAACAGAAAATGAATTGTTTTCTGTTTAAGTTCAAGTGTTAATAAAAAGTTAAAATTTAGATTTTTTATCTAATTTAAAAAATAGTTGCAGAGATTTGCAACATCAAATAAAAAAGAAAAAATGAATTTTATTAAGCATCATACAATGAAAAATATGTGGGTTTTTACCGACAGAGGTTTTGTATGCGCTAAATAAATTTATCAAAATATAGCTAATTAAGAATCCTCTGCACATGTAGAGGATTTTTTTTTTGAATTAAAAATAATATGATGACGATTAATAAAAATTTTAAGATGATGTGCCATTATTCGAAGTTTCGAATGTAATGTTCAAATGTGATGTGATTTAATATGTTAAGTGTTTAATACAATCCTTTTGAGCTTTTTCAAAAGGATTTTTTTTATAGAATAAAATGAGTTTACAAAATATATCAGTTTTAGGTTTTTCAAGCAACGACGCACAATTTGTCGTGAAATCTAAAGAATTAAGTATCAAAATTAATAATCAAATTGTAAGTGATGAATCAGCCGATGGTAATGGTCCGTTGGAGTTTTTACTTGCCGGAATTGCCGGTGCAATTAACGCGGTTGGGAAAATTATTGCTCGCGAACAAAATTTCGATTTGCAATCTATTCAGGTTGAAATAACTGGAGTTATTGAATCTAAAAAATCTGACGGTATTAAAACGCGTTCTCGTGCAGGATTCAAATCCATTGATGTGATTATTAAACCATCTACAAATGCTTCGTTAACCGAGATTAAATATTGGATGGATGAAGTAAAAGCACGTTGTCCAATCTATGATAATTTAACCAATGCAACTCCGGTTGTGATGACGGTTGTTAAAGATTACAACGTTTCAAAAGTTGCATAATGTTGTGTTTTTGTACATAAAAAGTGTTTAGTTTGTTTTTTTAAAGCTGCCTTTAAGATTAGTCACCTTAAGGGCAGTTTTTTTATGAATTCTAATAAATTAAAACTAATTTAGTTTTGTAATTTTTTTCAGATGAATAAACTAATTGAGGTTAAAAATATAGTCATTTCTTTTCTTCGTGAAAACGAATGGAATTCGGTAATTAAAGGAAGTTCGTTCGATGTTTATGAAAATGAAATTGTAGGAATTGTCGGTGAATCTGGTTCTGGAAAATCGGTTACTTCTTTGGCTTTAATGGGATTGTTACCTAAAGATGTTTCTCAGATTTCAGAAGGAGAAATTATTTTTAACAATCAAAATATTACGCATTTTTCTTCGAATGATTTTCGAAAAATTCGCGGAAATGAAATGGCAATGATTTTTCAAGAACCGATGAGTTCTTTAAATCCATCGATGAAATGTGGTCAACAAGTAGTTGAAATGTTTGAAGAACACACAAATCTTACAGAAAAAGAAATCAAAGCCGAGGTTTTAGCTTTATTTGAAAAAGTGAAATTACCTAATCCAGAAGAAATTTATAATAAATATCCACATCAAATTTCGGGCGGACAAAAACAACGCGTGATGATTGCGATGGCTTTGGCTTGCAAACCGAAATTATTGATTGCTGATGAACCTACAACTGCACTTGATGTTACCGTTCAGAAAGAAATCATTCATTTACTTAAAGAAATTCAAGCCGAAACTAAGATGAGCATCATTTTTATTTCACACGATTTGTCGTTGATTTCAGAAATTGCACATCGTGTGTTGGTTATGTATAAAGGTGAAATTGTGGAACAAGGTTTGAGTTCAGATATTTTTCATCATCCAAATCATATTTATACGCAAGCTTTAATTGCTTCTCGTCCTTCGATGGATGTTCGTGTAAAAAAATTAGCTACGATTCAAGATTTTTTAAGTGATTCGGTTCAAACCGAAATTTATACAACCGAAGAAAGAGAAAATCATTTAAAAGAATTGTATGCGCAACCACCTTTATTAGAAGTTAAAAACCTAGAAAAAGAATATTTTTCTAATGTTGGATTATTCGGAAATAAAAAAGGTTTTAAAGCTGTTAACGATGTGAGTTTTAAAATCTATGAAGGCGAAACTTTAGGTTTGGTTGGTGAAAGTGGTTGTGGAAAATCAACCTTAGGAAATGCTATTTTGCAATTGGATAAGCCAACTGCAGGTGCTGTTTTTTATAAAGGTGTTGACATTACTAAATTAACATCAAAAGAAATTAAGACGCTGCGTAAAGAAATTCAGATTATTTTTCAAGACCCGTTTGCTTCATTAAATCCACGAATTACGGTCGGAAAAGCAATTATGGAACCGATGCAAGTTCATAAATTATTTAAGAACGATAATGAACGTAAACAAAAAACTGTTGAGATTTTAGAACGAGTTGGTTTAGACGAATCGTATTTTGACCGTTATCCACACGAATTTTCTGGTGGACAACGTCAACGAATCGGAATAGCACGAACAGTTGCGCTTCAACCTAAATTAATTGTTTGTGACGAATCGGTTTCTGCTTTAGATATTTCAGTTCAAGCTCAGGTTTTGAATTTATTGAATGAGTTAAAAGAAAATTTCGGATTTACTTATATTTTTATTTCACACGATTTGGCGGTTGTAAAATATATGTCAGACCAAATTATAGTGATGAATAAAGGGAAAATTGAAGAGATGGCTGATGCTGACGTTATTTATTCGAAACCTCAAAAAGAATACACCAAAAAACTAATTGATGCGATTCCGAAAGGAATTTAATTTTTTTGTATATTTATTTATATGTAAATTAATAAGTTATGAAAAAAAGTATTTTGTTTTTATGTTTAATTGGGACTATTGTTAGTTGTTCTAATGATGACGAAACGTTAGAAAATGATGATTTTGTAGGGAGCTGGAAGCTCAAAAAAATTGAAACGTTTTGGAATGAAAATTATGATTTAAATTCAAATGAAGAAGTTATTTATCATTTTAGCTCAGATATGAGTTTAACAATTGAGAGTAATGTTGAATTTGATGTTCCTATTGGAAATTTAACTGAATCTCAAACAATACCTTATTCTATTTATTATGAAGAAGTTTTGTATGAAAATACAGTGGTTAAATTGGGAAGTAATTCAAATCCTTTAGGAGTTTTTTATTTCCATAAAAATGGAAATAGTTTATTACTAAGCGAATACGATGGACGCTTTCTGACCTTTGAAAAAGTTCAATAAAAAAAACTCCCAATTCTAACTGAATCGGGAGTTTTTGATATTACATGATTTCGCCTTCATATGGAACTTCAATCTCGTTGAAAATAATTCCGTAGCGTTCTAGTTCTTCTAAAATAGGATGGTAAACTTCTTTCTCAATGGGCATAATTACACCTTTTGTAGAAATTTTATTGTTTAAAATCAATAACGTTGCTATTGCAACTGGTAAACCAACTGTTTTTGCCATTGCAGTTTGTACTTGGTTTTCGCCAATGCAAACCATCGTTGCGTCGATTTGTTTAGTTGTGCCATTTATTTCGTATCCGAATTTATGATACATCACAATCATATCTTTGTCATCCGGATCTAACGTCCATTTGTCGGCTAATATTTTTTCTAAAATTTGAGCAGGAGTTGCATTAACCAATCCTATTTTATTGGTATCGTTAAATAAATCTAACTCAATTAAACGATCCCAAATTACATCATCTTGTGGAATACTTAAAGTTAATCGGAATTTAACTTCAACAGAATCCGTTGGATGATAATATAAGAATGAGTTAATAAATTCACGATTGGTCATGTTTTCAGAACCTTCTATTTGATACGAATCATCGGTCAGTCCCAATTGAACAAATAAATTCCAAGCTCTAGAATATCCAACTCTACGAATCGTTCCTCTATATATAGTGTGTGCTTTTTCTAAACCATATACTTTTCTGTAACTTAACGAATCTCTATTTGCGTAAGCTTCAAAACGTCCGTAACCTTCAATGTCTAAAAATTCGGTTCTGCGGAAAATTCGTTGATATGGAATGTATTTATAGGTGCCTTGTTGTAAGAATTTTGCTGCACCACCTTGACCTGCTAAAACTACGTTTCTCGGATTCCAAGTGAATTTGTAATTCCATAAATTGTTGTCAGATTCAGGAGCTACTAATCCACCACAGAATGATTCGAAATGAATTGGATTTCCACCTTCTTCACGAATTTGGTCTAAAACTTTCATGGCGCTCATGTGGTCGATTCCTGGATCTAAACCGCATTCGTTCATGAAAATTAATCCAGCATTTTTAACTTGCTCGTCCAATTCACGCATTTCATTACTGATATATGAAGCAGTAACTAGATTTTTTTTGAAAGAGATACAATCTTTAGCAACTTCAATATGCATAAATGCAGGTAACATGGAAATTACGATGTTTGCTTTTTCAATAGCATTTCGTCTTTCGATTTCGTTACTAATATCAAGAGAAATGGCTGAAGCATTTGGGTGATTGAAAGTGCTTTTTTTAGCTAGTTCAATGTTTAAGTCGGCGACAGTTAATTTTAAATTTTCTGTTTCGGAATGGTCAAGTAGATATTTAATTAATGCAGTGGCCGAACGACCAGCACCAATAATTAAGATATTTTTCATTATGAATTTATAGTTTGTTTAGTTTTGGGTTGCTAAAATAGGAATTTTATATTTAAGGATGTGGTTTTTTGCGTTATTTTTAATGATTAGAAAATGATAAAAACTTATATTTACATAAAAAAACAATGATGAGTATAAAGCTTATTAGGACTGCAATTATTTTTGGACTTATTTCAATTATTTTGGGCGCATTTGGAGCTCATGCTTTAAAAGCTATTTTAACAGAACAACAACTAACTTCTTTTGAAACAGGTGTGAGATATCAAATGTATCAAGCTTTGTTTTTGTTGTTTGTAGCAAGTAGTAATTTATTGACTGATAAAGCTAAAAAAATAGCAACTATCATTTTAACATTTGGAGTTGTGTTTTTTTCTGGTTCAATTTACTTGTTAGCTACACAAGATTTATCAGGGATTAATTTTAAATTTTTAGGTCCGATAACTCCGATTGGAGGACTTTTAATCATGGTTAGTTGGGCTTTTGTTGCTTTTAATGTAAGGAAACAAAAAAATAATAATTAATATAAATTTATTTAAATAAATTCATAAGTTTGTAGCAAAATAACACAACACATAATTATAGATATGAATGTTTTAAATACATTATCTTTAGATAAATACGGAATTACTGATGTAGAAGAAATTTTCTACAATCCTTCTTATGACGAATTATTTGAAGCAGAAACAGCGGATGGTTTAGCGGGATATGAAAAAGGACAAGTTTCTGAATTAGGAGCAGTAAATGTTATGACAGGTGTTTTTACAGGTCGTTCACCTAAAGATAAATACATTGTTAAAGATGCTGTTACAGAAGATACTGTTTGGTGGACTTCTGATAAAGCGATTAACGATAATAAACCGATTTCTCAAAATACATGGGAAGCATTAAAAGAAAATGCTACTAAAGAATTGTCAGGAAAAAAACTTTATGTAATTGATGCTTTTTGTGGAGCAAATGAAGATACGCGTTTAAAAGTTAGATTTATTATGGAAGTTGCATGGCAAGCACATTTTGTAAAAAATATGTTTATCCGTCCAACTGAAGCAGAATTAGCAAACTTTGGTGAACCTGATTTCGTTGTAATTAACGCTTCGAAAACATCATTCAAAGATTATGCAGCTCATGGATTAAATTCTGAAGTTTATGTTGCATTCAACTTAACGGAAAAAATGCAATTAATAGGCGGTACTTGGTACGGCGGAGAAATGAAAAAAGGGCTGTTCTCTATGATGAACTATTATTTACCTTTAAAAGGAATGGCTTCAATGCACTGTTCTGCAAATAAAGGTAAAGATGGAGATGTAGCTGTTTTCTTCGGATTATCAGGAACAGGAAAGACAACTTTATCGACAGATCCTAAACGTGAATTAATCGGTGATGATGAACACGGATGGGATAACGATGGTGTTTTTAACTTTGAAGGTGGTTGTTATGCAAAAACAATTGATTTGTGTAGTGAAAATGAACCAGATATTTTTGGAGCTATCAAAAGAAACGCTTTGTTAGAAAATGTTACTTTAGATGAGAATGGAAAAATTGATTTTAAAGATGGTTCTGTAACGCAAAATACGCGTGTTTCTTATCCAATCGAACATATTGAAAATATTGTTAAGCCAGTTTCTAAAGCTGGTCATGCTACAAAAGTTATCTTCTTAACAGCTGATGCTTTTGGTGTAATGCCTCCAGTTTCAATATTAACACCAGAACAAACTAAATATTATTTCCTTTCTGGATTTACTGCAAAATTAGCAGGAACTGAAAGAGGAGTGACTCAACCAGAGCCTACTTTTTCAGCTTGTTTCGGAAAAGCTTTCTTGTCGCTTCATCCAACACAATATGGTGAAGAATTAGTTAAGAAAATGGAAGAACATAAAGCTACGGCTTACATGGTAAATACAGGATGGAATGGTACAGGAAAACGTATTTCTATTAAAGATACGCGTGCTATTATTGATCGTATTTTAGATGGTTCTATGGAGAAAGCAGAGGCTACTATTGTGCCTATTTTTAATCTAGCAGTTCCAACAGATTTAGAAGGTGTTCATACAGAAATTCTTGATCCTAGAAATACTTATGCAGAAGCTGCTGAGTGGGAAGTTAAAGCAACAGATTTAGCTGAACGTTTTATTAAGAATTTTGTTCAATACACAGATAACGAAGAAGGTAAAGCTTTGGTAGAAGCTGGTCCTAAATTATAATTTAAAAAGCCAATTAATTTTTTAATTGGCTTTTTACTTGTTGTTATTATTCAAAAAAAATCGCTCTTAAAATATAAACTTTTAAGAGCGATTTTTTTATTTGTTTACTTTGGCTAAATATTTTTCTAGAGCCATTGTCATAGAGGGTGATTCTGCACTTGGAGCCATGATATCAACTCTAAGATTGTGGTCTAAAGCTTCTTTTTGAGTTGTACTTCCAAAAACAGCTATTCGTGTTTCGTTTTGTTCAAAATCAGGAAAATTCATAAAAAGAGAGTTTATACCTGTAGGGCTAAAAAAAGCTAAAACGTCATATTTAACATCTCTTAAATCAGATAAATCGCTCATGGCAGTTCTGAAAAACACACCTTGTTTCCAATCAACATTAAGTTCGTTTAATGTTAATGGAACGTCATCGTTTAATTTGTCAGAAGCAGGTAACAAAAATTTATCATCTTTGAATTTTTTTATCAAAGGAGATAAATCTTTAAAATCTTTCATTCCAACATAAATTTTGCGTTTTCTGTAAACAACATATTTCTGTAAATAATATGCAATTGCTTCTGATTGGCAAAAATATTTAAGAGTTTCTGGAACTTTATAACGCATTTCTTCTGCAACTCTAAAAAAATGATCGACAGAATTTTTACTCGTTAAAATAATTGAAGTGTAATTATTTAAGTCAATTTTCTGTTGACGAACTTCTTTTGCTGTAGCACCTTCAACGTGAATGAATGGTCTAAAGTCGATTTTAACTTTATACTTTTGTTGTATTTCAAAGTATGGTGAGTTTTCTACTTTAGGCTCTGGTTGGGAAACCAAAATTGTTTTCACTTTCATGATAAAAATTCTTTAAAACTTTGAAGTAGTCAGTAATTTATAGATTAATAAATACGGAGCTATTTCTAAAGTGCAAAGATACAAAATAAAATACAATATATGTTTTTGTATTAATTTTTGATGATTCTTTAAAATAACACTGTACATTATTAGGTTTGTTAGTAAAATGATAGATAAAATGAAATATATGATGATTATTTCTTGTGTTTTTGTGTAGAAAAGAAACATTAATACAGGTAGGATCAATAAGCCTAGATAAGTTCTGTAGTTGACTTTTATTAAATTGTACTGTTCTGTAAAATCTTCAATGTTAAAAAAGTTTGCTATGATTTTTTCTATTAAATATTTTCCAAGTATAAAGAATGTTAAAAAATTGAATACTTTTAAAAAGTCAATTAGCGAATTTATATTGCTAAAATCTAAATAACTCATTGCGATATGAATGAAAAAAGAGTAAGAAATCAACTGAATAAAAAACATTGATATCGTAAACCAACTCTTTAAATTACTCGAATCTTTGTATATTTTTAAATATTTATCAGAATAAATCAAGCGTATATAATCATGAAAACGAACTGCAAATACATTTCTGTTTACAGTTAATAATGCAAAAGTTAGAATAAAAAGTAAGGTTGCCCAATCTCCCGAGCTCGTTAACCTTGGTATAAAATCTATATTCATAATTCGAGGTAAAGTTAATAATTTATTAGACAAGTTTTTATTACATTGATATTAAGATTTAGTTGTAATAAAAGTTTATTTTTGCATGTAAATAAATAATTAAATGAGTAGAAATATTGTTGTAATTCCAACTTATAATGAAATTGAAAACATTTCGGACATCTTATTGGCGGTCTTGAGTTTGCCAGTTTCGTTTGATATTCTAGTGGTTGACGATAATTCTCCTGATGGTACGGCAGAACAGGTTTTGAAGTTTGCTACGATATACCCAAACCGAATTTTTCTTGAAAAACGATTAAAAAAAGATGGCTTAGGAACAGCTTATGTTCATGGATTTTATTGGGCAATCGTGAAAAAATATGATTATGTATTTGAAATGGACGCTGATTTTTCTCACAATCCAACAGATTTATTACGTTTATTAGAAGCTTGTCAAAATGGAGCAGATGTTTCAATTGGCTCAAGATATGTAACCGGTGTAAATGTGGTGAACTGGCCTTTGAATCGTGTTTTGATGTCTTATTTCGCGTCGGTTTATGTACGATTTATCACAGGAATGACCATTCAAGATACAACTGCCGGTTTTGTTTGTTACAAACGAAATGTTTTAGAACAAATCGATTTAAAGAAAATTAAATTTGTAGGTTACGCTTTTCAAATAGAAATGAAATATCGTGCCTATTGCAAACAATTTAAAATCGAAGAAGTACCCATTGTTTTTACAGATCGTACAAAAGGAGCTTCAAAAATGTCGAGTGGTATTTTTAAAGAAGCAGTTTTTGGCGTGTTACAACTAAGAATAAAAAAACTACTAAACAAAATATAAATGAGTTCAATTCTAATAAAAAACGGAACAATCGTTAATGAAGGTTCGGTTTTTACAAGTGATCTTTTGATACAAAACGAACGTATTATAAAGATTGCCGAAAATATCGAGATTTTAGATGGATTTGAAGTTTTTGATGCAACTGATAAAGTAATACTTCCGGGAGTGATTGACGATCAAGTGCATTTCAGAGAACCTGGTTTAACACATAAAGGAAATATAAACTCTGAATCTAAAGCTGCAATTGCTGGTGGAACGACTTCGTTTATTGAACAGCCAAATACAGTTCCGAATGCAGTAACACAAGAAATTCTTGAAGAAAAATATCAAATAGCAAGTGAAACATCTTATGCGAATTTTTCGTTTATGATGGGCGGAACGAACGATAATTTAGATGAAGTTTTAAAAACAAATCCGCGAAATGTAGCAGGGATTAAATTATTTTTAGGTTCTTCAACAGGAAATATGTTGGTGGATAATCAAGACGTTTTAGAAAAGATTTTTTCGTCGACAAAAATGTTAATTGCAGTTCACTGTGAGGATGAGCAAACCATTCGCGAAAATCTGGCAAAAGCTAAAGAAACATTCGGTGATGATATTCCTGTTTCTCAGCATCCTGTTATTCGTAGTGCTGAAGCTTGTTATAAATCATCGTCAAAAGCAATTGAGCTAGCAAAGAAAACGGGTGCGCGTTTGCATGTTTTTCATTTGAGTACCGGAATTGAAACCGATTTGTTTAGAAATGATATTCCGCTAGAAGAAAAAATGATTACTGCAGAAGTTTGTGTACATCATTTGACTTTTTCGGATGAAGATTATAAAACGAAAGGAAACTTTATCAAATGGAATCCAGCAGTGAAGTCGGCTACAGATCGAGAAAAAATTTGGGAAGCATTATTGGATGATCGTATTGATGTTATTGCAACAGATCATGCGCCGCATACGATAGAAGAAAAATCTAAAAAATATTCCGAAGCTCCTTCTGGCGGTCCTTTAGTTCAGCATAGTTTGGTTGCTATGTTAGAATTTGTAAAAGAAGGTAAAATCTCTATCGAAAAGGTAGTTGAGAAAATGGCTCATAATCCTGCGAAACTTTTTAAAATCGAAGATCGCGGTTTTATAAAAGAAGGTTATTTTGCTGATTTGGCTATTGTAGATTTAAATGATCCATGGGAAGTTACTAAAGAAAATGTTGTCGCTAAATGCGGTTGGTCACCGTTTGAAGGTAAAATATTTTCGGCTAAAGTTGATTCTACGATTGTAAATGGAAATTTTGCAATGAAAAATGGCGTGATTTCTGATGGAAAATTCGGAAAACGTTTATTATTTAATAGATAAAATGAAAAAAATAACTCTATTTCTCTTATTACTTTCCATTCTTGGATGTAGTAAAACACTCGAAAAGCCAGCAAAGTTTTTAGATAAAAACGAAATGACTGATTTGATGTTTGAATTGTCTTTAGTTACGGCATCGAGATCAAACTATTCTAAAGATTCGGTTTTTAAAGAAGTATTGCCACAAAATATACTTAGTAAATATAATTTGGATAGTTTATCATTTATTGAGTTGAACAACTATTATATTCAGCAACCAGAAATTTATTTAGAAATTTACGATTCAATAAATAATAGGTTGCAGAAGAGAATTAAATATTTTGAAACTTTACCAGATGATCCAAGAGATACAATCGGTAGCTCACAAGTTGTACGAATAAGAGATTTTAAATCTGTTTTAAAATAATATCTTTTAAGAATTTATCAGATGTTTCAAATTCAAAGTTAAGTGTCTTTTTTATAAGATCATTTTTATATAAATCTTTTGTAAAAGAAGCTGTAGCAAGATCTCTTGAAAGGCTTCTTTTTTTGTTTGGAATAATTGCTGTTAAAAGCCAATCCATTCGCCAAGCAATTGCCAGCATCCATTTTTTTGCTTCTAAAAAATTAGTTTTTTTATTTAAAAGGTTACAAATTTTTTCAAATAAATCTTTGTAAGAAATGTTTTCAGAAACTAGAATAAAACGTTGGTTGAAAATGTTGTTATCCATTAAACCAATCATGCAACTAACCACATCATTTGCAGAAACAACACCCGTTTTGCCATCAGTATAAAACGGAAATCCACTTTTCATTTTTGTAATGATTTCACCTGAACCTTGGTCTGGGAATCCGATGCCAAAAATCACACCCGGATTCACAATGACCACATTTAAACCTTCTTGTGCGGCACGCCAAACTTCAGTTTCTCCGCCAAATTTAGAAATGGCATAATCGCTATGTATTCCATTCGGATTCCAATTACTTGTTTCGTCTATTAAATTCGTACCAATAATAGTTTCGTCTAAAGTTGCGATTGAACTGATGTGACAAAATTTTTCAACATCAAAAGCCAACGAAAGATTTACCATGTTTGCGGTGCCTTCGATGTTCACTTTCTGCATCTTTTCGTTTTCAGAACCTGTAAAAGTAACCATCGCTGCACAATGATAAACTTCTGTGATGTCGATAAAAGCTTCTTCGAGTTCTGGTACGTCATTCAAATCAGCTTTAAACCATTCGATTTTTGAAAACAAATTTTCTTTATTCATTATTTCGAATAAGTTCTTTGTTTTAGAAATGTTTTTTTCGTTTCTAAAAATCGCTCTTACTTTTCGATTATCGTCTGTTAACCGCAATAATAAATGAGCACCAACTAAACCGGTTCCGCCTGTAACTAATATCATAATGCAAATTTAGTTTTTTGAGAATTAAATAAATTCAATTTAACTTTTTTTATAATTTGATATAAATTTCACTTTCAGAAAATCCATTTTTCTTCACAAATTCTTTAAACTGCTTTTTGTTAACCGAATATGTTTTTGGATAAATAGAATCGGAAGTTGTTTGATTTGTGATTTCGTCAAGTAATTCAATTTCAGTTTCATTTGTAATTTCGCTCAACGTTAAAAAGTTACTTTTAAAATTTAATTTGGAAACGATCCAATTGTCTTGCGCGTTTTTTACATTCAGAAAATAATTCTGATTTAATTTTCTTAAAACATCACCGTTTTTTAAATTGAAAAGTGTGTCTATAATATTAAATTCTACAATGTAAAGTGAATCTGAAAGTTGAGATAAAAGCTTCATGTTTTCTGATTCCGTATTTTTAATTTCATTCAAAGAAACGGTATCGATGCTAGAAAATGTTCGAGTGATTAAATCACTTTTAATAGATAATTTGTATCCCAATTCCGGATTTGTATAAATTCCTAAAACTCGATTGGGTAATTTAGAAAGGTTTTTCTTTTCGCTTGGTTGTGGCTCTGTAAAGTTTGCAATCGGCTTTTTGCAAGAAGCTAAAGTCAATAAAAAAATTAAAATGGAATATGTTAGATTTTTCATTGTAAGGATTTGTTTTTCTTTGTCTAAAATACATATAATCTTTTTATGCTCTTTTATTTTCGGTTATATTTGCATAAATTAATTTAACAATATGAAAAATTTTATTGAAGAAGTGACTTGGAGAGGTATGCTCCACGACGTAATGCCAGGCACAGAAGAACATTTGATGGAGCAGATGCGTGTTGCGTATGTGGGAATTGACCCAACAGCGGATTCATTGCATATTGGACACTTAGTAGGTGTGATGTTATTAAAACATTTTCAGATTGCTGGTCACAAACCTTTAGCATTAATTGGTGGTGCAACTGGTATGATTGGTGACCCGTCAGGAAAATCAACAGAACGTAATTTATTAGATGAAGCAGCTTTACGCCACAATCAAAATGCAATTAAAGGACAATTAGCTCGTTTTTTAGATTTTGAATCTGATGCAAAAAATGCTGCTGAATTGGTTAATAATTACGATTGGATGAAAGAATTTTCATTCTTAGAATTTATTAGAACTGTCGGGAAACATATAACTGTAAATTATATGATGGCGAAAGACTCTGTAAAAAAACGTTTAAATGGCGAAGCTCAAGACGGAATGTCGTTTACAGAATTTACGTATCAATTGATTCAAGGTTACGATTTCTTACATTTATACAAAGACAAATCTTGTACTTTACAAATGGGAGGGTCTGATCAATGGGGTAATATTACTACCGGAACGGAATTGGTTCGTAGAATGGAAGCAGGTAAAGCGTTTGCTTTAACTTGTCCGCTAATCACGAAAGCTGATGGTACAAAATTCGGAAAATCTGAAGGAGGTAATATTTGGTTAGATGCCGAAAGAACTTCACCTTACAAATTCTACCAATATTGGTTAAATACATCTGATGTTGATGCAGAAAAATACATCAAAATTTTCACATTCTTATCTAAAGAAGAAATCGAAAAGTTAACAGCAGAACATCAAGAAGCTCCACATTTAAGAGCTTTACAAAAGAAATTAGCTGAAGAAATTACGGTAATGGTTCACTCTCGTGAGGATTTTGAAAATGCGGTAAAAGCATCTGGAATTTTATTTGGAAATGCTTCTGCAGATGATTTAAAACAATTAGATTCTAAAACATTTTTAGATGTTTTTGATGGAGTTCCGCAAGCTGAAATTGCAAAATCAGATTTAGAAGCAGGATTAGATATTGTTACGGTTTTAAATGAGAAATCAGGTTTTATGAAATCGAACGGGGAAGCGCGTCGCTCATTAGCTGAAAATTCAATTTCTGTAAACCGCGAAAAAGTTCAAGAAGGATTTACTTTAACTTCAAACGATTTAATTAATAACGAATTTGTTTTATTGCAAAAAGGTAAGAAAAACTATTTTGTTTTGCGTTTCGTTTAAATCATAAAGAAAATGAGTTTCCGCTGAAACTCATTTTTTTTGTTTATTCTAAAACCATTAGGTTGCAACCTCTAATATCTGAATTGTCAAATCGACCTAAAACTTCAAAACTATAATCAGGATATTTTTTTCCTAAATCTTGTGTTGCGATAAACGAACACGAATTGAAATTTGCCAAATCGATTACATTGATTCCTCCTGTTTTTTCATCTTCAAGAATTGTTAATGGGTCTTCGGTGTCACGAATTAAAATATCCATCCAAGGCGGACATTCAAAAATACCATCACCTAAAGAATAAGCTTGAGAAAGTAATTCGGTCATCCCGTATTCCGAATGAATTTTCGGAACTCCAAAACCTTCGCTTAGAATCTGATGTAATTCTTCGCGAATCATTTCTTTGCGTTTTCCTTTCATTCCGCCTGTTTCCATAACGATGGTGTTTTTTAGTTCAAATTTTTGCAATTCGATCAAATCGAATAGGGCATAAGTCACTCCAATTAATAACACATTTTGACCGTCAGAATCAAGTTCGATTAGTTTTTTAGTTAAGGCTTCGTAATCGTTTAAATAAAATCCGCTATCTGGGTGATTTGAGCCTTCGATTAAATCATTAACCATATAAATTAACGAAGATCCATCGCGTTCTAAATAAGATGGTAAAAGGGCTAAAACAGTATAATCTTCGATGTTTCCGTAAAATTTAGAAAAACCATTTCTAAAACTGTATTCGTAAAATGATAAATCGGTTACGTGATGTTTTGAAGTGGCTAATCCTGTTGTTCCGCTACTTGTGAAAGTTTCTTGAATAGGTTCAATTGAACTTAATATTTCTTTTGATTTAAAAAATTCGATTGGTAAAAAAGGAATCTCAGTTAAATGTCTAACATTTGAAGGGTCTTTTTGTAAAAGCAAACAGTATTTTTGATATACTTCGTTATGCTCAAATTGATAACGAAATATTTTCATTGCAGTTTTATGAAACTCTTTGGTGGTGTGGATTGATATAATATCTTCGGCTGTAAACACGATGTTGAATATTTTTTACAAAAGTACAAATAAAAAAAGCATCAACAATTGTTGATGTTTTTTAAGTTATAATAAATTTAATTATTTGATAACTAATTTTCTAGAAGCGTTTTTACCATCTTGAGAAATTTTCATGATGTAAACTCCAGAAGTTAAAGTTGAAACATTTACAGTTTCTTCTGTAGAAGTTTCTAAAACTTTTTTACCTAACATATCATAGATAGCAACATTTTTAGTTCCGATTTCATTAGAAGTAATGTATACTAATTCAGAAGCTGGATTAGGATAAACTTTTAAACCTTCTATGTTATTGTCTTTGATTGAAGCTGTTTCTTCTGTATAAGTAATTGTAATTCCAGCAATTCTTATTTGATTTCCAGAAGTTGCATTAATAGTGTTTTGAAATGTAAATGATTCAGTTGCGGCAATTCCTGAAATGGTGTATGTGTTTCCAACGGCAGTTATTGATGTTGGAGTTGTGCTGCCGCTTAAGAAATAACCTGCGTCTGGTGTGTAATTTGCATTTCCTGTAATAATAATTTCAGAAACAATTATTCCTTCACTAAAATAAAATTCAATTGAATTACCATCTGATTCTCCTGGGTAAAGTCTAATGCTGTTACCATTGGTAAAGTATTTTGCTGGTAAAGACGCGGCATTTTGTAATGTAACAAAATTAATGTTTTCATCGATGTCTCCACTAAGATCATCTTCTTCATTTGCAAAGCCAAATTCATTGAATTGTTTTGTAACTGTTGTTTGCGCAAAACTTACTGAAGTTATTGCAACAAAAAATAAGGTGTAAATTTTTTTCATATTTTTTCTTAAATTTTAATTAAAAATATGAAATTGTTTTTTAAATAGCAAATTTTGTAAATTTAATTTTGTTTTATAGTTAAAGATGTAGTAAGTTTTTATTATAGAAAAAAACTATAAAAACAAAAAAAAATAGGAAAATTCATTAATTGAATTTTCCTATTTATTAAAAAATTATAGCTAAATATTATTTGATAACTAATTTTCTAGAAGCATTTTTACCATCTTGAGAAATTTTCATAATGTAAACTCCAGAAGTTAAAGTTGAAACGTTTACTGTTTCTTCTGTAGAAGTTTCTAAAACTTTTTTACCTAACATATTATAAATTGTAACATTTTTAATACCTAACTCATTTGAAGTAATGTTAATTAATTCAGAAGCTGGGTTAGGATACACTTTTAAACCTTCGATGTTGTTATCTATTGTTGAAGCAGTGTCAATTTCCTCTCCGCTAATTGTTAAGTTGTCGATTCTCCAAGCTCCACCAGTACCATAATTGGTTCCGACAGGTGCGTATGCTTGTGTACCAGGTGCGAAAATAGAAACTAATTTAAAAGTTATTGAACCTTGATTATCAGCTGTAGCTGGTAAAGTAACAGAAACTGGATTGTTAAAATCATTAGCTAATGCTCCGTTGTTGTTTCCTAAAGTTGTCCATGTTGTTCCGTCAGTTGACATTTCATACTGCATCCATTTTGAACCAGTTCCAGATGATCTAGGATCAAATGAAAGTGTTATGTTTTCATAACCAGTAGTACTTAAAGCGAATTGAAAACCAGCTGTTCCGCTATTTGTTCCTTGTTCTGGAAAAGTTTTAATACTGTATCCTTTACCACTTGTAGGGTTACCACCTGGCATTGTTCCATCAGTATTTAAATTAAGTTCAACACCTCCGATAATTCCGAAAGTACCTGTTCCTGTTGAAGGGTTTACTGCTAATGTGTGATCTGCAGCATCAAAATTCCATTGAGTAATGATTTCTGACTGAGCATTTGCAGCAAATGTTGCAGTTAATACAGCAACTAAAGTGTAGATTTTTTTCATATTCAATTTGATTTAAAAAATTATAGTACAAAATTAATTTATTTTTTCTTTAAAACATAAAGTTAATGTAAAATAATGTTAAGTAATTGTTATTTGTGAAATCAAATCTGTAAAAAAGGTTTCTAAAGTAAATAATCCTTAATTATTTAATAACTAATTTACGTGTAGCACTAGTGTTGTTTTCTGTTACTTTAATTAAATAAATGCCAGAATTTAAATTACTTATGTTTATTTCTTTGTTATTTCCATAAAGAATAGTTTCAAAAACTTTTTTTCCTAGCATGTCATAAATTACGACATCTCTTGAATTTGAGTTTTGATCTGTTGAAATGTATATTCTACCAGTTGTTGCAGGATTTGGAAAAATCTGTAAACCTTCTATTCCATCAGTTTTTGTAGAATTGTTTTTTTTCTCTTGAGCAAATCCGCTTAAAGTAATAAATAGAAAAAAAAGAATATATAGGATGTATTTTTGTTTCATAGTATAAATTTTCGATATAAATATAATATATTTTTTTCAAAAAACATACCAAAAAAATAACTCGCTAAAAAAATAGCGAGTTAATTGAAAAATAAATATAATTAGTTATAAACCTATTGTCCAACCTTGAGCCCAAGTTGGCAATGAAGATCCGTTTCCAGCTCCTGTTGCTGCATTGTTTTCTGTATAAATTGCAGAAACATCAACAGTTGCACCAGCGGTAGTTTTTCCTTTTGATTTTGTTGTTACATTCTCAAATTTAACATTTGTTACTTTTAAAGTTCCGTTTGTAACACCTGCAATTGATTCGTCATGTTCAACGTTAAATCCAACTGGGAAATTTTTGATTACAACATTGTTGATTGTTGCTAAAGTTCCAACTCTTAATTTAAATGCATCTGGCTCACTTCCGTCACCTCTACCAATTAAAGTTACGTTAGAAATAGTAGGATTTGAAATTGGAGTTGCTAAGTGATTACTTGAATTGTTATCTGCTTCTACACCACGATTTCCAATATCTGCTCTTTGTTCTCCAAACCAATATTCATTTGTTCCGTTCCAACCTTCTGTCCAGTCAAAAGAATCGTCTTCACTTCCGGTAGAAACGATGTATTTTGTATCAACAGTTCCTCCAAAAAACTCAATTCCATCATCTGAACCTTTGTAAATTTGAACGTATTCTATTTTTGTTCCTTTACCAACTCCGAATAGAGAAAGTCCATTAAATTCTTTTTCAGTACTAAAGTTCGCTCCAGAATATTCTATTCTTAAATATTTGATAGAACCTGAATTGTCGTTTGCGTCAGTTCCACCGTAAGCTAAACCTGTAACTTCTGCTTGAGATGGAATAGCTTTGTTGATTGGTGCTTTTCCGCAAATTACTAAACCTCCCCAACTTCCTGGAGTTTGATTTGTACTTGTCATTACAACTGGGTTTGTAGCTGTACCGTTAACTTCGATTTTTCCACCTTGAGCTACTGCAATGTAAGATGAAGTTCCACCAGAACCTATAATTTTAGTTCCTGCGGGAATAATTAAAGTTGCACTATTTTCTACTATAATTGCTCCAGTTAATTTATATGTTTTTGTTGCATCTAAAGTTACTGTTCCAGATTTGATATTACCTCTGAAATCTTCTGGATTAGCTTTGAAGTCTGAATTGTTAATTGGTTGTTCTTGATTATTATCTGACGAATTGTCATCGCTACTACAGCTTACAAAAGTTACAGCCGACATTAATAATAAAATTCCAAATGCGTTTCTGATTGATTTTTTCATTTTTTTTGTTTTTAATTTTTTATTGTGTTGTGTGATACAAAGATGTATAAGTTTGTTTTTAATTGAGTTATCTAAACTTTATTGAATATTTAAGGAAATGCTTTTTTTATGTAAATAAATTGTTAGCTGTGTAAATAAAAAAAGCAACTCCTTTGAAAGAGTTGCTTTGAGATTAAAAAGAATATTTTACTGAAGCACTTATAAAACGACCTAACTTGTATGATCTAACTAAGATATCTTCGTTTGTGTTTTCTTGTACACGTTTGATTGCTGGGTTGGTTAAGTTTTTTGCATTTAATCCAACAGAGAAATTTTTGTTTAATTTCGTTTTTAAAATTAAGTCTAAACTTCCAAAACCTTTGTCAACTAAATTACCTTTTTGTTCTGTACCAATACTATATAAACGGTCCGAATTATAATTGTAAGCTAAAGTTGCTATTAAATTTCTTTGATTCCATTCTTTAAAATAAGTAACATCAGCGTTTAGTAATAAATTAGATGCTCCTGTGAAACCACTTGTTGAATTGGTAAATTGAGCCGAATAATTTGTTTCTGATTTGATTTTTTCATTATCCAATTCTTGATGCGTTTTCATGATGGCTAAATTAACTCCAGCAGATAATTTATTGTTATCATCGTCATTAAAGTAGAATAAGTTTTTACGAGCTTCAATTTCAATACCATAAACATATCCGTAATTTCCTGAGTTAACAAATGTTAAGTCGTTCGCAGATGATGAAATCGTAATCTTATTGATTGGATTTTGAATGTATTTACCAAAAGCTGTTGCAGATAAAACTTCGTCGTTTTGTGGAAACATTTCCCATTTTAAATCAAAATTATAATCGTCTGATGCATATAAATTTGGGTTTCCACTTTCTACTTCATCAACTTCTTCATAAATAAAAGGAGCTCTTTCTTTAAACTGTGGTAACGTATATGTTTTAGAGAATGCAAAACGTAAATTCTGAGTTCCGTTTAATTCATACTTTAAATTTAAACTAGGTAAGAAAGCATTTTTCTTAAGTGTGTTTTCACCACCTGTAAAATCTAGTTGCGTTTTCCAATCAATTTTTTGATTGATGTTTTCGTAACGAACGCCAACTACAGCAAATAATCTTGGATTTAATTGGTATTCTAAATTCACAAATCCAGCATTGATACTTTGTTTACCATTATAATATTGAGGCTCTAAAGCATTCGGATTGTTTTTGTTTCCACGGAACGTTTCAATGTCAAAATATCCAGCTTCGTAATTTTGTTGGTTAAAGAAACCGTCTAAATTGTTTTCGTCAACTAAATAGTTTTCTTTATATTGATTTGCTAATCTTAAAATAAACTGAGTTGCTTCAAAATTACGTTCTTTAAAACGTCCGTTGTAACCAACAATTAATTTTCCTTTGTAAGAATCGTCTTCGTTTTTATTGAAATTATAATCAACAGAAGCGTTAAAAGCAAATTCTTTTTCTGTTAAACTCTGAAAATATCTATGATTGTCAGATGCTGTTTTTCCAACCAATCCATAACCATTAATATTTTCGTTGTACATTAATTTGTTTTGAGTTCTGTCTGGCATTTCATTTTTAATGTGATTGTAAGCAGCTCCCCAATTGAATGTTGTTTTGTCTGATAAAATGTGTTTACCTAATAATTGATTAACCATCAATTGATTTTGTTCGTAAGTATTTCTATTCAAAATTCCACCTTGTTCCGTTTCTGCAATGTCACGCATATAACCTCTTAAGTTGTCATTTTTTAAAGAAGAAGTGTTTACCAACAAAAAGTTGTAAGAAATGTTGTTGTTTGCATTGATGTCGTAATTTGCATTTAACATTCCAGTTGTGTTGGTGTTGTAACTTGTTGTTTTTTGATATAAATCGTTAGTTGCAATTCCTTGTGCGTTTACCGATTTGTTGATTCCTTCTTTGAATCCGTAATCGTTAGAAAAGGATAGAGTGGCAAATAAATTTAAAATTCCTTCTGTTCCAACTAAGAATTTTTTACCTCCGCTTAAACCTAAATTACCAGCAACTGGAGTTACAGATTTTAATTTGTAAGCATGATTAAAGTTAAATCCATCTAACGAATTATTTGGTTGCTTGTTGTTAGAAAAACCAAAATAACTTCTTCCGTCTTGTAACTGAAAATCTTTATGACCAACTGCGTTTGTGTTGATGTTTGCTCCTAAATCGATATTAAAAAATCCGTTCGAATTATTTTTCTTTGAAATGATATCTACATTTCCTCCAGCAAAATCTCCGTAATTACGTGCTAAATACGTTTTGTCAATTGAGATGTATTCAACAATATCCGTCGGAAAAATATTTAAATTAATATTTTTTGTATCAGGTTTGTTTGACGGAATAGGCAATCCGTTCATGGTTGTGCTGTTGTAGCGGTCACCTAATCCACGGACAAAAATGCCACCTGAACTTTCTTGTTTACTAATTCCAGATGTTTTGGTAACTGCTGTTGCAACATCTCCAACACCTTTTCTAGATAATTCTTGTGAACCAATGTTTTGTTTAATCTCTAAAGATTTGCGTTGCTCATTAAGTAAAGCAGATTCACTTCCTTTATTTGTTTTGACAGTAATAATAATGTCTTCAAGACTGTTGTCTTCGGCTTCTAATGAAACTGTAATAATTTGGTCTTTTGCAGTATTAATTAATACTTCTTTCGTTTTGTATCCAACATAAGATATTTCTAATGTATGAATTCCTTCTGGGGCATCTAAAATAAATTTTCCATTTTCGTCAGAGCTTGCGCCAATTTCCGTACCTTTAATAACAATTGTTGCGTAAGCTAATGGTTCGTTGTTTGAACCTTGGTCTGTAATTGAACCTTTTATTGTTTTGATGTTTTGTGCATAAGTTACAAAACATAATAAAAGAGTTAATAATAAAAATCTGAATTTCATGTGTGTGTGTTGTTAATTTTGAGGCAAAGAAATTGCATATTTATTATTACAATGTTACATGCGAATTAAGAGTTTGTTCCTTTAATGTAATATTAATGTTACTATATTAAATAATTGTAAACTCGAATTTTGAAACAATTTTATATCTAACTTTACAATCAAATAACAACACGAAACAAATGAAAAATAAAGATATTAAGATATTATTAGTCGATGATGATATCGATATTTTAGAAATTGTAGGATTTAATTTAGAAGCTGAAGGTTATGAAATTGTAAAAGCTCATAACGGTAAAGAAGCGGTACAAGTTGCCAAAAAAGAAATACCTAACTTGATTATTTTAGATGTAATGATGCCAGAAATGGATGGTATTGAAGCATGTGAACAATTAAGAAAGATACCAGAATTAAAGAGTACAATTATTACTTTTCTTACGGCTCGTGGCGAAGATTATTCGCAAGTTGCAGGATTTGATTCGGGAGCTGATGATTATATTACTAAACCAATTAAACCAAAATTATTGGTTAGTAAAGTTAAGGCACTTTTAAGAAGAGTTAAAGAAGAGCAACCTTTAAATGATGTCTTAAAAGTTGGTGATATAGAAATTAATCGTGAAGAATATAAAATAGTTAATAACGGAACTGAAATTATTTTACCACGTAAGGAGTTTGAATTGTTTTATTTATTAGCTTCAAAACCAGGAAAAGTTTTTAAACGAGAAGAGATTTTAGATAAAGTTTGGGGTAACGAAGTTATTGTTGGAGGAAGAACAATTGATGTTCATATTCGTAAATTAAGAGAAAAAATCGGAGACGATTTATTTAAAACCATCAAAGGAGTAGGTTATAAATTAGAAATTTAATGGCTTTAAAATATAGAAAATCATACAGATTTGCACTTAAATCAACATCGCTAATCACAATTTTTTCAATTGTGATTTTGTTGTTTTTACAATATGTGTTTTTTGAGATAAACTTCTTTTTTACCTTGGTTTTTGCTTCACTTTTTTTTGTTTTCTCATTTTTTGTGATTCAATATCGAGTTGAAAAATTCATTTATATTGGTATCGAGAAGATCTTTAAAAAAGTTTCCATTCTTGATAAATCGGTTCTGAGAAGTCAACCTATAACAACAGATATGCAAACTTTGATGAATGAAATAAATAAGTTTGCAACCGATAAAAAAATCGAAATCGAATCTTTAAAAGTACGTGAAGAATATCGTCGAGAATTTATTGGGAATGTTGCGCATGAACTTAAAACGCCTTTGTTCACCGTTCAAGGTTATATTTCGACTTTGATTGATGGTGAAATCGAAGACAAAAAAATTGTTGAAAAATATTTGAAGCGTGCTGAAAATGGTGTCGAACGATTAATTGAAATTGTTGATGATTTGGATATGATTACCAAATTAGAATCAAACGAATTAAAATTAGATGTTACGCGTTTTGATATCGTCGAAGCGTTCAAAGATGTTTTTGATATGTTTGAATTAAAGGCCGAGGAAAAAGATATTTCTTTAATGTTTGATAAAGAAAATTATCGTAAAATTTTTGTCAAAGCAGATAAAGAAAAAATAAGTCGCGTTATCATAAACTTAATCGAAAACTCCATTAAATACGGCAAGCCAAAAGGAGTTACCGAAGTTAGTTTTGTTAACTTAACTGACAATAAACTGATGGTTCGTGTTACCGATAATGGTTTGGGAATTGATAGAAAACACATTAATCGTATTTTTGAACGTTTTTATCGAATCGAATCAAGTCGTTCACGCGAAGTTGGAGGTTCAGGACTTGGACTTTCAATCGTAAAACACATCATCGAAGCGCACGACGAACATATTTATTTAGAAAGTAAAATTGGTAAAGGTTCTGAATTTTCGTTTACCATTCAAAAATCTGCATTGTCTTAGTTTACAGTTTTTGATAACTTCAATTAAATGCGAAATTTATTTTATATTTTTGCATAAAATTAAAAAAAGTGGGAAGTAAAAATAAATTGAAACGCTTCAGAGAAAACGAGACATTCGGAAATGTTTTTCAACCAACTCGTGAAGAAATTGTAGACGCTGTTTTTCCTTTAAAAGGAAATTGGAATGAAGAAGTTTTTAAGAACAATAATCCTATTGTTTTAGAATTAGGATGTGGAAAAGGTGAATATTCAGTTGGATTGGCAGCTCGTTATCCAGAAAAAAATTTCGTAGGAATTGATATTAAAGGAGCTCGTTTTTGGAGAGGTGCTAAAACTGCAGTGGAAAATAATTTAAACAATGTGGCGTTTATTCGTACGCAAATTGAATTGATTGAAGATGTTTTTGCAGAAAACGAAGTGTCTGAAATTTGGATTACTTTCCCAGATCCACAAATCAAATATAAAAGAACTAAACATCGTTTAACAAATGCCGAGTTCTTACAACGCTACAAGAAAATTCTGAACGAAGATGGCGTTGTAAATTTAAAAACCGATAGCGAATTTATGCACGGTTATACTTTAGGATTACTTCATGGTGAAGGACATGAGGTTATTTATGCAAATCATGATGTTTATAAAAACGAAGGAGCTCCAGAAGTAGTTACTACTATCCAAACATTCTACGAATCGCAATATTTAGAAATCAATAAAGCGATTACTTATATTCAATTCAGAATTAAATAATGATTTATGTTTATACATTCCTTGTCGGATTGTTTGCGTCAATAGTTGGTACTATTTTACCGGGTTTACTAAATGGTAATATCGTAAAAATAGCTGCTAAAGAAGGACGCAAGAAAGCATATATATTTACCTCAGGAGTTTTAGTAGTCATTTTTTTTCAGACGTATTTAGCTATCAATTTTGCAAGGTTAATTGACCGAAGTGATTTTGTTGCCGAAATAATTCATGAAGTAGGTTTGGCCATTTTCGCAATTTTGACAATTTATTTTTTATTCTTTGCAAAAAGACCAAAAGAAATTAAAGTTAAGAAAGAGAAAAGTGCGAAAAGACGTTTTTTTTACGGAATGTTTTTAGCGGCAATAAATATGTTTCCGATTCCGTATTATGTTTTCGTAAGTATTACAGCGGATCAATATCTCGATTTTGAATTAAGAAATCCATTTACTTCTTTGATATCTTTAGGTGTAGTTTTTGGTTCGGCATTCGTGTTTATGCTGTATTTAAATTACTTTAAAAACAAATCGTTAGAAGAGAATTATATATTAAAAAATATAAACTATTTTATTGGAGGTATTACAGGTATTATTGCCATTTTTACAGCAATAAAAATTTTTTACTAAAAGAGAGCTTCGGTTCTCTTTTTTTTGTCTTATAATGATTTTGATGTCTATTTTTTGCACTTTATTAACTTTATATTTTAAGAAATTCGTGTTATCTTTGTGATTCAAAATTATTCTATATAAGTGCTTGGTTTCAAGTGAAAAACAAGATAAATCATTATCTAAAATTAATATGAAATTAGATCGTAAAGAAATCCTTACCGCATTAGAAACTATTTCTGTTGCAGGCGAAGGTAAAAATATGGTAGAAAGTGGTGCGGTTCAAAACGTAATGACTTTTGGTAATGAGGTTGTGGTGGATGTTACTTTGCAAACACCAGCAATGCATATTAAAAAACGTACAGAAACAGATATTACTAATTTAATTCACGAAAAATTTTCGGCAGATGTTAAAGTAAAAGTAAATATCAAAGTTGAAGCTCCAGAAAAACCTGAAATCAAAGGGAAATCAATTCCTGGAATTTCAAATATTATCGCCGTTTCTTCAGGAAAAGGTGGTGTAGGAAAATCTACTGTTACTGCAAATTTAGCAGTTACTTTAGCTACAATGGGATTTAAAGTTGGTGTTTTAGATGCTGATATTTACGGACCTTCAATGCCAATTATGTTTGATGTTGAGAAATCTCGTCCAATCTCTGTTGAAGTTGATGGAAAATCAAAAATGAAACCAATTTTAAGCTACGGTGTTGAGTTACTTTCAATCGGCTTTTTTACAAGTCCTGACCAAGCGGTTATTTGGAGAGGACCAATGGCTTCAAAAGCTTTGAATCAAATGATTTTTGATGCTGATTGGGGTGAATTAGATTTCTTATTATTAGATTTGCCTCCAGGAACAGGTGATATTCATTTGTCATTGATGCAATCGTTACCAATTACTGGTGCCGTTGTAGTTTCGACTCCGCAAGCTGTTGCTTTAGCAGATGCTAAAAAAGGAGTTTCGATGTTTATGGCAGAAAGTATTAATGTTCCGGTGTTAGGAATTATTGAAAATATGGCGTATTTTACACCTGCTGAATTGCCAGAAAATAAATATTACATTTTCGGTCAAGAAGGTGCAAAAAATTTAGCTCAAGATTTAGAAGTTCCATTCTTAGGAGAAGTTCCAATTGTTCAAAGTATTCGTGAAGCTGGTGACTACGGAAGACCAGCAGCTTTACAAGTTGATTCTCCGGTAGGTGAAGCTTTTGTTCAAATTGCTCGTAATGTTGTAGAACAAGTGGTACGTCGTAACGAATCTTTACCTCCGACAGAAGCTGTAAAGATTACTACAATGGCTGGATGTTCTCCGTCAAAAAAATAATTGAATTTTAGATTCATAAATAAAAAACTATGTCTACAGAAAATATTAGATTAAATGTAGAAAAAGCATTAGAAGAAATTCGTCCTTTTTTAAATTCAGACGGGGGTGATATAACGCTAATTTCTATAGAAGATGATAAACACGTAAAGGTTCGTTTAGAAGGAGCTTGTACTTTGTGTAGCGTGAATCAAACGACTTTAAAAGCTGGAGTTGAAACAACAATTAAAAAATACGCTCCAGAAATTGAAACAGTCGTAAATATAAGTGAAGAATAAGATTTTCAATATTAAAACAGTGATGAGTAGCTGATATTTATCACTGTTTTTGTATTTGAATCTACTTAATTTTACCAAAAATTATAAAGATGATTGAAACAGATATATTAATAATTGGAGCTGGTCCAACAGGATTGTTTGCTGTTTTCGAAGCCGGATTATTAAAACTAAAATGTCATTTAATAGACGGATTGCCTCAACCTGGAGGTCAATTAACTGAATTATATCCCAAAAAGCCAATATTCGATATTCCTGGCTATCCATCTGTTGGAGCTGCGGAATTAATCGATAATTTAATGGAACAAATCAAACAATTTGAACCAGGTTTTACATTAAATGAAGTTGCTGAAACTATTGATAAATTAGAAGATGGAACTTTTATAGTTACAACAAATAAAGGAACTAAACATCATGCAAAAGCGGTTGCAATTGCTGGAGGTTTAGGGAGTTTTGAACCTCGTAAACCTGTTATCGACAATATTGCATTTTATGAAGATAAAGGGGTTGAATATTTTGTTAAAAATCCAGAACTTTTCAGAGATAAAAAAATTGTAATTGCCGGAGGTGGTGATTCTGCTTTAGATTGGAGTATTTTCTTAGCAGATGTCGCTTCAAGCGTAACTTTAGTTCATCGAAGAAATGAATTTCGTGGAGCTTTAGATTCTGTCGAAAAAGTACAAGAACTAAAGAAACAAGGGAAAGTTAATTTGATAACTCCTGCAGAAGTTATTGAGGTACACGGAGAAAATCATGTAAATGCTTTAACATTGCAGATTGGAGATGAAAAACAACAAATCGAAACTGATTATTTTATTCCTCTTTTTGGATTAACGCCAAAATTAGGACCTATTGCAAATTGGGGATTAGAGATTGAAAAAAATGCGATTAAAGTAAATAACGCATTGGATTATCAAACAAATATTCCAGGTATTTACGCAATTGGCGATGTTAATATTTACCCAGGTAAATTGAAGTTGATTTTGTGTGGATTTCATGAAGCAACTTTAATGTGCCAAAGTGTTTATAATTTAATCAATCCGGGTAAGAAATATGTGTTGAAATATACAACTGTTTCTGGAATTGATGGATTTGATGGAACTCGTAAAGAAGCTGAAAAAGCAGTTGTAAAGTCAATTGATTAATTAGTTAAATCAAATTTTAATGAACGATATTAAAATTACAATTATAGACAGAGAAGGTGTTTCACACGAAGTTGATGCACCAACCGATATGAATATGAATGTGATGGAATTGATTCGTGCGTACGAATTAGCTCCAGAAGGAACCATTGGTATTTGTGGCGGCATGGCAATGTGTGCATCTTGTCAATGTTATGTCTTGAATGATGTAGAATTACCCGAAATGTCAGATGATGAAGAAGCGATGCTTTCTGAAGCTTTCAATGTAAAAGAAAATAGTCGTTTAGGTTGTCAAATTCATATAACTCCAGAAATCGAAGGTTTGCTTGTAGAATTAGCGCCTGAAAATTAATTTTAAAAAAATTAACAAAAAACTTGATATTTTAAATCAAAAAGATTAAGTTTATGAAAGTATTATGATTTAGAATTGTTTTAGATTTTTTATTGGATTTATTTTATTTTTACAGAAAAAAAAACGAATTGCGAAAATGCAATTCGTTTTTTGTTTTTTACCCGATTTGTTCTTCAATAGCATTCCAAAGTAAATACCTTTTTTCAAGAGCTTCTTTTGAAACAGCTAAAACTTCATTCCATTTTTGTTGGTCATTCTCACATAAATAAGCAATCATTTTAAAAGCCATTGGACCGTGTTCGTCTGCGTCAAGTTCTATATGTCTTTCAAAATAGTAAATCAATTTATTTAGGTCAGTTTCTGGAAAGTTAATCTGAAAATTTTTTAATATTTCAGTAAACATATCCGGAATTAAATCTTCACGTCCAAAAGTAAAAGCGGCAGCAATTTCATGTGTTTTACCTCGTTGAATAACATCAAAACTAAAGTTTAAAAACGATTTGATATTCGGATGTAATTCACTTTTTTCAATAACTTCGAAAATTGAATTTCCATTTCTAACATCATTAATAAAATTAAGAACAGTTCTAGTATTTGCATTCGAATCTTTCATTGCGTCAAGGTACATTTCAAAATGACTCAATCGGCTTCCATCTATTGCAAGGTCAGATTCTTCTGCTAAAACAATCTCATTAATTAAATATCTTGTTTCTGGATTTTCACTTGCAAACCAAGGAGTTGTTGTACAAGTTAATTTTTGTTGAAGCGCTTTTAAAAGCGACATAAAATCCCAAACCGCATAAACATGTCCTTCAAGGAATTTTTGTAAATCTTCAATTTTTTGGATTTTTTTATATAACGAATGATTCAATAATTTATTTCGTTCTACTTTTATTTGTTCGTTGACTTTCTGAATATTCATTTGATTTATTGTTTAATCAAATGTAATATTTTGATTTTTGTTTACTGTACGAAATTGATATATTAAGTTTATAATTGATATTCTTTTTGTGTTTTGTTGATATGTCGATTTATTATTTGTTAAAAAGTTTTTTTTACTGAATTTAATTTAAAATATATAAATTAAGTTTGTGGAAATGATTATTTAATTACATTTGACAGATTTTTTTAAAGAACAAAAAATGAAAATGTTGCTTAAATATATGAAATGGGCTTTATACTTATTGACTGTTTTATTTATCGGATATTTTATAGCGTTATTAAGTAACGAAGAATTTGCTTCATTATTGAATGATAAATATGATTACTATATTTATCTACAACTGATTCATGTTTTCTTGTCCTTAAGTGTTTTATTTGTGATTTGGTCTAATGACCTTTATGATAAATGGCAGAAAATTGATCAAACCTTAATTGTTGTTTTCTTTTCGGTAATCGGTTTGTGGATATGGTTTCTGAAATTTTATCCGAAGTTTTTAAAATTTGAAAAAGATAACGATTAATTTTTTTTTATAAAAAAAAATCCTGAAATACTTATTATTTCAGGATTTTATATTTTTGTATATATTGATTATTTAAAGGCAGGGAAACCAGTAACGTCCATTCCTGTAATCAATAAGTGAATGTCGTGAGTTCCTTCGTAAGTAACTACAGATTCTAAATTCATCATATGACGCATGATTGAATATTCACCTGTAATTCCCATTCCACCTAACATTTGACGTGCATCACGTGCAATTGTTAAAGCCATGTCCACATTATTACGCTTAGCCATAGAAATTTGAGCAGTTGTAGCCTTACCTTCGTTACGTAAAACTCCTAAACGCCAAGTTAATAATTGCGCTTTCGTGATTTCAGTAATCATTTCAGCTAATTTTTTCTGTTGTAATTGTGTTGCTCCAATTGGTTTGTCAAATTGAACACGTTCTTTAGAATAACGTAAAGCTGTATCATAACAATCCATTGCAGCTCCGATTGCTCCCCAAGCAATTCCGTAACGTGCAGAATCTAAACATCCAAGCGGTGCACCTAATCCAGATTTATTTGGTAATAAATTCTCTTTAGGAACTTTTACATTATCAAAAATTAATTCTCCAGTAGCAGATGCTCTTAATGACCATTTGTTGTGTGTTTCTGGAGTTGTAAAACCTTCCATTCCGCGTTCAACAATTAAACCATGAATTCTTCCTTCTTCATTTTTAGCCCAAACAACAGCAATATCAGCAAAAGGTGCATTCGAAATCCACATTTTAGCTCCGTTTAATAAATAATGGTCACCCATATCTTTAAAATTCGTAACCATTCCACCTGGGTTTGATCCGTAATCTGGTTCAGTTAAACCAAAACATCCAATCATTTCTCCAGTTGCTAATTTCGGAAGATATTTCATGCGTTGTTCTTCGTTTCCGTATTTCCAAATAGGATACATTACTAAAGATGATTGTACAGATGAAGTAGAACGAACGCCAGAATCACCACGCTCAATTTCTTGCATGATTAATCCATAAGAAATTTGGTCTAAACCAGCTCCGCCGTATTCAACAGGAATATAAGGTCCAAAACCACCAATTTCTCCTAAACCTTTTACAATTTGTTTTGGGAATTCAGCTCTTTGAGCGTATTCTTCGATAATCGGAGAAACTTCTTTCTTAACCCAAGCTCTTGCTGAGTCACGTACTAATTTATGTTCTTCTGTAAGTAAATCGTCTAATAAGTAATAATCTGGTGCCTGAAATAAATCCGGTTTCATAAAAATAAATTAATTAGTTGAACTACAAAAATACTTATAATTAGCAGAAATACAATTTTTATTTGTTAGAAGTGTATTTTTTATGAATAATTTATTTTTTCATAAAAACATTGTGTATTAAATGATTATTTTTGAATTTTAAAAAAAACTAATTTTATGAAAAACACATATTTATTATTGATATTATCTTTTGCGTTGTATTCTTGTGAAAGTGAAGTGGAAGATGATACTCAAAAAAAAGAAGTGAAATTTGCGTTTGAGTCACTTGATCAAACTTATTACAATAATGCTTCTGCTGTTTTAACGCAACCTAACTCAAATGTTCGTTTAGATTCAATTGTTTATTTTCGATATTATCGATTTAATCCAGAAATCAATTCGTCTTATGAACGTGAGAAAGTTGGTGTAAATCAACGAGCTGTTTATGGAGTACCACTACCTGAAGATACCAATCGTAGAACAGAAGTCTATAAATACAACAATAAACAACAATTGACCCATATTTTTAGTTATATTAATTTCGAATACAAAACTAAAGATCTTACCAAGCGTGGAGAAATTGAATATATTAATTATTTTAATTACGATAACAAAGCTAATTTAGTTGAAAAAGGCTATCAAGAATTAGATGACACAGGTACAATGATCAAAATGAATGATTATGTTTATGACCAATCTAATCGTTTAATAGAAGTGATAAATTCTGGTAATACGAAGTTTAAAATTAATGAGTTAGGTGATCAGATAAAGATTGAGTTTTTTTTAAATGATGAAATAGATGTAACTGAGACACTTGGCTTAGATGTTTTTAAAAATATTAAAAACAGGCGTTTACAATATAAGATGGAGCAAGATATTACTTTTGAATACAAGTATCCTAAAAATATATTTAATCCATTTGTAAATTTGTTTCCTAGTAATTTTTATCCCTTCTTGAATTTGAGTTTAGATTTAGGAGGATATCAGCATTTTTCAACAGGTGGACAAAATCCGTTCTACGAATTGATTCAAGTTAATAGACTAGGATTTCCAGAGGTTGTTCAAAACGGAAGTTACGATGATGGTTACCGAACATATTATTACTATTCGACTTATAATTAAAAAAAAAAGGTCAAGTTTACAACTTGACCTTTTATATTTGTTTTATTTTTTAATGAATTTAGAAGTTCCTTTACCTTCGTTAGTTTTTACTTCTATTAAGTAAGTTCCTGTAGATAAATCAGAAACATTAATTTTTGTATCGTTTTTGAATGTTTTTACTTTTCTTCCTGTAAGGTCGAAAATTGAAATATCATTTAATTCTAAACCATTTGTTGCTGTGATGTTCAATTCATCAGATGTTGGGTTAGGATAGATGGTAAAGTTTTCTTTAAAGAACTCTTCGTTAGAAGCAGTCGGTGTTGTTGTAACTTTGAAATCATCAATCGCAAGTCCAAATTGATCTTGAGATACACAGTTGATACCAATATAAACAGGTTGGTTGTTGTATGATGCATCTAAAGTATAAGTATATTCTACCCATTGAGCTGTTGAAGGATTTGCGACAAATGCTCCTGGAGAAATGATTGTAAAGTTACCTGGCGCAGTACCTGTAGTTGAAATACCTACTTTAAAACGCTCGTTTCCAAACTCAGCATCGCAAGATTTAGCCCAAAATGATACAACGTTTCCTTGAGCACCTAAAGTAATTTGAGGAGAAATCAACCAATCATTATTCCAAGGTGCAGAAGTTGCTGCAAAACAAACCATTGATTTATCACCTGTTCTAGCTGACCAATTTGATGTTGCAGTGGACGTTAAAGCAGGTGTTGTAGCATTAGAGTTAAAAACTATAAATGCCATAGGTGCTTGTGCATTTAAGAAAGTAGCGCCGTTAAATCCATAGGTTGCTTTTAAATCTACATCTGTTAAAGTCCAGTTGCCAACATTTGCAATAGCAAAATTTGTGTAAGTTTCAAAGCTGTCTTCAAAAATAACAGCTTGTGCATTAGCCGTAAGGATTGAACCTAAAAGCATAGCTGAAAGTAATAGTTTTTTCATATTATTTAATTTTTGTAGTTTGTGGTTAAATTAATATAATTTATTTAGATAAAAAAATGTTATTCATAAATTATTTCGTAAGTTTTTAAAAAACTTCTTGCGCGATTGCTTTAATCGAATCTGATTTGCTCATAGAATAATAATGCACCACCGGAAATCCGGCAGCAATTAATTTCTTACTTTGGTTAATGCACCATTCAATTCCCAATTGTTTCACCGCAGCGTTATCTTTTGCTTTTATGGTTTCAATTACCAAATCATCGGGTAAGTCAACATGGAAACGGTGTGGAATTAAATTCAATTGATTTTTCGTGGCTAAAGGTTTCAATCCAGGAATAATCGGAACTGTAATTCCTGCGGTTCTGCATCTTTCTACAAAATCAAAAAATTTCGAATTATCAAAAAACATTTGAGTTACTATATAATCTGCACCGCAATCTATTTTATGTTTCAAGAAATTTAAATCAGTTTCAAAGTTCGGAGCTTCCATATGTTTTTCAGGATAAGCTGCCACACCAACGCTAAAATTGGTTCGGTGCGAATTTTCCAAATCTTCATCTAAATAAATTCCGTTATTTAAATCATTAATTTGCGAAACCAATTCCGATGCATATTTATGCCCATTTTTTTCAGGTTTAAAATACATTTCGCTTTTTACCGCATCGCCACGAAGTGCCACTACATTGTCAATTCCAAGAAAATCCAAATCAATTAAAAAATTCTCGGTATCTTCTTTTGTAAATCCGCCACATAGAATATGTGGAACCGCATCAACTTGAAATTTATTCTGAATGGCTGAACAAATTCCAACTGTTCCTGGGCGTTTTCGAACCACTTTTTTCTCAAGTAATCCATCTCGAACTTCTTTGTATTCATATTCTTCCCGATGATACGTTACATCAATAAACGGTGGATTAAATTCCATTAACGGTTCAATCGTATTAAAAATACATTGAATATTTTGTCCTTTCAACGGCGGTAAAATCTCAAACGAAAACAAAGCCTTTCCGTTCGCATTTTTAATATGTTCAGTAACTTTCATTTTAATTTCATTTTGGGCGTTTCCCTTTGGGTCGGGCTTTTCGTTACAAGCTTTTGTTTCACAAAAGGCTTTGCACTTCAATCCCTAACGCAAGTTTTAATCACAATTAGTTTTCAATTTTCATTCGTTGATATTTGGTTGCAACCATTTGGTAGCTTTTTCAACAGAAATATTTCTGCGTTTTGCAAAATCTGAAACTTGGTCTGACTTAATTTTTCCAACACCAAAATACTTAGCATTTTCATTCGCAAAATAATATCCAGAAACGGATGAAGCCGGCCACATAGCTAAACTTTCGGTTAATGAAACACCAATTTCATTTTCTATATTTAAAACATTCCAAATGGTTTCTTTTTCTAAATGGTCTGGACAAGCCGGATATCCTGGTGCCGGACGAATGCCTTTGTACGATTCGCTTATTAAATCATCGTTAGATAAAGTTTCGTTTGCAGCATAACCCCAAATTTCTTTTCGAACTTTTTCGTGTAAAAATTCTGCAAAAGCTTCGGCTAATCTGTCCGCTAAAGCTTTAACCATTATCGAGTTATAATCATCATTGGCAATTTCAAATTCTTTTGCTTTTTCTTCAACTCCAAAACCTGTAGTTACACAGAACAATCCGATATAATCTTGAATTTGAGTTGCTTTCGGAGCAATAAAATCAGCTAAAGCTATATTTGGAACCTTTCCTGATTTTTGTGCTTGTTGACGTAAGGTTAATAATTGATATTTTTGGTTTTCGTCAATCAACTCAATATCATCATCGTTAATTTGATTGGCAGGAAAAATGCCGATAATTCCTTTGGCAGTAAACCACCTTTCTGAAATTATCTGAGCCAACATTTCTTGGGCATCGTTAAATAAATTGGTAGCTTCTTTGCCAACAACGGTGTCGTTTAAAATTGCTGGATATTTCCCGAATAATTGCCACGACCTAAAAAATGGAGTCCAATCGATATACGGAACTAAATCTGCTAATTCAACTTCTATTTTTTTCTTACCTAAAAAATTTGGCTTTTGAATTTGTTGCGTTTTCCAATCTATTTTAAATTTGTTTTTTCGAGCTTCATCAATTGATAAGAAATTTTTATCTCTTGCTCTAGATAAAAAGTCGTCTCGTAATTTGTTGTATTCATTACGAATTTCTTCTTTATAAATCTTCTTTTTTTCGGGTTGCAATAAATCGTTAATTACGGTTACAGCTCGTGAAGCATCGTTTACGTGAACCACAGTTTCTGAATATTCTGGAGCGATTTTTACAGCCGTATGTGCTCTTGAAGTTGTTGCTCCACCAATCATAATCGGGATTTTACTTCCAACCTTTTCTAGTTCTTTGGTTAAATAAACCATTTCATCTAACGAAGGTGTGATTAAACCACTAAGGCCAATAATATCAACCTTTTCTTTTATAGCAGTTTCAATGATTTTTTCGGGTTGAACCATCACGCCTAAATCTATAATCTCAAAATTATTACAAGCTAAAACTACCGAAACGATGTTTTTTCCAATATCATGAACATCACCGCGGACAGTTGCCATTAATACTTTTGGAGCCGAACCTTTATCTGAAGTTGATGGATTTTGCTTCTTTGATTCTTCAATAAACGGAAGAAGATATGCAACAGCTTTTTTCATAACACGTGCTGATTTTACAACTTGAGGTAAAAACATTTTTCCTGAACCGAATAAATCGCCAACAATGTTCATTCCGTTCATTAAATAGGTTTCAATTACTTCAATGGGTTTTGAAACGAGTAAACGAGCCTCTTCAACATCTTGTTCAATAAATTGGTCAATCCCTTTTACTAAAGCATGATTAATTCTTTCTTGAACGATATTATTTCGCCATTCTAAAACTTTAACTTCTGTTATTTTAGCATCGCTTTTTAAATTTTCTGCATAGTCTAATAAACGTTCGGTAGCATCATCACGTTTGTTTAGTAAAACATCTTCTACATAAATCAAAAGTTCCGAATCAATTTCGTCATAAATTTCAAGTAGTTCAGGGTTTACAATTCCCATATTCATTCCATGTTGAATTGCATGATATAAAAAAGCAGCATGCATGGCTTCGCGAACTTTGTTGTTGCCACGAAATGAAAAAGAAACGTTGCTAACTCCGCCTGAAACGTTTGCAAAAGGTAAATTTTCTCTAATCCATTTTGTCGCTAAGAAAAAGTCTAATGCATTGTTGTTGTGTTCTGCCATTCCGGTTGCTACCGGAAATATATTTGGATCGAAAATAATATCTTGTGCAGGAAATTTTACGTCGTTGACTAAAATGTCATATGAACGTTTGCAAATGTTAATTCTACGTTGTAACGTGTCGGCTTGACCGATTTCATCAAAAGCCATCACCACAACCGCGGCACCGTAACGTTTTATTAATTTGGCATGATTGATAAAGTTTTCTTTTCCTTCTTTTAAACTGATGGAGTTTACAATTCCTTTTCCTTGAATGGTTTGTAAACCCGCTTCGATGATTTCCCATTTTGAACTATCAATCATAATCGGAACTCGAGCAATATCTGGTTCAGCAGCAATTAAATTCAGAAAATGAACCATTGCTTTTTTACCATCTAACATGCCTTCATCCATATTGATGTCGATAATTTGCGCTCCATTTTCTACCTGATTGCGTGCAATTTCTAAAGCTTCGTTATATTTTTCTTCTTTAATTAATCTAAGAAATTTACGTGAACCTGTTACGTTGGTACGTTCGCCAATATTTATGAAATTAGAATTCTGAGTTACGAAAAGTGGTTCTAATCCAGAAAGAGCTAAAATTTTTGGTTGTTCTTTTTCATTATGATTATTTCTTTCGATTTGAATTTGCTCCACCGCTTCAGAAATAAGTTGAATATGCTTTGGAGTAGTTCCGCAGCATCCGCCAATAATCTGAACTAAATCTTCTTTTAAATAATCACGAATCAATTGCTGCATTTCTTCGGCCGTTTGGTCGTATTCACCAAAAGCATTGGGCAAACCTGCATTTGGATGCGCCGAAATATTTACCGATGTATGTAAAGCCAATTGTTTTAAATAAGGTTTTAATTGCTCGGCACCTAACGCACAATTAAATCCAATGCTCAAAAGCGGAATGTGGGAAATGGAAATCAAAAAGGCATCAACTGTTTGTCCGGAAAGTGTTCTTCCGGATGCATCGGTAATGGTTCCCGAAACCATTATTGGAATTTCAATATTTCGTTCTTCACGAACTTCATCAATCGCAAATAATGCCGATTTTGCATTTAAGGTATCAAAAATGGTTTCTACTAAAAGTAAATCGCAACCACCATCAATTAAAGCTTCAACTTGTTGTTTGTAAGCTACGCGAAGTTCTTCAAAAGTAATTGCTCGGTATCCAGGATTATTTACATCTGGTGACATGGATGCTGTTCGGTTTGTTGGACCAATTGAACCAGCTACAAATCTTGGTTTATTTGGTGTGATTGAAATAAATTCATCACATACTTCACGAGCTATTTTAGCCGATTGAAAATTTAAATCGTACACATAATCTTGTAAATGATAATCAGCCATTCCGATGGATGTCGAAGAAAACGTATTGGTTTCAATAATATCGGCTCCGGCTTGTAAATATTTTCGATGAACTTCTTTAACAGCTTGTGGTTGCGTAATCGAAAGCAAATCATTATTTCCTTTTAATGGATATTCGAAATCTGCGAATTGTGTTCCACGGAAATCTGCCTCAGAAAATTTGTATTCTTGAAGCATGGTTCCCATGGCGCCATCTAAAACGAGCGTTCGAGTTTTAATGATTTCTTGAATATTTGGTTTTGGATTAGTTTTCATTTCCTAAAGCTTGATTGATTTCTGAATAAATATCTTCTAGGTTTTCTAACCCAATTGAAATTCGGATTAAACCTTCGGTTAAATTAGCTGCTTTTAATTCTTCTGAATTTAATTTACTGTGCGTTGAAGAAGCTGGATGTGTGACTATGGTTCTGGTATCGCCAAGGTTTGCAGAAACAGAGAAAAGTTTGATGGCATCGATAAATTTCTTACCTGCTTCTTTATCGCCTTTTAGTTCAAAAGCAATGATGTTTCCACCGAATTTCATTTGTTTTTTTGCGATTTCGTATTGTGGGTGTGATTTTAAGAAAGGATATTTTACCGATGCAACCGCAGGATGATTTTCTAAGAATTCAGCAACTTTTAATGCGTTTTCTGAATGTTTTTCAACTCGAAGAGCTAAGGTTTCTAAACTTTTAGATAAAACCCAAGCATTAAACGGAGATAGGGAAGAACCTGTGTTTCTTGAGAATAAATATATCTCACGAATTAAATCTTTTCTTCCAACTGCAATTCCACCTAAAACACGTCCTTGACCATCGATTAATTTAGTAGTTGAATGTACCACAACATCAGCGCCGAATGTAATTGGTTTTTGAATGATTGGTGTTGCAAACGTATTGTCGATTACTAAAATTAGATTGTGTTTTTTAGCAATATTTCCTAAAAGTTCTAAATCTAAAATTTCAACTCCTGGATTTGTTGGTGTTTCTGCAAATAAGATTTTTGTATTTGCATTTATTTTTGATTCGATAGTTTCTGGTTCATTACAATTAAAATAAGATGTGGTAATATTCCATTTAGGAAAATATTTGGTAAACAAGGTATGTGTTGAACCAAAAATACTACTTGCCGAAACGATGTGGTCGTCTGCATTTAAGAGAGCAGCTAAAACATTATAAACAGCTGCCATTCCGGTAGCAAAAGCTAAGCCGTCTTCGGCGCGTTCTAATTTTACTATTTTTTCAACAAGTTCTGTAGTGTTAGGATTGCTGAATCTGCTGTAAATATTTCGGTCTTTTTCTTCGGAAAATGAACTTCTCATGTCTTCTGAATCTTCAAATACAAAGCTCGATGTTAAATATAATGGTGTAGAATGTTCTAGAAATTGCGATCGTTCTGTTTGTGTTCTGATTGCGATAGTTTCGTCGTTGAAATTTTCTTCTGTTTTCATTTGTATAGATTTTAGTTGATTATTTTTTTTCTGCTAATCTTAAAATATCTCCAAAAACACCACGTGCAGTAACATTTGCACCGGCTCCGGCACCTTGAATAATAATTGGATTTTCACCGTATGATTCGGTATAGATTTCAAAAAATGAATCGGAACCTTTTAATTGTCCTAAAGCTGTATTTGCAGGAATGCTGATTAATTTGGTTTCTAAAACACCTTTGTTTTGATGTAAATCACCTGATAATTCACCAACGTAACGAAGTACATGATTGGCTTGTTGCGAATCTTTAATGGTTTGGAAATGTTCGTTTAATTGAGTTAAATTTTCTAAAAACTCAGTTACTTCTAAATGCTGAAAAGCTTTTGGTATTAAATTTTCTACTTTTATTTCGTCAAATTCATTTTCCAAATCTAATTCACGAGCTAAGATTAAAAGTTTTCGTGCAACATCATTTCCAGATAAATCTTCTCTTGGGTCAGGTTCAGTAAATCCTTTTGATATGGTTTCGTTTAAAACGTCACTAAAATTTTTATTTTCATCTGAGAAATGATTGAATAAATAACTTAAGGTTCCTGAAAAAACACCTTTTATTTTGGTAATGTTTTCACCCGAAAGATGTAATAATTTTATGGTGTCAATTAGTGGTAAACCTGCACCAACATTAGTTTCGTATAAATAATCTTTATGATTTGTTTCAAGAGTTTTTCTTAGCTTTTTATAAAAATCGAATGAAACCGTGTTTGCAATTTTATTTGATGAAACTAAATCAAATCCATTTTCAGCAAGTGTGATGTAATTTTCTATGAACTTTTGTGAAGCCGTATTATCAATAGCAATTAAGTTTTCTAAATGATGATTTTTCGCGAACTCAATAACTTCGTTTATTTGATACGAAATGCTTTTCTCAGCAATTTCTTGTTTCCAATTATCAGAAATGCCATTTTTATTTAAGATGATTTTCTTTGAATTTCCGATAGCAAAAATATTCAGTTTGATGTTTTTTCTCGATTCAATGTTTTTTGCCGATTCAATGATTTGATTAATTAAAGTTCCGCCAACTAATCCGTGACCAAAAATGGCTAAATTTATTTTTTTAGAAATTCCGAAAATTTGTCCGTGAATAACATTTAAAGCCTTTTTAGTTTCGGTTTTATTTACCACAATACTTACATTTTTACCGGTTATCGTATTATTAAATAAAATAGGAATGATGTTATTTTGAATTAGTGCGTTGTATGGTTTATGGAAAGTACTTAAATCTTGCCCGATGATTGAAATTACTGCAATATCATTGTTAATTGAAATTCGGTTTACATCTTTTGTGTAAAAATCTCTTTCAAATTCTTTTTCTAACGCAATCACAGCTTGCGTTGCTTTATTTTTTTCGACAATAAATCCAATTCCTCTTTCTGATGAACCTTGAGAAATTACGCTTACGCTGATATTGTTTTCAGAAAGAGCATTGAAAATTCGTGCATCGATACCAACTTTTCCAAGCAAACCTCTACCTTCAAAATTTATTAAAGCTACATCAGATAAAACAGATAATGATTTAATTCCGTTTGGAGTCGGTTTTGCTGAAATTAATGTTCCGTTTTCGTTCGGTTTAAAAGTATTTTTTATTCGCAACGGAATATTTTTTTCTAATAACGGAATAATCGTTTTTGCATGTAAAATCGAAGCTCCGAAATTTGCAAGTTCATTTGCTTCATTAAAATTTAATTCTTCAATTTTTTGAGCATCTTTGACCCAATCTGGATTTGCTGTGAAAATTCCATCAACATGTGTAAAGTTCTGTAATTCTTCAGCTTCTAAATAATTAGCTAGTAAAGCGGCAGAATAATTACTTCCGTTTCTCCCTAAAGTTGTGGTTTCGTTATTTTGTGTAGCTGCAATGAAACCTGTAACTATAGCAACCGTTTGAGTTGGAATGTTTTTAAAATAAGCCTGTGTTTTATTTTTTGAAAGATGTTCGATTGGTTGCGCATTTCCAAAATTATCATCAGTTACAAATAAATCTCGACTGTCTACAAAAACACTTTTTTGATTTTGTGTATTCAGCGTTTCTGCTACAATTTTAGCCGAAATAATTTCGCCTTGAGCCAAAACATTATCTTTAATTTTTAAAGAATAATCTCCTAATAAATTCACGCCCTCAAAGATTTTTTCTAAATCTGAAAATTCTTTCGATAAATCGATTATTTTATGTTGAGGTTCATTTTTAAAATCTTTAAATTCAGATTTATAGTTTTTTGTTTCTTTTGCTAATTCTAATATTTTTTCTAACTTATTTGTTGTTTCATCAATTGCCGAAACAACAATTGCTAATTTTTTTTCTTGTGCGTTCGATTTAATAATTTCGATAACGTTATTAAATGCCCCGTAATATGCTAATGACTTTCCGCCGAATTTTAATATTTTCATATAAGTTCAATTAAAGTGGTTTTGTAAAAAATTTGACAATTGTTCGTATTCAATTAAAAAAGCATCGTGTCCGTGAATTGAATTTATAACGTGATACTCGTTTTTATTTCCGTTGTTTTTTATGAGTTTGTATGTTGTGCGTTGTTCTTTTTCAGTAAACATATAATCAGAATCAATCGAAATCATCACAATATTTGTTGATGTTGTTTTTACAAATTCTTTAAAATCACTTACAGATGTTTCACTTCCAATGGTTTTCAATAAATGATTCATGAGTTTGTAAGCTTTAAGTTGAAACCGATTGTTTAATGATTTACCATGATAATCTAACCAGTTTTCAACTTCGTATTTTTGCTCTTTTTCATTAAATTTATTTTCAAATTTTTGATTGATTGATTCTGGTGTTCGATACAAAAGCATGGCATGTTTTCTGGCACCTTCAATCGGATTTAAAGAATGATTTAGAATGGCTTCCTGAATATAAACATTGCCAATCAACCAATCCGAAGCTTTATTTGTGCAAGCAATTGGAATTAGTTTTTCAATTCGTTGTGGTTGTTGAATTGCCATTTCCCAAGCAATAGAGCCGCCTAAACTACCTCCGATTATCGCAAATAAGTTTTTTATTTTTAGTAAATTTATTCCATCCCAAAAAAGTTTTGCAATTTTATTCGTAGTTTGATTTTGATAATCTTCAATCAAATTACTCGTAATTCCATCATATCCATTTCCTGGAATATTAAAAGCTAGAACGCAAAATTTATTTGTATCTATGGTTTTATTCGGTCCTATTAAATTTTTCCACCAACCATTTTCGCCTGTAATTTTACTGTTTCCTGTTAATGCGTGATTGACCAAAACTATCGGAGCAGAATTTATTTCCTGACCAAAAACTTCATAGAATATTTCAATGTCTTTTTTTTGATTATTTCTGACTGTAATCTTTTTCATAGCAATTTGTCTAAATAAAAAAAGTCCCTTGAGTAAATTACCCAAGGGACTTTTTTATAAGTATATAAATTAAGTTCAAGTATGGGCGTAAAGATTCGAATGCATCATTTGCATCATCATCATAGCCATCATTTGTACTTGAAAAATATTCATAATTTTAGTTGTTTTGATTTTTTAATCAGTGCAAATATTATGATTTATTTTCTATAAAACAAATTTATATTAGATTTTAAATCTAAAATATGGTTGTTTTTAATATGTTTATAGGATTATTTTTCTAAATATTTATTTTATTTAGATTTTTTATCTGTTTTTTTTTGATTGATGATAAAATTTATTTTGATAATTGAGGTTTATAGAATTTATTTTTTTTCAAAAAAAAATCAGCTGTTAAAGCTGATTTTACATTTTAAGATAAAAATCTTTAGTCAGATTTTTATAATCTTCGGTATAATTATGTCGTTCAATCTCAATAATTAATTCATCAATTAAAGGATTTTGTTCTAAACGACAAAATGCTAATAAACTTCGTTTGATTTCTGATGAAGGCGTTCCTTTTACTCTTGTGATTTTAAGAGGAAATAAATTTACTGATTTTGCTAAAGCAATAAAATTTTCTTCTTCTTTAAACGGAATGATAACAGCGAATATTCCGTTGTCAGATAATAATGCTTGAGCAGATTCGATCAATTCATCAAAAGGAAGTGATTCTTGAAATCGCGCTTGATCTCTTTTTTCATCACCAGAAGAATAATTCTCTGAATAAAAAGGTGGATTTGAAATGATTAAATCATATTCTTCTTCCTCTTCAAAAAGTTCTTCGGTGTATTCATTTAAATCAGCATGAAAACAAAATAAACGATCGTTCCATGGACTAGCTTCAAAATTTTCAACACATTGTTCGTAAGCTTCTTCATCGATTTCAATAGCATCGATTTGTTCGGCATTACTTCGTTGTGCAATCATTAAAGCGATTAATCCAGTTCCTGCACCGATGTCTAAAACGTTGTACGGATTGTTTATTAATGGAGTCCAAGCGCCAAGTAAAACACCGTCTGTTCCGACTTTCATTGCGCAACGGTCTTGTTGAATGGTAAATTGTTTAAAGGAAAACATGTTTGATGTTGTTGAAACTCAAAAAGGTAATTTAGCTTTGCTGAAATGATAACATTAATTAATGTATAAATCAACTAAACCTTCGGGAGTGTTTAAATGAATGGTTTTGTTTTCACGATCTAATTTAAGGATGAATTCATCAATCATCGGAACAAGTATTTGGACACCTTTGTATTCAATTTCAAATAATGCTTGAACGTTTGCATCATTAACACCAGTAATGTTTCCAATGAATCCTAAGCGCTGGTCTTGAACTTCAAATCCAATAATTTCGTGAAAATAAAATTTGTCACCATCTAATTCTGGCAACATAGTAAGAGGTAAGTAAACTTCGCAACCGATAATTCTATTGGCATCTTCTTCAGAATTCATGTCCTCGAAAAGTACTCGAAGAAATTTATTTTTGTGAAGTGAAGCGTTTTCAATAAAAAATGGAACCAAATGTCCGTTGAATTCAACGAACATTGATTCCAAATCTTCATACATTTCGGGTTCATCCGTGTCTAAATAAACAAGAACTTCGCCCTTGAAACTAAATTTCTTAGCGATTTTACCTAAATAAAAACAATCTTTTTTACGCATTTAAAATCGCTTTAAAAATTATGCTTCAGTTTCTTCAGTTGCAGGAGCTTCAACTTCAGCCGGAGCCTCAGCAGCAGCTTTAGCTTCTAAAGCAGCAGCAACACGTTTAGCGTTAACTTCTTTTTCAGCTTCTAATGCTTTTGCTTTAGCAGCAGCTTTAGTTTCAGCTAAACCTGAAGTTTTAGCGTTTAATTTTGCATCTTTTTCTTCTAACCAAGCAGCGAATTTAGCATCAGCTTGCTCTTGAGTTAAAGCACCTTTACGAACACCTCCGTTTAAGTGGTGTTTTAATAAAGCACCTTTGTAAGAAAGGATAGCTTTAGCTGTGTCAGTAGGTTGAGCACCTTGGAATAACCATTTTGCAGCAGCATCAACATTTAAGTCGATAGTTGCAGGGTTAGTGTTTGGATTGTAAGTTCCGATTTTTTCTAAGAATTTACCATCTCTTTTTGCGCGTGCGTCAGCAGCTACTACCCAGTAAAAAGGTTTTCCTTTTTTACCGTGTCTTTGTAATCTAATTTTTACAGACATAATCTATTGATTTAATTGAGGTTCCCGACCTCAGGTTTTATTTAAGTTTGCAAAGATAGTATTTTTATTTTGAGATACAAGTGTTTAGGGGTTCAAATATCGAGGTTTGCTTTTTTGTTTGTTAAAGTTAATTTTTTATTAAAAAAAATACGCTTTGATAACTAAAAAATTATATTTTTGTTTTTTAGACTTTGATAAAAGACAATAATATATGAAAAAAAGTATAATAATCGTTGCTTTAGCTTTAGGTTTAGGGTTCACTGGATGTGAAGATGACGTAAAGTTTAATGATCCTTCATTTCAAGCGCAAAGAAATTATAAGCTTTGGAGAGCTACAAATAGTGTGGCTGAAGTTAAAGATGGAACATTACGTGTTTATGGAACTGATGGTGTTGAATCTTTAGTGATGACAATTCCGAATTATAGTTTTGGTGCTACTTATGATTTCGGTAACAATGAAACAAATATTGCTACATATCGTATTATTGATGAAAATATTTCTTATGTTTTTAAAACAGGATATAATTTAGGTGGAGGACATCTGACATTAGATCCAGTTGAAAAACAAGTTCCAGGATTTATTTCAGGTACATTTCTTGTTAAAGCATCTCGTGTTGAAGGTGGAGTAGTAGTAGATATGAAGCTGGATCAGGGTGTGTTCTTTAGAATACCTTTAAGAGAAGTAACTGCGCAAGCGCCTTCAGAAATAGTAGAATAATTTTTTTATATTGATATTTAAACCACTTCATTTTGAGGTGGTTTTTTTGTTTCCTTTTAGTTCGTTTTTTTTGTAAATTTGAAGTTCCTTTCAATTAAAAATAAATTTTCTTATGTATATAATTTTCGATACAGAAACAACCGGATTACCTAAAAATTGGTCTGCGCCAATAACGGATACGGATAACTGGCCAAGATGTATTCAGATTGCTTGGCAGTTGCACGACGAATTTGGAAATTTAATTGAACATCAAGATTATTTAGTTAAACCTGAAGGTTTTGATATACCGTATGATTCAGAACGAATTCACGGTATTTCAACCGATTTAGCTTTACAAAAAGGTATTCCTTTGCATGAGGTATTGGTTAAATTCAACGAAGCTTTGTCTAAAGCTAAATTCGTAGTTGGGCAAAACGTTGGGTTCGACGTAAATGTTATGGGGTGTGAATTCTATCGTATGCAAATGGATTCACCAATGGCAAAAATGCCTGTGTTGGATACGTGTACAGAAGTTACAGCAAATTTGGTTAAAATTCCTGGAGGAAGAGGAGGTCGTTTTAAATTGCCGACTTTAACTGAGTTGCACGAATTTTTATTCGGAGTTCCGTTTGGCGAAGCGCATAATGCAACGGCCGATGTAGAAGCAACTACGCGTTGTTTTTTGGAATTAATAAGAAAAGGAAATTTTACTAAAGAAGAAGTTCAACAACCAGAATCTTATTTTAAAGATTTTCAGGAACATAATCCAGAGCCTTTTAAATCAATCGGATTAAAACACATTAATCTAAAAAGTGCTTCTGACGAAATTCGTAAGCAATTAGAAAAATCTAATGTGTTTATCAAAGAAGAGGTTGAGATTTCTCAAGAAACACTTCAAGCATTTGAACAAGCTACTTTTGCTCACTTACATAATCATACGCAATTTTCGGTTTTGCAGTCAACTATTGATATTGGAGCAATGGTTAAAAAATCTGCCAAAGAAAAAATGTCTGCTATTGCTATGACCGACCACGGAAATATGATGGGAGCATTTAAGTTTGTTAGTGCGATTATGGATTATAATAAATCGGTGTCAAAAGCAAATCAAGCTGCAATTGAAAATGGTGAAGAACCAACCGATAAAGAAATAAAGCCAATTGTTGGATGTGAATTTTTTATGTGCGAAAATCACTTGGATAAAAGCCGTAAAGACAATGGTTATCAAATAGTTTTATTAGCTAAGAATAAAAAAGGATACCACAATCTAGCAAAATTAGCTTCGGCTGCTTCTATTGATGGATTCTATTATGTGCCACGTATCGATAAAGCTTTAGTAGAGCAATATAAAGAAGATTTAATTGCATTAACAGGAAATCTTCAAGGTGAGGTTCCGAATAAGATTTTAAATCTTGGTGAAAAACAAGCAGAAGAAGCTTTGTTATGGTGGAAAGAGCAATTTCAAGACGATTTGTATATTGAAATCATGCGTCATAATCAAGAAGATGAAGACCGTGTAAATAAAACCTTAGTTGCATTTTCTCGTAAGCATGCTATTAAGCTAATTGCTACAAATAATACGTATTACTTAGAAAAATCAGATGCCAATGCGCACGATATTTTATTGTGTGTAAAAGACGGAGAAAAACAAGCAACGCCAATTGGTCGTGGACGCGGATATCGTTACGGATTACCAAATCAAGAATATTATTACAAAACGCAAGATGAGATGAAATCTTTATTTAAAGATTTGCCGGATGCAATTATTAATATTCAAGAAGTCGTTGATAAAATTGAAATCTATTCTTTGTATAGAAATATTTTACTTCCCAACTTTGATATTCCAGAGGAGTTTATAAACTCTGAAGATGCTGTTGATGGTGGTAAACGTGGAGAAAATGCGTTTTTAAGACATTTGACTTATAAAGGTGCCGAACGTCGTTACGATGTGATTGATGATGTGGTTACCGAACGATTGGATTTTGAATTAAAAACAATTGAGAATTCGGGTTATCCTGGATATTTCTTAATTGTACAAGATTTCATTGCCGAGGCTCGTTCTATGGGAGTTTCGGTTGGGCCAGGTCGTGGTTCTGCGGCTGGTTCTGCGGTTGCTTATTGTTTGGGAATTACGAATTTAGACCCGATTAAATACGATTTGCTTTTTGAGCGTTTCTTAAATCCTGACCGTGTATCGATGCCTGATATTGATATCGATTTCGATGATGAAGGTCGTTCTCGAGTAATGGATTATGTAATCAATAAATACGGTGCAAAGCAAGTAGCACAAATTATAACATATGGTAAAATGGCTACGAAGTCATCGATTAAAGATGCTGCTCGTGTGTTGGATTTACCACTTTTTGAATCGGAACGTATTGCGAAATTGATTCCAGGTATGATGCCAGGAAAATGGAATATTTCTCGTTTTTTGTCTGAACCTGAAGATGAAATCAAAAAAGCGGTGCGTTCAGATGAGTTTGATGCGATTAAAGAATTGATTCAATTGGCAAATCAAGGTGATTTAATTTCTGAAACCATTCAGCAAGCTAAGATTATCGAAGGTTCAATGCGTAATACCGGAATTCATGCTTGTGGTGTAATCATTACACCAGATGATATTACCAATTTCGTTCCCGTGCAAACGGCTAAAGATTCCGATTTGTATGTTACGCAGTTTGATAACTCGGTGGCAGAATCTGCAGGTTTATTAAAAATGGACTTTTTGGGGTTAAAGACTTTAACCTTGATTAAAGATACGGTTGCTTTGATTAAATATAGAACAGGTGTTGTAATTGACCCTGAAGAAATTCCGATTGACGATGTAAAAACATATGAGCTGTTTCAACGTGGTGAAACGGTTGGGGTTTTTCAGTATGAATCGCCTGGAATGCAAAAATACATGCGCGAATTAAAACCGACTGTTTTTGCCGATTTAATTGCAATGAATGCTTTGTATCGTCCGGGGCCGTTAGAATATATTCCTTCTTTCGTTCGAAGAAAAAACGGAGAAGAACCTATTACGTATGATTTAGATGCTTGTGAGGAGTATTTAAAAGAAACTTACGGAATTACCGTTTATCAAGAGCAGGTAATGCTTCTGTCGCAAAAATTAGCTGGATTTACAAAAGGTGAAGCCGATGTATTGCGTAAAGCGATGGGTAAAAAGCAAAAAGATGTACTTGATAAAATGAAGCCTAAGTTTGTTGAGCAGGCTTCTGCCAAAGGTCATGATGCCAAAACATTAGAAAAGATTTGGAAAGACTGGGAGGCATTCGCATCTTACGCTTTTAATAAGTCGCATTCAACATGTTATGCGTGGGTAGCTTATCAAACAGCATATTTCAAAGCGCATTATCCTGCCGAATATATGGCAGCTGTGCTTTCTAATAATATGAACGATATCAAGCAGGTTACTTTCTTTATGGAAGAATGTCGTCGTATGGGATTGGCTGTTTTGGGTCCGGATGTTAACGAATCGCACTATAAATTTACGGTAAATGATAATTATGAAATTCGTTTCGGAATCGGTGCTATTAAAGGAGTAGGAGAAGGTGCAGTAAATACGATTGTCGAAAATAGAAAAGACGGAAAATACCGTTCTATTTTTGATTTGGCTAAACGTATCGATTTACGTGCAGCTAATAAACGTGCGTTTGAAAATTTAGTTTTAGCAGGTGGATTCGATTGTTTTCAAGAAACGCATCGTGCGCAATATTTTCATACCGATGGCGATGCTTTGACTTTCCTTGAAAAAGCTATCAAATACGGTTCTAAATTTCAGGAAAATGAAAATTCATCGCAAGTAAGTTTATTTGGTGAGTCAAGCGAAGTTCAGATTCCAGAACCTGTGATTCCGAGTTGTGATGAATGGACAACAATGGAGAAATTAGCGCGTGAAAAAGAAGTTGTAGGTATTTATATTTCTGGTCATCCGTTAGATGATTTTAAATTTGAAATGAAATATTTCTGTAATGTGAATTTAGAGCAGTTAAAAGATTTGACTCCTTTGATTGGTCGAAATTTAAGCTTTGGAGGAATGATTTCAAATGTGCAATTTAGAACATCTGCTAAAGGAAAAGACTGGGCGATGTTTAATGTGGAAGGTTATGATGAAAGTATGGAGTTTAGGGTTTTTAATGAAGATTTCTTGAAATTTCGTCACTTTTTGTTGAATAATACATTTGTGTACTTTAAAGTGATGGCCAAAGAAGGTTGGGTTAAAAAAGATACAAACGAACGTTCAGAACCTAGATTGCAATTCATGGAAATGAAACTTTTGAATGAGGTGATTCCGACTTATGCTAAAAAACTGATTATAAATATTGATGTGAATGAATTAAAAGCAAATCAAATCGAAAAGATTCGAATGATTTTAGATGAGCATCAAGGAAGTAAACCAGTGACTTTTGAGATTTATGAATTGGAGAAAATTCAAAAGCGAATCGAAACGGAAATCGTAAATAATATGTTATCAGAAGTTGATATCGATAATATAGATTCAATGGAAAGTCTTGAGCAAGTTGATTTTGAACCTGTTTTGCCAGAAGTTGAATATAAAATTAAAAACATGCTCGAAATGCCAAGTCGAAATACAAGAATCGAAATTTCGGCCGAATTATTAGAAGCGTTAGAAGGTATTCAAGTGAATTTTAAACTGAATTAAATCAGTTGTTTATGGAGTGATAGATAAAAGTTATGTGAAATTTTGAAGTACTTTTAAAAAAATTCCTATTTTTGTTTTTTACTAAGATTTAAATAATAATAATATGGCATTAGAAATAACAGATGCTACTTTTGAAGAAGTAGTATTAAAATCAGATAAACCAGTAGTTGTTGATTTTTGGGCAGAGTGGTGTGGTCCTTGTAAAATGTTAGGTCCAGTAATTGAAGAATTAAGTGGAGATTTCGAAGGAAAAGTGGTTGTAGGTAAAGTTGATGTTGATGCAAATCAAGATTTCGCTTCTCAATACGGAGTTAGAAGTATTCCTACAGTATTAATTTTCCAAAACGGAGAAATCGTAGGTCGTCAAGTAGGTGTTGCTCCAAAGCAAACTTATGCAGATGCAATCAGTGCTTTGTTGTAATCCATGATTATATTGAAAATATAAAACGAGTTGAGAAATCTTCTCGTTTTTTTTTGTGTTTGTAAATTGTTGAGGTTAAGTTGCTTTTGTGTTTTGATGAAAAAAAGTTTAAATTCTTTTTCTAAAATGTTTGCAGAATTAAAAATGCGTTGTATATTTGCACCGTTGAAAACAACAACGCTCTGGTTTGGTAGTTCAGTTGGTTAGAATACATGCCTGTCACGCATGGGGTCGCGGGTTCGAGTCCCGTCCAGACCGCCAGAAGAGTTTAAGAAACTCAAACTTACGACGTGTAAGTTTTAAATTGAAATAGAATAAGAATCTTGGTTTGGTAGTTCAGTTGGTTAGAATACATGCCTGTCACGCATGGGGTCGCGGGTTCGAGTCCCGTCCAGACCGCTAAGATTAAATAGCCCTTCGGTTACGAGGGGCTTTTTTGCCCTCTTTGATTTTTTATTTAATCTATTAAGATTTAAGTGTTTAAATATTGGTTTGGTAGTTCAGTTGGTTAGAATACATGCCTGTCACGCATGGGGTCGCGGGTTCGAGTCCCGTCCAGACCGCAACTCTTTTTTGAGGAATAATAGTTGTGTTGTTAAGGTACGCGAGTACCTGGTTTAGTAGTTAGACCAATGAAAAGCTTTCCAATTTTTTGGAGGGCTTTTTTATTTTCAAAATAAGATGATATTGCAATTGTTTGGTAATAAGTAGATTAAAAAATAGTTGTAAAAAAAGCTTCTGAAGTCTTGTAGATGCTAGAAAAGTAACTATATTTGCACAGTTGAAAAACAAAATTCTGGTTTGGTAGTTCAGTTGGTTAGAATACATGCCTGTCACGCATGGGGTCGCGGGTTCGAGTCCCGTCCAGACCGCCAGAAGAGTTTAAGAAACTCAAAGCCTTTTTAGGTTAAAAAAACAAACATTGGTTTGGTAGTTCAGTTGGTTAGAATACATGCCTGTCACGCATGGGGTCGCGGGTTCGAGTCCCGTCCAGACCGCTAATGTTAAATCCCGTTCGAAAGAGCGGGATTTTTTTGTATATTTATAACTTATCGAGAAAACTCTTATGAAGCTTTTAAAATTATTTATTTTACTTTTTACATTCGTTACTTTTAATTCAAATGCACAGGATGTTTCCAATATAAAAACTTTCGTTCAACAAAAAGCTGGTCCACATGAAGGTTTACAAGAATTTTACGAAAACTTTGTTAAAGAATTTAAAGTACCAAAGCTACCTTCAAATCAGAATCAATTAAAACTTGTTGTGAAATTCATTGTTGAAAAGGATGGTTCTTTTTCAGATATTACCGTTCCTGACCAATCAGAAGAAATTGTATACGAAATTATACGTGTTTTGTCTAAAATGCCTAAATGGAAACCTGGTTATCATGAAGGCGAACCCGTTCGTTCTTCTTTTAATCTTCCTGTTACAATAAGATTAAATGATTATGATGAGAATGAAGAGAATTTTAAAAAAGATGTCGCAGCTTATCGTACGGTTTTAAAAAAATACACGCAAGAAACCGATTATTTTAAGTTTGATTGTAATTGTGTTACGTTAACGACAGTTATTGAACCAGATGGAATTTCCGAATTTTTTCAGTATGAAACTTTGGATAAAATTGGTTTGTATAATATTGGGATTAAGAAATTTCAAAAAGTTAATAAAAAAGCATTTTTTAAAGACTTGATTAAACAAATTTCAAAAGGTGAGGTTAAATATAAAAAAGTAAAACTAGGAGATACGGAAGCTTTAGATGTCGAGTGGTCTGAGACTTGGGAAGGTAATATGGTTTGTAACCGTTCGATTTTCTTTTTTGAAGATGATATTTTATATACTTTAAATTTTGCTTCAAATAGTACAGAAATAACAAATATTGTCTTTGAAGAATTACTTCAATCTTTCCAAATCAAACAATAAATAAAAGGATGAAATATTTTAAAATTATTCTATTAATGATGTTTGTGATTCCATTTTACGGGAATGCGCAAAAAAATAATACTTTACAAATTCCAGATTTAGAAACATATAAAAAGCTACTTGAATCGACAGTTCAAGAAACGGAATCTTTTAGTTTTAAATGCAATTGTGAGATGTCTAAAAATATAATCGATGATAAATCACAATTAGTATATTATGAATTTGAAACTTTAGATAAAATTGGATTGTATAGTGTAGCGATTTCTCAAATTCCTTCGACTGATGAGATAAAAACTTTTGATAAGTTTATCGAAGACATAAAAAACAAAAATGGAACATTTAATTATATCAATCTTGATAATCAAAAAGCTTTAGTTTTATCAGGGAAACATGAAATTCAAGATGCAAAATTTTATTATCGAACCGTTCTTTTTTTTGTTGACGGCAAGCTTTGTGTAATAACTTTTGGTTCTGGAGTTGATGAAATTACAGCGATTGTTTTAGATGGGCTTCTGAATTCTTTTCAATTAAAAAAATAGCTTAAACCACTTATATTATGAAATACTTTAAAATATTTCTGTTGTTCTTTATCTTCAGCTTTTCTGTTTCAGAAGCTCAAGAAGTGATAGTAGAATCAGCATTTGACCAAAGAGCTGAACCATATGAAGGGTTAGCAGTTTTTCGTAAAAATTTTATTAATAAATTAAATGTAAGTAAAGCAAATGGCAATGCCGTTAATATTACATTAAAGTTTGTTATTGATGTTGATGGTTCGTTCACCGATATAACGGTAAGTAAAGATAAATATGACTTAGGTAAAGATGTTATTTTAGCACTAAAAAAAATGCCTAAATGGAAACCAGCTTATGATAAAGGTAAGCCAATTCGTTCCACATTTACAATGCCGATAGTTATCGAAGCTGATGACCGTCAAGATTTTATTGAAACTATTTTTGATGAGAAACTAGAAAATGTAGAAATGGAAACATTATTTTTTAAATTCAGTTGTAATTGTATTGCATCAGAACAACAAATTGATGAAACGGATATAAAATATCAATTTGAATATTTAACAAATACCGGAATGTATAAATTGGTTGTAATCAAGGCAGACGAAAATAACTTTGAACAAATTAAATATTATCAGAGAGATTTCTTAGATTCTCGTGAGATTCAAATTGAAGAAGTTGAATATTTAGGAGTTCATTCTTTGAATTATGATGAAGCTTTAGATATTGAGGAAGGTGTCTTTTATTCTAAAAATAGATTTTTTTACAAAGATGATTTGGTCTATATGCTTTTTTATATGTCCAAAGATAAAACTGAAACAGAGCGTGTATTTAACGAATTACTGGAGTCATTTCAAATTAAAAAATAATCAAAACTTATGAACTATTTAAAATTATTTTTAGTACTTGTTTTTATGACGTCATTTTATGGAAATGCGCAACAAGATAAAAAGATAGAAGATGATAAAGTCTATTCATTAGTTCAAAAAAAAGCATCACCTCAAGAAGGGTTTAAAGTATTTCATCAGAATTTTAAAGAGGAATTTGATTTACACTCGTCATTACCTGAACATAATTCTGTAAAATTTACTTTTGAATTTATAGTTGAAAAAGATGGTTCTTTGTCAGATATAATTGTGCAAGGAGTTGATGAACTTTATGCTAAAGAAGCTATAAGAGTTTTGAAAACTTTTGACAAATGGATTCCAGCTCAAGAAAATAATGTAATTGTTAGGTCTAAGTTTAGATTGCCAATTACTATTTATATACCTAAAGAATTAATACCTGAACTTGGGTCTGTTATGGCAAGACCAGATGAAGGTCTATCTTCATTTATGGATAATTTTTGGAATGAGTTTAAATTTGAAAAAGATTTAATTCCAAATGGTGAAATAGGGAGTTTTACAATAAATTTTACAGTTGAAGCAGACGGAAGTCTTACTAATATATTTGTAACAGAAGATAAATTTAATATAGCAGCTGATGTAGAAAGGGTTATTAAGTTGATGCCAAAATGGAAACCCGCAACAAAAAATAATAAAGATATTAAATCGCAATTTTATATACCAGTAGAAATAAATCTAGATAAGAATACAAAATCGTATTGGAAGGCAATTTAAAAAAAATCAAAACTTATGAACTATTTAAAATTATTTTTAGTATTTATTTTTATGACGTCATTTTATGGAAATGCACAACCTAAAGATGTTTTACCAACGCCAGAATTTAAAGCAGAACCAGTTGATGGAATGCGAAATTTGTATTTGAATTTTATAGAAAAATTTAATTCTCCAAAAATAGCTTCTAATCAAAACGAGATTAAAGTTAAACTGAGTTTTTTTGTAGAAACAGACGGTTCTTTATCTGAAATTACGGCTGAAGGTGAAACCGAAGAAATTCGTAATGAAATGATTCGTGTAATGAAATTATTACCTAATTGGAAACCTGCGATGACTAACGGAGAACCTATTCGTTCAAGATTTATCATGCCAATTACCATAAAAGTAACCAAAGATAATCCGCCTAAAAAATAAAAGCTTTCTTATAGGGAAGCTTTTATTTTAAAACCAAATATTCCAATTTACAATAACTTCTTTGATATAAAAACCTAAAAAAGCCATACAAACTACAAACTTCATAAAAGTAGAAGCTAAAAAACCGATAAACGAACCTGTTGCAGCCTTTAAAGCTCTTTTAGAATCGTCACGTTTGTATATTAACTCGCCGATAAATGCACCAACAAACGGACCTAAAATGAAACCAAATGGAATTGGAAATAGAATACCAATTATCAAACCGATATTGGTTCCCCAAACGCCATATTTACTCCCTCCAAAACGCTTGGTACCTTGTGCCGGAATTACAAAATCTAAAATTGTAATTAGTATTGTAAGAATTAGTGCAATTCCTAAAATCCAATAATTCATTTCGATTCCCTTAGTAAAATACAAAACTAAAAGTCCAATCCAACTTAGTGATGGTCCTGGTAAAACAGGTAATAAGCTTCCTATAAGACCAGATATAATCAATATAAAACTCAGTAATAGTAATATATATTCCATAAAAAAGATGTATTTTTGTACCTAAAATTACGTATTATTTCTTTATGAAGATTCAGTTTGGTTTGTCATTTATTTTTTTAACGATGATTTCCTGTGTTTCAGACAAAAAAGTTCCTGATCCACAAGAATTGTTGCGTAAAGAATTGCATACCATTGATTGGACTAAAGTTGATGAATATCCTACGATTGACGCATGTGATTCAATAAAGGATAAAGAAGAAAATAGATTGTGTTTTTTTAATACAGTCACTCTTGAATTAAAAACTAAAATAAAACAAGATTCCTTAATAAATCAAATAAAAGGACTGAAAGAAATGAATATTTTGGTTACAGTTACCAAAGATTCCAAAGTTTTTTTTGAGTGTGAACCTAAAGATTCTGTTCGTTATAATATAAGATTTTTGAATACTTTGATTCAGAATAAAAATGAAAATTTCACACCGATTCAACCGGCTTTAAAACGTGGGATTCCTGTAACTACGAAATTTGTTTTACCTATTTCTCTTGAATAGTTTTATTGGGTTTATAAAAAAGTACAAACAAACTTCCGATGCTAATTGGAATCACTAAATTCAACATCCAAATTAAAGTTGCAACAATCGCAATTACCCATTCGTTTACACCGAATAATCCAAACAAGAAAATAGCAACGCTTCCTTTTAAAGCAAAATCGATAATCTGAAAATTAGGTAACGAAGAAGCTAATAAATAAACCGCCGAAACAACTCCGATTAAAACAAAATAAGGAATTTCTACATCGAATAATTTGTATAAAAAGTAGTATTGATTCATCAAAACAAAATAGCGACAAAAAGCTAAAATCAAGTTTTTACGATGAATACTTTTTTTGATTTCTCCAATGTATTTAAAAATCGATTCAAGCGAAAAACCTTTAATTTGAATATTTTTGATGCTTAAAATTAAAATTACAGCAGCGCTTAAAATCAAAAATAAATACAAGAAATAAATATCAGGAATAAAATTATGTAAATGATTGATGTAAAAAACGCCAATTAATCCGAAAGAAATCGCATAAATAACCTGAACACCGTTGCAAATCATATTCAAAAGAATCACTTTTCCGGCATCTTCTTTTTTATAAAATAAAACTTTTCCAGCGTATTCTCCAATTCCGTTTGGAGTAAAGATTCCTAAAGTAATGGCGCTTAAAACTTGCTTGGTTGATTCCCAAATCGAAATCTTTTCAATAACCTGAATTAAATTTCGCCACTTTAAAATTTCGATAAATCGATTTAAAAACGTCAACAACAAAATGATAAAAATATACAAATACGCATATTTTCCGTTTAAGCTTTCTCTTAAAATATCTAAATTCAAAGGCTTTTCTGCCAACTGATTTTTAACAAAATAAAAAGCCAAACCAATAATGGTAAGTTTAATAATTAATGTTAAGAATTGTTTAGCTTTGTTGTTGAGAATTTTCATACTACAAAGAAACAAATTTACTTTAAGGTAAGAAACTATTTTAACGAAACGAATTGAGTACAGAACGCATTATATTAGGAATCGATCCTGGAACAACCATCATGGGTTTTGGGTTGATCAAAGTGGTAAAAAACAAAATGGAATTTATTCAGTTAAACGAATTACAACTGAGTAAAATGGACGATCATTATATGAAATTGCGTCGTATTTTTGAACGTACCATTGAGTTGATTGACACGCATCATCCGGATGAAATTGCGATTGAGGCCCCGTTTTTTGGTAAAAATGTACAATCGATGTTGAAGCTAGGACGTGCCCAAGGTGTTGCCATGGCGGCAGGTTTATCTCGCGATATTCCGATTACCGAATACGAACCTAAAAAAATTAAAATGGCCATTACAGGAAACGGAAATGCATCGAAAGAACAAGTAGCAAAGATGTTACAGCAATTGTTAGGTTTGAAAGAATTACCTAAAAATCTCGATTCTACCGATGGTTTGGCAGCTGCAGTTTGTCATTTTTTTAATTCAGGAAAAACCGTTGTCGGAAAATCTTATTCAGGTTGGGAATCATTTGTTAATCAAAATCAAGAGCGCGTAACCAAAAAATAATGGCAGGTATTTACATTCATATTCCGTTTTGCAAGCAAGCTTGTCATTACTGCGATTTTCATTTTTCTACAACGATGAAAAAGAAAGATGAAATGATTGCGGCTTTGATTCATGAAATTCATTTGCGTAAAAATGAAATTAACGAACCTGTTGAAACGATTTATTTCGGTGGTGGAACACCAAGTGTGCTTTCGAATGCTGAAATTGATGCAATTTTAGAAACGATATTTTCTTTGTTTGATGTTGTTGAAAATCCTGAAATTACTTTAGAAGCGAATCCTGATGATTTAAATACAGACCGAATTATCGAATTATCGAAATCTAAAATCAACCGGTTGAGTATTGGAATTCAATCTTTTTATGAAGAAGATTTACAATTGATGAATCGCGCGCATAATGCAGAAGAAGCTTTGCAATGTTTGAAAACCGCGACCCAATATTTTGATAATATTTCGATTGATTTAATTTACGGAATGCCGAATATGAGTTTAGATAAATGGCGTTCAAACGTAAATTTAGCTTTGAGTTTAAACATTCCGCATATTTCGAGTTATGCTTTAACAGTTGAACCAAAAACCGCTTTGGCAACTTTAATTAAAAAAGGGAAAATAGCGAATACCGATGATGGTTTGGCTCACGAACATTTTTTAGCTTTGGTTGAAATGCTTGAAAATGCTGGTTTTGTGCATTACGAATTATCTAATTTTGGAAAACCTGAGTATTTTTCTAAAAACAATTCAGCTTATTGGTTAAGAAAAAAATATGTAGGAATTGGACCATCGGCGCATAGTTTTGACGGCGAAAACCGTTCGTGGAATATTGCCAATAACGCCATTTATATTCAGAAAATCCAAGCAAACGAATTGCCTAATGAAGTGGAAACCTTAAGTATTCAAGATCGTTATAACGAATATGTAATGACGGGTTTACGAACTATTTGGGACGTCTCGTTATCGAAAATTGATAACGATTTTGGAACTGCTTATCTAAATTATCTTTTAGAAAACGCTGCTTATTTCATCAAGAAAGAACAATTAATTATTGAAAATAACGTTTTAAAAACAACTTTAAAAGGAAAGTTTTTCTGTGACGGAATAGCTTCTGAATTGTTTATGATTGATTAGTTTTTTGTCTTAGCCACAGATGCACAGAATTTACTAAACCTCTCGTTTTATTAAACTTGGACAAAATCTAATTGAGTTAATATAATTCAAAATATTTATCCAAGTACTTATCGTTAATTTATAATTTGTTTTTATATATTTATCTGAGCGTTTTAGCTAAATAACATACCATGAAAACAAGTATTCAACACAATCATAAAACCTACGAAATAGATTTATCTAAACCTTTAGATATTTCGTTACCAATTCAAAACAACGAGCAAAACCCAATTGCTTGGTATTTAGATAAACCTGAAATTATTCCAGTGGTTATGGGAGATTTTGTAGGAAGCGTTTCTTCAGGGAAATCATCAACCAATTTTAATAATATTTTGTTTAATCCGCACGGACACGGAACGCATACCGAGTGTTTAGGGCATATTACCAAAGATTTTTATTCGATCAATCAAACCTTAAAACAATTCTTTTTTATAGTTGAATTGATTTCGGTTGAACCTCAAACTTTCGAATCGGATTTTATCATTACAAAAAATCAAATCGAAAAAGCTTTAAACGGAAAAACACCTGAAGCTTTGGTTATTCGTACGATGCCAAATCTTTCCGATAAAAAGCATAAGAATTATTCGAATTCAAATCCGGCATATCTAACCGAAGAAGCTGCAATTTACATTCGAGAAATAGGAGTGAAGCATTTGTTGATTGATTTGCCAAGCGTAGATAAAGAAGTTGACGAAGGTAAATTGTTAGCGCATAAGGCTTTTTGGAATGTGCAAAATACACAAATTGTTAATGAAGATGCACGTTTTGATTGTACAATTACCGAACTTATTTTTGTTGAAGATGCAATTAAAGATGGTGCTTATGTTATTAATATGCAAATAGCTTCGTTTGAAAACGATGCGTCGCCAAGTAAACCTATTTTATATCAAATATTTTAGCTTATGCAACTCGATCAGTTTTACGATTTTTGTTTGAATTTAAAAGGAACCACCGAACATTTTCCGTTCGATGAGGATACGTTGGTTTTTAAAGTTGGCGGTAAAATCTATGCACTTTCTTCGCTTTCTGAATGGGAAAACGGAAATCCGAAGGTGAATCTTAAATGCGATCCTGAGAAGGCAATTGAACTTCGCGAAAGTTATTCAGGAATCGAAGCGGGTTATCACATGAACAAGAAACATTGGAATACAGTTAAAATTAACGAAGATGTTCCGTTGGTTTTGCTTCGTGAATTGATCCAACAGTCGTATGATTTGGTATTTAAAAGTTTGTCTAAGAAAGCACAGATTGAAGTTAATGAAAATTAAAATGTTTTGATAAATAAATTTATTGATGTAATTTTAATTGATAAATCTCAGTCGTGAATTCGAATTGAGTTTTTTAAAAAAGAAATCATTTATGTTAGATAATTTAAAAAAGATTTTAAACGAAGACCAAGATCCAAAAGCAATAGAAAAAATCACTGAAAAGTTAGATAATCTTTTAATGCAAGGTGAGGAAATTGGTTACATTGGTGTTCAGAAAAAACCTGCTTTGACGGTTTTTCCTGATAGTATTGTGATGACTAATAAAAGGATCATTATTTGTAAACCTAAAAATTTAGGATTGTCAATGAGTTTTACAGATTATGATTGGCAAGAAATTGTTGCGCCAATGGTTAAGGAAAATTTATTAGGATCTGAATTTTCTTTTGTAACAAAAACCGATATTACAGAAACCATCGATTATATTCCAAAGAATCAAGCTAGAAAATTATATACGTTTGCTAAAGAACAATTGGAATTGAGCAAGCAATCAACTTTGTTTTCAAAATTCGAAGCTCACGTCGAAGAAGCAGAAATTGTAATAGACGAGGCAGAAATAATTCCTGAAGTTGTTGTTGAGGAAGTGACTGATTTTTCTTCTTTAATTGAGCAGCCTAAGCAATTGATTGCAACTGATGATTTCAAAGAAGAAGTTGCCGAAGTAATTGCTCAAAATCAAGAAATGGCAAAAGAAAATAAATCTTTAAATCAATTGACAAAAGAAGAATTATTTGAAAAACTTCAGAATTATAAAAAACTATTAGATAACGGTTTAATTCTTCAAGGCGAATATGATGCGTTAAAAAATGAAATAATTAAGTTTTTATAATGTGATTTTTGTTAAAATGCCCTAAACGTTAAAAACTTTTAGGGCATTTTTTTATTTTTTTATAGAAAGTGTAACAGGTAATTTCATAGTTGATTTAACTTTTTTGCCATTCTCAACTGCAGGTTCCCAAGGAGTACATTTGGCAAGCGCTCTTTTTACTGCTTTGTTTAAATATTCGTCAGGTTTTTTATCTACAATTGTTTTGATATTTTCAAATTTACCTTCTTCATTGATGGTAAATTCAATCATATATCTAAACTCGTTCGAAGTCTTATTTTCTCCTGTATCGTAAGCGCCTTTTTTATAATAATATCTTTCCCAAAAATCTCTCGGATAAATCATATGCGTATTGAATTCATAATAAAAGGCTCTATATTCTGCCTCAAGCGCTCTCCTTTTTTCAATACTATTTTCGCTTTTTTCGTAATCTGGTAAACTAAAATTTATAGTTATTGGTATTGAAGTGTATGAAGAAACGTTTATCCCATTTCTTTGCGAAGGAATCCAATCAGGAAGCGTTTTAAAAATTTGACTGATCTCAGGCGTCAATTTATATTTATCGTTTAAAACTTTTACATTGTCTAGTTTACCATTTTCGTCTACTTGAAAAGAAATAATTAAGCTTAGTTGTTTACGGTTGATTTCTAAAATTCGTTCTGTAGGAATTGAAAAGGACTCGGCAAATTTTAATTTAAAATTATCTAAGCCATCTACAGGTTTCGCTCTGATTATTTCTTCTTTGTAATCAATAGTTGTTGAATCGTTTTCTATCTGTCCATAACTGCCCAATGGAGCTAGAATAGAAGTAAAGCAAAATAAAAAAAACTTCTTCATTATTTTTCAAAATTTACATCCATTTGTACAATAGATCTGACGGGTAAATTGTTTTTTCGTGCCGCTTTCCAATAAGGACATTTTTTTATAGCTTGTCCAATTTCTTTACTACAAACAAATGGTTTTTCTGAAAGAATTTCTACGTTTTTAATCTCTCCATTTTTTTCAACAATAAATCTAAGTTGAATTTGATTTTTTTCTCTTTTATTGATTTTTACTTTACAATTGATGTTATCCGAAATGTATTTGTTGAAATTAGCATATCCACCTTGATACGTAGCTATTTGATCTACTTCAAAGTAAATGCGATTGTCATCTTCTTGAGCATATGTAAATAAATAAAAAGAAAATAACAGAAGAGTTAAAATTTTTTTCATAATGTTTTTTTAGCAAAAATACTCTTTTTTATTACATAAGTCAATGTTGATATTTATTTGATAAATTGAACAAACACTTTTTTATAAGATGTAAAGTTGTTTTAATTTTGTGATTTAATATTTTTATTAAGGTGGAAACGTTTACATATAAAAACACTCAAATTAGTTATACAGAATCTGGAAAAGGTTCAGCTTTAGTTTTTTTGCATGGTTTTTTAGAAAATAAAAACATGTGGACATCTTATGTAAATTATTTCAATGCTAAATATCGTGTCATAACAATTGATTTATTTGGTCACGGTGAATCTGAAAATTTTGGATACATTCACACCATGGAAGATCAAGCAGATATGATTTATGCTTTGCTTTCTGAATTACGAATTCGAAAAGCAACTTTAATTGGGCATTCAATGGGTGGTTATGTAGCTTTAGCTTTTGCAGAATTGTATCCGGATCATGTTCGTAGTTTGGTTTTGATTAACTCGTCAACACGTTCTGATTCTAATGAACGTAAGTTTAATAGAGATCGTGCAATTCAGGTTGTCAAAAAAAATGCAACTGCTTTTATTTCTATGGCAATTAATAATTTGTTTTCTGATTCGGCTCGAGAATTGTTTGCTGATCAGATTGATTTAATTCGTGAACAAGCTTTGAAAACTTCTGTTCAAGGAGTTGTAGCTGCTCTTGAAGGAATGAAAATTAGAAATGATCGAGAGGTTTTATTGCATTTTGGACCTTATTCAAAATTAATTGTAACTGGTAAACAAGATTTAATTGCACCAGAATCTGAAATTTTAGACGAAACAAAAGAAGCCGATGTAACTACTTTTGTTTTAGATTGTGGTCACATGGCTCCGTTAGAAAAAGAATCTGAATTAATTCAAATCTTGCAAAATTTTTTTAAGAAAAAATAATTAAACTTCAGCTTCAATAAAAGCTAATTCAGGATTTAAAATTTCTAAAATTAAATGAATTAGTTCTTCTTTAAATTGTTTGATAATTTGTTTGTCAATGTTATTAATGATGTTTTTATCTTCTTTTAAACCAAATAATAAATAGCCTTCTTTTCTGTTTTTAAATGAATAAATAGCCACTTGCAAATCGTGGTTATTGATATGGTCTTGATACATCAAAGCGTAGCCTAAAAGCTGAATAACTTTTTCGTATTTTAAATCTTTGGTAAGTCCTTCAAAATTTTGAATAGTTACATTAGATTTTTCGACCTTTCCGGTTTTGTAATCAATAATTCGAATGACATTATCGCGTAATTCAATACGGTCAACAATTCCTGAAATTTTTACAGGATAAGGAAGTCTGTCGTCATTTATTTCGTGTGATAAACGTTGTTCTAATCCTAAAATTTTTAAAGCAACACCGTTCTCAATTTCTGTTTTTTCTAGTTTTAAAAAATGAAATATATTTCGTTTGGCAACCTCAAACGCTAATAAGTTTTTACCTAACTTATCTGTATTGCTTGAATAAACTTCGTTAAATTGTTCTGAAATTTTTTGATTCGCATTTTCAATCATCCAGTCAAAATCTGCAATTGTAAGAAATTTACCTATAAATGGTTTGTATAATTCTTCTAATGAATTATGAATGATTGTTCCGAGTGTGTTCAAAGCAACGTTTTCTTCAACTTCATCGACTTCGTTGATTCCTAAAACACGTTGAAAATAAAATTGCATCGGATTTCTTAAATAATTCGATAATGCCGAAGGAGAAAAACCTTTATCAGTTGCTATATTTTTTAGTTTCTCGTTTAATAAATTTGATTTTTCAATGCTTAGATTTTCATAAGCTTTATCTGGAATTAACGCAAAATAATTTTCGTTAGAGATGTTGTGTTTTTTGCGTTTGTCTAATTCTAATTGTGTGATAAATCTACTTTTTTCACCTGCATCAATTCCTTCAGAATCGGTGTTGTGTAATAAATAAATATTTTTTGCTCTTAATAAAAGATGATAAAAATGATAGCTGTAAATAGCGTCTTTCTCTTTAAAAGTCGGTAAGCCTAATTCTAATTTTACATCAAACGGAATAAATGAATTGTTTGTTTTTCCGGCAGGGAATTTCCCTTCATTTAATGATGTGATAATAACGGTTTCAAAATCTAAAACACGACTTTCTAGAACACCCATAATTTGAAGTCCTGATAAAGGTTCACCTTCAAATGAAACTTCTGCAAGTTCAATAATTTGTTTGTAAATACTAAAAAGTTGGTCGGCCGAATTGATGCTGTCGTATTTTATTACATAGTTTTTTAGTTGGTTAATAGCCTTGTAAATAGCATATAAGAAGGTTAATGAAAGTTTGTCTTCTTTTTCGTTAAGATTAGCTTTGATTAACAATAAAATTTTAATTAATCGATTGGTGATTTCAAGTGCATTCTGATTCCATTTTTCTGTAAGGATTGAAAATAATTCATTTTCTTTTTCTTGAAATTGACTCAGCATCACATCTGAAAAGAACGTCAAATTATTTTTGTTTATTTTGTCAACTACTTTGAAACTATGAATCATTCCTTCGATTAAAGGGTGTGCTAAAACTTCTGTTACATCTTTATGATAAAAGGTATATGTTTTTTTATTTCGGTTTAAAGCATTGATGTGCATTCTAAACCATTTTTGAATAAATATTTGAACTGGATTTGATTTGCTGTCATAACCCATTGTAATGTTCAAACTTTTTACTTCGTTTGGTAACGAGTATAAAACAGGAATTAATAGATTTTCTTCACTCAAAACAATTGCAACATCAGTTAAGTCCGTTTTTGTTTTGCTAATTTCTTCAATTATTTTTCCTGTAATTTTAGCTTGTCCAACCGATTTTGGTGTACTAATTATTTGTATGTTTTTTTCTTGACTAAATTCATCTACAATCCATTCAAACGGATGTGTATTATAGTAACCCCAATTAGATTTTATCTTACGAGCAAATAATCCTGCGTCGTGAAACGGGTCATTTAGGATTGATTGGTCAATGTCCCAAAATATTTTAGCAATATTATGTTTTAAAAGTTCTTGAATGATTTTTTCTTCTGATTGATTTAAGGCGTTAAATCCGGCAAAATATATTTTAGTATTATTATTTTCAGAAATAAAATTTTGAAGGTTTCGAACAGCTTCTCTGTAGATTAAACCTTGATAACCCTTTTTTTCTTTTATTAAATATTCGTATAAGTTGCTGTAATATATTGGCATCATATCCCAAAAGTTAAGATATTTTTCAATCATCGGTGTTCTGTTTTCCAAATCTACAGCCCAATGTTTAATATCTTCTATATCTTTTAAGTATGAAAAAACATGCTCAGGTTTTAATAAGTAGCGGTCAATTTCATTGAAATCTCCTAATAGCATTTTAGCCCAATTTGAAAAAGTTTCAAAATCTTGAACGTTTTCTTTAGGTGTTAGTTTTTTGTAAACTTCATAAAAGCAGAATAATAATTCAATATTATCTATGGATTTAATTTTTGCTATTTCATAAATAAATTCTTCAATGCTTATAATTTTTGGAGCAAAGAACGTTTTAGTAGTTTGCTTTTTCAATTTTTCAATAAAGAAGATTCTTGCTCTTTTGTTTGGTAAAACTAGCGTTAAATTTTCAAAGTTTTCTGGGAAATCTTGTATTATTTGCGAAGCTATTTTGTCTAAGAATGTATTCATGAATTAGTTAAGTTCTTTGTGCTTTATGATTGAAGTTGTTTTGACATGTTTTCGAAATTAAACAAAAAAAATCAGAACAGAAATAAATTCTGTTCTGATTTTATTATTTAAAATAATCGTTATTAATTATTTTCTTTTTTTAGCTGGTTTAGAAGCAGGAAGGTCATTTTTCTTCATTACTTTAAACTCATCGCTAGAAATAGTTCTTACGATTACTTTTCTATCTTTTTGTCTTTCTTCGTTAGAAGCAGAAGCAGGTACTGTTGCATCTTGGCTTCCAATTCCGATAGATTTTAATACTTCTGGGTTAACCCCTCTTGCCTCTAAAGCTTTTACTACAGCTGCAGCTCTTTCTTTAGATAGTTTTAAGTTAACTGCTTCAGAACCAGTTTTGTCAGTCATACCAATTACTACGAAGTTTTCTTTTGGAGAATTCTTGATAATATTTGCTGCTTCATCTAATTTAGATGCAGACTCTGGTCTTAAAGTTGATTTACCTAAGTTGAATAAGATGTTTTGAAGTTTTTCAGTTACAACTTGTTCAGTTGGTTTAGGTTTTGGACATCCGTCGTATTCTTTTAATCCAGGTACATCAGGACATTTATCAAATTTGTCTGGAACACCATCACCGTCTCTGTCTGGCCAAGGACAACCGTTGTTTTCAATTGGACCAGGAACTAATGGACATTCGTCTAATTGATCAGGAATTCCGTCACCGTCAGTGTCTGGACATCCGTTGAATTGTGGTAATCCTGGAATTTCTGGACAAGCATCTTGATTATCTGGGATTCCATCACCATCAGTATCAGGACAACCATTAAATTCAGCTAAACCAAATACATCTGGACAATCATCTAAATGATCAGGGATTCCGTCACCGTCAGTATCAGGACAACCATTGAATTGTTTTAAACCTGGAATTTCTGGACACTCATCGTATTTATCTAGGATTCCGTCTCCGTCAGTATCTTTTCCACCGAAACGGAAAGTTACTCCAGCAATATGTTGTAAATGTGATGGAACGTCAACATTTGGAGTTCTTGTATCATCAAATGAATATTTGTAAGTGGAAGATAAGTTTAATCCAATGTTTTCTGTAAACCAGAAGCCTAAAGATAAACCTCCACCAACTGTTCCAGCTGATGCTTTACCTAAGAATTCGTAACCTCCACCTACGAAGATAGCAGGGTCAAACCAACTGTCTTTGATGAAACGGTATTTAACGTTTGCGTCGATAGCATAGTACATTAAATCTACATCAACTCTTTCACGTTGACCTGTATTAACCCAGTTTGGTTTAGCAGTAGTTCCGTTGTTCACGTAAATTGGGTTAACCATTTTAGTCATTTTGTTAACAGAACCTGTTAAACCAACTGAAAATTTACCTCCAATGTGACGAGAAACACCTAATACAGATGCAGATGGTAAAATACTCCAGTTTTTTGTTTCGAAGTATTGTCCCATTTGGTTCTCAAATTTCGACGCAGCACTTACACGAGCTCCATCTAAAGCATTCATACCCACGGTAACAGCCCACGGTTGGTCTGCATTCTGTGCTTGAGTTGTTACTCCAGCAAATAAGATAGCAGCTACAAATAATTTGTTGAAATGTTTCATAACTATTGTTTTTTACAAAATGTAATATCTGTACAAAAGTACATTGTTAATATGTAAAATCAAAAAAAAAAGTTAATTAATTTTAGTTGATTTCTTTGTTTTTGGTAGTTTTTGTTAAATTATGCCTAATTCTTTCGCGATTTTTGTAAAAGCTGCGATTGCTTTGTCTAAATGAGCTTGTGTATGAGCTGCAGATAATTGTACACGAATTCTCGCTTTATCTTTTGGTACAACAGGGAAGAAGAATCCAATAACATAGATGCCTTCTTGTAATAATTTATCTGCCATAACTTGTGATAACTTTGCATCATACAACATTACGGGTACAATTGCAGAATCTCCGTCAATGAAATCAATACCAGCTTCTCTCAAACCTTTTTTGAAATAATTTGTATTCCATTCTAATTGGTCTCTTAAAGTTGTATCTTTTTCTAATAATTCGAAAACTTTTAATGAAGCTCCTACAATTGCTGGAGATAAAGAGTTTGAGAATAAATACGGACGTGAACGTTGACGTAATATTTCAATAACTTCTTTTTTAGCAGTTGTGTAACCACCCATAGCGCCACCTAAAGCTTTACCTAATGTTCCTGTAATGATATCTACACGACCCATTACGTTTTTGTATTCTAAAGTTCCTTTACCAGTTGCTCCAATAAATCCGGCAGCGTGACATTCGTCAACCATAACCATGGCATCGTATTTATCTGCTAAATCACAAATTTTATCTAGCGGTGCAACTAATCCGTCCATTGAGAAAACTCCGTCTGTAACTATTAATTTAAAACGACGTCCGTCTGCAACAGCTTGTTGTAATTGTTTTTCTAAATCTGCCATGTCGTTATTTTCGTAACGGTAACGAGCAGCTTTACATAAACGAACTCCATCAATAATTGAAGCATGATTTAAACTATCTGAAATAATACAATCTTCAGCTCCTAATAAAGGTTCAAAAACACCACCATTAGCATCGAATGCAGCAGCATATAAAATAGTATCTTCAGTTCCGTAGAACGATGCAATTTTAGATTCTAATTCTTTATGAATATCTTGAGTTCCACAAATGAAACGTACAGACGACATTCCAAATCCATGAGTATCTAAAGCATCTTTTGCAGCTTGAACAACTTCTGGATGTGAAGAAAGTCCTAAATAGTTGTTTGCACAGAAATTTAATACGGTTTCTCCAGTACTAATTTTAATTTCTGCACCTTGAGGTGAAACGATGATGCGTTCTTTTTTGTAAAGTCCACTTTCTTTAATCGATTCAAGTTCGGCTTGTAAGTGATTTTTAATAGATCCGTACATAATTTATTTTAAGTTGAGTTATTGCAAATGTATTATTTTTAAATCATCTTCTTGGGTATAAACCAAAGCTTTTTTGGTTACGTTCAATCCCATTTCAATTAGAGCTAATTCGTATTCTTTTACTTGCTCTTCGTGTTTTTTGTGATAAGCTCCAGTTTTATAATCTAAAATGTAAGCTTCCTTATCTTTAATGACTACGCGGTCGGGTTTTATATTTGGCATTCCTTTTTTAAGAATGTTTTGTTCGTTAAAGACTTTAAAATCATCTCTAAAGAAATCTTGTAATTCTTCGTGATTACAAATCATTTCAATACTTGAGCGTACTTTATCTTCTTGGTCTAAAACCAATAAACCTTCAAAAATAGCTGTTGAAATAGCTTCTTTAATATCTTTTTTGTATTTAATTTTTGAAAGGATTTCGTGCACTAAATTACCGTATTCAATAGATTTTTGTGTTGATGTATCCCACATTAAAGCTTCGCGTTGTGCAATTTTAATGGTATTTTCTTTATCTATTCCGTGTTCAACGGCTGTAATTAGTTTTGGCGAAGTTGCTTCAATTTCTTCAGGAGAAAGTATTTTCTTTTCTGAAATTCGAACTTTTTCTCCGAACGGATAAACGTTTTCTTCTTCCGAAAATAAATTTAAATTTTGTAAAAAAGACACAAATAACGACGACATATTATTCGCTAATTCACCTTTTGAACTTATTTTTTTGTTGGAAATGATATACAATTGTTCTTCGGCACGTGTTAAAGCAACATAAAGTACGTTGATGTTGTCAAGTAAATCTTCTTGCTTTTTAATGTCGAAAATTTCTTGTGCTTTTACACCATATTCACGAACATTTTTATTTAAATCGATTAATGCTTTTGGAATGTTTAATTCATCAAAACCTTCAATTTCTACCCAAATTTTATCTCGTGAACGCGAATAATCTTCTTCGGCAAACGGAAAAATAACCACCGGAAATTCCAAACCTTTTGATTTGTGAATGGTCATCATTTTAACGGCATTTGTATTTTCTGGCGAAGGAATACTTAGTTTTTCATAATTATCTTCCCAGTAGGTAAGAAAATCAGAAATTGAACTTTGTAAACGAACGGTTCGTTCCAAAACCAAATCCATAAAATATTGTACGTACGAAAGTGTTTTCTTTTCTTTTATGAAATGATCAATGATGTATTCTGTGGTTACATATAACGAGTTTTTTCGTGCGAAAGCAAAATCCATCGGAATACCAAAATCGTTTAACCATTTCTGGAAATCGGTTTCGTTTCTGTGTTTCATTCCTTCCGTAATAAAATCGTGAACCGGTAAAACCGATTGTTTATTGCGAGCGATGAAATACAACATTTGAGCTTTGGCTTCGTCGTCGCGATTGTTTTTGATGTATTTTAAAACATTCAAAATCAGTTTAACTTCTGTTGCGTTATTAATCAATAACGTTTCTGAAGATAAAATTGGAATGTTGTTTTCTGTTAAGAAATTTGCCAATAAAACACCATCTTTTCTTTTTCGAGTTAAAATGGCAATGTCTTGATATTTGAAACCTTGAGCTAAAACATCTTCAATGGTTTTTAAAGTTGCTTTTAAATATTGATCGGTTTTGGTTTCTTCTTCGTTTTCCGATTTTTCTAAATCTTCCAAAAACTGAATTTCTACAAATCCACCTAATTTTGAATTGCTATTTTGCGAACTTTCGTTTTCGTATAAATATTTATAATCTGGATGTTCAAATTCGTTAGCAACATGTTTAAAGAAATCGTTATTAAACGTAATTACTTGTTCGTAACTACGATAATTGGTTTCTAAAAATTTGGTTGCTTTATCTGGATTTGAAAACGGATTTTCTTCTTTACTTAACGAAATAAATTGTTCTGCTTTTCCGCCACGCCATCTGTAAATAGATTGTTTTGGATCACCAACAATCATTAACGAGCCTTGAGCTCCCGAAGCATCTTCGCCTGAAAGCGCATTGTCAATTAACGGAATTAAATTATTCCATTGCATTTCCGATGTATCTTGAAATTCATCAATAAAGAAATGACGGTATTTTTCTCCCAAACGTTCGTAAATAAAAGGCGCTGGCTGATTTTGAATTTCGTTATTAATGATTGCGTTGAATTGCGAAATAGATAAAATATTTTGTTCGGTTTGAATGCGCTCAATTTCTAAACTAATGGAATTTAATAAAGAAAGTGGCGTAAGATTTTTTAAGAAAGCTTCGTAAAACGATTTCTTTCCGAAAGCTTCATAAATTTTGTTTGTTTGCTGAAGAAAATCAGGAATTAAACTTTCGATAACTTCTTTTTCTTTCGCTGTTTTATTAATTTTAATATCTTCTGGTTCAATATATTTTTTTGAGGAATTACTGAATTTGTCATCTAAAATCGATTGAATATGTTTAGGGAAATATTGTCCGGAAAATGATTTAATTTCAATTCCGTTTGTATTAATAATATCAAAAATTTCGTTAGCTAAAGCTTTAGCTAATTCGTTTAACTCTTTGATTTCAGCTTGAAGTTTTTTTCTAATCTCAATAAAATCAGGAATGGTTGCTTGATGGAATAGCTCTAATTCTGTTCGATTATTTTCGTTTAAAAGCAATCGGCCAATTTCCATTAATTCGCGTGAAACATCCCAACTTTTGTCGTTATCGGTTTTATCTAACGAAAAATCAATTAACAATTTGGTTAAGGTTTCGTCGGTTCCGGCTTTTGCAATGATTGAATCTACAGCTTCTTGTAAAAGAGCTTCGGTATCTAACGAAACATCGAAAGACATCGGTAAATCTAAATCGTGTGCAAACGAACGAATCACTTTATGGGTGAATTTATCAATGGTTGAAATATCAAAAGCAGCATAATTGTGAATGATGTTTTTGATAATGATTTTTGATTTTTCGCGAATTACAATTTCTTCCAAACCTGATTCTTCGGCAATTTGCTGCAACATTTGTGCATTTTTTTTGTCGATTTCTGGAAGTGAAAAAGCATACAAAGCGGAAACGATGCGCGATTTCATTTCGTTAACTGCTTTATTAGTAAAAGTGATGGCTAAAATTTTTCGATAACCATCATAAGATTTATCTAACATTAATATTTTTAGATATTCTTTTACCAAGGTATGTGTTTTTCCCGAACCTGCCGAAGCATTGTAAATAGAGAAAGCTGTTCTGTTCAAAATAGTTAGCTTTTTAAGATTTTGTTAACTTATAAAAGTTACGCCTTATTTTTTAATTTCAACAAATATTACTAAATTTGATTAAAAATAAATACTAATCATTAAAAATATTAAACCATGGCTTTTGAATTACCAAGTTTACCATATGCTTATGATGCATTAGAGCCTCATATTGACGCTCGTACAATGGAAATCCATCATACAAAACACCACCAAGCTTATACTACTAATTTAAATGCAGCTATCGCTGGAACTGAATTAGAAGGAAAAACAATTGAAGAAATCTTAGCTAACTTAGACATGTCTAACGGAGCTGTAAGAAATAACGGTGGTGGATTTTACAACCACAATTTATTCTGGACAGTAATGAGCCCAAATGGTGGTGGTTTACCAACAGGAGAATTAGCTGAAGCAATTGATGCTGCTTTTGGTTCTTTTGATGCTTTCAAAGATGCTTTCGCTAAAGCTGGAGCTACACAATTCGGGTCTGGATGGGCTTGGTTATGTGTGAAAGATGGTAAATTAGAAGTTTGTGCTACGCCAAATCAAGACAATCCATTAATGCCAGGTGTAACTTGTGGTGGAACTCCAATCTTAGGAATGGATGTTTGGGAACATGCTTACTACTTAAACTACCAAAACAGAAGACCAGATTATATCAACGCTTTCTTTAACGTGGTAAATTGGGCAGAAGTTGCAGCTCGTTTTGCAGCTAACAAATAATATAAAACGAATATCGTTTATATAGAAAAACGTCTGAGCAATCGGACGTTTTTTTGTTTTTATATAATTTCGAATATTCAATTTACCCTAACTTTGAAGCGTAAAATGATTTCCATAAATATACTAAAAAATGAATCCGTTAGAAATTCTTTATCAAGACGAATATATAATTGCTATTAATAAACCACACGGATTGTTGGTACATCAATCGCCAATTGCTCGTGATGCTTCTGAATTTGCTATTCAATTGTTGCGTGATCAAATTGGGAAGAAAGTTTTTCCGGTACATCGTTTAGATAGAAAAACTTCGGGTGTTTTACTTTTTGCTTTTGATAAAGAAGTGAATCGAATATTGACGGAACAATTTACAACCAAACAAATTGAAAAACGATATATAGCTATTGTACGTGGTTTTGCGCCTGAAGAAATGCTTATTGATTATCCGCTTTATAAAGATAACGGAGTTTTGCAAGAAGCACAAACTTTGATAAAATGTATGCAAACAGCTGAGATCGATTTGCCTTCGGGTAAACACCAAACTTCTCGATATAGTTTGGTTGAAGCTTTTCCGTATACCGGAAGAATGCATCAAATTCGTAAACATTTGGCGCATATTTTACATCCGATTATTGGAGATCGTCCGCACGGATGCAACAAACAAAATAAACTTTGGTTAGAGAAATATGAAATGAATACGATGATGTTACATGGAGCTTCGTTAAAATTAAATCATCCGGTTACGAACGAAGTTTTAGAAATTAAAGCAGAACCTCAATCAGAATTCAAACGAGTGATGCAACTGCTTAATTTTAAATAACTTGTTTGTTTTTTAGATAAATTTTCATACTTTCATATAAAAAACTATGAAAATTTTCTATTGCATATTCGGTTCGCTTTTAATTATTTCTACATTTATTCCTTTAATCCCAAATCAGCATTGGTTTTTTAGGGTTTTCGACTTTGGAAAAGTTCAAATTCTGATTTTTCAAGTATTGCTTTTAATCTTTGGTTTTATCTTCGTAAAAAGCGATGTGTTTTTTTATTGTTTTCAGATTGCCTTGATTGGTTGTGTGATTTATGAAGTTTCTTTATTGTATAAATACACGCCTTTGTTTAAAATTGAAAAACATATTAAAACGAATAAAGCTTCTAAAACAATTACTTTAATTTCTGCGAACGTTTTTCAGTTTAATAAAGATTATCAGAAGTTTATTTCCTACGTGAAAAAACAAAATCCAGATGTCATCTTAACGATGGAATCTAACGGTGATTGGGAAAATGCGATGCAGGTTTTTAAAAATAATTATCCTTATTTTGTTGAGGTTGGATTAGAAAATACTTATGGCATTCATTTATATTCAAAAATTGAAATTAAAAAATCTTCGGTTCATTATTTTGTTGCTGATGATATTCCAAGTGTCGAAGCTTTGATGAAAACCAAAGATGGATTTGAATTTGTTTTCTTTGGAGTGCATCCGCCGCCGCCTAGTCCCACGGAAGAAGAAACTTCTAAAGAACGAGATGGTGAATTATTATCTGTTGCTAAAAATATTCGAAATAATAAATATACCTCAATTGTTGTTGGAGATTTTAATAATGTTGCTTGGGCAAAATCTTCGGTTTTATTTAGGAAAACATCCGAAATGATTGATCCTAGAATTGGTCGTGGATTGATTTCTACTTTTCATGCCAAATATTGGTTTCTTCGTTTTCCGATCGATCAAATGTTTCATAGTTCAGATATTTTTGTTGAAAAAATAGAAGCTCAAGAAAATTTTGGCTCTGATCATTTGCCTTTATTTTGTGAATTTTATATCGATAAAAAGAATAATGTTCAAGATGATTTAGTCGAAGAACTTGAAAAAGACGAAATGAAAGAAGTTAACGAAATGATTAAAGAGGGTAAACAAGAAGATGGCGAAAGAGAAACTGTTGTTACAGAATAAATAACTCTTTATTAATCATACAAAATACCGTATCTTTACAAACATTATCAGAATAATATTTATGAAAGCATACGTTTCAGTAGATCACAATAGCAGAAAAAAATTAAGCAAAGAGATTATTGCTTTAGGAATGGCGTTAAGTACAGCCAGTGTTGAGCAATATATTTTTGTAGATAAGCACGTTTTTGAAGAAGGACAAGAGATCGAATTGGTTCAGAAAGCTTTAAAAGAAATTGATAATAGTAATTTTGTTATTGTCGAAACCACTTACGAAACCGTTACTTCATCTGTTGAAGTTGGTTACGCAAAAGCAAAACGCAAACCTATTGTTTATTTACAACATGAAAACGCGCCAATTTCTCCAATCTTATACGGATTGTCAAATTTTCATATCAAATACGCAAATCCAAAAGATTTATTCGACCAAATGAGTGAATTTCTTAAAAATATTTTACCGCAACAATAAGCTTTGATTTTCAGAGCTTACTTTTTTTATGCCAGTTACCAATTATCCTATATTTAAATCGGCCAAAATAAAAAAACTTTATTTTGAGTTTTATAGTTTAGCAATCATATTAATTGCAACGATTGCTTTTGTTTGGATGCGGTCGATTGCTGATATAAACGTTTACGCTTATTGGATTGTTACGATAATTTTTATTTTATCTTTCGTGCCATTAATTGTAACGATTATTTTAAATCATTATAAAATCGATTTCAAACGCGGGAAGTTTATAGGTAATCTTACCTTAAATAAAAATAACATCCAGATTGCAAAAGAAGAAATTCCGTTAGAAAATATCGAATCGATTCATTTTATTAACGATGATTTTTTTATTCGTTATGATAGAAATAAATGGATTGGACCAAAAATATCAAGTGGTGTAGGAAATGTTTGTACCTTGAAAACAAAAGAAGGAAAAATATATCAATTTAATTTTTATCAATCGCACGATAACGAGTTGGTAAAAGCTGAAATTGTTTTGAGATATTATCATTCAAAAAAAATATTGAGTTTAGAAAATTTAAATCAAATACTAAACGAAACCAAGAAATCGTAATATTCGTTATATTTGTTTTTACTTAAAGATTAAGAAGATGAAATTAAATACAATTGCAGCATTCACATTAGCAATGGTAATGTTCACATCATGTAATAAAAAAGAAACGCTTGATAAAAACAAAGCGTTGATAGATAGTTTGACTCAAATTCAATTTGAAGGCGATAAGTTTGCCGATATTGAAGTTTTAAAATACGACATTCCTAGTTGGAATAAATTAACCTTAAAAGAAAAGAAATTAGTTTATTATCTAGCGCAAGCTGGTTATGCAGGTCGTGATATTTATTGGGATCAGAACTACAAATACAATTTAAAAATCCGTGCCGCTTTAGAAAATATTTATCAAAATTTTGATGGTGATAAAACGACTGACGATTGGAAAAAATTCGAGGTTTATGTAAAACGTGTTTGGTTTTCAAACGGAATTCATCATCATTATTCAAACGATAAAATAAAGCCAGGTTTTTCTCAATCGTATTTTCAAAAGTTATTAAAAGATACAGATACCAATTTAGACGGAACTGTTGTTGAAATTTTGTTTAACGATGTTGATGCTAAAAAAGTAAACTTAGACGAATCAAAAGGATTTGTTCAAGGTTCTGCGGTGAACTTTTATGGCAAAAATATCTCAGATGTTGATGTCGAAAAATTCTATAATTCATTTGTACATTTAGATTCTTTACGTCCGATTTCAACAGGTTTAAACACCAAATTGATTCGTAATAATTCAGGTAAATTAGAAGAGAAAGTTTGGAAAAGTGGTGGCATGTACGGAGCAGCAATTGACCAAATTATTTTTTGGTTAGAAAAAGCTGTAACTGTTGCCGAAAATCCTGCACAAGCTGATGCATTAAAACTTTTAATCGAATTTTATAAAACAGGTGATTTAAAAACTTGGGATGCTTATAATATTGCATGGTTAAATGCAACCGAAGGAAATATCGATTACATCAACGGATTTATCGAAGTTTATAACGATCCGCTTGGACATAAAGGTTCGTACGAAAGTACCGTTCAAATCAAAGATTTTGATATGTCTGCCAAAATGGATGTGATTTCTAAAAGCGCACAATGGTTTGAAGATAATTCACCTTTATTACCAGAACATAAAAAGAAAAATGTAGTTGGTATTTCGTACAAAACTGTCGAAGTGGCTGCTGAATCTGGAGATACTTCACCAAGTACACCAATTGGAGTGAACCTTCCGAATGCTGATTGGATTCGTGCTGAACACGGTTCAAAATCGGTTTCATTAGGAAATATAATTGAAGCTTATAATAAAACCGGCGGAAGCGGAAAATTAAAAGAATTCGCTTACGATCAAACTGAAGTTGAATTATCAGAACGTTACGGCGAAATTGCAGATAAGTTACATACGGCTTTACACGAAGTTGTAGGACATGCTTCAGGGCAAATAAACAAAGGTGTTGGTTCGCCTAAAGAAACTTTGAAAAGTTACGCTTCTACTTTAGAGGAAGGTCGTGCAGATTTAGTGGCTTTGTATTATTTATACGATCCAAAAATTCAAGATCTAGGTTTGGTTGACGATTGGCAAAAAATGGGAATGGCGGCTTATAACGATTATATTCGTAATGGTTTAATGACGCAATTGGTTCGTATTGAACCAGGTCGAGATATCGAAGAAGCACACATGAGAAACCGTCAATGGGTGAGTGCTTGGGTTTATGAAAAAGGTAAAGCAGATAACGTAATTGAGAAAATTACTAAAGATGGTAAAACGTATTTCAAGATTAACGATTACGATAAACTACGAAACTTATTCGGTCAGTTGTTGCAAGAAACGCAACGTATAAAATCAGAAGGTGATTACGAAGCTGGTAAAGCCTTGGTTGAAACTTATGGAGTAAAAGTAGATCAGAAAATTCATGCTGAGGTTTTAGAACGTAACAAACAATTTAAAAACGCACCGTATCGTGGATTTGTAAATCCGGTTTTAGTTCCGATTACAGATGATAAAGGTGAAATTGTTGATATTATTATTTCGTATCCAAAAACGTTTGCAGAACAAATGTTATTCTATTCTAAGAACTTTAACTTCTTGCCTTTAGAGAATTAAGTCTTTAATTTTAAACTATAAAACTACATGATTAGAGTTATATTATATTACAATAGATATTTGTGGATATTGAATATAGTTTTCTATTTGTTAGTTTATTTTAGAATATTCCCTGCAAATGTTTTAACAAGTTTTTTTCTAAGTATTATAATCATTGGATCTAATGAATATTTTTTCAAGAAGAATAAAATCTTATTTTATAATTTAGGTATTAGCTCGATAAGTATTTACACTTCTACAGTGGTTATTAATTTTTTAATACTTGCGTTATGGAAACTCTTAATGTAGATAGTGTTTTAAAGAATTTTAATGATAAAGTAATTTTAAATGATGTTGCTTTTTCTGTAGAAAAGGGGTCAATATTGGGATTATTTGGAAGAAATGGTTCAGGGAAATCAACCTTGTTTAAATGTATTTTAGGATTAGAAAAACCAGATTTTATTTATCGTAAATTCAATGGTAAGATTTTAAAGCAATCAGATTTAGTCAAATTATTTTCCTATTCTTCTCAAGAAGTATTTTTACCTAACAGTTTTACTGTTAAACGCTTGATTACTTTTTTTGATTTAAGCACAAATGCTTTTGTTTTAAATGATGAAATGGTTAGCAATAATTTAGAATTAAAGATTAGGGAATTATCTTACGGACAAAGATTTTATATTCAATTGCTAATGGTTATTTTTTCAAAAAAGCCTATTTGTATTTTAGATGAACCATTTTCAGGTTTAGCTCCAAATATGATTGAGAAAATTTCTGAATATATAAATTGGAATAAACATAAGATTTTTCTTATAACTGATCATAATTATGAAGATTTATATAAAATTGCCACTAAAAATGTTTTTTTACATAATGGTAATTTAACGGATGTTTCAAATTTAGATATTGAAAATATTAAAAACAGGTATTATTTATAAAACAAAAAACCACTCGTTTATTTGAGTGGATTTTTTTTATTTTACTATAATCTTATTGGTAACACTACCTTTATTGGTATGAATCACAAATAAATAAACACCAGAAGCAAAGTTTTTCATCGAAATGTTTTCAAAGTTTGATGCTACGGTTTCTAGATATTTTCCTGTTACATCTAAGATTAAAACCGATTTGACCTCAAGCTCATTATTTGATTGTGTTATCGAAACATAATCGGATGTTGGATTTGGATAAACTTTGATGTTATCCTTTACGAATTTATCAACACTTAAAGCACAATTATCACTATAAAAATAATTGCCTGTTACCATCCAAGTATTATAAGGTGCTAAATTGTTAAGAGCTGCTGTTACATCATCCACTTGAATACAAACAGCATTTGGATTATTCCCAACTGTTTGACCAACAGAAATCATCATTTCAGGTTTGTTTATATTTTGACCATTATTTAAATTGATTCGTTGTAAGGTTGACATGTTTGATGCTGCAATAACTTTGATATTTAGATTGGTCGAGAAATCTAAATCGGTAATTGAATTGTAACCTGCTAGGTCATTGATGTTACCAATTTCTAAAAATTGTAAGGCATTATTACCAGCAAAGCTTATTGTATTTAAACTACAATTGTTAAGATTGATAGATGTTAAACCAGATAAATTTGAAATATCTAAACCATTGTCTAATCTTCGGGAATGTAAATTCAGATTTTGAATATTCGTAAATGCATTAATTCCAGTTAAATTTAAAATTAAATCAGGATTAAAACTGATGTTTAAAAGACCTGAGCCTAAATCTAAACTCGGAGTTACAGCTGCGGCATCTGCTGTAAGTATCATACCGTTTAAAGTATTGTCACTGTCAATACCTAAATTAATCAAAGCTTGCTCAAACTGTTGATCCGGAATCGCTGTAGTTTGAGCAAACGTTGTTAAGGGTAACATAAATAGTAGTAGTTTTTTTAGCATTTCTTTTGGGGTAAAGAATTATACTGTACTAATATAGTTTTTTTTTTTTTTTTTTTTTTTTTTTTGAATTATATTGAGTTTATTTTAATAAATTAATACTTACGGTAGCTAATTCTGAATTCGGGAATTTTTTAAACAATTTCTCATCAGGTTCTAAACCAGCTTCTTTACAAACTTTATGAAAAACATCCACTTCCACAATATACTGATCCGAGAATCCGTGGGTAGCATCGTAAGCTGTTGCAGGTGTTTCGCCCAAATGTTTCGATGTAATTGCAGGATCAATGGTGTGTAATTCAACCACCATTAAACCAAACTTCTTAATATAAGGTTGCCATTTTTGTAAATGCTCTAACAGGTTTTCTTCAACCAAATTGTTCGACAAATAAACACCTCGATGCGCAAAAGCTCCAGTTGAAGTACTCACGCGTTCTGGATTTATATTTTTAGGTTCAAACCAAATACGGTTATGGTCTAAGAACGTACGCATGTTTAATAAATCGTCTAAAGCTATGCCATAGTTTTCTTGTAAATCAGTAGCCAAACGATTTGGGTCGCCAATATCACCCCAAATTACTTTTGCCCAAATATCATTCTTAATCAAGTTGGCACGTGTAATTTTCAAAGCCGCTTGGTTATAATCAGCACCTACTAAAAATAGCGGGTATTCATCCAAATGTTTACCTCGTAACGTGTAACGTTCGATGGTTTCGTACAAATGCTGTAGAAAAGCACCGTTACCACAACCCATATCTAAAATTCCTTTCGGCTGACTGTCTAATGGTTGATTGAAAATCTCAATTATAAAATCATCAATCACTTTAAAGTAAGTAGCATGTGCGCCACCGCTTCCCCAAACATTCATGGCTCTATCTACGTGAATTTCATCTTCACCTTCGTTTAGTTGACGAATGCGTTCGGCATCGCCAAAAAGTAAATCTTCCATTTTACTAAACATCGGTAGGTACGAAACCGTAACTCCGTATGATGCCGCACGTTTGGCAAAGAACAATCCAGTTTCTGTGAATTGGTAGTTAGCATTCTTTTTAGTAAACCAATCCAAATGTGTTAAGAAATCAAGAATCTTCTCAAAGCAAGCAGGTTCGTTGTGGAATTCTTCTGCCTTGAAAGACGATTCCATAAAATATTTATGAAACATACCACTCATAGCCAATCGTACAATCGTTGGACCAACCAAATGACCTTCGATGTGTTTTAAGATTTGTTTTTGAATACGCAGTTCGTTTTCATTTCCAGAAAAAGTAATTCCAAAGTTTTGATAGAACTTATCAAATAAAACCGCTAGTTTTTCAAAAGGTTGTTTGTCGAAATTTCTCGGATGAAAATCAATTGAATATTTTAAAAAAGCCGTAACTTCATCGTACAAATAAGCATAATCAATAAAGGTTTGTGTGTTTTCGTTTGTGCTAACGGTAACGCTGTTTTGTTTGTTATCAACCTGATAATCGATAAAACCTTGCGAAGCTAAGGTGCGTAAAGCAACATTTAAATAACCTTTGTTTGCGTTAAATTTTTGAGCTAATTCATCTAAAGTACATTCGTTTTTAAGATGAAATTCGTTAAGAATGTTTTTGCTGTTTAAAGCCGATACAATCGGGGCAGTAACCAATCCGTCTAAATGTTGAAAGATGGTACTTCTTAATTGTTTTTTGTCCATAAAAAATGTTTTAATCACTTTAAAAATTACAAACCGTATGTAATTTACATTTGCGTTGTTCGGTGATTGTTCTGTATTTCAAAGGTTGTGTTTTTATTAAAAACGACCAATTAACTAATCTTAAATATAACATAAAATTTTATGAAAGCGCTCTTAATTATTGATATTCAGAATGATTTTTTAGAAGGTGGCTCGCTTGAAGTAAAAAACGCTAATGCCATTATTCCGTTAGTGAATAACATACAAAACAAATTCGATGTAGTGGTAGCCACCCAAGATTGGCACCCTGCAACACATAAAAGTTTTGCAAGTAACCATGTAAATAAGCAAACGTTTGAGGTTATTGACCTAAACGGATTACCGCAAGTATTGTGGCCCAACCACTGCGTACAAGGAAGTTTTGGTGCTGAATTTCATACCGATTTAAACACCCAAAACATACACGCTATTTTTAGAAAAGGAACCGATATAGAAGTAGATAGTTACAGCGGCTTTTACGATAACGACCAACGCAAAAGCACCGGCTTGCATGGTTTTTTAACCGAGCTACAAGTTACCGAAGTATATATTTGCGGTTTAGCTGCCGATTATTGTGTATTTTACACCGCTAAAGATGCGGCAACCCTTGGTTATAAAACAGTTGTGATTGAAGATGCTACTAAGTATATTGACAAAACCAATTACGAAAAAGCCAAACAAGAAATGCTGACTTTGGGGATTGAGTTTGTGAATACGGGGGATGTTTTATAAAACAAACGCCATCATTTATTTGATGGCGTTTTGTTTATTCGTTTTTATTGTTCAACAAAGAAGTCTTCATCTAGCTGTTTTACTTCATAAGTTTGTTTTATTTGCACACCTACATTAAACTCGTGCATTAAATCAACTAATCTATTTCCGTCAATTAAAATTATTTTATGATGTGCATTCTTAGCTTTTTCAATTGCTCCGTTATCAAATAATGAAGTTGTAACGAAAACCCCTTTATTAGTATCTCCACTCATTGCCCCAATAAAGTTTCTGATGTCTTTTTCACGAACTTTATTTTCGGTAAATCTTTTTGCTTGTATATATATTTTGTCAAGTCCAAGTTTATCCTCATTAATAACCCCATCAATTCCTCCGTCTCCAGATTTAGCTGTAGTTTCAAAATCACCATACCCCATTTTACTTAAAAGTTTTAGAATAACTTTTTCAAAATAGTAAGGGTCAATTGTTTTTAATTTTTCAAGTAAATCATTTTTTACTTCACGTTCTATTTGATTAAAACCTTCATCTATTAAATCTTGAGGTGAAGCATTAATGATTTGTTCGCTATCAGTTGTATGAGAGTGTTTTTCTTTTTCATTTCTATAAAAGTCTAGAAGAGTACTTTCTTCTTCTAAATCTTTTAAATTTAAAGGTGCTTTTTGTTTCACCCCTTTTTCAGTAATCTGAACATTACCTCTTGTTGGATAATGTATGTAACCACCTTTCTTTAAATATGATTTACCCCAAGCAATTCTGTTATTGATAAGAATTTCTCCTGATTTAGTTTTCTCTTCTAACAACTCTTTAGGTAGATTTGAATAATATTTTTTAATTACTCTTTTTTGCATTTCTCTAGTATGAATAATTTCATTGTTAGATAAAATGTCTAAAATAGGATGAAAGGTTTCGTGGAATTTTGGGATTTCTTGGCTCATATTTTTAAAGTGTTTTCTATCCGTGAATGGTTTCTTTTTTACCGTAATTGGTAATAATTTCTCCTTCGTAATCTAACCATTGTTTCCAACGTTTATCTACATCTACATCGGTACTGTATTTTTTAGCAAGCTTTAAAAACGTCATATAATGTCCGGCTTCGCTAATCATTAACTCTCTGTAAAACTTCGCTAATTCTTCGTCTTTAATATTTTCAGACAAAACTCTAAAACGTTCGCAGCTTCTGGCTTCAATCATCGCCGCTAAAAGCAAACGATCAATAAACGATTCGTTTCTCGATCCATCTTTCTTTAAAAATTTAAGCAATTGCCCTACATAATCGTCACGGCGTTCTCTACCTAAAGTATATCCACGTTCTTTAATAATGTTGTGTACCATCTGAAAATGTTGCATTTCTTCAACTGCAATTTCAGTAAGTTGGGTAACTAAATCTTCGTGTTCCGAATTATATGTAATTAACGTAATGGCGTTGGTTGCCGCTTTTTGCTCACACCACGCATGGTCGGTTAAAATCTCTTCTAAATTTCCTTCTGCAATATTCGCCCAACGTGGGTCGGTTAACAATTTTAATCCTAACATAATTGGTAAGTATTTAAAAACCAAAAATACAAATATATTTCCACCCAATAAAATCGGATGCTGCTTTTAGATTTTGTTATTTTGCAATGTATCCACAGATGCACGAATAAAAAAGAATCATCAGTGGTAAAAAAGTAAAAAATGAAAAGCAAAAAAGTATTAGTTATTGGATTTGTTTGGCCAGAACCTACCTCGTCTGCGGCGGGTTGGCGTATGTTGCAATTGATTGATTTTTTTACTGAAAATCAATACGAAGTGCATTTTGCATGCGCGGCTCATAAATCGGACTTTGCTTTTGTGTTTGATCCGGATAAAGTAACTGAACATGACATTTTATTAAACGATGCGAGTTTTGATGCTTTTGTTTCGGAATTGCAACCCGATGTGGTGGTGTATGATCGGTTTATGATTGAAGAGCAGTTTGGATGGCGCGTGCGTGAAAATTGCAAACAAGCGATTCAAATTTTAGATACGGAAGATTTACATTTTGTTCGAAAAGCCAGAGAGAAAGCTTTTAAGAAACAAGAAGAAGTAAATTACCATACCGATGAAATGATTCGTGAAGTAGCTTCGATTTTGCGTTGTGATTTAAGTTTGATTATTTCGGAATTTGAAATGGAAATGCTACAAAAGCAGTTTAACGTTCCGACTCAAATTTTAATGTATTTGCCTTTTATGCAAAAAAACCTTTCTGAAACGGATTTGGAGCAATTACCCAATTTTGAAGCTCGTGTGCATTTTATGTTTATTGGTAATTTTATGCACGAACCCAATTGGCAAACGGTGTTGCGTTTAAAACGTGATATTTGGCCGGTGTTGCGCAAGAAACTTCCAAAGGCAGAAATACATATTTTTGGTGCTTATCCAAACCCGAAAGCGTTGCAATTGCATAAACCTGCCGAAAACTTTTTTGTAAACGGTCGTGCAAAAGATGTGAATATCGAAATGCAGAAACACAAGGTATTGTTAGCTCCGATTCCGTTTGGTGCCGGAATTAAAGGTAAGTTTATCGATGCTATGCGTAATCGTTTGCCATCGGTTACTACGCAATTAGGTTCGGAATCGATGCAAGAAAATCAGTTATGGAATGGCTTTATTTGTGATTCAGATTCAGATTTTATTGATCAAGCGGTGTTGTTATATACCGATGCATCGGTTTGGGAAACTGCTACACAAAACGGGCTTTCAATTTTAAATGCGACTTCCAACAAAAAACAATATTCGGATTTGTTTAAAAACCGTTTAGCTGATTTAGCTACACATTTAGATACGTATAGAAAAACCAATTTGTTTGGTGAAATTTTACGTTATCAAACCAATCAAGCGACTAAATACATGGGTTTGTGGATTCAAGAGAAGCATAGGAGGTCTTAAAGTTGAAAGTCTTAAAGTCGAAAGTCATAAGGTCAAAAGTTATAAGGTTGAAAGTCATAAGGTTTTTTCATGCTGATTTCGTTTCAGCATCTCGCAATAAATTTATAAATAAGATGAGATTACTTCGTCTGTTTGCAAGCTCAAATCAGCATTTCATTTTTTACAAACATTATGAGATTCCAAAACAAGTTTGGAATGACAAAAAGTACCGAATAGCAAAAAACTTATTCAATTGTTATTTTCCAATTTTTCGCAAAAACTTGCTGAGGTTCTAAAGCAAGCATTCCTTCTTTAGTTTCAAAATGTTGGTTGTGATTATCTAAATCGGCCATTCCAAACCAAGGTTCTAAACAAATAAACGGAGCATTTTGTACCGTCCAAATTCCAAAGTGCGTAAAATCATCAAACGTAAGCGTTAGTTTGTTTTCGTTTTTGGTATTCTTTATCGCAATGGCATTGCTTTTTAAATCACGAAAAACCATGGCGTCTTCTTTAAACAAATCATAATGCAAGGGTAATTGTTGGTTGTCAAGATTTATGATTTCTTTGTTTTCAGAGATTAATCCGTTAACCAATTTCAAACGATTTATTGAAGTATCATTATTAAATTCTAAATAAAAGTTTTCAAAGTCGGTAGCATTATTTCCTAAAGCAAATGCCGGATGCCCGCCAATTGAGAAATACATGGTTTCGTTACCCACATTGGTTACTTCGTATGTACAAGATAATTGCTTGTTATGAAGCGTATAAATTACTTTCAATTCAAAATAAAACGGATAGTTTACTAAAGTTTTTTCATTCGCTTTTAAAGTGAAAATGGCTTTGGTTTCTGAAATTTGTTCGGCATCAAATTCCATATCGCGCGCAAAACCATGACGTGATAAACTGTAGTTTTCTCCTTTATAAATAAACGTGTTGTTTTTTAAACTTCCTACAATCGGAAAAAGAATTGGAGATGTTTTGCCCCAAAATTCAGGGTTTGCATTCCACATCCATTCGTTGTTCTGGTTATCTAAAATGCTTTTTATTTCGGCACCAAAAGTTGCTATTTTTACTGTAAGGAAGTTGTTTTGTATAATCATCACTAATTATTTAAGTGTAAAAGTATTGAAAATAATTTCAAAGCTTTCAAACTTTTTGAATTAAAAATATCTCGAAATATTTCTATTTTTGTACGATGACCACACAAAGTAAAAATCCGATGAAACCTGTTCGAAAACGAACCGTAAAAAAGAAGAAAAAAGAAACTCCGGCTTGGCGTTGGTATTTACGTATTGGAATTTTATTAGGTATTTTTGGATTTGTTGTTTGGTTTTTAATTACGTTTAAAGATGGGATTTCGTATTATTTTAGTTCCAAATTTGATAAGAAGGATGATAAAAACGTAGTGTTTGATGTCCGGAATGTTGAAGTGATGAAACGCCACGACGATATGTTGTTTGGTATTGATGTTTCGCATTATCAAGGACCGATTATTTGGGATAGTCTGAATTTGATGTACGATGAATTTCCGATTGATTTTGTGTTTGTTCGTTCAACGATGGGTGTTGATGGCGTAGATGCTCGTTTTGAACAGAATTACAAACAAGCACGTGCTTTTCAGTTTATACGTGGCGCTTATCATTATTATCGTCCGAATGAAAGCTCGGTAGAACAAGCGAAAAACTTTATTAAAAATACCAAATTAGAAGCTGGTGATTTCCCTCCGATTTTAGATATTGAAGAATTACCTAAAAAACAATCGATGGATAGTTTAAAGGTTGGGTTAAAAAAATGGTTGAACTTGGTAGAAGATCATTACAAAGTAAAACCTATTTTATATTCGGGTGAGTATTTTTATAAAACCCATTTAAAAGATGATTTTGCTGATTACGAGGTTTGGATTGCCAATTATAATTTCTTTGTTGAGAATATAAAGCCCGAATGGATGATGTGGCAGTTTACAGAAAAAGGAACGGTTCCGGGAATTCGAACCAAAGTTGATGTCAATATTTTTAATGGCACACGTAGTGATTTACGTCAGAAATTAATTAAATAAAAAAAGCTGTTTCAGATTTGAAACAGCTTTTAATTTTTTACATCTAACGCATCTCGCAAAGCATTACCAATCATCATAAAGGCAACAACTAAAAGTAACATGGCAATTCCGGGAATTAAAGCTAAATACGCTTTTCCAAGAATGATGTAACTGTAATGTTCTTTAATCATTCCTCCCCAACTAGGAATAGGAACTTGAGCACCTAATCCTAAAAAGCTTAAACCACTTTCAACTAAAATTGCTGATGCAAAATTCGCCGCCGAAATAACTATTACAGGAGCCCAACTGTTTGGTAAAATATGTTTAAATATAATGCGTGTATGTGAATATCCTAATGCTTTTGCCGCCGTTACGTATTGCATTTGTTTGATGCTCATAACTTGTCCGCGAACTACACGAGCGACTTCAACCCACATGGTTAATCCTACGGCAATGAATACTTGCCAAAATCCTTTTCCTAAAGCTAAGGTAATCGCAATAACTAAAAGTAGGGTAGGGATAGACCAAATAACGTTGATGATCCAAAGTACAGCAGCATCTACTTTTCCGCCAAAGTAACCGGCAATAGCTCCCATGAAAACACCAATTACTAATGAAATTCCTACCGCAACAAAACCAATGGCTAAAGAAACACGTGAGCCAATAATTAATCGGCTTAAATAATCTCGACCTTGATTATCGGTTCCTAAATAATATTTCTTATGAAAAATATTTTCAGAAACAATTTCGGCTTCTGTTTTATGAAAGGCTTTTATAGGAATCGATTTGGTTTGTGCCAACGCACCATCTTGATGGTATTCTTTGTAATAAAGCGTATCGTTTTTAAATTGATAATTTAAGATGGGAATGTTTTGGTCGGTGATTTCAAAACCGGTAAACCAATTCGAAAGTTTATTGCTTTTTTCTTTGATTGGAACTTGTAATATTTCAACTTCAAATCCCATAGGTTTTGTACTTAACGAAACATCGCCGTTGTTTGCATTTGTAGATGCATCAGGTGCAATGAAATATCCGAAAATAGATATTAAGATTAAAAATACAATAAACCAAAAACTCAAAACGCCCCAAAAATTCTTTTTGAATTTTTGGAGCGCCATTTGATTATGAGATAAATGTTTTTGAGACATCTAATTAATTACTTTTTAGATTTGGTGTTGTTTTTAATGTCAATTAAAACGTTTACAGCTTCGTCCACATAAACATCTTTATTTAAGTTTTCGTGCCATTTGTCACGTTTCTTTTTCAAAGTTTCGTCTGTTTTGTAAAGCTCTATTTCGTATGGTAACGAAAGGAAAACCAATTCGTTTTTATAATTTTTAATCGGTTTAAATACTTTTGCCTTATCGTCTATTTCTTTTGATTTTTTAGTAAAATCATCATAGTTTAATGAGAATGTATTTTCGTCTTTACGTGAGCTGATCCATTTTGCATTTTCGTCAATTAACTTGAATTGCGAATTGTTTGACATTCTGTTTTTACTATTATTGATAACCGTTGTAAAATCGTAATTAAAAGGTTTGTAATTTGCCTTTTCGATTTTATCCCATTCCATTGCGTTTTCCATGTCACGTTCTCCCGAATCAATATAAGTTAAACGATCTGGCATGATAATATCACTTTCAACACCTTTTAACTGAGTTGAACCTCCGTTTACACGATAGAATTTCTGAGAAGTGAATTTAATTGCTCCGAAATCGTAATCTTTAACTTTTAAGATTGAGTTTAAATCTAGCATGTTTTGAACGGTTCCTTTTCCGTAAGAATGTTTTGAACCAATTACTAAACCTCTATTGTAATCTTGAATCGCTGCTGCAAAAATTTCTGAAGCAGAAGCAGAATAATTATTTACCATAACTACCAGTGGACCATCCCATTGAACTTTTGGGTCTTTGTCAAATAAAACTTGACGTTGCCCTTTTTGAGAACGAACTTGAACTACTGGACCTTGATCAATAAATAAACCAACCATGTCAACAACTGTTTGTAAAGAACCTCCACCGTTGTTTCTTAAATCCATGATGATACCTTGAACGTTTTGTTCTTTTAAGCGTTCAATTTCAATGGCAACATCTTTAAAGGCATCACGGCTATCTCTAGTTTCAAAATCGATATAGAATTTTGGTAATTGAATCATACCATATTTACCATCTTTTGTTTCGATGATGGTAGATTTTGCATAGGTTTCTTCAATTTCAAATTTATCTCTAAGGATTGAAATTACTTTAATATCTCCGTCAACTTTTTTGACAGTTAAATTTACAGTTGTTCCTTTCTTACCTTTGATTAATTTAACAACGTTATCTAAACGTTTACCCGCGATGTCAACAGGTTCTTCTTTTCCTTGAGCTACTTTTAGAATGATATCACCACTTTCTAGTTGTCCATCTTTCCAAGCTGGACCACCTGCAATTATTTCAGTAATCTCAACGTAATCATTTTTCTTGCTAAGTTGCGCACCGATTCCTTCCATTGAACCTCGCATACTTTCGTCAAATTTTTCTTTAATTTCAGGTGCGAAATATGATGTGTGTGGATCGAATTGTTCTAAAATAGAATTTATGTAAACATTCATCCAGTCAGCACGTGTTAATTCTTCGATTACTTCAAAATAATCGTTCAAATTTTTAAGTGTGCTTTCTCTTGCTTCTTTTTCTAATTCTTCGAAAGATTTTTTCTCAATAGGATCTTTCTTTTTCTTTTTGTCGCTAGAAATTTTGATTTCAGTATTAGGTTCTTCAATTTCAATTTCTTCGACATCTTTACCTTCTTGGATTTTTATTTTATCTTCTATACTTGATAAAACATTCAATTTTAATTGCTTTCTCCAACGTTCTTTCAATTCAGCTTTGTCTTTTGCAAAAGGCATTTTTTCAAAATCCGTATTGATTTCTTCTTTGATTGTATAATCAAAAGGTTTAGATAAAATCTCTTTGTAAATTTCTTGAGATTCTTTCATGCGTTCTTGTAAAGTTGCGTATGAATAATCAAAAAATACAAAGCTTTTGTTTTTTACCAAATCGTCAATTTCTAATTCAAATTTCTTGAAATTATCAACATCAGCTTGAGTTAAAAAGCGTTTGTTTGGATCTATGTTATTAAGATAATCGTTGAAAGCTTTTTTAGAAAACGCATCGTCAATTTTTGTAGCATTGTAATGACCATTTTGTATTACATAAGTCAATAGCTCCATTAAGATGGCTTCTTTCTCAGGATTCGGTTCTTCTTTTTTTGGGATGAAACTCCACAAAACAGCAGATACTGCTAGAACAGCAAGTATTATTTTATAGTTTCTTTTCATAAATAGCCAAATAGCATTCATCAATAAATTTTCAACTAAAGTAGTTAAAATATTTCGTTCTCAGATTTAGAAACGAAATAATTTTTTGTTAAACATATCTTTGTGTTTCCTTAAAAACTTTGGGGTTTGTGAGAGTTTATAATTTCTTTGTAAAAGAATTTGTTATAATTTTCTTACTTTTACGAATGTATAAAAAATACGAAATGAAAAAAAGACCTTTGATACTGGTTACCAATGATGATGGAATTACTGCGCCTGGAATTCGGATGTTAATTGAGGTAATGAAAGAAATTGGAGATGTTGTTGTCGTGGCTCCAAATAGTCCACAATCTGCCATGGGACATGCGATTACAGTTAATAGCACCTTGTATTTAGAAAAAGTAACCATAGATAAAGAGTTAGAACAAGAGTTTAGTTGTTCTGGAACTCCTGTTGATTGTGTCAAAATTGCGATTGATCAAATTATAAAAGGAAAACCCGATATTTGTGTATCTGGAATCAATCATGGTTCCAACTCGGCAACGAATGTTATTTATTCGGGTACGATGTCCGCTGCTGTCGAAGCTGGAATGAACGGAATACCTGCGATTGGTTTTTCGTTATGTGATTTTAGTTGGAATGCAAACTTCGACGAAATTCGTCCGTTTGTAAAATCGATAACTTTGCAAGCCTTGGAGCATGGAATACAAAATGGAGTGGTGTTAAATGTGAATTTTCCGAAATTACCTTTTTTAGAAATTAAAGGAATTAAAATTTGCAGACAAGCAAATGCAACTTGGGTTGAGAAATTCGATGAAAGAGTAAATCCGCATGGAAAAAAATATTATTGGTTAAGTGGAACTTTTGAAAATCATGATAATGGAGAAGATACAGACGAATGGGCATTGGCTCACGGATTTGTTTCTATCGTGCCAGTTCAATATGATTTAACTGCTTATCATGCCATTCAACAACTTAATACTTGGAATTTTTAATGAAAAATTTTTTGAAATTATTATTAGGAACTTTATCAGGACTTTTGGTTTCTGTCATATTTGGATGTTTCATTTTTAAATTTTTAACACATATAAATCCGATTGAAAATTTTAATATTTTCAATTATGGTGCCTTGTCAGGAAGAGCACTTTCACTAGGAGCAATTCCTAATATTGGGTTGTTTTATTTATTTTTAAATAAGGAAAATTATTTTAGTGCGAGAGGCGTAATCCTTTCGTTTATTTTAATTGGATTATTTGTTTTATTCGCATAATGAAATATTATATTATAGCAGGTGAAGCTTCTGGAGATTTACATGGAGCGAATTTACTAAAGGCTTTGTATAAAGCAGAACCAAATGCAGACGTTCGTTTTTGGGGCGGAGATTTGATGGAACAAGTTGGTGGAACTTTGGTAAAGCATTATAAAGATTTAGCTTTTATGGGTTTTGCTGAGGTTGTGATGAATTTGAGAACAATCTTGAAAAATATTGATTTCTGTAAAAAAGACATTGAAGCCTTTAACCCAGACGTGATCATCTTTATTGACTATCCGGGATTCAATATGCAGATTGCAAAATGGGCTAAGAGAAAAGGTTTTGATACACATTATTATATTTCTCCTCAAATTTGGGCTTGGAAAGAAAATCGAATCAAAGCAATCAAGCGAGATGTTAATCACATGTATGTAATTCTTCCTTTTGAAAAAGATTTTTACGAAAAGAAACATAATTATAAAGTTCATTTTGTTGGGCATCCATTAATTGATGCAGTAAATCAATTTCGTGTAAACGATGTTGTAGATTTTCGACAAAAATATAATTTAGATAAAAGAGAAATAATTGCGTTGTTACCTGGAAGTCGAAAACAAGAAATCGAACGTTTACTTTCTGAAATGCTTGCGATTGTTAACGATTATCCGCAATATCAATTTGTAATTGCTGGAGCTCCAAGTCAACCTTATGAGTTTTATAAAAAATTTATAAAGCAAGAAAACGTAAAATTCATTTCGAATGATACTTATTCTTTGTTAAATCATTCGTATGCAGCTTTGGTAACATCAGGCACGGCAACGCTTGAAACTGCCTTGTTTAGAGTGCCTCAAGTGGTTTTATATAAAGGAAACGAAATTTCTTATCAGATTGCAAAACGCATTATCAAATTAAAATATATTTCGCTTGTAAATTTAATTATGGACAAATTAATTGTCACAGAGTTGATACAGAAAGATTGTAATATTAAAAAAATTAAAAGCGAATTTGAAAAAGTTATTAACAATCCTACTCGCTCGCAAATGCTTGAAAACTATGATCAATTGATCCATGTTTTAGGAAAAGAACACGCTAGTGAAAAAGTTGTTGATATTTTAAAATCAAAAAAAAGTTTTGGCAATTAAAAAAATAATATATATTTGTAAAAGTCAACTGAGATAATCCCTATTTTAATTATTAAATCCGTTTCTATGAAAACACTAAAACTTTCTTTAATGCTTACCATTTCATTATTTGCAATGAATTCAGCGTCAGCTCAATCATTTTTGGTAAAGCCTAAAAAAGTTAAAACAGAAGCAAAAAAATCGGACAAAGAATTAACGGTTGAAGAGTTAAATAAAATACTTAATGCACCTACAAACGTAGAAACTAAATCAAAAAAGGTAGAAAAATCTGATACATCTGATAAATATTCATATTTGACAGAACAATTGATTAATGTAGCAAACGAATATAAAGGCGTTAGATATTCTTGGGGAGGAATGAGCCGTAACGGAATGGATTGTTCAGGTTTTGTGAAAACAGCTTTTTCGCAGTTTGATATTAGTTTGCCAAGAACATCTAGAGAAATGGCTTCTTTAGGAAGTGAGATAAACAAAAAAGACGCTAAAAGAGGAGATTTAATTTTCTTTAAAAACGGAGGTTCAAGAGTTATTAATCATGTTGGAATCGTTGTTGAAGTTGACGGAGAAGACATTACTTTTATTCATTCTGCATCTTCAAAAGGTGTTTCTGTAAATTCAACAAAGGAACCATATTACCAAAAAGGTTTTGTTAAAGTAAATCGAGTTTACGACCAACAAGTTTTTTAGAAGTTAATTATTGAAATTCATATTTATTTCATTATCTTCATGTTATGAAGAAATATATGAGATATCCCATTATTCCCATTACATTTTTTTATGTTAATGGGATTTTTTTTTCTAATCAAATCTTTAGTTTTTTCGCTTCAGAATTGATTTGGGGATTTTTAGTGTTTTTTTTCTTAATTTATATTTTGCTTTTCTTCAAAACAAAATTTCTAAAAATCTCAAAATATCTAAAATTAATTACTACAATAAGTGCTTATTTTATTTTTTTCTTAGTAGGAACGATTTCTTTTCAAATTAATAAAGTAGAAAATAAACTGACAACTTCTCAATATCATCTCGGAGTTTTAACAATCAATGAAGTTCTAAAATCTAACAGTTTTCAAAATCGATATTTGGCTAAATTCTGTACAACTGAGAATATTGAACAACGTATTTTAATATATCAAAATAAAGAAGAAACGTTATTAAAAGTTGGAAATCGCATTCAAGTACCATTGTTTATAGAAAATGTTCCAAATGCTAAAAATCCATATCAATTCGATTATTCAAAGTATTTAGCTAACAAGCAAGTTTTTGTACAAGCAAAATTGACAAATGAATATACAATATTAGCTCCAGCTGAAGGTTTTAGATTTCAATTGCTCTATTTTCGCGAAACTTTGATGAATAGTTTTAAAAGTCATCATTTTACAAACGAAGTAAACGGTGTAATAAACGCGTTGCTTTTTGGTCAACGTGCAGATTTGAGTGAGAAAATACAAAACGATTATAGAAACGCTGGTGTGATGCATATTTTAGCGATTTCTGGAATGCATATTGGAATTTTGTATTGGATTATGAATTTGATTTTTAGTTCGTTTATACGATCTAAAAACATTCGCTTTTTAACTGTAATTTCAATTCTAGTTTGTTTCGCAATTATAACCGGTTTGAGTGGTTCTGTGGTTCGAGCTGTTTTAATGTTTATAATTGTTGGTTCTGGAATAATGGTTAAACGAAAAACAAGTTCAATTAATGTTTTAGCTTTGTCCTTATTGATTATTTTAATTTTTAATCCATTATTTCTTTTTGATATTGGACTTCAGTTGAGCTATTTGGCTGTTTTTTCGATTGTTTATTTCTATCCATTAATTCGACCTTTTTTTCAATCGCGATTTTTGGTTTTAAAATATTTTTTTGAATTAGTAGGTATTTCAATCGTTGCCCAAATCGGTATTTTACCTTTGACAGTTTATTATTTTGGTCAAATTCCATTATTGTTTTTACTTGGAAATTTGATTGTTATTCCGATTCTAACTTTTGTTTTAATTGCATTAGTTTTTTTATTAATTCTCAATTTTGTTTGGAATTCTTTGTCCGTTTTTCTAGGGAAAGGAATTGCGTTTTTAATTGATTTTGTAAATAACGCTATTGGCTGGATTGCGTCCCAAACAGATTTTATTATTACAAATATCAAGCTGAGCGGATTTCAATGTATTCTGTTTTTGGGCTTGATTTTTATGATTGCTTATGTGATAAAACAATATTCTTATCGGAAAATTATTTTCATACTTGTTCTGATAATCGGGATTCAAATGAGCTTTTTTTATGATATTTCAAAAATAAAAGAAAACAATCAAATGCATGTTTTATATGATTATAATTCGGTAACCTTAGCAAAAATTAATCAAACCAAGATGTGGGTTTTTAGTGATGATACTTTGGTTTTGTCAAAAAAATATATTGTTGATTTACAGCGTGAATCAGAAATTCATCAAGTGGATTTTAAGAAAATAATTAATTTTTTTAAAATTGAAGGACTTCGTTTTTTAGTAGTTGATAGTTTAGGGATTTCAGAGATTTCGACTTCGATTGATGTACTGATTTTAAAAGATAATCCGAAGTTTAATTTAGAACGTTATTTACAAAATCATCAACCTAAATTAGTGGTTTTTCATCCAAAAAATTATAATACAAATGTTGCTTTTTGGAGTCAAACGTGTACTGAAAAGAAAATCCCTTTTCACAATATGCGCGAAAAGGGATTTGTTAATTTATCTGACTAAGTTATAGTTCTGATTTTAATTCATCTGCTGTTCTAAAACCCATAATCGTTTTATGAACTTTACCTTTAGAATCTATAATAACCATTGATGGATAACCTTGTATTTTCAGAAAACTGATAAATTCATGCATAGCATTTCTGCTGTTTTTTCTGGTTTCTTGATATCCAGGATTTTTATAAGTTAATTTATTAAACTTAATTTCTTCATTTCCTTCCGCATTAAATTTTACAGGATTGTAATTTTCGTTAATATACTTAGCTATTTCAGGATTTGAGAAAGTTTGTTTGTCAAGTATTTTACAAGGTCCACACCAAACCGTGTAAACATCCATAAAAATTGGTTTTTTGTTTTTCTTCTGAGCTGTTATAGCCTCATTAAAACTCATCCATTTAATTTCTTGTGCTTGAGTAGAAATGCTAATTAAAGCAAATAAAACAAATGCTATTAATTTTTTCATTAATTTAAATTTAGGTGTTTATAAAAAAATCCGACAGTTTAATGTCGGATTTGTGTATTGCAAAATGCATGCCTATTTAACGCCATGCATTAGTTTTCTTAATACAGGATTTAACGCCATTACTAAAAGCCCTGCTACGATTGGAACAATTGTGAAAATTAAAAAGAAAACTGATAAAGAATATTCGTTTGTAATGTTTTCAATTTCACCTCCAACAGCGGCAGCTAATTTATTTCCGATTGCAATTGCTAAGTACCAAATACCAAACATAAATGCAATCATTCGCGCTGGTACTAATTTAGAAACATATGATAATCCAACAGGAGATAAGAATAATTCTCCTAAAGTGTGGAATAAATATGCTAGTACTAACCAAATCATAGAAACTTTTACGCCTTCTTGAATTCCGTGAGAACCATAAGCTAATAATCCAAATCCTAATGCCATAATAATCAAACCTAAACCATACTTAATTGCTGCTGGTGGATTAAATTTAGAATCCCAAATTTTTGCAACCGATGAAGCTAATGCGATAATAAAGAATGAGTTTAAGATTGAGAACCAAGATGGGTCGATTTCAGATTCTGTTTTTGAGAATTCATTTGTTAACATCCAAATAGCTACAGCCCAAACACCAATGAAAGTGATTGCTAAAACTATGTTTGACCCAGGTGCTTTTTTAAATGTTTGTTTTGCTAATAAGAATAAAACCCATGAAATAATGATTAACGGAATAACAGTTAATAATGTATTTACGATGTTAAAGGTAGTTAAAGAAGAACCTGCTAAAGATCTATCAACATTATCTCTTGCAAAGATTACTAATGATGAAGCTCCTTGTTCAAAGGACATCCAAAAGAAAATAGTAAAGAAAGCAAAAATAGTTACTGCTATCATACGGTCTCTTACAATTGGCGAGTAACGAATAACACGTGAAACAACCAAGAATAAAAATAAGATTAAACCAATTATAATCATTACCATCGAGCCGTCCATTCCAAACAATTCTTTAGGCAAAATGTGCATACCGCCAATTTTAGATAATGGGTCGTTAAATGCATATAATAAACCAATTGTAGTTGATGCAGCAATTAAGAAATAATCAAGCATTGTGAATGGATTTGGTTTATCTTCTTCACCTTCTTTTAAATCTGCTTTTGCAGCAGCAGCCTTGGCTAATTTACTTTCTTCTGTTGGTTTGTCACCAATTGAACCAAATAAAGGTTTTGCTAACCAAAACTGTAAAGTTCCTAAAAGCATGAAAACTCCTGCTAGTCCAAAACCATAATGCCATCCGACATTGTTAGCTAAATAACCACAAAGCATCATTCCGAAGAACGCACCTGCGTTAACTCCCATGTAGAAAATGGTATAAGCACCGTCTTTCTTCTCTGGAAATGATTTGTACATTTCAGATAAAATTGAAGTCATGTTTGGTTTAAAGAATCCTGTTCCGACTACCAAACATCCTAATCCTAAATACATAAAAAGTGGTGTGTCAAATGCCATTAAACCGTGACCAACAGTCATGATAATTGAACCTATTACAACTGCCCATCGATATCCAATATATTTATCAGCGATAATACCACCAAAAATAGGAGTGATGTATAATAGCATTGCGTAAGTTCCGTATAATGCTCCAGCATTTTCTGCATTCCATCCCCAACCTGGATTGTCACCTGTTAAAGCTGCAGTTAAAAACAAAATTAATAAGATACGCATTCCGTAGAATGAGAATCTTTCCCACATTTCTGTAAAGAAAAGTACAAATAATCCAGAAGGATGACCTAATACTTTTGATTCAAAAAAATCAGGATTAGAGGTTGTTGTTGACATTTATTTAGATTTTAATTTTTCGAGTCCGAAAGATACTTAAATTATTTAATTCCGTGCATTAATTTTTTAATTAATGGATTTAGTATCATTACTAAAATTCCGGCAGCTGCAGGAATCGCTGTAAATAAGAAGAAGAAATGACTTAAAGAATATTCTTGTTGAATCGTTTCAACTTGACCTCCTAAAACAGCAGCTAATTTTTGAGCGATTGCAATTGCTAAGTACCAAATTCCGAACATGAAAGCAAGCATTCTTCCAGGTACTAATTTAGAAACGTACGATAATCCTACAGGTGAAATAAATAATTCTCCTAACGTGTGGAATAAGTATGTTAATACTAAGAATAACATTGAGATTTTAACACCTTCTGAAACTCCCATCGAACCTAATCCTAAAACTAAGAATCCGATTGCTACTAAAATTAATCCAAAACCATATTTAAATGCTGCTGAAGGATTGTATTTAGACTCCCATAATTTAGAAACAGTTGAAGCTAATGCGATAATAAAGAATGAATTTAAAGTAGAGAACCAAGAAACCTTAATTTCTGATGCATCTTTAGAGAATTCATTGTTTAACATCCAAATTACAGCTCCCCAAATAATTACAAAACAGATTATTAATATGATATTTGACCAAGCGATTTTAGACCATGTTGCTTTAGCTAATTTTATTAAAACCCATGAAATAATAGTTAGTGGAACAATAGTTAGTAAACCGTTTATGATATTAAAAGTTAATAATGCAGTTCCTTCTAAACTTCTATCAATATAATCACGAGCAACTAAAACTAAAGAAGTTGCTCCTTGTTCAAAACTCATAAAGAAGAAAATCAAGAAGAAAGCTAATAAAACAACTGCAAACATTCTATCTCTAACCACTTTGTCATAACGTAAAATACGAGATACAATCATGTAAATGAAAATGATTAATGCAATGATAATCATGATGTATTGTCCACGTAAGAAAGGCGTGTCAAGGAAAGCAAATATATCTACAATTTTGCTTTTTGATAATGGGTCGTTGAATGCGTATAGAAAACCAATAATACCAACTATTGCAATTAAAACATAATCTGTAATTGTAAACGGGTTGCGTTTGTCTGTATCTTCTGAAGCCTTAGCAGCCACCGCTTCTTTATCTTTATTGATAATTCCTAAATTACCCATTAACGGTTTAGATAATGCAAACTGAATGGTTCCTAATAACATGAAAATACCCGCTAATCCAAATCCCCAATGCCAACCTTCTGTTTCTGCAACGTAACCACAAAGCAACATTCCAAAGAAAGCACCTGCGTTAACTCCCATGTAGAAAATGGTATAAGCGCCGTCTTTCTTTTCTGGTAAATCTTTATACATTTCTCCTAAAATCGATGGCATATTTGGTTTGAAGAAACCTGTTCCAATTACCAAACACGCTAATCCAATAAAAAACATAATAGGTGTGTCAAACGCCATGGCCGCATGTCCGATGGTCATTACAATTGCTCCAATGATTACAGCCATTCTAGAACCAATGTATTTATCGGCAATGATTCCTCCAAAAATTGGAGTTAAGTAAAGCATCATCGCATAAGTTCCGTATAATGCTCCAGCTTCTTCAGCAGTCCAAGCCCATCCTGATTTTGGGTCACCTGTAATAACAGCTGCTGTTAAAAATTGGATTAATAAAACACGCATTCCGTAGAACGAAAAACGCTCCCACATTTCTGTAAAGAAAAGTACAAAAAGTCCCGATCGTTGTCCTAATACATTTGATTTGTAAAAGTCTTTGGTTAATTTAGTATCCATTCGAATTTAAGGTTGATTTATATTTTATTTTAAGATTGATTAGAGTTCTTCTTTTCAAGTGGTCTTACGATTAATTTGTCGTAAATTGATAATGAGATTATTGAGAATAAACCGATTCCTACGATAACATACCAAATTTTATTTGGGTCGTAAGTATTCCAAAGCATATCGGTCATTTCCCAATGTGTCATTTGTAATTTTTGTTCTGCTAAAGTGAAATATTCGTTTTTAGAGAAAGGTAAATGTACTTGCGAAATATCGATGTTTTTTGAAAGTGCATATTCGTTTAACGATGTAGCCACCGATTTCCAATCGACTGATTCAGCTTTTAGATTGAATTGATTTTCAAACTGAGCAATCGAAATATTTAATGCTTTTGCACCTTCTTCGATGAATTGTTCTTTAGTAACTACTTCGGGCATTTCAATGTTTCTACTAACCATTTCTCGTTTTAATAACGATAATTTATCTGACCAATTTTGGTACAATCCACCTGAAATAAAACTGGTTACAAAATAACTTGCAGCAACAGGTAAAAAGTAAGTTCCTTGGTATAAACCTTCTTTTCCTTTTGGAGTGATTAAGGCGATAAATGACGAAACCGTTGGTGAAGACATCATTTCTCCAATTGCGAAAATCATTGTGCCAATTATCGTAAACCAAACATTGTCGGTGTAAAACGTTAAACCGATACCAATTGTTGCTACTACAGCTCCGCGAATTACCGCATTGATGTGACGCATTTTTATGACCATAAATGAAATTGGAATCTGTAATAAAATAATCATTAACGAATCGATGTTAGTGAACCATTCCGGTTTAACTAATCCATCTTGGGTAAGTAATCTTCCTAAAAATGGAATGTTTTTATTTAACCAATCGCTTATTGCCGATGAATTTACCCAATCTTCGATGAAATTTGGAAGCGTGTTAAATAACTGATTAAACATCGTCCAAAATCCAACCATTAATAAAAGTAAGATTCCTAAACGGACATCTTTTAAAGCTTCGAATATTCCTTTGATTGAATCTCCAATTGCTTTGCCGATTGAATCTTTTGGTTTTTCTACTTTTGGTTCTTTATAAAATAAAAGTAAAACAATTAGATTGATTGCAATTACTGTTGCTGCTTGTATGAAGATGATTTTCCATCCAAAAGAAGTTCGTAAACCTGATGACATTGAAGGTCCAATAAATCCACCAATGTTTACCATCATATAAAAAATACCAAAGCCCATGGTTCCGGTAGTTTCGTTTGTGTTTCTCGCGATAATTGCAGAAGCTACCGGTTTAAAAAATGCGGCTCCAATAGCAACAAGTAAGAAAACCAAATAAACATTAGAGTAGGAAGTGACTTCGCCTAGCATATAATAACCACAAATCATGATTGCGAATGAAATGGCTAAAGATATTTTATAACCAATTCTGTCTGCAATAACACCAAAAAATAAAGGTAAGAAGTATAAAATCCCTACAATATTTCCCATGATGTTACCTTTCTGAATGTGGTCAAAACCTAAACCACCAGCATCTGTTGATCCAACAAGATAAAGTCCAAAAAGTGTATAAATTCCGTACCAAGCCCAGCGTTCCATTAATTCCATGAAACTCGCAAGCCAGAAATTTTTATTAAATGAACCTATGGTATTCCACAACGAAGGTTTGTTGTTTTCTAACATGAAATTTTAAAAAATAGTTAAGTTTACAAATAAAAGAAAATATTTAGATAAATGCATAAAAAAAAGCGACCTAAAGGTCGCTAAGTTTTATTATTTAACTTCTTGCATTAGTTTTCGAACAAGAGGTGAAATGATTATTAATACAATTCCTGCAATAATTGAGTAAAGTGCAATTTCTTTATATCCGGCTGTGTAAGTCATTAGTTTATCTAGATTTGAACCGCCTTCTACAACAGAATCAGACATACTTGAACCTATAATTCCTGCAACATATTGACCGTACGCTGAAGCTAAAAACCACATTCCCATCATCATTCCTTGTAAATTCTGAGTTGATAATTTGGTCATGATCGATAATCCGATTGGAGATAAACACAATTCACCAAAAGTAATTACAAGTAAAGCTAATGTGAAGAAATCTAAAGAAGTAATTCCAGCTGCGTCAGCAAAAAATCGTGTTCCAAAAAGTACATAATATCCTAATCCTAAGAAAATAAATCCTAAGCCGAATTTAATTACTGTATTTGGGTTTAATTTCTTTTTTGCTAACCAAATCCATAATGCACCAAAAATTGGAGCCAAAAGAATGATGAATAATGCACCTCCTGAATTGTTTACTCCATTCGGATCTAAATGAATACCCAATAAATCCGAATTTAAATTATTGGCCGCAAAAATGCTTAAAGATCCGCCTGCTTGTTCGTAAATTCCCCAGAATAAAATAGAAAAGAAAATGAAAACTAAAGCAGCGTATAATTTTTTACGATCTTCAACACTTACTTTGGTCATTTCGTAAAACAAATAAAGCAAGGTTAAAGGTCCAATGGTGAACATGAAATAATCAGTGTAATCCGTGTTTTTTACCATTGCCATGATTAATGGAATTGAAACAATCGAAGCTGCGTAAACCGTAATTTCTTTCCAAAGCGGCATTTTTGTAATCTCACCTGATTTTGAGATTTGTTTCGGTTGTAATCCAATTGGTCCTAAACTTTTTTTAGTGAAATAAAAGTTGATTAAACTAATAATCATAACAAAAGCTGCTAAACCAAAAGCTACATTCCAACGTTGTGATACTTCAATAACATCTGAAAATAAATGACCTTTTCCAACAGCAATACACAAATAACCTCCGATAAATGCACCTATGTTAATTCCGGCGTAGAACAACGAAAAACCGGCATCAGTTCTAGGATCGCCTTTTCTGTATAATTCACCAACCATAGTAGAAATATTTGGTTTAAAGAAACCTGTTCCAACAACGGTAAAGGCAATTCCTACAAAAAATAAATCATACGGATTTGTTGCCAATAACGCACTTCCGATTATCATTAAAAAGCCACCCCAAAAAAGTGATTTTCTAAAGCCTAAAATTTTGTCAGCAAATAAACCACCAACAAAAGTAAATGCGTAAACAAAAGCTTGAATTGCCGCATATTGTAATTGCGATTGACCTTCGGCTAATTTTAATTGATCAATCATGAAGAATACAAGCATTCCTCGCATTCCGTAGAAACAAAATCTTTCCCACATTTCTGAAAAGAAAAGACTCCAAATTTGTTTTGGATATTTTCCTTCGAAATTATGAATTGCTTCTAATTGTTTTTGTTCTGCATTCATAAATTTTATTATTATAAGTTTTCTTTAATATATTCCGTCATTTTGGTGTATAACTGCTCGCGCGTTTTTCCACCGTAAATGCCGTGGTTTTTATCTGGATAAATTTCCGAATCGAATTTTTTATTCTGATGAACCAAAGCATTGATTAAAACCATCGCATTTTGTACATGTACATTATCATCTGCTGTTCCGTGAATCAATAAGTAATTACCTTTTAAATTTCCAGCATAAGTAATTGGCGAATTTTCATCGTAACCTTTTGGATTTTCTTGCGGAGTTGATAAAAAACGTTCGGTGTAAACCGTATCATAAAAACGCCAAGAAGTTACCGGAGCTACAGCAATTGCAGTCTTAAAAACTTCTGGAGCTTGAAATAAAGCGTTCGATGACATAAAACCACCAAAACTCCATCCCCAAATTCCAATGCGATTTTCGTCAATGAAATTTTTCTTTGCCATTTCTTTAGCAACAAAAACTTGGTCTTCGACTTCAAATCTCCCTAAATTATTTTGAGTTGTTTTCTTAAAATCGGCACCTTTATAACCAGTTCCTCTTCCGTCAACACATAAAACAATATAATCTTCTTGTGTCAAAAGTGCATGCCAATAATCGTTACTTGTCAACCATTCGTCAGCTACCGTTTGAGAACCTGGACCAGAATATTGATACATCAACATCGGATATTTTTTGTTCGGGTCAAAGTTTTTAGGCTTCATCATGTAAGCATTTAAAACATCACCTTTGGCATTTTTAATTTCGAAAAATTCCTTTTCAGGTAAATCATACGATTTTAATTTATCTTCTAAAGCTTTGTTTGATACGATGGTTTTGATTTCTTTTCCATTTGAAGTTTCGTTCAAAGTATACGTTGGCGCATTTTTGTTTGATGAAAACGTATTGATGAAATACTCAAAATTCGGACTAAAAGTTGCTTTATTGGTTCCGTTATTTTGCGTTAATCGTTTTTTATTTTTTCCGTTTAAATCAATGCTGTAAACATCGCGTTTGGTTGAGCCGTTTTCAACCGATTGATAATAAATTTTAGATTTCTTTTTATCGAAACCGTAATAATCGGTTACTTCCCAATTTCCTTTAGTGATTTGATTTTTCAGCTTTCCGTTTTTATCGTAATGATAAATATGATTGAAGCCGTCTTTTTCGCTTGTCCAAATAAAACTGTTATCGTCTAAGAAAGTTAAATTGTCTGTGATATCAACATAGGCTTTATCTTTCTCGTTTAACACGATGTTGAAGTCAGCCGTATTTCCATCGATAAACAATAAATCTAAATTGTTTTGATGACGATTTAAAACTTGCGCACTTAATACGTTGGCATCATTGGTCCATTTGATTCTCGGAATATAAAAATCGTTGTATTTTCCTAAATCAACTTTCGTGGTTTTGTTGGTTTTTAAATCGTAAATATGAAGGGAAACTTTTGCGTTTTTTTCTCCTGCTTTCGGATATTTAAAAACTTGTTGTGTTGGATATAATCCATCACCGTAAACATCCATTGAAAATTCAGGAACTTCGGTTTCATCAAATTTTATGTAAGCGATTTTTGTTCCGTCGGCATTCCAATCGTACGCACGAACAAAAGCAAATTCTTCTTCGTAAACCCAATCGGTAATTCCATTGATGATTTTATTTTTCACGCCATCGTTGGTAATCTGAATGGTTTTATTCAAATTTAAATCGTTAATAAAAATGTTATTGTCGTAAACGTAAGCGATTTTTGAACCATCGTAATTGAATTGCGGTTCTTGAATTTCGTTATCTGAAATCTTTACCAATTTATTGGTATTTAAATCGTAAGTATAAAAAAGCGACGTAAACGAATGACGATAAATAGGATTGTAGTTGGTTGCAATTAGCAACTTGGTTTCATCGTTATTGAAACTGTATTCTGAAATTTCGGTTAATTCCGGAAAGTTTTTTGTATTTAAAATATTCTTTGTTCTTTCTAACGTTGCAAAATCGTATAAGTCAATTTGGTATGATTTATTGCCACGGTTGTAATCTAAAACCGTGTAAGCATTGGTGTTTTTCATGGCGTTTAACGAAGTCATTCCTTGCGTTCTAAACGTTCCGTTCCAAATTTCTTCCTGACTTATTTTTTTTTGAGCTGTAGCCGAAATTCCAGCAAGCAATAAAAAGGCTAACGTATATTTTATATTTTTCATTAAAATTTATTTTCTGATGCGAAGGTTACAAAGTAAATCATTTTTTGGAAATAGGGAAATCATTTTTTTATTAGCTACAGATTGATTGAATGTTTGTTTTATAATGTAATTATTAAATAAAAAATCCAATTCATAAGAATGTGTATCTTTGTGCAAAATTTAAGCACAAAAAATGAGTTTAGTAAACGGTTTTTCAAAACTAAGTAAAGCAGAAAAAGTACATTGGATTGTTGAAACGTATTTCAACGGAAATAGCGAAATAACAAATTTGTTAACTTCTTATTATAATTCAGACGAAGCTTTACAAAAACTTCACGACGAGTTTATTGAAAATACCATTACCAATTTTTACCTTCCATTTGGTGTGGCGCCAAACTTTATAATCAACGATAAGGTTTATACCATTCCTATGGTAATCGAAGAAAGTTCGGTAGTTGCTGCCGCTTCTAATGCGGCTAAGTTTTGGAGCAAACGCGGTGGATTTAAAGCAACAGTTCTTTCTACTGAGAAAATCGGAAACGTGCATTTCTTGTTTTCAGGTTCAAAACAAAAATTAGAACAATTCACCAACGACATTCAATCTAAATTTTACGAAAACACCAAACATATTACCAAAAATATGGAAAAACGTGGTGGTGGAATATTAGCTGTTGAATTGGTTGATAAAACTTCTGAATTAAAAGATTACTACCAACTACACGCAACTTTTGATACGAAAGATAGCATGGGTGCGAATTTCATTAATTCGTGTTTAGAAGAATTTGCGAAAGTTTTACGTACCGAAGCTGCGGTTTATGCTAACTTCACAGAAGAAGAAAAGAATTTACAAGTAATTATGTCAATTCTTTCAAATTACGTTCCAAATTGTTTGGTTCGTGTTGAGGTTTCTTGTGCAGTAGCAGATTTAAAAAGTAAAGAAATTCAAGATCCACAATATTTTGCTGAGAAGTTTGTACAAGCCGTTTGTATTGCTGAAATTGAAACTTATCGTGCGGTTACTCATAACAAAGGAATTATGAATGGAGTGGATGCGGTTGTGTTAGCAACAGGAAACGATTTCCGTGCCATTGAAGCCGGAGTTCATGCATTTGCAGCTAAAGACGGAAAATATTCAAGTTTATCTCATGCCGAAATTAAAGACGGGACTTTCCATTTTTGGATGGATTTACCTTTAGCTTTAGGAACCGTTGGCGGATTAACTACTTTACATCCAATGGTGAAGTTTGCATTGGAATTGTTAGAAAAACCTTCGGCTAATGAATTGATGGAAATTATTGCAGTTGCTGGATTGGCACAAAACTTTGCGGCAGTAAAATCGTTAACTACAACCGGAATTCAGCAAGGTCACATGAAAATGCACTTGATGAATATCTTGAATCAATTCAATGCTACCGATGAAGAACGCGTAAAAGTGGTAAATCATTTCGAAAATCAAACGGTTACGCATAGCGCTGTGGTTGAATTTATTGAAAGCCTTAGAAAATAAATATGGAATTTTACAGCAACGGAAAATTATTTATTTTAGGTGAATATTACGTTTTAGAAGGCGCTAAGGTTTTTGCTTTGCCAACTAAATTCGGACAAACTTTACGTGTTTTTCCGTTGAATTCGTTAGTAATCACTTGGAAAAGTTACGATGCAGATAGTTCGGTTTGGTTTAACGATGAAATTTTGATTGCCGATATAATTTCCAAAAATATAAAACAGCAAGATGATAAAGTTCGAAAAACATTAATCGAGATTTTACATCAAGCGCATCAACAAAATCCAAATGTTTTAAATTTAAAATCTGGTTTTTTAGTTGAAACGGAACTTACTTTTCCTCGAAATTGGGGTTTAGGAACTTCGTCAACCTTGATAAATAATATTGCACAATGGTTCCAAATAGATGCTTTTGAATTGTTAGAAAATTCTTTCGGTGGAAGTGGTTACGATATTGCTTGCGCACAAAATAACGAACCGATAACGTATCAAAAAGTAAATGGAAAAGTTTTGGTTGAGCAAGTGCAGTTTAAACCGAGTTTTGCAGATAAAATATACTTTGTGTATTTAAATCAAAAACGCGATAGTAAAGAAGCAATTGCTAATTTCCGAAAAAAACAAAAAGATTTAACCCATGAAATTGCTGAGGTTTCTAAAATGACCGAACAACTTTTACAAATTGATGATTTAAATGAATTCATTCATTTCTTCAAAACTTACGAAACTAATTTGAGTAACGTTTTAGAAGTTCCGACCATACAACAACTATTGTTTTCTGATTTTAATGGATTGGTGAAAAGCTTAGGCGGTTGGGGCGGCGATTTTGTTATGGTTGCATCACACGAAAATCCAATTGCATATTTCAAAGAAAAAGGATTCGATACGATAATTTCATATCAAGAAATGATAAAATAAAAAAAGCCAAGCACTATTTCAGCTTGGCTTTTTCGTTTGAATGTTTGTTGTTGAATTGTTTACTTAGCGGGTCTTAGTTTGTCACTATATGTGATTTTATAAGGTTTTTCTCCGCTTGTATCTTTCATAATATAGATGAATTTATGCTTTCCAACATTTTCAGCTTTTACATAAATTTTTTTCTTAGTTTCTTTATCATAAATTTCAGTATCCATTGTTACATTAATTCGCATGTTTTTTGCTAAACCTGTAGTTTTATCTGTAATTACTGCGTCAACAAAAATAATTTCTTCGTCATTTCTAACTTCTATTTTTTCACCATTAAAACCCTTAGTGAAAAAAAGAATCGCATATTCTGGAGTATCAGCTTTATAATCTTTTAAAAATTTCTTTTGAACTTTTTCAGAAACAGAACGAAAATCGTTTCGGGTTTGTTCGGTATAATAAATTTTTTCAGTCTTTTCTTTTTCTTCAACTTTACTTGAATCAGTAGCATTTTTTTTAGATTTACACATCGTAAACAATAATACTAAGAAAATTAAAGGTAGTTTTTTTAACATCTCTTGGAATTTATATTTTTTTTAAAAAACGGCTTATATCTGTATCTTTGCTAAAGATTTACAGAAAATAAAGATACAATAATTGTACCTAAATTCAAAAGTGCAATAGCGATTAGATATTATGTAGTTAATATTGTAAATGAGTAAATAAATATTCTACAATATGTAGAATGTTTAAAAATAAATTGGGGAAACCTGAATAAATATGAAAAATAATTTTGATGTAATTGTTGTTGGAGGAGGAGCTTCTGGATTTTTTACGGCAATTAATATTGCAGAAAATAATTCGGATTTACGAATTGCAATTCTTGAGCGTGGAAAAGAAGTTTTAGGTAAAGTAAAAATTTCAGGTGGTGGACGTTGTAATGTTACGCATGCTTGCTTTGTGCCGAATTTACTTACTAAGTTTTATCCGCGTGGCGAACGTGAACTTCGTGGTCCTTTTCATACGTTTTGTTCTGGCGATGTTATCGAATGGTTCGAAAACAATGGCGTAGAACTTAAAATTGAAGAAGACGGACGTATGTTTCCTATTACCGATTCTTCGCAAACCATCATCGATTGTTTTTTAGATTTAGCTCAAGAAAATCAAATAAAAATAAATACGTCTTGTAGTGTTCAAGCGATTTCGCAAACCGATGAAAGTTGGATTCTAGAAACCACTCAAGGAACGCTTACTTGTGAACATTTGGTCATGGCGACAGGTAGTAATCCTAAAATTTGGGAATTGCTTTCAGAAAAAGGTCACCAAATTGTTTCGCCAGTTCCGTCGTTATTTACCTTTAATATAAAAGATACACGAATCAAAGATTTAATGGGAATTTCGGTTCCAAACGTAACTTTAAAAGTAAAAGAAACCAAACTTAAATCAAACGGACCGTTATTAATTACACATTGGGGATTAAGCGGACCTGCTATTTTACGACTTTCAGCTTGGGGTGCTCGCGAACTTTTCGACAAAAATTATCAGTTTACCTTGCAAGTGAATTTTCTTCATGAAGAAGTTTTTGACGATGTTTTGGTTCAGCTTAATGAGTTGAAATTAGAACACGCTAAGAAAACCGTGATTAAAAAATCGCCTTTCGATTTAACGACGCGTTTGTGGGAACAATTGGTTTTGGCTTCAGAAATTACTGCCGATGCAAAATGGGCCGATTTAACCAAAAAACAATTGGTAAATTTAACCAATCAGTTAACCAATGCCGAATTTAAAGTAAACGGAAAAAGCACCTTTAAAGACGAGTTTGTAACTGCTGGCGGAATCGATTTAAAAGAAATTGACTTTAAAACCATGCAAAGTAAGTTGTTCAAAAACTTATATTTCACCGGCGAAATCATGAATATTGATGCCATCACCGGCGGATTCAATTTCCAAAACGCTTGGACTTCGGGCTTCATTGCCGCTCAAGCCATTGCCAATAAATAATATTTTTAGAAGCTAAACATTTTGCTTATTTTTGAGTTTTTGCCTGCTTTCCGTTTTATCTTTAAAATAAATTTTAAAGGATATCACTTCAATCAGGGCTAGCTCGAAGTTAACGCAATTTTTAAAGAAATTTAAATGACAAATTTTCAAGAATTCATTACACAAACAAATCATAAATTAAGTAGCGGAAATTTTAAATTCTCAGCACCAAGTAATATTGCTTTGGTAAAATACTGGGGTAAAAAAGATAATCAAATTCCGGCAAATCCTTCATTGAGTTTCACCTTAAGTAATTGCAAAACCATTACTTCGTTAACTTTTGTATCGAAAGAAACCAAAGGAATCAGTTTTGATTTGTTGTTTGAAGGGCAACCAAAGGAATCCTTTCGTCCGAAAATTCAAAAATATTTCGAACGTATTTTACCATATTGCCCATATATTGAAGATTATCATTTTACTATAGATACTCAAAATACATTTCCGCACAGTTCCGGAATTGCATCTTCTGCTTCTGGAATGGCTGCTATTTCTGCAAACATCATCGCTTTAGAAAAAGAATTGGTTTCAGATAAAGATGAAAATTATTTCTTGCAAAAAGCATCATTCTTGGCTCGTTTAGGTTCAGGAAGTGCTTGTCGTAGTATTAAAGGAGAAATGGTGGTTTGGGGAAAAACTGAAAGTATTGCAAATAGTTCTGATGCTTACGGAATTGAATTTGATTACGAGGTGCATTCCAATTTTAAAAACTACCAAGATTCTATTTTGTTGGTTGATAAAGGGGAAAAGCAAGTTTCAAGTACCGTTGGGCACGAATTGATGTTTGGTCATCCGTTTGCAGAGCAACGTTTCGTTCAAGCGCATGAAAACATCGCTAAGTTGAAAGCTATTTTTGCTTCTGGAGATTTAACTGAGTTTATTAAAATCGTAGAAAGTGAAGCTTTGACGTTACACGCAATGATGATGACTTCGATGCCGTATTTTATTTTGATGAAGCCAAATACATTAGAAATTATCAATGCCATTTGGAAATTCAGAAATGAAACACAAGTTCCCGTTTGTTTTACTTTAGATGCTGGTGCAAATGTACATGTTTTATATCCAGAAAATGTAAAAGATCAAGTACAAGATTTTATTGCAAACGAACTTTCTAAATTCTGTCAAAACAACCAATATATTCACGATTTTGTTGGAAATGGTGTTGAAAATTTAACTCAATAATATGAAAGAAAGTTGTACACATTGTCATAAACCTTTGGAGTGTAAAGCAGATGATATTCAAAATTGCGACTGCCAAAAGGTTGAATTACTTGATGAAACGGTTGCTTTCTTGTACGAAAAAACCGACCACGATTGTTTATGTAACGATTGTTTGAAGAAATTCGATGAGATGATGAAGTTTTCTATGGAAAATAAATTTCCGAAACGCCAATCAGAAATGGTTGAAGGTTTGCACTTTTATATGGAAAACGGATTTTTTGTGTTTACTGAAATGTATCATTTCTTAAAAGGAAGATGTTGTAAAAACGGTTGCAGACATTGTGTTTACGGAATACATAAATAGTTGTGAGAAATTAGTTTTTAGTTTTTAGAAATTAGATTTTATCAGAATATCCAAACACTTAAAAACTTAAACACGAACGTTAAACAAAAACTTTTTTTACGTAACTTTGCTTCAACACTTATTGAAAAAACTAATTTATGAAAGGACCATTATTTTACTCAAAAATTCTTCTATTTGGAGAATACGGAATTATCAAAGACTCCAAAGGGCTTTCGATTCCGTATAACTATTACAATGGTGCATTGAAAATTACAGCCGAACCAACGGATGAATCTGTAAAATCAAACGCAAGTTTGCGTGCTTTTGCTGCTCATTTAAAACAAATGCAAGCAGAAAATCCTGAATTAGTAACTTTCAATATGCAAACTTTAGAGCGTGATATTGAAAACGGAATGTATTTCGATTCTAGTATTCCGCAAGGATATGGTGTTGGAAGTAGTGGTGCTTTAGTAGCTGCTATTTACGACCAATATGCGAATGATAAAGTTACTGTGTTAGAGAATTTAACACGTGAAAAATTACTTCAATTAAAAGCTATTTTCGGAAAAATGGAATCGTTCTTTCACGGAACGTCTTCAGGTTTAGACCCGTTAAATAGTTATTTAAGTTTACCAATTTTAATCAATTCAAAAGATAACGTTGAACCTACCGGGATTCCATCTCAAAAAGAAGAAGGAAAAGGTGGTGTTTTCTTAATCGATTCTGAAATGGTTGGGGAAACGGCTCCGATGGTAAATATCTTTATGGATAATTTAAAGAACGAAGGTTTCAGAAGTATGATGAAATCTCAGTTTACTAAATATACCGATGCAGCTGTTGAAAACTTCTTAAAAGGTGATTTTAAAACACTTTACAGTAATACAAAAGAACTTTCTAAAATAGCTTTAAGTCATTTTAAACCTATGATTCCTGAGAAATTCCACGGAGTTTGGCAACAAGGAATCGAATCTAACGACTACTATTTGAAACTTTGCGGTTCTGGAGGTGGAGGTTACATTTTAGGTTTTGCTCCTGACTTTGAAAAAGCGAAAGAAGCTTTAAAAGATTATAAATTAGAATTGGTTTACAAATTCTAAAACCCATCCGATTATCGGAATCTAAAAACAAATTATGCTTTCTCGAAAACAGAAAATAATTTTAAAGAAATTATTCAGTATATTTTCGGTTGTTCGAGGGTATAATATTGCTGTTGTAGTTTTAGCTCAATATTTAGCATCGATTTTTATCTTTGGTTCGCATTTACGTGCCTTAGACGTAGTTTTGAATTTTCAACTTTTTTTGATAATTCTGAGTTCGTCTTTTGCAATTGCATCTGGATACATCATTAATAATTTTTACGATTCTGAAAAAGATTTAATCAATCGGCCGAACAAATATAACATCGACCGCTTTGTTAGTAAAGCTACGCAATTCAAAATCTATTTTGCTTTAAATTTTTTAAGTGCAGGATTGGCTTTTGTGGTTTCTTGGCGCGCAGCTGTTTTTATTTCGGTTTATATTTTCTTGATTTGGTTTTATTCGCATAAACTAAAGAAGTTTCCGATTATAGGTAATTTAACAGCATCCTTGTTGGTTGTTTTGCCTTTTTTTGAAATATTGATGTACTTCAAGAATTTTAGTTTTGGAATTTTTGTTCATGCAGCTTTTCTTTATTTGATTATTTTGATTCGTGAAATGGTAAAAGATTTAGAAAATTTACCAGGTGATTTTGCAAATAATTATCAAACTATTCCTGTTCGTTTTGGAATCAAAACAGCCAAACGAATCATTACTTTCTTAACTATTTTGACCGTAGTTCCTGGAATGATTTTAATCCAATATTTCGAAATCGGATATATGGCTTATTATTTTTATTTCAGTTTAATTATGTTAATGATTTTCTTGGTTCAATTGTGGCAATCAAAAACAAAAAAAGCTTACAATGCGTTGCACGTAAGCTTGAAATTATTATTGATTTTAGGAATTTTATCTATTGCTTTAATCAATCCAAAAGTAATTCTTCATGGGAAAGAATTAATTGAACCTTTGATTTAAATCTGTATTTTCAATCGGTTTTGGTTTTACACTAAAAATAAAAAAATAAATACAATTTATAAACCATCCTGCCCAAACTAAATATCCACCTGAGTGAAATTTACTGTTCATGTATTTATGCGAAGTAGTTGTAAAATCGATATATGTAAAAAATAATCCAAGTAAACCTAAAATTACTAAAACTAAGTTAATTATTACAAAGTTTTTGTAAAGCGCAAAACGTTTGCTCACGTATAAAATGGCGATTAATATAAGTTGAATTAAGAAAACAACTAAGGCGCCTTTCCACCAAGTTTTTAAAAGTGAATATTCAGTATAAACTACGCTAATGCCTATTTTACCTACTAATGACATTTTAGAAAGTAAAATTCCGGAAATTAAACTAATGATGCCTTGAAGTAAAATCAAGTTCAATATTTTTTTCATAACAATTCAAATTTAAATTGAAATTAATCAAAAAATATATAAAATTCTGTTTTAAACTGATTTTTTGTTTTAGTATAATGAAATTTAAATATCTATCTTTGCAAAAATTATTTATAATGAGTACAGGAAGAGGAAATAATAATAGAGGAGGGAACGATAGAAAAAAGCCATCAGGACCACCAAGAAAAACATCTTCAAAGAAAAAAAAATCAGATAAGAAACCTTTCGCTTCAAAAAATGTTTTTAGCGGAAGTTCTCCATATAAATCAGACCGTAAACCTTTTGTAAAAGGAAATCAAGAAACTCCAGAACAACCTAAAAAAGCGGTTCTTAAAAAAGTTTCTGACGATATTCGTTTAAACAAATACATTGCAAATTCGGGAGTTTGTTCGCGTCGTGATGCTGATTTGTATATCCAATCAGGTAACGTAACAGTTAACGGCGAAGTGGTAACCGAAATGGGTTATAAAGTTAAACCAAACGATAAAGTGGTTTTTGACGGAGTTACTTTAAACCCTGAAAAGAAAGTTTATGTTTTATTAAACAAGCCAAAAGGATTTTCTACATCTGAAGATGATAATGTTTCTAGTGCTTACGATTTGGTTCGTAATGCATCTAAATATTTATTGAAGCCCGTTGGTCGTATGGATAAAAATACAGTCGGATTGTTGTTGTTTACCAATGATAACGAAATGATTCAGAAGTTTACTAACGATGCGCAGCGTTCTTCTAAATTATATCAAGTGAGTTTAGATAAAAACTTGAAATATGAAGATTTAGAAAAAATTCAAAAAGGAGTTTATATCAAAGAACACAAAGTTTGGGTTGAAGATGTTAACTATGTTGAAAACGAACCGAAAAGCGAAGTGGGTATCAAGTTGAAAACATCGAACGTAAAAATTGTACGTGCGGTTTTTGAAAGTTTAGGTTACAACGTTTTAAAACAAGACCGTGTAATGTTTGCTGGATTAACCAAATGGGGAGTTACTCGCGGACAATGGCGTTTCTTAACAGAACAAGAGGTAATTAACCTTAAAAATATTTAGTAGATGAGCACTTCGAAAGAGGTGCTTTTTTTATGTAAATCGATATTCTATTTTTCTTGTATTTAAATTTAGGTTAAAGAAAATAAAACAATCACCACCATCGTTCATTGAGCTTATATAGGTTGTTTTTATTTCTTCTTCATTACAAGAAATTAAGCCAATTATGAAGATTTCATTCTTAGATGTTTTTATTGGAATAAATTGTATAAAATGCTCTTCGAATTTAAATCTTTTTAGACTATCTTCTTTGAGAAATAGTTTTTTTAATGATTCGTCTAATACAATCATTTCAGAATTTGAAAGATTAATCCTTTTATAATCTTTGAATTCACTAAAATCATAATAATCACTATAATGACTGTAAAATTGATGATAATGATTAAATCGATTTATATCAAAGAAATTAGAGATTTCTAATTTGTTTTGTTTTATTCGCAATCTATATAACGTTTTCCCATTTTTGATGGTGTTTCTATCGTTGTACTTATAATCTTTTAAAAGTTCTTTTTTATGGGATTCGGTTGAAGCATTTGCTTTCATTTGTAGCGAATCTATAATGATTTCTACATGATTATTTTTTAAGAATCCGATTTTGTCTTCAAAAAATAAAGTATCTTCTTTTATTCTTAACTTACCAAAATGAAGTTCGTTTTTAATTTCATTTTTTGTTTCAACTAATCGAGATTCTGAATAAGTTGAATCATCATAAATAGTTAATAAATATTCATTTAAATTGTGTTTGCTAGTTTCTGTTTGAAGAATGATATTTTTTTCTTTTTTAGAACAACTTAATGTAAATACAAAAAGGATTGCAATGAAATATATTTTCATTTTTCTTATAAAGATAAAAAATCCCAATCAATTTCTGATTGGGATTTGAGTTTTTAGTTTAAACCACGTTTGTTTAAAAGCGGTTCTATTTTAGGTTCTGCACCTCTGAAGTTTCTGTATAAAACAGCAGGATCTTCAGTTCCTCCTTTTTCTAAAATATTCACTCTGAAAAGTTTTGCTTTTTCTGGATTAAATAACGTAGTTGATTTAAATGCATCAAACGCATCCGAATCTAAAACTTCACTCCAAATGTAGCTGTAATATCCAGCCGAATATCCTCCTGAGAAAATATGGCTAAAATACGTACTTCTGTATCGTGGAATAATCGCGTCGAATAATCCAACATTTTTCATTCCTGTTAATTCAAACGTATTAATATCTGTTGTAATTGGCTTCTCAATCGTGTGATATTGCATGTCTAACAACGAAGCTGCTAAATATTCTGTAGTCGCAAAACCTTGGTTAAAAGTTCCAGCTTTTTTCATCTTTTCAATTATCGCATCCGGAATTACTTCACCTGTTTTATAATGTTTCGCAAACATTTTTAAAACTTCTGGTTCAGCAGCCCAGTTTTCCATAATCTGAGATGGTAACTCCACAAAATCTCTTGAAACATTTGTTCCAGCTAAGCTTTTGTAATTTACGTTAGACAGTAATCCATGTAACGCGTGACCAAATTCATGGAAATAAGTCGTAACTTCATCAAACGTTAATAAAGCTGGTGCATCTGCAGTTGGTTTAGTGAAATTACATACAATTGAAATTACCGGAATTCGACGTTTTCCATCAAGCATTTCTTGGTCACGGAACGAGGTCATCCAAGCGCCACCGCGTTTAGAAACTCTAGGGAACATATCCATATATAAAATACCAATTAAAGTTCCGTCTTTTTCTGTAACTTCCCAAGTGGTTACTTCGTTGTGATATTTTGGAAGATTAGTAACTTCTTTAAACTTTAGTCCGTATAAATTTTCAGTAACTTTAAAAACTCCATCTCGGACTTGGTCGATACTGAAATAAGGTTTCATTTCTTGTTCGTCTAAATCAAAACGTTCTTTACGAATTTTTTCAGAATAATAACGCCAATCTGCCGGAGTCACATCTTCATTAATTCCTTCTTTGCGCATCATTGCTGCAATATCAGAAGCTTCAACCTTTGCTTTTTCTAATGCAGGCAACCATAATTTATTTAATAATGCATTTACATTTTCTGGATTTTTAGCCATACTCTCTTCTAACACATAAGCTGCATGGTTTTTATAACCTAAAAGTTGCGCTTTTTCCATTCTAAGATTAGCAATTTTTGTAGTAATCTCTTTGTTGTCGTTAGCATTGTCATTGTTTCCACGTTTTTGGTAAGCATTCCAAATTTGTTGTCTTAATCCACGATTACTCGAATATTGTAAAAACGGCATCACACTTGAATTACTTAACGTAAAAACCCATTTTCCTTCTTTACCTTTTGCTTTTGCTTCAACAGCAGCAGCTTCGATAATTTCGTTTGGTAAACCAGCTAAATCTTCTTTTTTGTCGATAACCAATTCGTAAGCATTGGTTTCTGCTAAAAGATTATCGCCATATTTTAAATTAAGTAATGAAAGTTCACTGTTTAATTTTCTTAATTTATCTTTATCAGCAGCCGATAAATTTGCTCCACTACGAACAAAACGTTTGTAAGTATTATCTAACAACATTTTTTGTTCTGATGTAAGTACAGGTTTTTCGTTTCCACCGATACTATAATCGTTATAAACTTTTTTAATACGCTCAAAAAGCTTCTCATTCAAATTGATATTATCTGAATGTTCTGACATTTTCGGAGCTAAATCTTGAGCGATTTTCTGAAGCGTATCATTTGTATCTGTACTGCTTAAATTATAAAAAACAGAAGCAACACGTCCTAATAACTCACCTGAATTATCTAAAGCTACAATCGTATTTTCAAAAGTTGCAGGTTCTTTGCTATTAACAATTGCATCGATTTCTTTTTGTTGTTCTTTAATACCTTCAAGGATTGCAGGCTCAAAATGTTCGTTCTTAATTAATTCGAATGGTGGTGTTTGATATGGAGTTTCCCAATTCGCAATTAACGGATTATCGTGACCTGAAGTAGCCACTGTATTTTCTTTTTTACATGAAGCAACACTCATCCCAATAACAGTAGTTAAAATTAAAAAAGTCTTTTTATTCATTATAAATTTATTTAGTAGTAAAAGACAAATATATAAAAATAAAAACCTATTCAAATTCTGAATAGGCTTTTAGGTAATTAAACTAGATTAAAATTATGCTTTTACTAATTGTATTTCAATATCAAGTTTTACTTCGTCACTAATTAAAACGCCTCCTGTTTCTAAAGCAGAATTATAGGTTAAACCCCAATCTTTTCGGCTAATTTTACCTGTAATATTTAAAGCTGTTTTTGTGTTTCCCCAAGGGTCTTTCATTTCTCCACTAAATTCTACGTCTAAAATAACTGGATTAGAAACGCCGTGCATTTTTAAATCGCCAGTAACTTTAAAATTATGACCAGAGCCTGTGATCGATTTTGATGTAAATTTTAATTCAGGATATTGAGCTTCATCAAAGAAATCCGGACTAATTAAATGTGCATCTCTGTCTTTATTGTTTGTGTTTACCGAATTGATTTTTGCAGTAAAATCTAATTTTGCATTTGTAAAATCATCGCTTGAAAAATGAATATCGGTATGATAATCATCAAACTGACCTTTTACATTTGTAAACATCATGTGTTTAACTTTAAAACCAATTACAGTGTGTGTTGGGTCAATGTTCCATTTTGTTGTGCTCATAATATTTTTATTTTATATTAATAATTAATTTTCATTGGTACTTCCATCAATAAAATTTCAGCAGTTGAATTTGCTTTGATTGATACTGATTCAGCATTTGTAATTCCGACTGCATCACGTTTGTTTAATTCTTTGTCATCTATTGTAACGTCGCCTTCGATGATGAAAATATATAAACCATTTTCAGGATTTTTTAATTCATAAGTTGTTTCAAAACCTGCATCGACTTTACCTAAATGAAACCAAGCGTCTTGATGAATCCAAAGTCCAGCATCGTCTTGATTTGGCGAAATAATCTGAACCAACTCATTTCTAACATCAGGAAAAGTCATTTGGTCGTATCTTGGCGTTACATCAAATTTATTTGGGAATAACCAAATTTGTAAAAACTTCACTTCTTTGTCCGAGTTAGCATTGTATTCGCTATGTGTAATTCCAGTTCCTGCGCTCATCACTTGAATATCGCCTTGCTTGATGATTTCTTGCGAACCAATACTGTCTTTATGAGCTAAATCTCCAGAAAGTGGAATTGAAATAATTTCCATATTATCGTGCGGATGTGCACCAAAACCCATTCCGGCTGCGACCGTATCATCATTTAAAACACGAAGGTTTCCAAAGTTATTGCGTTCATCGTTTCTGTAACCTGCGAAACTAAACGTATGAAACGAATGTAACCAACCGTGATTTGCCTCACCACGTGTATTTGCTTTATGTAGAATGTAATTTTTCATATCTTAAATTTATTTATATCAAAGTTAGTTTGTTTATAAATAAAACTGCTTAATCTAAGTTAAGAAATAAAAACAAAAAAAACGCCTAACTATTTTATAATTAGACGTTTTGTATTATTTTTTCTTAAGTAGTTTGCTTTTCATTTTACTAAAGAATTCGGGTGTTACTCCTATATATGAAGCGATGTGTTTTTGCGGAAGACAATTTTTTACATCGGGATATTTTTTAGTAAAATTCTCATATCGCTCTTCGGCAGTTAACGACAATTTATCAACCAATCGTTGTTGATTAGCAATTAAAGAATTCTCAATTAAGATTCTAAAGAAACGTTCCATTTTAGGAACCAACTCATAAAGTTGCTCTTGTTTTTCTTTGGAGATGATATAAACTTCGGCATCATCAACCACTTCAATGTACGAATGACTTGGTTTGCCAGCCAAAAAACTATACATATCTGCAACCCACCATCCCGGACTTGCAAAAGAAATCACATGTTCAGTTGCATTATTGTCAACTGTAAAATTTCGGACGATTCCTTTTTTTACAAAATAAGCCCAATCACCAATTGCTCCAGGTTCTAACAAAACGGTTTTCGTTTTGTAAGTTGCAGATTCAAATTGATTTAATACGATTTGCTTTTCGTCATCAGTTAACGAAACATGTTTTGCTATATTTTGTAAAAGAATATCTTCCATATTTTGATTTTATTTAAGCATTAACTTGAATACGTTTTGCTGTTTCTTTAGCTCTTTCAACAATTTCTTCAATTGGAGTTTCGATAGCGTCATAAGTTAAAACAACGCCCATTCTACGATAAGGTCTTGAAGTTGGTTTACCGAATAAACGTAAATCTGTTTTAGATTTTCCAGCAACAGCTTCAATTCCTGTAAAAGTTGGATTTTCACTATTTTCTGATGCCAAAATAACGGCACTTGCACCGTTTCTTTCTAAAGTTATTTCTTCAATTGGTAAACTTAAAATAGCACGTAAATGCAATTCAAATTCATTGAAATTTTGGGTATTTGCTAAAGTTACCATTCCGGTATCGTGCGGACGAGGAGATAATTCAGAGAAATAAACTCCGTCATCAGCTAAGAAAAATTCAACACCAAATAAACCAGCTCCACCCAAAGCTTCGGTTACTTTTGCAGCCATTTCTTGAGCTTCTTTTAATTGTGCTGTTGAAATGTGAGCAGGTTGCCAACTTTCTTGATAATCGCCACGTTCTTGACGGTGACCAATTGGCGGACAAAATAAAGTTGATGCGTTATTTTGCGTTACGGTAAGCAACGTGATTTCTGAATTAAAATTCACAAAAGCCTCTACGATTACTTCGATAACATCGCCTCGAGAGCCTTCAACGGCATATTTCCAAGCTTTTTGAATATCTGCATCTGTTTTAATAGTCGATTGCCCTTTTCCAGACGAAGACATTAAAGGTTTTACCACACAAGGCGTTCCGACTTCGGCAACTGCTTTTTCTAATTCTTCGGCTGTTGTTGCGTATCTGTAATTAGCAGTTTTAAGACCTAAATCTTTAGCTGCTAAATCGCGAATTGCTTTTCGATTCATGGTAAAATTTGCAGCTTTTGCTGACGGTACTACGTGAATTCCTTGTTTTTCGTAGTCATAAAAACGCTCGGTTCTGATGGCTTCGATTTCTGGAACAATAAAATCAGGATTATGTTTCGCGATTACCTTATCTAACGCATCGCCATCCAGCATATTTATTACTTCAAATTCTTGTGCTACTTGCATAGCCGGAGCATTCTCATAACTATCAACTGCAATAACATACTGACCAAGACGTTGGGCTGCAATAACAAATTCTTTACCTAGTTCACCTGAACCTAATAAAACTATTTTCTTCATTTTTGTTGTGTTGTTAAAGGGATAAAGTTAGGTAGTTTTTATTGGAATTAAAAAGAAGAATCAAGTTTTAATTTAATTAAAAGTACTAATTTTCGAATACATTACTTTTTTTAATTCGTTGAATTCTAGATTGAATGAATTGAAAATAAATCAATTTGAATAATTTTTTTCGAAATAATAAACTTTTAAATTAAAAGATAGCTTTGATATTGCAATGTTATTTAATTTGGTGTTTTGATATAAAATAATGTAAATGATAAAGGTTTGTGTGTTAAGATTAACATATTTTGAAAATTATTTTCAACGTTTTGATGTTATGTTTTTTAATTGTTTTAAAAAGACTATTTTTGTTAAAGAAAAAAGAATTGAAAAAGAATGAAGAAAATATGTTTAATATTAAGTATTGCTTTTATATTAAATAGCTGTAATTGGAATGAATCTTTACTGGGTGATAAAGATGAAATTAAGCAATATCGATTACCCGAATCTATTTTAATAAATAAAGATAAATTATTTACAAAGAGTTTGTTTGTTAAGAACTTTTATAAAGAAAATAATTATTTTACCGTTTGGATAAGCCAAAAAAACAGAACCGATTTTTTGAATCAGATTTTAAAACTAAAAAAAGAAGGTGTTGCTATTGAAAAAGTTGATATTTCTTATTTGCTTTTCGGAAATATGCGATTTGATTCGTTAAATAAATATGAAAAGATTGATTTAGATTTGGCTTACACAGATGCTTTTTTTACAATGTTAAAGCAAGCTGTTCACGGAAAAGTTAATCCAAATAAATATTATTCTGACTGGGTAGCTCCACAAAAACAACTCGATTTTAATCAACTGCTACTAACAGCTTTAAATGAAAATAAAGTTGAACAAACTTTTACAGATAATATTCCAAATAATAATTATTATAATGGGATAAAAGAAGCTATTGCATACTATGAAAATTTGCCAAAAGATACATTGGTTGGTCTTCATAATTCGGATGTTGTAAAAATCAAGAAAAAATTAGATTACTATTCTGATGCTGTTTTTTCAGATTTAAATACTGATTTGAATGAAGAATTTAAAGACGGTTTGAAAAAATTTCAAAAAAGACACGGGATTTATCCATCAGGAAATATCACGGAAGAAACTTTAAATGCATTAAATGTTTCGAAAGAGAAGCGTTTAGAGCAATTACGAGTTAATTTAGAACGCGCGCGATGGTTTTATAATGATTTAGGAGAAAATTATGTTTTAGTTAATTTACCTGAATGTAAATTGTTTTTGTATGAAAATGGAAATTTAGTAGAAACACATGATGTAATTATTGGCAAAAACGAAAGACGTACTCCTGTTTTATCATCTGTTTTTAGTAATCTAGTAATAAATCCAACTTGGACAGTTCCGCCAACGATTTTAAAAAACGATTTGGTACCCAAAGCTTCTGCAAGTAGGTCTTATTTTGCAAATCATAGAATGACTATCTATGACAAAAAAGGTAAAGTTGTTGAACCAGGAAATTGGAATCCGTCAGAATATAAAAGTTATAGATATGTTCAGAAACCCGGAAGTGGTAATGCTTTAGGTTTGATAAAATTTGACTTTCCAAATGCGCATAGCGTTTATCTTCACGATACAAATAACCGTTCGGCATTTGCTCAAAAGAAAAGAGATTTGAGTTCAGGTTGTGTTCGGGTTAAAGACCCATTTGAATTAGCGATGCGTATATTAGAAATTGAAGGTAGTACTTATAATCGTGAACAAATTGATACTTTGGTTGTCAGAGAAAAGACTAAAATAATTCCATTAAAAAAGAAAGTAAATGTACATCAGCTATATTGGACAGCCTGGAAAGATGACCAAGGTATCCAATTTAGAAATGACATTTACTCACTTGATGATAATTTATATAAAAAATTAATTAAGTAATTTTGATTTGTTTAGATAATCATTACTACCGTCGTGATAGATAAACAGGCAACTTTCTTCTTTTATATATTCAATAATTTCTTTGTGATTTTTCATAGGCAGAGCTGGACATCCCAAGCTTCTTCCTAGATAACCTTGTCTTATGCCAAGATTTTCATCTGCATAATCTGCACCATGAATTACAATTGCACGACTTCTTGCGTTGTCATTTATTCCTGGTTCTAAACCGTCTAGGCGTAAAGATAATCCATTGGCACCCATATAAGTTTCGGCAGTTTTGTAAAAACCTAAACTGCTTTTATAACTTTCGGAAGCATTTGAAAAATCGTTTGCAAATTCTTTTCCGCTATTTCTTCCGTGTGAAACAACCGTTTGAAAAATAATTTCATTTTTTTTCATGTCAATAACCCACATTCTTTTTTCAGTAGAAGATTGTGTGAAATCAATAATCGTTAAAATTTCTTTATCTATTTTTCCTTCAGATTTTAATTTAAAATAACCTTTAAAAGCTGATTCAAAACTTTGTAATTGTGGTTTTTCAAAACTTTTTTCTTCTAAATCAAAGTATTTAGATAAAATAAATTTATTCACATTCTCAATTTTGAATTCTTTTTTTGTTACAGCTGCAATTTCTTTACTTGATTTGTTAGGCGTTTCTTTCTTAAGTGTTGCTTTTTTTGTTACTGCCTTTTTCTTTCCGCCGCCATTTCCGTCTAAATAATCATTCGATGATTTCATGTTTAATGGAGTTAACATAAGTGCTCCAATCAAGAAAATAGGTAATAATTTTATTTTTTTCACGCTAATTTATTGTGTGTTTGTTGTTTGTAAAAAGTAAATATAGGTATTTATTTTTTTAGAAATTTAAAAAAAAAACTTTTTTAAATCATATTTAACAAAATTAATTAAGATGTTTTTTTATAAAAAACTATGAAAAAGTTTTAAACTATCAGTAAATTTGAACGAAATAACACAATAATTATGAACAAAAAAGTTATACTTATGATTTTAGATGGATGGGGAAAATCTCCTGATCCAAAAATCTCTGCAGTAGATCAAGCAAAAACACCTTTTATAGATTCATTATACCCAAAATATCCGAATACATTATTGCGAACCGATGGTTTAAAAGTTGGACTTCCAGAAGGTCAAATGGGAAATTCAGAAGTTGGACATATGAATCTTGGTGCTGGACGAATTGTATATCAAGATTTGGCAAAAATTAATTTAGAAGTACAAAACAAAAGTATCGCTTCTAATTTAGAATTAAACAAAGCATTTGAATATGCAAAAGCAAATAACAAGAAAGTTCACTTTTTAGGATTGGTTTCTGATGGTGGTGTACATTCTCATATTAAACATTTGTTTGGATTATTAGATGCAGCGAAAGAAGCAAATGTCGAGAATGTATTTGTTCATGCTTTTACAGATGGTCGTGATGTAGATCCTAAATCAGGTGTTAAACATATCGATGATTTAGTAAATTATATGCAGCATTCAACTGGAAAATTAGCAAGTGTAATTGGACGTTATTATGCAATGGATCGTGATAAACGTTGGGAACGTGTAAAAAAAGCGTACGATTTATTAGTGAAAGGAATTGGTATGCCTTCGCAGAATGCAACACTTTCAATAGCAGACTCATATTTAAATAATGTAACCGATGAATTTATTGAACCAATTTTAATGGTTGATGAAAATAATAAAACGGTTGCGACGATTGAAGAAGGTGATGTTGTTATTTTCTTTAATTTTAGAACAGATCGTGGTCGTCAATTAACTGAAGTTTTGTCGCAACAAGATTTGCTTGAATTTGGAATGCAAAAATTGAATTTATATTATGTTACCATGACTAATTATGATGACCAATATCAGAATATTCATGTAATGTATGATAAAGATAATATTACAGAAACTTTAGGTGAAGTGATTTCAAACGCTGGTAAAACGCAGATTCGTATGGCCGAAACTGAGAAATATCCGCATGTAACTTTCTTTTTCTCGGGTGGAAGAGAAGAACCATTTGAAGGCGAAAGTCGTATTTTGTGTCCATCTCCAAAAGTAGCAACTTATGATTTGCAACCAGAAATGAGTGCTTATGATTTAAAAAATGCACTTTTGCCAGAACTGGATAAAGCGGAAGTAGACTTTGTTTGTTTGAATTTTGCTAATGGCGATATGGTTGGTCATACAGGAAGTATGGAGGCTGCAATTATTGCTTGTGAAACGGTTGATAAATGTGTGAAAGAAATTGTTGAAAAGGCAATTGAAAAAGAATATACTGTTTTAATCTTAGCTGACCACGGAAATTGCGAAACCATGTATAATCCTGACGGATCACCAAATACTGCTCACACAACAAATCCAGTTCCGTTTATAGTCGTTGATAAAGAAATTAAAGAAGTAAAACCAGATGGTGTTTTGGGAGATATTGCTCCAACTATTTTACATTTAATGGGAATCGATAAGCCTAAAGTAATGACACGTCATTCGTTGGTATAAAAAAAGCACTTCAATTTGAAGTGCTTTTTTTTATCTAGTTAAAATATAATATTCTTTTTCTATTTGTTCTCTAAAATTCGGATGAGCAATTTCAATCATGGCTTTTGCGCGTTCTTTTAATGTTTTACCATATAAATTCGCAATTCCATATTCGGTAACTATGTACTGAACATGCGCGCGAGTTGTTACAACTCCAGCACCTTGATTTAACATTGGTACAATTTTATTAACTCCTTTTGCTGTAACCGAAGGTAATGCAATAATAGCTTTTCCTTTTTTACTTAAAGATGCGCCTCGAATAAAATCCATTTGACCGCCAACTCCAGAATACATTTTTGAGCCAAAAGAATCTGCGCAAACTTGCCCTGTTAAATCAACTTCAATGGCAGAATTTATTGCAATCATTCGGTCATTTTTACGGATATTGGCTGTGTCGTTTACATAAGACGATTCTTTCATTACTAAGAAGGGATTGTCATTTACAAAGTCATACAAACGTTGTGTACCATTTAAAAAAGTTGCTAAAATTCTATCTTTAAGTAAACCTTTGTGTTTTCCTGTGATAACACCCGCATGAACCAAATCTATTACACCATCAGAAAACATTTCGGTGTGAATTCCTAAATTTTTATGATTTTTTAGTTTAGTAAGCACAGCGTTTGGAATAGAACCGATTCCCATCTGTAAACAACTATTGTCTTCAATTAAACCGGCAACGTAATCACCAATTTTGTTTTCTATTTCGTTTATTTCATCTGCGATTGTTTCGTGTAATGGTGTGTGATGCTCCACAGCAAAATCAATTTCAGAGACATGAATATTTGCATCTCCAAAAGTTCGAGGCATAAATCTGTTGATTTGAGCAATTACTAATTTTGCATTTTTTACTGCTGATTTTGTTGCTTCTACTGAAACGCCTAAAGAGCAATAGCCGTGCGAATCGGGAGGAGAAACCTGTATGAAAACGGCATCTAATTTTAAAATGCCTTTTGAAAATAATAACGGAACTTCACTTAGGAAAACTGGTGTGTACGAGCCATTTCCTGCAGCAATTGTATGACGTACGTTTGCTCCGATAAAGAACGAATTTACATGAAAACTTTCTTTGAACTTTATATCCGCATATCTAGCTTCGCCTTCAGTGTGAATGTGACACAATTCGACATTTTTTAGTTCATTGGCTCTGTCGGTTAATGCATTAGTAAGAATTGTAGGGGTTGCAGCTGCCGCATGAATATAAATTCGGTCGTTAGATTTTATATGTTTAACAGCTTCTTCAGGAGTAGTTATTTTCATGTAATGCTTAATTAAATTTTGTGTTGTTCTACAAAAGTACATCTTAAAAGCCAATATTTTTTAGGAAGTGCTATGTATTTTAAATTTATTTTCAATATATATTTTTAATGTATTCTAAAAGTATGTTTGATTTTTTGACATCAAGATTTAAGTGTGTTTTTGTTTATTTTAATATATTTGTTTAATTCTTGCGTGTAAAAATGTTAATATATTTAAATTTTGTTATTTGTGTTAATTTTTTAAATTGCAGTTGTTCGATGTTGAAAATAAAATGGTTTACATCATGAGATTTATTAAGAAAATTTTAAAAAATAAGAAAGTATGAATTTTACAAGGAAAATGAATTTTAAATTGGACGGAATTGATGGAGATTTTTCAGTTCATTCAAGTCCGTTTTATTTCAGTGGAGTTAAATTATATCAGAACGGTGTTTTGTTATCAAAAACAAGTTCGGGGTTTAAAGGAATAACTTATACCGTTAAAAACAATTCTGGTAGTTTTGAAATATTATCAATTAAAGGAAATGGTTTTGTGCCTGTTACGGTACAGACTCAGAACGGAAAAATCCTATTAGAGCGTGAACTTGATGGATTGGAAAAAGTGTTGTCTTTTTTACCTTTTGCTATTTTTGGAATTCTGATGTTTTTGTTTGGCGGAGTAGGTGGAATTATTGGAGGTTTTTTTATTGGTTTGTCCATAGCATTGTCGTTGTTTATTAGTTCGAGTCTTATCAGACAAGATATAAATAAGGGATTGTTAGTAATATATTTGATTTTATTAGGTATCATTCTTTATGCGATTTATTTTGTGGTTACTATAATTTTTGCATTAATGATGGGTGGTATGATTTCGGCCTTTATTTAAATTTTTAATAGAAATTGTTTTTACGCAAAATGTTTTTTTTGATTTATAATTTAATTTATGTTTTAGAACTATTTTTTTTTCATCGTTTTAAAAATGCGTACTTTTGTAATCTGAAAAATCAAAATCATGATTATAATTAAAACACGCGAAGAAATTGAATTGATGCGTGAAGCAGCTTTATTGGTTTCTAAAACATTAGGAATGTTAGCTAGGGAAATTAAACCTGGTGTTACAACTTTACAATTAGATAAATTAGCAGAACAATATATTAGAGATAACGGTGGAGTTCCAGGATTTTTAGGACTTTATGGTTGTCCAGCAACTTTGTTGACAAGCGTAAATGAGCAAATTGTTCATGGATTACCAACAGACCGTCCTTTAGAAGATGGCGATGTTGTTTCTTGTGATTTAGGTGCAATTGTACACGAATATTACGGAGATCATTGTTATACTTTTGAAGTGGGTGATGTAGCTCCGGAAACAAAAAAATTACTTCAAGTTACAAAAGAATCTTTATATGTTGGAATCAACGAATTTAGATTAGGAAATAGAGTAGAAGATGTTGGTCATGCAATTCAAAAGTATGCTGAATCTCATGATTATGGTGTTGTTCGTGAATTAGTTGGACACGGAATTGGTAAAAAAATGCACGAAGCTCCAGAAATGCCTAACTATGGTAAAAAAGGTCGTGGTAAAAAATTTGTCGAAGGTATGGTAGTTGCTATTGAGCCGATGGTGAATATGGGAACTAAAAATATCAAGCAATTAAAAGACGGTTGGACAATTGCAACTCGCGACGGAAAACCATCTGCTCACTTTGAACACGATGTAGCTTTAGTTGATGGTAAACCAGAGATCTTATCTACGTTTTACTACATTTATAAAGAATTAGGAATTGTAAGCAACGAAGAAGATGCTTTCAGACAAGTTCCATTAGTTCTTTAGTCCTGCATGAAAAAAATATTTAAGATAGTTTTGAACCGCATACCTCGACCAATTTTAATTCGGTTGAGTTACATGGTTCGACCTGTTTTAGCTCTTTGGTTAAAAGGAGATAAATTTACTGATCCGATTGACGGAAAATCGTTTCGCGCTTTTTTGCCATACGGATACGGACATCAACGAAATAACGTGCTGTCACCAAGTACACTTTCATTAGAAAGACATCGTTTGTTGTGGTTGTATCTTCAGAACGAAACGGATTTTTTTACCAAAGATTTGAAAGTTTTGCATTTTGCTCCTGAACAAGCTTTTTACAAACGTTTCAGAAATCAAAAAAATCTTGATTATACAACAACGGATTTAGAATCACCTTTGGCAGATGTTAAAGCTGATATTTGTAATTTACCTTTTGAGGATAATTCGTTCGATTTTATACTTTGTAATCATGTTTTGGAACACATTCCAGATGATAAAAAAGCTATGCAAGAATTGTATCGGATTTTAAAACCTGGAGGAGTTGGTGTTTTTCAGATTCCTCAAGATTTAAATCGAGAAGTTACCTTTGAAGATGATACAATTGTTGATAAAGAAGAACGTGCTCGAATTTTTGGACAATATGATCACGTACGCGTTTATGGACGCGATTATTTCGATAAATTAAGAGCGATTGGTTTCAAAGTAGATGAAGTAGATTATACTCAAACGCTTACATCACAACAAGTAGAAAAATATTGTTTAGCTCCAGGCGAAATTATTCCCGTTTGTTATAAGTAAAATCCTGTTTCTCAGGATTTTTTTTATTTTTAATTTCGATGAAAATTAATATCTTTAGAATTCTAAATTAAATCATATGTTTCGAAAAAAAATAGTTCTCTTTTTTATGGTTTTGAGCTTTCAAATGTTTGCTCAGAAGATAAACGAAGTAGCTCCACCATATTATATTAAATCAATTTCAGTCAATACTGGTGCAGAAGCCGTTTATCCAATGTTTCGTTTGGGAGATTATTTCAATATTGAATTTGATGATTTATTAGCTCAAAGTTCAAATTATTTTTACAAAATAAAACATTGCAATGCAGATTGGACGCCTTCAAATTTACAGATTACTGAATATTTAGGAGGATTCAATAATATGCAAATATTGAATTTCCAAAATTCATTTAACACACTTCAAAATTACACACATTATAAATTTACACTTCCGAATAGTAATTCTCGTTTTTTGATTAGTGGAAATTATATAATTGAAGTTTTAGATGATGATGGAGATGTTATGTTTTCAAAAAAAATAATCGTTTTTCAAGAAGAAGTTAGTGTTGGTGTAACAATCAAACGAACTAGAAATAATGCAACTATAGATTCAAAGCAAAATGTAGGAATTACAATTGATTACAATGCTGAAACGTATAATAATCCAAAGGAAAATTTCAAAATAGCAATTATGCAGAATGGACGCTTTGATAATGCAATAACAAATGTTCCTCCGCAATATACTTTAGGAAATCAATTCATTTATAATTACGATACAGAAACACAGTTTTTTGCAGGAAATGAATATTTATATTTTGATAATAGCAATATAAATCAAGTGAATAATAATATTGCTAAGATAACTTCAACTGATATTTACAATACTTATTTATATCCACTTCCTCCACGAGGATTGAAACAATATTCATACTACGAGGATGTTAACGGGACTTTTTTACCGAAGAATAAATTTCGAAATGATGCTGCAACAGAAGCAGATTATTCTTGGGTTTATTTCAATTTACCAACAGAAGAATATGTAGGAAAAGATGTTTATGTTGTTGGAATGGTAGATAATTATTTGTTAACAGATAGTAATAAATTAGAATATGATACCAATGAAAAAGCGTATAAAAAAGCGATTTTATTGAAACAAGGATTTACCAGTTACTTATTTAGCTTAGTGGATTCTAAAACTCAAAAAATAGATTATAAAGATTCGATAGATGGTAATTTTTATCAAACTGAAAATGATTATCAAGTAATTGTTTATTACAGAGGAATTATTGATCGATCTGATCGTGTAATTGGGTTTGGAGGGACTAAAAGCTTAAATATTACAAATTAACAAATATTTAAAAGTAAAATTTATTAACTTTGAAATTCTTACGACTTATAATTATGATTTCTCAAATTACAAAAGGCATAAAAATTTCTGTAAAAACTAGTTTTGAAGGTACTTACTTTCGAAACTATAAAATTCAATTTGCTTTTAGTTATGAAATTACCATAGAAAACCAAAGCAAAGATTTTGTTCAATTAAATTCTCGTCATTGGGAAATTAAAGATGCATTAAATGAACTTGAAGTTGTTGATGGAGAAGGTGTTTTGGGACAAAAACCTATTATTAAACCTGGAGGAAAACATGTTTATAGTTCCGGGTGTTTATTGACATCACCTTTCGGAAGTATGAAAGGTTACTACAACATGATCAATTTTTCGACTACAAAAAAATTCAAAGTGGTTATTCCAACTTTTAAGTTGAGTGCGCCATTTGCAATAAATTAATCAAAATTAACTAAATCAAAAAAATTTAATTATGCCTAAAGGAATTTTTAATGTTCCAAAAGCGTACAACGAAGTTGTAAAATCATACGCGCCAGGAACATCAGAGAGAGAAGAAGTAAAAAAAGCGTTCAGCGCATTATATAATTCAACGGTTGATATTCCACTTTATATCGGAGGAGAAGAAGTTAGAACAGGAAATACCAAAAATTTATTTCCTCCTTTTGACCACCAACATCATTTAGGAGTTTATCATTTAGCTGATAAATCCTTGGTTGAAAAAGCAATTTCAACTGCGCTTGAAGCTCGTAAAAAATGGTCGGCAATGGCTTGGGAACACAGAGCTTCTATTTTCTTAAAAGCGGCTGAATTGTTAGCTGGGCCTTACCGCGCTAAAATTAATGCTGCAACAATGATTGCTCAAGCAAAAACGGTTCATCAAGCAGAAATCGATTCGGCTTGTGAATTTATTGATTTCTTGAGATATAATGTGGAGTACATGACGCAAGTTTATGCACAACAACCTGCATCTTCAGAAGGAATTTGGAATCGCGTTGAGCACCGTCCGTTAGAAGGTTTTGTATATGCAATTACGCCATTTAATTTTACAGCAATTTCAGGTAATTTACCTTCTTGTGTGGCAATGATGGGTAACGTTGTGGTTTGGAAACCAGCTGCAACTCAAATTTATTCTGCGCAAGTTATTGTTGAAGTTTTCAAAAAAGCAGGATTACCTGACGGAGTTATCAATGTTGTTTATGGTGATTCAGGTATGATTACGGATACTATTTTAGATAATGAAAACTTTGCAGGAATTCACTTTACAGGTTCAACAGGTGTTTTCAATGATTTCTGGGGAACAATCGGAAAAAACATTTCTAAATACAAAACATATCCAAGAATCGTTGGAGAAACAGGCGGAAAAGATTTCGTTTGGGCACATCCATCTGCAGATGCAAAAGAAGTAGCTACAGCTTTATCTCGTGGTGCTTTTGAATACCAAGGACAAAAATGTTCGGCAGCTTCTCGTGCTTATATTCCAGCTTCGTTATGGGAAGAAGTTAAAAATTTCGTAATCGAGGATGTGAAATCATTTAAGATGGGATCTCCAGAAGATATGAGTAATTATGTTTCTGCTGTAATCACAGAAGGATCTTTTGATAAATTGGCAAAAGCTATAGATGCTGCAAAAGCTTCAAATGAGGCAGAAATTGTTGTTGGTGGTGGATACGATAAATCAAAAGGATGGTTTATTGAACCAACGGTTATCTTAACTTCAAATCCTAAATACGATACGATGGAGCGTGAATTATTCGGTCCAGTTTTAACGGTTTATGTTTATGAAGATGCGAAATGGGAAGAATCATTAAAGTTAGTTGACGAAACTTCGAATTACGCGTTAACAGGAGCGATTTTCTCTCAAGATCGCTACGTGATTGAGATTGCTTCAAAAGCTTTAGAAAATGCAGCAGGAAACTTCTATATCAACGACAAACCAACAGGTGCTGTTGTAGGACAACAACCATTTGGTGGCGCTAGAGGATCTGGAACAAATGATAAAGCAGGTTCTGTGTTGAATTTATTACGTTGGGTTTCTCCACGTACCATTAAAGAAACATTTGTGCCAGCTACAGATTATAGATATCCGTTTTTAGGATAACAAAAATATTTTTTTGATAGAAAAGAGAATTTCAAAATTTTGAAATTCTCTTTTTGTTTTATAACTAAACTATTTTAGTATTACAGCAAACTAACTTTTTATTATTTGCTTGGATTCTTTAGAGGTTATTCAATTACAACTACTTTTTTAACGATTTGTTGTTTCAAATCATCATATTCAACTGAATTTAAAATTCCCTTTTCATTATAACCCTCATAACTCATTTCATCTAGTATTAATCCATAAAAAAAATATTCTCCTTTTTCTTTGAATACAATATTATTAATTTCAAATTTTTTATTCAGTACAAAAGTCGAATCTATTAAGAAAAAATTACTTAATGAATTCATAGGTGATTTAATTGGTTTATAATTGTAATATGTAATAAGCCTCATTTTAGTAGAATCATGCGGATTAATTTGTACAGCGTCTATAATTTTATCAAAATCACTTTTAAATTCAATAGTTACTTTATATGGTTTATTTACTTTAACTGTATCTGGTAAACTTAATTTATATTCTAAATCATTATGAATAAGTTCAGGAAAATCTGATTCTGTTTTTTTATTACAAGAGTTTAAAAAAAATACGATTAGAATAGGTAAAATATATTTCATACTTTTTAATTCACATTTAAATAGTCAGTTAGCCATATAAAGATAATCTAATTTGCGCACAAAAAAACTCTCAATGAAAATTGAGAGCTTTTAAGCGGTAATTTATTACAAAAGATTTGCTTTCTTTTCAGATTTTTCTTCTTTCTTTTCAGATTTAGTTTCTTCTTTTTTCTTGTCTTTATCACAAGATTTTCCTGATTTAGAACAACAACCTTTTTTCTCTTTTTTAGGTTCTTGATCAAACAACATAGCTGTTTCTAAAGAAGTGCTCATGTTTTCTACTTGGTATAAACCGTCTCCAATTTTTTCAACAGTTTCTTCTAAAGTTGTAGGAGTTTGTTTAGCGTTGTCAAATTCAACCGTAGCTTTTTTGGTTTCAAAATCTACAGTTGCAGATTTAACTCCGTTTAATTTAGCTAGTTTTCCTTCGATAACTTTTGCACATCCAACAGCGCAAGACATACCTTCGATTTCGAAAGTTGCTTTTTCCATAGTTCCAGCAATTTCGTTTGTTGAAGTTTCATTAGAAGAAACTTGTTCAACTTGAAGTGAATCGTTTCCGTTTGAGTCGATTGTTTCTACAACTTTGTCTTTACATCCTACCATGAAAATAGTTGATAAAGCTAATAAAGCGATTGTTTTTTTGAATTTCATCTTATATAAAATTTTAATTAATTGTCTTTTTGATATACAAATGTATAAAAAAAAAGCCACCAAAAAATGGAAGCTAAAAATTTAAGTTTTTTATATTATTTTAATTCGTCACCTGTAGCGGTTTCGTAACCCACAGCTTCTGTTGGAGTAAGTTCTGTTGAAGTTGTGTCTTTTGGAGTTACATTTTCGATTTCAGGAGCATCAGTTCCGTTCGTTTCAATTGTATCTACAACTTTATCTTTGCAGCTTACCATGAAAATAGTTGATAAAGCTAATAATGCGATTGATTTTTTCATTTCTTGTGATTTGAATTAATATGTAATAACGTTGTTATTTTTGTGCAAATTTATAAAAAAAAAGCCACCAAAAAATGGCGGCTAAAAATTAAGTTTTTTATAAAATATTATTTAAAATCAGCATCAGAAACTCCTTCGTTGATTTTAACGTCTTTAGTAATCATTTCGATGTCAATACCCATATTTAAAGTAGTTTTGAAAGGAACTTTAATTCCTTTTACATCTTTGTAGTCATCGTAATAAACTGTTTGAACACCTTGTTGACCTTGAACGTCATAAGCTGTAGCAACTGCAGTTTTTAATCCTGTTTTTGTATCAAAGTAATGTGTAGTGTCACCATCTTTGATTCCGTAACAATCTACACCTTCAATGTTTTCAATTCCAACTAAAACTACACCAGGTTTAGTAGCTAATTCCATTTCACTAAACAATTTTGCAGAAGCTTGAGCTTGTTTTAAATCGTCTCCTGATAATGTTTGCTTTTGACCTTGTTGTTCAACATATCCCATTGATGGTGTAATAATTTGTTTTGACATTGTCTGACCCATCATTGTTGTTGTTGAATTTAATTGACCTTTGTTAGTTTGTTTTGTAACTGAAATCAATTCCATTCCTTGAACAGTTGCGTTAGCAGTTGTTGCAATCGATTTAACTGTTTTTAATTTAGCTTCTCCACCAATTGCATTAATGTAATTATCAACTACACTTTTTACAGTTGTTCCTGCAGGAACTTCTTTTTTTACTTCTGGTTTAGAAGTTGGTTTACCATATTTATCATAGAAATTGATTTTGTAAGGTAATTTTTCCAATCCAGGTAAAACGTCAGCGGCTTTACCAACGATGATAATTCTTAAATTATCTGCTTGGAAATATCTTTTAGCTGCATTTTGTACATCTTCTACAGTAACTGCATTTAAGTTTTTAATGTAGTTTTCGTAGTAATCTGCAGGTAAATTTTGAGTTTTTGTTCTTAAAGCAAAAGAAGCAATAGTTCCAGGTTTTTGAGTTCCCATTACAAAACTTCCAATAAATTTAGCTTTAGCTAATTTTAATTCTTCTTCAGTTACTTTTTCAGTTCTGATTTTGTGAATTTCTTTCATGAATTCTACAACAGCACTATCAGTAACGGTATTTCTAACAGATGCAGTTGCTTTGAATTTAGAAGTGTATTTTCCTGAACCGATTGAAGAGTATGCACCGTAAGTCCATCCGTGAGCTTCACGTAAGTTTAAGAACAAACGGCCTTCACCACCACCACCAAGAATTTGGTTAGCCATTGTTGTAGCAAAGTAATCTTTGTCAGTCATTTTTAACTCAACAGCATTTACAATAGCGATTTCAGACTGAACTGCGTTTGGCATATCAACAAAATCGATTTGAGTTTTACCAACATTTTTAGTTGCTGGGAAATCTTGTTTTGGAGCAGCAGCTTTTTTCCAACCACCAAATAATTTCTCAACTTGTTTTTTAACTTTTTTATAATCAACATCTCCGATGATTACTAAATAAGCATTTTCAGGAACAAAGTATGAAGCGTAATTGTCTTTTACATCTTGTAAAGTAACAGCTGTAATAGTTTCTTCAGTTTCAAATTCTCCGTAAGGGTGGTGTGTTCCGAATAATAATGCGTTTTCAACACGTCCAGCAACAGCTGTAACCGATTTTTCTGAAGATTTTAAACCTTCAATAGCTTGTGCTTTACTTTTATCAAATTCTTCTTGTGAGAAAATAGGATTTAAAGCACCGTCTGCCATAATTTCTAAAATACGGTCGCTGTATTTAGATAAACCACTACCTGCAGCTCCTGTATTCCAAAAACTAATGTTTGCACCTAAAAAGTCAATCTCTTCGTTAAAAGCTTCTTTAGATATTTTTTTAGTTCCGTTACCTACCACTGCACTTGTTAATGAAGAAACTCCTGCAATGTTCCCTTCGTGATATGGAGGTGTGTCGATAGTTAAACTGTAGCTAACGCGTGGTAATTTATGATCTTCAACAACTAAAACTTTTAAACCGTTTTTAAGTGTAAATTCTTTTGGTTTAGAAACGTTAACCGTAGGCGCTGGTCCTGGTTGAGGTTGAGGTCTTTTAATTTGAGCTTCTGAGCTTAAAGTAAGCATTAAAGCTGTTGCTATAATAAATATTTTTTTCATCTCTTAAATAATCTTAGTTTGCAGCTTCTTCTTTAACAGGAACGTAATCTAAAAGTAAACGTGCGTTTGGTTTTAAGTATTTTTTAGCTACTTCTCTAATTTCTTCTCTTGTGATTGAACGGTAAATATCAATTTCTTCGTTGATTAAATTAATATCACCCATTAATAAATAGTTTGTAGCTAAGTTTTCTGCTAAACTTTCTAAGTTTGAATTACTGTTTACGTAGTTATTTTCGAACTCGTTTTGTAATTTTTGAAAATCTCTTTCAGAAATTAATTCAGTTTGCATTTTTACAATTTCTGCATCAATAACTTCTTGAATTTGCTCGCGTGTAAATCCAGGCATTGGTATTCCTAAGATGATGTACATTCCGTAATCTTCTTGAGAGAAGTTGAAAGCACTTACTTGCATCGCCATTTTATCTTCGTCAACTAATTTTTTGTATAAACGTGAAGATTTTCCTCCTGATAAGATTGACGAAACCATATCTAAAGCACGCGCATCTTTTGTTTTGTTAGATGGAGTTCTGTATGCTGTGATATACATTGGTAATTGAATGTTCGGATCTTGGTACTCAGCAATGATTGGTGAAGTAATTGGATCTTCTTCAATTTTAATTCTTTCAACCGGAGTTCCTTTTTGGATAGGTCCAAAATATTTCTGAACTAAATCTTTTGTTTGTTTAAAATCGATATCTCCAGCAATAACTAAAACGGCATTGTTAGGAATATAGAATTTTTTATTAAACGCTTGGAATTCTTCTAAAGTTGCTGCGTCTAAATGTTCCATTGAACCGATTGGAGCCCAACGGTATGGGTGTTTTTTAAACATATTACGTTTAACTTCTGTAATCCAATTTCCGTAAGGTTGATTGTCTACACGTAAACGTTTTTCTTCTTTAACAACTTCGTTTTGTGTATCAACCCCAATTTGGTTGATTACTGGTTGTAACAAACGATCAGATTCCATCCAAATGGCTAACTCTAAATTGTTAGAAGGGAATACTTCGTAGTAATATGTTCTGTCGTCAGAAGTGTTTGCGTTATTGTGTCCTCCATTAGCAGTTACTAATTTGAACCATTCTCCACGACCAATATTTTCTGTTCCTTCAAATAATAAATGTTCAAAGAAGTGAGCAAAACCAGTACGTTCTGGGTTTTCGTCTTTAGCACCTACATGGTACATTACAGAAGTAACAACTACTGGAGCAGATTTGTCTTGATGTAAAACTACATGCAGACCATTGTCCAATGTATACTCTTCAAATTCAACTTTTTGAGCAAATACAGCACCGCTTAAAAAAAGTGCTGCAGTCAAAGCTGTTAAAGATTTTTTCATAATTTTAAATTAAATTAATTTTGACTTTGTGTAATAGGACGCAATTTCCGAAAAATGTTACACTTTTTTTTATTTTTTTTAGTTGAATCGTTATCAATTTGTTAGCTAAATAAAAAAAGTAGAAATTGTGTTTTAGAATAGATAAAATTTTATATATTTGCAGACTTATAATAAACTTAATTAATTTTATTGTTATGTACGCAATCGTAGAGATAGCAGGGCAACAATTCAAAGTTAGCAAAGACCAAAAAGTTTATGTTCACCGTTTAGCGGCAGAAGAAGGATCAAATGTAACGTTTGATAAAGTTCTTTTTGTTGATAACGCAGGAGCAATTACTTTAGGCGCCCCAGCTATAACAGGAGCTTCAGTAGGAGCGAAAGTTTTAAAACACCTTCAAGGTGACAAAGTTATCGTTTTCAAGAAAAAAAGAAGAAAAGGATACAAAAAGAAAAATGGTCACAGACAAGCATTAACTCAAATCGTAATTGAGGGGATCAACATCTAAGAAATTAGATAACTGTAACTAAAAAAGTATAAACAATTTAAAACCAAAACATCATGGCTCACAAAAAAGGTGTCGGTAGTTCTAAGAATGGTAGAGAATCAGAATCGAAACGTTTAGGCGTTAAGATTTTTGGTGGTCAAGCTGCTATTGCTGGAAACATCATTGTAAGACAAAGAGGTTCTAAGCATAACCCAGGTGAAAACGTTTACATGGGTAAAGATCACACTTTACACGCTAAAGTTGACGGAGTTGTACAATTCGTGAAAAAGAAAGATAACAAATCTTTCGTTTCTATTGTACCATTCGAGGCTTAAGAATTACTTAATTAAGTAAAAAAATAAAACCGTTCTGATAAGAGCGGTTTTTTTTATTTAAAAAAAGCACCTCATTTCTGAGATGCTTTGCTAATTATTTATCAAGTAATTTTAAATAAGCTTCGTAACCTTTGGTTTTCATTTCTTCTTTAGGGATGAATTTTAACGAAGCACTGTTAATACAATAACGCAATCCGCCTTTATCTTTCGGGCCGTCTTCAAAAACATGACCCAAATGCGCATCGCCTGTTTTACTTCGAACTTCGGTACGAATCATACCATAAGTTTTATCTGTTTTTTCGTCGATTAAACTGTTGTCAATTGGTTTTGAAAAACTTGGCCATCCACAACCCGATTCAAATTTGTCTGTCGAAATAAACAAAGGCTCGCCTGTAGTGATGTCGACATAAATTCCTTCTCTGAATTCATTATAGTATTCATTCTGAAAAGCTCTTTCTGTTCCGTTTTCTTGCGTAACTTGATATTGAATAGGAGACAAGCTTTCTTTTAAAGTTGCTTTATCTTGTTTTTTATACGTTGTTTGCGCTTCTGTTTTTGGATTTGCTTTTCGAGCCATCTCAAATAATTTAGTTGGAATGTGGCAATATCCATTCGGATTTTTCTCTAAATAATCTTGATGATACGTTTCGGCAGTATAAAAATTTTGCAAAGGAATGGTTTCTATCGCTAAAGGTTTATCATATTCAAAAGCTAATTTACTAACGCGTTCTTTTACAATTGCAGCAGTTTCATCGTCAATGGTGTAAATTCCAGTTCGGTATTGGTCGCCCACATCATTTCCTTGTTTGTTGATGCTTGTTGGGTCAATCGTATCAAAATACAAATCAATCAATAAATTTAAATCAACCTGATTTGGGTCATAAACAACTTTCACTGCTTCTGCAAATCCTGTGGTATGCGTTAAAACATCTTCATACGTAGGATTTTTTGTTTTTCCGTTTGCGTAACCAACTTCTGTTTCAAGAACGCCGCGTATTTGTTGAAAAAAATATTCGGTTCCCCAAAAGCAGCCACCTGCAAAATAAATTTCTTTTTTATTTTCTGTATTCATATCGGTTTCGTTTTTAAAATTTGTTGTATATGTTGGTTTTGTTTGACAACTTGTAAAGCTCATTGCTAAAGTTGAAATGCTTAAAAGCATCATGGTAAATAAGATTATCTTTTTCATTTTATTTGGATTTTAAATGACTACTGTTTTCAATCATATAGTCGTTACAAATTTTAAAACCTGACAAAAAAAATTAAAGATTTAGTTTTTTATTTATTTTGTCTTTAAATTCATTTAGTTCATTATCGTTAATCGGTATGTTTTTTTCTGCTGTTTTAGGAGAAATTAATTTCTCAATATAGGTTAGTTTTTTATTGTAAGCAGCGCAATATTTACAAACTAATAAATGAAAATTCAATTGGATTTTTTTTCTAAAACTTAGAATATGTGCATTTTTTTGTTCTAAAAGTAAAGTTGCTTCACAACATGTTAACTTTAATTTTTTTAAGAAGGATATATTCATAAGATAAACTTTTAGTTAACCGAAAACCATTTTGTTTCTAAACACGTTCTCAATTGCATTCTACTGCGTTGAAGAATCTTCCAAAGATTAGTCGTATTAATATTTAATTCCTGACTAACTTCTGGTGCTTTTTTTTCGTCTAGATAATAGAGCTTTACCAAAATGCTCCATTTTTGAGGAAGTTCATCAATACATTTTTCTAACGTCTGATTAAAAGATTTGTTGTTTAGTAAGGCGGTTTCGTTTTCTGAAATATTCCAATCGTTTATGACATCTTTTGTTTTCCAATTTCCTGATGCGTCAAAAAAATGGTCTAAACTTATGTTCGGTTCAGTTTTGTATTTGGAACGATAATAGTCGGCAATCTTATTTTTCAAAATTCCCATCAACCAAGTTTTGGGTTTACTATCTTCTTTGAAGTTTTCGAAAGAGTTATAGGCAGCAATCAACACTTCTTGAACCAAATCTTCGGCATCTTCTTTATTTGAAAGTAAGTAAGTGGCTCTTTGCAAAAGTAGTTTTGAATAATCACTTATCCATTGTCTAAAAATTTCGTTTTTATTCATTTTCTTTTGTTTGATAGCAAATTTTGGAATCTTAAAAATAAGAATATAAATTGAAATTTTTATTGCATTTACTTGTTAATTGAAACTTAAAATTGTCGGTTCGACTTTAAAATGGATTTTTTAAAAGTAAAACCACAAAAAAAGCAGTAATTATAAAATTACTGCTGGGATATTTTAAAGTTATTTTGGCTTTAGACAAGATGTCCCGAACAGAGTGAACCTAAAGTTTAGTTATTAGCTGTAGTTTCTGTCTATTTTATTTTAATTATTTTTTCTGTTTGTAACCAAACTACAGTTATTGTACATGCTAAAACAAATAAACTAAAGACATAAAATATGAAAGGAATTGGATTTGACCTTAATTCAGTAACTTGAACTCTGTTAATGAATTCTTCAAATCTATAACCTGAAATTCTTGGAACATACGATACTAAATAAGCTTGAATTAAAATCATAATAAGACTAAAAGTAAAGAAAATAAATTTAGGTTTTCGTATTAATTTTCTTCCGACAAAAAATTGACAGAATATCGGAAAAAGTAAAAAAAATAAACTAATAAAAATCATTTCCATAAATCTCGTAAATAAATTACAGTTAACGTGCTTGTGCTTTGCGGAGTTGTGATATTTATTCTCAAACTTTAATGCTATCTCAAACCCGCAATTTAGCAAAATACGAGTTAGCGGCAGGTATTATTTTATAAGTTCAATAAATTCTGTAGCAAATTTTTCAGCTATTTCTCTTCCAAAATCAACTGAAATAGTTTCTTTATTCCATTGAGCTTTTACAGTCCAATTGTATGAACCGTGAATAACAGTTCGGAAATCTATTATACAAAATTTGTGATGCATAATATTTTCATATTTGCCGATAGGTTTTACTCTTTTAGCTTCAAAAAAATCTTCAAATTTGATTCCGTATTTAGTATTAATTTCGTCATCTATTATAACTATTCTAATACTTAAACCTTGTTTTTTCTTTTGATATAATTCTCTTAAAATTACTTTATCTGTAAACCAAGCTACTGCAATCCATATTGAAAATTTAGCGTTTTGAATCTGTTCAATAATTTTTGACTGAATATCTTCGAAATGAATTTCAACTTCAATAGCTTCAGGAATATCGGATCCAATTATTCTATATTGATTTTCAATTAGTTCTAATCTATATCCGTCGTGTTGTATGAGTTTGTTAAATTTTTCAACAGCAACAGATAAATCTTTTGTTACATCTGCTGAAAAGTGCCTTTCATCAAATAAAATTTCAAAGAATTTAACAATTTCTTTTCTACTATTAATTTCTTTTAATTTATTAAAAACATATCCATTTCTACTTTCATTTTGTGGCATTCCACCGTCATATATATCTCTAATACCAACTTCTCCAAATAATTTAAGAATTTTAGGACCACTTAAATATGGTGTTAGTTCGTTGTCGCCTGTAATAAATTCTTTTATGCTATTAATTGTATATTCTGAAAGAGTCATTTTTTAGATTTGTTATGAAATACTTGCCGCTAACCTTGTTTTTTTTCGAAACAATCAAGATAAAAGTTTCGTAAAAAAAATACATGTTCGTGTTTTTTTTTGTTTGGTTCATGGCGAATGTAATTATTTTTTTGGTAATTTATTAATAAAGTGTTAATTTAAATAAAACAAATGTTCTTAGTTGTATCATAAAGTGTGAAATGCTCATCATGAAGTGTGAAATGCTCATCATGAAGTGTGAAATGCTCATCATAAAGTGTGAAATGCCCACCATGAAGTGTGAAATGTACACCATGAATGAGGTGATGTATAACTTTTGATTTTTATATGAATACAACCAATTATATATAAAATGTCATGAGAAATAAATTAGGTTGTAAATATAAACTCTGAAAATCAAGTTGTAGATTTGTTTCTCAATAGTGTCCCATTAGTCATTTGCATACGTGGTGCACTTAAAAAAAATAAACAGCCTCAGTTTTTTGAGGCTTTTTTGTTTACAATAATATTTCGTTTGTTTAGAATATAAAAATAGTCCAACAATTACGTTGGACTATTTTAGTTTTATGAAACTTTAATCGATTGATAAAGTTCTAAAGCTTTACCATCGGTTAACATCGAAACGAATTTACAAACATTCATCAAACGTTCGTAAAGCGAATCGGTTTCGATATGATATTGTTCTGGAAGCATTTTCAGAATTAAATCGTCAAAATGCGTCATTTTCCCGTTGTATTGATTATTTACTGCCGTGCTAAATTTTTCTAACAAGGTGTTGATTACTTGATAACCGATTACTTCTTTCTGAATCACTTCTTTACTTTCGTAAACGTTAGAAATACTAATGGTAATGATGTCTTTCATTTGCGCAACATAGGTGCATTTCTCAGTTAAAGCAAACGGAAATTCGCCCATCATAATCGCTTCTTCATTATCCATGAAAACACGAACCGCATCGTTAATTAAACTTCCAATAGCTAATGCACGAAGGTAACTCACACGTTCGGCTTTGGTTCTTAATTGTGCATATTTTGCAGAATTGATGTTGTCTTTTACAATTTTAATTAAGAATTCCAAAGCGTGTTCTTCAGGTATCCAACCTAAATTTATACCGTCTTCAAAATCAATAATCGTATAACAAATATCATCTGCAGCTTCCATGACATAAGCTAACGGATGACGATGAAAACGCAATTCTTCATCTTTCTTTTTTATTAAACCTAATTCGTTGGCAACATCTAAAAAGGCTTCTTTATCGTTTTGAAAGAATCCGTATTTTTTGTCAGAAACATCTAACGTAGGTTTTTTAGGTAAGCTTTCTTTCGGATATTTCATAAAGGTTCCTAAGGTTGCATACGAAATACGTAAACCACCTTCAGCTCCCGGACGACTTGCCGTTAGTACATTAAATCCGTTGGCATTACCTTCAAAATCAATTAAATCTTGCCATTGCTTAGGTTCTAAATCCAATCGGTATTTTTCGCCCAAACCGTTTTTAAAGAAATCGCCAATGGCTTTTTCACCCGAATGTCCAAATGGAGGATTTCCGATATCGTGAGCCAAACAAGCAGCTGCTACAATAGCGCCAAAATCGTTTATGGTATATCCTAATTCTTTTAAATCTTCGTGTTTATCTAAAACTTGTTCACCTATCAATCTACCTAACGAACGTCCAACCACAGAAACTTCTAAACTATGCGTTAATCTGGTATGAACAAAATCGGTTTTAGAAAGCGGAATTACCTGAGTTTTATCTTGCAAACTTCTAAAAGCATTTGAAAAAATAATTCGGTCGTAATCAACTTCAAATCCAACTCTCGAGTCTTTTTCGTCTTTTCTATTTCTAATATGTTCGTCGCCGTGTTTTTTTAACGAAAGCAACTGTTTCCAATGCATCATAAATTCATAATAAGGTGTTTTCAAAGATAGTGTTTATCTGAGTTTTTTTAAAATGAAAAGCCGTCTAATTGACGACTTTTTGATTATTTATTTCGGTTTGAATGATGTTCTTTTTGATTTGATATAAGGCCGAATTTTTAGCTTCTGCAAATGAAGTGTTGTAAATTTTATTTATTGTTTGATATTTTTCTGGAAAATTCGAAAGTAGTTTGTCGTAATATAAATCTAAGGTTTCGTTAGTTGGATTTGTGAATTCTAAATGCATTTCGAATCTGCGCTTTAAAGCTTCATCAATCATTTGAACTTGATTGGTTGCTGCCATCAAAATGGATTTTTGAGGGAAGTTATCAATCAACTGAAGAATCGCATTTACGACACGTTTCATTTCTGAATTGTCTTTGTTGTCGTAATCTCTGATTTGTCCTAACGAATCGAATTCGTCAAAAAATAAAACCAAACCTTCATATTGCGCTTCTTTAAATAAGGCATCGATATTTTTGGCAGTTTCTCCCAATTTAGACGAAATAATGGTTGCTAAATTTACGATTACCAATTTGCGATTTAAGTGTTTTGCTATCGCTTTTGCAGTCATCGTTTTTCCGCATCCTGTTGCACCATACATTAAAATTTTATTGGCAATTGGTAATTTATATTCCAATAATTTTTCTCTGAATTGTTGTTCTAATAAAAAATCATCAATCTGTTTAGCTACATTTTCGTTAAATACAACGTCATCTAAATTAACGTCACTTCGGTCGATATAATAAAAAGAACTCATTATTTTTTGATGTATGAATTTGAATATTTACGCAAGCTTTTGTTTGATATAAAAATAGCAAAAAGCATAAAGACTACGGCAATGATAAATGGCGCGCCTGGAAATAAAAATGGTGCTTCGTCGTGTGTGAAATAATAAAATACATTGGTCATTAATAACGGACCAAATATGGCTGTTGCACTGTTTAAACTGGCTAATGTTCCTTGAATTTGGCCTTGCTCGGTTGCCGGAATATGTGTAGTTATTTCGGTTTGCATGGCTGGACCAGCGATTCCGCCTAAACAATACGGAATTAAAAAGACAAACATCATCCAACTTTCTTGTGCGAAAGCAAATAGTAAAAGACCTAAACAGTTTAAGGAAAGTCCGATTAAAATACTTTTAGAATTACCTAATTTCGGATTTACCCAACGGATTAATCCTCCTTGTACAACAGCAACTAAAAATCCGATAACACCAAGAGAAATACCGACCATTTGCTCGTCCCATTTAAATCGATACATCGTATAAAAACTCCAGTTTCCGTGAATGGCATGCGAAGCTAAATACATAAAGAAAATGGCGCTCGCTAACCCTAATACTTCAGGGAATTTTTTTAATCGTAAAAGTGCTCCAACCGGATTCGCAGTTTTCCATTCAAAAGCTCTTCTTTTTTCTTTAGGTAAGGATTCTGGAAGGACAAATATTCCGTATAAAAAGTTTACAAAACATAAAATGGCTGCTGCATAAAAAGGAACTCGCGAACCGTATTGACCTAAAAGTCCACCAATAACTGGTCCGATGATAAATCCAACTCCAAAAGTAGCGCCAATCATACCAAAGTTTTTTGCTCTATTTTCGGGGGTACTTACATCGGCAATATAAGCCGTTGCGGTTGATATACTTGCTCCGGTAATTCCAGCGATAATTCTTCCTAAGAAAACCAATCCAATAGTAGGAGCGACCGCTAAAAGTAGGTAATCTAATCCAAAAGCTAAAAGGGAGATTAATAAAACTGGTCGTCTTCCGTATTTATCACTTAAATTTCCGATAAAAGGAGCAAAGATAAATTGTGTAAATGCGTAAGCGAAAGCTAGCCATCCACCAATCTTAGCTGCTTCTGTAATGTCTGATTGTAGAAGTTCTTCAAGTAATTTTGGAATAACGGGAATGATAATCCCAATTCCAATTACGTCAAGTAATATGGTAATTAGTATGAAACCAACTGCAGCTGATTTTTTTGATGATGACATAGTTTTATTTTTTTCAAAGCTACGAAATAAATCTTTTGAGCATAAAAAAAGTCCTTCGAAGTGAAGGACTTTTTGATATGAAAAACAATCTACTAAAGTTCAAAAGCTCTTTTTGGATCGTTGTTTAATAATAATTCAGTTGGGTTTTCTAAAGCTTCTTTAACAGCAACTAAGAAACCAACAGACTCACGACCGTCGATAATTCTGTGATCGTAAGATAATGCGATGTACATCATTGGTGCGATAACCACTTGTCCGTTTACAGCAACTGGACGCTCGATGATGTTGTGCATTCCTAAAATTCCAGATTGTGGAGGGTTGATGATTGGCGTAGATAACATTGAACCAAATACACCACCGTTAGTGATTGTAAAAGTTCCACCTGTCATTTCATCAACTGTGATTTGTCCGTCACGAGCTCTTGTTGCTAAACGTTTGATGTCTGCTTCAACGCCACGGAAAGATAATAATTCTGCGTTACGAACAACAGGAACCATTAATCCTTTTGGTCCAGAAACTGCCACAGAGATATCTGCGAAGTCAAATTTAATTTGCTCTTGACCATCAATCATTGAGTTAACATCTGGGAATAATTGTAAAGCACGAGTTACAGCTTTAGTGAAGAAAGACATATATCCTAAACCTACACCGTGTTTTGCTTTAAAAGCATCTTTGTACTCGTTTCTTAATTTGTTTACAGCAGTTAAGTTAACTTCGTTGAAAGTTGTTAACATAGCTGTTGTGTTTTTAGCTTCAACTAAACGCTCTGCTACTTTACGACGTAACATAGACATTTTTTTGCGCTCCATTCCACGTGGTCCTCCAGTTGGAGTTCCCATTGAAGGTACAGCGTTGATAGCGTCTTCTTTAGTTACACGACCGTCTTTTCCAGTTCCTTGAATTGAAGAAGCGTCCATGTTTTTTTCATCTAAGATTTTCTTAGCTGCTGGAGAAGCTGAACCTGTTGCATATGTAGCTGCAGGTGCTGCTGCTACTGGAGCAGGAGCTGCTTTAACTTCTTCTTTAACCTCTGCTTTTGGAGCTTCAGTTGCAGGTGCGCTACCAGATGGTTTTGCTGCACTTGTATCGATTAAACAAACTACTTGACCTACTGCCACAGCGTCACCTTCTTCAGCTTTTAAAGTGATGATTCCACTTACTTCTGCAGGTAATTCCAAAGTTGCTTTATCTGAATCAACTTCAGCAATAGCTTGGTCTTTTTCTACATAATCTCCATCTTTTACTAACCAAGTAGCAATTTCCACTTCAGTGATTGACTCCCCTGGCGAAGGAACTTTCATTTCTAAGATACTCATGAGTATATTAATTTATATTGTTATTGTAACTACTTTATTATTTTAAATCTTTATCAAAAACCATGTTAATTGCATGTGCATAACGTGCTTTTGAACGTACAGATGAACCTGCTGCTGGAGCAGAAGCGTCTGCTGGTGATGCTAAACGGAATTTAACTAAGTCAAAGTTCATTAACATGTATCCGTAAGCTCCCATATTTCTTGGCTCTTCTTGTGCCCAAACATAGTCAGTTACGTTTGGATAAGAATCGATAATTGCTTTTATTTCGTTAATCGCTAACGGGAATAATTGCTCTAATCTTACAAATGCTACATCTGTTCTTCCTAATTCTTCAGCTTTAGCTGTTAAATCGTAATAGAATTTACCAGAAACAAATACTAATGTTTTGATTGCTGATTTATCTGTTACTTTCGGATCATCTACAACTGGTTTGAATGAACCGTTTGTGAAATCTTCGATAGGAGAAACTGCTAGTGGATGACGTAATAAACTTTTTGGAGAGAAAACGATTAATGGTTTTCTAAAGTCTGTTACCATTTGGCGACGTAATAAATGGAAGTGGTTAGCAGGTGTTGTACAGTTTGCTACATACATATTATGGTTTGCACATAATTGTAAGTAACGCTCTAAACGTGCTGAAGAGTGTTCTGCACCTTGATGCTCATATCCGTGAGGTAATAAAATTACTAAACCGTTTTGGTTGTTCCATTTATCTTCTCCAGCAGAAATGTATTGGTCAAACATAATTTGAGCTCCGTTAGAGAAATCTCCAAATTGCGCTTCCCAAATAGTTAATGCTTTTGGATTGGTCATAGCGTAACCGTACTCATATCCAACTACAGCATACTCAGATAAGTGCGAGTTAAAGATACGCATTTCACCATTACGAGATTGTAATTGGTTTAACATCGTTACTTCTTCTTCAGTATCTTCAGTTTTTACAACAGCATGACGGTGAGAGAATGTACCACGTTGAACATCTTGTCCTGTGAAACGAACGTCAAAACCTTCTTGCATTAAAGTTCCGTAAGCTAAAAGTTCACCCATTGCCCAATCTAAACGGTCTGTTTCGTACATTTTAGCACGGTCACCGATTAACTTAGTTGTTTTGTTGATGAATTTTTTGTCTTCTGGTAATTTTGTGATTACCTCAGAAACTTTATCTAAAGATTCGCGTGAAACAGTTGTATCAAAAGTTTCTAACATTCTAGAACGATCAGCAATGTTGTAACCGATCCATTCTTTTTGCATGAAAGGTATAACTGTTGCTTTTTCGTTTGCTTTAGCGATAGTTAAGTTGTCTTCTAGTAAAGCTTTGTATTTATCTTCTAATGCAACCACATATTCTTCAGTTACAACTTTGTTTTCTAATAAACGAGCGTTGTAAATGTTACGAGCATTTTGGTGTTTAGAAATTAATTTATATAAAAGAGGTTGCGTGAAACGAGGTTCGTCTCCTTCGTTGTGACCGTATTTTCTGTATCCAACTAAATCAACAAAAACATCTTCGTTGAATTTCATACGATATTCTAAAGCGAAGATAAATGCTTTAACAGCAGCTTCGGTATCATCAGCATTAACATGAACTACAGGTGCAGCTACAACTTTAGCGATGTCTGTAGAATAAACTCCAGAACGAGCATCTTTATAATTAGTTGTAAATCCAACTTGATTGTTTAAAACCACATGAATTGTACCACCTGTTTGGTATGCACGTAATTTAGACATTTGAACAATTTCATAAACAATTCCTTGTCCTGCTATTGCTGCATCTCCGTGTAAACAAATTGGTAAAACTTTTGAGAAGTCGTTAGCAAAATACTTATCTTGTTTTGCGCGAGCAACTCCTTCAATTACGGCTCCTACAGTTTCTAAATGCGAAGGGTTTGGAGCTAAATTTAAATTGATTTTTTTACCGTTTTCAGTCGTTTTTTCAAACGTGTAACCTAAGTGGTATTTTACGTCACCGTCAAAAGAATCAGAAACATCTGCGTAATCTTTTCCGTCGAATTCAGTAAAAATGTTTTGAGCTGGTTTTTGGAAGATGTTTGCTAAAATGTTTAAACGTCCACGGTGAGCCATTCCCATTACAAATTCTTCAACGCCTTTATCAGCAGCTGCATCAATTAATGCATCTAGTGCTGGTACAGTAGCTTCTAAACCTTCTAGAGAGAAACGTTTTTGACCTACATATTTTGTGTGGAAAAAGTTTTCGAAAGCAGCTGCTTGAACTAATTTTTCTAAAACGTGTTTCTTTTTGTCAGTAGTTAATTCAGTAGATTGAGCTTCAAAATAATTTGAAATCCAGTTTACTTTTTCTTCATTCGGAATATACATAAACTCTACACCTGTTGATGTACAGTAAACATTTTCTAAATGATTTAAAATTTCTTGAAGCGTGCTTGAAGAAAGTTTTATCGATTTAGCTGCATCGAAACGTGTGTTTAGATCAGCTTGATTTAATCCAAATTTCTCAATTGATAAATCTGGAGTTGCTACTTGTCGTTCACAAAGAGGATTCGTTTTCGTTAGTAAATGTCCATGCGTTCTGTAAGCTTCTATAAGTTTAAGAACTGCGAACTCTTTTTGAAGACTTTCAACAGCTTGCGTAGATTCTCCAGAACCTACATAAGCATTTGATAATTGTTCAACAGGGCTACCGTTGTATTCGTTTGCGAAATCAAAACCTTGAAAAAAACTTCTCCAGCTTGGTTCTACGCTGTCAGGACTTTCTAAGTACTGGTCGTATAAATCTGCAAAAAATGCTGTATGTGCCGCGTTTAAAAAGGAAAACCTATCCATAATATTGTCTAAAGACCTTTTGTTTAAAAAATATTTGTGCAAAAATACGATACTTTATAATAATAATACAAAAATTTAGACAGTTTTATGATATTATTTTTCTGTATATTCTATATTCAAAATGATATAAATCATTAATTTAACTCGAAATGTATGAATATAATTTTTTAAACCCTTTTTTTTAGGTAATAACTTTTGTCTTTTTTATTTTTATGGGCTTAAAATACGAATTTATTAAAACTTATTTTTTGATTCTTTGTGTGATGAAAAGGTTTAATTTCAGATGATTATAATTTATTAATTTATTTTTTTTTCTTTATGTTTTTTTTAAAGGGTATGTTTTTTGTTTATGTGTAAGCGAAATAAAATGCTAACTTTGTAACGTAAAAAAAATAAGATTATGAAAAAAATTATATGGATATTACTTTTTTCTGGATTATTAGTTCAGAATGAAATAAATGCTCAAGTTACACATCCTCAAAATAATGAACCAAGAAAAGTTAAAAGCGATTTTTTTGATCATGTACAATTTGGTGGAGGTTTAGGTTTGTCTTTTGGTAATAATTTTACTGATATTTCAATTGCACCGAGTGGAATTTATCATTTTACAGATAAACTTGCTGCTGGAGTTGGTTTACAATATAATTATGTAGAATCAAAAGATTATTATAGAAGTAGTTCTTACGGGATTAATTTAATTGGTTTATATACACCAATTCCTCAATTTCAACTTTCTGCAGAATTAGAACAATTACGTGTGAATAATGCTATTGATATTTATTCTCAAGGTTATTATTACGGTAAGTTTAAAGATAATTTTTGGAATACCGGTTTGTTTTTAGGAGCAGGATATCGTACCAATAATGTTACCGTAGGAGTTAGATATAATGTTTTGTATAAAACAGATAACTATGTGTATTCACAATCTTGGATGCCATTTGTTAGAGTTTATTTCTAAAATATACTTTTTGACATTCGCGCTTTAAAATTAAATAACATAAAACCTCGATCATTTGGTCGGGGTTTTCTTTTAGGTTTTTATGAACTTCATGTTCGGGAATATCTATTAAATACAAAAGAGTTGAAAGTTTATTTGGATGCTGATCGACTATCACTTTTAATTGAATTTCAAGATTAGCGACTATTTCAAATACAGAAGCATTACTTGGAACAACTTCTTCTTGTGTGGCTCTATAAAAATCTTTATTAAGCTGAAGAATTAATTGGTCAAGTAATGCTTTGTTTGTTAATTCGGTATTTAATAATGAAATCGATTTATCCATTTATACAGCTCTGTTCATTAATTCTAAAGCAAAAATACGCAATTCGTTTTTGTGATTTTCGTTTATTTCTAAATCGTTCAAAATAGCTAAAGCTTTGTCCGTGTAATCTTCTATTTGTTTTTGTGTAGCTAATGTTGCTTTAGTATTTTCAAAAATATATTTTACTTCGTTTATTTTTTCTTGACTGTTGTTTTCAGTTGATGCAAACCAAGTTTGTAAATCCTGTTTTTGTTCTGTATTTGCGTTTTCTAAGGCAAGTAAATAAAGGTACGTTTTTTTGTTTTCTAAAATGTCTCCTCCAATTTGTTTTCCAAAAGTAGTGGCATCCCCAAATGCATCTAAATAATCGTCTTGTAATTGAAAGGCAATCCCTAGATTTAAACCAAAATCATAAATAGCCTTTTTGTTTTCGATTGAAGTTTCTGCAACAATTGCACCCATTTGTAAAGCTGCGCCAACTAGAACAGCAGTTTTGTATTGAATCATTTTAATGTATTCAGAAACAGAAACGTCAGTTCTAGTTTCAAAATTAATATCCATTTGTTGACCTTCACAAACCTCTAAAGCTGTTTTGCTGAAAAGTTGCGCCAATTCTTTAAAGATTTGTGGTTCGTAATTTTCAAAATATTGATATGCTAAAATAAGCATTGCATCTCCAGATAAAATACCGGTATTGATATTCCATTTTTCGTGAACTGTTTTATGACCTCTGCGCAAAGGTGCATCGTCCATGATGTCGTCGTGAATAAGTGAAAAATTATGAAAAAGTTCAATGGCTGTTGCTGCATATAATGCTTTTTCATATTTAGCGCCGAAAATTTCTGCTGTGAAAAGAGTTAAAACTGGTCTAAGTTGTTTTCCGCCTAGCGACAAAATGTATTTGATTGGGTCGTAAAGTTCGTTTGGCGTTTTTTCAATTTTTAATGAACTGATATATTTTGAGGTAATCTCTTTGTATTTTGAAATTGAATTCATTTCCTAAGTTTATTGCTATTTGTAAGTTATGGCAAATATAAGCTTATTTTTTTAACTTAAAATTAATAAAAAAAAACCTAGAAAACTTTTTTGGTATAAAAAGTTTCTGTTAACTTTGCCTAGAATTTTTTAAAAAATGATTTATGAAAGAAGCAATTTTAAATAAATCGCTAAAAATGTTTGTTGTCCATGGTTTTAAATCCATAACTATGGATGATATAGCTAAAGAAATGGGAATTTCTAAAAAAACGATTTATCAACATTTTGATTCAAAAAACGAGTTAGTTAAAGCAACGGTTGAGTATGTTTATGATTCTGCTTCTAACCGAATGAAAAAAATATCAGGAAAATGCGAAACACCAATACACGAGTATTTTGAAACAAGAGAATGTGTATCTGAATTGTTAGGACACAATATTCAACCAAGTTCTATTTATCAATTTAATAAATATTATCCAGATTTATCTAAATGGATTGAAGATAAAAGACATAAAGATTTTGATACAACAATTATAAGAAATCTTACAGAAGGAGTAGAGTTGGGATTATACAGAAAAAATATTGATATTGATTTTATAGGAAGAATATTTTTTGCATTGCCATCTTCTTTTTTGCACAACGAATTATTTCAAGAGTCATTAAAGATGAGTTCGTTAGAAGAATTAAATATGAAATTTTTGGAATATCATTTAAGAGGAATTGTAACTCCAAAAGGATTAGAAGTTTTAGAACAAATTTTAAAAGAAATAAATTAAATATATGAAAAAGCTCACAGTTGCTTTAGTTGCTTTACTGTTCGGAAATATAGTTCAGGCGCAACAAGTTTTAACGCTAAAAGATGCGGTAAATTTCGCTTTAGAAAATAAAGCAGAAGCTATAAAAGCTAAATTAGATGTCAAAAATAGCGAGTTTATGATTGACGAAGTTAGAGCAAGTGCGCTGCCTCAAATCAGTGCAAATGGTGGTTTAACTTATAACGCTATTTTACAAGAAACAGCTTTAGATTTTGGTGGAACTTCTCAAGTAATTAAAATGGGTAAACCATGGCAATCAACAGCTTCGGTTTCGTTAAATCAACAAATTTTTAATCAGGCTGTATTTACAGGTCTAAAAGCTGCTAAATCAACGCGTGAATTTTATCAGATTAATGCTAAGTTAACAAACGAGCAGGTTATTGAGAAAGTAGCTTCAACTTATTACGAATTGTATAAAACTAAGTCTCAGATTGAAACTTTAGATAAAACAATCGAAAATACAACACGTGTTCGTGATGTAATTCAAAGTTTATTTAATAGTGGTTTAGCTAAAAAAATTGATTTAGACCGTATGAATGTAACTTTAAATAATGTTATAAGTTCTAAACAACAATTAATCAATGGATTAGAATTACAAGAAAATTCATTGAAGTATTTAATCGGAATGGATATTAATAATGAGATTGAACTTCCTGAAAATACGTTTGAAATTACTTCTTTAGCTTTTGTTGAAGATGCACATACAAGCCTAAACAGAACCGAAATTGAATTGTTAGAAAAACAAGGCGAACTTTATGACTTGAATTTAAAAGCTACTATAGCTCAAGGATATCCAACATTGAGTTTAACAGGTAATTACGGTTATTTAGGAATTGGAGATAAAATGCCTTGGTTTCAACATTATCCAAATGCATATTGGTCAGATTATGCTTCAGTTGGTTTAAATTTAAATATTCCAATTTTTAATGGTGGTGTAAATAGAGCAAAAATCAAACAAGCAAAAGTGGATATTGAAAAATTTAATGCTGATGTGAATGATGCTAAATTAGGTTTAAGTTTAGAATTCGAAAACGCTAAAGCACAAATTACAAACTCATTAATTACTTTAAATACACAAAAAGAAAACGTGCAATTGGCGAAACAAGTTTTAGAAAATGTTGAGAATAACTATAAAAACGGTTTGGCAACATTAACAGATTTGTTAGAAGCTGAGACTTCGTATTCAGATGCTCAAAACAATCAAACAAATGCTTTATTAGATTATAAACTGGCAGAAGTTCAGTTAATTAAAGCTAAAGGAGAATTAAATTCATTAACGAAATAAAATAGGAAACATAAATATGAAAAAAGTAATCATTACTGGAATCGTTGTAATTGCTGCATTAGCTGGAATTATGTATGTATTGAATAAAAACAAAGCAACTGCTGAAATGCAAACACAAATTGTTGCTGAGAAAAATGCAGCGATAATGGTTCGTGTAGAGCCTGTTGAATTTAAAGAAGTTAACGGACAATATATTGCTAATGGTATTTTTATGCCTAAACAAGATGTGAAAATTTCTACAGAAACTCCAGGTGTTGTTTCTCGTGTTAATGTTTCTGAAGGTTCGTTTGTGAAAGCTGGTCAAATTTTGGCAGTCGTTAAAAGCGATAAACAAAATGTTAGTGTAGCAAATGCTCAGGCAGTTTATAACAATGCTAAAGCTGAAGTAGCTCGTTTTGAAAGCGCTTATGCAACTGGTGGAGTTACCAAACAACAATTAGATAATGTAAAATTACAATTGGTTAACGCTAAAAATAATTTAGAGAGTGCTCAAATTACGGCATCTGATGTTAATATTACTGCATCTTTCTCTGGAATTGTAAATAAGAAAAATATCGAACCGGGTTCTTACGTTAATCCAGGTCAAGAAGTTTTCGAAATCGTGAACGTATCAACTTTAAAATTACGTGTAAATGTTGACGAAAAAAATGTCGGAAGTCTAAAAATTGGTCAAGCTATAAAAGTTGAATCTCCAGTTTTAACAGGAAAAACGTTCACAGGAAAAATTACTTTCATTGCACCTAAAGCAGACGGAAGTTTAAATTTCCCAGTTGACTTAGAAATTCAAAATAATCCAGATAACGAATTGAAAGCTGGTATGTACGGAAATGCATATTTTGGAGATTCGCAAATGTCTAACGTATTAGTAGTTTCTCGTAACGCATTTGTTGGTTCAGTTAGTTCAAATGAAGTTTTTGTTTTAAGAGACGGAAAATCATATTTAACTAAAGTTACTGTTGGTAGAACTTTTGGCGATTTAATCGAAATTACATCTGGATTAAAAGCTGGTGAGCAAGTTATTGTTTCAGGACAAATTAACTTAGTAAACGAAGCAGTAGTTGAAATCATCAAATAAAGAATTTGTAAATGAAAATATCTGAAATATCAATTAAAAGACCCAGTGTAATTATAGTACTTTTTTCGTTACTATTACTGGGTGGTATCGCTTCGTATTTCTCTTTAGGATATGAGCTGATTCCAAAGTTTGACGTAAACGTAATTACTGTACAAACGGTTTATCCTGGAGCTGCTCCAGAAGAGGTAGAAACCTCTGTAACCAAAGTAATCGAAGATGCAGTTTCGTCGCTAGAAAATGTTAAGAAAATTGAATCAAAATCAATGGAAAGTGTTTCTGTGGTTATGATTACATTAAATACTGGCGCCGATGTAAATTTCCTGCTTACCGATGCTCAACGTAAAATTAATGCCGTAGTCAACGATTTACCCGACGATGCCAAAACGCCATCGTTAAGTAAATTCTCGTTAGATGATGTGGCGATTATGAACCTTTCGGTAACATCGAATTTAACAGAAAAAGAATTATACGATTTATTAGACCAAAAAATTCAGCCGGTTTTTGCACGTATTAATGGTGTTGCAAAAGTTGACATGGTTGGAGGTGAAGAAAGAGAAATTCAAGTTAAGGTTTTTCCTGAAAAACTTACAGGTTACGGTTTAACTATTAATCAAGTTCAACAAATTCTTGCGGCTTCCAACTTAGATTTTCCTACCGGAAATATTAAAACAAGAAACAATCAAACAACGATTCGTTTATCTGGTAAATTCAGTTCGTTAGAACAAATGCGCGATTTACCTATAACAACTCCATCAGGAGCTACCATTCGTTTAAGTGATATTGCTGAGGTTTCTGACGGAATTAAAGACGTTGAAAAGATTGCACGTATCGATATGCAAAATACCATCTTATTACAGGTGTTTAAACAATCTGATGCGAATGCGGTAGAAGTTTCGAATCTAGTTAAGAAAACTATCGAAACAGTTCAGACAGATTATGCAGACCAGAATATTAAAATTTCTGTTGCATCCGATTCAACAGATTATACCATCAATGCTGCAGACCACGTAATGGTCGATTTAGGTATTGCGGTTGTGTTAGTAGCATTTATTATGTTATTCTTCTTACACAGTTTACGTGATGCTGCAATTGCAACATTTGCAATTCCGTTATCGTTAATTGCTACTTTTATTGCATTAAAAATGTTTGGTTATACCTTAAACTTAATGTCATTATTAGGACTTTCGCTTGTGGTTGGTATTCTTGTGGATGATGCCATTGTGGTAATCGAAAACATTCACCGTCACATGGAAATGGGTAAAAATAAAGTTCGTGCTTCATACGATGGTGCAAAAGAAATTGGATTTACAGTAACAGCGATTACCATGGTAATTGTGGTAGTATTCTTACCAATTGCGCTATCAACTGGTTTGGTTTCTGATATCTTACGTCAGTTCTGTGTAACAGTAATGATTGCAACAATGTTCTCGTTCTTGGTGTCATTTACAGTTGTGCCTTGGTTATATTCTCGTTTTGGTAAATTACAACACATCAGTAAGCATTCTTTCTTCGGAAAAATATTAAACGGATTTGAAGCTGGTTTATCAAAATTAACTCACGGAATTTCTGGAATCTTAGTTTGGTCGTTAAAAAACAGATGGAATAAGATTATCACTTTAGCAATTACATTGGTTATGTTCTTTGCTTCTTTAGGATTAGTTGGTGCAGGTTATATTGGAGGGGATTTCTTCCCAGCGAGTGATAAAGAAGAATTCTATGTTCAGTTTGAGTTAGATAAAGATGCGTCAATTGAGCAGACCAATATCTTGATTCAAAAAGCGGAAGCTTATTTAGCTAAAAAACCTGAAATAGATAAAATTATTACTACTGTAGGTCAATCTTCAGATGGAATGATGTCAACTTCAGGAACTAAATATAAAGGTGAAATTCAAGTCTTTTTAGAAGATGGACATAAGAAAAAAGAGCCAACAAAAGTTTATGCGGCTAGGTTAAAACGTGAAATGGAAAACATTGCTATTGGTGCAAAAGTTAAAACTATTAATGTTGGATTAATGGGAGCAGAACAAGCGCCATTAAACTTAACTGTAATTGCTCCAACGCAAGAAGTTGCATTAGAATATGCTGAAAAAGCTGCTGAATTATTAGCTAATATTCCAGGTTCTTCTCAAATTAAATTGACTTCAGAAGATGGTTCGCCAGAGGTTGTAGTTAAATTAGACCGTGATAAGATGAACTCTTTAGGTTTAAATGTTGCAACAGTTGGGGGAACAATGCAAACAGCTTTCTCTGGTAATACAGATACAAAATTTAGAGCAGGTGATACAGAGTACGATATCAATATTCGTTATGACGATATGGGTAGAGGTACTATTGATGATGTGAAATCAACTAAGTTCATAAACAGTAATGGAGAAAGTATTACATTAGACCAATTTGCTGATGTTACTTATGGTTCTGGACCATCGTTATTAGAGCGTAGAGATAAATCTCCATCGGTTTCTATTCAATCTCAAGTTGTTGGAAAACCTGCGGGTACTTTAGCTGACGAATGGCAAGCACAATTTGAAAAATTAGAATTAAAACCAGGGGTAACTTTTAAATGGGGTGGAAATAAAGAAAACCAAGATGAAGGTTTTGGTACTTTAGGAATTGCATTATTAGCTGCTATTTTATTAGTTTATTCTGTAATGGTAATTTTATATGATAGTTTCTCTAAACCGTTTATTATCTTATTCTCAATTCCATTATCGTTCATTGGAGCTTTATTGTTCTTAGCATTAACAAACGAGACGTTAAATATTTTTACTATTTTAGGTATCATTATGTTAATTGGACTTGTGGCCAAGAATGCGATTATGTTAGTGGATTTCGCGAATCATAAAATTGAGTTAGGAGCTAGTGTTTATGATGCTTTAATTGCAGCAAATCATGCGCGTTTCCGTCCGATTTTAATGACGACTATTGCGATGGTTATTGGTATGTTACCAATTGCAATGGCTACAGGTGATGGAGCTGACACAAACCGAGGATTAGCAATTGTAATTATTGGTGGTTTATTATCATCATTATTCTTAACCTTAATTATTGTACCGGTTGTTTATTCTATTTTTGATAGTATTGGTAGAAGATTTGGTAAAAAAGATAAAGACAATTATTCTGAATTAATTTCAGCTGACTACGTTCCGAATGAGAATTATGTTGATGAATTTGATGATATGAAATAATCTAAATTTATATAAATACAAAAAGCCTTTCAGTTTTCTGAAAGGCTTTTTGTATGTAGTAAAGTGGTATTGCTCATTGATTTGTTTTTATTCTTTTTTCTAGTTCGAATCGTAAGTATTTTGAAGAAGTTTTGCATAAATATCTCATTTATAAAACTAAATAGAAAATGTTATTTAAATGATTAAAGCGATAAAAATTGTACTTATTTCGATTGTTTAACTGAACAAATATTTTATATAGCAATTTTGAACTCTCTTATGAATAAAAAATCAATATCATTTTTTAATAGGCTACAAAAAAAAACTCTAGTTGTATTTAACTAGAGTTTTTGTTATATAATGCTTATTTGTTAATGTTAAATTTAGCAGGTTTCTTAGAGCTAACTTTAAGAAAATATTCTAATTTATAAAAAAAAATAATTTATTGATTACCATCGTAACTTTTATTTTAAAATCGATAGTATAAAACTTTTTTAAAATGTAAATAGTTATTTGGTATTATTGTGACAAAAAACTTCAATAAATTACTGTTAAAGTCAAAACAATACTTGATTGTTTGGATTCTAAATATAAAAATTATTGGTTGAATTTGGAATTGAATTATCCACCAACATAAACAACAGTTACTGTTGGACTATCAATATAACCATTTAGTTTAGCTTTAACTCGAAAAGTACCAGGAAAAGCAGATGTAATTGAACTTCCTCCAATTTGTAAATCATTTACGTAATAAGTTACTTCGTTAGTTACATCTTCTCCGTTTAAAACAGTTGTGAAACTAACTAGAGAACCAGCACTTACATTGCTAGCTGAAACGTATAATGCTAACTGATTATGTTGAATATTTGAACTGCCTTCATCACCTGGAATCTCTAAAGATTCTTTGTCTGTTTGCGCTTGTTTAGCAGATTCATCATCAGTGGTACATGAAACTATAGGAAGTACAAATACTAATGAAATAGCGAATAATTTAAATATTTTTTTCATAAAAAGTTATTAATTAAATAAAAACGAATTTATTAAATAATTCTTAATATCAAAAAAAATACTTGTTAAAACCGAAAAAATATTGATTTAAGTGTATAAATATTTTTTATTTATACGTGTTGATGCTAGAAGTGATGCAAAAAACGATAAAATAAATATCGTAAAAAATACAATAATTATATTCAAAACATTAATTTCAACAGGATATGGGACTTGTTCTGAAATGGTTATGAATTGAAATTTATATTGTAGATAAACAATAAGGAAGCCTAATATCAGACCAAAAAATGCTCCAAGTGTAGAAAGAAGCATTCCTTGAAAAAGAAAAATTCGTTTTAAATTTTTTATACTAACTCCAATATCATTCAATGTTTTTAGATGCTCTTTTTTTTCTAAAATCATCATGATTAATGCTCCAGCTAACGAAAACAATGTGACGATAATAACTAAGGTGAAAATTAAATATATAGCAATGCTTTCTGTTTGATGCATTTTGTGCAAACTCGCATTTAACTCGGAACGATTTTTTATTTGATATTTATCTCCAAAAATTTGTACTAAAGCTTTTTTAGCTTGGTTTTCTGAAAATTCATTTGCAATTTTGAATTCAATTTTTGAATATTGATTCTTATTCCATTCCAAAAGTTCTTGAGCTAAACGAATGTCGGCGTAAATGTATTTTCCATCAACATCTGAATTTTGAAGAGAATAAATACCAATTGGATGAATGTTGAATTTGTTATAAGCATCTTCTGGAGAATCAAATGCACCTTCACCAGGTTTCATCGCCAAAACTTCTAGGGATTTATCTTCAGAATAAGTTCCGACTGATAAGTTATTTGCAATCATTTGACCTAAAACAACTTGATTTGTATTATGAAGTAGCCAATCTCCATAAATTACATGATTGCTAATTTTAGTTACATTATTATACAAAGAATCAATACCTTTGATGTTAGCAACTAATTGTTTTTCTCCAAAATTAAAAACAACTCGTTCTTCAACTACGCAAGAATATGCTAAAATTTCTTTTAGATTATTTATTTTTTGAATTTCATTTTCAGTTAAAGAAATTGATTTTCCATGAATAGGTTCTATCGTAATATCAGGATCAATTTCGTTTGTAAACGAAAGGTTGAATGTTTTTAAACCACTGAAAACAGATAAAACAACAAATAATGCCATAGCACTTACTATAATTCCAAAGGTCGAAATTTTAGTAATTGTGTTAATTGCTTTGGTCTTACTTTGACTAAAAGCGTAACGTTTGGCTATGTAAAAAGGTACGTTCAAGTTATTTTTTCTTTCTACGTGCTAATAAATCTCTATCAACAATCGGATTTTCTTCAGCTTTTAATGCATTGTCAATTTTTTCGATATAATCTAAACTATCATCGATGTAAAACATTAAATTCGGAACTTTACGTAATTGATTTTTTACACGCTGCGCTAAATCATGTTTAATTAACGGTGCGTTAGTTTTAATTGCAGTTAACAATTCAGCAGCTTTTTCGTTAGGAAAAATACTTAAATAAACTTTAGCAATAGATAAATCAGTAGTTACGGTTACTTTAGAAACGGATATAATTAAATTAGATATTCCGTTTTTACGTACTTCACCTTGTAAGATGTCAACTAAGTCACCTTGTAATAAAGCACCCATTTTTTTCTGTCTGTTTGTTTCCATGCTGCAAAAATACAAAATTTAAGCAGATATATTTATCTTTGTATCATATTACAATTAAAAAAGCATGAGAAAAATAGAACATATCGGAATTGCGGTAAAAGATTTACAAACCTCAAATTTAATTTTCGAAAAATTATTTGGAGCTCCAGCTTATAAAGAAGAAGAAGTAGCATCTGAAGGCGTAAAGACCTCTTTTTTTATGAACGGTCCAAATAAGATTGAATTGTTAGAAGCAACAAATCCAGATTCACCTATTGCTAAATTTTTAGAAAAAAAAGGCGAAGGAATTCATCATATTGCTTTTGATGTTGAGGATATTGTTTCTGAAATAGAACGTTTAAAAAATGAAGGATTTACAGTTCTTAACGAAATTCCAAAAAAAGGTGCTGATAATAAATTAGTTACATTTTTACATCCTAAAACTACAAATGGCGTTTTGATAGAACTTTGTCAAGAGATAAAATAAATTTATTAGAATGCTTGTAAGAATGTAGAATTTGCCTTAATATTGCACTCGTTAATAACCATTGACGCCGGTCCTATAGCTCAGTTGGTTAGAGCACCTGACTCATAATCAGGTGGTCCCTGGTTCGAGCCCAGGTGGGACCACAACAAACCAAAGTTGTAAAAATATTGGTCCTATAGCTCAGTTGGTTAGAGCACCTGACTCATAATCAGGTGGTCCCTGGTTCGAACCCAGGTGGGACCACTCTCAGAATCAAGCCTTTACAGAAATGTAAAGGCTTTTTTATTTTTTACTCCCTAACATTTGACGAACATCATTTCTTTCACTATCACTTATTTTTTTTATATTTATGAAAGCTAAATGATCTTACATGACTGCTTACATATACTTCTTATCCTTTGTTTTAGTTTTTTCAAGAATATTCATTCCTATATTTCTGCTCTTAAGGTTGTTTTTTATTGTTAAGCCGGTATTTGTGAATTTGTATGTAGAAGAGAAATTAAAATATTATGAAGGTGTAAACAAAAGCAGATTGTTCATTTTGCTGGTTCTTTTTCTACTATCCACTTTTATAGGAATTTTATACAGCAATGATATCTTTGATAACTCCAATACGTACAATATAACATTCAATGTTTTTACACTTGCGTTAATTCAGTTTTTGCTTTTGTACTTATTTGAAATGAAGACGCCAAAAAACAGTATAAAATTAGTTAGAAACTATTTCCAGAATCCTCGAGAAATTTTAAAAGAAAAAAAGATCGTATTCGAAGATACTATTGAACCTTTACCAATTAGTCCTACTTTACCGTTTACTCCTCTTGGTGTCAGTTTTAAAGATTCAATAAATTTACTGAACGGTGATATAATTAAACAAATAGATCGCAGGGTATTCGAATTGATTATTGAGAAAAGTCTTCCTGTTTTTCAAGATCAAGCGTCTATTGATAATCTATACAAATTGTGTAATGGAATTGAAATCAAACCAAAATCGATTTTAATAAAAATTAATAATAAGAGGAATTCAAAACAATCCATAGTTGAAATTTTAGCAGGCGTTTTCAATATTCAAAATAATTGGAATTCAGAAATTAAAGAACGTACCAATACAAAAATCGTAGAATTTTTGAATACGTACGTTCTTATTAACAGCGGAGAAAAAACGTTACATAGTAACGATTTTACGCGATTATTTGAAAAATTGGATTAGTACCAATGTAAAATGCGATTACAAAAGTCTTTTCTATTCATAAGAAATAAGACATAATGATTTAACCTCTCTATTGAAACTTCATTTTAGGTTATTTTGTTCGTGTAAATCTTTTTTAAACGATTTTTTACGCTTCAGAACTGCTGTAAAATTGCTCCATAATTCAAAACATCAGAATCATGGACAACAAAATTTTTATTTCCAAACTTGATCGGTTAGAGTCAATCGTTCAGGAACTTTCAAAGAAGCAAGACGCTTTTATTGAGAAAGCATTGATGAAATTATCTTTAAACAGTAAAGATATTTACTCCTCTGAAGAGGCAGCTGAATTTTTATCAATCGAAGTTAAATACATCTATCAACTTACCCATCAACGAAAGATTAGGTATTCAAAGAAAAAAGGACAAAAGAAAATTTATTTTAGAAAAGAAGATCTTTTAGACTATTTAAATGGAGAGATCATGAGCACCACAGAAGACTTAGAAAATGCTCACGCTTCTGTATGGAAGAAATAGTCATTCTTTTTGAGCAAAAATTTCTTTCTCCATCTTTTTAATAAATCCTGAATTAAGGATTTTAATACTACATCTTATGAATTTAGATATTCCATATATCCGAGTCGGCACTTCTTATTTCAAAATAATCGATAAGCCCTTAATTTCGGGCGATAAAGTTAAAGTTATGGTTCGCTGGAACCGGGAAACTATTATTTCCGATCATGGTAGATCATTTTTAAACAAAGTACTTAAGTTAGACGGATTTTGCTGCATCCCCAACCATTTTGGCTACGCACAAATCGTTGGTGATTTTTATAATACGTACAATGAGCTTCCTATGAAGCCCATTGACAAAAAGTTCTCGTTAGAGGAACTCGAAAAGCTCATTCCGAATTCGCTACAGTTTATGTACCACATTTTTGGCGAGCAAAAAGAATTCGGGTTGGATTACATTAAACTTTTATACGAAAAACCAACACAGACGCTGCCTATTCTTTGTTTGGTAAGTAAGGAACGCTCCACTGGTAAAAGTTCATTTATCAAATGGCTGAAAGCTATCTTCGGTATGAACATGACGTACATTAAAGGCGATTCGTTTGGTTCGCAATTTAATTCTGACTGGGCAAGTATGTTGATTGTCGCTATTGACGAAGTGTTTTTTGATAAAAAAGAAATTACAGAACGCTTGAAATATCTATCGACAACCGACAAAGACAAAATTGAAGCTAAAGGAAAAGACCGTCAGGAAATCGAGTTTTTTGCCAAGTTCATTCTTTGTTCAAACAATGAAGATAATTTTATCCAAATAGACGAAGAAGAAATTCGCTTTTGGATTCGTAAGATTCGTCCCATTCAAACCGAAGATGTATTCTTTCTTAAAAAGCTGTATAAAGAAATCCCTTATTTTCTGAAGTTCCTTCAAACAAGAAAATATTTTTCTGAACAAAAAACACGCATGTGGTTTAAACCCGAACAAATCATGACAGCTTCTTTACTGAAATTGGTCAATCGTAATAAAGAAGAAATATTGATTTTAGAGCTTCTGCATGAATGTTTTGAGAAAATAGATGAAGAAGAACTTAAAGTAGCTCCTAACGATCTTTATCTTTTGTTGCGCAGGCACAACAGCAAAATTTCTATTTCTGCTAATGAAATAAGAAATATTTTGAAACGATGGAATTTCAATCCCGAAGATAATACAAAGTCTTATCAGGGAATTGAACTATTGTCACATGGCGAGTTTATAAAAGTAGATCGTAGAGGACGATTTTACACCATTAAAAAGTTTTTGTTTTATAAATTATTTGATGCTTTGATGCAAAATGATGATAAAGCCTTGTAAACCTTAGAAAAAAGGATTGCATCAAAGTTTGCATCAAACTTTAAAAAGTCATTTTTTGATGCAAAACTGATGTAGACAAAAAATAAAGTGATGCAATGATGCAGGTGTTGATGCAGATCAAAGTGTATTTAATCAGTTACTTAAGCTCTTTTTGCATCAAACTCACTTAAAATTCTAATCTTTAATTACTACAACATGAATTGCGAAACAGCAAAAAACATACAACTTACTTCTATTTTGGATAAAATAGGAGCTTGTAAAATACGGACATCAAACCACGATATATGGTATTTAAGTCCTTTTAGAAAAGAGAAAACAGCTTCTTTTAAAGTTGATATTCGGAAAAACATCTTTTACGATTTTGGAGAAGGTTTTGGTGGTAACACTATAGATTTTGTCATGCGATATTTTCAATGTGATATTTCTAATGCGTTAAACATTCTTCGGAATGATTTCAGTTCATTTTCTTTTCAACAGCAAACTGTTCCGGTTTTAACCGAGCAAACGAATCTTAAAAAATCTTATGAAATAACCAGCGTACAATGTTTGTCTAATCCTATTTTATTAAATTATTTGAAAAGCAGAAAACTACATTTAGAAATTTGTAAAAAGTATTTATTCGAGGTAAATTATGAAATTAACAACAAAAAATATTTTGGAGTTGGATTTAAAAATGATTCCAACGGATTTGAAATTCGTAACAAATACGTGAAAATTTGTTTGGGTAAAAAGTGGTTTACACATTTAAATAACGATTCTAAATCAGTGGTCATTTTAGAATCCTGGAGCGACTTTATGGCACTCCTAACATTGCATCCAAAAATGGAAAAAGTGCATGATTATTTAATCCTTAATTCGTTAGCACTTCATTCTAAAATTGATCCGGTTACTGAAAAATATATACAGATATTTTTAGCATTAGATTCAGACGAAGCTGGCTCGAAAGCAACACAAAAGTTGCTTGATAAATGGAAAGGAAAATCTTCGGATTTTCGGAATTTATATCCAAATGCAAAAGATATAAATGAGTTTCTCATAAAGAAAACTCCCATTGGGATTAAACGGAAATTATAAACACGTTTCGTGGAAGCAAGGGGCTGAAATGTATATACAAATCGCTTCACTAATTGTATATCCTATTTCCGACCCTTGTCCTGCGGAGCGAAAAATCTTCACGCTTCGCTAATTTTTTAAACTTTTAAAAATGAATAAAAAAGATATTATAAGAGATCAAGTGATTGTTATTAGAGTTAGTGTTTTTGAAAAAAAACAGATTCAAAAAAATGCTGAAAAATACCGTTTAAGTATTTCTGATTTAGCTAGACAATTTTTGCTAAATGGACAAGCTTGGGCAAAGTCAAGCAATGAAATTTCCGATGGAATCTTAGAACGAAAAACGTTGATTGGTTTGGCAAATAATTTAAATCAATTAACAAGGTATGCACATCAAAAAAAAGAGCTTCCAATCATTATGGAGCTATTACAAAAAATTAATAAAGTATTCGATCCATGATTGCATTTTCAAATACAGGTACAGGTTTTAAGGGTGCAATTTCTTATGCGTTAAAAGAGCATGAGAAAAATTTACCAGCTCATCAAAAACCTGTTGTAGTGGAGCAAAATAATATTTGGGGAACTTCTTCTGAAATTGCTAAACAAATGCGGTTTATTGCAGATTCTAATTCCAAAAGTTCTCGCCCTGTGCTTCACATTGCTTTTAGTTTTCATAAAGATGAAAAGTTGCCGTTGGAAAAAAGCATAGAAGCAATGCACCTTGCGTTACAGGAAATTAATTTTCACCGAGAAAAAAATCAATATCTTTTGGTTCAACACAATGATACAGATGTGGAACATTATCATTGGATCATCAACAAAGTGGATTTGAATGCTAAAAATTTAGACACGAGCTACATTAAAAACCGATTGCAGGTTGCTTGCGATAAGGTAGAGAAGCAGTTGAAATTACGCTACACCCAGGGGAGAACTATTATTTATGATCCGGAATCTGAAAAAGGTTATAAGTTCACGCAAAAAGCAAATCTTAAGAATAAAATTTTTAAAGATAAGTCGATCAATATTTCAGATGTCAAGCAATTTATTTACGATGAATTGATACGAATTTTATCGTATTTAAAAACAATTGAACAATTAGTGCCTGAACTTTCAAAAAAAGGAATTGCTTGCCAAACAACTTTTAATAAAAATGGATTAAGCGGAGTTTCGTTTCGATACAACAATCAAGCATACAAGGGAAGTCAGATTGGTGTAAAAGCAAAAGATATTGTAAATGCCATACAACAAAACCAAACGTTAGGTAGTAAAGATCATATAACATTGTTGAATGCTTTTCATAAAAATATACAGACTACTTTAAAAGCTATTGTAGCTGATTATGAAACCGGAAATCCGTATCCTGATTTTGAAAAGTGTTTTTTAAATAATGAAATTCGTTATGAAGATGAAAAGTTGTTTTTCAAAGGTTATCGTATCTCCAACAAACCTATTGAATATTTTAGAAAAGCAGCCGAAACCTTTGTTTTGGGTTCATTAAAAAACTTTGAATATAAAATGTATTGCTACAATGATTTGATGAATCAAGAACCTAGGAAAGTTCCGCTACTATTTGGTAGGGATAAAATTCTTACAGAAAATAAGCAATTATTAAAAGAGCAGCAGAATGCAGTTGAACCGCAATTAAAAATTAGAATAAGTCGTTCTATTATTCCTGATTTTTCAGGTGTTTTTCTGAAAAGTATAAAACACCACAAAGATAAATTAGCAGAATTAACAGAAAACAAAAAAACTACAATCGCTAACATAGAAAAACAAAAAAAAATTAGAAAGGAAGTTAGGATAATGCTTGTGAAAATTCTTAGGTTGTAGATTTTTAATAAGTTTTTATCTAAAATATATTAATTATAAAATCTATTTATCTTTTTGTTTTTAGATTTACAATTTATTTTAAAGATTTGCAGAAAGTACATGTACTTTTCTGTAATTGATTTTTGTAATACAAAATAAGTTAGATATTGGAACTTTCAAGTAAATTAAAATTAGAAATTTTAAGAGTATTATTAGCGGAAAAAGAACTATTTGGAAAGCCTGATGATGAAGAAAATGTTATCAAGTTCTTAGATGATTTGTTTGATTTGAAAACACTGCCTTCCGAAGATTCAAGGTTTAGAAATGCCTACGAAGATGCTTATCAGCATTTGGTAAATAATTATGATTGGGAATATGAATATGTATTTACAGAAAGGTTTAATATTATTGATAATACCGAAACCTTTGTCAAGTTTTTAAACAAAATTATTCACCCTAGTTTAAGGGAAGATGAAGATGATATTTTCAAGTTTTATACAATCATTAATCCATATTTAGAAAAAGGAAAATTAAATTATAGTTTAGTTTCATATGAAGAAGGAGGTTTTCCAGTCTATGAGGTGAGTATATATGACGATAATGACACATCTCCCATAAACATTATTCAAAATAAGATTCCATTTTTTATTGATAACTTACCTAAAGGATATTACAATAATCCAAACTCTCATGATAAACCAAGTGTCTTTCCTTCCTTCGTACTTGTTAACGATAGAGATTGGAACGATTTTTTCAAGTATACGGGTTATTTTCTTTTTTACTATCCAACAGTAGATCAATGTGTAGAAATAGGTGCGCTCAAAATTATTACTAAAGAAATCGAAAATATTTCGAACATATTAAGTGACAGTTTTTATAATTTGGACAGTAGTTATTGTTCCTTAGGTTTTGATTTTAAATTTTACGAGAATATTAAAACAGTATTTGGTAAAACCTATGAAAGTATTTTATGGGCTTTGAAAGATGCTGCATTCTTTTCAGAAATTTTAGAGGAATTCGAAAATGATTACTATTTCAGGAATTCATTAATTAGATTTGATGAACAAGAACAATTACTAAGAGAAGCAAAACATCGTTTAGAAGGGTACGATATAAAAAGCTTGTACAGTTTCAAATACTCCTTTAAACCAAAATTTTCTAGCGATTCTGTCTCAATCGACTTTAATTTTGACTCTGAAAAAAGTATTCCATCAAGAATATTTGCCATAATTGGAAAAAATGGAACAGGAAAAACCCAATTGATTACAACCCTACCACTTGATATATCTAAAAAAAATGATATAGCTTTTATTCCTAAAAGACCCATTTTTAGTAAAGTTGTAGCTGTATCATATAGTGCTTTTGACACTTTTGATATTCCTAAAAAGACAGCGGATTTTAATTATGTTTATTGTGGCATAAGAGACCCTAAAGGTGAATTATATACTGAAAGAGGTCTAAAATTGAGATTTCACAATTCATGGAAAAAAATCAAAGAAAAAAATAGATTTGACAAATGGAAGAACTTACTACATTTTTTTATGGAAGAAGAATTAATCAATGAGTTTATTATTTTTAATGATAATTCTTTCGAGTATACCGTTGATATAAAAGGTTTCAATAGTGTAAGTAAAAAATTAAGTTCCGGTCAGAGTGTTTTATTATATATAATAACAGAAATTGTAGCGAATATAAGATTTGATTCTCTAGTCATTTATGATGAACCGGAAACACATTTACACCCAAATGCAATATCACAACTAATAAATACAATTTATCAGTTAACTCAAGAGTTCCGATCATATTGTATTATTGCAACTCATTCACCAATTATAGTTAGAGAATTACTTTCCAGAAATATTTATATAGTGGAGAGGGAAAGTAATGTAATTTCTGTCAGAAAACCGTTGGTTGAAACATTCGGTGAAAACCTTACAATGATAACAGAAGAAATATTCGGTAATAGAGATGTACCCAATCAATTTGAAAAAATATTATCGCGATTAGCTAAGACAGGTAAAAGTTATGAAGAAATACTATCTGTAATAGAAACTGAAAATATTCCATTGAGTTTAAACGCACGTATTTACTTAAAAAGTATTATTGATGAAAAATCTTAATGTATATAATAGGAATGTTCATGATTTTTTAGATGACATAGTAAGATCTAAAAAACACACACAAAAGGATCCAAATTTTAAACAAAGATTAGCTTTATTAATTCCTAATGTTAACGCATGTTATGATTTATATAATATTGCTCACGATGCTAATAACCATGTTTCACTTATAGCTCATGGTTACATTGGTCAGGATCAAAATGATTTATTAAAATTATACAATTCTAAAGCAGTTAAGTTAGTTAATTTCAAAAATGATGCGACAACAGTTTTAGATAATAGAGCCTCAACTATATGTCAATATTGCACAATCAATTCAGCTAACACATTAGATCATATTATCCCAAAGGTTGAATTCGTTGAATTTGCTGTTAATCCAAAAAATTTATTACCAGCTTGTTCAGAATGTAATGGATATAAATTAGATCGATTTAAAAACAATCAGGATAGATTATTTTTAAATCTATACACTGATTTATTACCTTCAGTTCAATATTTATTTGCTGATGTTATAATTATTAATAACATAGTAGAAGTAGATTTTAGGCTGTCAAATGTAAATAATATAGACCCTCGTTTATTCAGACTTCTTGAAAGTCATTATGAAAAATTACATTTGTTTCGTAGATTTAAGAGTAAATCAAATACTATTATAAGTGAAATGATTAACTCAATTAATGCCTCGATAAACCAAATATCAAGACAAACTTTTATAGATATAACTCTTGATAAAATCAATAGAGATAAATTATTACATGGGCACAATCATTACAAATTAATATTAGAGGAGGCTCTTATAAATAACAATGCTTACCTTAGTCAATATTTTCCATAAGGTAATTTATATTTATCAGTTAATGATTATATATAGAACTGAAAATGAGCTTAATTTTTTATATAAGATTTCAAAGACTTCAATTTTAGATGTAACTATTTCAAATATGAAGAAATTTTGTCTTCTAAAATTTTAATTAATTCTGTTTGATAGTACTTGTAAATACCCTCGATATCTAATGTAATTATCTCTATTTTAAACCGACCATTAATAAAATTTTTCAATTCCTTTTTTTCATAAAAAAGATTGGTTTGATATATTTATTTTAAAATTAGCCTTGACTTTGTAGCGTAAGTGTCATAAAATATGCTTGTAAGATCCTATCAATTATTGTACTTTTGACCGCTTAGGTCAATTTCATACTATGATAAAAACAGGAGATATAATACGGAAAAAAAGAATAGAAATTGGTATTTCTCAAAAAGACTTAGCGTCAAAAATTGGCGTAGATGTTTCTTTTCTTTGCAAAATTGAAAAGAATGAAAAGAAGTTAAGTTTAGAGAAACTAGAATTAGTTTCAACTATTCTAAATTTAGACTTTCTTAAATATAAAAATGAATATTACTATGACAAGGTTGATTCGATTTTTGAAAATGAAAAAGAGGATTATAAGGTTATGATAATTAATAATATAATTAATAAAAACAATGTATAGTTTTGTCGATTTATTTGCAGGATGTGGAGGATTAAGTGAAGGTTTTTACAAAGAAGGTTTTAAAGCATTGGCTCACGTTGAAATTAATAAATATGCGTGTGAAACTTTGAAAACTAGAATGAAATTCTACGGTTATGAAAATGTTGATGATGAAGTTTTAAATGTAGATATAACTAATGAAAATATAAATGAAATTATCGATAATGCAGTAAAAAATAGAAATGTAGATTTAATTGTAGGAGGTCCTCCTTGTCAAGCTTACTCAACTTTAGGTAGAGCTAAAGATAGTAATGCAATGCATGATGATCCACGTAACTTTTTATTTGAAAGTTATATCAAAGTATTACATCATTTAAATCCAAAACTTTTTGTTTTTGAAAATGTTACTGGTCTATTAACTGCGAAGTTAAACAACAAGTCGATTTTAGATACCATACTTAAAAAATTGGGTAAAAATTATAAATTAATTAAGTCACCCAAGGGAATGGTTTTAAATTCGGCTGATTATGGTGTTCCTCAAATTAGAAAACGTGTTATTATAATAGGTGTTAGAAAGGATTTACCATTTGATGCAGATGAAGTTTATAAAAATATTTTAAAAACGAATTCTGATTCTTACGAATCTAACTTGAAGCCTTATGTTACTGTGTCTGATGCAATTAGTGATCTACCTTCTTTAAAAGCTGGAGAAGGTTCTGATGTTGTGAAATTTAAATCAAGTCGTACTAATAATTTTTTAGATGAAATTGTGGATAAAAAATCTAATATTTTAAGACATCATGTAGCTAGAAAATTGAACAATTTAGATATTGAAAGATATTCAGTAATGAGTAAGAATAATTGGGTATTTACTCAATTATTGGAAAATAGAGAAGATTTAAGACATCCTAAGCAAAGAATTTTCAATAATAGTTATTGTGTACAATTTTGGGATAAACCTGCACGTACTATAATAGCACATTTATATAAGGATGGTAACCAATTTATACATCCAGATCATAAACAAGGGCGCTCTATAACTCCAAGAGAAGCAGCAAGATTGCAGTCTTTTCCTGACGATTTTGTATTTGAAGGATCAAGAACAGAAATTTATAAGCAAATAGGTAATGCAGTTCCTGTACTATTAGCTCAAGCTATTGCTAAAGGATGTAAAAATGTTTTAAAGAAATATGATATTTAAGAATATTAAAGAAATAAACGATAAAAAATTAAAGGTAACTTTTTTAGAGAAGATAGATCTACATATTAGAATTGTAGATTCTTTAGCTGTGCTTAATAATTTAGATATCGAAAATTATAATGATTCAGTTGATGTAAATACCGCAAAGTATTTAATTGAATTAGGTATTATTTATGCTGATACAGAAATACCGTTATTGAAGAAAATATTATCTTCAAGATTTCAATCATTTATAAAGAGTGTAAATTTTACAATCCAGAATAATAAGATTATTGGTAATCATTTAGATAAATTGAATAATTCAATTCGTTTAAAATATCAACAAAAAGAAAATGCTTTAGATAAACCTACACTAGTTGATTTCTTTTGTGGGGCAGGAGGTCTAAGTTTAGGATTTGTAAAAGAAGGTTTTAAAGTTATTTTAGCTAACGATCACGAAGATGTTTGTATAGATACATATTCTTACAATCATCCAGAAGTTAGAGATGATAAAATTATTAATGGTGATATTAGAAAAATCGTAGATAATGTAAAAGATTATATTGATCAAGATGTAGATGTTATTGTTGGTGGTCCTCCTTGTCAAGGATTTAGTTCTGCAAATCAGCAACGTATTATTGATGATCCTAGAAATGAATTATATAAATATTTCATTAAAGCGATTACGCATTTAACTCCAAAATTTGTTGTGATGGAGAATGTTAGAGGAATGCTTCCTCATGCACAACAAGTTATTGATGATTATAAAGATATCGAAAGTTTAAAGAAAGGTATTAATTATACTTACGATGTAAATTGTAAAATTTTAATTTCTGATGATTTCGGTGTTGCTCAAAAAAGACAACGTTTAATTTTTATAGCAATTAGAAATGACGTTGCTAAAGAAAATAATATAACTCCGGATAAAATATTTGAACAAATTATTTCTAATTCAGACTCAATTAAAAGACATATATTAAATGATGCCTTAGAATATATCAAGCCATTAGAACCAAATAGAGTTAAAAATTCTAACGAAATTGATAGTGATGAGTCTGGTAAAAAAGTAGATGTAAATCAATTTAATGGTAATGAAAATTCTTATTTGAAATTAATTAATAATGGTAGAAGTATTCCATTAATTTTTAATCATAAATCTCGATTTGTTAATGATTTAAATTTTGATATTTATAGATTACTAGACCAAGGTGATGATGCCACAAATGAAAAAATTGCTCATTTAATGCCTTACTCTCATCGTAATAATGTTTTTAAAGATAAATATTATAAATTAGTGGCAGATAAGCCTTGTAGAACTATTACTGCACATATGAGAATGGACTGTCATTCACATATTCATCCTTATGCAGTTAGAAGTTTATCACCAAGAGAAGCTGCAAGGATTCAATCTTTTCCAGATGATTATGTTTTTATGGGAGCTTATCTTAAAACATATATGCAAATAGGAAATGCAGTACCTCCAATAATGGCTTCGTATGTAGCTAAAGAGATAAAAAAATATTTATAATGACACTTACATTTACTAAAAAAATAACGAAATCAAATTTAGGAAAGGCAGATATGCATCATTGCTATATAACAATTCCTAAACGACAAGTTGATCCAAATAACTTTTTTGGTAAACCAAATGGAAAAAAAAGAACTATTATAGATAAATTAACTGGAATTCCTTTTGAATTTACATATAGTCAAAATCAAAGTAAAAAAAACAAAGAACATAGATTATCAAGTTTTTTAACGTATTTCAGATTAGTTAATGCTCAAGTCGGTGATATTTTATGTGTTGAAAAATTAATTGAAAATGTAAAAGGAAAACAGAAAGTAAAGTTTTATATGTCAATTATTGATAATGATTCTTATTTTGATAATGGTGAGGATAATGTAGAACTTTATGAAGGAGCAAAGAAAATAATTATAGTTAATAAATATGAACGTAGTCGAAAAGCTAGGAAAAAATGTTTAGAATATCATGGCTATAATTGTAAAATTTGTAATATATTATTAGAGGATAAATATGGTGATATTGCATCTAAGTATATACATGTACATCATTTAACGAAAGTTGCTGATATTGGTAAAGAGTATATTATAAATCCAATCCAAGATTTGGTTCCTATTTGTCCAAATTGTCATAGTATGATTCATAAATTGAATCCGATGTTATCTATAGAAGAATTAAAATCAAGAATTATAGAGAATGAAATCTGAAAAATATATCAAAATACTTAATAATACAGAATTAGGTAAAGGTAACACCAATGAGAGTTATGTTTTAGTAACAGGAGCCTATAATGTAAATGATATTTTTAACGGCTTTATTAATTATACAACTAATTTTATTGATAAGACTGATAATAGTATTGTTTCAAATATAAGACTTCAATCTGGTGATGAAACTAGAATTGTAGGATTAGGTCCTTATTATAGAAAACATGATTTAAATGCAGGAGATTTTTTAATATTTGAAAGATTTGAAAATTCAGATGGTTCTACATTATTCTATTTAAATAATATTAAGAAAAATAACAATATAATTTTACAAAAAGTCGGTTCTAAAGGGTATGAAATTCTAACACAAAATGTACCCACTCTATACCCACTTATTATCGATCCATGTTTCTTTAATGAAGATTATAAAAAAAATGTAGAAATTAGATTTAAGCAATCTATACGTAAGCGTTCAGACTCTCCAAATATTACAGATTTTTATGAAATATTAGTTGATGGTATTTCTTTAAATTTACGTGATAAAGAAATGATAGAAATTGTAATTGATGATAAAATTATAAAACAATTAACAACTTGGAATAAATATACTCTACAATGGTAAAAAAATATCTTTTATATATTCATGATTTAGGATCATTTACTAGTTTGTCTCCTACATCTCAAATAATTTTTTCATCTGAAAATATTATTACTACCGCTTATTTAGAAGCATTTAATCAAAATGATAAATTTTTAGTTATTTCTGAGCATAGATCATTCCTTCTGAATTTCCAAAACTTGAATAATACTGAAATTACATTTAATAAAATATTCGAAATTGAAATAGAAAGTAACTTGAATTCTATTACAAATCCATTTAAAGAGATACAAGAAATAGAATATAATAAACTTTTATCTTCATTATTGGTAAATTTAATTAGTGTAGATTCTAACCTGGATAAAAATCAAGAGAGAGTTATAGATAATATCGAATCGCAATCATTAATTAGTGGTTTCAACAAAATCTATTTCGGTTCTCCAGGTACAGGTAAATCCCATAAAGTAGATAAGACAATTGAAAAATTAAAATCTCATTATTACGAAAGAGTAACTTTTCATCCCGAGTTTGATAATTCAACTTTTGTAGGAGGATACAAACCTATTTCTGTAAAAGTTAAATTTTATGAAGGAGAAAATGAATATTTTGAAAATGAAGTACATTATAAATTCGTACCACAAGCCTTTACCAATATTTATGAACGTGCTTGGCAAGATTTAGACAATCAATACTACTTAGTGATTGAGGAAATCAACCGTGGTAATTGTGCTGAAATCTTTGGTGAAATTTTTCAATTATTAGACCGTAATTCAAACTACACCGTTTCGCCAAGTAAAGAATTAAAAGAATATTTAATGCACGAAGCATTTAAAGATGAGAATCATGATGGAATTATTAATGGCTTAAAACTACCTCCTAATTTAAGTGTTTTGGCAACAATGAATACTTCTGATCAATCTTTATTTCCAATGGATAGTGCTTTCAAAAGACGTTGGGATTGGGAGTATGTTCCTATCTGTTATGAAGAGTATTATCTAGATGAAAATAGCAGTAAACAAAAAAATGATTCATTTGATTTCGTAATTGATATTCAAGATGGAGAAAAATACAGCTGGATTAAATTTATTGAGAAGGTCAATTTAAATCACATTAAAAGCAATCAATCTTTAGGAATGGATAAATGTATTGGGAATTATTTTATCAAACCGGAGAAGGATAACACAATAGCACTAAAACCTTTCATTAACAAAGTGATTTTTTATTTATGGAATGATGTTTTTAAAGACGAAGACAATAAAGTTTTCGAAGAAAACACCTCTTACGAAGATTTTTTCCCAATAAACACGAATGGTAAAAAGAAAATAAAGGAATTATTTGATAGAATTGAATTAAAACCAAAACTTAAAGAACCTTTGATTTATGCAGAAGATGATGTACAACTTAGTCAAGTAGCCGAACCGCAACAAGAATTAGAGTCGAAATAGATGAAAATTCTAATAGAAAAAGAAATATATCCAATTGAATTACTTGAAGAAGTATTTGATGATCCAAAGTTTTATAAACAAAACGGTTTGGATGGAACAATTACGTCTGTTGGTTACTACCATTCTTTTGAAAAAAACAGTTTAGTTTTTATGTTGCCTAAAGTTTTTATGGCTGAAGATGAAGAAACGGTTTTCGATTGTACTAAAGAAGAGTTAGTTGACTTGATCAATAACGAATCAATTAAGCATAAAACCCAATATAATTGGGTACGTCAGTTATCAGTACATTTTTATAACAGTTTAATCGAGTTTAGAAAAAGATACAATCAAACTTCAATAATTTTAGATACTGAAACTTTTGAGCTAAATACCAATTTAGGAGATAAGGAATATTCCTTTTTAGACCTTTTATTGAGTTTCGTCAACTTCTATAAAAAAAACAAGCATCAAATTTTATTCAAACATATTGAATTTGTTTCCAATCAAGCCAAAAAGCCAAAATGGGAAAAGACGATTAGAAAGTCACTTCCTATCGTAACAAATGGTAAAGCACCTATATATATTGAAATTACCAACAAAAAGAAAATTATAAATACGGAAGAAGAATTATTAACCTATTTTTTTTCTATTTTAAATCATTTAAATAAAGAATATAAACTGAATCTAAAAATTGATAAATCGTTCAATTTTATATCAGGTCAACAGTTTGAAAACTTATGCCAAAACGGTTCATCTAAATTGCGTAAAATCAAACACCGCTACTTCAACGATACATTAAGAAGGATGTATGTGTTATGTGAAATGTATTTTTCTCAATTTGACAAAAGTAGTAGTAAACGAAAGCGAGAAGATTTTTTAGCTATCTACAACTATAATTTAGTTTTTGAAGACATGGTTGATAAATTATTTTCAGATAAACTCAATATGCTAGACGTTGATGGTATTACAATAGATAAGCTGAAAAAAAATGATGATGGTAAAATTATTGACCATATTTATGATTATAAGTCTTTAATTGATACTAGTAATATATTTTATATTGGAGATTCGAAATACTATAAATCAGACAGTTCAGCTGGTAAGTTGTCAAAATACAAACAATTTACTTACTCCAAAAATGTCATTCAATTTAATATTGATTTATTGAACAAAAGGGGGCAGCAGCATTTAGGTAACTTAAGATATAGGGATAAATTAACGGAAGGCTATAACATATCGCCAAATTTCTTCATTTACGGTTACATTGATGATATTGATAACTATGATGAACATTCGGTAAAGAAAAAGGGCAATCCCCAACCTTCATGCCATTTTGAAGAACGATTATTTGACCGAGATACACTTTTTGTACACCAATACAAAATCAATTTTTTATTTGTATTAAAAGCCTATACACATTTTAATGAATTTGAGATACAAGTTTTTAGAGATGATGTTAAAAAACGATTCAGAAAACACTTTTTAGAATTTTTAAATAATCAACACGAGTGTGGTTTTGAATTTTACGAATGCAATAAGACTCTACATGAATATAAATCATTTGTAGAAGATAACTTTAAAAAATTAAACGGAAAATGTTTTTGCACTATCGACAACAGATTACTAATAGCAAAACACCATAACGATAAAGAATTAGATGCATTATTAGAAGATTTTATCAAAATAGACCAACTCACCTAGTATTAATAAATTAATCTCAATTAAACAGTCTTATGAAAATTACTCAACTCACAGTTACCAATTTTAGATTGCTGGAAAATATTACAATCAACATAGAAGATGACATAACCTTAATTGTAGGAAAAAATAACACAGGTAAAACGTCATTATTTGAAGTTATAAACCTATTTTTTGACATCAAGAATAGGATATCTTTTCATGATTTCTCTTTAAATAGTCATGATGTTTTCAAATTATGCGATGCAAAATTTCAAAATGAATTGTTAGTTGAAATTAAGGATGATAAGAAAGATGAAATTGAAAAGTCTTTGATTAATGATATACCTAAGATCACTTTAAGTATTCAAGTTGAATATGATAAGGTGAAAGATTCTTTAATTAATATAAGTGATTTTATTTCCGACTTAGATGATACGAAATCAGATGCTACAATTCTTTTTAAATACGAACCTAAAGAAACAATTAATTTGTTTAGGTCATTTCATAATAGACCCAATAAGGACGTTGAACTAATAGAGTGGTTAAATGAGAATATATCATCTTTCTACACACTCCATGTTTTTGGTGGTGAAAACTTAATAGAAGATCATGTTTTAACGAAAATACTTTCGGTAATAAATTTTGAGACAATCCAAGCATCAAGAAAACTTGATGATACAAAAATGGATAAAAACAGATCTTTGGCACTTGGATTTTCTGACTACTATCAAAACATTCATGGAGATAATAATGCAGATGTAGAAAGTTTGAAAGATACGCTGAAAAGTGTTTCTACTGTTTTAGATGGCAAGTATGAAAAGGTTCTTGAAAAAATCCTTGAGAAATTGAAGTCTTTTGGTATTGATAAGGATATTAATATTCCTGAGATTATACTGAAATCAAAATTTGATCCTGAATCAATTATTCGAAATAACATAAAGTACTATTACAAAAGCGGTGATATAGAACTGCCAGAAAATTACAATGGATTAGGTTATAGCAACCTAATATTTCTTGTTTTAAAAATTGTAGCCTTTATTGAAAATTTCAAAAAAAACAAAGAAAAAAATGCAACTGAAATTCTGACAATTTTAATAGAAGAGCCTGAAGCGCATTTACATCCTCAAATGCAACAAGTTTTTGTAGAGCAAATAAGAGAAACAATTTCTAAGGCTTTAATTGAGGATAGTATTCAAGTACAATTAATTATTAGCACTCATTCATCTCATATGATTGCCGAAGCAGGTTTGAATGTCAAACGAAGCTTTGAAAGAATACGATATTTCAATAAATATAAAAAAGAAGATAGAACAATTGTTGAGGTAAAAGATTTTAATGAATTTAAGCATAAGGAAACAGATAAAGATACTTTTCGATTTTTAAAGCAATATTTAAATCTGCATAAATGCGATTTGTTTTTTGCAGATAAAGTTATTATGGTCGAGGGAATCACAGAAAAAATATTAATGCCATTATTTATTAGAAAAGTAGCTAAACAACTTGAAAATGAATATGTATCCATAATTGAAGTTGGAGGAGCATATACCCATAAATTTAAAGAATTTTTTAAGTTTTTAAATACAAAGGTTTTGGTAATAACTGATATTGATTCTGTGGACGCTATGACGAATAAATCTTGTCACGTACTAAAAGAAATGGCAAACACAAGTAATTCAACATTGTCAACCTGGTTACCTCAAAAAACAAAAATTTCTGAATTATTGGCCTTGACTTTTGATGAAAAACTAGATGAATCTAAAATTATTAGAGTAGCTTTTCAAATTAAAGAAGATGATGGAGATTTTGTGCCAAGAAGTCTAGAGAATGCCATAATTAATTGTAATCAAACATTTTTTAAAAGTAAATATTTACTCGAAGGTGAAATAGAAAAAGAGGTTTATAAATCTTTTTCTTTTCAAAAGTTGAAGAACATAGATGAATTGATCTATATGGATACAAGTAGAGATCAATCTGATGTAGACCCTTCTTCAAAACAAAAGACAGATTTTACATTTGATTTAATGACTTTTGATGAAAAGGGAACTAATCTTGAATGGAAAGTGCCTAAGTATATAAAAGAAGGTTTAGAATGGTTGTCAAAAAACGAACATTTATTAACAGTAAAAGTTGATTAAGATGGAGGCATTTGAGCAAATAAAGCAATGTATTGAAGTTAATTCAAGCTTTGTGGTGGAGGCTGGTGCAGGTTCTGGAAAGACTTATACATTAATTCAAACCCTCAATTATTTAATAGAAACTAAAGGAGAGGTATTACATACTAAAAAACAAAATATAGTTTGCATTACTTACACGAATGTTGCTAAAAACGAAATCATTAAACGGATTGAATATAATGACTTAGTTGAGGTTTCTACAATTCATGAGTTCTTATGGAAGTCTATCAAACAGTTTCAGAAGCAATTGAGAATTGAACTTTGTAAACTTAATGAAATAAGGTTAAAAATTGATGAAACTAAAGGTAATGAAACAAAATACATTAAAAATCTGAATGAGCGGATTAATTTAGTTAGTGAAGTTTTTTACAACGATTCTTCTTTTCGTGATTTTGAAAAAGGTGAACTTCATCATGACGACGTGATTGAGTTGTCAAAAATGCTTTTTAAAGAATATCCATTATTAACCTCTATTATCGCTCAAAAATTTCCATATATTTTAATTGATGAGTATCAGGATACTTCAATAGAAACAATTGGAGCATTAATAGATTGTTTATTAATGCGTAATAAAGACAAGATAATCCTTGGATTTTATGGCGACTCTCATCAAAAAATTTACGATACTGGAATCGGAAGTCTTGAAAATTATTATGAAGGAGAAAATAAAGTACTTAGGTTAATCAAAAAAGAAGAAAATTATAGATCGTCAAGAGCTGTGGTTGATCTACTTAATAACTTTAGAACAAACATTAAACAAGAACCCAAAAGGGATGTAGACGGATCTATAAAATTTATTTATTGGGGAAATCATCCTGAAAAAGAACCCAAACAAAAGGTTAGAGAGTTTGAAGATTCCTTAAAAAAGTTTAAAAATGATTTTTATGAGGAAGTTAATCATAAATTGATTGGGTTGGGCTGGGATTTCAGTAGCAATAATTTAGATAAGATTTTAGTGTTAGCTAACAGTAGAATTGCAGATAGAGCTGGATTTTTGAAATTATATAAAATTTATTCTAAACGATATGGTCAATCAACGAAAGAACGACTTTTAGATAGAAATCATTTTCTAATTAAGTTGTTTACCGGATATATTGATAAAAAGACTTCTCAAGAGAGAGAAGTTGGTTTAGAACATCTCATGACTTACTGGTTGGAAAATAATCATAATAAAGCGATTAGATTTTTAAGAAGAAATGGAACTGCTTTACATGAATTTCAGCATCCTAAGAAAAAAGAAATATCTGATATACTAGATGATTTATCCAATAATAGAAGTAATAAAACAGTAAAAGAAGTATTAGATGTTGTTTTGCAAAAAGGGATTGTTTATTCTAAAAATTATGAAGAATTTATTTCTCGCATTTATCAAGATTTGGAAGGCATTAATCCAGAAATCCAAGAAAAAATTGAAAAGGACAAAACCTTTTATGAATCATTTATAAATCTTTCATATAGTGAAATTATAAACTTTTGGAAACATATCCAGAATGAAACAGTTTTCTCAACTAAACATGGAACAAAAGGAGATGAATATAGAAATGTATTAACTGTGATTGATGATACTGAATGGAAGCAAGAATATAATTTTAATAATTTCTTTAATAATTGTGACGAAAAGCCTGAAAGGTCGTTAAGAACCCGTAATCTTTTTTATGTTGAATGTTCAAGAGCCAAAGAAAATTTAGTTGTTTTAATGTTATCTAAAATTGAAGATGATGCTTTAGTAAATATTAAACAATGGTTCGGGGAAATAAATGTATTAAATATAGATGATTATTTAAAATCAGAATAATTTATGAAGATAGCAATATTAGGATGGGGATCGTTAATATGGGATTCTAGGAATTTAAGATTTGATAAAAAAATAGGTTGGAATACTGGAGGACCAATATTACCAATTGAATTTGCAAGGATATCAGGTGATGGTCGTCTTACATTAGTTATTACAGAGAGTGGAACTAATGTAAAAACTTTATATTCAATATCAGAATCTAACAATATTGAAGAAGCAAAAGAAAATTTAAGAAGTAGAGAAGGAACAAACTTAAATTTTATAGGTTCTTATAATAAAGGTGCAGATACATTTATCCCTGAAGATTTTTTATTTAAAGAAAATATAAAGTCTTGGATTAAAGAAACTGATTTAGACTTTGTTATATGGACTAACCTTGCTGAAAAATGGATTACAAGTAATAAAAGTGTGATAGATTCTGAAGATCGAATAAATTACCTAGAAATGTTAGAAGGTGATACAAAAGCAAAATCAATAGAATATATACAAAAAGCACCAGATCAAATTCAAACACAATATAGACAAAAAATTAAAAATAAATTAGGATGGTAGATAAATTTCAATATATCTTAAAAGATTTTGATAGTTTAATTGATCAATATATACTTCAAATAGAAGAAGAAATTAGTAATGTCGATTTTGATAGTACTGCATCTTTTGAATTTAAATTAAATAATGAATTTGATTCATCAATATTTAAAGGAAAAGATAAAATCAGAGGATTATATTTTTTTGAAGTTGACTTAGATAGTACTATACTGAAGGGACAAAAAAGAATAACTAAGTTGAACAGACTTATACAAGATTGGGGTAAAAAGAAAAATGATTCTTTTTTTTCATCAAGTGTAATTAAAGGTAAGGTAAAACATTATGATGCATTTGACAAAAGGTGGTTACCACTTTATATAGGAAAAAATAAGGATGTCTATAAACGCATTATTGACCATATTGAACTTAAATCAACTTCACAAACGTATGCAATGAAATTAAGACATCGTAAAAATTTAAATGATATAAATTTCAGAGTTAGTATATTAAATATAGACATAGTTAATTATGATTTCATTGTTCCACATATTGAAAGAACCTTGCGAGAAAAGTACAAACCAATAGTTGGTAAACAATAAACGAATTAAAAATAAATAGTTAAATGCCAAAGACTAGAAAAAAGCGAAATGAACAAAGGAAATATGAGCAGTATAAATTACTTATACAAGCTAGAAATTTTCATTATGACAACTACAATAAATGGATGACCTATTTTTATGTTGCAATGGCAGCATTCTTTGTTGGTTATTATACATTAATAGCTTCAGAAATTAAAAATAATTTAAATTTTGAAATACATGCTCTTTTATCTGTAGGATACATAATATCACTTTTATGGTTTATCTCTAGTAAAGGATATTATTATTGGAATATTAACTTTATAAAACTGATTAATTCTTTTGAAAAAAATATTCTAAAAATTAAAGAAAGTGAAAGAGTTTATTTTGTGTTTGCTAATAAAAAAGAGGAGAATAAACCATTTAGTCCAATTAATGGGGCAAATTTCTCAACTTCTAAAATAACAATTTTATTTTCTTACATTATTACTGTTTTTTGGGGAGTTTTATTGCTAAATAAAATAACAAATGATAAAGATTTTATAGTAACTATTCTTGTGGTACTTTCCTCGTCTTTTATAACATTGATAATATCATCATTACTAAGTATTATTCTAAAAAGTAATATAGAAAACACGCCCGATTTAGAGTTAAACGAGAAGTCAGAAATAAAAAATTTAAAATTTTAAGTTATAATTAAATAATATTATAATCGATAAGTTTAAATAATTTAAGATACTTATAAATTCCAATCTAGAGACAAATAAAAAAAGAATCAATCAAAATTTACTAAAAAATACTATAAAAAATGTCTTTTTCATTTACGAAAAAGACATTTTTTTATTTATTCATTAATAATTGCTCTAAATACGAAGTTTTCTCTTTTTCAGCTTGTAAGAGGCGCTCATACAATTTCTTGTTTTCATCATATGCTTCAACAAGCTTATCTAACGGGTTGAAAGTTGGATTGTATAAATTCTTCACAGCAGAAGAATCATCTTGAAAAGTATTATGAGAAATTATATTAATCATTCGTTCGTCAGAATATTCTTTGATTGCGCTTGCTGGTACTTCCAATGCCTTTGCAATTTCGTTAAGCTTGGCATCCTCTAAATCTTCTGTATTTTCTATTACCGACATCTTCTGCTGGCTGATACCCAGAATCTCGGCAAGTGTTTCTTGTTTCATACCTTTCATTTCGCGTATGCGACTGATGTTGCGTCCTATATGTTTTTTTACAGTAGTTTCCATAAGTCCTCTGTTTTTTGATAAATTCAAATATACTGATTTTTTTAATACGAGAAAGCTTATGTATGCTGGAAAAATCTTTTGTTGTAGTCTGTTGGCGGTAATTTACTACCCGTTATAGGTACGATACATAGTTTTATAGTACGGTACATAAAAATGGTTATGCAACTTTGAAATATTCAACTTTAAATCTGTTAGTATGAAAAGTTCAAACCACACAATTCCCGACGAGCTCCACGATTCTATAAAGCAATTCATCTTGGTTGCAATTAGGATGTCACAAGTTTATATGGTGTTCTACACACCTATTGTTTACAGCAGTATTAAACTGCTAACATTCGTTGTTGCGAAGAATATCAATGCTGATACCCTCGCAGGTTTACAAAGTCACATAAAGGTATTAGACGCTTTAACAAGACATGATACTTTGATAAGCGTAAATTTTCATACGGTTGCACCAAATGATTCCCAATTTCATTTTAGCTTTTTGCAACTTCATTTGCAACCTTGTTTTGTAATATATGCGGATGATCCTAAACGATGGAACAGCTTGTTTCAAAATTTCTACTGTAGCGATAAACAAAAAGTATCAATGCTTTTTGCTAATCATTTGAAGGCTGTTGAGCATCGTGTAAAAGAAGCTGTAGTAATGCTTGTAGATCCATTAGTGAAGAAACAATTATATCAGGCTGCTCACGCAGCGTTACTCGAGGTGTTTTCATATTATATGGATTTGCTTAAAAATGTACTGCTTCCTAAATCGGTACATCAAGATTTTAATGAGCAAGAATTTAATCGCTTTGTTGATTTGTATTATCCGGAGCTGTCTAAAACTTTGAACCGGATTTCTAAAGTAAAAGCTGTATCCTTCAATGATCAGTCTCAATATGTAATAGGACATTCTCATGAAAGTTTGATAGAAAAGATAACAACAAGGGTAGTTGAACTTCAAACCAATTCTTTTAAGAGGTTAAATAAGTTTTATACGAAAAGGTTGGAAAGCCAGGTTCCAGATACTGTAAGGGAAGAAACAGTGCTGCTGAAACAGCTGGTTACTTTTTTGAACAATTGTTATAAGATAGATGCAATCTATTTGCTAAGCACAACTAAATTCTTTAACTCAGATTCAAATATTAGGTACAAATTCAATCTGCTTTTGATAACACCTACACTACAAGTCCAGCAACACGATGTGTTATCACACAAAGTCTTCCATCATTTTAAAGGAAAAGTAGAAGTGTTTTGTTTGATACACACTTTGGAATGGCTGCAAAGTAAAGGAGATAGATTTCCATTATTTTTTAAAGAATTTATCATACCTCAAAATTTACTGTATATAAAAAAGAATCTGAAGTTTAACGAAAGCTTACTTGAAAGTAGCAGTATACTTGATATAACGAAATTGCAAAAGCAGTATTGGAATGAAAGACTTTCGTATGTTACTCCTTGGTTTATTGCATTTCAGCAGGAAAATTTAGTTTACCAGTCAGGACATGTTTTACTTCTTAAAAATATGTTCCAACATTTGATACTTGGTCTCTTGTATCAAAAAGTACAATACGTACCTATTATATACAGTTGTAGATACCTTATGCAGTTATTCGAAACCTTCTTACCCGAAATTTATAAAGAATGTGTACACCCTGATGATGTAAAAGAAATTCTTGATTTACTAAATACTTCGATGTCTTATTTCCCTAGATGTGATGGCGAACTGGTGGAGCATAATCAATTGACTTTTACGAAAGCGTTGTGCCTTTGCGAGAAATTGTACAACCATGCGCAACAGCAATAATACAACCATGCATGGTTGCAAATTTTCAAATTGTAATACCTAATTAAACAGATTATTAATTTTAAAAATATAAATCATGGAAACTAAAAAAGAATTATTTAGAAAGGTAGATTTTAATAAAAAACTACAAAATCCGCTGGAAACGCTTGTTAGCCAAAAGTTACTTTGCATAGCATGGTATGGTCATACTGTTAGTAATGAAAAAATAAAAATACTATGGCTCTATGTAAAAAATAAAAAGGAAGCTGCTGCTGTTTTTTACAGTCAAAATACTGAAATATTTTGGGAAAACGAAGAATTGCTTGTAGTATTTCTTGACGAAGATGATTTTAAGAAGCATAAAAAGATGCGTAGTCCTTTTATACATTTAAATTTAAGGAAGTCAGAACTGCTGTACACCGACGATGTCACAGCTAAACCTTCTGATCATTTCTATTGGGGAGATTTCGAAGAATTTAAAGAACACTATATAGAAACACAGCAATTGTTAAAATCTTATACGGATGATTTTATAGAAGATGAATTAGAAGGAAGCTGTTACTTGTTTCTAAAAGGCTTTGCAACAGATTTGGGAGCGGTGGAACTTTTACTTCTGGGTACAATAAATGAGAATGACAGTTTAACAGAAAGGTTACTGCTTATGGAAAAAATATGCCCAATATGGAAAACGGTCTTTGTTAAAGAAGATACCAAGACTTTTTATCTGATTGAACAACAAGGTTTTTCCGACGCTGGAATCTATGATGAATGGGGTAAAGCACTTAAAAAAGTACAGAAAAAGATAAAAAATATTGTACTGCAAATTTTAGAAGAATTGGAAAAAGAAAAGAATGTAATTAGTTTGAAGCAATCAGATACAGTTCCGTTCGGATATTTAAACCATTTAAAGAAACTGATAGACAACGAAGAGGTGGAAGAAATATTCCTTTTCCACGAAAGAGCAAATTTCTTGGATAGCAAAACAGTGCGTTGCTTTTACCTGTTGTTGATTGTAAAAGACAAAGTTTCAAAACCATTGAAGGAAATCATCAGAGATATAGAAACGGCAAATGATGAGGTGCAGTTTACAATAATTGCCCACAACCGTTATTATATACAAGATAAAGTTTATTATCAACAGGGCTTTTATAAAAAGGTTTGTAAAGCCAAAAACAGAATCTATACTTCAGGATATTATCCTGACATCCATTGGCATAATACGTGGTATCCAGAATTTAACGATAATATGCTTGACATTAAATATTCATCTGAAAATATTGAAAATTTTGTAGATACTGAAATACTTGCAGCAAAAGAACCTTTAGTTATCTCATCGAAGAAATTGTATAAATGCTTCGTGAATAAGTTGCAGGTAAATATTCTATATCATTTAGATTATGTGCCTACTACCAAGAATTTAAATACCTTGTTACAGATGGTAAGATATACCGGTAAAACTAATGAAGAATTAGAACAACTGCTACAAAGCATTAAACCTTTACTTTTTAATAAAGATGTAAACAAAAATAAAGTGAAAGAAAAAAGTATAAGGTTAGAAGGGCAGATGCTGCAAAATCTACAGGGATTTTTTAAAATAATAAATTTAGCATAAGCTAAATTACACTAATAAAAAAATGATTGCTATTTCAATTTTGTATGAAGTAGCAATCATTTTTTTGTCTTCGATAGGAGATCAAAATTTAAGGTCAGATATACCTGAGGAGGAAGGTTTGTAGGTAATTATTCAGTTCACTTTTGTCACAAATATCAACTAAATTTGTGACAAGGTATCAATGGTTTACTTTTGTAATCATTTAAAATCAAACGAAAAACAAGCTTTTTTATCTTTAATCCGTAAAGCATCTTTCGCTGAAAACTTTTACAGTTAGATCACATAGCTGTTTGGATACAGAAACGAATTAAAAATTAACATGAGTATTTAATTACACGAAATTTGTACCTTCATCATGTAGATAATACATGCTGTATTAAACAGAAAGAATGTTATGAAAATTCAATATTGTTCCGATTTACATTTGGAATTCCCGGAGAATAAAAAATATATATTAGAAAATCCCATAAAACCCAAAGCTGATATTTTAATTTTAGCTGGGGATATTGTACCTTTTGCTGTTATGGACAAACATCAAGATTTCTTTGATTATGTTTCTGAACACTTTAAATATACTTTTTGGATTCCTGGTAATCACGAATATTATTATAATGATATTAATAGCAGAATAGGAAGCTTTGAGGAGAGGATTAGAGAAAATGTGTATTTGCTCAATAATGTTGTAAAAGAAATAGATGAAATTGATCTTATTTTTTCAACGATGTGGACAAGAATTTCTTCTGGGAGACAATTCTTAATACAGCAATCACTTTCGGATTTCAAAGTAATTAAAAATAATAGTCGTTTGTTTAATACAGATGATTATAATATTCTTCATCAGGAAAATTTACGCTTTTTAGAAAACGCATTTAAAAAAAATAATAATAAATCGGTTGTTATTACACATCACGTTCCGGTATTTGAAAATTATCCTGAACAATATAAAGATAGTAAGATTAATGAAGCATTTGCTGTGGACTTGAGTGATTTAATATTTAATAATTCTGTTGATTATTGGATTTACGGACATCATCATTCCAATGTTAAAGATTTTAATGTACATAAAACTAATTTGGTTACGAATCAACTTGGTTATATTCGATATGGAGAAAATATTGGTTATAAAGATGGTGCAGTTATAGAAATAAATAAATCTGAAAATATTAATATTTAGTATAATAAACCTATATTTGTATAATAAACTAAATAGGTTTATTGTTTTGTTTTAAGTTTATTATCAATGGAAAAGCTAAAAGAATATATATACGACTTACTGGGACAGAAAATAGAATTAAAGAAGTTACCTGATAATATTCTGAATAAATTACCCTTTTTATTCAGAAATAGTTATGAGTTCTATAGCACTAAAATATCTAATCATGAGCTGATATTTTTAGTATTAGATAAAGAAGATACTTTTAACCCACAACAATTGAGAAAACAATTTGAAATAATCCGAAGCGTTTTTAATAAACCTGTAGTGGTAATTACTGAAGATATAACAACCGTTAATAGAAAAAGACTAATTGATTATAAAATCAGTTTTATTAGTCCTGGGAAGCAAATGTTTCTTACCGAACTATTAGTAGATTTTCAAGATTTTAATAAGAAAGAAGATTTTAGAAACAACATCAAATTGTTACCATCTGCTCAATTAATTGTACTTTATCATATCTTGCATAGAGAGGATGATTTAAGTCAATATACCTTTAAAGAACTGGCGGAAAAATTTCAATATACCCAAATGGGTATTACAAAAGCTGTCAATGATCTTAAAAGAATGGGGTTAATTGATGTTATCGGCACAAAAGAAAAAAGTATTGTATTTGAAAAGGATATTCCTAAACTATGGAAACAAGCTGAAGATTTATTTGTCAATCCTATTTTTAAAACAGTTTATATAGATAAGAAACCTGAAAACCTGTTACATTCAAATACCACGGCTTTAGAAGAATATACAGATATGAATCCCGGGTCTCAGGAGTGTTTTGCGATTGAAAGAAACAGATTTTATCAATTGAAAAAGGAAAATCATTTTACAAATCTGAACGAAGAAAATGGTACTTACGTTCTTGAAGTATGGAAGTACAATCCTGATGTTATTGCGAAAAACGTAAGTAAAAAAAACAATGTTGATCACGTTTTGGAAGTATGGAATACTGACTTTACAATAATTCCAAAAAATATAACACAAAAAAACAATGTAGATCCGTTGTCTTTATACTTAAGTCTTAAAGATGAATTTATTGATGAAAGAACAGATATGGCATTGGATCAGATCATAAAGAAATATATATGGTAAGAGGGTTAAATATTTTTAGCGAACATTTTAAAGAGTACTCCGGAAATTATGTGATTATTGGTGGAACAGCGTGCGATATTGTCATTGATACAGTTGGTTTAGTACCAAGGGCAACAAAAGATATTGATATAATTTTAGTCGTTGAAGCATTAAGTCCTCAGTTTGTAGAGCATTTTTGGAATTTCATAAAAGAAGGAAATTATGATGTAAAAGAAAAAAGTGAAGAAGATAGGAAGTATTATCGTTTCCTTAAACCTCAAAACGAAGAATATCCTTTTCAAATAGAATTGTTTTCAAGAATACCGGATTTGATCGATTTAAAGGAAGATTCTCATCTAACTCCAATTCCTGTTGATACAGAAATTTCAAGTCTTTCGGCAATTTTGATGGATGATGAGTATTATAATTTTACAACAAAAAACAGTCAGTTAAGTGGAGATATTCATCTGGCTAATACGGAAGTATTAATAAGCCTGAAAGCAAAAGCATTTCTTGATTATAAAACTAGAAAAGATAATGGAGAAAAGATTGATGATCGGCAATTAAGAAAACACAAGACAGATGTTTTCAGATTATTATTACTACTAAGTCCCGAAATCAGATTTACTATTCCTCAGGCGATCAAAACAGACTTGCAGGCGTTTGCCGAAGCTGTAAAAGATGATCTCCCAGATAAGCAAATATTTAAAGAAATGGGAGCAGGTAATGTAGATGTTCAGAGCCTTTATAAAATACTCTTAGAGATATTCGACTTATAAAATAATCATGATTATGTTTGGTTTCAAAATTACACAGAAAGAAATCCTAGAACGTATGGATTTTTATAGGGGCTTAAAAAATGCACCAATAAAGTACCCAAAGAAATTACAAAACCCTCATTATATAACACAAAACACTAAAAGATACTTATTAGACAACGAAAGGGGTTGGAAAGATAATAAAACAATCTATCTAGGTTACCATGGAAATAAAGAATATGTTCATCGGGTTTTATGTCTCACAGAGTTTTTAGTTCGCTTTTTAGAATTTCAAGGATATACCTTCAAAATAGATCGGAATGGTAAAATTTATTGTGATATTAAAGGGATACAAATTCACTTTAATTTTCGTCAGGCTACGAAAAGAGTTCCAGATGATTCTAATAAATTTTACAAGAGTTATAAAAATGAAGAAACAGATAAGCTTATTTTTCAAATGTATGAGAGTTCTTACGATCGAAAAGAATGGGCTGATACTCCTAAAATTAAATTAGAAGATAAAGTTTTACATATTATTGCTTATACCGAATTATATTGTGAATATGAATTAGAAGAAATTAAAAAACGTGCTGCTTACCGTAAGCAGATGGAAGTTGAGAAACAGAAGCAAGATGAAATTAAACGTCTAATTCAGGTTGAAAATGAAAAGGTAGCAAATTTAATATCTAGTACGAAAAAATGGGAACAAACTGAAAAAATATTGACTTATCTTGATAAAAGAAAAGTAGCATTAATTCAAAATAATCTTTTTACAGATGAAGAAAGAGATTATTATGAATGGGGACTGAAAATAGTCGATAAAATGAAACTAGAACTACTTGGGTTGGAAACTAAAAATTTATAACATCATCAATCATCTTGTCTAATGTATTACTTGGTAGTGTATTTAGATATGACATTGTTGACTTTATATCTTTATGTCCTAAAGCTTCTTTTATAATGTCGATGGAAATATTGTTGAATTTCAAAATAGTTGCAAACGAGTGCCTTGCGCAATAATATGTAATATTCTTCGAAATTTCTAACTTGGAAAGTATATCTTTTAATGGTGTATTTACATAAACTTTCAAATACTTTTGCTTTCTGTTTTCAATGTAATTTCCGTCTGTTTGATCGTTATTAATGATGTTAAAGAGATAGATGGAATCTGACGGTGCTGCGTATTCAAGTAATTTTTGTTCCCAAAATATATTTACTTTAAAGCTGATCATTACATCTGTTTTTCTTCGACGATAATTAATTGTTCCTTTATGTAAATCTGTCTTTTTTAAAAGCATTAGATCCACAAAATTAATTCCTCTACCATAGAAGCTCAATAAAAACATATCACGAGCAATACGTTCGTTTTTCGATTCCAAATCCGTTGACTTTAACAGTTCCAGTTCCGCTTCTGTCAAATATTCCTTTTTTCCAGATTCCTTAATTTTGGAAACTTTGAACTTATCGAACGGATACATTGTTGCAGGAATAATTTCTCTTTTAATAGCTTTGTTTATTACAGCTCTTAAAGTTCTCATTTTGATACCAATAGTGCTTTGGCTGTTATTGATTGAATTTAAGTGAGATTGATATTTGTATATATTGTTAACTGATAAATCACGAAATGATATTTCTGTTCGACCATAAAAACGTTGGATTGATCTCAAAGCTTCCTTTTCAATAGATGAGGTAGAAATTTTACCGGCGGTTTTTGCTTCCTCAATTAATGCTTCATGAAAAGAGGTATAACTCACGGTTTGTTGTTTACCCGATTTGTTTTTAAAGCTTATCAGAACATCTTGTAATGTAAATGGTCGTTCATCTAATTCAAATTCATGAATGATTTCATTTAAACGATCTGAATATTTATTAATTAGAGCGTTGATTTGTTTGTGGTCTGCATGACTTTTTTTTAATCGCTCAGTTTCAAAAGACCAATCCTCATAGTTGCATTTTTTTCGTAGAGACAAACTTGTATTTGTTCTATCCTTGATAAGGTGCAAGATGATAGAATATTCGCCTTTTAGGTTTTTAGCAGTTTTAATTGTAAACTTGAATGTAATCATAATGAACAGTTTAGAGGTGAAATATTCCCTAACATTTGACGAACAAATATACAATTATAGTAATTAATAGTAAGCTTTTGTATAAAATTAATTTGTGTAAACACTTGATTATCAGTAATAATAACAAAAACTAAGCTATAATGATTTAACCCTTTTAAGACTCATAATCAGGTGGTCCCTGGTTCGAGCCCAGGTGGGACCACAACAATAAGCCTTTACAGAAATGTAGAGGCTTTTTTGTTTTGTAAGTTATTGGTAGTTAATAGGTTGTCTAGGTTTTAGTTGTTGAAGTAATTCTTGGATATGGATGAATAGAAGTGATATTTTAATGATTGAGGTTGATAATTAGGTGTCACCCCATTTTAAAAATTGGAATTTTGAAGATTTTTTACCATTAAATTGAGGTGTCACCCTCATTTATCAAAATTCTAATTTTTTTCTAGAAGATAATAATCGAGGTGTCACCCTTGTGTAAAAAAGGTGTCACCCCCTGTTTAAGCTTCAAATGATAAGGTGTCACCCTTGATTATCAAGTGATTAATATTGTAGCCTTTTTTACGCATTGTTTAACTTAAAAATTTAAATTATGCAGTCAAAAAAATTAAGTGTATTGTTTTATTTGTCTAAAGCAAAAGTAAACACTAGGGGCTTAGCACCTTTAACTTGTCGAATCACTCTAGATAAAAAGCGAAAAGAGTTTAGTACAGGATATTATGTTTCTGAAGACAATTGGGATGCTTCTAAACAGTTAATTATCTCAAAGTCTATCGAATTAAAGACTATAAATTCACAGTTGAATCAAATAAGTCAACTTTTGTTGCAACATTTTAATAATCTACTATTGCAAAAGAGTGTTTTTGATGTTAACGATGTTTATAATTTGTACAAATCAAACTCTGACACAACGGTTACTTATTTGTTAGAGTTTTACTTTGACTATCTAAAGCGATTAGAAAAGCTTATCGGGGTTGAAATTAAAAAAGCTACATGGAAAAAACACGAAAATGCCTATTCTAATCTTAAAGGTTATATTCAATCTACTTACAAAGGAAATGATTTAAAAATTCAAACCATTGATTTGGCTTTTGTTAAGGATTATGAATTTTACCTTAAAACAAAACGTAAGTTGTCTCAAGCTACTATTAATAAGGTTCTACAGAGGTTTAAAAAAATGCTTGTTTATGCAATTGAACGTAATGTAATTGAACACCACCCATTTATTGGTTACAGATTTAACTTAACTAAGAAGCAAATAGTGTACTTAACTACAGATGAATTAAAATCTTTCGAAAACTTAAAACCTGTAATGCCTAGATTACAATTAGTAAAGGATTTATTCGTATTCTGCTGTTATACAGGTTTAGCTTTTAATGAAATGGGAAACCTTTCAAATTCTCATATTATAAAAGGTTTTGACGGTAAATATTGGATTTCTATTTTACGAGAGAAAACTCTCAAAAATGTTTCTATTCCTTTATTACCTAAAGCAGAGGTTATTCTTAAAAAATATTCAAGTAAAGAGAATCTAATATTTCCCAAAATTTCTAACCAAAAATTTAATGCTTATATTAAAGAGTTATCTGAAGATGCTTTAATTGATAAGGTTATAACTCATCATACAGCCCGTAAGACTTTTGCAAGCACCGTTCTATTATATAATGATGTTCCTATGGAAATTGTATCTGAATTACTTGGGCACTCAAGTATTAAAGTAACTCAAGAAAGTTACGCTAAACTGTCTAATAGAAAAGTTAGTGAAACTATGAAACGATTGAGTACAATTCTTAAGTAGTTATAAATTTACCAAATCCTTCAGTTCAACATCTAATGCTACAGCAATTCTGTAAAGTGTATGAACTGTTGGGTTTGTTCTGCCTGCTTCAATTCTAGAAATATTTGTAGTGTCGATTTGACCTTCGATTTTTCCAACTAAATCTACTTGTGACAACCCTTTTTCTGTTCTTAATACTTTGATGTTATTTCCAATTAATTTGAGTAATTCCTCTTTTTTCATACTTGACATATTTGACAAGTCAAGTAAAGTTTTATATTTGCTGAATTTAATGCCATATATGGCAAGTTTGAACATATTAAAACCTTTTATTAATATTAACCAAAAAACGACTTAACAATGAAAATGAAACTTGTAACCTTATTCTTCGTAATGTCTGTAACTACCGTGTTTTCTCAAAATCGATATGAGACATACCCGACGTCAACTTCTACAGCAACCTACACACCAAAGTCATATAATGACATTTTACTTGACACACAGGCATTAAATAATGAACTGAACAGAGCGATACCTGAATTAATTGATAACTGTAATACAATTTTAGATGACACCAATTTCTGTTATGGTGGATTCAGAGAAAAAGTTATTTCAGTTAAGAGTCGTTTAGTAAACGTTCAAAATAAAGCAAGATCAGGTTTTGTAAGTATTTATGACGTGAAAAATACTTACTTAAAATGTAATAAAGATTTGAATAAGGCAATACGAAAGCAAAAACGTTCAATCGCTAAAGAATTAAAAAAAGCTTCTAAATCTAAAAATTAATTTATGAAATCTATATTACAAATACTGTTAATACTTGTCGTTTCATCTGTTAGTAAGGCGTATTCTCAAGGTACTAGAGTTGATACATATTATTCAAGTAAGTCGTTTGCAAATGCAACTGAAGAAACTATTTTTTATTCTGAGAATTGGATTATGTTTAACTATTTTAATAATGAATTGGTTTCGCTCGGTATTATGGCAAAGGATAATTTAAATCCGAATAGTGTACTTATTTATAAACTTTACAATACAGGTGTTGATATTAATGGCGATCCAGGTGTTGTACATAGAGTTTATAGTTGTGCCCCTTTAAACGAATACACTGAAAAATACAATGTAATCACACATTTGTCTGTTGATACAGGGTTCAAAAATTTAATGATGTACGATAATCAAGGGTTGTTGGGTGGTTATGTTTTGGATTGGTTAGATACAAGACGTTAAATTAAATTAACCAATGCAAGAGGGGAGTTATCTATGAGGTAGCCCCCTTTTTTAATTAAAATGGGTTATCCCCCCCCTCGTGTTTAGACTGATTCATACCTATTAGTTGTTAGATGTAAATAATTGTGCTTTTAATGTTTGTGGTACTGATTGAATCGGTTAATGCGATGTAACAAAGTGTTTAAGAAACTGTTTTGAATAGCAATATATCCTTTAAACCATTTAGTACTTTGAGGTTACTCAAATATTCAAAATGAAATTAGATACCTGTTTTAACAGGGTTTCACTTAACAACTAAAAGGTATAATTATGAAATTACAGAAAGCACAAAGACATCAGGTAAAATTAAAAATTGGTTTAAGCGGACCGAGTGGCTATGGTAAAACTTATTCAGCATTACTGCTAGCGTATGGTATTACAGAAGATTGGAGCAAGATTGCAATCGTTGATACTGAGAATAATAGCGCTAGCTTGTACTCTCACTTGGGCGAATTTAATGTTTTAACGCTGTTAGAGCCATTTTCTCCTGAAAGGTATATAGAAGCAATTAATATATGTGAAAATGCTGATATTGAGGTGATAATCGTAGATAGTATTAGTCACGAATGGCAAGGAAAAGGTGGGTGTTTAGAGATCCATGAAATGCTTGGAGGTAGATTTAACGATTGGGCTAAAGTAACACCGAGGCACAATTCATTCTTAGATGCGATTATTCAGTCCAAATGCCACGTCATAACAACTACAAGACGAAAGGTAGATTATTCATTAGACCAAGATAATAATGGTAAAACGAAGGTTACAAAACTTGGTACGAAAGAGATTACTCGTGAAGGTTTTGAATATGAATTGACTGTAAACTTTGAGTTTCTTAATGATAAACATTTAGTGAATGCTTCTAAAGATAGAACAGGACTGTTTGCAGGAAAGCCTGAGTTTGTAATTAATTCAAGTACAGGTAAAAAACTTAAAGAATGGTGTCAACAAGGTATTTCGCTTGACCAAATTAAGATGAGTATTTATGCTTGTACAACTGAGGATGAGTTAAAAACTATCTATGCTGAGCATATTGTACACCGTAAAGAAATTTATGATGATATAGTACGAAGAAAAACTGAGTTAGATTTCACCACAAACACAATTATCAACGATAACGTTATTAACGCTTAAAACACATTACATATGGAATTAGTAGTATCAAACCAAACAAACCAAGTAATTGAAGATTCAAAAATTGTAAACACTTCAAAAACCAAATTTATAGAGGCTAACACAATAGAGGTTAGCCTTTCTCATTTAAAAGAGGATTGTATTATACCTGTATTTGCAAAGGATAATGAAACAACCATAAGTCACACTGAATTCATCTTAGCTGTTAAAGATGCACTTCATTCAATACTGGGTAATAACGTTGAGTTAGTGCCTAATATCAGGGTTTCTCATGGTATTAAAGGTCGAATTCCTAGTGCAATAGGCAAACCTGCAAAAGAGCTTTTAGAGCATGAAAAAACGATTTATTATGAACGTATGGCGTTTGTATTTGAAATACCAGAAATTTCAGAGGTTATAAACGGAAATCGTATTAATCTATGTGTCGGTGGTGTTCGTGCTTACAACCAAGAGAACTTATTCACTAAAAAGTCAATCGAAAAATTTAAAATATTCATTGGTTTTCAGAATACAGTATGTACAAACCTTTGTATTTCTACAGATGGGTTATTAAATGACCTTAGAGTTAGTTCAACATTGGAGCTCAAAGAAAAAGTGTTTGAATTAGTAAAATCTTATGATAGAACATCACATCTAAATTCTATGAGAGCAATGTTAAATTATAGTATAGAAGAAGAGCAGTTTGCACGTTTAATCGGTAAGATGAAGATGTACAATTACCAGAGTAAAGAGGTAAAGAAAAACTTGTTTCCTTTGGCAATCACAGACACACAAATTAATTCAATTGTAAAGGACTATCATAACGATGTGGACTTTATGAAAGAAGATGATGGCACAATTAACCTATGGAACCTATACAATCTTTTTACAGAGGCAAATAAAAGTACTTATATCGATTTAAACCTTGAACGTAATGTCAATGCGCACGACTTCATCAATCACCTGTCAAAATCGTTAGAAACCAACAGTTACAATTGGTACACCTATTAATAATAATAGCTTTTACACATTGACAACTAATGAATGAAGATGGGGAAATTCTGAAACAAATTGAACTTACATCACCCGATGAACTCTACATAATTAACATTTACGGTAAGTTAATTCGGTTACAATGTCCATTTGAGGTTACAGCAGTGGAAGACGTTGGAAAGTTAACAAAACATGTGATTTACAATGTAGAGAGTGTGAATATTAACCGTAAGATTGAAACGGTTTACAAAATACAAGATGAGTATTACCTGTATTCATCGTTTGAAATTAATTAACCTGTTATGCTGAATTTTGATGTGAAACTTTTGAGACGGTTACAGATTAAAAAACCACTGAAAACGTTTAAACAAAAAGACTGTATGCTTTAAGGGCACAGTCTTTTTTTGCGGAGCCGTCAACTTTTTTTGCAAAAACTAAAGGTGGTATATATAAGTATTAAATGATTCTTGTTTAATTTGTGTACAAACTTAACAAACTATGAAAACCTTCTTAATTGACTATTTTAAAGACGAACAATCATTTATAGACCTTCAGATTAACTTTCTAAAAGAAGATTATAATTATCAGATGTATTCAGATATGCTACCTTCTTTTGAAAGAAAGCTTTTGAAGGATGATTTTTTTATAACTGTACAAGTTCCTTCACAATCAAGTTCTAATGCTAAAGATTTAACAATAGAGTTTTCAAAGCGATACTTTTACGAATCTCATCTACCATTAGTTGTTAAAAGGTTAGTTACTGATTATTTAGAGGATTTTTACAACTACATAAGGGAAGATCTCTTAGAGAATCAAAAAGAGCGTAGGAAATTTTTAACAGACCAGAAGAAGTACATTTCTTCAATCTTCGAAAACATAAATCAATTTGAATTCATCGGCTTATCATTACTTAATGAACTTAAAGCACAAATTATAGAAATCGAAAAGGCAGTACATTCACCTACTCTATATAATGATAAGTACTTAAAACAAGATAAATTGACTTTACATAATTGGAATGAAACAGATTTAGTTACCTTTTTTCATTTCTTGAGGACTCAAAAAGTAATAGATTATATTCCTGATGTCGAATTAGGGCGTTTCCTTGAACGTAATTTTTGTGTCGAAAATGAATCAGAAGAAGCATCTTCTCTTGATAACCTAAATAAAAGATTGAATGATTATAAAAATGTAAACAAATTAAATGATCGATCTGTAAAGAGATTAAGTGAACTCTTTAAAAAATTTTTTAAGCTTTAACCTCCGTATTTCCTCTATTTAATAGAGGAAATTTTTTTTACCGTTACCTGAAAAATCAACAACCTCCATCTTTGCAATGTGATTAAATAAGGCCTTATAACAATCACGATTTTTTTAATAATAAATTTTAAAATTATGAAATTAAATTTAAAAGAGCTTTTCGAAGCTATATTCAAAATTGAAGGGGATAAGGTTGAAGTACACCAATTAACATTAATTAGCGTGATTGAACAGTTAGGTTTCGGAATCTGTCGAGATGAGGAAAGTCCTTACAATAATCAACTGTTAAATAAGGTAGATAATCTAATCGAGATATATAATGAAAAAAATTTAGGTTTTAAATTAATTCAATTAATGAAGGAGTCGGATGTTGATTCTCGTTTCATAGAAAAATTTATCAGAGGTTGCTCTGGATATGTAGCTTCAAACAAGTTACAATTACTAAAAACGATTGAACTTGATTTAATTAGAGATACAAGGACTGAAACATTTATTCCGTTTAGGAATGTAATGATCAAAATTACAGAATTAGGTTATGAAATCATAGATTATAAGAATTTGCAAGGTTCAATTCTTGCTGACTCACGAATTAAACGTGATTTTATACAGGTAGATTCTTCAAAAGACTCAAATTTCAAAAGGTTTTGTGAGTTAATTACAGGTGAGAATCCTAAAAGATTAGAAGCTTTGAAGTCTGTAATGGGGTATTTACTTCATAATAATAAGGAGGCTAAGGAAAATAAGGCGATTATAATTTATGATGCTGAATTGGGTAATCGTTTAACAGCTAATGGTGGAAATGGTAAGACGTTATTGATAAATGGTGCACTTAAACAACTAAGAAATGTAATACAGATTGATGGTAAGTCTTATGACCCAAGGTCAAATAGGTTTTTATATCAAGGGGTTACTCCATCAACAAATATAATTTTGTTTGACGATGTTAATCAGGCATTCAACTTTGAACATATCTTTTCAGTTGTTACAGGTGACTTAAAAGTGGAAAAGAAGAATAAGCAATCTTTTGATATTGATTATAAACATGCTCCAAAATTCGTAATTACATCTAATCAAGAGGTAAAAATGCCAATTGGTTCATCATCTAGACGTAGAAAGGTTGAGTTAATAATCGACAATTTTTTTAATGAAGAGAATACTCCTATGGATTACTTTAATGAAGTGTTTTTCTCAAGTGATTGGAGTGGTGAAAATTTTTGTAGGTTTTTTATGTTCATGTTTGATTCCATTAAAACTTATCATGAAAAAGGCGTATTTGAATACAAATGTCCCTTGCTTTTAAATGCGAAAATTAAAAAAATTGTAGGGAATGAGTTTTTTACATTTTTAGAAGAGGACTTAATAGACTATTACGGTGAATGGATTTTAAAAAGTGAAGTAATTACTCAGCTTAAAGATGAGTACAATTTCACAATGTCACCACATTCTGCGACTAAGATGATAAAAAAGTATTGTGACCTTAAAGGTATGCTTTATCAAGAGAAGAACTCAGGAGGTAAGTTACAGTTTATGGTTTCAGTACCTAATTCAAGTGCAGAAAAGGTTATACTTACTAAAGATACTGAGAAGGTAGTTGAAAATACTATTGAAGTTTCTACAGAGGTTAATGAGGTTGAATCTACTGAAAATATGTTGTCTAATGAATAAGATATACAGAATTTTCAACAGAAATACACTTCAGTCATACGTAGGTTCTACGACAAGAGATGTTGATACTAGGTTCCGAGAGCACCTTCAAGGAACTGCAAAAAAAGTTGACACTAAGTTTTTTAAAGCAATTGAGCACTTCGGTGCTCAGGCTTTTGAAATTCAGTTATTAGAAGAGGTTGAATCAACAGATGAATTAGCTGAACGAGAAGTACATTACATTGAAGCTTTTGATTCTATGCGAAATGGTTACAATTCCGATAGAGGTGGTGGTTTCCGAAAAACTATTTACCAATTTGAGATAGGTAATCAAGAACACATTGCAACTTATGATACTCTACAAGAAGCTGCTGATGCTGTTAACGCTTCACGAAAGAGTATAAGTAACGCATGCTTAGGGTATAACAAGACCTGTAAAGGGTTTGTACGTCTTCAAACTAATTTGGACACCTTCTTGTAGAAATTAAGATAGTGTTTGGTTTATAAATTTAGTATTTTTTCTTGATTATACAATTGCCTTCTTTTCGCAATTGTTTTTTGTTTAATAACGGCTCTTTGCTCAAGTATTTTATCAGATCTTCCATAATATACATCAGCTGGTGTTAAGTTGTTTAAAGACTCGTGATATCTGTTATTATTGTAATTTTCAACAAATTCATTTAAAGCTTGAGTTAATTCTTCTGGATGATAAAAATGATTCAGTTTAACCACATTTTTCATTGTTCTATGATAACGTTCAATTTTGCCTTGAGTTTGTGGATGCATTGGTTTTCCATGAACTTGTTTCATTTTTAATTGATCTTTCAAATACGTTTTTAATTCGTTTGAAACATAACAGGGACCGTTATCTGATAATAATTTTGGCTTCTGTTTAGTTTTTAATCGAGCCTTTGCAATAGCTGTGTTCACTGTTCTTTTTACATCTTCAACCTTCATAGAATCACACAACTCCCAGTGAATGATATAACGGCTATAATCATCTAAAACTGTACTTAAATAATACCATCCCCATCCAATAATTTTAAAATAAGTAAAATCAGTCTGCCACATCTGATGAACAAATTGTGTTTTATCTTTAAATTCGTTGGACGCAGCTATTAAGATATGATTTGGAGCTGGAATCAATCCACGTTGCTTTAAGATACGATATACACTGGATTCCGATAAATAAATCCCTTGTTCATCGGTAATTTTAAATGCCAATTCTCTTGATGATAATTCGGGATACTCTAAAGCTAATTCAACAACTAAATCTTTTTGAATCTCTGGAATACTATTCCATTGACGATTGGTTAATCTTTGTTTTGGTTTTAAGCCATCGAATCCATTTTCAAGATAACTTTGGTACCATTTATAAAAAGTACTTCGAGAAATTCCATATTCTTTTAAAGTTCCTTTTACACCGAGTTCACTTCGCATTACCTGCTGAATAATTTCGTGTTTTTCAGTAGCTGTTAATCTCATATAACGTTTGAATTGTTTTGCTAATCTAACATATCCAAACTTTTTTTTACAATGTCGTAGCGTAGAACTAAGTCTGCTACCATTTCTTTTAAACGAGCGTTTTCTCTCTTTAATTCAGCTACTTCACCGCTGGTTGCTTCTCGTGTTACATCACCAGATAAACGTTTTTTACCTGCCTCAAGGAATTCTTTATTCCATTTATAAAATTGAGATTGAGTAATGGTGTATTTTCTACATAATTCGGCTATAGAAGTTTCTGCACGTAAAGCTTCCATTACAATTAAAATCTTCTGTTCTGCTGTAAAAATACGACGGGTATTATTACGAATGTCTTTTACAAAAGTTTCTGCGGATTTTTTCTTTGGTGTTCCCATAATTAAAATTACATTTTTTTTAGAAAACACTATCTAAGTTTTTAAATATAAATGTCCACTTTTTGCTGACGATTTACATTTTCTAGTTGAAGTTTTTTCTAATGATTATCCTTTAAAAAAATGGGGAGAAGTTTGCGAATTTGTTAGAGGACCTTTCGGAGGAAGCTTAAAGAAAGATATATTTAAAGAAAATGGATATGTTGTTTATGAACAAAAACATGCAATACATGACCATTTTAACGAGCTAAGATATTTTATTGATGAAGAAAAGTTTCAAGAAATGAAAAGGTTTGAAGTTTTTCCAGGAGATATAATAATGAGTTGTTCAGGAGTAACACTTGGTAGGGTTGCAGTGGTACCACCTAATATCAAACAAGGAATCATAAATCAAGCTTTATTAAAACTTACTCCGAAAAAGGTAAATGTACATTTTTTGAAACATTGGCTTAGAAGTGATCACTTTCAAAAAATCATTCACGAATACTCTGGAGGTGCTGCTATTCCAAATGTTCCTTCTGCTAAAATTTTAAAAGAAATATTGTTGCCATGTCCCGATTCATCAAAACAGGATGAAATTACTAATACTATTGAGGAATATAAAATAAAAATAGATTCATTATTAAGAACATACCAACAAAAACTATCTAACATAGAAGAATTACGTAAGAGTATATTAGAAAAGGCATTTAAAGGCGAGTTAACTAATTAGTTTATTAGCTTTTTTAAAAATAAGGAGTTAATGTTTAGACAAGTCCTTTACTATACAACAAAAAAAACTTACAGAATGTGAAATACATTTTGTACTAAGATTTATGAAATATGAGAAATGAATCTGAAACACGTGCCGAGCTTATCGATCCATTACTAACCACCAAAGGTTGGGGAGTAAACAATAGTGTAGTAAAAAGAGAATTTCCTATCAATTTAGGTCGTTTGTTGGGTAATGGCAAACGTTCTAAAGCAGATAAGGCAGATTACATTTTACAATACAAATACAAGAATGTAGCTGTTATTGAAGCCAAAGCAGAAGGAAAACATTTTACCGAAGGTTTAGCACAAGCAAAGCATTATGCAACCATGCTAAATGTTCGTTTTGCGTATGCTACCAATGGTTTAAAATACTATGAGGTAGATACGCTTACAGGTAAAGAGCAAGAAGTTGCTACCATACCTACGCCTGATGAATTATGGTTTAGATTGTTTAATGAGGAGCAAAAAGAAGCTCCTAAAGTTTACGATTGGAAACAAAAGTTAGCTTCCACACCCTTTGAGTCGAAAGGAGGTGCATGGCAACCTCGTTATTATCAGCAAAATGCAATAGATAAAGCCTTAGATGCTATAGCTGAAGGGAAACAACGTATTTTACTCACTTTAGCTACTGGAACAGGAAAAACTGCTGTAGCTTTTCAAATATCATGGAAGTTGTTTCAAAACCGTTGGAACATCAATGGTGATGGCAAACGAAGTCCAAGAATCTTATTTTTAGCCGATAGAAACATACTTGCAAATCAGGCATTCAATAGCTTCAGTGCTTTTGAAGAAGATGCTTTGGTACGTATTTCGGTAAAAGAGGTGAATAAAAGAGGTTCAGTTCCTAAAAATGGTTCAGTATTCTTTACCATATTTCAAACATTTATGTCGGGACCGAACGACACGCCAAATTTCGGTCAATACCCAGAAGATTATTTCGATTTAATCATTATCGACGAATGTCACAGAGGTGGAGCTAATGATGAAAGTTCATGGAGAGAAATCTTAGAATATTTCAGTCCTGCTGTTCAATTAGGTTTAACAGCCACACCTAAACGTGATTTAAACGGAGATACGTATGCTTATTTCGGAAAGCCTGTTTATACCTATTCGTTAAAAGAAGGTATAAACGACGGTTTCCTAACACCATTCCGAGTTAAGCAAATTGATACCAATATAGATACGTACACTTACACTCAAGATGATATTGTTGAGGTTGGTGAAGTTCAAGAAGGTAGAGAATACGGTTTAAATGACTTTAACAGAACTCTAGTTATAACTGAGCGTGAAAAGCATTTAGTAAAAGTATTTATGGATCAAATGAACCATAACGAAAAAACTATTGTATTCTGTGCTACTCAAGAACACGCTTTAGATGTTAGAGATTTAATCAATCAATATACTTCTGTAAAGAACCCTAATTATTGCCAACGTGTAACAGCGAATGATGGAAAATTAGGAGAACAGCATTTAGATGATTTTGTAGATGATGAAAAAACAATACCTACAGTATTAACCACATCACAAAAGTTGAGTACAGGTGTTGATGCTACAGAGGTTAAGAATATAGTACTCCTAAGACCTGTAAATTCTATGATTGAGTTCAAACAGATTATAGGTCGTGGAACTCGTTTACATGCTAGAAAAGATTACTTTACAATCTACGATTTTGTTAAAGCATACAAGCACTTTAAAGACCCTCAATGGGACGGTGACCCTGAAGATGTAATTGACATAGAAAGTACAGATAAACCGTCTAAAGAGAAGAAATTATGTGGTTATTGTGGTAAATCACCTTGTGTATGTGAAAAGCAACCAAATGAAGCATGTGAATTATGTGAATTATGTGGATATACAGAATGTAGATGTAATACGGAACCTAAAAAAGTAGTAAAGATTAAGTTGAGTGATGGTAAAGTTCGTCAATTACAATCTATGACTACAGTTACTTTTTGGGATGCTTCAGGACAACCAATTACTGATGTAGAATTTTTACAATCGCTATTCGGTGAATTACCTGCATTATTCCAAGATCAAGAAAAACTTCGTGAACTATGGAAAGATGTGAGTACACGTAAAAAGTTGTTAGAAAGTTTATCTGAGAAAGGGTACACTTACGAACAATTGAAAGAGTTTCAGAAAGTAATACGTGCTGAAAATGCTGATTTGTATGATGTACTTACTTATGTTGCTTACAATTCAGATATTGTAGATCGTAAAGAACGAGCTAAGTTTGTTAAAGACAATCTTTCTAAATACACAGATAAACAACAAGAATTCATTGATTTTGTCTTAGGTCAATACGTTGAGCATGGAGTTTCTGAATTAGATGATGCCAAATTAGGCGATTTGTTGGTATTAAAATACCACTCGATTAAGGACGCTAAAAACGTATTAGGTGATATACCAACCATTCGAAACACGTTTATGACGTTTCAACAGTATTTGTATTAACTAAAAACTTTATATTATGAAAAAAATTTTGATTTTATCTGCTTTCATTTTAACGGCTAATTTATCAGCTCAAACACAAGAGTCAACAACTAGGAAATTTATAGATGATGCGCAATTTACTTTGATAGAGAAAGACTGGAATACTACAGCGGAATTTTACTCAGGATTAGGGGAGTTTGTGAAGTTTTTTCCCGTAGAAATAACAAATTTGAAATCTAAAACTAAGGTAAAAGCTTTACAATTAGATATGGATATTAAAAAACCTGAAGTTTTTAAAACAGCTTGGGTTGGTTTAGATGAAATTGATGAGTTTATTTATTTTATTGAAGAAAATGTAATTCCTAATTTGGATCTAAAATTTAAAAAACAATCAGCTGAATATATTTTTAAAGCTAAGGAAATGACATTTTCATATCTTGTAGATGAAAAAAGAAAGAGGGTTTCTATTACCTTAAATAATTATGATAATGATGGAATACCAAACTATTATTTTTGGACAGAATCTCAAGTTAATAAGATACCATACTTATTGGAAGTTTTGAAGAAAATTAAATAAAATTTAAAGAAATGAAAAAAATATACTTATTTTTATTATTAGTTTCGTTAAATGCATATTCGCAATCTTGTAGTGATTTGATTGATTACTTAAAAGAAAATTACTACGGAACTACTTATACATCATATAATAGTGATGCTATTTCGAATGTTACTTTTTACGAAATCTCCAAAAATTATGAAACAAGTTACTTTGCTATAGTTTGTTTTAAACCCAATAAATATTCTATAAATTGTAGAGAATATATTTATCAGGTAGCTTATAACACCAAAATGAATTATTCTTACAAATATTTGAATAGTGCAGGTGAGGCTTTTTGGGAATATATTCAACCATATAGTAAAGTTCTAAATTGCGGTCCTAACTTTGACTAATTAAAAAAATAAACTTTGGATATATTTATATTTTCTATACCTTTGGAATAAAAGGCGTAAAAATCGGTTTACAATATTACTCATATACCTCAAACCTCTTGTGAATAAAGGAATCACAGTCCCTGGTTCGAGCCCAGGTGGGACCACAACAATAAGCCTTTACAGAAATGTAAAGGCTTATTTTATTTCTATTTATAAAAAATAGATATTTGAAATGATTTTATTTGTAAACATCATTATATCATTTTTTGAGGATTCTTTCTTATTTGAGAAAATTTTTTTTGTTGTATTGTTTTTCGCTAAAAAAAATCTAGTTTTGAACAAAAAACACAATGAAATTATTTGACATAGCTATCATCGGAAGTGGACCTGCGGGGGCTTCTGCAGCTTTTGAACTTTCTAGCAAAGGATTCTCTACAGTTATAATTGAAAAAGAAATTTTGCCACGCTATAAAACTTGTGGTGGCGGATTGGTATATCGAGGTCGTAAATATCTACCTTTTGATATTTCTACTGTTATAGAAAAAGAATTTTTTGAGGCTGATGCCTATTTTGCAAACACAGATATTAAATTAACTTTAAAGAAAGATAAGCCATTGATTACTATGGTTATGCGTGAATCTTATGATAATTTAATTGTAGAAAAGGCAAAAGAAAATGGCGTAACTTTACTTCAAAATCATAAAGTAATTGATATTTCTTTTGGTGATGTTCAAATTATTCATACTTCGCAAGTTGATATTGCTGCAAAATTTATCATTTCTGGAGATGGAGCTTTAAGTCCTGTTGCTAAAATGGCAGGATGGAAAGAATCTCGTACAATCATTCCTGCATTAGAATATGAAATAAAAGTACCTGAAGCTGACTTCGAAAGGCTTTCTCAAAATGTACGATTTGATATTGATGTTTTGCCTCATGGTTATGGTTGGTGTTTTCCTAAAAAAAATCATTTGTCTGTTGGAGTAGCTGCTTTTGTAAAAAATAACGAAACTTTAAATCTTAAAAAATATTATACAGATTATTTAAAAGTTCTTGGAATTTCAACTGTTTTAAGTGAACAATCGCACGGTTTTGTAATTCCAATTAGTCCAAGAACAGATTCGTTTGTTAAAAACAATGTTTTTTTGATTGGAGACGCGGCTGGTTTTGCTGATCCTATTTTTGCGGAGGGAATTTCTAATTCTATTTTAAGTGGAATTTTAGCTGCACAAGCAATTGCTGAAAGTAATTTGGATCCAATCAAAGCTGAACAATTGTATAACGATAAATTAGAAGTAGAGATTTTACCTCAATTAAGAATTGGAAGAATTGCTTCTAAATACGTTTACAAACGAAAAATGCTGCGAAATGTTCTAGCTAAAAAATTCGGAATTACATTGACTAATAAATTAGCAGATGTTTTCATGGGCGATTCTTTACTACCGAATGATATTAAAGGTTCTATAATGCGAAAGTTTAAAGAAGCGTTAATTAAATAATATAAATCACCTATTTTAGTTTATACTTGATAAAGCTATCTCATAACGAGATGGCTTTTTTTATTTAAAAAAAATATTTACAAATAAATAAAATATTTTTTAGTTTAATCTAAATTTATATTTTTGTAAATAATAAAATTTAAATCAGTATGAATAGAAAATATATTTTAGCTTCATTTTTGTTTACTTTACAATGTTTTTCGCAAACAGGAAATCTAAAAGGGATTATTTCTTCAGATAAAACATTCTTAGAAAACGCTAATGTCAAGATTCAAAATTCAGAAATTTTGATTTTTTCTGATCAAAATGGATATTACGAAATACAAAACATACCCGTAGGAAAACAAATCATTCAAGTAAATTACATCGGTTTTCAATCCCAATCGCAAACCATAGAAATTTTAGAAGGACAAACCATCGAGTTAAATTTTGAACTACTTGATGATTATTTAGGTCTTGAAGAAATGGTGATTACCTCCACTCGTAAACAAGTTCCAGTGTATAAAGCTCCTGTTGTTGTTAGTAGGATAAATTCAAAAACATTTGAAACAACGCAATCTTTAGCGCTTTCAGAAAGTTTGAATTTCAGTCCCGGATTACGCATGGAAACCAATTGTCAAAACTGTGGATTCACCCAAGTAAGAATGAATGGACTTGAAGGTCCTTATACACAAATCCTCATTAATAGCAGGCCTATTTTTTCTGCCTTAATGGGAGTTTATGGATTGGATATGTTGCCAACTAATATGATTGATCGTGTAGAAGTTATTCGCGGTGGTGGTTCTGCACTTTATGGCGGAAATGCCATTGCGGGTACTATTAATATCTTAACCAAAGATCCGATAAAAAATAGTTTTTCTATAGGTTCTAATTTAGCTTTTACAGATTATAAAGTTCCTGATAGAACTATAAATGTTAACGGAAGCGTGGTAAGTGAAGATTTAAATAAAGGAATGAGTTTTTACGCCTATAACCGTGATCGTAAACCTTGGGATGCCAATGGTGATGGATTTTCTGAACAAACGCTTTTAAAAAATACCACTTTTGGATTTGATGCTTTTTGGCAAACTTCTGATTTAAGTAAATTAAAAATAAATCTTTTTAATATAAATGAATTCCGTCGTGGCGGAAATAAATTTGAACTTCCGGCTCATCAGACAGATATAACGGAACAATTAGATCATAAAATCTTAGGCGGAGCCATTTCGTTTGAACAAGCTTCAGCAGATTTAAAACATAAATTTTCTGTTTTTTCTTCTGCACAAACAGCAAATAGAGATAGTTACTACGGCGGTGGCGGAAGAATATTAGAAATTGGAGATCAACTTACAGAACAAGATATTACAGCAATTAATGCTTACGGAAATTCAAATGATATTTCGATTGTAACAGGTGCTAATTATGGTTATGAAATCAATAATAAATATAATATTTTGGCAGGTGTTGATTATAATTTCAATCAAGTTGAAGATAAAATGCCAGGTTACAATCGTTCAATAGATCAAAAAGTTGGAACACTAGGTTTTTACGGTCAGATTGAAATGATGCCCTTAGAAAAATTTACCTTTTTGGTTGGTGCTCGTTATGATTATGTAAATATAAATGGGAGGTATGATTTTGATATTGAAAAATCAGATGACCAAAAAACTTTAAATGCATTTGTTCCACGAATTACAGCAATGTACGAAGTGACAGATTATTTAAAAATTCGTGCTTCCTATTCGCAAGGTTACCGCGCACCTCAAGCTTTTAACGAAGATTTACATATCGAAACAGTTGGTGGAGCAGCTTCTTTCACAGTTTTATCACCAGATTTAAAGACCGAAAAATCAAACAGTATAAATGCTTCTTTAAACTTCTCTAAAAATTTAGGAGACGTACAAACAAACATTATTTTAGAAGGATTTACAACCAAACTTAACGATGTTTTTATCACTGCAGATGCAAAAGAATTGCCAAGTGGTGTTTCGGTTTTAACCAAAAGAAACGGTTCTGGCGCTCGAGTAACGGGATTGAATCTCGAAGCGAGTTTTGCTTTAAGTAGAGCGTTTAATTTACAACTTGGAGGAACTGTTCAGAATGCAAAATATGATGAAACTGAAGAACTTTGGAAATCCAAAGACGAAACTGAAATTGTGGGAACAAAAAATATGTTACGCACACCAAATACGTACGGATATTATACGTTGAGTTATAATCCAATAAAACCGTTGACTTTATCTTTATCTGGAGTTTATACAGGTAAAATGGATGTGACACACATGGTTGATCCAGAAACAGAACGCACAGTAATTAAACGTACCAAAGACTTTTTTGAAAATAATATTCGCGTAGCTTATGATTTTGATTTTAAAGATAATTGCATTCAGATTTATACCGGAATTCAAAATATGTTTCATGCATACCAAAAAGATTTTGATCGTGGAGCTTTGCGCGATGCAAATTTTATTTATGGACCATCTCGCCCGCAAACATTTTTCTTTGGTGCAAAATACACGCTTAATTAATCAATGAAAAAGAAGTTTTTGAATAAGAAATACATGGTTTTGTTTTGTATTTGGATGAATTTCGGTTTCAGTCAAGTACAAATGTTCGATATAAATCAAATCGATTCGTTGATGCAGCTTAAAGCAAAACCTATTTTAATGTTACTTTCAACCGATTGGTGTTCGTATTGTAAAGTTCAAAAACAATTGGTTCAGAAAAGTGAAGTGTTTAAAAAACAAGCATCTAATTTTTATTATTCAGAATTTGATGCCGAAAGTTTTGATGTTATTATTTTTAATAAAACCCAATTCAAAAGCAACAACAAAAAGAAACGAAAAACCACGCACGAACTCGCAATGGCTCTAAACGGAAACAACAAACCTGTTTATCCTATGTGGATTCTTTTAGACGAAAATTATCAAATCCTATACAAATATTCAGGTTTTTTAAAACCTAAGTTTCTGGATGAGTTGGTAGAGAAAATTTAGTAAAATCAAACCTTACAGAAATGTGAGGTTTTTTTCTTGAATATTTACGAAAAGAAAAAGTATAAAAAAAGCCCCACAGATAGGCGAGGCACTAAATGTTTTCACAACGGAATAATCCTTATTGTGAATTCCTTTCAAAAACCAAATATACGTAATTTTTTTTTGTTACACTAAGGGTTTTCACTGATATGTGAATTTTTTTTTATTTGTATCTTGTGTTTTCTTAATCAATTTAAACATTATGAAACGAATATTAGGGTTAGATTTAGGAACCAACTCTATAGGTTGGGCTTTGGTGGAACAGAACTTCGATAATAAAGAAGGAAATATATTAGGAATTGGTAGTAGAATAATACCGATGACTCAGATGTGTTAGGAGAATTTGGTAGAGGTAACTCTGTATCTCAAACTGCTGAGCGAACAGGTTATCGTGGTGTTCGTAGATTGCGTGAACGTCATCTGTTGCGTAGAGAGCGATTACATCGTGTTTTAAATATTCTTGGATTCCTGCCTGAGCGCTATGCAAGTCAAATTGATTTTGATAAACGTTTTGGGAAGTTTAAAAAAGAAAGCGAACCAAAATTGGTATATCATAATAATGAATTTTTATTTAAAGATTCGTTTAATGAAATGTTGGAGGATTTCAAAAAACATCAAGCTCATTTTTTGATTAATAAAAATGGTGAAGAAGGTTTAGTTCCTTACGATTGGACGATTTATTATCTACGAAAAAAAGCATTATCTCAAAAAATTGGAAAAGAAGAATTAGCTTGGATTATTTTAAGTTTTAATCAAAAACGTGGTTACTATCAATTAAGAGGAGAAGAGGAAGAAGAAAACTCAAACAAATTAGTCGAATTTCATTCTTTGAAAATAATTGATGTTGTTCCTGATAATGATATAAATAAAAAAGGAGAAACTTGGTATTCCTTGCATTTAGAAAACGGATGGATTTATAGACGTTCGAGCAAAAATTCATTAAACGATTGGAAAGATAAAGTTAGAGATTTTATTGTTACTACTGATATTAATGAAGATGGCTCAGAAAAACTTGATAAAGAAGGTCAAGTAAAGCGAAGTTTTAGAGCGCCGAGTGCTGATGATTGGACTCTATTAAAAAAGAAGACAGAGCAAGAAATTGATAATTCTCAAAAAACAGTAGGTACTTACATTTACGAAAACCTGTTATTGGACCCGAAACAAAAAATCAAAGGTAAATTGGTTCGTACGATTGAGCGTAAATTTTATAAGGCTGAATTAGAACAAATATTAAAAAAACAAAGTGAGTTTCATTCAGAGCTGATAAGTGAAGATTTATTGTCAGAATGCGCACGTGAGTTGTATAAAAATAACCAAAATCATCAACAAACGATAATAGCCAAAGATTTCGTTCATTTGTTTTTAAACGACATTATTTTCTATCAACGACCGTTAAAAAGTCAGAAAAATCTAATCACAAATTGCACTTTAGAATCTCGAAAATCAAAAGATGGCATTACATTTCCTATAAAAGTAATTTCAAAATCCAATCCATATTTTCAAGAGTTTAGAATCTTGCAATGGTTGCAAAATTTGGCAATTTATACCAAAGAAGATGATAAAAATGTAACTCAAGAATTCTTTGATTCTAATGAAAAATGGGAGGATTTGTTGCGTTGGCTAAAATCTAGAAATGAGATAAAACAAGAAGCACTTTTAAAATTTTTATTAGAACAGAAAGGTTTTAAGTCGAAAGCATTAACCGCTGAAATTGCCAAATATCGTTGGAACTATGTACAAGATAAAGATTATCCAGCATATGAAACACGGACTTTGATTCAGTCCCGTTTGGATAAAGTAGTAGATATTGGAGTAGATTTTTTGGATGATGAAATAGAGTATAAACTTTGGCATTTGATATATTCTGTAACTGATAAGATAGAATACGAAAAAGCTCTAATTAAGTTTGCGACTAAGCATAAGCTTGATGAAACAAGTTTTGTAGATTCTTTCAAAAAAGTGCCACCATTTAAAAGTGAGTTTGGTTCGTATTCCGAAAAAGCGATTAAGAAATTATTGCCCTTGATGCGATTTGGTTCGGTTTGGAATTATGAGCAAATTGATGATAATTCAAAAGCTAAAATTGATAAAATATTGACAGGTGAATACGATGAGAATATCAAAAATCGTGTTCGTGAATTTATCGAAAAGCGAATTATTACGAATGAAGAACAATTTCAAAATTTACCATTATGGTTGGCACAATATATCGTTTATAATCGTCATTCTGAATCTGCAGATATAAAGAAATGGCAATCTGTAGAAGAATTGAATCAGTTTTTACAAGATTTTAAACAACACTCTTTGCGGAATCCGATTGTCGAACAAGTAATTACAGAAACGCTTCGTGTGGTTAAAGATATTTGGATGAAATATGGCAAAGGAGTTAAAGATTTCTTTTCCGAAATTCATGTCGAATTGGGACGTGAAATGAAAAACACGGCAGACGAACGTAAGCGTTTAACCAATATTGTAACTGATAATGAAAATACAAATTTTAGAATCAAAGCTTTATTGGCTGAATTAGCTAATGATGCAATGGTAGAAAATGTTCGTCCGTATTCGCCGATGCAACAAGATATTCTGAAAATTTATGAAGAAGGCGTACTAAATTCAGTTGAAAATATTGAAGATGATATCTTGAAAATCAGTAAAACGGCACAACCGTCAAGTTCTGATTTGAAACGTTATAAATTGTGGTTAGAACAAAAATACAAATCACCTTATACAGGGCAAATTATCCCGCTGAATAAGCTATTTACGCACGAATATGAAATAGAGCATATTATTCCTCAAAGTCGTTATTTTGATGATAGTTTGAGTAATAAAATCATTTGCGAAGCGGCAGTCAATAAATTGAAAGATAACCAAATTGGTTTAGCATTTATCAAGAAACATCATGGCGAAGTGGTTTCGTTAGGTAATGGTAAAACTGTAAAAGTATTTGAAGTTGCCAACTTCGAGGAATTTGTAAAACAACATTATACTAAAAATCGCACGAAACGTAATAAATTGTTGATGGAGGAAATTCCAGAACAAATGATTGAACGTCAACTCAACGATACGCGTTATATCAGTAAGTATATCAGCCAAATCTTATCTAATATTGTAAGAGATGACCAACCAGAATCGACAGATGATGGAATTAACTCTAAGAATGTATTGCCTGGGAATGGAAAAATAACAACCAAACTAAAACAAGATTGGGGCTTGAATGATGTTTGGAATGATTTGATATTGCCTCGATTTATACGAATGAATGAGTTGACTTCATCGACAGATTACACATCTAAAAATACAAATGGTAAGTTAATTCCAACTGTACCATTAGAACAATCTAAAGGATTTTCTAAAAAGCGAATCGACCATCGTCATCATGCTATGGATGCCCTAGTGATTGCTTGTGCTACACGTGATCATATTAACTTATTAAATAACGAGGCTGCAAAATCAAATACCAAACGTTTTGATTTACAACATAAACTAAGAAAGCAAGAAACGTATAGAACACAAGAAGGTAATGAGCAAAAAGCTTTTAAGGACTTCTTTAAACCTTGGAAAACTTTTACAGAAGATAGTAAGAATGCTTTAGAAAATATAGTAGTGAGTTTCAAACAAAATACACGTGTTATTAATAAAGCAACCAATTATTATGAATCGTATAAAGACGAAAACGGAAATATTCGTTTAGATACAAATGGTAATCCTAAAAAAGGTGTTTTGGTTCAAAAAGGAACAAACTGGGCGGTAAGAAAGGCATTACATAAAGAAACTGTATCTGGAAAAATACATTTAGATAGAATCAAAGTAGCAAAAGATAAAATTCTTACAGCAAGCCGTAAATCTTTAGATGCTTCATTTAACGAAAAGACAATTTTATCTATTACTGATACCGGTATTCAGAAGATTTTGTTGAATTATTTGAAGTTCAAAAATAATGATTCAGAAATTGCTTTTTCATCAGAAGGAATTGATGAAATGAATAAAAATGTAGCTCAGTTTAACGAAGGTAAAAAGCATCAACCTATTTTGAAAGTTCGTGTTTTTGAACAAGGAAGTAAGTTTGCATTAGGCGAAACAGGTAGTAAAACTAAGAAATATGTAGAAGCAGCCAAAGGAACGAATTTGTTTTTTGCTATATATCAAGATAAAATAGGTAAGCGTTCTTACGAAACAATTCCTTTGAATATTGTCATCGAACGTCAAAAACAAGGTCTTTCTTCAGTCCCAGAAACCAACGAAAAAGGGCATTCTTTATTAATGTCTTTATCACCCAACGATTTGGTTTATGTTCCTCTAGAAGGAGAAAATGGTGATTTGGATAATATTGATTCTAATAGAGTTTACAAGATGGTCAGTTCAACTGGTAGTGAATGTCATTTTATTAAGGTAAACATTTCTACATTGATTAAGGGATATGATGCTAAGTCTAAGATAGGAGAATTAGGTAGTTTAAATAAATTAGAAGTAACAATTGATTCTTTATTTAGAATTAAAGAGGTTTGCACCAAACTTAAAGTTGATCGTTTAGGAAATATTTCAAAAGCTTAGATTATGCTCAAACGTACCATTTACATCGGCAATCCTTCTTATTTGAAATTGAAAGATAATCAATTGAAAATTGAAGATACAACGACCAAAGAAACGAAAGGTTCTGTGCCGATTGAAGATTTAGGCTTTTTGGTATTAGATCATTATCAAATTACGATTTCGCATCAATTGATTGTAGCTTTACAACAAAATAATGTAGCAATTATCAGTTGCGACGAAAGTCATATGCCTTTGGGTTTGATGTTGCCAATGAGTGGTCATGTGGAGCATAGCGAACGTTTAAAACATCAAATCAATTGTTCGGAGCCTTTACGAAAACAATTATGGAAACAGACGGTTGAAGCTAAAATTTATCAGCAAAAGGAAGTGCTAAGAAAAAATAAATTACCTTTTGATGCTATGATTGGTTATATGAATGACGTCAAATCAGGTGATGTTACTAATATGGAAGGTATAGCAGCGCAGCATTATTGGAAATTTTTGTTTGATGATTTTATTCGCGATCGTAAAGGAGATGCGCCTAATAATTTTTTGAATTTTGGATATGCTATTTTGCGAAGCATGGTTGCTAGAGCTTTAGTTTCTTCTGGATTAAACCCAACAATTGGTATTTTTCATAAAAATAAATACAATGCGTATTGCTTGGCAGATGATATCATGGAACCGTATCGTCCGTACGTAGATTTGTTAGTTTTTGATTGGTTAGAACAAACAGATAGTTATACTTTAGATAAAAAGGCTAAAGCACATTTGTTGCAAATAGCTACTTTTGATGTGTATATCAATGGTTTGCAAAGACCATTAATAACGGCTTTGAGCATTACCACCAGTTCGTTGTGTAAATGTTTTATGGGTGAAAGTAGAGTGATTCATTTTCCGTTACTTAAATGAGTTTTAGTAGATATAATGCCTATCGAATCATGTGGGTTTTAGTTTTTTTCGATTTGCCAACCGAGACCAAAAAGCAACGTAGCGTAGCTTCAAAATTTCGTAAACTATTAATTGACGATGGTTTCAATATGTTTCAATTTTCTATTTATTTGAGGCATTGTCCGAGTAAAGAAAATGCAGAAGTTCATATAAAACGAACCAAAAAAAATTTACCACCTGAAGGTAAAGTAGGTATTTTATGCGTTACTGATAAACAATTTGGACAGATGGAATTGTTTTTTGCAAAAAAAGAAACGCAACTACCAGATATACCACAACAATTAGAATTGTTTTAATAGAATTAAAAAAGAACGATTTTTCAATAGAAGAATCGTTCTTTTTTTAGTTTTTTTCTAAGATTAAAAATCTAAAGAAGTCAATAAAATCAACATTTTAAGTTGAGGTTGTAATTCTAAAGATTAAATCTACAAAATTTGAAAGGAATTCACAACTATCCTCATTAAATGAAATGTTAACCGTGCGTTGTAATTCTAAAGATTAAATCTACAAAATTTGAAAGGAATTCACAACTAGGTCCTGTTCTTTTTTTGAAATTTTCGTGTTGTAATTCTAAAGATTAAATCTACAAAATTTGAAAGGAATTCACAACTGTCTTCGTTAAATGAAATGTTAACTGTACGTTGTAATTCTAAAGATTAAATCTACAAAATTTGAAAGGAATTCACAACCTATTGAATGATTAATAATTCTGTATTCTTGTTGTAATTCTAAAGATTAAATCTACAAAATTTGAAAGGAATTCACAACTTTATCATTCTCTATGCTTTTTAAAATTATGTTGTAATTCTAAAGATTAAATCTACAAAATTTGAAAGGAATTCACAACCTAGTCGCTACTATTATACCGAAAAAAGCAGTTGTAATTCTAAAGATTAAATCTACAAAATTTGAAAGGAATTCACAACTGTTTGTTTGCGTAATAGTTTTTGAAAATAGTTGTAATTCTAAAGATTAAATCTACAAAATTTGAAAGGAATTCACAACAACTTCCAAATAGTGGTCCTATCGTTGGATGTTGTAATTCTAAAGATTAAATCTACAAAATTTGAAAGGAATTCACAACATTGATAATTTTTAAAAGCACTTTTGGATAGTTGTAATTCTAAAGATTAAATCTACAAAATTTGAAAGGAATTCACAACGATTTGTTATTCCTTGTGTTATGCTATTTAGTTGTAATTCTAAAGATTAAATCTACAAAATTTGAAAGGAATTCACAACAACTGCCGAATAATGGTCCTATTGTCGGGTGTTGTAATTCTAAAGATTAAATCTACAAAATTTGAAAGGAATTCACAACAGTTTTTCTTCTATCGTTTCTCCTTCTTGTGTTGTAATTCTAAAGATTAAATCTACAAAATTTGAAAGGAATTCACAACGATTTGTTATTCCTTGTGTTATGCTATTTAGTTGTAATTCTAAAGATTAAATCTACAAAATTTGAAAGGAATTCACAACTGTCCTTCATTACATGCTATTTGAGAAACTGTTGTAATTCTAAAGATTAAATCTACAAAATTTGAAAGGAATTCACAACTGTTGATTACATTTGCCATTTGGTCACGTTGTTGTAATTCTAAAGATTAAATCTACAAAATTTGAAAGGAATTCACAACGCGGTTGCCCGTACTGCCTTATATCGGTCTGTTGTAATTCTAAAGATTAAATCTACAAAATTTGAAAGGAATTCACAACGTTTTTCTCTTTATCAATAACCTCAGAGCAGTTGTAATTCTAAAGATTAAATCTACAAAATTTGAAAGGAATTCACAACTAAAATCAGCAGTTATTTGTTGTGGGGCTAGTTGTAATTCTAAAGATTAAATCTACAAAATTTGAAAGGAATTCACAACTAACGTCTAGTTAAGGTCATAAACATCTGAGTTGTAATTCTAAAGATTAAATCTACAAAATTTGAAAGGAATTCACAACTATCGGTATGCGATGTTTTGCGACTTAAAGGTTGTAATTCTAAAGATTAAATCTACAAAATTTGAAAGGAATTCACAACTTGTTAAATTAGTTTCATTTTTAAGACGTAGTTGTAATTCTAAAGATTAAATCTACAAAATTTGAAAGGAATTCACAACAGCATAGAGGGTATGTTTGCAATAGTAAATGTTGTAATTCTAAAGATTAAATCTACAAAATTTGAAAGGAATTCACAACTGTTTCTCCCCAATTTTTAAAGATGCTCGAGTTGTAATTCTAAAGATTAAATCTACAAAATTTGAAAGGAATTCACAACTGACCGAAGCTGAAAAACTAGATTTGGCAAGTTGTAATTCTAAAGATTAAATCTACAAAATTTGAAAGGAATTCACAACTCATCACTATATATTTTTTTTTGTAATAGGTTGTAATTCTAAAGATTAAATCTACAAAATTTGAAAGGAATTCACAACCCCATTGCACCAATTCACATTTAACATCCTGTTGTAATTCTAAAGATTAAATCTACAAAATTTGAAAGGAATTCACAACCAGAACTCGCAGGTTTATTATTTACAAATAGTTGTAATTCTAAAGATTAAATCTACAAAATTTGAAAGGAATTCACAACTTTCTTCTGTTTGTAAGTTGTTTAATATACGTTGTAATTCTAAAGATTAAATCTACAAAATTTGAAAGGAATTCACAACTTTGGAAATCAACAATATCAATTATACGATGTTGTAATTCTAAAGATTAAATCTACAAAATTTGAAAGGAATTCACAACTAAAATTTTCAGCGTTCAGTGAAACACTGAGTTGTAATTCTAAAGATTAAATCTACAAAATTTGAAAGGAATTCACAACATGGAAGCTTCGCTTCAGCTCCAAGCCATTGTTGTAATTCTAAAGATTAAATCTACAAAATTTGAAAGGAATTCACAACTGAAGATCAAGAAAACAAAACAGATTTGAGGTTGTAATTCTAAAGATTAAATCTACAAAATTTGAAAGGAATTCACAACATGTTTTTACAGATTTAAATTCAATTTCTTGTTGTAATTCTAAAGATTAAATCTACAAAATTTGAAAGGAATTCACAACGCACAACGCAATCTTATTAGAATTTTTATCGTTGTAATTCTAAAGATTAAATCTACAAAATTTGAAAGGAATTCACAACGAATATGCAGTAGCGGGCGCAAGCGATTTAGTTGTAATTCTAAAGATTAAATCTACAAAATTTGAAAGGAATTCACAACCTAAATTGTCTATAAAATCGTTGGTTTTCAGTTGTAATTCTAAAGATTAAATCTACAAAATTTGAAAGGAATTCACAACAAAAATAATCTTGTTGCTCTCTTAGCTATGGTTGTAATTCTAAAGATTAAATCTACAAAATTTGAAAGGAATTCACAACCAATAATCGAATCCTTCATTTGTATCTTCCGTTGTAATTCTAAAGATTAAATCTACAAAATTTGAAAGGAATTCACAACCAATACATGTTTAGAATTTACATTTTTAGGGTTGTAATTCTAAAGATTAAATCTACAAAATTTGAAAGGAATTCACAACATATTGTTTTGTTGATTGATGGTGCAGTAAGTTGTAATTCTAAAGATTAAATCTACAAAATTTGAAAGGAATTCACAACCATCAAACCATAATTGTACGAATCTATCTGGTTGTAATTCTAAAGATTAAATCTACAAAATTTGAAAGGAATTCACAACAAGGCGTTGTAACCGATTTTGGTAATTCAAGTTGTAATTCTAAAGATTAAATCTACAAAATTTGAAAGGAATTCACAACGCAACAATACTAACAAGTAATTTATCATTAGTTGTAATTCTAAAGATTAAATCTACAAAATTTGAAAGGAATTCACAACTACTTCCAAGAATAGGAGTTAATGATTTCAGTTGTAATTCTAAAGATTAAATCTACAAAATTTGAAAGGAATTCACAACTCGATTCCCATTCTATACGATTTAAAGTGTGTTGTAATTCTAAAGATTAAATCTACAAAATTTGAAAGGAATTCACAACTACCCGCGGTAACGGTATGATAGTATACGAGTTGTAATTCTAAAGATTAAATCTACAAAATTTGAAAGGAATTCACAACAGTTTCAGCTAACAGACGTGCCTCTTCTGCGTTGTAATTCTAAAGATTAAATCTACAAAATTTGAAAGGAATTCACAACAAAGATACTAAAGGATTAGATATTTCTGAAGTTGTAATTCTAAAGATTAAATCTACAAAATTTGAAAGGAATTCACAACTGCCCCATGTCCAAAAGTCCAACAGTTGCAGTTGTAATTCTAAAGATTAAATCTACAAAATTTGAAAGGAATTCACAACACATAGATGTTCATTTTCGATTCAGGTAGTGTTGTAATTCTAAAGATTAAATCTACAAAATTTGAAAGGAATTCACAACGAGACTTCATGACGGCAAAACGAAAGGAGAGTTGTAATTCTAAAGATTAAATCTACAAAATTTGAAAGGAATTCACAACACAGCTCTAATTGTTCTTGTGTATAATCTTGTTGTAATTCTAAAGATTAAATCTACAAAATTTGAAAGGAATTCACAACTTAATTGTCTTGTATTATTAATTGCTGTCGGTTGTAATTCTAAAGATTAAATCTACAAAATTTGAAAGGAATTCACAACGGTGTTACCTTTACATACTGTGCATTAGCAGTTGTAATTCTAAAGATTAAATCTACAAAATTTGAATTAAACGGAACGAATCATCGAATCCAAAACAAATAGTATCGTTGAGATAAAGGAATCCAAATAAAACAAACTTTTATTTGATGAAAATGGTCATTGCTTTGAATCCAGTCGAGGTCACAACTCTTGATAAAGTAGAAATAATTTTTTTTATTTTTCAAAACAAATATGTCCGTTATTTTGAAAATGTTTTAACACTGCACTATAAAAAAACGGCTTTGATTATCTAAAATCAAAGCCGTAATCTTTTAAAATTCAAATTCTCCAATTAAAATTTTATCTTTTCCGCTGTTGGGTTTGTCGTTTTGAAAAGTGATTAATTTTCGAACTTCTTTACCTGAACTATACATCAAATAAATTTCGACAGAAATAGTTGTCGGTCCAGAAAGTGTCATTTGACTTTCGCCATAAAAATTCGATTCAATTTTGTATTTTCCTTTGATGGCTTTTTTAAGCATAAATTGTTCCGGTCCAAAACCTCTTGTTACATCATCGCTCATTCGGCCACCAATTTCTGTAGCACGATGAGAATAGAAGCAAACGTCGCCATTTGGGTCGGTTACATATAAATCGATATCTGTGTCGTCTTTATTCCAATTCATAACTACACGAATATCAACCGGAATATCTAAAATTAATTTTTTATCTATTTTAGATAAATCTAATTTTTTGCCATGAACCGAAATTAAATTGTTGATTTCAGGAATAATAATTTCAGAAATATTTCGGTCTCTGTTTCTGAAGTTTTCATCATAACTGTTCGTTAATGTTTGATATAAAAAATCTAAAGCTTCTTGATAACGTTGATTATCTTGTAATGCTAAAGCGTAATCTCGATAACTTTGTGCATCAAATGGACGCCATTTTAAAACTTTTTCTGTGACAAACAATTCCGTATCATATGCACCAATTTCTTTAAGTTTATAAGCTAACGTTTTGTACATTTCGGCATTTTCTAAACCTAATTCGGCAATAGAACTTAAAACTTTATATCCTGTTTCGCTTTCTTTTTTCTGAAAGAAGAAAGTCGCAACATCATAGTAAAAACTAGGAGTTTCTTGATATTCTTTTCTTAAAGTCAAATAAGTTTCATACGGATTTTTTGACTTCTCAATTTTTTTGATATAATCTTTGTCCGATTTTACATCAAAAGTTTTTATGTCTGACGAAACTGTTTTTTTATCGGAATTTTTAGATTTATTCGTTTTAGATTCTGATCTACGCCTTGATGTTGTTCTATATGTATCAATAACAATTTCTTCTAACATTGGTTCTGACTCTTCTGCCTGATAATCAAGTGTTTCAGCAGTAGAATAACTTACCGATCTTGATTCTCTTACAGGTGAAGAGTCATTTGATGGTGCTATAGCTGTAATTTCAGAAATAGTTTCGTCTTGAGATACTCTGTTTACTCCAATAAGTGGAGTAGGTGGTTCTTCAAGTTTTTCGGGTTTAGGATATTTTTTCTTCGTTTGTTCGTAATTGGTATTCCACCAAATTCTTAAATCTTCAACAGTTGTAAAAGCTTCGTCTAATAAATTATTTTTTTGATATTCGTTTTCTTCGGTTTGATTTTTCATCAAATCGTTATAAGCAACAAGTAATTCATCTGGAGGTAAAATTTTATATTTCACATAATCAGAAACATTTTCTAAAACAATTAAACTCGTGTTTGCTGTTACAATCGAAAATTGTTTGCCAATTTCAGCAATATCATCTTTGTTTCCGTCAAAGTCCATTTCTAAAAAATCAACTTTATTTTGTGCCCAAATCTTACTAACATCTAATCCATTCGAAGCTTTTTCTAAATTAATTTCTTTCGTAAAAAGTACTTTTCCGTTTCGACCAAAAGCCAATGTCAATTTTTTTAGATTTGATGGACAAATTCCGGTAACCGAAAAATCTTTTGTGATTTCAGTTCCAATCACTGGATAAACTTCAGTTACCTCTTGATTCTGAATACCTAAAAATTGGACATTACTTTCGTTTAAAGTTATAAAACCTTTATCAACCGAATTTTCAGCAAGATTTATAAATTTTCCTTTGTTTTTTTGTGCGATGATTTTCAAAATGCCAAAGTTTGATTTCGCAGAAGCTGTAACGGTATAAATTGGTTTGTTAAAATTAAATTGGTTTGAACCTATGGTCGATATTCCATCAGAAAACATCAAATATTCATTTGCTGGAAGTTTTGAAGCTTCGATAATTGAGTAATTGGTTGCACCGTCATAAACTGTGTTTTTGAGATACTGTTTTAAATCCGTCCAATCACCATTTTTAATCTGGAATGTTTTTCCTTTTTCTAACTGAATATTTAATAGAACAACATCAATGGTTATATTTTTTTGTTGTTTGATGATTTTACCAAGTAATTCCAATTCCTTTTCATGGTCTTGATTTAATCTGCTCAACGAATTATCCCAAATAATTCCAAGATTATCTGACCAAATTTTTGATTCGGTTTTCCCGTTGATAATCAAATTCGATAAAAAATACATTGAACCATCCGTATTTTTTTGTGTGAATGATTCGATACTGTTTTCCGATTTTGGTAACTCAATAATTAACGAGTTCGAAGGTTTAAAATTTACTTTAGATAAACTAGCTTCGTAAATATTGCTGTTTTCACTGAATTTAAAAGTATTGTCGGGTTTTTCGATTAACTTTGGCTTTTCAGTCGATTGATAAACTTTTACGACTAAATCAAATTTCGAAATTTTTTCCGACGTATTTAAAGGTAAAACGTACAGATAATTATTTTGTTCTAAATTTAATGTTTGATAATAACTAATTTGAATAGTTCTTGTTCCGTTTGCTGGAATAGGAGAAATGCGCGTTTTGAAATTATTTCCTTCAACCTTTTCAATAATTCCAGGGTCGACATTTTGTTTCTGAATGCTTTCGAAAACTTCAGTTGCTCTTTCTTTTTCAATCGGAACCGCGTTGCGTAACTTTCCGTTAATATCAATAGCGTAACCGCTAATAGTTGTTTTATCTGGTAAAGGAAAAACAAGCTGACCTTCTAAAACACGATTTGCATTGTTTTTGAAAATCATGGTTGAAGTCGTTTTAGAAATGTTCCCGAAAATTTCAACTTCAGTATTTATTGATTCTAAAACTACGGATTTTTTATCTTCTTTGGATTGAATTTCAATTTTTGGAATAGCGCCTTTTGTAATTTGTGCATTCATTTTTACACAATATAACAGAAATGAGCAAATGCAAATTAAACAAACAATTCTTTTCATAAGCTTTGGTTTTGATTATTAAAGATATGATAATAATATATAAAACTGAAAAATTAATTTATTTATTGTGAATGGTTTATGTTTGATTAATTAAAAAAGCCTTGTAACTTCCGAATAGAATTTACAAGGCTTTTTCTATGATTATTTTGTTTCTTATTTTGCGCTAAGGGTTGTCGTAAATGTTTTAGAAATATCAATTTTCATCCCGACTGCAAAAACGCTTCGGTCTTTTGTGTTTAATGCATTTTTACCAAAAGATAATCGCTGCTCTGCATAAATTTGAACGTATTTTATAGGCTGATAATTCAATCCAAAAATAACATCGTTAACTTTAAAATTGGAGCTTATTGGGATTTGATTGTTTTCTGTCTCTAAATTTTTTCGGTCTGGAATATACAAATTATAACCTCCGTGAATGGCGAAATCATCGAATTTGTAATTTGCAAAAAACTCAAATCCTTTGGCATCAAAAACAACAGTTGGATAAATTAATTCTTGGGTATTATTTAAGTATGAACCTTGGGTGAAATCACCATTTTTTTCGATAGCTCCTACAACGCTTAATGTTAATTTTTCTCCTAAATATTTTATACCGGCAGCATAATAAGTTGGTTGTCCGTCTAAACCAATGATTTTATGTTGATTAATTAAGTTGTTGCTCAAAAAAGTTCGGTTAAAAGAAGCTCCTAAAAATAATTCATCTAAAATTTTATATTGTGCAGAAAATCCGAAACCGTCAATAAATTTATCATTGTTTCCGCCTCGAACTTGTGCTTGCGCACCTAAATAAAAATTACCAAATTGATTTCTGTAAATTACCGATTGAGAAGCGCGTCCGGTTCCTGAAGCTCCACCATCACTACCTCCGACATAAGTTGCTGAAGCTCTTCCTCCAAAAATTGTAAATTGGTCGGTGTACGATGTAACATCATAATAAACGCTCCATTGTTTTCCGAAAGTTAGCGTTCCATATTTTTCAAAATCAAAACCGATGTATCCAATTCTGTTTGTAAAAGCTTGCTTACTTTCGGTGGTTTGAATGTCTAAAAATTCGGTATTTTCATTTCCATCAACGTTGAAACTCGGACCGCCTTGAAATAAACTTAGATGTAATTCCGTAGCTGCTAAAAAAGTAGTTTTTACTTTTTTTATTCCAATTTTTGCACCAACTCTCGAAACGTTTTCTTGAAGTGCAATTTCATTATCATAAACAGCCAAATGACCGCGCAAACTAGCGTATGGTTTAAAGCTTATTTCAAGCGAATCGTTTTTGGTTTGAGCATTTGCCGAGTCATTTATCATTAAAAGACAAGTACAAATTATTGGATAAAATATTTTTTTCATCGAGTTGGTTTTTGTCGAAAAAAAAAGGTTGTCAAAATAAATATTTACGACAACCTTAAGTTATTTTTGAATTAAATTCCTAAGAAAGTAAATGGTTTACTGTCTTTGAAAAGAGCAGAAGTTTCGCCAGAATAGGTTTCGTTTTTACTAACACTTAATCTTTTTACTTTTCCTTTGTTGCTAAAATCAATTTTTTTCAAGTCAACCCAAAAAGTATTTGGTGTTTTAACTGTTTCAAAGAAATACATTAGATTTTTTTGGTCAGAAACCGATCTCCAACGCGTAGATGAAATGTTTGGTTCTGTCTCTGAAGAAATTCCATAAGGAACCGAACAGTTTCTGATTACACTGAAAACACTTGCAATTGCAGTTCTTGCGTCTGTATCCTGAGGAATTGCTTTGATGTAATATCCAGCTCTTCTAAAACGGTCTGGAGCACGATTAGTTCCAGGTAAAAATTCTGTTCCGGCTACGGCTCCCCAGTATTCACTTATTGCTAATTGCTCATTAAAAATTGGAGAATTCGTCATCACATTATATGACGGGCTGTGGTGAATAACTAATTTACCATTTATATATTCGAAGATTGCATTATCTCCACTTGAATCAGAAATTGATAAATGTAATGTTGCAAATTTTTGAGTTCCTGGAATATAATCCGAAACCACAACGAATTCTTCTTTTTCTAAAGCTTTTACTGTTTCGTCTACAGTTGCAAAATTATCTAAAACATATTGCGCCCAAGCAGAAATAGTTATACCTTTTTTGTTTCCAGCTGGATTAAAATGTGCATATTCTGTTTCTACTAACCATAAAATATTTGCTACTAATCCTTTTTCGTTAATTCCATCAGTCGTTGCAATGTCCCAAGCACTCGTAATTACACTTCCATATTTTGAACTCCAAGTAATAGAATTTGCACCAACACTTCCGTTGCGTTCCATCCCACGAGGAAAAATCCAAAGATTGGCATCAATTTCATCTTTCCAGTCCATTGAACGTGCTGTTATTACATTGCTGTTATTTGTTCCTTTGTAAACAACTCGAGTACAAGCTTCTGTAGTTTGAACATTACCAAATAAGAATGCTGCGGTTAACAACATGGTTGCTTTGTATAAAAATCCCTTTTTCATATAGAAATATATTTAGATTAATTTTAGAATCTATGTAAAATTACGAAAATCAATCGTAAAGCATTGTCGTTTTTTTTAAAAGTTATCTTTTTTTGATAAAAATTGATTTCTATTCGCTGTTTTGTTTAAATCTAAATCGGTATTACAATAAATTAGATATTTCTGTTTGTTTTAAATACATATTGACGTAACATTTATTTAAAACCACTAGTTTTCTAATGAACTTTAATTATAAATAAGTTTTATTTTTTTTAATAAATAAACAAATAAGTTAAAATGTTATTTTTTTGTTATTTTTTTGATTTTGTGTTGTTTTTTTTGACTTTGGATGGATGTTTTTATCTTAAAAATTAGTAAATTAACAAAATAATTTTTTTAAAGATTTAATATGGCTACTCACAGAGTTAATAAACAAAATGCTGAGAGTGTATATGATTTATACACACAAGCAGATTCAAAACAGACGCTTAAAAAGTTTGCGATTTCTCCAACGTCTAACGACCCAGAATTAATCAAAGATTTGTTGTTAGACGAATTGTTGTTAGACGGAAATGCTAAACAAAACTTATCTACTTTCTGTCAAACCTATACAGAAAATGCTACCAGAGAAATCATGGATGCATGTATCGTTAAAAACATGATTGATAAGGATGAATATCCGCAAACTGCTGAAATAGAATCGCGTTGTGTGCATATTTTAGCAGATTTATGGAATTCGCCAGAAAGTGCTACAACTTTAGGTTGTTCTACAACAGGTTCGAGCGAAGCTGCGATGTTAGGTGGTTTAGCAATGAAATGGAATTGGCGTAAAAAGCGTCAAGCGCAAGGTAAACCAACTGATAAACCAAATATCATTACAGGTCCAGTTCAGGTTTGTTGGGAGAAATTTGCACGTTATTTCGATGTTGAAATTCGTCAAATTCCAATGGAACATGGTCGTTTATTAATGAACGCAGAAGAAGTTCTGAAACGTGTTGACGAAAATACAATCGGTGTAGTGCCTACTTTGGGTGTTACTTTTACTTTACAATATGAAAATGTAAAAGAAATCAACGACGCTTTAGATAAATTACAAAAAGATACAGGTTTAGATATTCCTATTCACGTGGATGGAGCGAGTGGTGGTTTCTTAGCGCCATTTATTCAAAAAGATTTGGTTTGGGATTTCAGACTTCCAAGAGTTAAATCAATCAATACTTCTGGACATAAATTCGGATTGTCGCCAATCGGTGTGGGATGGATTATTTGGAGAGAAGCTTCTGATTTACCAGAAGAATTAATCTTCAACGTAAACTATTTAGGTGGTGAAATGCCAACTTTCGCATTAAACTTTTCACGTCCAGGTGGACAAGTAATTGCTCAATATTTCAATTTCTTACGTCATGGTCGTGAAGGTTATGAGCGTATTCAACAAGCTTGTGCAGACCACGGTCAATATATCGCTAAGGAAATTGAAAAAATCGGATTATTCGATGTCCTTTATGATGGAGTAGGCGGAATTCCAGGTGCTTGTTGGATGTTGAAAAAAGATGTAAACCCAGGTTTCTCTTTGTATGATTTAACAGACAAATTACGCTCTCGCGGATGGCAAGTAGCTTCGTATTCGTTACCAACAGATTGTCAGGATATGGTGATTCAACGTGTATTAATTCGTCACGGATTTAGCCACGATATGGCGGATTTATTATTAACCGATTTAAAATCTTGTATAGATTATTTTGAAAAGCATCCAGTTGCAGTTGCAATGACTGAAGCTGAAGCGGGTAATTTTAAACATTAATCTAACTTGATAAATTAATTATGGCGGATTCAAACCAAAATAATTCTAATAACGGTCCTTCTACTCCAAAAGTGAGTAGAATGACCGTTATGCAATTAATACTAATGACAACGGCGGCGGTAATGAGTTTACGTGGCGTTCCGTTGATGTCTCAAGTAGAATTAACCATGTTTGTTTACATGGCTTTTGCAGCTGTTTTTTTCTTAATTCCGGCAGCTTTAGTCAGTGCCGAATTGGGTACAACTTTCGCCGATAAAGGCGGTGGAGTTTATACTTGGGTTAAAGAAGCTTTTAATAAACGTGTTGGTTTTGTTGCGGTTTTTATGCAATGGATTCAAAATATTGTTTGGTATCCAATTACGATTACTTTTGGTTCGGCAGCCATTTTTTATATTATCGGAATGCCCGAATTGGCTAGTAACGGAAAATATATTGGTGGTGCAACAATTATCATTTATTGGATTTCGACTTGGATTTCATTAAAAGCACCAACTAAAATCCCTAAACTTTCGAGCGTTGGATTTATTTGGGGAACAATGGTTCCATTAGTTATTCTTATTGGTTTGGCTATTTATTGGATGATTGATAAAAATCCAATTGCTTACGACGCTATTCCTGCAGCTCAAACAGAGATTGCTTCTACAGTTAACGGGATTACAACACCGCGTTTTATTCCGCATTTAACCAGTATCGGAAGTATCGTTTTCCTTTCTACAATTATTTTACTTTTTTCGGGAATCGAGGCTTTGGCGGTTCATGCCAATGAATTAGATAAACCTAAAACGCAATATCCAAAAGCGATTTTTATTGCATCGTTCTTGTGTTTTGTGGTACTTGGAGTGGGAGCTTATGCCGTTTCTGTTATTCTTCCTTACGATAAAATCGAGTTAGATTCTGGTGTAATGGATGCTTTTCAGATGGGATTTGCGCGTTATGACCTAAGTTGGTTAACCAATATTATGGCAGTTTTAGTTGTAATTGGTTGTGCTGCCAGTGTTATTGCGTGGATTTCTGGACCTAGTAAATCATTACTTTATACCGCTAAAGATAACGAGTTGCCAAAGTTTATGGCAGTTGTCGATAAAAATGGTGTTCAGATAAACATCATCTTACTTCAAGGTGTTATTGTGACTATTTTATGTTCACTTTACTTCTTTATGGAAAATGTGAACGTAGCCTTTTTCTTGTTAAGTTCATTAAACGCAACCTTATATTTAGTGATGTATGTTTTGATGTATTTGGCAGGAATCAGATTAAGAAAAACACAACCCGATTTAGCACGACCATTTAAAGTTCCGGGTGGAAAAAACGGAATGATGATTTTTGGTGGTGTAGGATTTATTGCCGTAGTTTTTGCGTTAATTCTATGTTTTATTCCGCCAACAGAATTGCCAATTAGCAGTCCAACTTTTTACACATTATTTTTGATAGTCGGTACTTTGGTGTTTTTATTAATCCCAATCTGCATCAGTAAATACATGAAAAAATTTGATAAATAATTAAACTATTTATTAACCTAAATAAAAAATAAAAAAAGTTCTATTATGAAAGACACAACAAAACATTTTGACAAAGTATTAAACGCGTCAAAGTACTACAACAACGTAGAACATCAACCAGATGCAAACAAAGATGTAATACATAATGGTCCTGATAGACCAATGCCTTACGCAAACCAAATTGGAAATTACCAACGTAACAAGCCTGTTTTGAACAAGTCTTTTGCTGATAGTAAATTTTATATTATTGGTAGTGGTATTGCAGGTTTAGCTACAGCATATTATTTAGTTCGCGACGGTCAAGTACCAGGAAAAAACATTACTTTCATCGAGCAATTACATATCGAAGGTGGTTCTATGGACGGTTCAGGTAATTCAGAAGATGGTTATTTGATTCGTGGTGGACGTGAGATGGATATGACGTATGAGAATTTCTGGGATTTGTTCCAAGATATTCCAGCTGTTGAATTACCACATCCGTACAGCGTTTTAGATGAATACCGTTTATTAAACGACAACGATTCTAACTACTCAAAATCACGTTTAATCAGTAATAAAGGTATAGTTGAAGACTTCAGCAAATTAGGTTTAAATAAAAAAGACCAATTGGCTTTAGTTAAATTATTATTGAAAAATAAAGAAGATTTAGACGATTTAACTATCGATGATTACTTTAGCGATACCTTCAAAAAAAGTAATTTCTGGACATTCTGGCGTACTATGTTTGCTTTCGAGCAATGGCATTCTTTGTTAGAGTTCAAATTATATATGCACCGTTTCTTACACGATTTGGATGGTTTGAACGATTTGTCTGCTTTGGTTTTCCCAAAATACAATCAGTTCGATACATTCATCAAACCGTTACGTGATTTCTTAGTTAAAAAAGGTGTTCAAATTCAATTGAATACGTTGGTAAGTGACATGACGGTGGATATCGCTGCTGATGGTACTAAAGTTGTAAAATCAATCGAGACTATTCAAGATGGTAAAGATGCACAAATCGTAATCGGAGCTGAGGATTATGTTGTAGTTACTACAGGTTCTATGACAGAAGATTCGGCTTACGGAAATAACACGCAAGCGCCAATCCAAACGATTGATAACAGCACGAGTGGAAACTCTGCAGGTTGGAAATTATGGAAAAACTTAGCAGCTAAATCTCCAGTATTTGGTCGTCCAGAGAAATTCTGTGGCGATATCGAAAAATCTTCTTGGATGTCGGCTACCTTAACATGTAAACCTTCTGCTTTCGTTGAGAAATTAAAAGGTTATGCTGTTAACGACCCGTATTCTGGTAAAACAGTAACAGGTGGTATCATCACAATTACCGATTCTAACTGGTTAATGAGTTTCACATGTAACCGCCAACCGCATTATCCAACACAACCAGATGATATTTTGGTAATTTGGGTGTATGCTTTATTTATGGATAAAGATGGTAACTACGTGAAAAAAGCAATGCCTGAATGTACAGGTAATGAGATTTTAGCAGAGTTATGTTATCATTTAGGTATCGAAGATCAATTGGATAATGTAATCGAAAACACGAAAGTTCGTACTGCTTTCATGCCATATATCACTTCGATGTTTATGCCTCGTGCAAAAGGTGACCGTCCTGCAATTGTTCCAGAAGGATGTACAAACTTAGGATTAGTAGGTCAGTTTGTTGAAACAAATAACGATTGTGTATTCACCATGGAAAGTTCGGTTCGTACAGCTCGTGTTGCGGTTTATTCTTTATTGAATTTGAATAAGCAAGTACCCGATGTTTATCCATCACAATACGATATTCGTCATTTACTAAAAGCGACTAAAGCTTTGAATGACGGGGCTCCATTTGTTGGTGAAGGAATACTTCGTAAAGTGATGAAAGGAACTTACTTCGAACATATCATTCCTGGAAATGCACCTGAGGATAACGATGAGAAAAAAGAGAACTTCATTCAAGAACAAATGCATAAATTCCACGATTGGATGGACCATGTAAGAGGAAAATTGAATTTATAATTTTCTTTTAATAGAAATCAAAAGCCTACGATAAATACTAATCGTAGGCTTTTTTTATTGTTTTTAAGAAACAACAAAAAAAGCCTCACATATTTTTGTGAGGCTGAATAAAATATGTTGATTTACTTATTTCAAAAGAATTGAAACTTCGTCTGTTTTATCTTTAAACTGTTCGAATGTAAAAGTTTGATAGTTTAAGCTATCGTACAAACGTACATTCATAATTCCTCTAGTAAGGTCTGTCAATACAATCCAAAGTGTAAATTCTGTCATGTATTTTGCAGGAGTACCATCTGGTTTTTCAGCTGCAGCTAATTCTTTAGTGATGTTTTTCGGACGGTCAAAATTATTCATAACATGACCTAATTCTGCTAATTGAATATCTGGGTTTTCCACTCTGTTAGCAAATGCAGAATAATAAACAGCTTTCACAAAACGACCAACCGAAGTTGCAGATGCTGGTAAAACACTTGTTGCAATTCCGCTATCTGGTTGTCTTAATTTAACATCACCCACTTGTCCAACTACCGTTTCAACATTCGTCATGTGTGCGTAGTTATTCAAGTTTTCGATGTGCCAAGGGAATTCTGGACCATTCGTCATTACACCAGTAGGGTTGTCATAAATGATTAAAGCGCCATTTTTTACTTCAACAACTACAGATCCACCTGTTTTGTCATAAACCGCAAAATGGAAAGGTGTTTTTAATCCACCAAGCATTGCCAATTCTTCTGACCAAAAAACAACACCGTTTGTTACACCTGCTTTTAATTCAGCAACAGTAGCAAAATTAGCTAAAGTCCATTCACCGAAAGAAGCAAAAGGAACCGAATTTGGATATTGGTCTTGGGTTAAATCTTTTAATGGAGGAGCAGGCATCATGTTTAAACTAAATGCTAAACCTGCATCATTGAAACCTTCCATCGCACATTTTGGGTCAAAAGCACTGATTGGCGTTGTAACTGCCATAACTGCATATTTTGCAGTATAAGCTAATCCTTTGGTTTGATTTGGTGCTAAATGTTGAAAATTAAACCCTTTTGGATAATAAGTTAAACTAGATAAACCTTCGCCAAAAGTTAATTCCATTCCTCTTCCGTGATACACATTGTTGTTTGTGTCTTTCACAATCAAAGTTGTACATGCAAAAGGTGCAATAATATCACCACCTTTGTCTTGAAGTTCATTAAAACCTTTGAAAACTACATTGCTTTTTGAGTTAAAATTAGCTTCAATAGAATTATTTAAGTTACTTTCTTTTTCCATATTAAATTAATAATTTATTCAGGTTTGTAATTCTTATAAAATTACGAAAAAAAACGGTTTTTTAAGATTTTTTTTTAGAAAAATGTTTTTTTATAACGACATGTTTTTAGTAGTAATTCTAGAAAATCTATAACTATTAAATTTTTTATCTGTTTTTTTGAGATGTATATTTGCAAATCAAATATTGATTATGATAATTTCCGAAAAATATAAAAATAAGCTTATTAAATTTTTTAAAGTTTCATCAATTGTACTTGTTGGAATAGCTGGTTTACTCTATGTTTTACCATACTTTTTTAAAGATACCATTACAAAAAGTGTAAACGAACTTGCTAAAGATTTTGTGAAATCTGATGTTCGATTTGAGAAAATTAACCTTTCATTTTATACTCATTTTCCTAATCTGACGGTTAATTTAGAAAATTCTAAAATTGGTGCTTCTTCAAATTTTCCAAATCAAGATTTAATTAAAGCAAGCGATATTGCTTTAGGAATTGATTTATTTAGTTTGTTTGGAGATAAAATCACTTTTAATCAATTGTATTTATCAAATGCAATAATTAATGTAAAATCAGATTCGTTAGGAAATGCGAATTACGACGTTTTTATTTCTGATGATGAAGCTCCGAAAGATGATTCAACCGTAAATTTAAATTTCGAAAATATCATCATTAAAAACACGCAACTTGTTTTTGAAGATAAAAAAAACAAGATTGAATTTCGTGCTCAAAACTTAAACTATAAAGGTTTGGTTGCCTTTGTAAATAATAATATAAACTTAAATGCTAAGGCAGATATTGCAGAAGTTTTTTTTGCTTTTGACAAACAAATTTACATCGATAAAAAAGCTTTAAAAGGTAATTTTGATACGCAAATAAACTTAGACAAGTTAAGTTTAACATTTAATAAAAATCAATTTGTACTTGCGAAGTTTCCTTTTGAAATCAATGGGAAAATTGATTTGCCAGAAAACGAAATTGATTTTGATTTGCAAATTGTTTCTAAACAAAATCAATTGCAAGATTTACTATCTGTTGTTCCGCCTGCGTTTCAACAATGGTACGAAAACACACAAATTGAAGGAACATCATCAATTGATTTTTCTTTGAAAGGAAAGATGAATTCGGATTTAAATCAAAATCCAAATCTAAAATTAAATGTTGCAATTGCTAACGGTTCTTTGAATTACAAACAAAGTCCAAATCCCATTAAAAATATAAATTTAGTAACGGAAATGCTTCTACCAGAATTAAATCCTGATAAAATGGAGCTTGCCATTTCTAAGTTCAATTTTAATTTAATGGATGGTTTTGCAAAAGGAAATTTAAATTTCAAAGCCCCGGCTACTATTCAATCAAAAATAGAAACTAAAATTGATTTAGCTAAACTTCAACAAGCTTCTGGATTAAATGCTTTTGATGTAAGAGGAATTTTGGATATTCAGGCCAATGTTGACGGAACTTATGCTACTGAAATTAAAAAAGTTGGTATTCGAAATGTTGAACAAACTTATATAGCTTCTGTTCCCAAAATGAATGTAAACGCAAAATGGAGCAACGGTTATTTTAAAATGAAAGATTTGCCGTTGCCAATTGAAGGGATTTTTGCCGATTTACAAATTGTAAATACCGATGGTGATTTTAAAAACACAGCTATTTCTGTTAATCAACTCAAAGCAAAAGCTGCAAATAATTTTATAGATGGTTTTGTAAAAGTTGAAAATTTACATAACTATAAAATGCATACTAACATCAAAGCCGATTTAAATTTGGCTGATATTACTTCGATTTATCCTGTTGAATCGTTTGTTGTGAAAGGTGATTTAGCAATCGATTTTAAAGCGGATGGAACTTACGAGCCAAAGAAAAATATTTTTCCGGTAAGTAATTCGTATGTGAAATTGGATAAAGGTTTTTTGAAATATACAGATATTCCTGAGTTACCAATTGAAGATATTGATATTGAGATGAAAGTAAGTTCTTCAAAAGGTTCGATGAATGATTTAAAAGTTGAGGTTTTACCTATTTCGTTTAAACTTGCAGGCGAACCATTTAAGTTGGATGCCGATTTGTATAATTTCAATAACTTAACGTATAAAATCAATTCAAAAGGAACTTTAGATTTAAGTAAGATTTACCGCATTTTCGCTGTTCAAGGTTATAATGTTAACGGATTGATTAAGGCCGATTTGAATATTTTTGGAAAAGGAACTTCTTCTGATAAATCTACTGTTAGTAATCGTGGTTTTATCGATTTACAAGATATTTATTTAGACTCTGAAATGTTTCCGAATAGTTTTATCATCCAAAAAGGAAAACTGAAATTTCAACGCGAGAAAATTTTATTGGATAATGTAAATGCAACTTACGGTTCAAATGCTTTTAAAATAGGAGGAAATATTTCTAATTATATGAATTTTGCCTTGAATGATAAAGCTGTTTTATTAGGAGATGTAACCATTCAATCACCGAAAGTAAATGTTGATGAATTTATGGTTTTCGATACAAAAGCTTCAGCATCATCTCAGGCGAAGACAAGTGCTACGGCAACTGGAGTAATTTTAATTCCTGAGAATTTTAAAATCAACGTTAATGCTAAAGCAAATCAAGTGCTTTTTGAAGGTTTGGTTTTGTCTGATTTTAAAGGAGATTTAAATATTGATAAAGGAATTGTAAAATTAAACGATACAAATTTCGGATTGATTGGAAGTACTTTTTCAATGAACGGAGCTTATCAACCAATCTCAACAAAAATGGCAAAATTCGATTATTCGATTCGAGCTAATGATTTTGATATTCAAAAAGCGTATAAAGAAATTACTATTTTTAGAGATTTAGCTTCCGCAGCAGAAAGTGTTTTTGGATTAGTTTCTTTAGATTATACTTTGTCAGGTGTTTTAGATGCGAATATGATGCCTAAATTAAAAACAATAAAGGGGCAAGGCGTTTTAACTTTAGAAGATATTCAATTCAAAGGATTTAAATTGTTTAATGCGGTTTCTAAAGAAACGTCTTTTGAATCTCTTCATGACGCTAAAGCATCAAAAGTTGAGGTAAAAACTTCGATTGAAAATAATGTGATGACCATTGAACCAACAAAGTTTAAAATGGCAGGTTTCCGTCCGCGAATTCAAGGTCAAGTTACGTTAGACGGTCGTATGAATCTTGGATTTAGACTTGGTTTACCACCATTCGGAATCATCGGAATTCCAATGACAATCACTGGAAATTCTGAAAATATGAAAATTAAATTAGGTAAACAAAAAGAAGAACCTTTAGAAGAATCTGACGAAGAATATGAAAATTATAAAAAGTCGTTAGAACCAAAAGAAGTGACTAATATAAATTAATAAAAAAATGCTTTCAGTTGATTTAACTTGAAAGCATTTTTTTTATTTCCATTGAATCGATTCCATAATACGTCGCATATCATCTTTAACATAAGCTGCTGCTGGTAAAATCGAATCGTAGTTTGGTTTTGCATAAAAATATAAAGAACCTACTACAAAGTTTTTAACGCTATCTGTTGCGTAAAACTGAACATTAGTTGCTGCATTTCCTTCAACTTCATAAAACATTCCGTAAACTTTGTTTTCTGGGTTTACAAAAGGCTGTTCTATAATTCCGTCTGCCTTTATCGTGTGGTCATAAGTTAATTTTTGTGCATCTTTAAGTAACTTATTTAAATCACCATTTACAGGTTTGTAATTGATGTAAATGGTTGCTTTTAATTTGGGATAATTAATTTTAAAAGCACAATTTTTTTCTTGTTGAACAATACTCAATTCATTTTTTTCGAATGAAAAAGCACAGGTTTCTTCAAATTTTTTGTAAACTGGATTTGGATATTCTAATCGTAAAAAACTATCGGGTTTTGGTTTTATATCACCAGAACAACTTACTATTAAAAGTGTTGGAATAATAAGAGATAAAACCGATTTAATTAACTGTTTCATGATTATGTATTGTAACTTTTATTTGTTGCAATCGTCTTTTGTTAACTTGCTTGATGGTAAAATTACAGTTTGCAAATGAAATAACATCATTTACTTTCGGAAAAATTTCAATTTGTTCTAAAATAAATCCTGCAAGTGATTCGGCTTCTTTTCGTTGAGCTTCAAATTCGTCTTCATCAATCGGAACAATTCTATAAAAATCTTTCATTGAAATCTTACCGTCAAAAAGATAGTTTTCGTCGTCTATTTTTGTGAACATTTTTTCATCTTCATCAAACTCATCGGTAATCTCGCCAACAATTTCTTCAAGAATATCTTCTAAACTAATAATTCCTGCAGTTTCACCAAACTCATCAACAACCACAGCAAGATGATTTTTTTGGGCTTGAAAATCTTTTAATAAATCGTCAAGCTTTTTATTTTCAGGAATAAAATAGGCTTCACGTAGTAAGGTTTTCCAATTAAAAAACTTTTTGTTTAAATGCGGAATCAAATCTTTAATAAATAAAACACCAGCAATTTCATCGATATTTTCGTTGTAAACTGGAATTCGAGAATAGCCATTTTCAATGATTTTTGAAAGAATCTCATTTAAACTTTCGTGTGTGCTTATTGCAAAAATATCAATTCGAGGAGTCATAACTTGCGAAACTTCGGTTAAACCAAAAGATGCAATTCCTTCGAGAATTTTTTGTTCTTCTTCACTAGTTTCACTATAATCGGTCATTTCTAAAGCTTGTGAAAGTTGCTCGACGGTAAATGAATCGTCGTCTTTAGAAAATTTATTTGCGATAAATTGACTTATTTTTTGAAGCGGAAAAGCAATAGGAAATAATAAGAAATCTAAAAAAGAAACGATTCTTACACTCGATTTTATAAATTGATTGACATTTCGATACGCGTACATTCTTGGAAAAATCTCTCCAAAAAATACAATGCCAATGAATAGAATCAAAAAAGTTGTAAGATATGCAAAAGTTGAAGTTAGGTAAATATCGAAAAAATGAAACTTGATTTCGATAACGCTAAAAACAAATAAAATTTTAAATATAACAGAGCTTAAATTTAATGTTGCCTGAAGTTTGGCCGGACGCTCTAATAATTTTTGATATAAGTTTGCTTGTTTTGGGTAATTGATATTCAAGCTTTCAAACTTTTGTTTTGAAGTCGAGAAATAGGCAACTTCGGTACTTGAAATTAAGGCAATTAATGCCAATATTAGTATAGAAAAAAACACTAATAAAAGGATAGTTGAGGGGGTTTCTAAAAATAATCGGGCGGGTTCTGGGTCCAATTTTATTGATTTAAGTTAAACATTAAAAGGGTAAATTATCTAAATTTTCAATTTCTGATATTTTAGGGATTTCAAAATCGGCTAATTTATCATCAACTGTATGTTTTAGACTTTTATTTTTACCATCGATATCTTTTTTCGTATTTAAAAATATGAATTCGGTTACTTGAATTTCGGTTGTATGTTTGGTAACTCCTTCTTCGGTTTGCCATTGACGCGTTCTGATTTTACCTTCAACATAAATTTTATCTCCTTTAGAAAGATATTTTTCACATAATTCGGCAGCTTTATTTCGAACAACTAAATTGTGCCATTCGGTCGAAGTGATTTTTTCGTTTGTGGTTTTGTTGATGTAAACTTCGTTTGTAGCAATAGAAAAGCGTGCTATCGAATTTCCACCTTCAAAATAGTGCATTTTTACTTCGTCGCCAAGATGGCCAATTAATGTTACTTTATTTAAAGTTCCGTACATAATTATGTGTTATAAGTCAAATATAAAAAATGATTTCTAAATTTCATAATGCATTTTTATAAAATTCGAAAGTACAATTGGAAATGCAAATGTATTTAAATCTTCAACAAGAATTTTGTTTTCATTTAAAATCTCTTCAACTTCGATTTCCCAATAATTTATGTGTAATTTCTGGTGCGAAAGTTTATGAATAATTTCAGTTGTATTAATTTTAGATACGGTTGTATACGAATCATAAATTAACGATTTCATAACTTCTAGAGTTGTGTTTTCTGAAGTTTCAATCAATGGAAACTGATATAAATTTTGCCAAATATCTTTTTCTGTTCGTTGCTCAATTCGTGTATAATCAGATTTATCTTTATAGATTAAAAAATTAAAAAATCGATTACTGACTTTTGTTTTTGATAATTTAATGGGTAATTCATCCGTTTTTTTATTTCTAAAAGCATAACAACTTTCTTGAAAAATACAGTTTAAACAAACTGGATTTTTTGGTGTACATTGTATAGCTCCAAAATCCATGATGGCTTGGTTGTATAAATCTGGAGCTACTTCAGTAATTAAGTCATTACTTAAATCTTGAAAAACGGTTCTGGTTTTTGCTGTTGATATGTCATCATAAATTCCAAAATAGCGAGAAATTACTCTAAAAACATTACCGTCAACAACTGCAACTTGCTCTTTATAAGCAAATGAAGCTATAGCTGCTGCTGTGTACGGACCAATTCCTTTTAATTTTATGAGTTCTTTGTATTGTTTTGGAAAAATTCCGTTTAAATTTGCATTTATAAATTTTGCTGTTGCATGTAAATTTCTAGCTCTAGAATAATATCCTAGACCTTGCCAAAGTTTTAAAACATCGTCTTCGGTTGCATCTGCTAAATCGTTAACAGTCGGAAATTTTAAAACAAAAGCATTGAAGTAAGGTAATCCTTGATTTACACGAGTTTGCTGTAAAATAATTTCAGACAACCATATATGATAAGGATTTGTGGTGTTACGCCAAGGTAAATCGCGTTTGTTATTAAGGTACCAATCGATTAGATTTTTAGAAAAGCTCATGTTATTTGAATGTGTGCACAAAAATAAACGAATTATATATTTAAATTTTAATCCGTTATGGTTGAAAAATGGAATTTTAATTAATATATTTGCACTCTCTAAAAAAACAGACAACAAATTAATTTATAAAAGAAATGACTAAAGCAGACATTGTAGCTAAGATTTCAGAGAAATTAGGGCTTGAGAAAGGTGATGTGCAAGCAACAGTGGAAACATTTATGGAAGAAGTTAAAACTTCTCTAGAAAGTGGTGATAATGTATATTTAAGAGGTTTTGGTAGTTTTATTATCAAAACTAGAGCTGAAAAAACAGGAAGAAATATCTCTAAAAATACAACTATCAAGATACCAGCTCACAATATTCCAGCGTTTAAGCCAGCTAAAGTTTTTGTTGAAGGTGTCAAATCAAACACAGAAGTAAAAAATTAAATAAGTATTAACTCAAAACTACACGATTATGCCAAGTGGTAAAAAAAGAAAAAGACATAAGGTAGCTACTCACAAACGTAAAAAAAGAGCGAGAGCTAACCGTCACAAAAAGAAAAAGTAGTTTTAAACTACTTTTTTCTTTTTTTTAAAAAGTTCTTTGAAAACAATTTTTTTAAACTAACAAAGCCTTATTTAATAAGGGTTTAAAAGAATTAATGGGTTTTATGCCTGTAATTAATGTTTAATCCATCTGTACAAAAAACGATTTTTAAGGTGTTTGATATTTAAATTAAATACATTTAAAATATATTATGTATGGATAAAAATGTACCGTGTGAACAAAGAATTAATTATTAGATCTGGTTCAAATACAGTAGATTTTGCCTTGTTAAAAGATGGAAAATTAATTGAATTACATAGAGATAGGGAAGATGATAAAGGTTTTCAAGTTGGCGATATTTTTATTGCTAAAATAAGGAAGCCCGTTCCAGGTTTAAATGCTGCATTTGTCAATGTAGGATTTGATAAAGATGCTTTTTTGCATTATCACGACTTGGGACCTAACTTACCAACTCTTTTAAAATTCACAAAACTTGTAAGCGCAGGTAAATTAAAAGATTTCACTCTTAAAAACTTTCCTTTCGAACCAGAAATTGACAAAGATGGAGCCATAACCGATGTGTTAAGTGCCAATCAATCAGTTTTAGTTCAAATAGTAAAAGAACCAATTTCAACCAAAGGTCCTCGTATAAGTTCAGAACTTTCAATCGCGGGACGTTATTTGGTTTTAGTTCCTTTCTCTGACCGTGTTTCAATTTCTCAAAAAATTGATTCTAAAGAAGAAAAAGATCGCTTAAAAAAATTAGTTCTGGCTGTTAAACCAAAAGGATTTGGTGTTATTGTGCGAACAGTAGCCGAAGGCAAAAATGTAGCCGAACTAGAAAAAGACTTACAATCATTATTAGGCAAATGGTCTAATATGTGTACAAGATTAACTACAGCAATGCATCCGTCAAAAGTTTTAGGTGAAGTAAATAGAGCATCTTCGATATTAAGAGATGTTTTTAATGATACTTTTACTGGAATTCATATAGATGATGAAGAGTTGTATTATCAAACTAAGGACTATTTGCAAGAAATAGCTCCTTCTAAAATTTCAATTGTTAAACATTATCAATCAAAAGAGGTTCCTCTTTTCGAGAAGTATAATATAGAACGCCAAATTAAAACCTCTTTCGGAAAAACGGTTTCTATGAGCAAAGGAGCTTACTTAATCATAGAGCATACCGAGGCGTTACATGTTATCGATGTTAATAGTGGAAATCGTTCAAACAAAGCTCAAAATCAAGAGGATACAGCTCTTGAGGTTAATTTAATTGCTGCTGCTGAAATTGCTAGACAATTAAGATTGCGCGATATGGGAGGGATTATTGTAGTTGATTTTATTGATATGGGCAATCCAGAAAATAGAAAAGTACTTTATGACTTCCTAAAAGAAGAAATGAGCGATGACAAAGCGAAGCATAAAATCTTGCCTCCTAGCAAATTTGGATTAATTCAAATTACTAGACAAAGAGTTAGACCTGAAGTTTCTATCAAAACGAGAGAAGAAGATCCGAATAATGAAAACGGAGAAATCGAAGCTCCAATCTTAGTTATTGATAAAATATCAGCTGACCTAGAAAGAATTATCAAAGATCAATCAAAATTGGTCTTGAATGCGCATCCATTCGTGGCTGCATACCTAACAAAAGGTTTTCCATCAATACGTTCAAAATGGCTTTTTGAACATAAAAAATGGGTGAAAATTGTACCTCGTGACGCTTACACGTATTTAGAATATCATTTCTTTGATAAAGAAGGAAATGAAATTGACTAACAAAGAACCACATAGAAATATGTGGTTTTTTTGTTTTGTATATTTTAAATTATATACTATTTTTATTTTTCGAAAAATTAGATTTGAAGTTTATGAAAAAAATTACCTTTTGCATGTTGACTTTTTTTGCTTGTGTTACAGCAGTTCAAGCTCAAAGTTTTAGTATTGGTCCTAAAGTTGGAGCAAATTTTTCTAGTTTATCTGGTGTAAAAAATGGGGAGTCTAAAACAGGTTACTATTTTGGAGCTTTTGCTGAAGTAGGATTTTCAGGAAAATTTTCTATACAACCTGAAGTTTTATATACTGCTCAAGGAGGAAAATTAGAAGGTGGCGAAATTAACAATAGCTATGTTTCTGTACCGATTATGCTTAAATATAAATTAATTGCTGGTTTAGGTCTTGAATTTGGTCCAAAATTCGATTTTTTGACTAAATCTGATACTAAATTACTTGGAACAAAATTTGAATCTAAAGATAGTTATCAATCATTCAATTTTGGTTTAGGAGTTGGATTGTCTTATAAATTACCATTAGGTTTGAATATTGATGCTCGTTATAATTTTGGATTATCTAAATTGAATAAAAATGCTTCAATTAGTGGTATTCCAATTTCAACCGATAACATTAAAAATGATGTTTTCCAAATTGGTGTCGGATACAGATTTTTATAAAAATTAAAAAGGAAATTTCAATATCGAAATTTCCTTTTTTTATCTTCTTTTCTGAAAAAACTCTTTCATCAAAGCAGCACATTCTGCTTCTAAAACACCAGTTACTACTTCTGTTTTAGGATGTAATTTTCCACCTATTTCTGTAAATCCACGTTTGTTATCACTTGCGCCATAAACAATTTTCGAAACTTGACTCCAATACAAAGCGCCAGCACACATTTGGCAAGGTTCAACCGTGATGTAAATGGTACAATTTTTCAAATACTTTCCGCCTATTGAATTAGCAGCAGACGAAATGGCTTGAATTTCTGCGTGAGCAGTTACATCGGTTAAGGTTTCGGTTAGGTTATGCGTCTTTGCAATAATTCGATTATTTGCCACTACAACAGCTCCAATTGGTATTTCGCCATTTTCAAAAGCAAATTTTGCTTCGCTCAATGCAATTTGCATAAAATATTCATCAGTAAATATATTGTCCATAGTTTATTTTATCACCTCAAAAATAAAACATTATTGTAAATTTGTTCTTTATTAAAAGAAAAATGAACGCTATTTTATCTCAAATAAATTATCCAGAAGATTTAAAGAAACTTTCTTTAAACCAATTACCTCAATTAGCTGCCGAAATGCGTAAGTTTATTATTGATGTTGTTGCGACTAAAGAAGGTCATTTAGGTGCTAGTTTAGGTGTTGTTGAACTTACAATTGCTTTGCATTATGTATTTAATACACCAAATGATAAATTAATTTGGGATGTTGGTCATCAAGCTTACGGACACAAAATATTGACCGGACGTAAAGATGCTTTTTTTACCAATCGTCAATTAAACGGAATTAGTGGTTTTCCAAAAATTGATGAAAGTGAATATGATGCATTTGGCGTGGGGCATTCTTCTACGTCTATTTCTGCTATTTTAGGAATGGCTCTTGCTGCACAATTAAAAGGTGAAACAGATAGAAAACATATTGCTGTAATTGGCGATGCTTCAATCGCTGCTGGGATGGCTTTTGAAGGATTAAATCATGCAGGTGATACCAATGCTAATGTTTTGATTATTTTAAATGATAATGCTATTGGAATTGACCCAAGTGTCGGAGCATTGAAAAGCTATTTAACCGAAGTAAAAGAAGGTCGAAATCCGAAAGCAAATAACATGATTCAAGCTTTAAATTTTGATTATTCTGGCCCGATTGACGGACATGATTTACCTTTAGTTATTGCAGAACTTAAACGATTAAAGAAAAAAACAGGTCCTCAATTTTTACATATTGTAACTACCAAAGGTAAAGGATTAAAACAAGCCGAGGAAAATCAGATTGTATATCATGCACCTGGAAAGTTCAATAAAGAAACAGGCGATTTATTTCCTAAAATTGAAGAAAATTTACCTCCAAAGTTTCAAGATGTTTTTGGATTAACACTTTTAGAATTAGCACGTCAAAATGATAAAATTGTTGGAATTACTCCTGCAATGCCAACAGGAAGTTCGTTAAAATACATGATGGAAGTTTTTCCTGAACGTGCTATTGATGTCGGTATTGCCGAGCAACACGCCGTAACTTTAGCTGCAGGAATGGCTCTTGACGGATTAACGGTTTTTTGTACAATCTATTCTACTTTCTTACAACGCGCTTACGACCAAATTATTCATGATGTAGCTTTGCAAAATATTCCTGTTGTTTTCTGTGTGGACCGTGCCGGATTAGTTGGTGAAGACGGTGCAACGCATCAAGGAGTGTTTGATATTGCTTTTTTAAATGCCATTCCAAACATTCGAATTTTAAGTCCTAAAGATGCTATTGAACTTCGAAATACGTTGTTTACTTTACAATTAAAAAATACGGTTCCAACTTTTGTACGTTACCCAAAAGGAAGGTCTAATCAAATAAATTGGCAATTGCCTTTTGAAAAAATAGATTTTAACCATGTAGAAAAAATCAAAAATGGAAACGAAATTGCTATTTTAACTACCGGTGTTATTTGCGAAACAGTTTTAAATAGTATTCAAAAGTTAGCAAATAAAGACTTATTTTCGTTGTTTCATTTTATTCAGATTAAACCAATTAATAAAGATTTTATATCTGAAATTATAAAAAATCATAAAGAAATAATTATCGTTGAAGAAGGTTCTATTATCGGTGGATTTGGAAGTGTTGTTTCTCAATTTATTGCCAAATATCATTCAAATGTAAAAGTAACATGTTTTGGTATTCCCGATGTTTTTGTAGAACACGGAACCGTTTTAGAGCAAATGGAAATCTGCGGAATTAGTGAAAATAAATTAATCAAATTTCTTTCGAAATATTAGTTATGAAGCAAATTATTAAAAATATTTTTCTGCTGATTATTTTTCTGAATTTTGGAATTGGTTTTTCTCAAATTCAAGAAAATCAAATCCAAGTAGAAAATAATTTAAAAACGTATAACGATTCTGTAAAAAGAGTAGTTCAAGATATTTACCGATATAATTTTAGCTCATTCGATTCATTAAAAAGAATTGATGAAGTTGTTTATTTAGCTCCAGTTTTTGTTGAAGAAAAAATTATTGTACAAGATTTTGCCGAATTTAAAACGAAAAATTCAGACATTAAAAAAGTAGTTCTTTCAAGTTTTGAGGTTGCCAAACGTAAACGTAAATCTGAAATTTCATATTTTTTGATTCCCGATGATTATGAAATGCAATACAATCGAAAACCTAAATCTGATTTTGTAATTCCTTATGATGAATTAACAGAAATAAAAACTTCTAAATCGTATTGGAGTAAAAAAAATGTGATTGGTTTAGATTTTAATCAAGGTGCATTTTCAAATTGGAATGCTGGTGGTTATAATTCGATTTCAGGAATTGTAAAAGGCGATTTTTATAGAAAGTATGAAAAGGGTAGGATAATATGGAACAGCGATTTAAAGGTGCGTTACGGGTTAAATAAACAAGATAATCAGGAAGTGCGAAAGACTGATGACGTTTTTGCTTTAAACTCAACATTTGGTTACAGAACTTCAGTAAAATCAAGTTGGTATCATTCGGCTAAGTTAACTCTGAATACGCAAATGGCAAACGGTTATTCTTATCCGAACACTAAAAATCCAATTTCAAGTATTTTTGCGCCCGCATATTTATTTGTCGGGATTGGAGCTGAATATAAACCACAGAAAAAAGAATTTAGTGTCTATATTTCTCCAGCAACTTTGAAATCTACATTTGTTTTAAATGATAGTTTAGCTAATGTTGGTGCTTTTGGTTTGCCAGGTGGAAGATTTGACGATGATGGAAATTTATTAAAAGCAGGTCGAAAGTCAAGAAGTGAATTTGGTTTTTTAATCACTAATCAATACAAGAAAACGATCGCTAAAAACGTTATCTTAGATCATAAGTTATCTGTTTATACAGATTATTTAAACAGATTTGGAAATATTGATATCGATTGGCAATTGCAATTAGAAATGACAGTAAATAACTTTATAAAAGCAACTGTTGGTACACATTTAATTTACGATGATGATATTAAGGCTAAAAAAGAGATTGATGGTGTACAAGTCGTAACTGGTCCACGATTGCAATTTAAACAATTACTCGGTGTGGGTTTAACTTATACTTTTTGACGATGAAAATTTATTTATTAGTATTTTTATTATTTTCAGCTTTTGGATTTTCACAAATTCAAGATTCAATTCCTGCGATTGAACGAACTGTTGCAGTTGATGATCCAAAGTATCGTGAAGATCAATTTTATTTCGGAATTACGCATAGTATTTTAGCTAATTCACCAAGTGGTTTCAAACCAAATTCATTTTCAACAGGAATTTCTTTTGGATTTCTTCGTGATTTCCCAGTTAATAAAAGACGAAATATTGCGATTGCTCCTGGAGTTGGAATTGTGTTTTATAATTTGCGTAACAATTTAAATGTTTCTCAGGATAAGCAACAATTTTTTATAAATTCTGATTATAAGAGAAATGTTCAAAATTTGACTTATTTAGAGATTCCAATTGAATTTAGATGGCGAACTTCAACTATGTATTCACACAAATTTTGGAGAATTTATACGGGTGTTAAATACAGTTATTTGTTGCATGATAATGCTAAATATGAAGGTCCGTTCGGAAAATACAATGTAAAATCTAATCCAGCATATAACAAATCAATAATTGGGGCTTATGTTACCGCAGGTTTTAATACTTGGAATGTTTATGCTTATTACGGATTTAATCCAATATTTAAAAAAGATAAATTCCCTGATAATAAAAGTTTGAATTTTTTTAATGTCGGTTTGATGTTTTATATGTTATAAAAAAAACTGCTTTATTCATCGAATAAAGCAGTTTTTTTGTTTTATACTTTTTTACGCATTCTTGCAACTGGAATGTCAAGTTGCTCACGATATTTTGCAACCGTTCTTCGTGCAATCGGATATCCTTTTTCTTTAAGTAATTCGGCTAATTTATCGTCCGGATGTGGTTTTTGTTTGTCTTCTTCTGCAATAATGTTTTGCAAAATTTTCTTGATTTCGATTGTCGAAACTTCTTCACCTTGATCGTTAATCATCGCTTCAGAGAAAAACTCTTTAATCAATTTTGTACCATAAGGCGTATCAACATATTTACTGTTAGCAACACGCGAAATCGTAGAAATGTCTAAACCAACCATATCAGCGATATCCTTCAGAATCATCGGTTTTAACTTAGTTTCATCGCCGTCTAAGAAATATTCTTCTTGATAATGCATAATCGCACTCATGGTAACAAAAAGTGTTTCTTGACGTTGCTTTATGGCGTCAATAAACCATTTAGCGCCATCTAACTTTTGCTTGATGAATTGAACAGCTTCTTTCTGAGCAGATGATTTTTCATTTGCCGCTTTATATGTTTCTAACATTTCTTGATAATCTTTGGAAACATGTAATTCGGGTGTGTTTCTTCCGTTTAAAGATAGTTCTAATTCGCCATCAATAATGCGAATTGCAAAATCAGGAATGATATGTTCAATCGCTTTCGAATTTCCTGCAAAAGATCCTCCTGGTTTCGGATTTAATTTTTCGATTACATCAATTGCTTTACGAAGTTGATCTTGAGCGATATTGTACTTTTGAAGTAATTTATCGTAATGTTTTTTCGTGAATGCATCGAATTGATTTTCGATAATATCAGTAGCTAATTCAATCGTTTCTGTCGGAAGTTTATGCTTTAATTGTAATAATAAACATTCTTGTAAATCGCGTGCGCCAACTCCAACAGGTTCTAATTCATGAATTACATTTGTTAAAATATTTTTAACTTTATCTTCTTCGGTATAGATTCCTTGTGTAAACGCCATGTCATCAACAATGTCCTGAATATCTCTACGAATGTAACCCATGTCGTCGATACTACCAACTAAAAACTCAGCAATCACACGGTCTTCATCATTTAAAATAAACGTGTTTAGTTGATTTAACAAATCTTGATGAAAGCTTACTTGCGCAACAATTGGCGAAAATTTATCATCGTCATCGTCGCTGTAATTATTAGTTTGTAGTTTATAATCTGGTGTTTCGTCGTCACTTAAATATTCGTCAATGTTGATATCGTCTGTTTCGATTCTTTCGCTATCATTATCGTAATCATCATATTCATCTTGATCCCCGAATTCATCAATTTGGTCACTTTCTTCTTTTCCGGCTTCTAATGCCGGATTTTCAACAAGTTCTTCTTTTAAGCGTTGTTCAAATGCAAGCGTAGGCAATTGAATCAGTTTCATTAACTGAATTTGCTGAGGAGAAAGCTTTTGCGAAAGTTTAAATTGTAAATTTTGTTTTAACATATTTGGTAATCTATCGTGATTTTTTTTTGGTATAAAAAAAGTTTAACTTAAAAACTCTTTACCTCAAAAATAAGAAAAAAAGTCCTTAAGTTAAACTAATTAGTATAGGATTAACGCTTGTTTATTAAAATTCTGCGTTTTGCGGTGTTCTAGGGAAAGGAATTACGTCGCGAATGTTTGTCATACCAGTTACGAATAAAACCAAACGTTCAAATCCTAAACCAAATCCAGAGTGAACTGCCGATCCGAATTTACGCGTATCTAAATACCACCATAATTCTTCTTCAGAAATTTCTAAAGCTTTCATTTTTTCAACTAAAACATCGTAGCGTTCTTCTCTTTGTGATCCTCCAACAATTTCTCCAATTCCAGGGAATAAAATATCCATTGCACGAACTGTTTTTCCATCTTCGTTCAAGCGCATGTAAAACGCTTTAATTTTTGCTGGATAATCGAATAAAATTACCGGACATTTGAAGTGTTTTTCAACTAAGAAACGTTCGTGTTCTGATTGTAAATCAGCTCCCCATTCGTCGATTAAATATTGGAATTTCTTGTTTTTATTTGGTTTAGAAGCTTTTAAAATATCGATTGCTTCTGTGTAAGAAACGCGTTTGAAATTGTTTTCTAAAACAAAAGTCAATTTTTCAATTAAGCTCATTTCGCTTCTTTCAGCTTGTGGCTTGTTTTTCTCTTCGTCTTTTAAACGTTGTTCTAAGAATTTTAAATCGTCTTCACATTTTTCTAATGTGTATTTGATTACCGATTTGATGAAATCCTCAGCTAAATCCATATTTGCATCCAAATCATTAAAAGCAACTTCTGGTTCAATCATCCAAAATTCAGCTAAGTGACGAGATGTATTTGAGTTTTCTGCACGGAAAGTAGGTCCAAAAGTATAAACTTGACCTAAAGCCATGGCATAAGTTTCAGCTTCTAATTGTCCAGAAACCGTTAAGTTTGTATGCTTACCAAAGAAATCTTCTTTGTAATTGATGGTTCCGTCTTCATTTTTAGGAGCAGTTCCATCAAGTGGAAACGAAGTTACTTGAAACATTTCACCTGCACCTTCGGCATCAGAACCTGTGATGATTGGTGTGTTTACATAGTAAAAACCGTTTTCTTGAAAATATTTATGAACAGCAAAAGACAAAACACTACGAACGCGCATAATAGCTCCGAAAGCATTGGTGCGAACTCTTAAATGTGCATTTTCTCTTAAAAATTCTAAAGAGTGTTTTTTGGGTTGAATAGGATATTTCTCAGGATCAGATTCGCCTAAAATTTCTAAATTATTTACTTGAATTTCGAATTTTTGACCAGCACCTTGACTTTCAACTAAAGTTCCTTTTACTGCAACTGCTGCTCCAGTGGTAACTTTTTTTAATAAATCTGATGGAAATTTATCCAAATCAACTACACATTGAATATTATTAATGGTAGATCCATCGTTTAAAGCAATAAATTGATTGTTTCTGAAAGATCGTACCCAACCTTTTGCAGTTACTTCTTGTAACAGATTAGATCCGTTTAAAAGATCATTTACCTTAATATGTTTCATTATAGATATTTCTAATTTTCTTTATTAAATGTTGTTCGAAAATGGGTTTTCTAACAACTTGCAAAGATACTACTTTTTTTGTTTAAATTTTAAGAAATTAACTGTATTAAAATCTACTTAAATTAAAGTGTTTATCTTTGCGAATAAAACTAAAAAAAAAATGAATTGGATTATTTTAATCATTGCCGGATTGTGTGAAGTTGGATTTACTTCTTGTCTTGGTAAAGCGCAGCAAACAACCGGAAACGAAATGTACGGATGGTACGGTGGTTTTATTGTTTGTTTGGTTACATCGATGTTGTTGTTGATGAAAGCTACGCAAACTTTACCTTTGGGAACTGCTTATGCTGTTTGGACTGGAATAGGAGCGGTAGGAACCGTTTTAATGGGAATTTTTATTTTTAAAGAACCGGTTACTTTTTGGCGTGTTTTCTTTATTTTTACTTTAATTGGTTCGATTATCGGATTGAAATTTGTTTCGAGTCATTAAGTATTTTGAAATGATAAAGCATAAAAAAATCGTTCAAGAGAACGATTTTTTTATGCTTTATGAAATTATACTTTCATGATTTCAGCTTCTTTAACTACGAAAAGTTCATCGATTTTTTTGATGAATGTATCTGTAAGTTTTTGAATACTTTCTTCGGCTACTTTACAAATATCTTCTGCAGTTCCGTTTTTTTCTTCTTTTTTGATTTCTGTATTGGCATCTTTACGTGCATTACGAATCGAAATTTTAGCATCTTCCGCTTCAGACTTAGCTTGTTTAACTAAATCACGACGACGCTCTTCAGTTAAAGCAGGAATACTGATGATGATGTTGTCCCCGTTATTCATCGGATTAAATCCTAAATTAGCAATCATAATTGCTTTTTCGATAGGGTGAAGCATGTTTTTTTCCCAAGGAGTAACCGTTAACGTTCTTGCATCAGGAACATTGATGTTCGCAACTTGAGAAAGTGCTGTTTGAGAACCGTAGTAATCAACAAAAACACTTCCTAACATTTGAGGAGATGCTTTACCAGCACGAATATTTAAGAACGATTTCTCTAAGTGAGCTACCGAACCTTGCATGGATTCTTTTGCTTCGTCTATGATAAAATTAATTTCTTCAGTCATGACTTGTGATTGTTTATTTCTTAATTAATATACTGTAGTTCCAATGTTTTCACCTTGGCACACTTTTAATAAATTATTTTCTTTATTCATGTCAAAAACAACAATTGGTAATTTGTTTTCTTGACTTAATGTAAATGCTGTTGTGTCCATTACGTTTAATCCTTTTGCTAAAACATCAGTAAAAGTGATTGATTCGTATTTAGTTGCATTAGCATCTTTTTCAGGGTCAGCTGTGTAAACACCATCAACACGAGTTCCTTTTAAAATAACATCAGCATTGATTTCAACACCTCTTAAAACAGCAGCGGTATCTGTTGTGAAATACGGATTTCCTGTTCCAGCTCCAAAAATTACAATTCTATTTTTTTCTAAATGACGAACTGCTCTTCTTTTGATGTAAGGTTCGGCAATTTCTTCAATTTTTAATGCAGTTTGTAAACGTGTTAACATACCAGCATCTTCTAAAGCACCTTGTAATGCCATTCCGTTAATCACGGTAGCTAGCATTCCCATGTAATCACCTTGAACGCGGTCCATTCCTTTACTCGCTCCAGCAACACCTCTAAAAATATTTCCACCGCCAATTACAATAGCGATTTCAACCCCTAAAGCGTGAATTTTTTTAATTTCTTGCGCGTATTCTGACAAACGTTGAGGGTCAATTCCATATTGATTTTCACCCATTAAAGCTTCGCCGCTTAATTTTAGAAGTATTCTTTTGTATTTCATTGAGAAGGTTTTTTATTTGTGCAAATATAAACAATATAAGCTTTTTTAAAAATAGCTTATTAAATTTTATCTTTTACGTTTTCGAACGTTCTTTTAGCTTCGTAATAACCAATGTTGAAAATCTCGTCCATTCGTGTTTTTTTAGTTTCAAACGTACTGTATTCTTGAAGTTTTTTAGGTTCCATATACCAATCACAAAGTTCTCTGTAAGCGCCGGATGATTGCATAAGCATAATATCATAAGCACGTAAAGTTATTGATTTTATGGATGTTAATTGGTTGGCTTGTGCTTCGATGACAGGACAAAGATTTATACCGATGATAAAATCACAACGGCCTTGAACAGTTGTTACCGGAAAATTATTTAAAATTCCACCATCACTATATAATTTGCCGTTTACAGAAACTGGAGAAATGATTCCTGGAAAAGCACTCGAAGCTAAAACAGCATCAAGTAATCGGGTTTGTGTATCAAAAATTTTTAAACGTCCGCGTTCCATATCGGTTCCGGTAATGTATAATTCATTTGGTAAATCGCCAATTTTTTTGTCTTTGAAAATCGCTTCAAGATACGTTCTGAATGAACTTGAATCTAGAACACCAGCTTTTCTGAAAGTAAAATGATTCCAACTAAAAAAATCAACAGCTTTAAAAAAAGCTAATATAGATTCAGGCTTTACACCACAAGAATATAAACTACCTACAATAGAACCAGCGCTTGTACCTGCAATTATTTTAGGTTTTATATTTTGTTCTTCTAAAAATTTTAATGCACCTGCATGAGCTAATCCTTTATGACCACCACCTGAAAGAACTAAGCCAATATCTAAATTTTTTAGTTTCATTTTCCTTTTGAATTGATTTAAAATTATCTTTGGAACTATAAATATATTACAATGAAAACTATTATTACCAAAAGTTTACAACAAACTATGGATTATTTGCAATATCGTGAACTTGTAACCGAATCTTTAAAATTAGAATCGCAAGTGGTTAATGGTATTGATTTGATTCCGTATACAAAATTGAACGACCAACGTATGAAACGTTTGGACAAAACAATTGTTATTTCTGATGAAAATTCAGCTTTTCTAAAAAGTTTTGAAAACAAAATTTTATGGTTGGTTTTGACTGAAGGATGGTGTGGAGATGCAGCACAAGCTTTACCAGTTTTAAATAAAATGGCAGAATTGTCTGATGCAATTGAATTGAAAATTGTTCTTCGTGATGAAAATGAAGATTTAATGAATCAGTTTTTAACCAACGGTGGAAAATCGATTCCTAAAGTCATTATGATGCATCCAGAAACATTGGAAGTTATTGCAGATTGGGGACCAAGACCTGCAGGAGCTGTTCAGTTAATGGTTGATTTAAAAGAAAAATTTGGTTCGATTACCGATGAAGTAAAAGAAGAATTACAAAAATGGTACAACAACGATAAAACTATTTCTACACAAAATGAAATTGTACAAATACTAAAAAACTCGGTTTTATAAAACCGAGTTTGTATTTTTAGTAAACACCTAAAGTTTTAAAAAAGATATTCATGCTCCAAATGATAATCAGTAATCCTACGGCAATAAACATTTTTTTTGCAGGAAGTTTTCCAGCGAGTTTCGCAGCTAATGGTGCTGCAAGCATTCCACCAAGAACCAAACCTAAAATAAGTTGCCAATGACCGATTCCGATTAAGGTAAAAAAAGTAAAGGCACTTGACAGTGTTACAAAAAACTCGGTTAAACTTACAGTTCCGATAACATATTTTGGCGTTTTTCCTTTTGAGATTAAAGTACTTGTAACAACTGGTCCCCAACCTCCGCCGCCAAACGAATCTAAAAAGCCACCGATTCCGGCTAGCCAACCAACACGTTTTATTTTTTTACGTTCAGTTCGTTTTTTAAAGGCATTCGAAAATATTTTAACTCCGAGTAAAAGCGTATAAACGGCTAAAACGGGTTTGATTATGTTTGAATATTCTTCGCCAAAATAAGATAATAAAGTCGCTCCTAAAACGGCACCTGCAATTCCTGGAAAAACAATGTTTTTAAATAATTTTTTGTTGATGTTTCCAAATTTATAATGACTAAATCCGGATGCACCACTCGAAAACATTTCGGCTGTATGAATACTACTACTTATCGATGGAAGTGGAACTCCAAAATACAATAATGCCGCAGTACTCGTAACACCATAGCCCATTCCGAGCGCACCATCAATCATCTGTGCAACAAATCCTACGATGATTAAAGCGACAAAACGGTCGTCTGTATTTTCATTTAAAAAATCAAAGACTAAATTAACATCATCCCACGTAAAATAAAAAGATGAAATATTAATAATTAGTAAAAGAATGAAAAGTACAAAACTTGTAAACGCAATGAATTTCCATTTTTTTTCGTCAGATGTTTTTGGATTTTTTTCAACAAAATCTATTTGAAAAGATTGTTCTATTAAAATATTTTTATACTTGGCAATATTAAACCATTGGTCTTGATTGCTGTATTTATCTGCAACTATGATTAAGCTTATCTTTTCTAAAAAAGTTTCAGAAATAGTTTCTATTTTTTCAATTGTCAAATTTGCATCCATCAAACTGCGAATGTCGTCACTAATTATAGAAGCATAAATGTAAATTTTATCTACAATTTTACTGTGAATTAGTTTGTTTAATTCTTCTGCAGCAAGAGTAGAATGACCTATTAATAGAACTTCGATTTTCTGAGGTTTTACATTTTTTTCCATAAGCTATTCTAAAATTCCGGCTCCTACAGTTACATTTGAAGTTTCGTCAATGAATATAATTCCGCCTTGAGCTTGTAAATTTGAATAAGAATCATAAGCGATTGGAGTTGCTGTTTTGATTTTAATTTTTGCAATTTGATTTAATTGAACTTCTGTACTTTCAATTTCTTTTTCAAAAGTATTGATATCGACCAAATATTCGATTGATTTCACAATTGCTTTCACACGATTGGTTTGATTTTGAATTAAATATTTACTTCCGACTTGTAATGCTTTTTGATGCATCCAACAAACCTGAACTTCAAGTTCGTTCGAAAATTGTGGTTGTCTATTTAAATTCACAATCAAATCGCCCCGGCTAATATCAATATCTTTATCTAATTGAATAACTGCGCTTTGAGGAGCAAATGCTTCGTCAACTTCTTTTAAATTAACTTCGATTGTCGAAATTGTAGCTTCGATTTCCGATGGATAAATTTTTATTTTATCGCCTTTTTTGAAAATTCCGCTTGTGATTTTTCCAGCGTAACCTCGATAATCGTGTAACTCTGTTGTTTGTGGTCTGATGATGTATTGAATTGGAAATCGGCTTGTTTCTAAATTTTCATTTTCTTGAATGTTAACCGTTTCTAAAAAGTCTAATAAAGTCGGACCTTTATACCAAGGCATATTTGTAGAAAAGTCTACAATATTATCACCGTTTAATGCGCTAATCGGAATAAAAGTAACTTCGTTTAAATTTAGTTTTTTGCCAAGTTCGTTGAATTCTTTTTCGATTGATTTATAAATCGATTCATCGAAATTTACCAAATCAAGTTTATTTATTGCAACTACTATTTGCGGAATTTTTAATAACGAAGCAATAAAAGTATGACGCTTGGTTTGTTCTGTAATTCCGGTACGCGCATCGACCAATAAAATAATTAATTGTGAATTCGACGCTCCTGTTATCATATTTCGCGTGTACTGAATATGACCTGGTGCATCGGCAATTATGAATTTTCTTTTCGGAGTAGAGAAATATTTATAAGCAACATCAATTGTGATTCCTTGCTCGCGTTCAGCTCTTAAACCGTCTGTAATCAAGGCTAAATCTAAAACACCGTTATCTTTAAATTTACTCGCTTTTTCAATTGCTTCAATCTGGTCGATTAAAATACTTTTGCTGTCGTATAGTAATCTACCAATTAAAGTACTTTTTCCGTCATCAACATTACCTGCTGTTATAAATCGTAATATATCCATTTTAAGTTTCGTAATAATTAAAAATAGCCTAGTTTTTTTCGGTCTTCCATTGCTGCTTCAGAAATACGGTCGTCAATTCTTGTTTCGCCACGTTCGCTTGTTTTCGATGCTGAAATTTCATTGATAATATCATCAATCGAATGTGCTTCTGAAGCTACTGCGGCCGTGCAAGTCATATCTCCAACGGTACGATAACGCACGTTTTCGAAAGTGATTTTGTCATCAGCTTCTATTTTTACGAATTCGTTTGTTGCTAGAATTTGATTTTGAACATGAATAACTTCACGATTGTGAGTGAAATAAATGGATGGAAGTTCGATGTTTTCTCGTTTGATGTAATTCCAAATGTCTAATTCGGTCCAATTGCTAATTGGAAAAGCACGAACATTTTCGCCTTTGTTTATTTTTCCGTTATATAAATTCCAAAGTTCAGGGCGTTGTAATTTGGGGTCCCATTGACCAAAATCGTCACGAACAGAAAATATACGTTCTTTAGATCTCGCTTTTTCTTCATCTCGTCTTGCGCCACCAATACAACAATCAAGTTCAAATTCTTCAATAGTTTCTAAAAGCGTATAAGTTTGCAGGGCATTTCTACTCGCAAATTTTCCGTTTGATTCTTTTAAACCTTGTCTTTTTATGGTGTCTTCAACTTTTCTTACGATAAGTTTTTCTCCGATTTGTTTTGCTAAAGCATCTCTAAAAGCTATCACTTCCGGGAAATTATGTCCCGTATCGATATGAATTAATGGAAAAGGAAATTTACCAGGTTTAAATGCTTTTAACGCTAAATGAACTAATGTTATGCTATCTTTTCCTCCGCTAAAAAGTAACGCAGGACGTTCAAATTGTCCTGCAACTTCGCGAAAAATATGTATCGATTCTGATTCGAGTTGGTCTAAGTAATCTAATTTATATTTTGTGTTCATTTTTATTTATGTATATGTAATCCACATTCTTTTTTTGATGCATCTTCCCACCACCAGCGTCCGGCTCTAAAATCTTCACCTTCTTTGATTGCTCGTGTACATGGAGCACAACCAATACTTATAAAACCTTTTTTATGTAGTTTGTTATACGGTATTTGATTTTTTGTGATTTCGTCGATAACGTCAGAAGTTTTCCAATGTAATAGCGGATTGAATTTGATGATTTGGTTGGTTTCGTCCCATTCAAAAATGGTCATGTCTTTACGATTTGGTGAATGTTCGGCACGTAAACCTGTAATCCAAATTTCTTTATTTTTAATTGCTTCTTTTAAAGGAAAAACTTTTCTAATGTCGCAACATTGTTTTCTATTTTCTACAGATTGGTAGAATGAATTTGGTCCTTTCTCGGTTAAAAAGTCACTTAAAAGAGTTGGAGTAGGTGTATACGTTTTGATTTGAATTTTATATTTTAAAACGGTTTCGTTCCACGTTTCATACGTTTCTTCAAACAATCGACCGGTATCTAAAGTGAAAAATTCGATAGGATATTGGCGAAGAAAAAAAGTTAGTAATTGGTCTTCATAGCTAAAGCTTGTAGAGAAAATAATACCTTCAAAGTTTTTTAAAATATATGCTATTTGATTTTCAAAGCTTTGATTCTCAATATTGACTTTTATTATTTCTTCGAATTTATTTTTTAAATCGCTGTTCATTAGGATGTTTATTTATGCAAATATATAAATTCTATAAGTTACACCAAAGTAGTAGAGTTTTAAAAATAAAAAAATAGCAATTAACTATTTATAAAAGATTGCAAAGTTGCTTCCATCATACTTGCACGAGTTTTATCACGAATTTCGATTAATTGTTTGCGTAAATAACAAGTAGTTTCGTCTTTACAATCGTCACATTTTTCATAATAATTGATAGAAACACAAGGAGTAAGCGAAATAGGTCCGTCAAAAATTCGGTACAAATCAGCTAAAGAAACTTCGTTTGGATTTTTTAATAAATAATATCCGCCGCCAATTCCTTGTTTGCTATTTACTAATTTCCATCGTTTTAATTCTAATAAAATTTGTTCTAAAAATTTTTTAGGAATGTTCTCTTTTTCTGCAATCACAGCCGTAGTTAAATTACCTTGTTCGTAATTTCTTGCTAAACAGACCATAGCTTTTAAAGCATATTTGCATTTTTTTGAAAGCATAATTTTTATAGAAAAATTTTAGTGTTTTGTAAATATAATGTTTTTATTTTTTGATTTGAATGTAGTTCAAAGGTAGATTTACAGTTTGTAAACTTGTAAAATTATTTTATCATCTAAACTCATTCCACCTGGATTACAACCAGGTTTTCCTTCTGGAATTTCGATGTTTTGTTTCTTGAAATGTTCTACCCAAATCGGAAAAAAATTATCCGAATTAGGTTCTTTATACGTCATCGGAAATAATTTAAAAAATGGTTTGTCATTGTTTGCAAATAAAAACGCATCGTAAATCAATTCTGAACAATAATATTTTTCGTTGTTGTAAATAAAATCATTGTCGTACGGCACACCTAATTGTTTTTCAGAAAATGCAATTGCATCCGGAATTAAATATTGATATTCATTTTTAAGTTTTCCTAAATAAATAGGTTCTTTGGTGTAAGAAACAAACGTTTTTAATGGTGTTTTTACAACTGCTTTTCCAATGGCTTCGTAAACAAAATATTCGTTGTTTTCAGCAATTACCATTCCCATATGATTAAAATCATTGCTTTCAAAACCTTCAGTCACTGCATTTATGGCATCGCACATCGGACCGCAATTGATGTTGATGAAAAGTAAATCACCGTTTTCTAATTTTTGATTTTGCGCGCAGATTACCTGAATAAAAAACAAACTGAAAATTAAATGTATTGTTTTGCTCCAATTTAGGTCTTGTAGTTTCATATTCATTATTTTTTGTCTTTAAAAAGTATTCCACCAAATCCGATTCCTATCGTGCTATAGTTTGTGTTTTTTATTTGAAAATCGTGATTAGTCGCAAAGATGAAAATTTTTGTATCTCCATCAAATTCAATGCCTAATTGATAATTTGAAAAATTACCATTTTTATTTCCTCTTCCAATTGCAGTATTCCAACCAAATGCAAACTTCCCAAATATTCTACTTTCAGTTCCAATTTTCGGTGCCAAAGTCAAACTTCCTGCAAAAGGAAAACTATATGTACTATCGTAAATATTTGCATAAACCCCTGTTAAAGCACCTAATCTTAGCCAATTATTATATGAAATTCCATATTCGTATTGTCCACCTAAACCAGCTAAAACGAATTTCGACGGTTCATTCATTTTTCCAAGATTTGAATCGTAATATGAGTTTTTGTTTGAATTTGGATTAAAAAGTAGTAGATAATCAATTGCTTGGTATGTATTAATGCTTTTTTCTTTTTCTTGAGAAAATGTGTTAAGACATGCCAGAAGAAACATCAGTTGAATGTGAAATTTTTTCATAACGTAAAAAAGAAGCTTATTCAGCTTCTTTAAAATTTGGATTGTATATTTTTTCGAACGCTAAAGGTTCGATGGCATTTTCTACTGAGAAATCTCCGATTTTGGTTCTTCTCAAAGCAGTTAAATGTGCTCCAGAATTTAATGCTTTTCCAAAATCAAAAGCTAATGAACGAATGTATGTTCCTTTACTGCAAACCACTCTAAAATCGATTTCAGGTAATGCAATTCGTGTGATTTCAAATTCTGTGATTTCTATTTTTCTAGAAGCGATTTCAACTTCTTCACCAGCTCGAGCATGTTCATATAAACGTTTTCCGTCTTTTTTTAATGCAGAAAAAATAGGAGGGAATTGGTCTATCTCGCCAATGAATTGCTTAGTAATTTCAATAATTAGTTCGCTTGTTATATGTTCTGCCGGAAACGTTTCGTTGATTTCTGTTTCTAAATCATACGATGGTGTTGTGGCACCAACGGTAATAGTTCCTGTATATTCTTTGATTTGGCCTTGAAGTTCAGAGATTCGCTTGGTGAATTTTCCTGTGCAAATAATCAATAAACCAGAAGCCAATGGATCTAAAGTTCCTGCGTGACCAATTTTAAATTTTTTTGGCAATCCCAAGTTTTTAATCAAAGCATATTTTACTTTGTTAACCGCTTGAAACGAACTCCAAGTTAAAGGTTTGTCGATTAATAAAACTTGTCCTTCTTGAAATTCTTCAGGAGATAATTTTGTCATTTTTATTTATAAAAGTTGAAGTAAACTAAAAGTAAAATTCCGATTACAATGCGGTACCAACCCCAAAATTTGAATCCGTATTTAGTTAATACATTGATGAATGTTTTTACTGCAATTAAAGCAACTACAAAGGCAACTACGTTTCCGATGATAAAAGTTATAATGGTTTCATTTGAAGCTAAAATCATTTCGTAACCTTTTTGTTCTAATTCGGTTCCTTTGCCCCAAGTTTTTACAAAAACAGAATACACAGTTACAGCTAACATGGTCGGAACAGCTAAGAAAAATGAAAATTCTGCCGCAGCTTTTCTACTTAAACCTTGAGTCATACCACCGATGATTGAAGCAGCAGAACGCGATGTTCCAGGCATCATAGCCAAACATTGCCAAAATCCGATGATGATTGCTTTTTTGAAAGTGATTTCTTTTTCGTCAGTGATTTTTGGATTTTTAAACCATTTATCAACGAATAAAAGCACAACTCCACCCAAAACTAATACGGTAGAAATTGCAATTTGGTTTCCTAAAACAGCTTCAATTTTATCGTCTAATAGATAACCTAAACCCAAAGCTGGAATAACTGCAAATCCTAATTTTAAATAGAAATTGAAGTTCAAAAAATCAAAGAATTTTCTCCAATATAATACTACGATTGATAAAATAGCTCCGAATTGAATCGATACTTGAAACATTTTTAAATATTCTGTTTCTTCCATTCCCATCAATGCTGCGGTAAAGCCCATGTGAGCTGTTGATGAGATAGGTAAATACTCGGTTAAGCCTTCAATAATGGCAATAATAATTGCTTGGAAAATGTCCATTGATAAGTTGTTTTTTAAGTTTGATTTTTGGTTTGTTTATTTTGACATGTTATTTTTTCGGCTTCTTAAAAATCGAATAAATACAAACTCCAAATCCAATAAAGATTACAGTTGGAGCTAATCGTATTCTTCTGAAACTGAATACATCTTCGTTAAAAACATTTGGGTCGTCGCTACCACCTCCAGACATTAAAATAAATCCTAATGCAATAACTGCTAATCCTATAATTAAGACGATGTAATTTTCTTTGTGGAATAAAAATTTATCGTTGTTTTCTGTATTTTCCATATATTTTAGTATAAATCGTCTGATTTTAAATTTAAGAATCGTTGTGTTGCAAAGAAAGTACTAATATAGGTAATTATAATTCCTACTATAAAAATTCCTCCACAAACGATGAATAAAGATTGTGTATCTTCTAAAATTAATAAGGTTGGGAATTTAGAATCGACATAATATGCGATGCCTAAAACACCAAGAATTGCTAATATAGAACCAATCATTCCAAGTTTTACACTTGTCCAAATAAATGGTTTTCTAATGAATGATTTTGTAGCACCAACCATTTGCATCGTTTTGATAATGAATCGTTTTGCATAAACGGATAATCTCAATGAACTGTTGATTAATAAGAATGATATAAATGCAAAAACACCACTTACAACCAAAACCCAAAAAGTAATTTTGGTAATATTTTCATTTACTAATTCAACCAATTGTTGGTCATAAACTACATCTTCAATTAATTCATTTTCTTTAAAAACGATTTCAATACTTTTAATACTATCTTTTATAACATATTCACCTTTAAAATGAATGTCGTATGAATTTTGAAGCGGATTGAATCCTAAAAAGTGAACAAAATCTTCTCCAATAACTTCTTGTTGGTCAATTGCAGCCGAATCTTTATGAACAAATTTAAAATCTTTAATGTATGGTGCCGATTTTAAAGCTTCTTCGAATTTAGCAAAATCTTCTGGTGTTGCTTTGTCTTTGAAATAAAGCGACATAGGAATGTTTTCTCTGAAATTATTCGATATTTTTTCAGAATTTATCAAAAATAATCCCAGTGAACCAAGTAAAAATAATACTAAAAAGATACTTAAGATAACCGAAAAGTAAGATGATATTAATCTTCTCTTTTGATATCTCTCGAACGAACTTGCCATAACTAATTTTTTAAAGGGTAAAAATACTAAAGAAAATTATTTTTCACCTATTATAATGTGTAAAGATTTACATTTCTTATAAATATAGTTTATTTTTGTGATTAATTTTGATGATGAAATCTTGTTTTTCGAATTCAAAACATTGAATTTAAGTTAATTAAGGTAAATTGTACGCTTAAAAATGAAATATAATCCGAACGAAATCGAGGCCAAATGGCAAAAATATTGGAACGAAAACCAAACGTTTAAAGCAAAAAACGATTCTGATAAACCTAAATATTATATTCTTGATATGTTTCCTTATCCGTCAGGAGCAGGGTTACACGTAGGGCATCCACTTGGTTATATAGCTTCGGATATTTATGCACGTTTTAAACGTCATCAAGGTTTTAATGTTTTACATCCGCAAGGTTACGATTCATTTGGTTTACCTGCCGAACAATATGCGATTCAAACAGGTCAACATCCTGCGATTACTACCGAAACAAATATCAATAGATATAGAGAGCAATTAGATAAAATTGGTTTCTCATTTGATTGGAGTAGAGAAGTGCGTACTTCAACTCCTGAATATTACAAACACACCCAATGGATTTTTATTCAATTGTTCAATTCTTGGTATAATAAGGTTACTGATAAAGCTGAAAGTATTTGCACGTTAATCGATATTTTTTCGAAAGAAGGAAATGTAAATGTGCAAGCTGTTTGTGACGATAATATTGCAGTTTTCACAGCAGACCAATGGAATGCTTTTTCTGGAGATGAACAAGAAAAAATCTTATTACAATATAGATTAACCTATTTAGCAGAAACAGAAGTAAACTGGTGTCCGGCTTTAGGTACTGTTTTGGCTAATGACGAAATTATAAACGGAGTTTCTGAACGTGGCGGTCATCCAGTGATTCGTAAAAAAATGACACAATGGTCGATGCGTATTTCTGCTTATGCAGAACGTTTACTTCAAGGTTTAGATGCGATCGATTGGTCAGAATCTATTAAAGAGTCGCAACGTAACTGGATTGGAAAATCTGTAGGTGCATCTGTAACTTTTAAATTAAAAGAAGCAGAAGAAACGATTGAAGTTTTTACTACACGTCCTGATACAATTTTCGGAGTAACCTTTATGACTTTAGCACCAGAACACGATTTGGTTTCTAAAATTACAACTCCAGAACAAAAAGAAGCTGTTGATGATTATGTGTTAGCAACTGCAAAAAGAAGTGAACGCGAACGTATGGCTGATGTTAAAACAATTTCTGGTGTTTTCACAGGTGCTTATGCAGAACATCCGTTTACAAAAGAACCAATTCCGGTTTGGATTGGTGATTACGTTTTAGCTGGTTACGGAACTGGTGCTGTTATGGCTGTTCCATGTGGCGATGAGCGTGATTATGCTTTTGCAAATTTCTTTAAAGGAAAAGAAGGAATGCCAGAGATTAAAAATATATTTAATCAAGATATTTCTGAAGCTGCTTACGGAGAAAAATCTGGTTTTGAATTAGTGAATTCTGATTTCTTAAACGGATTAGATTATAAAGAAGGAACTAAAAAAGTTATCGAGCAACTTGAAGCGATCGCAGCTGGAAAAGCAAAAGTAAATTACCGTTTACGTGATGCTGTTTTCTCTCGCCAACGTTATTGGGGAGAACCGTTCCCTGTTTATTATGTGAACGGATTACCAAAAATGATTGACGCAAAACATTTACCAATTGCTTTACCTGAAGTTGAAAAATACTTACCAACAGAAGATGGACAACCACCTTTAGGTAATGCTTCGGTTTGGGCTTGGGATACTGTTAATAATAAGGTTGTGGATAACGCTTTAATAAATAACGAAACTATTTTTCCGTTAGAATTGAATACAATGCCAGGTTGGGCTGGTTCTTCTTGGTATTGGTTACGTTATATGGATGCTGATAACGAGGCGGACTTTGCTTCTCAAGAAGCGTTGAATTATTGGGAAAGTGTTGACTTATATATAGGAGGAAGCGAGCACGCAACAGGTCACTTATTGTATGCACGTTTTTGGAATAAGTTCTTAAAAGACCGTGGATATATTAAAGCTGAAGAGCCTTTCAAAAAATTAATCAACCAAGGAATGATTTTGGGAACTTCTGCTTTTGTTTATCGTATTGATGGAACGAATACTTTTGTTTCTAAAGGAAAAATTGGAGAATATAAAGTGCAACCAATTCATGCCGATGTTTCTTTAGTGAATAATTCTTCTGAATTAGATGTTGATGGATTTAAAGCTTGGCGTCCTGATTTTGCAAATGCTGAATTTATTTTAGAAGATTCAGGTAAATACATTGTAGGACATGAAGTAGAAAAAATGTCTAAATCTAAATTCAATGTAGTTAATCCTGACGAGATTAGTGAAGAATACGGAGCAGATACCTTACGTTTGTACGAAATGTTCTTAGGCCCGTTAGAGCAAGCTAAACCTTGGAATACTGCTGGAATTACTGGAGTTTCTGGTTTCTTGAAAAAACTTTGGAGATTGTATGCAGATGATAATGGTGTAATTGTAACAGACGAAGAGCCTACAAAAGACATGTATAAATCGTTACATAAAACCATCAAAAAAGTAACTGAAGATATTGAGAATTTCTCTTTCAATACATCGGTTTCTCAATTTATGATTTGTGTAAATGAATTGTCGCAACAAAAATGTCATCATGAAGCAATTTTAGAGCCATTGGCAATTTTGGTTTCGCCTTATGCGCCACATATTGCCGAAGAGCTTTGGACTTTGCTAGGTAACGAAGGCTCGATTTCAGATGTTGCTTTCCCAAAATTTGAGGCTTCTTATTTGGTAGAAAGTTCAAAAGAATATCCGGTTTCATTTAATGGTAAGATGCGTTTTAAAATTGAATTGCCTTTAGATTTAACAGCAGAGCAAATTCAAGAAATCATCATGAATGATGAAAGAACCATTGCGCAGTTAGATGGTAAAGAGCCTAAAAAGATTATTATCGTTCCAGGAAAGATTATTAACATCGCTGGATTTTAAATACAAAAACGTCTTCAAATTCTGAAGGCGTTTTTTTTGTACATTTAAAATAAAAATGGAAAAGAATTTTGAACATGTAAAAGGAACATTTGAATATTTGTTGACCGTTCCCAATTTGGTTTATTATTTTATCGCGTTTATGACGATTCTTATGATTATGGTTGTTTTGGAAATGAATCGAATCGAACGATTTTTTCGAAATAAGTCGGCGCAAATTTATGATGTACATGTAAATGAGATGGATAATTTTCCTGGCTTTAAAGGTTGGTACAATAAATGGAATGCACGCATTGCTTATGCCTTTTTTGCATCTATTTTTGGTTCGGCTTTTTTGGCTTTCAGAGGAAGATATTTTGATCGTGGTTTGTCCTTATCTTTTTTTGTAATTTCATTTGTTGGCATGTTGTCGATGTTTTGCTTATTGACTTTTGTTTTTTATTTGCAACAAAATTATGCACCACGATTTGTAAATAAATTTTCTGCTTTTTTGTATTTGGTTTTTCTGATTTTACTTTTAGTTGGATTGTTGTATTTTACATACTATTCAGATTTCGGTCAATCTATAATTTATTATAACTAAAAAGCACTTTCTGGAAATGAAAGTGCTTTTTGTTATTTTGTTAAACGAACGATAAATGCTTCAGGATAGTTTTTTTGTAATTTTTTTAAATTTCGTTCGGCATCAATTTTATTTCTGTAATTTCCAACGATTAATTTATATTTAGGTTCTGCATAAATTATTGTGGCAACAATGTCAGGAAAATTGTTTTTAAACTCATGAAATTTATTTTCAGTTTCTGTTTTGTCACTGTGGAAAAGTTGAATTGAAAAATTTTTATAAATTGAAAAAGAATTGTTAACAGAGTTTTTTTCTTTAACAAGTTTTTCAAAGTTATTATCTTGAATTAGTTGAAATTGACTGCTTTGAGCATTTGAGTTATTAACATTAAGAAATGTTAAAATTATAATAAAATATGGTAATTGATTTCTTAAATTCTTCATAATGAATACGATTTGGTACAAAATTACAATTTCTTTAAAAATAATGAACAATTTCTGTTATTTAGAACAGTTATAAATTACAATTTATAGTAAATGAGGTTTTTGTTAGTGCGTGTTATGTTGTATTTTTGTCGGAGTTTATAAATAAAAGGTGTAAAAGAGTCTGTTGTTTTAATAGGAATTTTAAACCAAAATTAGTTGATAATCATTTTTTAACTATGAAAAAAGTGGGTAACCATAATTCGTTTTCAAGGATTTTTTTCTTGTGTTTAGCATTTATGCTAACTTTTTCTACGTTGTCTTTTGCGCAAGATGCTGCAAAGGGTAAAGAATTATTTAATTCAAATTGTGCGGCTTGTCACAAGTTGGATGCGGCTTCAACAGGACCTGCTTTGCGTGGTGTTGCTGAAAGACATTCGACTGAATGGCTTCATAAATGGATTAAAGATAGTTCAGGATTAATTAAATCAGGTGACGCTGCTGCTGTCAAGGTTTTCAATGAGTGGAAGAATGTTCCTATGAACTCATTCCCAAATTTATCTGATGAAGATATCGATAATATTATTGCGTATACTTCAACGGTTAAAGAAGCTCCGAAAGCTGGAGGTCCTGGAGATAATACAGGTCAAGCTGCTTCGGCTGATGCTGGTGTTTCTAATATGGTAATATTAATTGCATTGGCTGTAGTTTTAGCAATGCTTGTAATTATGCTTTTATTAGTTAAGAAGGTATTAGCAAAAGTTGTTGAGAAAAATGGTTTAACGGTTCAAGAACAAAAAAGTTTGCCAATTTGGAAAGCTTTTGTTAAAAATCAATTTGCAGTAATTGTTTCTGTAATTATGTTGATTTTAGTTGGTTCTTATTTTGCATTCGGATTTATGATGCAAATTGGAGTTGATAAAGGTTACGAGCCAATTCAACCAATTCACTTCTCTCACAAAATTCACGTTGGAGAAAACGGAATCGATTGTAAATATTGTCACTCTTCAGCTCGTACAAGTAAAACATCTGGAATTCCATCATTGAATGTTTGTATGAACTGTCACAAAAATATTAATGAATTTACAGGTCATCCAGATTCAACTTATGTTGAGTACAGTAGAGAATACTACACTGCAGAAATTCAGAAGATTTATGATGCAGTAGGATGGGATCCAATTGCTCAAGAATATACAGGAGAAGAGAAACCAGTTAAATGGGTTCGTATTCATAACTTACCTGATTTCGTATATTTCAATCACTCTCAACACGTTTCTGTTGCAGGTTTAGAATGTCAAACATGTCACGGACCAGTTGAAGAAATGGAAGTGATGAGACAACATTCTCCATTAACAATGGGATGGTGTATTAACTGTCACCGTGAGACGGATGTTAAAATTAAAGACAACGCTTACTATGCGAAAATTCACGAAGAATTATCTAAAAAGTACGGTGTAGAGAAATTGACAGCTGCTCAAATGGGTGGAACAGAATGTGGTAAATGTCACTATTAAAAATAATTTAAGAAGCTAATATATATAACAATGGCATCAAACAAAAAATACTGGAAAAGTGTTGAGGAGCTTAACGAGAACAGTTCTATTGTTGATAAGCTGAGAAACAATGAGTTTGTTGAAGAGATTCCTACTGAAGAGTTTCTTGGTGATAAAAACACCTTGTCTTCGTCTTCAACTACTCGTCGAGACTTTTTGAAATACGTTGGTTTTTCAACGGCAGCTGCATCATTAGCTGCTTGTGAGGGTCCTTTGAAAAAATCGATTCCTTACGTGTTGCAACCAGAAGAAATCATTCCTGGTGTGGCAGATTATTATGCTACCACTATTGCTGATGGATTTGATTTTACTAATATTTTAATTAAATCACGCGAAGGACGTCCTATTAAAGTTGTTAATAATAATGAAGAAGGAGCTTTAACTGGCGCAAATGCAAGAGTGCATGCTTCTGTATTATCATTATATGATAGCTTACGTCTTAAGCAACCAAAAATTGAAGGTAAAGCTGCTTCATGGTCAGAAGTTGATTCTAAAATCAAAGCGAGTTTAGAAGAAGCTAAAGCTGCAGGAAGTAAAATCGTTGTGTTAACAAATACAATGGCTTCTCCGTCAACTAATAAATTAATGTCTGAATTAAATGCAGCTTACCCAACATTACAACATGTTGTTTATGATGCAGTTTCTTCAGATGCTGCTCTAGATGCTTTCCAACAAGCTTACGGAGAAAGAGCATTAGCTGATTACGATTTCGGAAAAGCTGATGTAATTGTTTCTGTAGGTGCTGATTTCTTAGGAGATTGGCAAGGTGGAGGATACGATGCTGCTTATGCAAAAGGTCGTGTTCCTAAAAACGGAAAAATGTCTAAACACATTCAGTTCGAAGCTAATATGTCGTTAGCTGGAGCGAATGCTGATAAACGAGTTCCAATGACTGTTGCTGATCAAAAATTAGCATTAGTTAAATTATATAGCTTAGTTACTGGTTCTACTGTTTCTGTTGCTGCAACAGCTGCTGATGCAGAAGTGGTAAAAGCTGCACAACAATTAAAAGCTGCTGGTTCTGCTGGTGTTTTAGTTTCAGGAATTGATGATGTAAATGCTCAATTACTTGTATTCGCAATCAATCAAGCATTAGGATCTGCTGCTTTCAATCCTGCACAACCAAAATATGTTCGTGGAGGTAATAATAAAGAGGTTGCTCAATTAGTAAAAGATATGAATGCTGGTTCAGTTCATACATTAATTATGTCTGGAGTTAATCCTGCTTATACTTTAGCTGATGCTGCTGCTTTCTTAGAAGGATTGAAAAAAGTAAAACTATCTGCTACATATACTTTAAGAGAAGATGAAACTGCAGCGGCTACAACAATTGCTGCTTCTACAACTCATTACTTAGAGTCTTGGGGAGATGTTCAAATGAAAAAAGGACATTACTCGGTTACACAACCTACAATTCGTCCTTTATTCAATTCTAAACAAATTCAAGAAGGTATGCTTTCTTGGTTAGGAAAAACAGAATCTTACTACGATTATTTAAGAGCTGTTGGAACTGGAATTGCTACAGGAACTACTTGGAATAAATTAGTACATAATGGATTCTATACATTCGAAGCTACTGGTAATTCAACTGCTTCTGCTGATTTCTCAACGGCTGCTTCTCAATTAGCTGCTGCTAAAAAAGGAGCTGGTTTTGAATTGGTATTGTATACAAAAACAGGAATGGGTGATGGTCAACAATCTAATAACCCATGGTTACAAGAATTCCCTGACCCATTAACTCGTGTTTCTTGGGATAACTATGCAACTGTTTCTCGTGCTGATGCAGAAGAATTAGGATTAGAAAACTGGTTTGTTGCAAACGGTGGTATGAATGGACGTTATATTTCTATTAAATTAGGAGATAAAGTTTTAGAAAATGTACCAGTTGTTGTTCAGCCAGGTCAAGCAAAAGGAACTATCGGTTTAGCTTTAGGATACGGGCGTAAAGCTGGTATGAAAGAAGAAATGCAGGTAGGTGTAAATGCTTATACTTTATATAAAGGATTTAATAATACTCAAGATGTTACCATTGAAAAAACTGCAGGAGAGCATGAATTTGCTTGTATTCAGTTACAAAAAACATTAATGGGTAGAGGTGATATCTTAAAAGATACGGATTTAAAAACATTTAATGATCAAGGAGCAGATGTATGGAATGTAAAACCTCATGTATCTTTAGATCACCAATCTGTAAAAGCATCGACTGTTGATATTTGGCAATCATTTGATCGTACAATTGGGCATCACTTTAATTTATCTATTGACTTAAACTCTTGTACAGGATGTGGAGCTTGTGTTATCGCATGTCACGCTGAAAACAATGTTCCAGTTGTTGGTAAAACAGAAGTTAGAAAATCTCGTGATATGCACTGGTTACGTATCGATAGATATTATTCTTCAGAAGATACTTTCCAAGGTGATGTTGAAACTAAAATGGCTGCAAGTGGTTTAATGGGATCTATCGAAACTTTCAAAGGTTTAGAAAATCCTGCTGATAACCCACAAGTTGCATTCCAACCTGTAATGTGTCAACACTGTAACCACGCACCTTGTGAAACTGTATGTCCTGTGGCTGCAACTTCTCACGGTCGTCAAGGTCAAAACCAAATGGCATACAACCGTTGTGTTGGTACTCGTTACTGTGCAAACAACTGCCCTTATAAAGTACGTCGTTTCAACTGGTTCTTATACGCTCAAAATGCTGAGTTTGATTATAACATGAATGATGATTTAGGTCGTATGGTATTAAACCCAGATGTAAATGTACGTTCACGTGGGGTTATGGAAAAATGTTCTATGTGTATCCAAATGACTCAAGCTACAATCTTAAAAGCTAAGAGTGAAGGTAGATTGGTAAAAGCAAATGAATTTGAAGTAGCTTGTTCTGCTGCATGTTCATCTGGATCTATGGTATTTGGAGATGTTAATGATAAAGAATCAGAAGTTGCTAAATTAGCACAAGATGATAGAATGTATCATTTATTAGAGCACATTGGTACACAACCAAATGTTTTCTACCACGTTAAAGTTAGAAATTCATAGTATATTATTAATTAGAAACATTATAAAGGATTATGTCGTCACATTACGAAGCACCCATTAGAAAACCTTTAGTTCTTGGTGATAAAAGCTATCACGATGTAACTGTAGATGTGGCTAGACCTGTTGAAGGAAGAGCAAATAAACAATGGTGGATTGTTTTCTCAATCGCATTAATTGCTTTCCTTTGGGGAGTTGGCTGTGTAGCTTATACCGTTTCAACAGGTATTGGTACTTGGGGTTCAAATAAAACAGTTGGTTGGGCATGGGATATCACTAACTTCGTTTGGTGGGTAGGTATCGGTCACGCGGGTACACTTATCTCTGCCGTATTATTATTATTCAGACAAAAATGGAGAATGGCAATTAACCGTTCTGCAGAGGCAATGACAATTTTCTCTGTATGTCAAGCGGGTATGTTCCCAGTTTTCCACATGGGACGTCCTTGGTTAGCATTCTGGGTTTTACCAATGCCAAACCAATTCGGTTCATTATGGGTTAACTTTAACTCTCCATTATTATGGGACGTATTTGCGATCTCAACATATTTATCAGTATCGTTAGTTTTCTGGTGGACTGGTTTATTACCTGATTTCGCTATGTTACGTGATAGAGCTATTTCCCCTTTTACTAAAAGAGTTTATTCTATCTTATCATTCGGATGGTCTGGTCGTGCAAAAGACTGGCAACGTTTTGAGGAGGTTTCTTTAGTATTAGCTGGTTTAGCAACTCCACTTGTATTATCGGTACACACAATTGTATCATTTGACTTTGCTACTTCTGTTATTCCAGGATGGCATACAACAATCTTACCTCCGTATTTCGTTGCAGGAGCTATCTTCTCTGGATTTGCGATGGTAAACACTTTGTTAATCATTATGAGAAAAGTATCTGGTCTTGAAGACTATATTACAATTCAACATATTGAGTTAATGAATATTATTGTAATGATTACTGGATCTATCGTTGGGGTAGCATATATTACAGAGTTAGTTATCGCTTGGTATTCTGGAGTAGAGTATGAGCAATATGCTTTCTTAAACCGTGCTACAGGACCTTACTGGTGGTCATACTGGTTAATGATGACTTGTAACGTAATTTCTCCACAGGTAATGTGGTTCAAGAAAATTAGAACAAGTATCATGGCATCTTTTATTATTTCGTTAGTAGTAAACGTAGGTATGTGGTTTGAGCGTTTCGTAATTATCGTAACTTCATTACACCGTGACTACTTGCCATCATCTTGGACAATGTTCTCACCAACATTTGTAGATGCAGGTTTCTACATCGGAACAATCGGATTCTTCTTTGTATTATTCTTATTATACGCTAGAAGCTTCCCAGTAATTGCTCAAGCAGAGGTTAAAACTATTTTAAAATCTTCTGGAGACAATTTCAAAAGAGCTAGAGAAAACGGGAACCATTCACATAATCATTAATAAATTATGAGTACAAAAGTTATACATGCATTATATAATGATGATGACGTTTTAATGGACGCTGTAAAAACTACACGTGCTGCACATCATCACATTGAAGAAGTTTACACACCATTTCCAGTTCACGGATTGGATAAAGCCTTAGGATTAGCTCCAACTCGCTTAGCTATCTGTGCCTTTATTTATGGTTTATGTGGTTTAGGTTTCGCTACTTTCATGATGAATTATATCATGATTCAAGATTGGCCTCAAGATATTGGTGGTAAACCAAGTTTTAGTTATATTCAGAACATGCCAGCCTTTGTTCCGGTCATGTTTGAGATGACTGTATTCTTTGCTGCCCACTTGATGGTAATTACTTTCTTTTTAAGAAGTAGATTATGGCCTTTCAAAGCAGCAGAAAATCCAGATGTTAGAACAACAGACGATCACTTCTTAATGGAAGTTTCATTACATGGAAATGAAGAAGATGCTGTTGCTTTCTTTAAAAATACTGGAGCAGTTGAAGTTAAAGTAATCGATAAACACTAAGAGTAGAATGAAAACTTTATATAAATTTGTAGCATTAGCAGGAGTTTCAGCTTTAACTACTTCTTGTTTTAATAAGGAAAATCCAAACTATCAGTTGTTTCCTAATATGTACGAGTCTGTAGCTTACGAAACTTATTCTGAGTCACCTGCTTTTAAGAACGGTAAAGAAGGTCAATTACCAGCTAAAGGATCTATTCCTCGTGGATTTGAGCCTTATGAGTATGAAAATTCTCCAGAAGGTTTAGCAGCTGCTAAAGCAAACTTAAAATCACCTATTACTGAACCAACAGCTGAAGATTTAGCAGAAGGTAAAAAATTGTTCGATATTTATTGCGCAATTTGTCATGGTGAAGGAGGAGATGGAAAAGGTAATTTAGTTAAAAGAGAAAAATTCTTAGGTGTACCAAGTTATGCAGATAGAGATATTACTCCAGGTAGTGTTTATCATGTAATAACTTACGGTATGAATTCAATGGGTTCTCACAAAAATCAATTAACACAGCACGAACGCTGGTTAGTTACTGAGTACGTGATGAAATTGAAATCGGAATTATAATTGTAAAACTTAGTTGAAAGTTTAGATATGTACACATTTTCAAATAAATTAAAAACCTTCTCTTTCCTATTAATAATCCTTGGGGTTATTGGTATAGCTTATGGTTTTTTAACAGCTCCAAAAACTGTTCAAGACGTTGAGCTTATTTTAGCAGAACAACACCATGATGGTCATGGTTCTCATGATGAAGCTCACGTTACAACAGATAGTCATGCAGTAGGAGATTCACACGCTGAAGTTGCTGCTCATGATGAAGCTCATCAAAAACATTTAGAACACGTATTGCACCAATTACAAAACAAGCCTTGGGCTGCTGTTTACGTTGCTGCTATCTTCTTTATGTTTATTGCACTTGGTATTTTTACCTTTAATCAGATTCAATATGCAGCTTCTGCAGGTTGGTCACCAGTATTATTTAGAGTTATGGAAGCATTATCAGCGTATTTATTACCTGGTTCAATAATCTTCTTTATCTTATTAGTTGCATCGTCAATGCATTTAAATCATATGTTTGTTTGGATGGCTGATGGAGTAACTGACCCAACTAGTCCTAACTATGATTTTATAATTGCTGGTAAAGCAGCTTATTTAAATATTCCATTTTTCTTAATCCGTGCAGTTATTTTCTTAGCAGGTTGGAATATTTTTAGAATGTTATCTCGTAAAAATTCTATCGCTTTAGATGAAACAGGAGATTTAACATACTATAAAAAGAATTTTAAATTAGCAGCTACTTATTTAGTATTCTTTATCGTATCAGAATCTATTATGTCATGGGATTGGATTATGTCTATCGACGCTCACTGGTATTCTACTTTATTCGGATGGTATGTTTTTGCATCTTTCTTCGTATCTGGAATTACAGTAATCGCTTTAGCTACAATCTATTTGAAATCTCAAGGTTACTTAGATTTTGTTAACAAAAGTCACATACACGATTTAGCTAAATTCATGTTCGGTATTTCTATTTTCTGGACATACTTATGGTTCTCACAATTCATGTTAATGTGGTATGCTAACATCCCAGAAGAGGTTACATATTATATCTTTAGAATTAAAGAGTACAACTTACCGTTCTTTGGAATGTTAGTATTGAATTTCTTATTACCTGTATTATTATTAATCAACACAGATTTCAAACGTTTATCTTGGATCATTGTAATGACTGGTATTTGTATTCTTGTAGGTCACTATTTAGATTTCTATAATATGATTATGCCTGGTACTGTTGGTGCTTCTTGGTATATCGGAGTTACTGAAATTGGTGCTATATTATTATTCGCAGGATTATTCATCTATTTTGGATTTAAGGCTTTAGCTAAAACTCCATTATTAGTGAAGAATAACCCAATGGTTGAAGAAAGTAAACATTTTCATTATTAATATATAAATAATAAACAAATGACGAGTTTATTAATACTAGTTATCGTAGCATTATTAGGAATTGCAATTTGGCAATTAACTAAAATATTTGATTTAACACAAAATATTTCAGGAAATGAATTATGTGATTCTGAAATCGCTACAGATAAAGACAACAATATCCAAGGATATTTATTATTCGGATTTTTAGGATTTATTTATGCTTTAACTATCTTTAGTATTGTTAAGTATGGACATTTTCCACTTTTAGCTAACTCTGCATCTGAACATGGTAAAGACGTAGACAACTTAATGTGGATTTCGTTAGGATTAATCTTTTTTGTTCAAACTATTACACAATTTTTACTACACTATTTCGCATTTGCAAATAGAGGTAGAAAAGATAAAAAAGCATTCTATTTTTCTGATAACGAAAAATTAGAAATGATTTGGACTATTATTCCAGTAATTGTATTATCAGGTTTAATTCTTTACGGATTATTTACTTGGAATGCAATCATGAATGTTGACGAAGAAGAAGATGTTATTTATGTTGAAGTTTATGCTAAACAATTTGGTTGGGATATTCGCTACGCAGGAAAAGATAACGTTTTAGGTAAAGCTAACGTTCGTTTTATAAAAGGAGTAAATGTAACTGGAGCAGATATGTCTGATCCAAATTCACAAGATGATATTCTTGCTACAGAATTAAGATTACCTAAAGGTAAAAAAGTAGTAATGAAAATGCGTTCTCAAGACGTTTTACACTCTGCTTATTTCCCTCACTTCAGAGCACAAATGAACTGTGTACCTGGTATGGTAACTCAATTCGCTATGACTCCATCAGTTACTACAGCTGAAATCAGAGAAACAGAAGAAATTAAGAACCGAGTAAGTAGAATCAATAAAGTTCGTTCTGAAAGAAGTGCTGAACTTGTTGCAAAAGGAGAAGAAGCTTTAGCTCCTTACGTATTTGATTATGTATTATTATGTAATAAAATCTGTGGACGTTCTCACTACAACATGCAATTAAAAGTTGTTGTTGAAACAGAAGCTGAATTTAATAAATGGTTCGCTGCACAAAAAACTTTAGGACAATTAGTAGCTGATGAAAAAGCCGCTGCTGAAGCACCTGCTGTTGAAAAAGTTGTAGCTCCTGAACAAAATACACAAGAGTTAGAAACAGTGGTAGATACTACCGCTGTTGTAGCTCAAGTTATCAAATAATTGTTTATACTTACAAAAAATAAAATTTTAGTATGTCAGCAGTAGGACACGATTTAACTCACGGACATGACGACGCTCATGACCACCACCATAAAGAGACTTTCGTAACAAAGTACATCTTTAGTATGGATCACAAAATGATTGCTAAACAATTCTTGATTACAGGGATTTTTATGGGAATCATTGGTATTGTGATGTCATTATTATTCCGTATGCAAATTGCTTGGCCAGAAGAATCTTTCAAAGTATTCTCATGGTTATTAGGAGATGAATTTGCACCAGGAGGCGTAATGAGAAACGATATTTATCTTGCACTTGTAACCATTCACGGTACAATCATGGTATTCTTCGTATTAACAGCAGGTTTAAGTGGTACATTCTCTAACTTACTTATTCCATTACAAATTGGAGCTCGTGATATGGCTTCTGGATTCATGAACATGTTATCATATTGGATATTCTTTATTGCATGTGTAGTTATGTTATCATCTTTATTCGTAGAATCAGGACCAGCTTCTGCAGGTTGGACAATATATCCTCCATTATCAGCAGTTCCACAAGCAATCCCAGGTTCAGGAACAGGTATGACTTTATGGTTAATTTCTATGGCATTATTCATTGTACAATCTGCAATGGGGTCATTAAACTATATCGTAACAGTTTTAAACTTAAGAACTGAAGGAATGTCTATGACAAGATTACCATTAACAATTTGGGCGTTATTCGTAACAGCTATCATTGGTGTGGTTTCTTTCCCAGTATTATTATCTGCAGCTTTATTATTAATCATGGATAGAAGCTTTGGTACTTCTTTCTTCTTATCTGATATTTATTTAGCAGGAGAAGTTTTACATTACCAAGGAGGTTCACCAGTATTATTCGAACACTTATTCTGGTTCTTAGGTCACCCTGAGGTTTACATCGTAATCTTACCAGCAATGGGTATCTGTTCGGAAGTAATTTCTGCTAATGCTCGTAAACCAATCTTCGGTTACCGCGCAATGATTACATCAATCTTAGCAATTGCATTCTTATCTACGATCGTTTGGGGACACCACATGTTCGTTTCAGGTATGAATCCATTCTTAGGATCTGTATTTACGTTTACAACATTATTAATTGCAATTCCATCTGCAGTAAAAGCGTTCAACTACATTACTACAATTTGGAAAGGTAATTTACAAATGAACCCAGGTATGTTATTCAGTATCGGTTTCGTTTCTACGTTCATCACTGGAGGTTTAACAGGAATCATCTTAGGAGATTCTACATTAGATATCAACGTTCACGATACCTATTTCGTTATTGCTCACTTCCACTTAGTAATGGGTATTTCTGCACTTTACGGAATGTTTGCTGGTATCTACCACTGGTTCCCTAAAATGTTCGGAAGAATGTTGAACAAAAACTTAGGATATATCCACTTCTGGGTAACTGCAGTTTGTGCTTACGGAGTATTCTTCCCAATGCACTTTATCGGATTAGCAGGTTTACCACGTCGTTACTATTCTAACTCTGCATTCCCAATGTTTGATGATATGGTAGATGTTAACATCTTAATTACTGTATTCGCATTAGTTGGAGCTGCATTCCAGTTAGTTTTCTTATGGAACTTCTTCTATAGTATTTTCTACGGTAAGAAAGCGACTCAAAACCCATGGAGAGCAACTACATTAGAGTGGACAACTCCTGTAGAACCAATCCACGGAAACTGGCCAGGTGATTTACCAGTAGTTCACAGATGGCCTTATGATTATTCTAAACCAGGTTATGATGAAGATTTCGTTATGCAAACCGTTCCATTAAGGGAAGGTGAAAAAGACGGAGGAGCTCATTAATAATTCTCAAATATTAAGTCCTGCACTTTTAGTGTGGGACTTTTTTGTTATATTTGGTTAAAATTCTTTTGAAATGTCTAAGTTTATCTCATATTTTTTAATTTCGTTACTTTTAATAAGTTGTAATAAAAAGAAAGATTATAATAAATTAACTGACTATCGTTCAAATTCTAAAATCTCTGCATTTTGTAAGTTTCCTGATACGGTAAAGGTTGGTGAAACTAATGTTGCAAATTATATTTTTTTAAATTCTACATTTGATACAATTATTGAACCGAGAGTGAAAGAATCCGTTAAATATAGATATATTCTTTTTTCAGAATACTTCCCAGAAAATTTAAACAATTTTAATGAAAGGATTTATGCAGATTCAATATTGTTAGATAAGAATAGTTTAAATTTATCTTATGAGTTTGATGAAGAGGGGACTTTTTTTATTGGAGGTTTAATTTTAGATGAATTATACTACGATTATAGATATTTAAAATCAGATAGTTTAATAAAATATGTAGCTTATAAAGTAGTCTCTAAAAAAGTCATTGTGGTAAAATAGATAACCCCGAGACTGTTATAATTCACGTTTTTAACTAATAAAAAAAGCGAGATATTCATAAAAATGCAGTAAGTGTTTTTTGTTTATAAAACACTTACTGCTGTTGCATTTACATATCAAAGAGTAGAAGTTCTTTATTTAAAAAGGTAAAAGCCCTGCAAATTGCGGGACTTTGTGTTTCTACCAAATATTAGAATCTTTAGAAGTATGTAATACGGCAAGTATCACAACTCTTTTTTTAATTTTGTCAATGATGTTATGAATTCCAAAAGGAAATGTATTAGTAAATACAATTTGTGTATCTCGGTATCTAGCTTCAAAAAGAAATGGATCATTACCGATTAATTGAATAGCTTTTTTTACTTCATTATCGAATCGTTTTTCTAAACCAATTTGTTTCGATTTATACCATTTTTTAGCATTTGAATATCACTTTTTGCTTCAGTAAGGTAAACTAAATCGTATTTCATACATCTTTATCTAGAATTTCAAATAATGTTTTTATCGGTAGTACATCATCAGGACTGTTTTGATAACTGTCTAAGCGTTTATCTAAAATATTTTTTTGCCATTGAGGAATATCTTCCTTTTCTAGTTTATACCTGAAAGTTAAAAAATCAATATAACGTTCAACATCTTCCAAAAGATCTTCAGGAAGTTGTTTTAATTTAGCGTTGATTTGTTTTATTGTAGAACCGTTCATAGTTTTTTCAAAATGATCATATCAAATATACAATTAGATAATTGAAATTTCTTTCTTTGGATTTTCAAATCCGCTACCTAACAACTTTTTCCAATTCTAAAAAAGTTTATCTTTGTGGTATGAATCAGAATTTAAATCCAACAAATGCTCATTTCACACCGGAAGAAAACGATGTAGAAAAAAAATTACGTCCACTTAGTTTTGACGATTTTACAGGTCAAGATCAAGTGTTAGAAAATTTACAAATCTTTGTAAAAGCTGCTAATTTACGTAACGAAGCATTAGATCATACGTTGTTTCACGGACCACCCGGACTTGGAAAAACCACGCTTGCTAATATTTTAGCAGCCGAATTAAACGTTGGAATTAAAATTACATCTGGTCCTGTTTTAGATAAACCGGGAGATTTAGCTGGTTTGCTAACTAATTTAGAAGAACGCGATGTTTTGTTTATCGATGAAATCCATCGATTAAGTCCAGTTGTTGAAGAATATTTATATTCGGCAATGGAAGATTTTAAAATCGACATCATGATCGAATCTGGACCTAATGCACGTTCAGTTCAAATTCATTTAAATCCGTTTACTTTAGTTGGCGCAACTACGCGTTCTGGTTTATTAACTGCTCCAATGCGTGCGCGTTTCGGAATTCAAAGCCGATTACAATATTACAATACCGAACTTTTAAGTACCATCATCGAAAGAAGTTCTTCTATTCTTGGAGTTCCAATTTCGTTAGAAGCTGCGATTGAAATTGCAGGTCGTAGCCGCGGAACACCACGTATTGCTAATGCACTTTTACGTCGCGTTCGTGATTTTGCTCAAATCAAAGGAAACGGAAAAATTGATATCGAAATTGCTCGTTTTGCTTTGAATGCTTTACATGTCGATCAACACGGATTAGACGAAATGGATAATAAGATTCTTACCACCATTATTGATAAATTTAAAGGCGGTCCTGTTGGATTATCGACCTTAGCAACTGCGGTTTCTGAAAATGCCGAAACGATTGAAGAGGTTTACGAACCATTCTTAATTCAAGAAGGATTTGTTTTCAGAACACCTCGTGGTCGTGAAGTTACAGATAAAGCATACAAACATTTAGATAGACAAAAACCAAACGTTCAAGGAGGATTATTTTAAATGTTGCATCGTTCAAAACATACTCAAATGATAAAAAAGGAAGCCGAGCGATTAGGCTTCCTTTCTTGTGGTATATCTCAAGCAGATTTTTTGGAAACCGAAGCGCCTCGTTTAGAAAATTGGCTTTCAAAAAACATGCATGGCGAAATGAGTTATATGGAAAATTATTTCGATAAACGTTTAGACCCACGATTGTTGGTTGATGGAGCAAAATCTGTCATTACGTTATTGATGAATTATTATCCAGCTCAGTTTCAAGTGGAGGATTCGTATAAACTTTCTAAATATGCATACGGACGAGATTATCACGGAGTAATCAAAAAACGAATGAGTGAACTAACTGCATTTATTCGTGAACATATCGGAGAAATTAATTCTGAGATTTTTATCGATTCAGCTCCGGTTCTAGATAAAGCTTGGGCAGTTAAAAGTGGTTTGGGTTGGATGGGAAAAAACACCAATCTGATTTCAAAAAAAACAGGTTCTTTTTTCTTTATTGCCGAAATTATTTGTGATTTAGATTTGGATTACGATACCATTACAACCGATCATTGTGGTAGTTGTACAGCTTGTATTGATGCTTGTCCGACGCAAGCAATTGAACAACCTTATGTAGTTAACGGAAGTAAATGTATTTCATATTTTACGATTGAACTTCAAAATCAAATTCCTACAGAAATGAAAGGAAAATTTGACGATTGGATGTACGGATGCGATGTTTGTCAGGATGTTTGTCCTTGGAATCGTTTTTCAAAACCTCATAACGAACCTTTTTTTGAACCTCGAGCGAATCTGTTGGAGTTAACAAAAGCCGATTGGAATGCGTTAAATAAAGAAACATTTAATAAGGTTTTTAAAAAATCGGCAGTTAAAAGAATCAAATTCGAAGGTTTGGTAAAAAATATCCAATTTATTAAAGATGTGGAATAAAAAAATCTTTTTATTTTTTTTCTAGTTAGTTGTAAATGCTATATTTGTTTGTAATAGAAACTAGAAATTATGCATAAAGACACTAAACGTAGAGAAGCACTACTTTACCATGCAAAACCAAATCCGGGTAAAATTGCTGTTGTTCCTACAAAACCTTACGCATCTCAAAGAGATTTATCATTAGCCTATTCTCCTGGAGTTGCAGAGCCTTGTTTAGAAATTGCTAAGAATGTTGAGAATGTTTATAAATATACTGCTAAAGGAAATTTAGTAGCTGTTATTTCAAACGGTACAGCTGTTTTGGGTTTAGGTGACATTGGTCCAGAAGCTTCAAAACCTGTAATGGAAGGTAAAGGTTTGTTATTTAAAATCTTTGCTGATATTGATGTTTTTGATATCGAAGTGGATACCAAAGATATTGACAAATTTGTCGAAACAGTTAAAAATATTGCTCCAACCTTTGGAGGAATTAATTTAGAAGATATCAAAGCTCCTGAATCTTTTGAAATAGAAAGACGTTTAAAAGAAGAATTAGATATTCCGGTAATGCATGACGATCAGCACGGAACAGCAATTATTTCTGCTGCTGCTTTATTAAATGCTTTGGAATTATCTGACAAAAAAATAGAGGAAATTAAATTAGTGGTTTCAGGTGCAGGTTCTGCAGCTTTGGCTTGTTCTAATTTATATTTGATGTTAGGAGTTAAGGTTGAGAACATTGTGATGTTTGATAAAGACGGTGTGTTACATACCAATCGTACCGATTTACTTCCTGTGCAAATGCAATACGCAAAAGACGTTGAAGGTTTGACTTTGGCCGAAGCGATGAAAGGAAGCGATGTTTTCTTAGGATTATCTGCTCCAAACGTATTAACTCCAGAAATGTTGTTAACGATGAACGTAAATCCGATTGTTTTTGCAATGGCAAACCCAGTTCCAGAAATTGATTACGAATTGGCAATTGCAACTCGTGAAGATATTATCATGGCAACAGGTCGTTCAGATAAGCCAAATCAAGTCAACAATGTTTTAGGATTTCCTTTCATCTTCCGTGGAGCTTTAGATGTTCGTGCAACTAAAATCAACGAGGAAATGAAAATGGCAGCGGTACATGCATTGGCTAAATTAGCTAAAGAATCCGTTCCTGAACAAGTAAATATTGCATACGGTGAAAAGAGATTGGTTTTTGGTAAAGATTATATTCTTCCTAAACCTTTTGATCCACGTTTGATAACTGAAGTTCCACCTGCAGTTGCTAAAGCAGCGATGGAATCTGGTGTTGCAACCGCACCGATTACAGATTGGGATAAATACCGCGAAGAGTTAACTTCTCGAATGGGTAATGATAATAAAATGGTTCGATTGTTAATCAATCGTGCTAAAACAGAACCTAAACGTGTAATTTATACAGAAGCAGATCAATTAAATGTTTTAAAAGCTGCTCAGATTGCTTATGAAGAAGGAATTGCAATTCCGGTTTTACTTGGAAACAAAGAAATTATTCTTGAACTTAAAGAAGAAATTGGTTTTGATGCAGATGTAGAAATTATTGATCCAAAAACAAAAGAAGAAGTTGAGCGTAGAACACGTTTTGCAACTGCTTTTTGGAATAAGAACGAACGCCGAGGAGTTACATTATTAGATGCTGAAAAGATGATGCGCGAACGTAGCTATTTTGCATCAATGATGGTAACAGAAGGCGAAGCAGATGCCATGCTTTCTGGATATTCTCGTAGTTATCCTTCAGCAATTAAGCCGATTTTGCAGATGATTCCTAAAATGCCAGGAGTTACCAAAGTAGCAACTACAAACTTGATGATGACTAAGCGCGGTCCAATGTTTTTGGCAGACACTGCAATTAACCCAGATCCTTCTGCAGAAGAATTGGCTAAAATTGCTTTAATGACAGATAGAACCGTAAAAATGTTTGGTATGCAACCAGTAATGGCGATGGTTTCTTTTGGTAATTTTGGTTCTTCAAAAGAAGAATCTCCAAAAAAAATGCGTCAAGCGGTTGAGTTTCTTCATAAACACCATCCTGAAATGATTGTTGATGGCGAAATTCAAATGGACTTTGCTTTAAATCAAGACATGCTAAAAGAGAAGTTTCCTTTCTCTAAATTGGTTGGTAAGAAAGTAAATACGCTTTTATTCCCAAATTTAGATGCAGCAAATTCAACATATAAAATGCTTAAAGAATTAAATGGCGCAACTTCGATAGGTCCAATTATTCTTGGATTAGAAGAAGCTGTTCACGTTTTTCAATTAGGTGCAAGTGTTGATGAAATGGTAAACATGACTGCGGTAGCTGTTGTGGATGCTCAAGAAAAGAAAAAACGTAAAAAATAAATATTAGATTCTTTCAACCAATCTTCTAAAGAGTTTTAAAATGTTATAAAAGTGTTAATAAATTTTTCTATTTTTGAAGAAAAATAGAGTTATGATTGCTTTTGTAAAAGGAAGATTGGTTGAGAAATCACCTACAGATGTTGTTATTGATTGTAATGGAATTGGATATCATATACATATTTCATTACATACCTATTCTCAATTACCTACCTCCGAAAATATTATCCTTCATACTTATTTTCAAGTAAAAGAAGATTCACAAACATTATATGGATTTGCTGATAAAGTAGAAAAAGAAATTTTTAAATTATTAATTTCAGTTTCTGGAATTGGTGGAAACACTGCTCGCAATATGCTTTCGCATACAAATCCTAAAGAATTGATGAATGCAATTGCATCAAACGATTTAAAAACAATTCAATCAATAAAAGGAATTGGAATAAAAACTGCTCAAAGATTGATTATTGAATTACAAGAAAAAGTTATTAAATTGTTCAATATTGAAGATTTAACTGTTACTTATCACAATACAAATTCAGAAGAAGCGTTATCTGCTTTAGAGGTTCTTGGATTTGTAAGAAAATCTTCCGAAAAAATTGTGAAGAAAATCGTCGAACAAATTCCCGATGCTTCTGTTGAAATGATTATTAAACAAGCTTTAAAAAACTTATAGAATTTGAAGGCCTTACCAAAAAAAATATTTATAAAAAAGTATATCTGGCTTATAGCTTTGTTTTGGATTTCATTCCAAACAAATGCTCAAGTTGTAACCGAAGAGAACGATGATGATAAAAATTCGAATCTTATCGGTAATATTAAAATTGAAGATGTAAAAAGTATTATCGAAGCATATACTTATGATCCATTGACTGACCGTTATGTTTATACACGCACGATCGATGGATTTGATATGCAATATCCCATGTTTTTAACTCGTGATGAATATTCAAATTTAGTCATGCGTAAAACTATGCTTGAATATTTTCAAAAAAAACAAGCTGCAATTGATGGTACTGCCACCGATGAAGAGAAGAAAGATCTTTTACCTAGATATTATGTGAATTCTAAATTATTTGAGTCTATTTTCGGAAGTAATACCATTGATTTAAAACCTTTAGGAACAGTTGAAGTTGATTTAGGTGTTCGTTATACAAAACAAGATAATCCGTTGATTTCTCCAAGAAACCGACGAACTTTTACAATGGATTTTGATCAAAAAATCACATTGAGTATGCAAGGTAAAGTTGGAACTAAATTAGACGTAAACATAAATTACGATACAGAGGCCACTTTTGGAATTCAACAACAAATGATTAAGCTTGAATACACACCTGAAGAAGATGATATTCTTCAGAAAATAGAAGTTGGTAATGTTGCCATGCCAATTAATAATTCATTAATCAGAGGAGCACAAAGTTTGTTTGGTGTTAAAACAGAATTGCAATTTGGAAAAACAAGAGTTACAGGAATTTTCTCTAAACAAAATTCCGAGTCAAGAACCATTACAACTGAAGGCGGTGGTTTAGTTGAAAATTTTGAATTTTTTGCCTTAGATTACGATGCTGATCGTCACTTCTTTTTATCTCAGTATTTTAGAGATCGTTATGATCAAGCCTTACGTAATTATCCATATATAGATAGTCGTGCACGTATTACACGTGTTGAAGTTTGGATTACCAACCGCCAAAATCGTATTGCAAATAAAGATAATAACTTTAGAAATATTTTAGGTTTACAAGATTTAGGAGAAACTCGTTTGTCAAATGTTCCGGCGGATCGTAGTATTGGAATTGATTTGAATTTGTATCCTAACTTTTTGTTGGCTCCAACAAATACGCCAACAAATAATGCCAATAACCAGTTCGACCCAGGGAAAATTGGTACAAACTTCTTGAATGTTGGAATTAGAGATATCAATACTGCAGCATCTGGATTTAATATTCCAGTTACCGAAGGGCGTGATTTTGTTAAATTAGAAAACGCTAGAAAACTTTCTCCTTCAGAATTTAAATTTCATCCACAATTAGGTTACATCTCTTTAAATCAAAAAATGTCAAACGATGAAGTGATCGCAGTTGCATATGAATATACGATTGGAGAGAAAATTTATCGAGTTGGTGAATTTGGTACTGATGGAATAGATGCAACAGTTGTAGGTCAGGATCAAGATGGACAAGATGTACCAACATCTCAAAGTTTGATTTTGAAACTTTTAAAAAGTAGTTTGACATCAACTGAAGAACCAGTTTGGGATTTGATGATGAAAAACGTTTATGTTTTACCTGGTGCTCAAAATATTACACAAGAAGGTTTTAGATTAAATATTCTTTATACAGATCCATCACCTTTAAATTATATTACACCAGTAGGAGCAACTCCATTACCAGATGATGTTGCTAACACGCCATTATTAAATGTTTTTAACTTAGATCGATTAAATTCTACAAACGATCCTGAGCAAGGTGGAGATGGATTCTTTGATTTTGTTTCTTCATCAGTTGCTGATCCTTTTGCAAATCAAGGAAATTCAAATCCGTATTCAAATCAATCTGGACCTCAAAGCACAAATACCATGCAAGGTATTACGATTGACTCTCAAAGAGGATTGATTATGTTTACGAGTGTGGAGCCTTTTGGAGATTATTTGTTTAATAAGCTTTCTATTAATGCTGGCGAGGATTACGAAGTTGATGCATCGTATAACGAAAATCAGAAAAAATACGTTTATAAGAACTTATACCGTCAATCATATTCTAGGGCAATTCAAGATGCATCTAAAAATAAATTTCAAGTAAAAGGTAAATTTCGTAGTGAAACAGGTGGAATTAATATTGGATTAAATGTTCCTCAAGGTTCAGTTGTTGTTACTGCAGGCGGAAGAACATTAATGGAAGGTTCTGATTATACAGTAGATTATCAATCTGGTCGCGTCGAAATCCTAGATCCATCTTTGGCACAATCAAATACGCCAATCAATGTAACCGTTGAGAATAATAATATGATGAGCATGAATCGTAGAACTTTCTTCGGAGCTCATGTTGAACATACATTTAATAAAGATGTTTCATTAGGAGCAACTTTCTTGAGATTGTCAGAAACACCTTTGACAGTTAAATCTTCTTATGGTCAAGAATCTGTAAACAATACGATGCTTGGTTTGAATTTTAATTACAATGCTGATGCACCTTTTTTAACACGTTGGGTAAACAAACTGCCAAATATTGATACAGATGTTCCATCGAATATTAGTTTCAAAACAGAATTTGCTTATTTGATTCCGGGTAATTCAAAAGTGGATCAAATGAATGGAGAAGCTACTTCGTATGTTGATGATTTTGAAGCAACACGTACAAATATTGATATTTCTTCTGCAAATTCTTGGTATTTATCAAGTGTGCCTGTTGGATTTGGAGCAGAGCAAACCGATTTATCTTCGGGTTATAAAAGATCAAAATTATCTTGGTATAATATTGACCAAGTATTTCATTCATCTTCTCGTCGTCCAGATGGAGTTTCTGAAAACGACGTTTCTTCAAACAGAACAAGAAGAATTTATAAGCAAGAATTATTTCCAACGATGGATATTGCTAATGGAGAAAACTTAACAATTAATACGTTAGATTTAACTTACTATCCAAAAGAGCGTGGACCTTATAATTTCAATCCTCAATTTTTAGCGAATAATTCATTCACAAATCCTCAAGATCATTGGGGTGGAATTATGCGAGCGATTTCGACATCAAACTTTGAACGTTCGAATATCGAATATGTCGAATTTTGGATGTTAGATCCATTTACTGGTAATCCAAATGATGTTGCAGACTTTAATAATATTGGAGAATTAAATTTAAATCTTGGATATATTTCTGAAGATATTTTACAAGACGGATTGAAACAATATGAGAATGGATTGCCTGGAGCAAACGGACAAGGTTCTACTTTGAGTACCATTTGGGGTAAAGTTCCTGCATCAACCGCTTTAATTTATGCTTTTGATACGGATCCTGCAAATCGTGCGATTCAAGATGCTGGTTTAGATGGTATTCTTGATGGACAAGAAGCAACTCAATTTCCACAATTTGCTCAGTTTGCAGATCCAGCTGCGGACAATTATGAGTATTTCTTAAATGCAACAGGGAACGTTTTGCAACGCTATAAAAACTATAATGGGTTACAAGGAAATTCACCTGTAAGTTTTTCTGATAATGATCGCGGAGCTAAAAACTTACCAGATGTTGAAGATATTGATGGTGACAATACCATGAATACAATCAACGCATATTTTCAATATAAAGTGCCGATTAGACCAAATCCAGTACTTGGAGAAAATTATGTAGTGGACGTACAAACTACAACAGCTCAATTACCTAATGGTGGAACAACGCCAGTAAAATGGGTTCAATATAAAGTGCCAATTTCAGATTTGCCAGAATTTGCAGTCGGAGCAATTTCAGATTTACAATCAATTCGTTTCATGCGTATGTTTGTAACTGGATTTACAGATGAAGTTACGCTTCGTTTTGGTAGTTTAAATTTAGTTCGAAGTGATTGGAGACGTTATCAAGAATCTTTAGTAGAAGATCCAAATATCAATCCATTAGGAACAAATACGGGATTTGATGTGACGACTTTAAATATTATTGAAAATTTTGCTCGCCAACCTATTCCGTATGTTTTACCTCCAGGATTGGTTCGTGAACGTGTAAATCAAAATAATACAATTATTAATCAGAACGAACAATCGTTATCTTTACGTGTTTATAAACAAAGTCAGAATGTAACTTCGACAAATGGTTTAGAACCTGGAGATTCGCGTGCAGTTTTCAAATCTGTAAATGTAGATATGCGTCAATATAAAAAATTACGTATGTTTTTACACGCCGAATCTTTAGAGTCACCAATTGCTTCAGATCGATTAAAAGATGATGAAATGGTTGCGTTTATCCGTTTCGGAAATGACTTTACAGAAAATTTCTATCAAGTAGAAATTCCATTAAAAGTTACTGAATGGAATACTACAGATCCGAATGAAATTTGGAAATTAGCAAATGAGATTGAACTTCAATTAGATTTATTAACTAAATTAAAAAACCTAAAAAATAAAGACGCAAATTACGATCCTCGATTTATCTATTTCAAAGATGAAATGGAGCTTGATCCTTCTTTGGCAACAAAAGTTAATAAGTTAAGAATAGGAGTTAAAGGAAATCCAAACTTCGGATTGGTTCGTAACATGATGTTGGGTATCCGCAATAATACAGATATTTTATATGCAAATACAGGAACACCAAGAGATATTCGAGGAGATGTTTGGTTCAACGAATTGCGTTTGTCTGATATGGATAAAAAAGCAGGTTGGGCGGCTGTGTCAACAATCGATGCAAAAATTGCTGACTTTGCAAGTATAAACGCATCAGCAATGAAATCAACAATCGGTTTTGGTTCTATCGAGCAAGGACCGCAAGAGAGAAGTCGTGAAGATGTTTTTCAATATAATATCGCTACGGCAGTTAATGTTAATCAGTTATTACCTAAAAAATGGAATTTAAATATTCCGTTTAGTTATGCGATTTCAGAAGCAACCATTACGCCAGAATATGATCCAAATAATCCGGATGTTCGTTTAAAAGATATGATGGATCAAGCTTCGTCAAAATCAGAAAAAGATGCAATAAAAGAACGCGCAATCGATTATACAAAACGTACAAGCATCAATTTCATAGGCGTTAGAAAACAACGAAGCGAAGGTCAAGCTCAGAGATTTTATGACGTAGAGAATTTCTCTTTGTCTCAATCGATTAATGTTTTAGAGCAGCATAACTATGAAATTGAAAGTGTTTTAGATAAACAGACCAGAACAACTTTGGATTACGCTTATTCATTCAAACCAATGAATCTGGAGCCGTTTAAAAATGCTAAAGATTTAAAAAGTAAGCAAAGTTTAAAATTGTTGACTGATTTTAATTTGAATCTATTGCCAACAAATATAACTTTCAATACAAATGTATTACGTCAATATAATCGTCAGAAATATCGTTCATTAGAAGTTGAAGGTATTGCAATAAAACCACTTTATAGAAGAAATTATAATTTCAACTATAATTATGGATTCAATTTTAATTTGACCAAATCATTAACTTTAGGATATGCAGTTTCTGTAAACAATATTGTTAGAAATTACATGAACGAATTTAATGTTGTAAATAATGATTTAGATGTTTGGGATGGGTATTTCGATGTTGGAGAAGCAAATGCAAGAATGCAACAATTTAAATTGAATTATAAATTACCAATTAATAAAATTCCTTATTTATCATTTTTAGAATCAGATTATGCTTATACAGGAGATTATAGTTGGCAACGTTCTTCAGATGCATTTTCGAATGTTGATTTCGAAGGAGTAAATTATCAACTAGGTAATACAATTCAAAATGCAAATACACATCGTTTGAGTACAACTTTATCGATGGAAAGATTGTATAAAGATGTTGGATTAGTTCCAAGTTCTCAACGTAAAAAGAAAGAAACTACTAAACAAGCACCACCTAAGCCAGGAGAAAAAATTGAACGAAATCAAGTTGCTAAAAAAACTGAAGAAAGTAAGTCAAGTGAGTTTGCAGATGCTTTAATTGGAATTGCAACTTCGATCAAAAAGATTAGAATCGATTATAACGAAACAAACGGAACGGCGCTTCCTGGTTTCTTACCAGGTCTAGGTTTCTTTGGTTCGACAAAACCAACAATGGGCTTTATTTTCGGAAGTCAAGCAGATGTTAGATACGAAGCAGCAAGAAGAGGTTATTTAAGTGTTTACCCAGAATTCAACCAAGAATTCAGCCGTGTAAATACCAAGCGTTTACAGTACAACGCAGATATTCGTCCGATACCTAATTTAACCATAACATTAAGAGGAGATAGACAATATTCAAAAAGCTTAAACGAACAGTTCGATGTTGAAAACGGAATTTATAATTCGCGTTCACCTTATGAATATGGAAATTTTGGAATTTCAACTATTTTAATCAAAACGGCTTTTAATAAAAGTACAGTAGATTTTTCGGAAACATTCAATACTTTCCGAGCAAATAGAATCATTGTTGCTAATCGTTTGGCTACAGAAAGAGGAATCGATTTGAATAATCCTGCGAACATAGATCGATATGGATATCCGGTTGGTTATGGAAGAACAAATCAAGAAGTTTTGATTCCGGCATTTTTATCTGCATATACAGGAGGAGATGCAAGTACAGTTAAGAAAGGAATTTTTAGAGATTTTCCACTTCCAAATTGGGATGTGAATTATTCGGGTCTTGTTCGTTTACAATGGTTCAAATCTCGATTTAATAACTTTAATTTGAAACACGCGTATCAATCAAATTATACGGTAAACTCATTCCAAACAAATTATGAGTACCAAGTTAATCGCGATGTGTTAAATACAATGGGTAATTATCCATCAGAAACGGTGGTAGGAAATATCAATTTAACAGAACAATTTAGACCATTAATCGGAATTGATTTCCAAACAAAATCAATGTTCAAGTTCAACGCTTCTATCAATAGAGATCGTTTACTTTCGATGAGTTTTGATAATAATTTATTGACCGAAGTTCAAGGAAATGATTACGTTTTAGGAGTTGGATTCAGAATCAAAGACGTTCGATTTAATACAGATATCGAAGGTGCTCCAAACGGAGGAACAATCGTAAGTGATTTGAATGTTAAATTTGATTTTACTTGGAGACAATCAACAACGATTATTCGTTATTTAGATTACGAAAACAATATTATTGGAGCGGGAACAGACCGTTGGACAATTGATGCAACAGCAGATTATATGTTTACCAAAAATATTAGAGGTGCGTTCTATTACAGTCATGATTTTTCAAAAGCAGTTATTTCTACAGCTTTCCCTGTAACCAATGTTCGTGCTGGATTTAGAATAAGTTATAATTTCGGAAATTAAAGCTTAAAAATTTTTGAATTATTAATAAAGTTATACATTTGTAAAAAACAAATTAAAATGAATATACCAGCTAATTTAAAGTACACAAAAGACCACGAGTGGGTAAGTATTGAAGGAGATGTTGCAACTGTAGGAATTACAGATTTCGCGCAAAAAGAATTAGGAGACATTGTTTATGTTGAAGTTGAAACTTTAGATCAAACTTTAGATCAAGACGAAGTTTTCGGAACAGTTGAGGCAGTTAAAACAGTTTCTGATTTATTTTTACCATTAGGTGGTGAAATTATCGAATTCAATGAAGAGTTAGAAACTGAACCAGAATTAGTAAATACAGATGCTTACGGAAAAGGTTGGATGATTAAAATCAAAATTTCTGATTTAGCACAAGTAGATTCATTATTATCAGACGAGCAATACAAAGAGTTAATTGGAGCGTAAATTTAGAATTGGATTTGCAATTTTTTGGACTGTTTTAATTCCAATTCTTTGTTTGATGAGTTTCTCAAATATCAAGCAAGTTCAACAAATTAAGATTCCGAATATCGATAAAATAGTTCATTTTATACTTTATACTTTGTTATCTTTTTTTTGGATGTGGAGTTTAGTTAAAAAGAATATACCAAATTCATTTAAAAAATGCGCTTTACTTATTTTTATTGTTGGTAGTTCATTTGGTATTTTGATTGAGATAATTCAAGAAAATTTTACCAAAACCCGTTCAGGTGAATTTTTAGATGTGATTTGTAATTGCTCTGGAATTTTAACTGGAATATTAATAAGCAAATTAATTTCAAAATAATAAAAACCTCACTAACTTAGTGAGGTTTTTTAATTATAACAACATGGAATTAAATACATATTTAGACGCAACCTATCTGAAAACTCCTGCAGATAGTGGATTAACTGAGCAAGAAACAAATCAAAATGTTATTGAATTAATCGAAGATGCCATCATAGATAATTATAAATTGGTTATGATTCGCAGTAATTACATCGCATTGGCTAAAGAAATGTTAGCTAAAGCAAAATCTAAAGTTCAAGTAGGAACAGTAATCGATTTTCCTTTTGGAACTGGAGGATTAGAAAAAAAATTAAAAGAAGCCCAGAATGCAATAGATTTAGGTGCAGATGATTTAGATTTCGTGGTCGATTATCAAGCCTTTAAAAAAGGTGAAATTGACAGCGTTTCAACTGAAATTTTAGAAGGAACCAAGTTAGGTTTAGAAAATAACAAAATTGTAAAATGGATAATTGAAGTTGCTGCATTAACAGATAAAGAAATTGTTCAATTGACAACTTTGATCAAACGCATTGTGATTTCAAATTTTAAAGAAAATGATTACGACAACGTTTTCGTGAAATCATCAACAGGTTTTTTCAAAACACCAAATGGAGAGCCAAATGGAGCGACCGTTCACTCAATAGTTTTAATGTTAGAAAACGCTTCGCCATTACCAGTTAAAGCGTCCGGAGGTGTTCGTACAACTCAAGAAGCAATTGATATGATTAAACTAGGTGTTAAACGAATTGGGACATCTTCGCAAAAAGCAATTTTATTCGGACAAAAAGGAAATAGTAATTATTAGAAGTTTAACAGATACTTATTTGAGGAATTGTGGTGTTTACCAATTTTTTAAAGTATATTTGCACACCATTAAAATTACAAAATATTACTATTTTGGAACAAATAAATAATAAAAGCATTACCCTTTTTTCTGAATTTAAAGCAATGACCAAAGCTGGTTTGGCTGTAAGTGTTGTTTTTTCTACAATTGCAGGGTATTTTTTAGCTGTAAATGACTGGAGTGAAGTTAATTATGTAACTCTTGTTTTGTTAGCTGTTGGAGGATATTGTATGGTTGGTGCATCAAATGTGTACAACCAAATTATCGAAAAAGATTTAGATGCTAAAATGGATCGTACCAAAAATCGTCCGGTAGCTTCTGGTCGAGTTTCTCCAAAAACTGCCCTGACAATGGCAATTATTCTGACGATTTTGGGTGTCGCAATATTGTATGTTGTAAATCCTAAAACAGCTATGTTTGGTGCGATTTCAATTTTTCTTTATACAAGTGTTTATACACCATTAAAAACTGTAACACCATTATCGGTTTTTGTAGGAGCAATTCCCGGGGCAATTCCGTTTATGTTAGGGTGGGTTGCAGCAACTGGAGAATTTGGTATAGAGGCAGGTATGCTTTTTATTATTCAGTTTTTTTGGCAGTTTCCTCATTTTTGGGCAATCGGTTGGTTTTTGTATGACGACTATAAAAAAGGTGGATTCTCAATGTTGCCAACTGGTAAACGAGATACCAAAACTGCTTTGCAGATTATATTATATACAATTTGGTTGATATTAGTTTCTATTTTTCCAGCTTTTGGTTTAACAGGAAGATTGTTTTTAACACCAATTGCAGCTGTTTTTGTTCTGTTATGTGGATTGTGGATGTTGTTCGCAGCCGTACAGTTATATAAGACAAGAACCGCAAAAGCAGCTCGTTCATTGATGTTGGTGAGTGTTTCGTATATTTCGTTGATTCAAATTATATATATAATTGATAAATTTATTAGATAATGAATACGTTAGAAGTTAATAAAGAACGCATAAAAAAGGAGAAAGCTTATAAAACGATGCTATTGTTAGGGATGGCAAGTGTAGTAATGATTTTCGCTGGCTTAACGAGTGCGTATGTGGTTAGTAGTAGTAGGCCAGATTGGTTGAATGATCTTAATTTGCCTAGTGCTTTTTTATATAGTACAATAATTATGTTGATAAGTAGCTTTACTTTTCACATGGCAAAGGTTTCTATAAAGAAAAATAATCGTAATTTAACGTCAATCTATTTAGGGATTACTTTGTTGTTAGGTATTCTCTTTATAGCTTTGCAATTCACAGGTTTTTCGCAAATTGTTGCGGAAGGATACTATTTTACAGGAAGTGAAAGTAATGTGACTATGTCTTTTTTGTATCTGATTGTTTTGGTACACATGGTTCATATTATTGGATCTTTAATTTCGTTATTAATAGTAATTTATAATCATTATAAACAAAGGTATAATGCAACTCAAAGTCTTGGAATAGAGTTAGGTGCAATGTTTTGGCACTTCTTGGATTTCTTATGGTTGTATTTATTTTTATTTTTTACTTTTTACAATTAGTGAATTTACTTTTCTTGAATAGAAAAAATGTGTAAATTTGGGAACTTTTTAACTTTTTAAAATTTTTATGGGAGCGACAGTTACTACAGCAGCGACTAAAGAAAAAGTCTGGGGGGGAGGAGCATCACAGCAACCTCTAGGCGCAAGCTACGGAAAAATGATGATGTGGTATTTCATATTGTCAGATGCATTAACATTTTGTGGTTTTCTTGTAGCCTACGGTTTTACAAGATATAAATTCATTAATTCTTGGCCAATTGCAGATGAGGTGTTTAATCACTTTCCTTTTTTACATGGTGTAGAAGCACCGATGTACTATGTGGCATTAATGACATTTATTTTAATTTTCTCTTCAGTAACTATGGTTTTGGCTGTAGATGCTGGACACCAAATGAAAAAAAACAAAGTAGCTGTTTACATGCTTTTAACGATTGTGGGTGGTTTTATTTTCTTAGGTTCTCAAGCTTGGGAATGGAAAAACTTCATCACAGGAACTTACGGAGCTGTAGAAACTCAAGGTGGGCAAATTTTACAATTTGTTGACAAAGATGGTAAGCGTGTTGCGTTAGCTGATTTTGCTGATACTTCAATTCCAGATGAGCGCGTAGCTTTAAACAGAAGCGAGGCTTATTGGTTTTTAGGAAACTCAACACCTTCAACGTATTCAGTAGCTCAAATTCAAGCAGGTTTAGAAAAAAATCCAAATATTTTAATTAGAACGCAATTTGACGAAGGAAGACATAAAAAAGTAATTCTTTCAAGAGAAGAATCTCTAGCTCAAGCTTCAGAATTTAAATATGTTGTTGAAGGAGCTAACTTAGTAAGAAACGAATACGGACATAAATCATTCGCAGATTTATTCTTCTTTATCACAGGATTCCACGGATTCCACGTTGCAACAGGAGTTTTACTTAATATCATTATTTTCTTTAACGTATTGTTAGGTACTTACGAAAGAAGAAAAAGCTATGAAATGGTAGAAAAAGTCGGATTATACTGGCACTTTGTAGATTTAGTTTGGGTGTTTGTATTTACATTCTTCTACTTAGTATAATATTTAAATCTTAATTAAAATGGGAGCAAGCACACACGGTTCTAATACAAAAAGAATTTGGACAGTATTTATTATATTATCACTTATTACTTTTGTAGAAGTTGTTTTAGGAATTATTAAACCAGCGTTTTTATTTCACACAGAAGTTTTAACGTTAAGTTTACTAAACTGGATATTTATTATCTTAACAATATGGAAAGCATACTACATTATGTGGGCTTTCATGCACCTTGAGGGAGAGAAGGCATCTTTTAGATGGTCAATCGTAGGAACTTTAGCATTTTTAGGTGTTTATTTAACTGCTATTGTTTTAACTGAAGGGCATTACATACACGAAGTATTCCAAAATTCAAGTTATAGATGGATTTTTTAAATCCATAAAATCAAGTTAAAAAGGCGGTGTTTCACCGCCTTTTTTCTATTTTTGTAAAAATTTTCATAATGAAAAAAGTCTTTTTAATTGTAGCTTTATTTATAATTCCAATTGTAGCTTATTTATTTTTCGCTTCTGGAGTTAATAACTTTGTAAAGCTTCCTGTTGTAACTCCAAATGTTCCAGAATTACCAAATCTTAAAACCCAAAATGATAGTGTAATTCAACTAAAAAATAGAATCACAATTCTTGGTTTTCCTGGAAATAATATAAATGAAGTTAAAGGAAATATCACAAATCTATGTCACAAAATCTATTCTAAAAATATGGAATTTGTTGATTTTCAAGTGGTATACGTTGCTCCAAAAGGAACAGAAACGGAAATTAATTCTATTGTAGAAACTTTAAGTAGAGATGCAGATTTGTCAAAATGGTTTTTTGTTTTTGCTACTCCAGAAGAAATAAAAGATTATTACGCAAAGCTTAATTTAATTGGTGGATTAGATTTAGATAACGGAACATCAAATGTATTTATAATCGATAAAGAATTAAATCTGCGCGGTAGAAAAGGAACTAACAAAAAAGGCGAAGAAGAATATCGCGAAGGATACAATACTACTTCAGCAGCAGATTTACACAATGAAATGTCTGATGATGTTAAAGTGATATTAGCTGAATATCGTTTGGCACTTAAAAAGAATAACAAAGAAGAAAATGTAATAAAATAAATCATGAAGAATAAAGCTTATATTGGAATTTCGTTTATCATTTTAGTATTTGGAATTCTTGTTATTCCTAAAATTATTGATAGATTTAAAGGTAATGCTATGGTTGAAAATGATCGTTTAAATATAGCGCCTAAAAGCGAATTAGTCGAAATAGCAACGGCACCTAAATTTAGTTTTACCAATCAAAATAATGATGTTATTACTGAGGAGTTTTATAAAGATAAAGTTTATTTAGTAGAATTTTTCTTCACTTCTTGTCCAACGATTTGTCCGATTATGAATGAAAATATGGTTGAAATTCAAAAAGAACATATATACGATAAAAATTTTGGTATAGCTTCTTTCTCAATCGATGAAATTAATGATACGCCAGAAGTGCTAAAACAACATGCAAAAGATATTGGAGCAATACATGAAAATTGGAATTTTTTCGCTGGTTCACAAAAGGATATTTTTGATTTAGCTAAAAATTATAATATGTATGTTGGAGCTAACAATGATGCTCCAGGTGGATTTGAACATTCAGGATTGTTTGCACTAATTGATAAAAACGGAAAATTACGTTCACGTAAAGACGATTTTGGAAATCCGATTGTTTATTATGACGGAACTTCAGAAGAAGGTGTGAAAATGATTAAAGAAGATATTAAAAAATTATTAGCAGAGTAATGGAAAATAGAGAATTAGAAAAAAAATATAATATTTGGATTTGGATTTTATCAATTGCAATTCCTGTTGTTGTTGCAATATTGTTTTCAGTTAATTTACAAAAATTAGGATACGATGTTAAACCATTGTCTTTTTTACCACCAATTTATGCGGCAATAAATGGGGTTACTGCAATCTTATTGTTTTTAGCAGTTGCTGCTATAAAAAAAGGAAATGTAAAATTACACGAAAAAATAATCAAAGTTTGTATTGCCTGTTCAGTTGCATTTTTAGCAATGTATGTTGCGTATCACATGACTTCAATCGAAACTAAATTCGGTGGCGAAGGTGTCATTCGATATGTTTATTTCTTTATTTTGATTACGCATATTTTATTGTCAATTATTATCATTCCGTTTGTTTTAATTACATTTGTAAGAGGAATTTCGGGTTCATATCAACGTCACAAAAAATTAGCAAGAATCACTTATCCAATGTGGTTATATGTTGCTGTTACTGGTGTAATTGTTTATCTGATGATTTCGCCTTATTATGTAAATTAATTTTAAAGAAATGAATTTTTCAAATATAAAAACGACGATTTTAGTTTCAATAATTTTATTGTTTACGCAACTTTCAAATGCACAATGTGCCATGTGTAGAGCGGTTTTAGAAACTGAAGAATCAGGTGTAAAAGCCGAATCAATCAACGATGGAATTGTTTATTTAATGGCTTTTCCTTATATTTTATTAGTAGTTATTGGTTGGGCTATTTATAAAATAATGAAAAAGAAAAAAATGACGATTTAATTACGATATATAAAACTGCTTCACGCAGTTTTTTTTTATTTTTTTTGTAACAATTTTTAAGAATTATCTACTTATACTATTAAAATAAAAAGTATGAAAAGGAGTTTTTGGAATATAGCAATCTTATTTGTGGTTTCTACAACCGCATCTTTTGCGCAACATAAACTTTGGACTTTACAAGAATGTATTTCTCATGCAAGAGATAATAATATTTCTGTACAAAAGTCTGAATTGCAATATCAAAATGCCTTAATAAACAAAAGTGACGCTATCGGAAATTTTTTACCTTCTGCAAATCTTTCGTCTTCGCATTCTTGGAATATTGGTTTGAATCAAAATATAACAACAGGTTTGCTAGAAAATCAAACAACCCAATTTACTTCAGCTGGTTTAGATGTTGGTATTGATATTTACAAAGGTTCTCAAAATCTTTATCGTTTGCAACGAAGTCGTTTGACAGAATTGTCAGCAAAATATCAACAAGAAAAATTACAAGATGATATTTCAATTAACGTTGTGAATTCATATTTACAAATTCTATTTAACAGAGAGTTTTTAAGAGTATATCAATCGCAATATAAATATGATGCTTCTCAATACGACAGAATCAAAATTTTAGTCGATGCAGGAAATGTACCTTCAGGTGATTTGTTAGATAGCGAAGCAACTTTAGCTACAACTTTGCAAAACATGACCATTGCAGAAAATAATCTTAAAATTTCTAAATTAGCATTGGCGCAATTATTACAAATTTCAGATTACGAACATTTCGATGTGATTGAAGAAAATATTATAGCAGAAGATAGTTCCGTTTTATTAGAATCACCAGAATCGATAGTAGAAAAATCTAAAAACGTTTTATTAGAATCAAAAATTAACGAAGCTGAATTAGAAATTGCTAAAAAAGATATTCAAATTGCCAAAGCATCTTATTTGCCAACGATTCGTGGTTTTTATAGTTTTCAAACTCGTGCTGCATATTCTAAAATCGTGAATGGCTATGAATTGAATCAAGCTAATCCAACAAATACTATCGGTTATGTAGAAGGAACAAACCAAAGTGTTTTGACACCTAATTATACTCCAATTTTAGGACCTGCAAAAGGTATTTTTGATCAATTCGATACAAATAAAGGACAGAATTTTGGAATTTCACTTTCAATTCCAATATTGAATGGTTTTCAAATTAGGAATAATGTAAATCGTACTAAAATTGCATATGAAACTGCTGAATTAAATTTAAAAGAAACCAATTTACAAATAGAGCAAAAAGTATATACAGCATATTCAGATACGCAAGGTGCTTTACAAACTTATAAAGCTGCCCAAAAAACTCTAACAGCACGTAAGCAATCCTTAGAATATGCTAGACAGCGATATGATGTTGGATTGTTAAATATTTTCGATTTAAATCAAAATCAAAATTTAGTCATTGCAGCTGAATCAGAATTATTACGAACAAAATATGATTTCATTTTCAAAACAAAAATTTTAGAATACTATTTTGGATTACCAATCTTTAAAAACTAATACACGATGAAAAAATATAAAACAGCCATTATTGTTAGCATTATTATTGTTGTATTCGCAGCAATTGGAATCTATTTAATCGACAAAAATTTAAATGATAAAAATAAGTCAACGGAAGTTGAAGTTGCAACTTTGGCAACCGGTGAAATTATTCAAAAAGTTTCTGCAACAGGGAAAATTCAACCTGAAATCGAAGTCAAAATTTCATCTGAAGTTTCAGGGGAGATTATTGATCTTCCGGTAAAAGAAGGTCAATTGGTTACAAAAGGACAACTTTTGGTTCGTATCAATCCTGATTTATATCAATCGAGTATTGATCGTACTGTGGCTTCCTTAGCAACTTCTAGAGCAGGTTTAAGTCAAGCCGAAGCGCAATTAAAAGAAGCTAAATTGAGTTACGATAGAAATAAAGTTCTTTTAGATAAAGGTGTGATTTCAAAAGCAGAATGGGATAAAATTGTATCGGCTTATGAAGTAGCAGTTGCGTCTAAAAATTCATCGAAATTTAATGTTGAAGCCGCGCAAGCTTCAGTAACTGAAGCAAGAGATAACATGAATCGTACAACGATTTACGCACCGGTTGCAGGTACTATTTCTCGTTTAGATGTTGAACTTGGTGAGCGTGTTTTGGGAACACAACAAATGACTGGAACTGAGTTGATGCGCGTTGCTAATTTGGATAATATGGAGGTTGAAGTCGATGTTAATGAAAATGATATTGTTAAAATCGCTGTCGGAAATGAAGCAATTATTGAAGTTGATGCTTATTTGAAGAAAGAATTTAAAGGTGTTGTTACTTCGATTTCGAATTCTTCTACAAGTACAACAACTACTGCGGATCAGGTAACAAATTTTAAAGTAAAAGTTAGAATCTTAAAAGAATCATATCAAGATTTGTTAGAAGGAAAACCAGTATCTTATTCACCTTTTCGACCTGGAATGACGGCAACAGTTGATATAATTTCAAAAAAACTAACAAATGTTACTATGGTTCCTATTAGTGCAATTGTTATGAAAACTCAAGCAGAGTCTGTAGAATCTACAAAAGTTGTGGAGAAAGTAAAAGATGATAAAGTTACAGTTACTGAAAATGTTGTTGTTGATACAGAAGAGAAAAAAAATGAAGCAGTATTTGTGAAAAACGGAGATAAAGCCGAACTTCGCTTTGTGAAAACTGGTATTCAAGATAATAAAAATATTCAAATATTAGAAGGTTTGAAACCTGGTGATCAAATAATTGTAGGACCTTATTCTGTTGTTAGTAAAACATTGAAAGTAGGAGATAAGGTTTCTGTTAAAGGAGAACAAGTTAAAAAATGATTTATATTTTAAATATAGAAACAGCGACCAAACAATGTTCGGTTTCTGTTTCTAAAAATAACGAATTAATTGCGCTTCGCGAATTGGCTGAAGAAAATTTTAACCACGCAGAAAAGCTTCATGTATTTATTGAAGAAGTTATTGCAGAAGCTCAAATCAAATTAGCTGATTTAAATGCAGTTTCAGTTAGTAAAGGACCTGGTTCTTACACAGGACTTAGAATAGGTGTTTCTACAGCAAAAGGTTTATGTTATGCTTTAGGAATTCCACTAATTGCAATTGATACGTTACAAATTCTTGCAAAACAAATTTCTATTACTGAAGGTATTATTCAACCAATGATTGATGCAAGACGAATGGAAGTTTTTACGGCTTCATACGATTCAAATTATGAGTTAATAGACAAAACAACAGCTTTGGTTTTAGACGAGAATTCTTTTGATAGTATTAAAGGGAAAATTTATTTTATTGGTGATGGAGCTGAAAAAACAGCATCGATTTTAAAAGAGGAACGTTTTGTTTTTTATTCGCATTTAAAATATCCATCTGCTAAAGAAATGGTTGATTTGAGTTACGATGCCTTCTTGAATGAAAAATTTGAAGACGTAGCTTATTTTGAGCCTTATTACTTAAAAGATTTTATGTTGACGACTAAGAAAAAATAAAAAAGGGATTTCAAATTTTGAAATCCCTTTTTGTTTATTAATATTTTTCGGCTTTTCCGTTTCCGTTTTCGGTAACGTTCATTGTTTTGGTTGCTCTGTAATACAAATTTCCGCTTCCGTTTATATTTCCATCAATTCCATTAACTGTGTTAGTATAAACATTTCCGCTTCCGTCTAATTCAATTTCAGTAAAAAAGTTTGAAAGCTCCCTGGCGTCAAAATCTTTAGAACCCTTGTAGTTGATTTTTAAAATATTTGCAGAACCGTTTAATTTTATTTCAGAATCGTTCTCAATATCCATTATTACTTCATCAACTTTTAGTTTCAAATCAGCTGTACTGTTATCTGTTGTTGAGATTTTTAATTGTAAAGTTTCAATTGCACCTAGATTAGTTAGTTTCGCACCGTCTTTTAAAACGATTTCCTTAATTTTTTTTGAAGGAATTCTAACTTTCAAAGGTTCAGTCTGCGAAAGTATAATTACATCGTTGTTGTAGGTTAAATATAAAGTTCCGTTTTCAACTTTTGTTTTAATTAAGGTTTGTAGATTAATGTCTCCGTTAACCATAATTTTCTTTTGAAAATCGTTGTTTAAAATGGTAGCGTCAATATTTCCAGAAATTTCAATTCTGTCAAATTCAGGTAAACGACGTTCTTTTTCTATTACGCGGCCGTTTCCTTTTACTTTTCTAGGTCCTGGATTTTGTGCATTGGCATTTAATGTAGCGCCAAGAATAAATACAAAAATATAAATTAATTTCATGTTATTGATTTTCTAATAATTCTTCAAATTCGGGTAATTCACCAAAAATATTTTCGGTAAAGTCTAATACTTCCGAAGATATGAAATTTTTTTTAATATCTGTAATTCCCTTTTCAATTAAAAGCGGTGTTGTGAATTTTCTGCTGCTGCCTAAAATAAAACCGTTAAGTTCTAATTTAAAAAAGAATTTTCCTGCAGGAGTTTTAAATTTTACAAATTGTAAAACGTCAAAATTGTTTTTAATGATATTTATTTCACTAAAACATTGAGCTTTAGATTTTAAAGAGTTACTGGTAAATAAAGTGTTTCCTTTGTAATTGTTGTAAGAGTATTTATAGGTTTGATTTTCTTTAATCGAAATTACGAGTGTGCCCATTTTTTATTGAATAATCACAAATTTAGAATAAAACTATGTTTTATTTTTTTTGTAAAAATGATAATGTTTTTTTCTGACTTTTTAATATTGATTAATAGAACCTAAACCAGATTTTTTCTTTACAATTTCTTTTGGATTTCCTTTATAAGTTAAATTACCAACTCCAGAAATAGAAGCAGTAAGGTTTTCAGAAACATTGACATCTGCATTTCCAACACCATCAATCGAAACAATTGTAGTGTTTGTTTCTAAATCAAAAGCGTCTAAATTTCCTGCGCCTTCAATGTTGGTTTCAGAAATATTAGTTCTTCCTTTTAGTGAAACATTTCCTAAACCTTCAATTTTATTGATAACGGAGTTGTTGTTTATAATTAAATCTAAATTTCCAGCACCTTTAATTTCAGTTTCAATCTTATCGGATTTTTGTGTAATTGAACTTTTAATGTATCCAGCTCCAGCAATACTAAACTTTGTAATATTCTCAGCATTGACTTTTGCAATAATTTGTGTGTTGTCTTTTAATGTAAATGTTTTGTTTTTTTGAGAAATGATTAATTCGTTATTAGAAATATGATGTTCTATTTCTTCAAGATTTGATTTAGTAGAAATTATATGAATTTCTCCAAGAGGAACTTCGTCTGTAATTTCGATATTAACAATCGTTTTATTTGTTATTTTATTAAAAGAGTCAATTTTATAAATTGCAGTTTCTACAGTTTCAGAAGTGATTTCTGATGAATTGTTGTTGACATCAGGGTTTTTACAAGAACTTAAGATTGTAATTGTAAATAGTAAGAAATAAATTTTTCTCATGTTTTTTTTTTACTAAAATAAGAAAAATTTCGGATTATCATAAAATAAAAAAACCTGAAATAAATTTCAGGTTTAGTACTCAAGGCGGGACTTGAACCCGCACGAACATTACTGCTCACTGGATTTTAAGTCCAGCGTGTCTACCAATTCCACCACTCGAGCATTGGAGCGAAAAACGGGGTTCGAACCCGCGACCTCAACCTTGGCAAGGTTGCGCTCTACCAACTGAGCTATTTTCGCATTTGTTTTTTAAGAACTTCTGTTTAAGTGATGCAAATTTAAATACTTTTTTTAATTAAGCAAAACTTTTTTGTTTTTTTTAGTACTCAAGGCGGGACTTGAACCCGCACGAACATTACTGTTCACTGGATTTTAAGTCCAGCGTGTCTACCAATTCCACCACTCGAGCAATTTGGTACTAAAACCTAATATTTTAAAGAGCTTTAATTTTTATACGAAAATTAAAATAAAAACGATTTAGTACTCAAGGCGGGACTTGAACCCGCACGAACATTACTGTTCACTGGATTTTAAGTCCAGCGTGTCTACCAATTCCACCACTCGAGCAATTTGGTACTAAAACCTAATATTTTAAAGAGCTTTAATTTTTATACGAAAATTAAAATAAAAACGATTTAGTACTCAAGGCGGGACTTGAACCCGCACGAACATTACTGTTCACTGGATTTTAAGTCCAGCGTGTCTACCAATTCCACCACTCGAGCATTTTGGTACTAAATATCTTTTAGAACTTTGCTTTACTTCCGTATTGCGAGTGCAAATATAGAACGTTTTTTCTTATTCACAAGTGCTTTTTGTCAAAAAAAACAACCTTTTTTTTAATCGTCTGATTATTAGTTGTGATATAAAAAAATATTTTTTATTTTTTTTTAATTTGAATTGATATGTGGTGCGTATAATCTTTTATTTCATTTTATATAAAAGTAAAGAAGCTGCAATTAGTCTCAATTTACAGCTTCTTCTTGAATGAAATTAACTATTATTTTTTAAAAACGATATCCAACTCCGACACCAACTAATAATGGATTAATTTTTACTTCTGCAGGAATATCTAAAGTGTTTCCGTTAACTAAATTTGATGCATCGACAGTAACGTCTGTTTTCAAGAATAAATATTTAACATCGACGTTTACAAAGAAATCTTTTCCGATATTAAAATCAGAACCAGCTTGTAATGCAAAAGCGGCTCTATTTTCATATTTTACGTCTTTAATCATATTACCAGATTTAACATTGTAAAAAATGGTATAGTTGATACCAGCTCCAACATAAGGTTTAGCAAACGCTCCTTCACCTGGGTAGAAATGGTATTGTGCTGTTAAAGTTGGCGGTAATAACATTACCGAACCTAAATCTACATCTACGTTATTTGGTAAGCCCACAGCAGTTAAATTTGAACCAGTTGTGTGAACTTTGTGTTTTGATGTTCCTAAAATTAATTCGGCAGCAATGTTTTTTGTAAAGAAATAAGTGAAATCTAATTCTGGAATAAATGTTGTAGAAATATCAACTCCTCCTCCAATTGTACCGATTTTTGCACTTGGATTTGGAATTACTCCAACGCCACGTAAACGTACTTGCCATTTTTTATAGTCTGTTTCTTTAGAATTATTTGCTTCTTGCGCAAACAGTGTTGATGACATTCCTAAAATTGCTATCATCGATAATACTAACTTTTTCATGATGTTTGTATTTTAATTTTATAGTATAAATTTACAATCAAAACAAAGCGTATTTACTGATATTAGTCAGTTTATTAGGATATTTTTATGCTTAAATTATAGTGTTTTTTGATTTCTTTAAAAAAGTTTTTTGTTTTAGATGGATTTCAAAAAAAAGAGTTCGATTTTACTTCGAACTCTTTTGAAAAAAATGAAATGATTTTTTTGGATATTTTCTGTTTTTAGGAATATTATTAAATATTAAAGCTGCAATTAATAATATGATTACGCCTGATAAAACGGGCGAAAGTACATACATATATCCTAAATTGGTAATTGTAGTTCCGCCAGTGACTGCAATTAATGCTGTTGCTCCTCCTGGAGGATGTAAGGTTTTGGTAATTTGCATCGCGATGATAGATAACGAAACCGCTAATGGAGCAGCTATCCATAAAATGGAAATCAATTTAAAAATAGTAACTCCAATAATTGCGGAAATCAAATGACCGCCAATAAAATTTCTAGGTTGTGCAAGTGGACTATCAATAACACCATAAATCAAAACACAACTCGCACCAAAAGAACCAATCAATAAGGTTAAATCATATTTTGAAAGGGCTTGGAATTGCAAAAAACAAATCATTCCCAACCCAACAAACGAGCCGATAAATGCCCAAATATGCTCGTTTACATTGAGTAAAGTTTCTTTATAAATGACATATTTGGTTTTCCTATACGTTCGGTTTTTTTTAATTGACATTTTATTTACTAACCATTTTTTTGATTTCATTTAATTTCATCAATGCTTCTACAGGCGTTAATGAATTGATATCTAGATTCAATATTTCTTCTTTGATGTCTTCTAAAAGTGGATCATCTAATTTAAAGATGCTTAGTTGTAAATCATCTTCTGGTTTAATTTGAACTTTTCCGTCTGATTTGTGACTCGCTTCTAATTTCTTTAATATTTTCTGAGCTTTTGCAATTACCGTCTGTGGCATTCCAGCCATTTTTGCTACGTGAATTCCAAAACTATGTGCACTTCCGCCTGGAACCAATTTACGTAAGAAAAGTACGTTATCTTTAAGTTCTTTAACCGAAACATTGTAATTTTTGATGCGTTCAAATTGTTCTTGCATATCATTTAATTCATGATAATGCGTAGCAAAAAGCGTTTTGGCTTTATTCGGATGTTCGTGAATATATTCTGCAATTGCCCAAGCAATCGAAATTCCATCATAAGTAGAAGTTCCTCGACCAATTTCGTCTAATAAAACCAAACTTCTGTTGGTTAAGTTATTTAAGATAGATGCAGTTTCGTTCATTTCAACCATAAAAGTCGATTCGCCCATCGAAATGTTATCTGATGCCCCAACTCGTGTAAAAATCTTATCTACAATTCCCATCGTAACTTCGCTTGCTGGCACAAAACTTCCCATTTGAGCCAATAAAACAATCAATGCTGTTTGACGTAAAATCGCAGATTTACCCGACATATTTGGTCCGGTAATCATGATGATTTGTTGCGAATCGTTATCTAAATATACATCATTTGAAATATACGGAACTCCAACCGGTAATTGCTTTTCTATAACCGGATGACGACCTTCTTTAATATCTAAAACAAATTCGTCAACTAGAGTAGGGCGAACGTAATTATTATCAATTGCTAGTTGTGCAAACGATTGCAAACAATCCAACATCGAAACCAAACCTGCGTTTAATTGAACAGGTTGAATATATTGCGCACACCAATTGATGAACTTTTCGTAAATCTCAGCTTCAATTCGAGCGATTTTTTCTTCGGCTCCTAGAATTTTGGTTTCGTATTCTTTTAATTCTTCCGTAATATAGCGTTCTGCACTTACCAAAGTTTGCTTACGAATCCATTCTTCTGGAACTTTATCTTTATGTGTATTTCTAACTTCGATATAATATCCGAAAACATTATTGAATGCAACTTTTAAGGAAGGAATTCCGGTGCGTTCGCTTTCTCGAGTTTCTAAATCCGATAAATAATTTTTTCCGTTCGATGAGATATTTCTCAACTCATCTAATTCTTCGTTAATTCCGGCAGCAATTGCATTTCCTTTGTTTAAAGCGACAGGTGCGTCATGATTTAACGTAGTTTTGATTTTTTCGCGAAGCAATTCACAAGCATGAAAATTATCGCCAATAGTTTTTAATGATTCGTTATTAGATTGCAATGCTTTTTCCTTCATCGGAATGATTGCATCTAACGATTCTTTTAAATAAATGATTTCCCGTGGTGAAATTTTCCCAATCGCTAATTTTGAAATCAAACGTTCTAAATCTGAAATTTGTTTGATTTGATATTGAAAGAATTGTAAGGTTTCTTGATGCTCTTTTAAGTAAGAAACAACTTCATATCTATCGGTAATTTTATTTTTGTCTTTTAACGGAAGTGCCAACCAACGTTTTAATAAACGTCCGCCCATTGGCGATAAGGTTTTGTCAATTACATCTAAAAGTGTCGTTGCATTTTGATTCGAACTATTGTGTAATTCAAGGTTTCTAATCGTAAAACGGTCCATCCAAACATAAGCATCTTCTGCTATTCGTTGGATGTTTGAAATATGTTGAATGCGATTATGCTGCGTTTCGGACAAATAATATAAAACTGCTCCAGAAGCGATAATTCCTTCTTGAAGTTCTTCAATTCCGAAACCTTTTAAAGAATTTGTTTTAAAATGATTGGTTAGCGTTTCGTTGGCATAATCTTCTTTAAAAACCCAATCTTCTAAGTAGAACAAATTAAAATCAGAACCAAATTGATGTAAAAAATGATTTTTCGTGCCTTTTTGAACCAAAATTTCACTCGGACGAAAATTCTGTAAAAGTTTGTCAATATATTCTTCGTTTCCTTGTGAAGTTAAAAATTCTCCAGTAGAAACGTCTAAGAAAGCAATTCCGATGTGCTTTTTACCAAACTGAACAGCAGCTAAAAAGTTGTTGGTTTTAGACTGTAAAACTTCGTCATTTATTGCAACACCCGGAGTAACCAATTCGGTAACACCACGTTTTACGATAGTTTTAGTCATTTTTGGGTCTTCTAATTGGTCGCAAATCGCAACACGAAGTCCAGCTTTAACCAATTTTGGTAAATATACATTTACCGAATGATGCGGAAAACCTGCTAATTCAATTTCGCTCGGACTTCCAGCGCCACGTTTGGTTAAAGTAATTCCTAATATTTTTGCGGTTCGAATGGCATCTTCACCAAAAGTTTCATAAAAGTCACCAACACGAAATAACAAGCAAGCATCTGGATATTTGCTTTTTATTTGGTTGTATTGTTGCATTAACGGAGTTTCTTTTACTTCTTTTTCTTTTTTTGCCATCTTGATTTCACTGTTTTAAGAAGACAAATATACCATAAGAAAAACACAAAAAAAAGCAACCCAATTACGGATTGCTATATATTATATTAAAGCGTATTTCTTTTTTAATAAGGTAGCGATTTCTTGATAACGTTCTTTTGAAAGTCTGTCAGAAACGTAGCTTTTCCAAACATTATCTGTTAATAATAATAAAGTTTCGGCTTCAAGTTCAGGATATTTGTAATTTAAAGTTTCAAATGAAGATTTTAATTTGTTTAAACTAGGCTTCATGTAATTTTGATGATATTGTTGTGCAATCGGATTCAAGGGTAAAATTTTGTAAATCATGCGCCAAAAATCAAATTGATGGTCAATCAAAGCAATCGGTAAATCAATAAATTTTATTAAAAATGCTTCAGCAGAATCAGCTGCGAGAAAGTTTCTTGTAAAATCGATGGCATCTAAATAATCTTTTTTTATAAGTTCTTCAATTAAATTATCTTTCGTTCCAAAATATTTAAAAATTAAAGCTTCAGAAACACCCGCTTGCTTTGCAATTGATTTTGTCGAAGTAGCTCGCGCGCCTTGTTCTGTGAATAGAAAAAGCGAAGCGTTTAAGATATCTTGTTTTTTTGACATTATTGCTTTTAGAGTTTAATGCAAATATACGAAATGCTATTATGGTATTTTTCTAAACAGTTTCTTAAAAATACAAATTTAACTTTCGGTAATTTTATAATGCTTTTTAAGTTTTCGAATGATTATAGAAGAAAATAATGTTATCGAAAATCCGATAAAACATCCTAAAACCACAGTTCCCGCTCTGAAAATTGGCGTTAATTCGATGTTTGATAAATGAGGTTGAAGTAAAACAATTAGCAAAGCTACAATGGCAACGCGCGCCATATTCATAACTTTTAAAACATAGCAAATAATACATGTTGCTACGATTCCGACTGTGATTAATGAAATTGTTGGTTCGTGATTGATGAAAACACAACATAAACCTACCATTGAACCAATTAAGTTTGATTTTACACGGTCATTAGTCAATCGTCTTGAATCTTTTCCTTCGGGTGAAATAACTAAAATAATCGAAAGTAAAACCCAAAATAAATCGTGTTCAGGATAAGCTGTCATAATTTCATAACCAATCAAAAAACCAATTACACATCGTAAAATGTAAATGATTAATTGTGAAGTGATGATTTTTTTTATAAACGTATCCATTGTTAATTTTATTCGGATTGCAAAGTTATCATTTCAAAACATAATTTTATTTTAATTTTAGATATAATTTTTTTGACTTTAAACTTAATTGTAAGTTTGCAAAAAGCAACAAAATGAAAAAATTAGTTTTAGACGAGTTAAATCGCATAAATGTTGAGGAATTTAAACAAGCTGAAAAAACTCCGATTATAATTGTGTTAGATGATATTCGCAGTTTACATAATATTGGTGCTGTTTTTAGAACTTCGGATGCCTTTTTGATTGAGAAAATTTATTTATGCGGAATTACTGCAACGCCTCCAAATAAAGAGATTCACAAAACGGCTTTAGGTGCAACTGATACTGTTGCATGGGAATATGCTAAAAATGTAGTTGAGATTGTAGAAAAATTAAAAGTAGAAAATGTCGATGTTTACTCGGTTGAGCAAGTTGAAAATTCGATTATGCTAAATGATTTTTCGGTTTCTGAAAACGTAAAATATGCTTTGGTGTTCGGAAACGAGGTTAAAGGTGTTTCGCAAGAAGTGGTTAATTTATCTAACGGTGTGATTGAAATTCCACAATTAGGAACCAAACATTCATTGAATATATCGGTTAGTGCTGGAATTGTAATTTGGGATTTATTTCAAAAATTACAAACTTTAAAATAAAATATATTAATTGTTTTAAAATGAGATGTTTAGTTTTTGTACTTCTATTCATTGTTAGCCAAGTTAATGCGCAATCTGAAATAAAAAAAATAAAATCCTTTACAATAGAATCAAGTTCTGGGTTTGATAGTACAATAATAATTTCTGATGATAGAAGTATTATAAGACAACGAGGGGATTTAGTCAAAAATTTAAATGAAAGTGATAAATTAACACTTGAAAAATTTATAACTGATTTGTTTGTTATAAAAAAGTGTTCAATTGTGAAAAAAATAGAAAGAATAGACGGATATACTTATTCATCAAATGATTTGATGAGTATTTATGTGAAATATAATGAAATTGAATCTGAAGAATATAAGCTTAATTTATCAGTAAGCAATTATAAAATTGAATATTCTGAGGAATTCAAAGAGTTTCTAAGATTCTATTTTAGATTGTAAATTTTAAAAAAATAAAAACAAACAAATGAAAATTAGTTCGTTTTTATTTTATCTTGAATCTGATTTAAAATCGCAATGTAATCTTCTTGATTTTCGATTAAATCGATTTCAGTCATATCAATCACCAACGTATTTTGATTTTTATTTATTTTGATAAAATCCGCATAACTTTTATTTATCTTATTTAGATAATCTGCCGGAATTTCAGATTCGTAACTACGACCTCTTTTCTTTATATTATCTAATAATCGATTGGTTTCTTGATGCAAATAAATATACAAATCAGGCTGGGTAACTTCTTTATACATGATGTCGAAAATGTTTTTGTATAAACGAAATTCATCTTCATCAATCGTAACTTGAGCAAAAATCAATGATTTGTAAATGTAATAATCGGCTACAATAAAATCCTTAAACAAATCTAGCTGACCTAAATCTTCAGAAATCTGTGAATATCTATCAGCTAAAAAAGACATTTCTAACGGAAAAGCATATCGCGTCGGGTGTTTATAAAACTGCGGTAAAAACGGATTGTCGGCAAATCGTTCTAAAACGGTTTTGGCATTAAAATCTGCGGCAATTTTTTGTGTTAAAGTTGTTTTTCCAGAACCGATGTTTCCTTCAATTGCAATAAAATTTAATTGATTAAACGTGTATTTATCCAACGGATTTGTTAATGTATCCACTTTTTTAATTTCAGATATGTCAGAAGTTTCTGTCAATAAATCTTTAAAAGTTTTTTTCAATTTTGGATGTACCCAATCGGATTTTATATCACAACAAGGTTTTAAAACAAATTTGCGGTCTTGAACAAACGGATGCGGAATGTTTAAATTTTCTGTTGAAATGATTTCTTCGTTATACGAAACCAAATCAATATCAATACTTCGAGCGGCATAACCAGAAGTTTGATTTCTGATTCTACCCAATCGCTTTTCGATTTGTAAACAACGATTTAGAATATCTTCGGCCGATTTAAAACTGTGAATTAAAATCGCACAATTATAGAAAGCATCACTTTCAAAACCCCAAGAAGGTGTTTCGTAAATCGGAGAAATAGAAATAACGCTGCCAACTTCGTGATTAATTAAGTCGATAGCTTGTTGTAAATTGTTTTTTCTATTGCCTTGGTTGCTTCCTAACGAAAGAATAATTTGATGTTGTTTATACATAATGTAAAATAAGTAAATAACTAACAAAAAACACAATCCTTCGAAAAGTAGTTTTCCACAAAAAAAGTTTTAAATAGTTGTAACAAAAAACGAAGTTCAACTACTTATAGATTAAATAAAATTATAAAGCATGAATTTTTTTAAAAATGTATTAGCAACAATGGTCGGAATTATACTTTTTAGTATGCTTTCTTTCTTTTTGTTGTTTATAGTAGGAATCGCTATTTCGGCTTCATCTGAATCTACAGTTAGTGTAAAAAATAATTCTGTTATTAAATTAGATTTATTTGCAGTAACCAACGATTATGGCGGAAAAACAAGAGTTACCGATTTTGAATTTTCTGAAAAAAATAACGACGGATTAATCGATGTATTAAATGCCATTGAGTTTGCTAAAACAGATTCGTCTATCAAAGGTATTTCTATCGAAAATAATGCTTCAATGTTAGGAATTACCCAACGTAAGGCAATTCGTGAGAAATTAAATGAATTTAAAAAAACAGGGAAATTCGTTGTTGCTTATTCTGACGGATATTCTCAGTCTGAATATTATATGAATTCTGTTGCGGATACGGTTTATTTAAATCCGATGGGAAGTGTTGATTTTAAAGGATTAGCTTCTGAAATTTTGTACATGAAAGATTTGCAAGAAAAATCGGGTGTTAAAATGGAAGTGATTCGTTTAGGAAAATTTAAAAGTGCTGTAGAACCTTATTTACAACAAACTATGAGTGAAGAAAATCGTGAGCAAATGACGGTTTTATTAAACTCGATTTGGGATGATGTAATTACAGATATTTCTGAAAGTAGAAAAATTAGTAAAGATTCATTAAATGTAATCGCAACTAATTTAGATGGTAGAACACCAGAATTAGCTTTAAAAAACAGATTAATTGACAAAATTGCGTATTTCGACGAATATGAAAACGGAATGCGTAAAGCAATGAATATCGAAAAAGATAAAGAAATCAATAAAGTTGATATTTTAGATTATGTGACATCAACTTTTGGAAAATCTAAAAACAAAGCAAAAGACCGTGTTGCGGTAATCGTTGCTCAAGGTGAAATTCGTGGAGGCGAAGGAAGTGTAAATATTATTGGCGAAGGCTCAATTAATCGCGCGTTAAAAGAAGCTAGAAATAATGAAAATATAAAAGCGGTTGTTTTACGAGTAAACAGTCCAGGTGGAAGCGCTTTAACGTCTGATATTATTTGGAGAGAAATTGAACTAACTAAAAAAGTAAAACCAGTAATTGTTTCGATGGGTGATGTTGCTGCATCTGGTGGATATTATATTGCTTGTAATGCAGACCGTATTTTTGCGGAACCATCTACTATTACAGGTTCGATTGGTGTTTTTGGTGTGATTCCAAATTTTAAAGGAGTTGCGGATAAAATAGGAGTGAATGCAGAAACGGTTAAAACGCATGCAAATGCTGCTGGTTATAGTGTTTTCGAAGAAATGGATCCAGGTTTTAGAGAAATGATTCAGGCAGATATTCAACGTGTTTATGATACTTTTGTGAATCGTGTGGCTGCTGGAAGAAAAATGACTTATGATCAAGTTCACGAAATTGCTCAAGGTAGAGTTTGGACAGGTTCAATGGCATTAGAAAATGGTTTAGTTGACGAAATAGGAGGATTAGATAAAGCTATTGCTTATGCTGCTGAAAAAGCTGGTATAACAGATTATAAAATTAATTATTATCCAGAATACGAAATTAAGTTAAGCGATTTATTCAGAGGTTTGCTTGGAATTTCTGTAAAAGAAGCACAACAACAAGCTATTATAGAAACCGTTGGAAAAGAAAATTACGAACTATTTGAAAGGTTAAATTATTTAAAAGAAACAAAAGCCATTCAAGCGATGTTACCTTATCAAATAAATATCAAATAAATTCAATTTATTACTCAATATTATTCAATCTAAATACCCAAATTGGCTTTGCTTTTTTGGGTGTTTTTTTATGTAATTGTTTAAGAATATGTAATTAAATTGAATAAAAATTTGCTTTTTAAATTAAGTTTGTTTTTGTTTGTTAAAAAAATATATATTTACAAAAAAAAACATAATGAAGAAAGTTTTAATGCTATGTATGACCGCTGGTCTGTTAATTAGTTCTGTAGAAAGTATTGCTCAAGAAAAGATTAAATACTCAAAAGAGGATTTAAAGATTATGGATGATGATTTGTTTGATGAAGTTTTTGTTGGGGTTTCTTCAAAGAAATTAGCAACAGTTGTTTTGAAAGACGGAACTAAGTTAGAAGGTACAGCAACAAATTTAAAAAGAAAAAAAGGACAAATTTATTCTATCGATATAAAAGTAGGTAGTGGTAAAAAACAAACGTACGAGTCTGATGTGATTTCAGAAATGTATTTACCAATTTCAGGAATGGCTAAAGCGTCTAAAGTTTCAAAATACTTTGGGAATGTAAATAATTTTGGAAGAAAGAGCTTGAAAGATTCGGCAAATCCAGATGAGGTTTTTGTTAAAAATGTAAAAGCTTCTTTGAAAAATAAAAAAGATGAACAAGAATTTTTAATGCAATTAATCAATCCTGAGTTTAGTAGTTTGATTGAAGTTTATGCAGATCCCAATGCTAAAGAAACTGGTGGAATTAGTTTTGGTGGAGGTCCAGCGATTAGTGGTGGTGTAACCAAATCGTACTATGTCAAGAAAGGAGATCAAGTGATTTGGTTAAAAAAATCTGATTTTGAAGATCAATATAATTTCTTGTTTGGAGATAACCCTGAATTCATGAAACAGTTTCCTTATAATTCTATAAAATGGGATCATCTAAGTTACTTGATTTATCAATATACTAAATTGGCATCATAAAAAATAAGTCTCGAAATTTTTCGAGACTTATTTTTTTAAATACTAATTTTTACTTTATAACCTTCGTAGGTTCTGATATTAAAAACTGTATTGTCGTCAAAAATTAAATATTGACCTTTGATTCCGATTAATTTACCAGAGTAAAATGCAGATTTATCTAAGTTTAAACTTGAAACTTTTGAAGGGAAATATTCAACCGGATATTCTAAATGTAAAACTTCATGCTTTGTTTGTTCAAAATAAGGTAAAACTTCATTAGGTAATTTAGATTGAGTTTTCTGAACCAAATCAACTAAGTCAACCGCCATAATTTCGTTTGTTAACATTTTACGCCAATTGGTTTTATCGGTAAACGAATCTTTTAAATGTACTTCCGTAATTCCGGCTAAATATCTATTCGGAACTTCAACAATCGGAATTGCATAACTTGCGCCTTGGTCAATCCAACGAGTCGGCACTTGCGTTTTTCTTGTAACTCCAACTTTTACATCACTCGCAACAGCCAAATAAACAATATGTGGTTGTAATTGTACTTTTTGTTCGTAAACTAAATCTCTGTCTTCAATGCCTAAATGCGCTTTACTTAGTTCCGGACGCATAATCCAATCACCAACTTCGGCACTCGAATTAAAACAATCAAAACAAAATCCTTGACGAAAAATCTTTTTTTCTTTGCCACAATTCAAACATTCGTAACCATCAAATTGAATTTGTATTTCTTTATTCAATAATTGATTAAAATGAATGAATGAATTTTTGAAAGCTAAATAATATTGAATTGGATTTCCGAATTCAGTTTGCATTTTATTTAAAACTCCTTGGTATTGCATGAGATTTTATTAATTTTGATTTCAGACAAATTTACTAAACTTTAATTGAACTTATATTAACTTATTTTTTAGTAAATTTATACGGAAGATATTTTAATATGGCATTAACAATAATCAATTCAATTGTAACATGGATTTTAAAAAAGCGCATTCATCAAATGGAGCTTTTTATGAAATTTCCTATCGATGTACAAAACGAATTACTTTTAAGTTTAATTAATCAAGCACAAAATACCGAGTTTGGGAAAAAACATCAGTTCTCATCCATCAAAAATTATGAGGATTTTTCAAAACAAGTTCCGTTAAGTACTTATGAAGAATTTGAACCATTAATTGAACGTGCGCGTAAAGGTGAACAAAATGTTTTTTGGCCAACTCCAATAAAGTGGTTTGCTAAATCGAGTGGAACAACAAATGCCAAAAGTAAATTTATTCCGGTAAGTCCAGAAGCTTTAGAAAATTGTCATTTCAAAGCAGGAAAAGATATGCTTTGTTTGTATTTAAATAACAATGAAGATTCGCAATTGTTTACAGGAAAGAGTTTACGATTAGGAGGAAGTAAGCAACTTTATGAAGATAATAATACTATATTTGGAGACTTGTCTGCAATTATAATTGATAATTTACCTTTTTGGGCAGAATTTAGTTCAACGCCGAGTAACAAAGTTTCGTTGATGAACGAGTGGAACGAAAAAATGCTAGCCATTGTAGAGGAAACGCGTAATGTAAATGTGACAAGTTTTGCAGGAGTTCCGTCTTGGATGTTGGTTTTGTTTAACAAAGTTCTAGAACAAACAGGAAAAGATAATCTGTTAGAAGTTTGGCCAAATGCTGAAGTTTATTTTCACGGAGGTGTTAGTTTTGAACCGTATCGCGAACAATATAAAAAGTTGTTTCCGAGTGAAACTTTCAGGTATTACGAAATTTATAATGCTTCGGAAGGTTTTTTTGGAATTCAAGACCGAAACGACCACAACGATTTATTGTTGATGTTGGATTATGGTATTTTTTATGAATTTATTCCGATGGAAACATTTGGAACTTCAAATGAAAAAGTTATTCCTTTGTCACAAGTTGAGTTAAATAAAAATTATGCAATGGTAATTTCAACGAACTCAGGTTTATGGCGCTATTTAATTGGTGATACCGTTCGTTTTACATCTTTATTGCCTTATCGAATTAAAGTTTCGGGTAGAACAAAACATCATATCAATGTTTTTGGAGAAGAATTGATGGTTGAAAATACAGATAAAGCTTTAGCTTTGACAGCAGATTCGTTTGATGTTGAAGTAGTGGAGTATACTGCGGCACCCATTTTTATGGAAGGAAAAGAAAAAGGTGCACACGAGTGGATTATTGAATTTAAAAATCCGCCTGATAATTTAGAAAAATTTGCTCAAGCTCTTGATTTGAATATCCAAACTTTGAATTCAGATTACGAAGCTAAGCGTTATAATAGTATGACCTTGAATCAATTGAAATTACATTTAGCTCGTCCGAATTTGTTTTATGGATGGTTACGTGATAAAGATAAATTAGGTGGTCAGAATAAAATCCCACGTTTATCAAATGATAGACATTATTTAGAAGAATTATTAAAATTAAATTAATTACAAAAAATGAGTGAACAACCAATCAACATCAATTACAGATTGATTAGTATTAACACAGAGGAGTTTGATGCAAAAGAGTTAGAAAAAGACAATGGAACTTTAGATTTAAACTTCGATTTTCAATTTGGTGTTAATAATGAAAAACGTTTCGTTAAAACGATTTCAAAATTCAAGTTTTTATTAGATAAAGAAGAGATGGTAACATTAGCTGTTTCTTGTGAGTTTGAATTCGAAGCTAATGGTTGGAATTTCTTTATTAAAGGTGACCAATTAGTATTGCCAAAAGGATTGTTAGAAATGTTAGCAAACTTTACAATGAGTACAGCTCGTGGAGTTTTACATGCTAAAACAGAAGGAACAAAAATGAATAAGTTAATTATCCCGATGATTAATGGGGAGTTTATTAAACAAGATTTAGCTATTCCTTTAAATGCACAAGTAAACTAATAAATTATTAGATACGTTTTTAAAGCTCTACGAAAGTAGGGCTTTTTTTATGCGTTTATTGATAAAAAGAAATTATATAAAATGATAAAGCCCCGCTTAGCGAGGCTTTATTGATTCTAACTATAAGTCTAGAATTATTTTGCTGGAGCAGCGTCAGTAGCTGGAGCAGCGTCAGTAGCTGGAGCTTCAGTTCCTTCAACAACAGCAGCTTCTTCAGTAACAACTTCTTCTGCAACTGGTGCAACTTCTTCAGCAACAGGAGCTACTTCTTCAGTTACTACTTCTTCTGCTTGTGGTTCTTTAGCTGTATCTTTACAAGAAACGAATGCTACAGTAGCAACTAATGCTAAACTTAAAACGATTTTTTTCATCTTACTAAATTATAAAAGTTAATTATTAATTCTTGACAAAGATATAAATTTTTTGTTTCGAGATTACAAAAAGGTTATTTTTTTTTATTTTTTTTAACCTTCTTTAACTTATTGTCTTTCAGTTCTTTATCTTTTGAAGCCTGTTTAGGATAAACAATTTTCATTTCTTCGATCAAATGTTTTGCGTCAGCGTACTTGTCAATCACGAATAAAATGTATCTCGCATCAACCATAATGTTTCTACAAATAGCAGGATCATAATATATATCGCTCATAGTTCCTTCCCAAACACGGTCAAAATTTAATCCAATTAGGTTCCCTTCAGCATCTAAAGCAGGTGATCCAGAATTTCCTCCTGTTGTATGATTTGTTCCGATAAAGTTTACTGGTAACTTTCCGTTTTTATCAGCATAAACACCAAAATCATTTGTGTTGTATAAGTCAATTAATTTTTGAGGAACATCAAATTCATAATCGCCAGGAACGTATTTTTCCATAACTCCATCTAAATACGTAACATAATCATAAGTTACCGCATCTTTAGGAGCATATCCGTTTACTTTACCATAAGTTACACGTAACGTACTGTTTGCATCTGGAAAAATTCTAGCGTCCGGATTCATTTCTAATTGCGCTTTCATATACGTTCTTTGTAAAGCTGCAATTTCTGTGTTTAATTCTTGATATTTAGGAGCTACTTTATCAAAATAATTATCTGCTAAATCTTTTACCAATTTAAATCCTGGATCTTGATTCATTTTATTGATAACCTCAGTTGCATTACCATTTAATAGAGCTTTGATTCCGTCGTAAGAAGTTAATACTGTTTTTGCATAAATTGTATTCGTTAATTTTGTGTAATCGATATTTTTAATAACAGCTGGAGTTAAATCAGCAGGAGCATTTTTTCCATATAATTCAATTACTTTTTCAAATACATCTTTATCTACGTTTTTGTTGTAATCTTTATATAAAGCTTCAAAACCTTTGATTAAGTTTGCTTTTCTGTCATTGAACGATTGTTCTCCGTTTTGTTTGTAAGCATTTTCTAATTGGTACAATCTAAATCCTATAGAAATTAATTCGTCATTACGTAACGATTCTTGAAAATAATCATTTGCTAATGCATAAGGCGTAATTTCTTTATATAATTTTTCGAATTGAGGTAATAGATTTCCGTATTCAGCTTGTTTACCTGCTTTGTTAACTTTGTTTGTGAAATCTGCTTCGTACGCTTTTTTAGTTGCTACAGCATTTGATTTTTTTAAACCTTGGCTTTCACCAATCCATTTTTTCCAATAGTTTGCAGTACTCGCAAATTTTGAAGCGTATTGAATTTTGATTGCTTGGTCTTGACGCATATAACCATCGGTTACTTTTAAAGCGGCATCACGAATTCCGATTTTTGCTGGATTTAAAACTTCTACAATTTGTTCAACTGCGTACGAAGGTAAATATTCTTGCGTTCTACCTGGGTATCCAAAAACCATTGTAAAATCATCTTGCTCAATTCCGTCTAATGAAACAGGTAAGAAGTGTTTTGGTTGGTAAGGAACATTGTCTTTTGAATATTTTGCGGGACGATTATTTTTGTCAGCATAAATTCTGAATAAAGCAAAATCTCCTGTATGACGTGGCCAAACCCAGTTGTCTGTATCTGAACCAAATTTTCCGATTGATGAAGGCGGAGCTCCAACTAAACGAACGTCTTCAAAAGATTCTGTTACAAATAACATGTATTGATTTCCTTCGTAAAACGTACGAATCATTACATTTTGCCAATCTTCGCGTTTGTATGTTTTTTGTAAATTAGAAATGTTTTTCTGAATTAACGCTTTTTTATCAGCCTCAGATTTTAAAGCGTCAACACCTGCTAAAACTTCTTTAGTAACATCGTTAATACTAACAATAAAAGTAACTTCTAAATCTTCGTTAGGTAATTCTTCTGCGTAAGATTTAGCCCAAAAACCATCTTGTAAATAATCGTGTTCAACGCTTGAATGCGCTTGGATTTCGCCATAACCACAGTGGTGATTGGTTAATAATAAACCGTTTGGAGAAATAACTTCAGATGTACATCCACCATTAAATTGTGGAACGGCATCTTTTAAACTCGATTGGTTTACGCTGTAAATGTCTTCAATTGACATTTTCATACCTAAATTGGTCATCTCTGTTTCGTTCATTCCATTCAACAACGAAGGAATCCACATTCCGCCTTGTTGTGCGAACATTGGTACAGAAAATAATACTACTAAAAGTCTTAGTAATTTCATAATTTTAAATACTTGATTAATGATTTTTTTTAAGAATTCGCAAGATACAAATTTTATCTAAATGATATTTTTCTCATTTTTATAAATCATCAAACCGCGATGATGTGTTTTAAAATCTGATTTTTTATATAATTCTTGCGCTTTTTCATTATGAGGTTCCACTTCTAAATACAAAACTTTATAATCTTGTTCTTTAGCGAAGTTTTTTGCAAATTCAACTGCCATTTTACCTAAACCTTTGCCACGCATTTTTTCTGAAATGTATAATTCGTCTAAAAAGGCGATGGTGCCGCCAAATTCAAAACTAAATAAGGTCGCAAATAAGATGTAACCCACCATTTCGTTTTCGTAGCGAATTTCAAAAACACGTCCTAATTGCGGTTGTTGAATAAAATATTCGAAATTACGTTTGGTAGCTTCTGTATCAATTGGATAATTGTCTATCGCGTAAAAATCGACCATTAATTCGGTGATTTTATTTATGTTTTCGGATTTTAATTCTTCAAATGAAATCATATATTTGTTTAAATTAATTTTTTATGGATTTTATTTTAAAAGATTTTAGTTTCGGATTATTTGCTTGGCAATTGGTATTATTGTTAAATATTCCTCTAGTAATTTGGGCAATATTTTGTTTAATTAAAAGTAAAAAACAAAACACATCTATCAAACTGTTGGTTTTAATCTCCTTGGTTGCATTTCCAATAGTTTCGTCGTTAATCTATTTGTCAGATTATTATTCAAAAAATATTAAAGACCGCATGTTATAAATTGGTCTTTAAATAATTGATAATAACTTGAGTTGCGTTTTTGTTTTTTAAGACAAATTGCTGACTCAAGTTTCCTTTTTCTTTTCGGATATTTTCATCTTCAATTAAAAGATTAAACGCATTGTTTAAATCCTCTTGATTATGAACAACCAAACAACTTCCTAACGCAACCAAATCTTTAGCTTCTTGAAATTTCTGGTATTTTGGACCAATAATAATCGGAACACCAAAAGTTGCAGGTTCTAAAATATTGTGGATTCCGGTTCCAAAACCGCCACCGACATAAGCAATTTCGGCATAGCTGTAAATCTTGGTTAAAATTCCAATCGTATCAATAATAAAAACATCAAATTCTGATAGGTTTTTACCTTCTTTATCTGAAAATAAAACTACCGATTTTTTAAGCTGATTTTTAATATTCTGAATTTGATCTTCCTTAATATTATGAGGTGCAATGATGAATTTCACGTTTTGTGTATTCTCATTAATATAAGGCATAAGAAAAGCTTCATCTTGCGGCCACGAACTTCCAATGACAATGGTTTTGGTGTGGTTTTTAAAAGCTTCTATAAAATCAAGTCGATTATCTTTTTCTAAAATCTGAGCTACGCGGTCAAAACGTGTATCACCATTAACGGTTACATTATTAAAATGCAATTGCTGTAAAAGTTGTTTTGACGTTTCGTTCTGAACAAAAAAATGCGTGAATGCTTTTAAAGCTTCGCGATAAAATCCGCCGTAAGGCTTAAAGAACAATTGATTTTCTCTAAAAATTCCTGAAATCAAAAAGGTAGGAATATTTCTATTTTTTAATTTCGTTAAATAATTCGGCCAAAATTCGTACTTAATAAAAAAAGCTTGAATTGGTTTTACCAAATCTAAAAAATGTTTTACGTTGGGTTTTGTATCTAACGGAAGATATAAAGTTACATCAGCAATAGTGTTGTTTTTTCTAATTTCATATCCCGAAGGTGAAAAAAACGTAAGTACAATTCCCAATTCAGGTTGTTCTTTTTTTAAAGCTTCCATAACCGGCAATCCTTGTTCGTATTCACCTAAAGAAGCTACATGGAACCAAACGTATTTTTTATTCGGATTGATTTTTTCTTTTAAAACAGCAAATGAATTTTTTCTTCCGTTGATGAATAATTTCATTTTCGAACTGAATAAACTCGAAATCGGTAAAAGTAAAGAAACTGTTTGAATGCCAATCTGATATAAAAAACGCATAAATTGAATATTAATAGAACAAAAGTACGTATTTGTTTTTACTTTGTTTGCTTGCTTAAGCAGAACCTAATCTTTTCTTGAAAAATGGTACGATTTGATTTTAGATTTAAACAAAAATGTATATTTGAAAAAAAATATTATGATAAAGAATACTTTTGATAAAGAAATAACCAACGAAATTGTTGCTAGAATTAATCAGTTAAATCCAATTACACAACGTTTGTGGGGAACAATGGATGTTGCACAAATGTTTGCGCATTGTAACGTTCCGTATGCGTACACGTTTACGCCAGAAAATTTTAAGAAACCTAGTTTTATCATGAAATTTGTTCTTAAAAAGTATGTGAAGAAAATGGTGGTAAGTCCTGAAGCTTATAAGCAAAATGAACGAACTTCTCCTAGTTTTGTTATTTCGAACGCACGTGATTTTGAAAACGAAAAGGCTTTATTAATTGCAAATATTGAAAAAACACAACAATTAGGCGCAACTTATTTTGAAGGGAAAGAAAATTTTTCGTTTGGATTAATGACTGCCGAAGAATGGAATACGATGTTTTATAAACATTTAGACCATCATTTACGTCAGTTTGGAGTTTAATAAAATTTAGAATGATGATTAGATTAAATTTTTCGATTGAAATTAATGCTCCAATTGCTCAAGTTTTTGATGCTATGTTAGGGCTCTCAAAAAAAGAAACGTACAACAATTGGTGTTCAGTTTTTAATCCCACATCGACTTATGAAGGCGAATGGAAAAAAGATGCAAAAATTTATTTTGTAGGAACAGATAAAGATGGAAATAAAGCTGGAATGATATCTGAAGTTTTAGAATTTATTCCGAATGAATTGGTTACAATTCGCCATTACGGATTTTTGCAAAATGGAGAAGAAATTACTTCAGGTCCAATCGTTGAATCGTGGAGTGGCGGACTTGAAATGTATTCTTATAAAACCAACGGAGAACAAACAATTGTAACTGTTGAGTTAGATACAACTTCAGATTATATAGATTATTTCAATGAAATGTATCCAAAAGCGTTATTAAGATTAAAAGAGTATCTTCAATAAATACAAATTGTTTTATTAGAAATTCTCATCTTCTAAAAACGAATTTAATTATCTTTGTATTTCAAAATTTTCGATATGAAAAAACTACAAATGGTTGACTTAAAAGGTCAATATGAACATATAAAAGAAGAAATCAACGCAGGTATTCAAGAAGTTTTAGATACTACTGCTTATATAAATGGACCTAAAGTTCACGAATTCCAAAAGAATTTAGAAAATTATTTAGGTGCTAAACACGTAATCCCTTGTGCAAACGGAACCGATGCGTTACAAATTGCCATGATGGGATTAGGTTTAAAACCTGGAGATGAAGTTATCACTGCCGATTTTACTTTTGCTGCAACAGTTGAAGTAGTTGCTTTGTTAGGAATTACCCCGGTTTTGGTGGATGTTGATGAAGATAACATGAACATTTCTATCGAAGCAATTAAAAAAGCAATTACGCCTAAAACAAAAGCAATTGTTCCGGTTCATTTATTTGGTCGTGCAGCTAATATGGATGCGATTATGGAAATTGCCAAAGAGCATAATTTATTTGTGATAGAAGATAACGCACAAGCTATTGGAGCAAATTATACATGGAAAGACGGTTCTAAACAAAAAGTTGGAACAATTGGGCATGTAGGAGCAACTTCTTTTTTTCCATCTAAAAACTTAGGATGTTATGGAGATGGTGGTGCTATTTTTACAAATGACGATGCATTGGCTCACGTAATTCGTGGAATTGTAAATCACGGAATGTATGAGCGTTACCACCACGATGTTGTTGGTGTGAATTCTCGTTTAGATAGCATTCAGGCAGTTGTTTTAAATGCAAAATTACCACTTTTAGATGCTTACGGACAAGCGCGTAGAAAAGCAGCTAAAGCGTATAACGATGCGTTTGCAACTAACGTGCATATCGTAACTCCAGCTTTTGATTTTGAAGGAGACGACCACGTGTTCCACCAATATGTCATGCGAATTACAAACGGAAAGCGCGATACTTTATTAGCACATTTACAAGAAAACGGAATTCCGTGTGCGATTTATTATCCAATTCCGTTACACGTTCAAAAAGCGTATGCTGATACTCGTTATAACGATGCTGATTTTGCTGTAACTAACAAATTATGCAAAGAAGTAATTGCATTACCAATGCATACCGAATTAGACGATGAACAAATTGCATTTATCACTTCAACGGTTTTAAATTTCGTACAATAAATATCAAAATCCTGTCTTTTTTAAGATGGGATTTTTTTTGATGTTAGATTTTAGTATTGAGATATTAGAATTGAGAAACTAGTATTTTGAAGTTATCTTTTTGTCATGTTGAACTTGTTTTGACGTCTCACAATAAAATTCAATTCTAAAAACCATATTAATTTAAGTGTTTAAACAAGAAAGGTTTAATTAATTAACTTAAAAATATACATTTAGTAAATTTTGTTGTTAATTTAAAATGTAATTATTTAATGTTTTTTTGTTTGTTATATTTCATTTGCGTATTTTTAAAGAAAATATTAATGATGAAAAAGAAATTTATTGTGTGTTTGACTGCTTTGTCGACTATTCTTGTAATGTTATCATCCTGTGAGAAAGAAGATGAAACAGAACCATTTAAACAAGAGCCTGAAATTAATTATAATTTAAAAAGTATTGATTTTCCTGAAACTGGAATTTATAGTCTAGATGGTCAAACTTTTGAATATGATAATTTAAATAGAGTCACTAAAATGATTTCAGGACAGGATTATAGTGTAATTTACGGTGATAATCTAATTACATTGGATTTAATTAGACATAATTTTTCTAGTTATATAGATGTGAAAGGTAAAATTAATATTCATCTTTTAGAAGATAAAGTGCAAAAAATAACTTTTGAAACAATTTTTGTAGGTCAAACAAAGAATAGAATAGATAGAGATTCTTTGACTTTTACTTATGACAATAATTTATTGAAAGAAATAAAAAGTTTTTATAGTCAAGATAATCGACCTTTCGAAAATACTTCAAAAATTGAGTTTACTCATTCTAATGGAAATATTACTAAAGTGAAGAAGGATTTGTTCTATGAAGAATTAATATCGGAGTATACTTATGATAGTGAAAAATTTATTGAAAATGGTGATTTAGTTTACGAAACACCTTTGTTTAAAGTTTTAAATGTGTTTTCTGTACTAATAAAAGATAAGATTGGGTTAAAGTCTAAAAATAATATTTTAACTGTAACTAATTCATTTAATGAAGAGAAAAAACCACATACATATATATCTTTTTTAAAATATACGAGAAAATTTGATGATTTTGGAAGACTGACAAGCATTAGAATTGATGGTAATGGATTTAATTATAATGATGTTCAGATTAATAATGCTGAAGTTGTTTTGAAATATTAGTTCAGTGATAAAATAACCCCGTTCAAATAAATGAAACGGGGTTTTATATTTAAAATTATTTCTTCTCCATAATAAAATCGTTATCAGAAGTTTTTCCTAAATGAAAATGAAGAACTTCTTCAAAACCAACCGGAACTTTAAAAGCATTTTGTAAAGGTATTTCCAATAAATACGACCAAATAGCTCTGATGATTCCGGCATGAGTGACAATCAAAACTTTTTGATAATCTTTGGTTCGTAACTCATCTAAAAATGATTTTAAACGTAAAAAAAGCATTTCAAAGTTTTCGCCATTTGGTGTTTTGGTGAACACAAAATCATCGTACCAAGGTTGAATTTCTATTTGCTGAATATCGTTCCAAGCTTTCATTTCCCACAACCCGAAATCCATTTCTAGTAAACAATTATCAGTAATAATTTCTTCCGAAAATGTTTCTGCAACTTGTACACAACGTTGTAACGGACTACTAAAAACAATATCTAAATCAGTTGGAATACGATGTTTGAATCGGTTAATTTCTTCCTGAAATGTATCGCGTAAAGCAACATCGGTTTGCCCGTAACAAATTTCAGATGGAACAGAAACACGAGTATGTCTGCTTACAAAAACTTCCATAAAATAATACAACCTAAATAAATCAAAACTTCAGTTACTTGCTGCACGGTTCCTAAACAATCGCCGGTATATCCACCAATATGCTTATTAAAATACCATCCTAAATATACATTTCCTAAATAAGCGAAAGGTAAAATCAGTAAATACCAAACATTTCCTAATAAAAGAAACGGTAGTAAAGTAAACAACAATCCAACAAGCAATGTACGTTTTGGAAGTGCTTTATTTGCTAATGGTTTCGATTTACTTTTATCGATATCGGTAACGTATTGATGCGTGTGAATCATCACGCCAGAATAAAATCGACTAGTACTATGCGCAACGACTAAAACTGCACAAATAAACGGAACAGAAATCTGTGCTAAATAATCCATTGCGGTATATTTTAAAAGTAATAAAAGCACAATTCCAATGACTCCGTAAGCACCAATTCGACTGTCCTTCATGATGGTTAAGATTTTTTCTTTTCCGTATCCACCACCAAAACTATCGCAAACATCGGTAAATCCGTCTTCGTGAAAAGCTCCAGTTAGCAAAACGCTAATAATCATCGTTACAATTAAACTGATGTTTATGGGTAAAACGAATTGTAATAGAAAAAAAGCTAATGCGTTGATTCCGCCAACAATCCAACCGATAACCGGATAATATTTTTGGGATTGATTCATGATTTCATCCGAATAATCCAATTTAAATGGTATTGGAATTCGGGTGAAAAACATCAATGCCGTAAGAAAATACGTAAGTTCTTTTTTTATCATTTTATTTGTTCGAAACTCCGGCAGATTCAAAACTTGCCATTTCGTTTAAAAAGTTAACTGCGCTTTGAATGATAGGGAAGGCAAGGGCGCAACCGGTTCCTTCGCCCACGCGTAAATTTAAATCTAATATTGCTTTTTGATTTAACGAATCTAAGAATTTTTTGTGTCCGCTTTCGTCAGAAACATGACAGAAAATAGCATTGTTAATGATGTTTGGTTCTAAAGCTTGAGCAATTGCAAAAGCAGCTGTAGCAATAAATCCGTCAATCATAATTAGCATGTTACGTTTGTAAGCAGCTAACATTCCGCCGCACATTTGAGCTACTTCAAAACCACCAAACGTTTGCATAATTTCTTTCGGATTGGTAATGTTTCCGTGAAATTCCATCACTTGTTTTAAGATGTTGATTTTGTGTTGTAATTGCTCATCGTTCATTCCGGTTCCACGACCTACACAATTTTCAATAGGTTCTTGTAAAAATGATGCCATGATTAACGAAGCAGATGAGGTATTACCAATTCCCATTTCGCCAAAACCAATAATATTTGAACCTTTTTCAAAAGCAAGGTTTACAATTTTATCAGCTTCTGCAAAACAAAAATCTAATTGCTCTGTAGTCATTGCTTTTTCAGTTAACGCACTTTTAGTTCCGTAACCAGCTTTAGCTTTTATTAATTCTGGATGATCTTCAAAATCAAAATTCACACCTGCATCAACAATCTTCATTGCGATGTTATTTTGTTTACAAAATACGTTAATTGCAGCACCACCTTGTAAGAAATTCATTACCATTTGAAAAGTAACTTCTGGCGGATATGCACTAACACCATCTTTTGCTAAACCGTGGTCGGCAGCGAAAATTACGTGTGTTGGAAATTTTAATTCGGGAGTTAATGTTTGTTGTACGTTGGCAATTTTAAAAGCTAATTGTTCTAAGAAACCTAAAGCGCCAAGTGGTTTTGTTTTGAAATCAATTTTGTGTTGGATTTGTTGTTCGAATGTCATGATTTTAAAAAATAAAATCGCAACAGAAGGCAAGGAGTGAAGTGAAAAAAACAAGTCAATCCCTAGCTCCAATCGCGAAAGCTTTTGATGAATAAATTTTATACAACGACCTGACTTAGATTTTTAATCTTCACAGTTGCGCGACAGTTCAAGAATTTCACTTGATTCCTTGTATAGGAGCAAATATAGTTTTTTATTTTTAGATGTTAGGTTTTAGGTGTAAGATATTAGAGGTTAGATGTTATTATGTTGAGCATTATTCAGCATCTCATCAGTTTAGTATGCAACCCTGAAACAAGTTCAGGGTGACAAACTTTTTAATTTCATTTATTTATTTTTATGTCATGCTGAACTTGTTTCAGCATCTCACAAGAAAATCTATGAATTTTTAATTGTAAAATTCTGTATATCATTAGTTTAGTATGCGACCCTGACTCGAAGCTTGCGACTGAACGAAGTTAAACAAATTCAGAGTGACAAATCTTCTAATATCTCAATTCTTATATCTTGATTCTTATATCTAAAATTACTTCACCAACTCTTCATACAAACGAGCAAACGTTTTTTCTAAATCATCAGAAAAGCCCGGGTGTGGTCGAGACGATTGAATACTTGAGCTTTTGATAGCTGTAATCCAGCGGAATTTTTCATCTGCTTCCAGCATGGCAATTGGTCCTCCGTCTTTTGCACCCGAACAAATCTTAGCAAACGATTGCAGGTTTTGTTCCAATTGTTCGATATCGAAATCGTTACAAAAGCCCTTGATTTTTTCTTCGTGAATGATGTAATCAAACTTTATGAAACGTTTGCGTTTACTGAATAAAATCAAGCCGATATTCACAAACTCTTCGCGTTCAATTTTTGGAACCACACGAATTACAGCATATTCATAAACTACTTTATCTTGCATCTTGCGCGGCTTTTAAAAAGATATCGGCATGAGCCAATCGGTTCGACATAAATTTAAAATAGACTTCACGAATTTCTTCATTCGATGGTCCGCCTTCCCAATCTAAAAAGGCATCAGGAATCGTATTCACTAATTCTCTAAAGAAAGCGTCGTTTAGTTTTTCGGTAAATTCTCTATGAACGGTTTCTAATTCACTTGCTTGTTTGATTAAGGCGTGGTCTTTAATCATGACGAATGGTGTAACCGAAGTTTTTTCCCAATTATCCCAAGAATGATGGAAATAAAAAGCTGCTCCGTGATCGATTAACCACAATTCTTTATGCCAAATTAATAAATTGGTGTTTCTAAAAGTACGGTCAACGTTGGTGATAAAACTATCTAACCAAACAATTTTCGATGCTAATAACGGATCGCATGTATTTGTAGCTACATCATAAGTGATAGCGCCTGAAAGATAATGCAAACCTAAATTTAAGCCTTGACTGAATTTAAGTAAATCTTGAATTTCTTCATCAGCTTCGGTTTGTCCGAAAGCTTTATCTAATTCTACAAAAACAATCTCAGGAACAGGTAAGCCTAAATGTTTAGCGATTAAGCCACCTAAAAGTTCAGAAATTAGGGCTTTGGTTCCGTGACCCGCACCTCGGAATTTAATTACATATTTAAAGTCGTCACAAGCTTCAGCCAACGCAGGAAGCGAACCTCCTTCTCTTAACGGACTGATGTAACGCATGACGTTTACGGTTCTTAGTTTTGGAATCATGTTTTGTTTTATTCTAGATAGAATGAAATTTTTTCTATGTATTTATTGTTTACCTCTGAATTTTGATGCTCTTTTAAAATTTTTAAGAGTTCAAATACTTTTTTCTCTTCGGATTCATTCAAAATTAATAAATCTTCTGTAGAATACGTTTGGTTATTTTTTAGGATGTCAAATTCAAAATAGATACCATCAAATTGTTCTATTGTTTTATTTTTAATAACTAATTCATTAATCTGTTTTACATCATTAAAGAATTTGTTATTTAAAACAGTTTCTATTTTATTTATTTCTTCTTCATTTAAATCAATGTAAACAAAGTCTAAAGGCTTTTCTGTTTTTTCATAATAATCATTACATTCAGCATCTATTGAACTAATTTGTTGTAAACCTGAAAAAATGAACGTCTTTTTTATTAGGTCTATTTCAAGAGTTGCGGGTGAAAATTGCATCGCTGGAAACATTTCAATTCTTACATAATCAAGGTCGGGTTTTACTTCTTTTTTAGAACATCCAAAAAGCGTGATAAAGATTAAAAAATATAAATAACGCATGTGATTTTTATTTAAAGATAAAAAACTTTAATGTTTAATCTTGTCTCCTCTTTTTAAATCTTCACCATCCATATCGTTTTCAAAAGTAATTGGAGTTGAAACAAATGTACCGCCTTTTTTCGGAATCAATACATTAAAATGCAGATGAGAAATGTCTGTGAAACCGGTCATTCCTGATAAAGCAATTGGTTGTCCTTTTTTAACTTCATCACCTATCTTAACAAAACTACCGTCGTAAACCAAGTGAACATATTGCGTGTAAATGCCACTATGTGGATGATAAATGGTAATAAAATTGCTGCGGTCATTTTCTCTCCAAAGTTGTGAACTCCCGCCATGTTTGTAATCTTTAATTACACCAACTACCACACCATCATCGGCACTACAGATGGTATCGTTTACTTTTAAATCAAAATCTATCGCATATCTGTTATAATCGTTGTTGTGTGAATAGGTTCCGTTATAACCTTGGATGATTCTATATGATTTACCTTTTAGAAAGGGTAGTGCTATTTTATTTTTATTGATGGTTTGTTCGGGGTTTCCTAAATAGGTATTGTAATAATACGTAAATGCTTTTTTACTCGGAACGTAATATTTTTTATTCACTATTTCTGAAGTGCTAATTGTTATGGTATCATACAATTTATATTTTTTGTTTAAGGCTTCATTATCTGTATATACCACCAAACGCAATGGAGATTTTAATATGTTGTTTACTTCAAGGTTTATGTTGTTATTGCTATAAGATGATTTTATATCTATTTTATACTGACTAAAAGTTTCTTTCGGAAATAGATGGTCTTGAGAGTAACTCTTTATTCCTAAAAGAAGAAAAAGTAAGATAATTTTTAGATTCATATAATATAATTAATGATTGCAATGATGAAGACAAATTTATTGCTTTTTTATTTTCTCAACTTGAATTGAAATGTAATTAGGTAAATAATTGGGTGTACAATTTTTAGGAGCAACTTCGTCTTTATATAAACCTGTTTTCTCGCCTAAAGTGATGCATCGATTTCGATATTCTTCTTGGAAAATTCCAATCTGAGCCGCTGTGAAATTCATTGCCCATTGTACTTCTTCTATTTCTTTTTCGATTCGATTTTCTATCAAAGAAAGTAACTCTTCCGAATTTGGAGGCGGAGTTTGTCCAACCCATCGCAAACGACCTTGATAATACCAAAACGTTCTGCGTTGAAGCGATGAGGTACTGTCTAACCAAGATTCAATTAAGGCGATTGTTTTTTTATCTTTCATTAATTGATTTGCCATTAACCAATCCATTAAATTTAGTTTTTCTACTTTTGAATGTTTTTCAATATCATTACAAAGAACATTAATGATTTCTTGGTTCAACAATTTTTTATCCATGATTAAGATAGCTAATTGTTGTGCAAAATAATTTTGCGTATTCCAAAGTTCTAATGCTAACTCATGGTCTTTTTTAATAGCACTTGCCATTTTACGTAAATCGCCTAATTTGGTTTGCTCATCTTTAATTTGATTATATATTTCTAGAGCTTTTTCTGATAGTTTCATGATGAAATGTTATAATACGAAGATATAAAAAAAGCGACTTCATTTCTGAATGTCGCTTTTGATATGATTATCCTTTAATCGTTTCAACCGTTTTATCAATCTTGTTGATTAATCCCATTAAAACTTTTCCTGGTCCAAATTCAGTAAATGAAGTTGCACCATCTGCAATCATTTGTTGTACAGATTGCGTCCATTTTACAGGAGCTGTTAATTGCGTAATCAAGTTTGCTTTGATTTCAGCTGGGTCAGAAACAGCACTTGCCGTTACGTTTTGGTAAACTGGACAAGTAGGAGTAGAGAAGGTTGTTGCCTCAATGGCTGCGGCTAATTCTTCACGAGCTGGTTCCATCATTGGAGAATGGAATGCACCTCCAACAGGTAAAATCAACGCACGTTTAGCACCAGCTTCTTTCATTTTTTCGCAAGCTAATTCTACTGCTTTTGTTTCTCCAGAAATTACTAATTGACCAGGGCAATTGTAGTTTGCAGCTACTACAACTCCATCGATAGAAGCGCAAATATCTTCCACCACTTTATCATCTAAGTTTAAAACCGCTGCCATTGTAGAAGGTGTGATTTCACAAGCTTTTTGCATAGCTAAGGCACGTTGCGAAACCAATCTTAAAGCATCTTCAAAAGATAAAACTCCGTTAGCAACTAATGCAGAAAATTCTCCTAATGAGTGACCTGCTACCATATCTGGTGTGAAGTTTTCAGATACTTTTGCTGCAATTACAGAATGTAAGAAAACGGCTGGTTGTGTAACTTTAGTTTGTTTTAATTCTTCGTCTGTTCCGTTGAACATGATTTCAGTGATATTAAAACCTAAAATTTCGTTTGCTTTGTCAAACATTTCTTTTGCTACTTCAGATGTTTCGTAAAGGTCTTTACCCATTCCAACGAATTGAGCTCCTTGACCAGGAAATACGTATGCTTTCATATAATTTGGTATTATTTGTCTTTTTATGAGTTAGCAAAAATACATATTTTAGAATTGATATAAAACAAAAAAAGTCCGTTCGAAAACGGACTTTTATATGGATGTGATTCTACTATTGTAATAAAATTTTAGCTCTGTTGTCTTCAATTTCAGCTTTGTTATATAAAGCTGTGTAAACTGAATTTTGAACTGAGTTTCTATTGTTAGTCGTAACACGAGATTTAAACATATTGTAGTTTGGTAATTCTGGTGCTTTTGCTACAGATTTTCCTTTAATGATATAAACTCCGTTGTTACCGTCAATAAGTTTAGAAACTTCGTTAGCTTTTAAAGTAACTGCTCTACCAACAACTTCTGGCTCTTGACCAAAATTAGGAATTGTACTATTTGAACCGCTTAAGTCTGTTGCAACAGCTACGGCTGTTTTTGCATTTTTAGCAACTTCTTCTAAAGTAGAACCAGTCATTTGTTTACGAATCAATTCAGCTTTTTTCTGTTTCTTAAGAATTGGTTCAACCATTCCTTTAGCTTCAGTTGCTGTCATTAAACCTGTTTCGTTAACTGAAACTAATTTGATGATTAAATATCCTTCTGGAGTATCAAAACGTTTAATGTCTCCAACGTCAGTACTTTTTCTATAAGCCCAAGAAATAGCATCTGAATTAGTTCCAACACCTGGTAATTGGTCATCGAAAGCTCCAATTTTTGCAACAGGTTGAGCAATTAAACCTAATTCGGTTGCTAATACAGAGAATTCTTTAGTTGCTGCACCTTCTTCAAATTTTGTTGCTTGTGCGTATAAAGCATTAGAAGTTGCTTCTGAAGCTTCAATTGTTTTAGCGATTGTAGCTAATTGAACAGCTTCTTTGTTTGTTTTGTTATCTACTTTTAAAACGTGGAAACCAAAATCAGTTTCAACGATTCCTAATTTTCCAATTGGATTGTTGAAAATGTATGCGTCAAAAGCTGGAACCATTTGTCCTTGTTTCACACCTTCGTATTTTCCACCTTTATCTTTAGAACCTGGATCGTCTGTGTTAGCAGTTGCTAATGCAGCAAAATTTTCTGGATTAGCTTGTAATTGTTTCAATAAATCATCTGCTTTAGCTTTAGCTTCTTCTTTAGTTAAAACTACTGTTGGAGCTGCGTTTGATGCATCTTTATAAGCAATTAAAATATGAGAAGCGTCAACAGATTCTGTAACTTCTTTTTTGTTTACTAATTTAGAAATGCAGTAATGGTTGTTGAATAAGTATGGTCCAAAAACTTCTCCAGCAGGTAAATTATAAAGTTGTTCTGCAAATTCAGCAGGTAATTCAGCTTTAGCATAGTAAGTTGAATCGTAAGCTACATCTGAATTAGCATTTACATATTCAACAACGTTTTTTGCGCTTTTGAATCCTTGAATTGTATCATTTTTACCAGTTTCTTTATTGAAAACTACTGAAGGTTTTAAGAAATCTTCGATAATTGTTTTAGAAGCTGTTTCGTCTTCTTTAGAAGCTTTGTTTTGAATGAAAACGTATTCAACGTCTCTTGAATTTTGTGATTTAAATTGACCTGGGTATTTCTTTACATAAGCATCGATTTCTGCATCAGTAATTTTTACTTGGTCGTCATTGATAGAAGCATAAGTTACTCCAACAAAATCAAAAGTAGCTTTGTCATTATCTTTCATGTAAGCAAATTTTGCTTCCATGTTTGTAGTGATTACAGATGATTTGATTAAAGTGTAATACATTTGCTCTTTTGCAAATTTTTCTAAATCTGCTTCGAAAGTTTTCCATGCATTCCATTGTTCTGCACCAGCTTCTTTCATTTGAGCGATAAATGTATTTAATTTAGCCATGTCGAATTGACCAGCTTCATTTAAGAATTGAGGATTTTGACCAAAGTTTGGGTGGTTTTTAATTACACTAATTAATTGATCTTTACCCATTCTAAGACCCGTTTTTTCGAATTCAGTTCCTAACAAAATACTTCTAACTTCATTGCTCCAAACCGTGTTGTAAGCTTGTGAACCTTGAGATTGACCATTTTGTTGTGCCATTTGCACTTTCATTTGGAAACTTTGAGTTGGAATATCTACTCCGTCAACAGAACCTACATTTCTAGAACCTAATGAAATGCCTCCGTTAAATAAACCTCCAATAATAAAGGCAAATAAACTAAATCCGATTACTCCAACAAGTAATCCAGACTTTTCTCTAATCTTTTGTAAAACTGCCATTTTGTGTTATCTAAATTTTTTCAGTGAGCGAAAATACAATTATCTCTGTAATAATAAAAGATATATTTGATTATTTTCTTAAAAGTTATATGTATTTTTTAGTTTAGTTTTTGTTAATTTCAACAATTTCTATCTTTTTATCAGTAAGCGATAGAATTTTAATTTGATTATTCTCAATTGTGATTGTATCTCCTTTTGTAAGAATTTGTTTGTGATGATGCAAAATATATTGACCTAAAGTTTTATATTCTTCAGATTCGGTTAATCCAAAATTGAATTTTTTGTTTAAATAATGTACATCTAATCGGGTTGAAATTACGAATTTATTTGTAGCAATTTCTTTTTCTACAATTTGAATATTTGCATCGTGTTCGTCATCAATTTCCCCAAATAATTCTTCAATGATATCTTCCATTGTTATGATTCCTGTGTATTCACCTTCTTCATTTAGAACTTTTGCAATGGACTTTCTTTTAATCGATAATCGCTTGAATAAATCTTTTATTAAACTGTTTTCAGAGACAGTTTCTATTGGATATACAATACTTTTTGTTGATTTTGGATTTTCTAAGATTTCAAAAATATGAATGTAACCAATAATGTTATTTTCTTGATTTTCATAAACTAACAATCTTGAATATCCTGTTTCGATGAATTTGTTGACAATGTTTTCAAGTGAATCGTTAACATTTACAGTTTCGATTTGGATTTTTTGAACCATGGCTTTTTTTACTAAAACATCTGTAAATGAAAGTGCATTTTTAAGTATTTGAAGTTCCGTATCTAACTTTTCAATATCTTCAGTGGTTTCGATTTGTTTGGTGATGTAACTTCCTAATTCGCTAATGCTCAGTAGTTGGTTTTCTTTATCTTGAGCGAGTTTAAAAATTTTTCTCAAGGACCAATCAGCAAGTTTTAATAGGGGTTTTGTAATCGGACCGAATATTAATATGATAATTTTTATCGAAAGATTAGATTTTAAAATTACCTGATTTGCATAGGGTTTAATAAAGGTTTGAGGTATGAATTTTGAAAAAACATAAACCAATAAAGTAGCAATTAGAATGTGCAATAATAAAAAAAGAATGGTATTGGAATCTTTTTGAATTGTTACAAAGGATGTTTTGGTAAAGCTGATATAATAAAAGCTGAAAATCACAAGTGCTATTGTGTTTCCAGCTTTTAAAGTTGAAATGTACAATCTTGGATTTTCTGATAAAACCTTTAGTGTGTACGAAGTTATGTTTTCTTTTTTTGATTCAAGATTCAAGAAAATTTTATTCGAATAAGTATATGCGACTATAAGGCTTGAGAAAAAAGCAATAAAAAGCAAGCATAAGACTATCGAAAATATTTCCATAAATTATTGATTGTTGTTCTGATTTTCTTCAATTTTTTTGATATGACGTTTTCTAAAGAAGAACATGAAAATTGCAACAGCCGCAAAAGCTAAACTTATTTTATAATCTCCGCCACTTTGAAATTTTGTTACAGTGTCATAAAGGAAAAAAAGTCCAAAAATTAAATATAGGTATAATGTGAATTTGTAAATTTTCATGGTTCAATATTATTTATTTCTGCTCTGTTTTGTTGAGCGTTCATTACTTTTAAATCATTATCGAAATCAATGCCGATTCCTTCGAAATAACTCTTTGAAGGGTCTGTAAATTTAAAATAAGCATCTGTAAAGAACCAATTGTTTTTTTGATTGTAATACAATTGTTGCGTTTCTAAAACTTTACCATCGTGAGTTGTGATTTTTACATTGCCTTGTAAATCGATAATATTTGTTTTGTTATAAGCTGTTGCTTTGTTGGCTACAATGAATGTTTTGTTTTTATTATTATCAAAAACGGTAACGTGTACTTTGTTTGGAAAATGCGTAAATGGATACTTCACTTGCGAATAATCCAACATTTTCTTTGATACCAATATTGCCTTGATTTTAGCCGAATCGGTGTATTTTACATTTATATCTTCGGCTTCTCCAGCTGCATAAAATTTATTTGCATTCATTTTCTGAATATCTTTTAGACTATTGTTCTCGCAACTAGCAATGAAACAACTTACTAAAATAAGAAAAAAGCAATTTAAATTTTTCATTTTTATTCGTATCTACGTTTTTGGAACCATTTGTCGTTAAATGAGAATCCTATTGAAATGTTGAAATAATTTTCTTGAATTAATCCGTGATTTTTAGTTCCTTTTTTACCGTATTCAAGTCCAATATTGATATTTGACGAATCTCTATTTATTCCAATTGGTAATCCAAAACCTAGACTTACTGAAGTGTCTTTTATAGATTGGTCATTTAAAATTAAACCTGTATTTTCATATTTTAATCCAAATCGATACGTCCATCTATGGAAGTAATTTTGGAATGAATTATATTTTGGAGTATAATAACCACCTAAGCTAATTCTGTGAGAATCTTCAAAAGTTGCATTTTGAGCACTTGTATAATAATTGTTTAGTTTAGAATTTTGGATGCCTGTGTATTCAGCTCCAACGAACCATTTGTGATTTTGACCATATCCAACACCTAAGCTATATCTTTGTGGCATAATCAAATCTTTTTTAGGGGCGTCAATGTTAATTTGATCAACGGTTGTTAAATTACCTGTTGAGCTAATAGAAACGGTTGATAAAGTTCCTGTTTGTTTATTTTTAAGAGTAGTTTCAGGACTGTATGTAACAGCAATATCCAATTTCATGTGGTCTGAAAAAACTTTAGAGTAACTCAAAGCAGTGTTAAAACTAAAGCCGCTATAATCATTTGAAATGATTTGTTGTGAACCTCGGTCTATTAAAAATCCAGTTCCATCATCAGTAATGAATTTTGTAGTTGTGTTTTTAGTATCACCAAAATTGTAAGCAAATTCAGCACCAACGTTTAAATTGGGAGTAATTTTATATCCTAAACCTAAATAAGTTCGGCTAATACCACCATCACCATTATATTCACGAGCAATTTTTTTATCGCCATCTTGAATTTGATTGGCAATGTTATATCCAACAAAAGTGTATGGCATAATTCCTAATGAAACACCAAGTTTACCTGTCGGAAATGCTAATGCGAAATAATCAAAAGTGCTTCTGTTTGATTTTTCTGATGCACTTGCTGTTTGAATTTTAGCTGATGTTGTAGAAAAACCAACTGCTAAAGTTGTTTTCTGTAAGTTTGCGTAAGACGCCGGATTTAAAGTGTTCAGGTGGATACTGTCTTGAAAAACAGCTAAGCTACCCATTGTTTTTATTTCGTTTGTACCTTTGAATTTTTGTTCACCGGTTCCGAAATATGAATAAGGAGAGGCAGTTCCTTGTTGGGCATAAGAGCCAGAAAGGGTTAATAAGCAAACTCCAAGTATGATTCTATTTATCATGGTCAATTGTATATTGATATAGCATTATTAAACTTTCTAAAAGAAAGTTTGGATTGGCAAATATGGTGTTTTTTAACCTTTTTGCCAAAAAATCTGCGTCTCCGCCTGTTAAAATTACTGTTAAATTCTGAAAGTCATTGATATAGCTATTGATAAAGCCATCTACTTCAAGTAGTGTTGCATTAATAATTCCAGAATGAATCGAATTGTTTGTTGAATTTCCAATTACATCATGGGTTTCATTTAACGACAACAAAGGTAGTTTATCTGTGTAATCATTCAAACTTTTATATTTTAAATTAATTCCTGGAGAAATTGCTCCCCCAAGATATTCGTTCTTAGCAGTAATAAAATCATATGTAATACAAGTTCCAGCATCTATAATAAGACGGTTTTGATTTGGAAATTTTAGTACAGCTCCACTTGCCAAAACACGTCTGTCAATTCCTAATGTTTCTGGTGTACTATATTTGTTAACGAATGGTAACGGAGTTTTAGAATTAATTATTGTTAAAGCTGAAATTTCTGAAAGCCATTTTTCATCATCTTGACTGAAATTTTTGACTGTTGTCAGGATGATATTTGGTTTTTCGCTACAGTTTGAAATTAAATTTTGAATTTTTTTTCTAAAATATATTTGTTCAAATATTTCAATATTTAAAATGATATTGTTTTCATAGACAGCAACTTTGGTTCTGGTGTTACCGATGTCAATAGCTAGATTCATATTATTAAAACAAGTTTGAACAAAAGTAGTTAAAGATTTTTTTAAAAAATATTAGGGAAAGTAAAAAAAAACCTTCTATATTTGCATTCGCTTTTAGGGAGGTAAATTACTCTTTAAAAACGGTACCTTAGCTCAGTTGGTAGAGCAATGGACTGAAAATCCATGTGTCCCTGGTTCGATTCCTGGAGGTACCACAAAAAAATAAATTACATTAGATTGTAATGGTACCTTAGCTCAGTTGGTAGAGCAATGGACTGAAAATCCATGTGTCCCTGGTTCGATTCCTGGAGGTACCACAAAAAAATAAATTACATTAGATTGTAATGGTACCTTAGCTCAGTTGGTAGAGCAATGGACTGAAAATCCATGTGTCCCTGGTTCGATTCCTGGAGGTACCACAAAAAAATAAATTACATTAGATTGTAATGGTACCTTAGCTCAGTTGGTAGAGCAATGGACTGAAAATCCATGTGTCCCTGGTTCGATTCCTGGAGGTACCACAAAAAAATAAATTACATTAGATTGTAATGGTACCTTAGCTCAGTTGGTAGAGCAATGGACTGAAAATCCATGTGTCCCTGGTTCGATTCCTGGAGGTACCACAAAAAAACCTTAAGAATTAACTTAAGGTTTTTTATATTTCTTAGAACTGTAGTCCAAACATCATTACTAATTTATCACCTTGATAAAAATTTAAAGTTTGTTCTGCAACATCAAATCGAAGGGTAGCATTGTTTAAATACTGCATCATTTTACGTTCAGTTTCTTTTGAATCGTCGTCTTGGCAAGCCATTCTTGTAGTTCCAAATTGATCAAAAGTAATCTCGTTTGCTGTCGATTTATAATTTCCAAAAAAGCGATTGCAGCCATTGTTTCCCGAAACTTTTTGTTCAGCAGTGTTAAATTGAATCGAAGCATTTCCAAAATCTCTCCCAACATTTTCAAGCATAAAAAGTTTCCATTCTTTGCCATTGATAAAACTCCATATATCGTTTGTTGTTTCAATGTTATAAACCATCTCCGTTTTATGGTTTTTTGGATTTACAAATTTTACTACATTTCCGTTTTGAATTATTTGAAATGGAGTTGTAATTGTCTTAATAAATTCGTTTTCAAGTTCCATAGATTTAGAATCGCCAGCCATTAAAGTTGACATACCTGGTTTGATGATTAATTCATTATTTTTGAATTCAAAACTCGAATTGAATCGATTAACTCCGCTTTTTCCTGTTATGGTTTTATTTGTATTATTGATTGTAAAATAGATACTTCCATTTGATATCGATTTTCCGTTTAGCTCTGTTAAAATTAATTTCTTGTCGAATATATCTAGATTTGTAGTTTGTGTAATTTCTGTAGTTTTGGCTTTTTTCTTACTAATCACTTTTTTTAATTTGTAATTATATGCCGAAGCATCAGCAGGAAGATTGCCTTGTTTCTTCGTTTTTTCAACTTTAAGTTTGTAAGTAAAGCCAGGTTCATAATCAAAACCTTCTATTGAATCATAAAAATAAGTCCATTCTTTACTATTACCCATTTTAACTTGTAAGCATTCCATCGGAGCAACTCCAACACATGGGACTTTATTTTCTTTTATACTTATTTTGATTGTTTCTTGGGCAAAACCAATTGTATTAATGAATACAAGGGCAAACAAAAACTGAATTCTTTTCATAATATCTATTTTTAAAATGTGCTTTTTCAATATTCAATCACTATGCCATTTCAAAGAAATAAGAAATATTATTTTTTGCTTAACAGTTTATTTTTCAAGAAATGGTTTTGTTTTTTTAATTAGAATTTACTTTGTTTTGCCTAATTGATTCCGAAATTTGGTAATTCTTTGACGTTTTCACTGAATAAATTTCTTCATTACTTGCCGAAATATGATCAACCATTAACACACGTTCACCTTATAAATAGAAAATCGGATTGTTCAATTTTATCTTTATTTTTCAATATTTAGAGAAATTTGATCCGAACAAATCATTACATTTAAAAACATAAAATAGAACTTCATATTTTTCATAAACGTACTTTTATTTTGAAGATACAAAAAAGTTAAATAAAAAAATCTTGTTTATTACTAGTTAAATAAAAAAAATTTAAACTTCTTTCAAATAGAAATAAAATGATAAAAAAAATCCCAATTGCTTTAATTTTTCTCCGTTTTAATTTAGGATTTATCTTGCTTTATTTTAGTTATATTAAAATAGATCATTATAATTACATCGCTATTTTATTAATTACCATTGGGCTTTTAAGTGATGTTTTTGACGGAATAATTGCAAGGAAATTAAACATCTCGACAAAATTACTTCGTAGATTGGATTCAAGTATCGATCAGATTTTTTTTATTTATGTGATTGTGGCAACCTATTTACAATATCCTTTATTTTTTAAAGAAAATTGGATTTGGTTGATTCTTTTAATTAGTTCGGAAGTATTGACTTATGTTGTAAGTTTTATAAAATTTAAAAAAGAAATCGCAACGCATTCCATTGGAGCAAAAATTTGGACTTTATTTCTGTTTGCAACTTTGGTTGAAATAACTTACTCAGGAAATTCTGTTGTTTTATTTCAGCTTTGTTTTTGGATTGGAATTATTACACGATTAGAAATCATTGCCATTATCTTAATTTTAAAAAAATGGACTAATGATGTACCTTCTGTTTTTGCAGCAATTCGTTTAAGAAAAGGAAAAGAAATTCGAAGGAACAAGTTGTTTAACGGATAAAACAGGTATAAAAAAACCTCAGCTTTGAACTGAGGTTATATTATTAGAAAGAAAATTGTTTTAAATTTTCTATTAATTCGTTTTCAGAAACTAAATTTTGTTCTCCGTTTAAAAGATTCTTTAACGCAAATTGATTATTTGCCATTTCAGATTCTCCAACGATAACTGCAAAAGGAATTCCTTTTTTATCTGCAAATTGAAATTGTTTACCCATTTTGGTATTATCAGGATAAAGTTCTGTTTTAATTCCAGCATTTCTTAATTTTTGAATGGTAGGTAAAACATGTAAAACTTCTTTATCTCCAAAATTTAAAAAGATAACTTTTGATACCGCTGAAACCGTTTCAGGAAAAGCATTTAATTCTTCAAGTACTAAATAAATTCGGTCTAAACCAAAAGATATTCCAACACCACTTACATTTTTCAAACCAAAAATACCAGTCAAATCATCGTAACGTCCACCGCCACCAATCGATCCTAACTTAACCGTTTCTGGAGCAGCAACTTCAAAAATGGCACCTGTGTAATAATTTAATCCACGAGCTAAAGTAACATCTAAATTTAATTTAGCCGATTTTAAACCTACAGCGTCAATAGCGTTACAAATAAAAGTTAGTTCTTCAACACCTTTCATTCCTTCTTCAGAAGTTTGTAACATAGCCGAAAGCTGCTTAATTTTATCTGCTAAAGTTCCTGAAAAACTAAATAAAGGTTGAACTTTTTCGATAGCAACTTCAGAAATTCCTTTAGTAACCATTTCTGCTTTTACACCATCTTCACCAATCTTATCAAGTTTATCTAAAGCAACGGTAAAATCGATTAATTTATCACTAGCTCCGATTACTTCAGCAATTCCAGATAAAATTTTACGGTTGTTAATTTTAATTGTAACACCATGAACATTCAAATCAGTAAAAACAGCATCGTACAATTGAATTAATTCAACTTCTTGCCATAAAGATTTTGATCCAACCACATCGGCATCGCATTGATAAAATTCTCTAAAACGACCTTTTTGAGGATTATCTGCTCTCCAAACAGGTTGAATTTGGTAACGTTTAAAGGGAAAGTCAATTTCGTTTTGGTGCTGTACCACGTATCTTGCAAACGGAACAGTTAAATCATAACGCAATGCTTTTTCAGAAATTTGTGCTGTGATTTTTTTACTGTCTTTATTTTGTAAATACTCATCTGAAACTTTAGATAAGAAATCGCCTGAATTTAGAATTTTAAAAATCAAACGGTCGCCTTCTTCTCCATATTTTCCCCTCAAGGTTTCTGAATTTTCAAACGAAGGAGTTTCAATTGGTTGAAATCCAAATTTTTCGAAATGATTTTTTATGGTTGAAATAATATATTGACGTTTCGCTACTTCATTCGGAGAAAAATCTCTTGTCCCTTTTGGAATACTTGGTTTTTGTGCCATTTTATTGTGATTTAAATATCAAAAAAACGTGATAAAATATTTTGTACAAATATCCGATATTTAATTTTTTTTGATTGTATTTATTTTAATTTTATTGTAACAAATTTACGATTTTAACTACTAAGAAAGTATATGTTAAGATTATTTAAAGAAAATACGAAAATAGCTTTAGGCGCAATTCGAAGTCAATTACTTCGAACCGTGCTGACTGTGTTTATTATTGCTTCTGGAATTTGGGCTTTAGTTGGGATTTTATCTGCTGTTAATGCTCTCGAAAGTTCCTTGATGAGTAATTTTGCGGCAATGGGTTCGAATACGTTTAATATAAGTAGGTATGATTTTTCGTCTCAGTTGAATCGTAATAGTTCTGAAACACGTATCAATCCTATCATTGATTACAGTCAAGCTCGAAGTTTTAAAGAAAACTACAATGCTCCGTTTACTACAACTTCGCTTTCATTTACGGCAAGTTCAGTTACTGAAGTTAAATATGAAAATAAGAAAACAGACCCAGAAGTTTCAGTCATTGGTGCAGATGAATTGTATTTCGAGAACAGTGGTTTAAAAGTGGATCAAGGAAATACTTTCTCGGAAATGGATATCATAAGCAATTTGCCAGTTTGTGTTGTTGGTGCCGATTTTACTAAGAATTTATTGAAAGATGTAAATCCGATTGGTAAAACAATTTCAATTCGTGGCGCTAAATTTAAAGTGATTGGTGTACTTGAAGAGAAAGGATCTATGTTTGGAAATAAGCAAGATTTGCGCGTTTTTATTCCAATCCAGCAAGCTAGAAATTTGTTTTCTCAAGGAAATATAAATTATGAAATTAAAGTTCTGGTTCAAAATAGAGAGTTCTTAAATGCTGATATAGACGATGCTATTTTAACCATGCGTTCAATTCGTGGTTTACATCCGACTCAAATTGATAATTTTGGAATTAGTAGAAGTGATGATTTAATAAATCAGTTAAAAACACAAACGGCAATGTTAACAATCATAGCGGTTTTAATCGGTGTTATTACGATTTTTGGATCTTCTATTGCGTTAATGAATATCATGTTGGTTTCGGTTACAGAACGAACTAAAGAAATTGGTATTAGAAAATCTTTAGGAGCGAAAAGTAGTACCATTGCTTGGCAATTTTTTACTGAAACTTTAGTAATCGGTCAACTAGGAGGGTTGCTTGGAACTATTTTAGGATTGATTACTGGTTATGTTTTTACTCGTTTTGTAGGATTTGATTTTGTTATACCTTGGGGAGCGATTATAGGAGCGGTTATTATATCTTTGATAGTTGCTTTAATATCGGGACTTTTTCCTGCAATAAAGGCTTCAAAATTAGATCCTGTTGAAGCTTTGAGATATGAATAAAGTATTAATAAAAAGATAAATTATAAAACAAAAAAACTGGAGCATTACGTTTCCAGTTTTTTTGTTTTAACTAATTTGATGCAATCGTTTTTGGGTATAAAAAATGAGCTTAATGTTTAACCAAGCTCATTTTATTAATAGGATTTTTATTATAGATTTTTAATTAATTCCTAAAATCTTTTTCCAAAGTGGAATTTTTTTCTTTTCCATTTTAACTCCATATCCATAACCATATCCATAACCGTAGCCATATCCATAACCTTTGGTAGTGTTTGTATCGTTAAGAAGTAATGACATTCTAGGTAATTTTTTCTCTCTGTACAATGTTTCAGGAATCATTAAAGCTTTCTTGTCTAATTTTCCTGCTCTAACTACATAAATAATACTATCTGCATATTTAGCTGTTAAAATCGTATCTGTTACTAAACTAACTGGAGCAGTATCTACAACTATATAATCATATTTAGTTCTTAATTCTTTAAATAATAATTCAAGTTTTGAACTCATCAATAACTCAGCTGGATTAGGAGGTATTGTACCTGCAGGTAATACATCAAGATGAGGATAACTTGGAATAGAGATAATATAGTCTTCAATTTTAGTATCTTTTGTCGATAAATAGTTTGTTAAACCTTTAGTAGGTAAATCAAAGTAAGTATCTAATCTTGGATTTCTAATATCCATACCAATTAATAAAGTTTTCTTTTCAGAAAGTGCAAATGTTGCTGCAATATTAGCTGATATAAATGTTTTTCCTTCTCCAGGGAAAGTAGATGTACTGTATATTACTTTACATTGTTCTTTACTTAAATCAGAAATCATAAAGTCTAAGTTTGTACGTACAATACGAATAGCTTCTGCTGAACTACTTCTACTATTTAACTCAATTATCTGATCTGAACTTTCTGATGTTGGTACATCTCCTAAGAATGGAATGCTTGTGTTTCCTTCGATATCAAGTCTTGTTTTAACTTTTGTATCAAGTAAATTTTTAATGTAAATTATTATAAAAGGAATTAAACATCCAATTATAAAACCAGCTAATAAAACAATCGAAGATTTTGGAGCAACTTGTTTGGTAGGAACTATTGCTTGATCAATTACTTTTGCTGTTAATTCAGTTGCAGCTAACGTAATGTTCGTTTCTTCGCGTTTTTGTAAAAGAAATAAATATAATGCTTCTTTTACTTTTTGTTGTCTGTCAATAATTCTAAATTCTCTTTCTTGTTTAGGAACTTGAGAAATTTTTGATTGCATTTGATTTTCTTGACGTTTTAAATCATTTTTTGCAATTCTAAGTGAATTCAAATTATTTTTTAAAGACGAAAGAATATTGTTTTTTGAAGATGCAATTAAACCATCTAATTCTTTAATTTTTGGGTGTTCTGAAGTCGAATTAATTAATTGACGTTGTTTTTCTAATATTAATTTGTTTAATTCATCGATACTTGAATTAATTCCAGAATTATTGGTTGAAATTATATTTGGAACCAATTCATCTGAATCTGATCTTCTAAGATAATTAATCAGATCATTAACTATATTAATCTCAGTCTCGTTTTCAACTACAGAGCGTTCATAAGTACTTAGATTAGTTAAGAATAAACTAACTTCTGATTGAATGTCTGTTAAATTATTAGAATTTTTATAACTTTCAACATTTTTTTCGACATCGCCTAATTCTTCTGCGATGATATTTAATCGATTAGAGATAAAGTCAGAAGTGTGTTGAGCTATAAATCTCTTATCTTCAATACCTTGTAAATTGTAAAAATTAACTAAAGTATTTATATAGTTAGCTGCTTCTTCTGGTAAACTACTTTTTAGAGCAATATTAATTACACTTGAAGTTTTGCTTGTAGGATTAATTGTTGTGCGACTTCTTAAACTCTCTGAAACTAAATCTGTAGGAAGATATTTAACATAAATGTTTTTTAAATTTTCTACGTTTTTAGGAAAGTAGATTGAAGATTTTTTTATTATCAACTCGCCAATTTCCTTTTTAATTGGTGTATTAAATTTAAAAGTTCCAGCGTTTTCTTCATCAATAGAAAGTTCAAAAGTTGTATCTGTTATATTAGTAACTTCAAACAAATTACCTTTTTGTTGGCTATGATTCGAAGTTTTGAAAATTACTTCAATTGGAGAATTTTTATAATAACTAATTTTTTGAAATCCATCTTCTGTATAATAATGATAATTTAATTTTAAAGAATCAATTACTTTTTCAGAAAGCGTTCTTGATTTTAAAACTTGAATTTCGTTTTCAATATTGTTTTTGCTTCCTCCAATACCAAGGTCGCTGAAAGCAGCTAATTGACTGGTAATGTCTGATTTATTATCTTCTTTTATTAAAATAGATGTGTTTACATCAAAAATTTTAGGTGTAATTTTTAAATAAATTACTGCTAAAACTAATGTAACAAAAATGGATAATACAAACCACCTCCAATGAGATAGGTATTTGAATAACTCTACTTTTAAATCAATTGATTCGTTATTTTTTTGTTCGTTTTCTTGGTAGTTTTGCATGTTATTTTCTAACGATTAGAGTAGCTATTGTGATTAATAAAGAGGCAATAGAGATTATTATAGAAACGTTTGGTCCGACAGCTGATGAATTTACTTTAGTTTGATTTGGTTCAACATAAACGATGTCGTTTTGTTTCAAATAATAAAATGGTGAATTAATAAAGTCAACCTTGGTTATATCAATTCTTTTAGCAATTCTTTTTCCGTTTTCTTCTCTCATTATTAAAATATTCTTTCTATTACCGTAGATAGTTAAATCTCCTGATAAAGATAGAGCTTCGGCAACAGTCAATCTTTCGCTTGTAATTGTGTGAACACCTGGTTTATTAACTTCACCTTGAACGGTAACTTTAAAGTTCATTATTCTAACATTGATTATCGGATTGTTTATGTAAACAGAAATTTTAGATTTAAGCTCTTTAATAACTTCTTCTTTAGTTCTGTTCAAGACATTGATTTGTCCGATTACAGGAAATTCAATATTTCCGTTTCCGTCAACTAAATATAACTGTTGAGATTGTTGTCCAACACCGGCTTCATTTCCTCTAGTTACAGCTGTTGTTGATGTAAGATTAAAAGGCAAAGCTAGATTTGGGTCAAGTGCAGACACAATAATCATTAGCAAATCATCAGGTTGAATTCTAGTATTTACTTTTTGAACTGAATTACTGATGTCATTTCCTGCATTATCATAATACACTATTTTTTCTTTAGAAGCGCATGAAAATATTAAAAACGATAATAATAGTAGCAAAGATAGGTTTTGATATTTTTTCATATTTTAATCAAGTTTTTCAAATTCTGAGTTCATACTTTTAAATTCTGGAACAATTGTTTTCATTTTTTTTACAATTGCAATTTTATCATGTTCTTTAGAAAGACTTATTAGTTCGATAATATGACTTTGAACAGTTAAATAATCGTCTTTAATATCTTCTGCAATCATTATTTTTTCGTGATAAGTTGGTAAAGTTTTTGATCCGTCGTTTAATAATTCTTCGTATAATTTTTCACCAGGACGCAAACCAACTATTTGTATTTTTATATCAATTTCTGGCGTAAGACCGGCTAATTTAATCATTTTATTTGCTAAATCAATGATTTTAACTGGTTTTCCCATATCAAATATATAAATCTCGCCACCGTTACCCATCGATCCAGCTTCGAGAACAAGTTGACAAGCTTCTGGGATGGTCATGAAATAGCGAATAATATTCGGATGTGTAATTGTTATTGGACCGCCATTTTCTATTTGTTTTGTAAACAAAGGAACAACTGAACCATTTGAACCCAAAACATTTCCAAATCGAGTTGTGATAAATTTGGTTGTTTGATTATTCGTTTCTTTTAGATAGATAGAAAGTGATTGTACATATTTTTCTGCAATTCTTTTGCTACAACCCATAACATTACTCGGATTAACCGCTTTATCTGTAGAAACCATTACAAATCTTTTTACACCATGTTGTATCGATAAGTCAGCTAAGTTTTTGGTTCCTAATACATTAGTGTGAATCGCTTGCGACGGATTTTCTTCCATTAAAGGAACGTGTTTGTAAGCTGCAGCATGATACACAATGTCTGGTTGATATTCAGAGAAAATCTTTTCTAGAGTAACAAGATTTCGAATGTCAGAAATTTCTAAAATAACTTCTGTTGCAAATTTATTTTTAGAGATTTCAAGACCAATGTTATGTAATGGTGTTTCAGCTTGATCAAGTAATATAATTTTCTTAGGATTAAACTTTATTACTTGACTAACTATTTCGCTTCCGATTGAACCAGCTGCTCCAGAAACTAAAACAATTTTGTTTTTTAATTGATTTGAAATTTTTTCAGAATCCAAACAAATTGGTTTACGTTCAAGTAGATCTTCAATTTTAATGTTTCTAATTTTAGAATAGATATTTTTAGAATCATTAATATCAGCTAAAGGCGGAAGTGTAAGAATTTTTATATTATAATTAATACAATCTTCAATTAAATTGATTTTGTCTTCGTTGCTAATATCTTGATCACCTAATATAATGGTGTTACTTCTCAAACTTCTTGCAATTACAGAAGTTCTTCTGCCTAAATTATGAACTGGTAAATTTAGAATTTTTGTATACCCTGATTTTGATTTTGGATCAATAAATCCGATTATTCTGAATTTATTAGATTTTTCTGAAATGATTGATTTTGCAATTGCGATCGCTAAATCTCCTTTTCCGTAAATTAATACGTTTTCTTTATTTTCTTTTTCTGATAATTTTGATATCTGTTCGAAAATAATTTTTATTGAAATTCTAAAAGATAATAATAAACAATAAGAAAATATAACTATAATTAATAGACGAGTGTTTAAAAATAATTTTTCGCCATAAATTAAAGAGTAAATTGTGTTTATTAGAAATAAAGTAATAAGTGAGGCAAATTCTGATATGAAAAGCTGAATTGCATCAACAATACTTGAATGTCGAACCACCCCAGAATAGGTTTTGAATCGCCAAAAATAAAAAATATGAACTATTAATAGAAGTAGAATTAGGGTTCCTACTTTATTTGGATTGGTGTAATCAAGTCCAATTCCTAGTAAAAGAAAATGTGTTATTACAGCAGCCAGAAGAACAAGGATTATATCAATAAGTAATATAATCCATCGTGGAATGTAACCTAAATTTTTTAGATTGGTTTTTTTGAAAAAATTCCTAAGAATTTCTCTAACAATACTTGAATCTACAGTATCATCTTTTTCGGTTTTCATGTGTTTTTAGTTTGATCTTGGTTTGTTTTTGTGTTTTGGTTTGTTTTTTTTTTCTTTTTCTTTGGGCTAGTCTAATTTTTTAAAATGTTATCTTCTTTTTTCTAAGTTCAAAATTTTGTCCTAAATATACTTTTCTAACAATTTCATCTTGAACAAGGTCTTCCGGTTTTCCTGCTTTTAAGATACCACCTTCGAACATAAGATATGTTTTGTCAGTGATGGCTAATGTTTCTTGAACGTTGTGGTCGGTTATTAAAATGCCTATGTTTTTGTTTTTTAATTGTGCAACAATTCTTTGAATATCTTCTACTGCAACTGGGTCAACTCCAGCAAAAGGTTCATCAAGTAGAATAAATTTAGGGTCTGTAGCTAAGGCTCTTGCAATTTCAGTTCTTCTACGTTCTCCTCCAGATAATAAATCTCCTCGATTTGTACGAATATGTTGTAAACTAAATTCATCGATTAGGGACTCCATTTTTGCTTCTTGCTCTTTTTTAGATAATTTGGTCAATTGCAAAACACTTAGGATGTTGTCTTCAATACTAAGTTTTCTAAACACAGAAGCTTCTTGAGCTAAATATCCAATTCCGTGCTGAGCTCGTTGGTACATTGGAAAGTTTGTGATATTGGTCTCGTCTAAATAAATACTACCTCCATTTGGTTTAACTAAGCCTACAATCATGTAGAAAGAAGTAGTTTTACCTGCACCGTTTGGTCCAAGTAATCCAACGATTTCTCCTTGGTTAACTTCAACTGAAATTCCCTTAACAACTTTTCTGCCTTTGTAGGTTTTTATTAAATTCTCTGCTCTTAACTTCATGAAATTGTTATTTTACCAGTGGCTTTGTTTCAGTATTGTTTTTTCTTTTAGTAATTATTTTCGCGACTAAGATACTACCTTCATATAAAATAACCATAGGAATGGACACAATTATTTGACTAATTACGTCTGGAGGAGTAACTACAGCTGCAACAATTAGTATTAATACGTACGCATATTTTCTATATTCTTTTAAAAACGAATCGGTTATTAAACCTAAATACGTCAAAAAGAAAATAATAACAGGTAATTCAAAAATTAAACCTGTTGCTAACGATGTTGTCTTTACAAGACCTATGTATGAATTTATATCAATTGAATTTTCTACAATTGAACTAATTTGTGTATTCACTAAAAAGTTAATAGACAAAGGAACTAATACATAATATCCAAAAAGAACACCAAAGAAAAATAATAATGACGAGACAAATATAAATGTTTTTGCGTATTTTTTTTCATTTTTATATAGGGCAGGACTGATAAATTTCCAAAGTTCCCATAAAAAGTAAGGAAAAGAGATGATAAATCCGGCTGTAATACATGTCCAAATTAAAACAGAAAGTTGACCGTCCATGGTTCTGTTTTGAATTTCGAATGGTAAAATTTGATTACAAAAACTTTTGTCTAAATCAAATCTGGTTGCTAAATCACAAAAGAATTGGTATGTAATGAAATCTCCGCGTTTAGGGCCAAAGATAATGGTGTCAAATATAAATTCATTAAACATAAAGGCAATTATACCACCAATTAAAATAGCAATTGTACTTCTAACTAATAACCATCTTAATTCTTCTAAATGTCCTAAAAAAGACATTTCTTTTGTTGTTTTTTGATTGCTCATGATACAATTCCTTCTTTTAAAATATCGTGTAAATGAATGACACCAGCATATTTCTGATTTTCAGTTACAATTAATTGTGTAATAGCATATGATTCTAGAATTTCTAAAGCAACTGAGACCAATTCGTTTGATTCTATTGTTTTTGGAGATTTAGACATTATATCTTTAGCTTGCAAATTTATAAAAGAATCTGTTTTTTCAAGCATTCTTCTGATGTCTCCATCAGTAATTATTCCTAAAATTTTGTTATTTTCTATAACTGCAGTTACCCCAAGTCGTTTACTTGATATTTCAATAATAACTTCTTTGATGCTTGCATTCGGAGAAACTTCGGGCTTATTTTTGTTTATAAGTAGATTTTCAACTTTTAATAAAAGTTTTTTACCAAGCGCACCACCAGGATGAAATTTTGCAAAATCATTGCTTGTAAAGTTTTTGATTTTCATTAGCGCAACTGCAATCGCATCGCCTAATGCTAATTGTAAAGTTGTACTATTAGTTGGTGCTAAATTGTTTGGACAAGATTCTTTTTCGATATGTGAATTGATTACATAATCTGAATTTTTTCCCAAAAAAGACTCTTTGTTTGCAGTCATTCCAATCAAAATATTTCCATCTCGTTTTAATAGCGGAACCAAAACTTTAATTTCAGGACTATTTCCACTGTTAGAGATACATAAGATGATATCATCTGCAGTAACCATTCCTAAATCGCCATGAACTGCTTCAGCTGCATGAAGAAACATAGAAGGAGTTCCTGTTGAATTTAATGTTGCAACAATTTTATTTGCAATATGAGCGCTTTTTCCAATTCCTGTAATGACTAGTCTTCCTTTAGTTTCAGAAATTTTGATAACAGCTTCTGCAAAATCATTGTTTAAATTAGAGATTGCTTTTGTAATGCTTTCACTTTCAGATAGTAAAGTGTTTTTTGCATATTCTATGATATCTTTTTTTGTGTTCAAAATCTAAAAAGTGTTAAAAATTGTTTGCTTAATTAGAAAAGCGTATCTTTATCTTTTGCAAATTTAGCTAAAATAGCATTATATTATAATGAAATCAGACGAAATTGACTTACACAAAGAATTAAAAAAGTATTTTGGATTTAATCAATTCAAAGGATTACAAGAACAGGTTGTGAAAAACATCATTTCTGGAAATAATACTTTTGTTATAATGCCTACTGGAGGTGGTAAATCACTTTGTTACCAATTGCCAGCTTTATCTTTGGAAGGAACTGCGATTGTTGTTTCTCCTCTTATTGCTTTAATGAAAAATCAAGTAGATGCTATTCGAAGTTTATCTTCTGAAATTGGCGTTGCTCATGTTTTAAATTCTTCATTAAACAAAACTGAAATTGCTAAAGTTAAAGAAGATGTCAAAAACGGAATTACTAAATTAATTTATGTTGCACCAGAATCTTTGACCAAAGATGAATATGTAGAGTTTTTAAATTCGGTTAAATTGTCCTTTATTGCTATTGACGAAGCACATTGCATTTCGGAATGGGGACATGATTTTAGACCAGAATATAGAAATCTTAGAAATATAATTAGAAAATTAGGCGACATTCCAATTATTGGATTGACTGCAACTGCAACGCCAAAAGTTCAAGAAGATATTTTAAAAAATCTTGAAATTCCAGATGCTAAAGTTTTCAAAGCATCCTTTAACCGAGCAAATTTATTTTACGAAGTACGTCCTAAAACCAAAAATGTCGAATCGGATATTATTCGTTTCATTAATCAGTTTAAAGGAAAGTCCGGAGTTATTTATTGCTTAAGCCGTAAAAAGGTTGAAGAAATAACTCAAGTTTTACAAGTAAACGGAATAAGTGCAGTTGCATATCATGCCGGATTAGATGCAAAAACGCGTGCCAAACATCAAGATATGTTTTTAATGGAAGACGTTGATGTAGTTGTTGCAACTATTGCATTCGGAATGGGAATCGATAAACCAGACGTTCGTTTTGTAATTCATCATGATATTCCAAAGTCATTAGAAAGTTATTACCAAGAAACAGGTCGAGCAGGTCGAGATGGTGGAGAAGGTTATTGTTTGGCTTATTATTCTTATAAGGATATCGAAAAACTTGAGAAGTTTATGGCAGGAAAACCATTAGCTGAACAAGAAATAGGATTTGCGTTGTTACAAGAGGTAGTTGCTTATGCTGAAACTTCAATGTCTAGACGTAAATTTTTATTACATTATTTCGGTGAAGAATTTGATGAATTAGCTGGTGAAGGTTGGGATATGGATGATAATACCAGAAATCCTAAAAATAAAATCGAAGCTAAGAATGAAGTTCTGAAACTTTTAAATGTTATACAAGCAACCAAACAGATTTATAAATCAAAAGAAATAATTTTTGCATTAGTTGGTAAAATAAATGCAGTAATTAAATCATACAAAACAGATTTACATGAACTTTTTGGGTCTGGTAAAGAACACGATGATCGTTATTGGATGGCATTAATTCGACAAGTAATGGTTTCGGGTATGATTTCAAAAGATATCGAAAGTTACGGAGTTTTGAAAGTAACAGAAAAAGGAAATGAATTCATTCAAAATCCTCATTCTTTTATGATGACAGAGGATCACGAATATTCTGAAAATGCAGACGAAAATATTGTTACAAATTCAAAAGCATCAAATGTAGCTGATGAAGTTTTGGTATCAATGTTGAAGGATTTACGTAAAAAAGTCGCAAAGAAATTAGGAGTTCCTCCATTTGTTGTTTTTCAAGATCCGTCTTTAGAAGATATGGCTTTAAAATATCCAATTAAAATGGACGAATTGGCTTCTGTGCATGGTGTCAGCGAAGGAAAAGCTAAAAAATATGGAAAAGATTTTATCGATTTAATTTCAAAATATGTTGAAGAAAACGATATCATCCGTCCAGACGATTTAGTTGTAAAATCTACAGGTGCTAATTCAGCTTTGAAATTGTACATTATCCAAAGTTTGGACCGTAAATTGCCTTTAACGGATATTGCTTCTGCTAAAGGTTTGGATATGGATGCTTTGGTGAAAGAGATGGAACAAATTGTGTATTCTGGAACCAAACTAAATATCAAATATTGGATTGATGATATTTTGGACGAAGATCAACAAGAAGAAATTTATGATTACTTTATGGATTCTCAAAGTGATGCAATCAAAGCTGCACTTTCTGAATTCGATGGAGATTATGATATAGAAGAACTTCGATTAATGCGAATTAAGTTCATAAGCGAAGTTGCTAATTAAAAAAATACTCCTTAAATATGTTTAAGGAGTATTTTTTTTATCTTCAAACAACTCGCCACGATGCGGTTTTAAAATATCGCGTAAAGCAATCATTTGTTCATCGTTTACAACCATAAAAGCAATCGCATGCATGTCGTTAATTGCAGAAAATCCGGTGATAGCGATGTTTAGTTTTTCCATAACGATATATTCCTTCAAATGGATTTTATGATGTTCAGCTGTACGTAATGCGCCTTCACCTCTAAAATCCCAAATAAGTTTAATCTGTCTTTCCATGATTTTTATTTTATCCATTACAAAATTACGCTTTATTATATTTTGATGTATTTTTGCAATCTAATTTTTATTTGCTTTATAACAAAATGCCACAAGAATTACAATTACAAGTACTTCCGGAAGTTGCGGCTTCGGCCGAATTGTTAACGCAGTATGTTGCTAAGTTAACACACAATTCAATTTCAGATATCAAACACATCACTATTCTAAAACGCTCTATTGATGCGCGTCAACGTTCGGTTAAAATCAATTTAAAAGTTCAGATTTTTTATGCGGATGAAGATGTGATTCATCGCGAAATTCATTTTCCAAATTATAAAAATGTAAAAGATGCTGCTCCGGTAATTGTTGTTGGAGCTGGTCCTGCTGGATATTTTGCTGCATTACAATTGATTGAATTGGGCGCAAAACCGATTGTTCTTGAAAGAGGAAAAGATGTTCGTGGACGTCGTAGAGATTTAAAAGCGATTAATCGTGACCATATCGTAAATCCAGATTCGAATTATTGTTTTGGAGAAGGTGGTGCCGGAACTTATTCTGATGGAAAATTATATACACGTTCAAAAAAACGTGGCGATGTTAATCGTATTCTAGAATTGTTGGTTGCATTTGGTGCAACTCAAGATATTTTAGTAGAAGCGCATCCGCACATCGGAACAAATAAACTTCCGAAAATCATGGAAGACATGCGTCATAAAATTGTTGAATTTGGTGGCGAAGTTCGATTTGAAAATAAAGTTACCGATTTCATCATCAAAGGAAATGAAGTTCACGGCGTGATTGTAAACAACGATATTACAATTGAATCTAAAAAAGTAATTTTAGCAACTGGACATTCGGCTCGTGATATTTTTGAATTGTTAGATAAAAAACAAGTTTTAATAGAAGCGAAACCTTTTGCTTTGGGAGTTCGAGCAGAACATCCACAAACTTTGATTGATAGTATTCAATATTCGTGTGATTATCGTGGTGATTTTTTACCTCCGGCTCCGTATTCTATTGTGAAGCAAGTGAACGGACGCGGCATGTATTCGTTTTGTATGTGTCCGGGTGGAGTAATTGCGCCTTGTGCAACAGCACCTGGAGAAGTGGTTACCAACGGTTGGTCGCCATCTAAACGTGACCAAGCAACTGCAAACTCAGGAATTGTTGTTGAATTGAAATTAGAAGATTTTAAACCGTTCCAAAAGTTTGGTGCTTTGGCAGGAATGGAATTTCAGAAAGCGATTGAACAAAAAGCATTTCATTTAGCTGGCGAAACGCAACGCGTTCCGGCTCAACGAATGGTCGATTTTTCGCAATCGAAAATATCCGAAAGTATTCCGCAAACGTCTTATGTTCCGGGTACAACTTCTGTAGAATTAGGTCAGGTTTTTCCTGGTTTCTTAACACAGATTATGCGCCAAGGTTTTCAAGATTTCGGAAAATCGATGAAAGGCTATTTTACAAACGAAGCTATTTTGCATGCGCCAGAAAGTAGAACTTCTTCACCGGTTCGTATTCCAAGAGATGAGATTTCTTTAGAACATTTACAAATCAAAGGTTTGTATCCGTGTGCCGAAGGAGCTGGTTATGCTGGCGGAATTATCTCTGCTGCCATCGATGGCGAAAAATGTGCGATTAAATGTGTTGAAAGTATGTTTTAATTTTGACAGGTTTTATAAATATTAATTGAACGACTTAATTTTAATTGAGTCGTTTTTTTTTCTGGTATAAGTTTCTAATATCATTTTTACGTATTTTTAATAATTCATTGAAAAAAGAATCAAATGAAAAAACGCTTGAGTATAAAAATTATATCCCTAATTTATGATACGTGAGTTAGATGGGCTAAGTAAAGAAGGTTTAATAGTATAGTTTATTTTTATTATGATTTTTTTTTAAAAATATGTTGCTGTTTATTTACTCAGCTTATGACTTCTCAAATAAATGATGGTAATTGTTTAAAATAATAAAATATGAAAAAAATATTGAAGAATGTTTTTAGCTATATAATATTAATATTTGTAATATCTTCTTGTCAAAATAGAGAGAGACAAGATAAAGGCTATTTATCAGGGATATACACATATGAACTTCGAACTGGATTGTTCCAAAAGCTTGAAATAAATAAAGATTATACTTTTAAACAGACTTTATATTCTGAAAGAGATGGAGATATTTTATATGAAAATTATGGAAAAATGTATGTTGACGGAATTAAAATTAAATTACAAAATTGGCTTGAATGTTATGAGGATGGAGTAGATGAAAATATATTCATTACTGAACCATATATAATTTATAGAAGTGGTGGGAGTTGGTATAAAGAGAAAGATAATGAAATGGTTCACCTTATTTTAGCTGAACAAACAAATTATATTTTTAAAAAGGAATAAAGAGGTAACATATCAAAAGTGATGTTTTCGCTGTAAGCCTTCTTACTACTACATTAAGTAGCATATGTAAACCAATTAAACAAAGCGAGCTGACCGTAAAAAAGTCAGCTCCTTTTTTATAAAACACTTTACTGATATTGCACTTAAATAGCTTTAACTTTTGAGAAAAACGAAATAAGTCTTTATCTATTTCACTTACTAATATTTGAAAATTTTATTGCTTATAACTCAAAACCATTGCAGAAGAAACTTTACCATATTTCTCCCAAGTATTTTGACTTCCGAATTTATAATAATGCGTTGAACCTAACGAAGGAAATATCACAGGCAAATTTAGAGTGTTGCCGTCGTTTGAATGTTTTATCCATTGAACGGAAACAATAACATCTTCTTCAACGATGATGTTATAATCTTCTAAAATAATATTTATCCAACCAACATAATCTTTAGTTGTTGAAATGTAAATGTTTTCAGTGTTTAATAATTGGTTTGGTTTGTTACTTTTTATAGAATAGATGTTGATTTTAAATTGATTAAATTCAAAATTATTTTCTTTAATATAAAATTTAAATTCCGTTAATAAACTTGGTTTTTTAGAACCTAAATCAAATCTTCTGCCGATTTCAGTTCCTAAATTTAAATTTGCCATTTTAGAATTTGCAAAAATCACGTGATTTTTTGTATCCGTTTTGGTTTTACCTTCAGTATGTAATTTTAAATTTCCAGTTAAAAGTTTTAACTCTTCAAGAATAGTTACTTCTTCCGCTAATTTAATTTCTAGGTTTAGATTTTGAGTAATATTTTTAAAAAACAAATCTTTTGTTTTAAAACCTAAAGATGAAATTCTTAAGGTATCATTTGGATTATAATTTTGTATTTCGAAAGAAAAATTTCCGTTTGAATCTGAAACGGTTCCAAAAGAACTGCTTGCAATTCCAATATTTGCATATGCAATCGGATTGTTAAGTGAATCTGTAATTATTCCAGTAATTTTTTGTTGAGAAAAAGCACTGAAACAACTTAGGAACGCAAAAAAAATAAATTTATTTATCATATATAAGTGAGTTGGTTTTATACTATGTAAATGAAAAAATCTGTTTTATTATTGTGTTAAGGTTATTTTTCTTATAATTCGTTCTCAAATACAGAGCTTATAAAATTCAAAACTTTATCTTTGTATAGATAACAACAAAAATTATGGAGTTAAAACTAAATAGACCGATTTGTTTTTTCGATTTAGAAACAACAGGAATCGATGTTGCCCGAGACCGAATTGTAGAAATAGCTATATTAAAAGTATATCCGAACGGAAATAAAGAAAGTAAAACGTGGTTGGTAAATCCAACGATTTCAATTCCACCGCAATCGACCGCTGTTCATGGAATCACAAACGAAAAAGTAGCAAACGAACCAACGTTCAAAGAATTGGCTTCTCAGATACATAATATGATTAAAGATTCGGATTTGGCAGGTTTTAATTCAGACCGTTTTGACATTCCGTTATTAGCTGAAGAATTACTTCGTGCTGAGGTTGATTTTGATATGAAAAATCGTGTTTCGGTTGATGTACAAACCATTTTTCACAAAAAAGAAGAACGTACATTGAGCGCAGCTTATCGTTTTTATTGTAACGAAACCTTAGAAAATGCACACAGTGCAATGGCAGATACAACAGCGACTTACGAAATTTTAAAGGCGCAATTAGACCGTTACGATGATTTAGAAAACAACATGAATACGTTGGCTGAATTTACCACTCGTAAAAAATCGGTTGACTTTGCGGGTTTTATCGCTTTGAACGAAGATGGCAAAGAAATCTTTACTTTCGGAAAACATAAAGGTGCTTTGGTTGACGATGTTTTAGAACGTGAACCTGGTTATTTTGGATGGATTCAGAATGCCGATTTTCCGTTGTATACTAAAAAAGTACTTACGGCAATTAAACTACGAAAATTAACTACGAAATTCTAATCTAGCCCTGATTGAAGCGGTGTCCTTTTAAAATTTTATATTTTAAAAGATTTAGCGCAAAGCAGGAAAAAGCTTCATATAAAGATGAAAATTATTTGTATTGGAAGAAATTATTCAGACCATGTTAATGAATTGAATAATGAAAGACCTGAAGAACCGGTGGTTTTTATGAAACCCGATTCGTCTATTTTATTAAAAACGTTTCCGTTTGTGATTCCCGAATTTACTCAAGAAGTACATCACGAAGTTGAATTGGTTGTGAAAATTAATAAAGTAGGAAAATACATCAGTCCGAAATTTGCACATAAATATTACGACCAAATTGGTTTGGGAATCGATTTTACAGCGCGTGATTTACAAGCAAAATTAAAAGCCAAAGGTTTGCCTTGGGAAATAGCTAAAAGCTTTGACGGTGCTACCGTTGTTGGTGAATTTATGGATAAGAATGCTTTTGCAGATTTAAACGACATTTCGTTTTCATTAACTAAAAACGGTGAAGTGGTTCAGGCTGGAAATTCTAAAGACATGATGTGGAAAATAGATGAGTTAATTGCTTATGTTTCTCAATTTTTTACATTAAAAATCGGCGATTTAATTTATACAGGTACTCCGGCCGGGGTTTCTAAAATTGCATCGGGCGATGTTTTAGAAGGTTTTATTGGTGATGAAAAAATGTTTGGCGTAAATGTTTTGTAATGGCGTTGTATTATAACATTACTAAATTAAACGAGCAAAAAGGAAACGATGCTATTGAAATTAAAAATTCGGTAGTAGAATTTGTTGTTTTGGCAGAAACGAAACTGTTGAAATTAGAGAAAGCCATATCCAAAAAAAAGTACGATAAGGTTATCAAACATGTTTCTAAATTAAATAAATTTTTGGTTCTTTTTGAAATTGATGAATGCGTGGAATATGCGGAAGGTCTTTTGATGTGGGCAGATAATCAAGGTTCGAAAAAATCGATTGAAGAAGTTTTTAAAGTGTACAAAGTACGTATTGAAAAAGCTTTGAAAGAAATGCGAAAAGATTTTAAAATTGTTTTACCTATAATGTAAATGAAAGCAGCAATTGTTACTATTGGCGATGAAATTTTAATTGGTCAGATTGTAGATACCAACTCGGCATTTATTGCAAAAGCTTTAGATGAAGTTGGTTTTAAAATTATTGAATCGGTTTCGATTTCTGACACCGAACATGCGATTTCCGAAACTATGTTACGTTTTCAGAATCAAGTAGATTTGGTTGTGATGACTGGTGGTTTAGGACCTACAAAAGACGATGTCACCAAGAAAACATTTTGCTCTTATTTCAACGATGTTTTGATTTCAGATGACGAAGTTCTAAAACACGTAACCATTTTAATTGAAGATTTTTACAAACGTAAAATCACACAAATGAATAAAGACCAAGCTTTGGTACCATCTCAAGCAACCGTTTTATTCAATAAAGTTGGAACTGCACCGGGCATGTTAATGCAAAAAGAGCAAACGTATTTTGTTTCGCTCCCTGGAGTTCCGTACGAAATGAAGTATTTGGTTTCAGAAGTTTTGATTCCGTATGTTTCAAACATATTTACTCCTTATTATAATGTGCATCAAACGATAATCACACATGGAGTTGGTGAAAGTTTACTTGCAGAACGCATTACCGAATGGGAAAATAATTTACCTGAATTTATTTCCTTAGCTTATTTACCAAGTCCGCGAATGGTTAAGTTGCGTTTGTCGACTTCGGGTTACGATAAGTTGCTTTTAGAAAGTGCCATTCAAGAACAAGTAAATAAATTAAAACCTTTAATTACCGATTGTTTAATTGGTTTAAATGAAAATGAAACGATTTTTAAAGTGGTTTCTGATTTATTAAAGCAGCATGATTTAACGATTGCTTGCGCTGAAAGTTGTACAGGTGGACAAATTGCAAAACTGCTGAATGAAATTCCTGGAGCTTCTGCTTATTTTAATGGTGGAGTTGTAACTTATGCAACGCAATCAAAGATTGACGTTTTAGGAGTTTCTAAAATTTTGATTGATGAATATTCTGTAGTTAGCGAACAGGTTGCCTTAGCAATGGCTTTAGGCGCGCAACGTTTGTTTAAAACGAATATGGCTATTGCAACTACCGGAAATGCTGGTCCGTCTAAAGGAGATGCTGATGTTGAAGTTGGAACAGTTTGTATGGCCATTGTGTCTAAATTCGGAAATAAAACATTTACTTTTAATTTCGGACAACCTCGTGAAAAGGTTGTAGATTCTGCGGTTAATAAAGCTTTCGAAATTGTTCGAGAAGAAATTATTAAAAACATTTCCTGAAAAGTTTGTATAACATTTTTCTTTTTCGTTATTTTGCACTCACATTTTGAATAACAAAATAAAAGTAAGAAATAATGTCAAGAGTTTGTCAAATCACAGGTAAGAGAGCGATGGTTGGAAACAACGTATCTCACGCAATGAACAAAACTAAGAGAAAGTTTTCTGTAAACTTAGTTAAAAAACGTTTCTACATCGTAGAAGAGGACAGATGGGTAACTTTAAAATTATCTACATCTGCATTAAAAACTATTAACAAGAACGGTATTGCTGCTGTATTGAAAGATGCAAAAGCAAAAGGATTAATGAAATAATTCCGATACCTTTAAAAATATATTAAGATGGCAAAAAAAGGAAACAGAATCCAGGTTATTTTAGAATGTACTGAGCACAAAGGGACTGGTTTACCAGGAACATCTCGTTACATCACTACAAAAAATAAAAAAAATACTCCAGATAGATTAGAGATTAAAAAATTCAATCCAATCTTAAAAAGAGTTACAGTTCATAAAGAAATTAAATAATTTAGTTAGTCATGGCAAAGAAAACCGTAGCAACATTACAAGGAGCTTCTAAGAAGTTAACCAAAGCTATTAAAATGGTTAAATCTCCAAAAACTGGAGCTTATACTTTCGTTGAGTCAGTTATGGCTCCTGAATTAGTAGCAGATTTCTTAAAAAAGAAATAATCTATATTTAGATATATAAAAAACCATCGATTTTCGATGGTTTTTTTTTGTTTCAAATTTTCTTATATCAAACATTGAAAATTAAAAAAGGTCGTGAATTTTAATTCACGACCTTTTTATTTAAATAGAAATATCTTATTTTTCTTGTTCTGCTCTTTGAGTTGTTAATTCAGCAATACGAACAATTACTTCTGTAGCTTTTACTAAACTTTCAACCGGAACATATTCGTATTTTCCGTGGAAATTATGTCCTCCTGCAAAAATATTCGGACAAGGTAATCCCATGTATGAAAGTTGAGAACCGTCTGTACCGCCACGAATTGCTTTGATTAAAGGTTTGATGCCTAAATCTTTCATTGCTTGTTCTGCAATATGTACAATGTGCATAACTGGTTGAACTTTTTCTTTCATGTTGAAATATTGGTCGTTGATTTCGGCAACAACAATATCTTCTCCGAATTTAGAAGCGTATTTTTTGTTGAATTTCTTAACCATTTTTTCAATTAATTTTTTGCGTTCTTTGTAAATTTTCATACTGTGGTCGCGGATGATTAATTGAACTTCTGTTTCTTCGATAGAACCTTGAATATGATTTACGTGGAAGAAACCTTCGTAACCTGTTGTTTTTTCTGGAACTTCTTTTTTAGGTAATTTACTGATGAATTTGTTAGCAAGTAACATCGAATTTATCATTTTACCTTTTGCATAACCTGGGTGAACGCTTTTACCTTTGAAAAGTAATTTAACTCCAGCTGCATTAAAGTTTTCGTATTCTAATTCTCCAATCTGACTACCATCCATCGTATATGCGTAATCAGCTCCAAATTTAGCTACATCGAATTTATGTGCGCCACGTCCAATTTCTTCATCAGGTGTAAATCCGATTCTGATTTTTCCGTGTTTGATTTCTGGATTTTTAATTAAATGCTCCATTGCCGAAACAATTTCTGTAATACCAGCTTTATCATCAGCACCTAAAAGTGTTGTTCCGTCTGTAGTGATTAATGTTTGACCTTTGTATAATAATAAATCTTCGAAATATGATGGCGATAAAACAATGTTTAAATCTTTATTTAAAACGATATCTTTTCCGTCGTAATTTTCTACGATTTGCGGTTTTACATTTGCTCCTGTAAAATCTGGACTTGTATCAAAGTGAGCGATGAATCCAATAGTCGGAACTTCAAAATCAACATTACTTGGAACAGTTGCCATAATGTAAGCGTTGTCGTCAATGGTTACGTCTTCTAAACCAATTTGTTTTAATTCTTCAACGATTTGATTTGCTAAATCCCATTGTTTTGCTGTACTAGGTGTAGTTTCAGAATTTGGGTCTGATTCGGTATCAACCGTTACGTAGCTGATGAAACGATTTATGATGTGTTGCATAATTTATTGTTTAATTGAAATACAAATTTAGCAAATTATCATTTTATAAGTGTTTAAAATCCTATTAAATATTAAAAGTTTACTGTTTGGTTAAAATGTTAAATGATTTTATATTTTATATTTATTGTTTGTAATAATTAGGGTATTTCATATTATTTTTTAATTTTTGTTTCTTATTAATTTTTTAATCAATATTAATGCAAAATAAAAATACATTCGTAATCCTTACACTTGGATTTGCTTTGTTTGCTATGTTTTTTGGAGCTGGGAATTTAATATTACCTCCTTATATCGGTTTGTTAGCAAAAGATAATTGGTTTGAAGCTATTTTGGGTTTTGCAGCTTCGGGTATAATTGCTCCGTTTCTTGGTATTATCGCAGTTTTAAAATCGGGCGATTCATTTACTGATTTAGGTAAACGCGTAAATTTAAAAATGGCATTAGTACTTGCAACAATTATCATGTTATGTATTGGTCCATTGGTTGCCATTCCCAGAACTGGAGCTACAACTTACGAAGTTGGAATTCTACCTTTAATACCCAATGCTTCTGCAATTTGGTCGTCTGTTATTTTCTTTGCAATTGTTTTGGTTTTGTCTATTTCACCTTCCAAAATTGTCGATATTATTGGTTCGTATTTGACGCCATTACTTTTAATTCTTTTAACTATTTTGGTTTTAGTCGGAATTTTTAATCCTCAAATTTTACCAAAGGCAACCGAAATTTCAAGTTCAACAGATTTTGCGATGGCATTTCAAGAAGGATATCAAACCATGGATGTTTTGGCTTCTGTTATTTTTGCCGGAATTATTATTTCTGCTGCCAAGCAAAAAGGGTTCGTAAATTTAAAAGACCGAACAAATGTTGTTTTAAAATCGGGAATTTTAGCCATGGGATGTTTGTTGTTTATTTACGGCGGATTGATTTATCTTGGTGCTACAACCGATTATGAGTTTTCAGAATCGTCATCAAGAACCCAGTTGTTACTTCATATATCTAATTCCATTTTAGGTTCATACGGAACATTAGCAATCAGTATTTCTATGGCATTAGCTTGTTTAACTACAGCTATTGCTTTGACTTGCGCGGTAGGAACTTTCTTTGCTGAATTGACAAATAATAAATTAGGATATACCGAAGGTGTTATTTTATGTACTTTGATTTCAGCTTTGTTTTCTATTAATTCTGTAGATGATATTATAGCTTACGCAGGTTCGATTTTAGGATTTGTTTATCCGATTACATTTGCATTGGTTATTTACGTGGTTTTATTCGGAAATAAAGTCACACAAAAAATGCCTTATGTTGTTGCTTTGTTAATTACGACGTTTATTTCTGCTTTTAGAGTTTTGGAACATTTTAATATTGGAGCTGAAAAAATCAGATATTATAAAGATTTTTTACCTTTAGGAAATCATAATCTAGAATGGGTAATTCCTTCGTTTATCGGATTTGTGATAACCTACTTGGTAACAAAAGCTTCTAAGAAGAATTTAGTTACTACTTAGAAATAAAATCAAACTTTACTTGAAACTTTTAAATGGTTTAGTAAATTTACAAAAACTAAATACTATTAAATGATGACTTTTGAAAATAGTCGTGAATTCGCGCAACAATTAGATGCTCAAGATGCATTAGCAAAATATAGAAATGAATTTAATTTTCCTAAAGTAAACGGAAAGAAAACAATTTATTTCACAGGAAATTCATTAGGATTACAACCAAAATCTGCAAAAACATACATTGATGAGGTAATGACCGATTGGGCAGATATGGCCGTTGAAGGACATTTTTTTGCAGACAAACCTTGGTGGGATTATCACGAGCGTTTTTCTAAACCATTGAGTAAAGTCGTTGGAGCATTGCCATCTGAAGTTACGGTAATGAATACACTAACTGTGAATTTACACATGATGATGGTATCATTTTATCAACCAACAAAAAAGAGATTTAAAATCATCTGTGAAGAAAAAGCTTTCCCAAGTGACCAATATTTATTACAAACACAAGTGAAGTTTCATGGATTTAATCCTGCTGAAACTATTGTAGAAGTAAAACGTAGAGAAGGTGAACATAACTTACGTAACGAAGATATTATTGCAAAAATAAATGAAGTAGGAGATGAGTTAGCTTTAGTTTTAATTGGTGGAATCAATTATTACACAGGTCAAGTTTTAGATATGAAAGCAATAACTGAAGCTGGGCATAAAGTTGGCGCTTTTGTAGGTTGGGATTTAGCACACGCTGCTGGAAATATCAAATTAGAATTGCATGATTGGAATGTTGATTTCGCTGCTTGGTGTTCGTATAAATATATGAATGCTGGGCCAGGAAGTGTTTCAGGTATTTTTGTACACGAAAAACATCATTCAAACAAAGATTTGCCACGTTTTGGTGGATGGTACGGGCACAACAAAGAGCGTCGTTTTTTAATGGAACCAAATTATGACCCGAATCCAGGTGCGTTAGGATGGCAAAGTTCATGTACAGGAGTTTTGGCAATGGCACCTTATTTGGCTTCTGTAGAAATGTTTGAAGAAGTTGGAATGGAAGCTTTATTTGAAAAACGCGATAAAATCACAGCTTATTTAGAGTTTATCATTGAAGAAATTGCTAAAGAAGTTGATGGGAATTTTGAATTAATCACACCTAAAAATCTATCAGAAAGAGGTTCACAATTATCTGTTTTGTTGCACGGCGAAGGAAAATCGTTATTCCATTATTTAATGAAAGAAGGTGTAATTGTAGATTGGAGAGAACCTGCAGTAATTCGATTAGCACCAGTTCCTTTATACTCTTCTTATGAAGAAATGTATGAATTTGGTCAAATCTTAAAAAGAGGAATTCAAACTAAATAATATATGTAAAACGGTCAAATATTTTTGACCGTTTTTTTTTTATCTACAAAACTAAAAAGGTCGAAAGTATTATACTTTCGACCTTTTAGATTTATAATTATTTAATATAATTAATTTTTAGGAGCTTGGTCAATCAATTCCATGAACTGATCTAACTTAGGCGTAATAATGATTTGTGTACGTCTGTTTTTAGCTCTTCCTGCTGGCGTATCGTTTGTAGCAATTGGGCTAAACTGACCTCTACCTGCTGCAGTTAAACGTTTTGGATCAACACCAAATTTGTTTTGTAAAGCTTGAACAACAGAAGAAGCTCTTAAAGCACTTAAATCCCAGTTGTTTCTGATGTTTTCGCGTGTAATAGGTTGGTTGTCTGTATTTCCTTCTACAAGTACTTCAAAATCTTTGTAATCGTTGATGATTTTAGCAACTTTAGTTAATGTTTTTTCTGCAGTTTGAGAAATTTCATAACTACCAGATTTGTATAACATATTATCATCTAAAGAAACGTAAACTACACCTTTGATAACTTTGATATCAACATCTTTTAACTCGTCTTGGCTTAAAGATCGCGTTAAATTGTTCGTTAAAATCATGTTTAAAGAGTCGCTTTTACTTTTAGCTTCTACTAAATGTTTGATGTATTTGTTTGATGAATTAATTTCATCAACTAATTTAGAAATGTTTACGTTACCTTGAGAAATACTTTTATCTAAAACACCTTGTAACGACTCAAATTGTTTTTTCAAACTCTCGTTATTAGCTCTTTCAGCTGCTAAAAGAGATTCTAAACTAGTTATTCTAGTTCTAGCCTCAGTAAGCTCTAATTGCGTTTGATGATATTTTTTACCCATTTCTGAATATTCACTTTGTAACGCAGCGTGTTGTTTTTTACTCACACAACTTGTTAAAACCAAAGCAGACATTAAAGTCAATGTTGGATATAAAACAATTTTTCTCATAATTTTATTTTATTTATAGTTTGTCAAAACTAATAAATTATATTGATATAAAAGTTAAAAATAATCATAAAAAAAAACAGCTATATAAGCTGTTTGTTAAATTATTGTGAAGCCTTTTTTTGCTTTGAAGTTATTAGTAGGTATATTCCTAAAATAATAAACGGAATACTTAACCATTGTCCTGTTGAGAAAAATCCTAGTGTTTCTTCGAATCCACCTTGACTTTCTTTAACATATTCAACAATGAAACGAACTCCCCAAAGCAGAATTAAGAAAACTCCGAAAATTCTTCCTAAATATAATCTTGCGTCTGTTTTCCAATATAAATATAAAACAATTAAAAAAGTTATAAAGTACCCAAAAGCTTCGTATAATTGTGTTGGATGTTTTGCTACTACAGCTTCTAACAAAGGTGCAAATTGTGGGTTTGTAGCAATTGCTTCGTATGCTTTATTAACATCTTGAATACCTGTTGCATTTATGGCATCTTGTGCAGAGAACTTGTCTCTTATGAATTTGATTCCGAATGAAGAAGAGGTTTCATAACCGATAATTTCTGAATTGAAAAAGTTACCAAATCGTACAAACATTCCGCCAATTGCAATTGGAATGGTGATTCTGTCTAAAATCCATAAAATTGGTTTTTTAATCACATTTCTGCTGTAATAAATCATCACTAAAATAATTGCAATTGCAGCTCCGTGACTTGCTAATCCAGAAAAACCTACGATTTCAAATTTCGGTGAAAAACGAATTGGTAAAATAATTTCTGCTAAATGATTTTTATAATAATCCCAATCATAAAAGAAAACATGTCCTAATCGTGCACCAATTAAAGTAGCAAAAACGGTATAAATAAAAAGTTTGTCTAAATTGTCTGTGGTTTCTCCTTCGCGGTCGTAAACTTTTTTCATTAAGTACCAACCTAGACCAAAGGCAACAACAAACATTAAACTATAATAACGTAATTTGAAAAATCCTAAATCAATTCCTTCTGATGGATTCCAAATCATATGCATTGATGTAATCATAAAAATAAATTTTGGTAAATGTAACCGATTCGCTTGTATTAAACAAGATTATTTTACGGAACTGGGTCGTATCCGCTTTTTCCCCAAGGATGACAACTTGCAATGCGTTTTATTCCTAACCATCCACCTTTAAAAAGGCCGTATTTTTTTAAAGCTTGTAAAGTATAGCTTGAGCAAGTAGGTGAAAACCTACAGGCCGAAGGTGTGAATGGTGAAATACAAACTTGATAAAAACGAATCAGAAAGATAAACGGAAATATTAGTATTTTTTGAAGTGTTTTCATTTTTTAAATGTAAGAAAAAAATAAAGCTACAAAAAAAATGTAGCTTTAAAATTTTTATAAAGTGAAAGAAGTACCTTCTTTTCCGTCTTTTAATTGAATTCCAATTTCAAGAAGTTTATCTCTGATTTCGTCAGATAAAGCAAAGTTTTTGTTTGCACGAGCTTCGTTTCGCATGCTAATTAGTAAATCAACAACTTCTTCTAATTTGTTAGTTGTTTTACCTGATTCTTGAGTTTCGTCAACCAATCCTAAAACATCAAAAACAAAAGCATTTAAAGTAGTTGATAAAATTTCTAAATCAGACTTTGATATGGTTTCTTTTTGCTCTTTTAAAAGATTTATCATTTTAACAGCATCAAACAAATGTGCGATTAAAATCGGACTATTAAAATCGTCATTCATGGCATCGTAACATTTTTGTTTCCAAGACTGAACATCAACTGTCGAAGTTTCACTTGGTTTGATGTCTTTTAAATTTCTTAAAGCTTCTATTAATCTGTAAAACCCTTTTTCAGATGCTGAAATGGCTTCGTCAGAAAAATCTAGAATACTTCTGTAATGTGCTTGAAGTATAAAGAAACGAACTACCGAAGGTGAAAATGCTTTGCTTAAAATAGTATTTTCTCCGGTAAATAATTCTTGTGGAAGAATGTTGTTACCCGTAGATTTTGCCATTTTTTTACCGTTTAAAGTAAGCATGTTTGCGTGCATCCAATAGTTTACAGGTGAATTACCTGTACAAGCTTCGTTTTGAGCAATTTCACATTCGTGATGTGGGAATTTTAAATCCATTCCGCCACCGTGAATATCAAAATGTTTACCTAAATATTTTGTACTCATGGCTGTACATTCTAAATGCCAACCTGGAAAACCATCTCCCCAAGGCGAAGGCCAACGCATGATATGTTCAGGTTCTGCTTTTTTCCATAACGCAAAATCAAGCGGATTTCTCTTATCTGATTGTCCGTCTAAATCGCGTGTATTCGAAATCATATCTTCGATATTTCTTCCGCTAAGTTCACCGTAATTGTAATCCTCGTTGAATTTTAAAATATCAAAATATACAGAACCGTTTACTTCATAAGCATATCCGTTTGCTATGATTCCTTCGATAATATGAATTTGTTCAATAATATGTCCAGTTGCAGTAGGTTCAATACTTGGAGGTAAATTATTAAATTGCTTTAAAATATTATGAAAATTCACGGTGTATTTTTGAGCAATTTCCATTGGTTCAACTTGTTCTAAACGTGCTTTTTTAGCGATTTTATCTTCGCCAGAATCTGCATCGTCAACAATATGACCAACATCTGTAATGTTACGGACGTAACGAACTTGATATCCTAAATGTTTTAAATATCTGAAAACTAAATCAAAAGAAATAAATGTTCTACAATTACCTAAATGTACATAGTTGTAAACCGTTGGTCCACAAACATACATTCCTATTTTTCCTTCATGTATAGGAGTAAAAACTTCTTTTTGTCCGCTAAGCGAATTGTAAATTTTTAAGGTGTTGTTTTTGTAAAACATATTATTAATTTAATTTGAAATTAGAATTGTGTGTCTAATTTAATGTAATCTAAAAGTTCTCTTCTTGTTTTTTCTTCTTTAAATAAGCCTCCGAATTCTGCAGTTACTGTTGAACTTTCGATATCGCGAATTCCACGAGAGTTTACACAAAGGTGTTTTGCGTCAATTACACAAGCTACGTTTTCTGTTCCTAGAACTTTTTTCAACTCTTCAACAATCTGAATGGTTAAACGTTCTTGAACTTGTGGACGTTTGGCATAATAATCTACAATTCGATTCATTTTTGATAAACCAACTACCGTTCCGTTAGAAATGTAAGCTACGTGAGCACGACCAACGATTGGTAATAAATGGTGTTCACATGTTGAATAAACTACAATGTTTTTTTCAACAAGCATTTCTCCATATTTATATTTGTTATCAAATGTAGAAGCGCTTGGTTTTTTTTCTGGATTCAATCCTCCAAAAATTTCTTTCACGAACATTTTTGCAACACGTTTTGGTGTACCTTTTAAACTGTCGTCAGTAAGGTCCATTCCTAAAGTAGTTAAAATATTTTCGAAATCTTTTCTTATAGATTCTATTTTTTCATCATCTGTACGATCAAAAGCATCCGCTCTTAAAGGAGTGTGGTCACTAGTACCAATATGGTTTTCTCCTAGTTCATCGTTAAACATATCTGACTTGCACATATATTATAAATTTGTTTGAGTATAATAAGATGCAAATATAATTATAATTGTTGATTTTAATGAAGTTTAGAATTAGTTATACAAATATTTTGATTAAGTTATTTTGAAATCACAAGGCTAAAGAATGTTAAAAAAGTGGTTATATGTTTTTTTTTGAAAAAAAAAGATAATTGTTTCTTAAATTTATGTAAATTTCGCTTTTTAAAATAATGTAGTATTATGAGAAGAATAAGTTTACTTATCTTGTTAGGGCTGTTATCTTTTCGGGCAATGTCTCAGGAGGGTAAAATGAACGATGAGACAAAAATTGATCCACGGCTTGTTGAAGTCTATGGAGATCAATTAGAAAAATTAGTTTTAAATGACAAAGATCGTTTAAATGGACTGAATCTTTTATTAGAGAAAAGGGTTAAAATCATTATTGAGCCTTATGCTACTAATGAAAAATATCCCAAATTATCGGAATTTACTTTGAATAATTCCTATAATAAAGATTTAAAACGAGATGAGGTTTTTGATGTTAATACGTTTAATGTCTTGAAATACAATTTAAGTTTCTTTTCAAATCGAGAGATTAAGTATTATAGAGTAGATAATACTGATTATTTAATAAAAATATTATCACAAAATTTAAAGGAATAGATAATGATAAAGCGTTTACTCTTATTTTTTACGATGTTATTATTCTGGCATAATAATTATGCTCAGGTTTATAATATGACAGACGGTTTTGTTGTAAATACTTGTACTGGTAAATTCTACGATAGTGGAGGACCAGACGGTGATTATGAAAATGCACAGCAACAAATTATGACTTTTTGTCCTGATTTTCCTGAATCAGCAATTCAAGTAGTTTTTAATGATTTTGATTTACAAGAAAATAATGATATTTTATTTGTATATGACGGACCAGATATTAACTCACCATTAATTACAACTTTGACTGGATCAGAAATTCCTTTAGTACAAATGGCTTCAGGTAATAATCCTACAGGATGTTTGACTTTTAGATTTATTTCTGATGGATATGTAACAGGTAGAGGTTGGGATGCTGAAATTAATTGTGTTACACCTTGTCAAGTAATTATGGCTTATTTAGACTATAGTTATCCAAGTAGAAATGCTCAAGGTGTCATTAGAGCCTGTGTAGGTCAAGAAATTTCATTAGGCGCTCAAGCTACATTTTCTGGAAATGGAGCAAATTCTGTTTATACTTGGGATTTAGATAATGGAGGTACTGCAGTTGGTCAAAATGTAACTGTAACTTATAATGTACCTGGAATTTATAGAGTAAATGTTTGGGTAACTGATGAACTTGATTGTAGAAATAATAATATTATTAATCAAACAATACAAGTTTCTCCTGAACCTGAAGTTACTATAGATTTACCACCTGATATTTGTTTTGGTGTGGATACAGTTGTAACTGTAGATGCAGTATATCCAGAAATTACTCGTGAATGTGCGGCACCTGTGACAGGTACAACGTATTTGCCTGATGGTGATGATGATATATATTCAACTTCTCTTTTGATTGACTGTTTCAATAACGATCAAATAATCACTGATGCTTCTCAGGTTGCACGTCTTTGTATAAATATGGAGCATTCTTTTTCTGGGGATTTAACCATGCGATTGATAGCGCCAGATGGTTCTATTGCTATTCTTTATGATCAAGGTGGAGGAGCAACAACATTTGGTCACGCTCCTACGAGTAATGCACCGATTCCAGGTGTTGGTGAAACTTATTGTTTTACTATGGATGCTGCTACAATTGTAAATCAAGGACAAGTTGTTCCAAGTAATGAAACCCGTAACATGTGGGCTCCTGGTGATTATCTTCCAATTACAGGGTTTGAGAATTTTATTGACTCACCTGTAAATGGTATTTGGACTTTACAAATTCATGATCAATTAGGACAAGACAACGGTTATATTTTTTGGTGGTCTATTGATTTTTCAGAAGATATTGTACCAGCAGAATTTTCTTTCCAACCTGTAATGGAGTCAATAGCGGTACCTTCAGAAAATGGAGTTGTCGATGTAACAGGTAATCAATTCACAATTAATCCTGAGATTGAAGGAGAATTATGTTATGATGTTACTATTATAAATGACTTCGGTTGTCCTTTTGTAAAAAGAATTTGTACTAATGTTGGAGCTCAAATTGTATTAAATGAGCCGAGAGAATTCCAAGGATGTATTGATGATAATGGAGTATTTATTTTCGATTTCCAACCTGTGTTTTCAGATTTATCAAATAATCAATTATTAGTTTTCTCAATTCACTCTTCAGAAACTGAAGCAAATGAAGCTATGAATGCTTTAGCTACAACTCAAGTACAAACGGTTTCTGATGGTCTAGTTACTTATTGGGTACGTGCTTATAATGTTGTTACTGGTTGTTTTAAAGTAACATCTTTTACAGCTCAGGCTACTGATTGTACTTTGAATTTGGTTCATTTACCTGACTTGTCGATTTGTGATGGTCAAGTAAATACATTTGATTTATCTCAATATTCTCCAATAGTCTATAACAATAATTTAAATTATACAGTTACTTACTATAATTCAGAAGCTGATGCAAACAATCAAGTTAGTGCAATTGACGCTAATTTACTTGCAAATTATGTAGGAACTAACAATGAAACGATTTGGGTAAGAGTTCAGAATATAAATAATGTAGCTGCTTTTGGAATTACATTCTTCAAATTATTTGTTTATCCTGTTCCTGAGTTTTATGATTTAACTCCAGTTTTTGGTTGTGAGATTCCTGGAAGTGGATTAGCTAATTTTGATTTATCTTCTGTTCAAGCACAAGCAAGTGGATTATCTCCTAATATTGAAGTTACATTCTATCCAACTATTGCTGAAGCTGAAATCGGTGATATTGCTACAAGTTTACCTTTAAATTATACAGGATACCAAGGAATTATATATGTTCGTGCATACAATCCTAATACAGCATGTTTTACTATAATGCCTTTAGTAACTAATGTAGTTGATGCACCTGGTGCAAATCAAATTGATCCATTAGAAATTTGTGATACTAATAATGATGGTTTTGCAATTTTCAATTTGATACCAACAACAATTATGATTGCAGGAAATCCGATTCCTCCTGGAGTTCAGGTTACTTATCATGAAACTTTAGCTGATGCTAACAATAATGTTAATAAGATTCAAGATATTGGAGCTTATCAAAATGTTGTGGTAAATAATCAAACAATTTATGTTCGAGTGGGGTATATGAATTCAACTTGTAGTGCAATTGTTCCATTACAGTTAATAGTGCATGCTTCACCTGTAATTGTTGATCCTACACCATTGCATGCATGTGATGCAGATAATAATGGTATTGCTAATTTTGATTTAACATCTAAAATAGCTGAGATTTTAAATGGTTTAAATCCATTAGATTATGTTGTAACTTTTTATACTGATTCTGCAAATGCAAACGCAGGAACAAATGAAATTACTGCGCCAGCAAATTATTCTAACTTAACTGCATCTACTGTAATAGTTCGAGTTCAGAATATTGCTACAGGTTGTTTTAAAATAACTAAATTAGTTTTAATTACTGATCCAACGCCAGTAGTTGCAAATCCAGTAGCAACCTATTCGTTATGTGATGATAATTTTGATGGATTCCAAGTTTTTGATTTAGCGAGTAAAATACCAGTAATAACTGGTTCACAAACAGGGTTACAAGTAACTTTCCATTATTCATTAGCAGATGCAAATTCAGGATCAAATCCATTGGCATCACCATATCAAAATGTTGTACAAAATGTTCAAACTTTACATGTTCGTGTACAGCGTTTAAGCACAGGTTGTTTTACAACAACAACTATGGATATTCGTGTAACACCAATACCAGTATTGAATATTCCAATTGCACCAATTGATGTTTGTAGTAATACAGATTCAAGTTTTGGAACAATAAATTTAACAAGTTACAATGCGCAGTTTTTAAATGGAGGACCAGCATATGAATTGAAATATTTCGAAACACAAGCTAATGCACAAAATAATGTATTACCTATTTTAGGACCAGAAGCATATAATAACTTACAGCCATCAAACCCATCAGTTTGGGTAAGAGCAACAAATCCACAAACAGGATGTTTCTCTGTTTACAAAGTGACTTTCCGTTTATTAGTTTCACCTAAAATGCCAGTAGTTTTACCAGATGTAGTAACATGTGATGTTCATGCTGATTTATTTGACGGAATAACGCCGATCAATTTAGCACAACAAACACCATTGATTCTAGCAGCGCAAACTATACCAGGAACTTATGAAGTACGTTATTTTACATCATTAGTTTTAGCAAATGTTGGAACCAATTGGATTGCAAATCCAGAAACTTATTTGAATACATCAAATCCACAAACGATTTGGGTACGAGTTCAGAATGCAGCACATCCAACGTCATGTTTTGAGGTGAAAAGTTTTAATGTTGTAGTAAATACACCGTTACCATTAGGATTACCATCACCAATTGCATTGTGTGATAACGGCTTACCAAATGATGGACAAACAACATTTGACTTAACAATGAGACAAGGTCAAATTACGCAAGGTCAAATTTTTGGAGTAACATTGAAATATTATACAAATGAAGCAGAAGCAAAAGCAGGATTTAATCATATTACCAATCCAACTTCATATGTAAATACATCAAATCCACAAACAATTTGGGTTTCAGTAGAGAATATGCATGGATGTTTTTCATATACTACATTGACAATTCGTGTATTGCCATTACCAGAACCAAATTTAACCCCAACAGCTTTACAAAAATGTGAAACAGCTTTAGGAAGTGGAGAGGCATCCTTTGATTTAAGATTAGCACAACCAGACCTAAGTAATGGAAACGCTACTTTGACATATAAATATTTTATAACAGAACAAGAAGCGATAAATAATGTTGGTGCTATTGGTACACCAGAAGATTTCTTAACAGGATCAATGACAGTTTACGTTCGTGTGTCAAATACACCAACTATCTTATCAGAAAGTTGTTTTGTAATTGTGCCATTACAATTGATAGTAAATTCTTTACCAACAATTGGAACATTAACGCCATTGTTAGCATGTGAATTGAATACAGACGGAATTTATACTTTTGACTTACGCGATAAAGATCCACAAGTTTTAGGAAATCAAAACCCAGCGAATTTTGATGTTCGTTATTATGTAACTGAAACAGCAGCATTGTTAGGAGCAGCACCGATTCCTTATATTTATACGAATGCAGCAGCATATTTACAGACAATTTGGGTGCGAGTTCAACATAGAGTTACAGGATGTTATTCAATAGCATCTCTAGATTTAAAAGTTGAAGAAAAAGTATTTGCATATCCACCATCAGTAAGTTTAGCATTCTGTGATACAGATGGTGTAAATGATGGATTTGGACCAGCTGATATCACAACATTGAATGCAGGAATTATCTCTACACAAAATTTAACAGGAAATTTAGGAGTGAGATATTATTCATCTTGGGCGAATTACAACGCAGGAAATGCATCATCATCAACGCAATTCCCGATAACAAGTAATCCTCAGTTAGTAATTGCAGAAGTGTTTAATTTAGATAATGAGGAATTATGTACTGCAACAGTTCAGTTCTTTGTAACAATGAGTAAAGCTCCAAGTTTTGAACCAATACCAAACGGATATGTTTGTACAGATTTCAGAACAGGAAGAGTAAATGGTTACTTAATGGATACAGAATTACCAGCAGGACAGTACACATTTACTTGGATGCAAAATGGTAATATATTAGCAAATAATGGACCATCTCATGAAGCAACAGCTGCAGGAAATTATACAGTTACTGTAACGTCAAATGAAACAGGATGTTCAGTAACACAAACGATAAACGTTCAAGTAGCACCGGCAGTTTCTATAGATGAAATCAAAATAAGTGAAGGATTCTCAGAAACAAATGTTGTAGAAGTTATAGCATCAGCTACACCAGGAACATTATTGGAATATGCTATGGATGAAGGAGCTTATCAAGATAGTAATATCTTTGTAGATGTTGCTCCAGGAACACATATTATCTGGGTTAAAGTAAAAGGATTAAACGCATGTGCAACATCAAAAGTTATAAATGTGTTGAATTATCCTAAATTCTTTACACCAAATAATGATGGATATAACGATACTTGGAATATTTTTGCATTAAAAGATCAACCTGAAGCAAAAATTTATATCTTTGACAGACAAGGAAAATTATTAAAGCAATTAAGTCCAGCAGGTGAAGGATGGGATGGGACGTTTAACAACAAACCATTACCATCAACAGATTACTGGTTTAAAGCTGAATATATTGAACCAAACACAGGATTACAAAAAGAAGCTACAGGTCACTTTACATTAAAAAGATAACCACTAGCAGATTATATAAAAAGGAGAAAATCGAAAGGTTTTCTCCTTTTTTTTATGAATAAAATATTTTGAAGCGTTGATATGAAATGTTTTTATGTTTTTGATAAAATTTGTATCTTGCTCTACTATTAACATTAAGTTCGATATGGAAAATAATATCCCTTATAAACCAGAAAATAAAGTACGTATAGTAACTGCTGCCGCTCTATTTGATGGACACGATGCAGCAATCAATATCATGCGTCGAATCATTCAATCCACCGGATGTGAAGTCATTCATTTAGGTCATGACAAATCTGTTGAAGATGTCGTAAACACTGCGATACAAGAAGATGCTAATGCGATTGCAATGACATCTTATCAAGGCGGACATAATGAGTATTTTAAATATATGTATGACTTGCTTCAAGAAAAAGGTGCTGGACATATTCGCATCGTTGGTGGTGGAGGTGGAGTAATTCTTCCTACTGAAATCAAAGATTTAATGGATCATGGAATTACACGTATTTATTCTCCGGATGATGGTCGTGAAATGGGACTTCAAGGAATGATTAATGATATGGTTCAGAAAGCTGATTTTCCAACTCCAAATTTGAATCTTCCTGAAGGAAAAGATGTGTATCAATCTCTTTCGGATAAAGATGTAACTACGATTTCTCGATTAATTTCTTTAGCTGAAAATAGAGAAGATGACTTTTTGAAGTTATTCGATTTTGATAAAGTTGAAAATAAATCAACTCCAGTTTTGGGAATTACTGGGACAGGTGGAGCTGGTAAATCGTCTATGGTTGATGAATTAGTTCGTCGTTTCTTAATTGATTTTCCAGAAAAAACTATTGCTTTAGTTTCTGTCGATCCTTCTAAAAAGAAAACAGGTGGAGCATTATTAGGAGATCGTATTCGTATGAACTCAATCAATAATCCACGTGTTTATATGCGTTCGTTGGCTACGCGTCAATCGAACTTAGCTTTATCAAGATACGTTGAAGAAGCATTGCAAGTTTTAAAAGCTGCCCATTATGATTTAATTGTTTTAGAAACTTCTGGAATTGGTCAATCAGATACAGAAATCTTAGACCATTCAGATGCGTCTTTATATATCATGACTCCAGAATTTGGAGCTGCAACTCAGCTAGAAAAAATCGATATGTTAGATTTTGCTGACATTGTTGCAATTAATAAATTTGATAAACGCGGTGCTTTAGATGCTTTACGCGATGTGAAAAAACAATACCAACGCAATCATAATTTATGGGATGCTGATCCTGATACAATGCCTGTTTTCGGAACAATCGCATCTCAGTTCAATGATCCAGGTACGAATCAATTGTACAAATCAATCATGGATAAAGTGGTTGAAAAAACAGGTGCCGATTTAAAATCGAATTTCGAAATCACGAAAGAAATGAGTGAGAAGATTTTCGTAATTCCACCTTCGCGTACACGTTACTTATCTGAAATCGCAGAGAATAATCGTGGATATGATTCAAGAGCGAATGCTCAAAAAGAAGTAGCTCAAAAATTATACGGATTCTTTAAAACGCTTGAAACCATTTCTGGAAAAGTTCCAACAATCAATCAATATGGAATTGATATTACTGGAACGGATAATCCTGAATTAACTAAAGTGCTGTTAGCCGAATTCGATAAGTTAAAAATGAATTTAGATCCTTTCAACTGGGAAGTAATTACTACTTGGGATGAAAAGGTAAATAAGTATAAAAATCCAGTTTATTCGTTTAAAGTTCGTGATAAAGAAATCAAGATTCAAACACATTCAGAATCGTTATCACACTTACAAATTCCTAAAATAGCTTTACCTAAATACGAAGCTTGGGGAGATATTTTACGTTGGATTTTACAAGAAAACGTTCCAGGAGAATTTCCATTTACTTCAGGTTTATATCCGTTCAAACGTGAAGGAGAAGATCCAACGCGTATGTTTGCTGGAGAAGGAGGGCCAGAACGTACCAATCGTCGTTTCCATTATGTTTCAAAAGGAATGCCAGCGAAACGTTTATCAACAGCTTTTGACTCGGTAACTTTATACGGAAACGATCCAGGACATCGTCCAGATATTTATGGAAAAATTGGTAATGCCGGAGTTTCTATTTGTTGTTTAGACGATGCTAAGAAATTATATTCCGGTTTCGATTTATCGCATGCAATGACATCAGTTTCGATGACGATTAACGGACCAGCACCGATGTTGTTAGGGTTCTTTATGAATGCAGCCATTGATCAAAACTGTGAAAAATACATTAAAGAAAACGGTTTAGAAGCTGAAGTTGAAGCTAAGATTGAAGCTATTTACAAAGCTAAAAATGCAGAACGTCCTCGTTACAACGGAGAACTTCCTGAAGGAAATGACGGTCTAGGATTAATGCTTTTAGGTGTAACAGGAGATCAAGTATTGCCTGCAGATGTGTATGCTGAAATTAAGAAAAATACATTAGCTCAAGTTCGTGGAACGGTTCAAGCGGATATTTTAAAAGAAGATCAAGCCCAAAATACGTGCATCTTTTCAACGGAGTTTGCATTGCGTTTAATGGGTGACGTGCAAGAATATTTCATTGATAAAAATGTGCGTAACTTCTATTCGGTTTCTATTTCAGGATATCATATTGCAGAAGCAGGTGCAAATCCGGTTACGCAATTGGCATTTACTTTAGCAAACGGATTTACGTATGTGGAGTATTATTTATCTCGTGGAATGGACATCAATGCATTCGGGCCAAACTTATCGTTCTTCTTCTCAAACGGAATCGATCCAGAATATTCTGTAATCGGTCGCGTGGCTCGTAGAATTTGGGCAAAAGCTTTAAAACAAAAATACGGAGCAAACGAAAGAGCGCAAATGTTGAAATACCACATTCAAACTTCAGGTCGTTCGTTACACGCACAAGAAATCGATTTCAACGATATTCGTACTACGTTACAAGCTTTGTATGCGATTTACGACAACTGTAATTCGCTACATACAAACGCTTACGACGAAGCAATTACAACACCAACAGAAGAATCGGTTCGTAGAGCTATGGCGATTCAGTTGATCATCAATAAAGAATTAGGATTAGCGAAAAATGAGAATCCAATTCAAGGTTCGTTCATTATCGAAGAATTAACTGATTTAGTTGAAGAAGCTGTTTTAGCAGAATTTGATCGTATTACAGAACGTGGTGGTGTTCTTGGTTCAATGGAAACGATGTATCAACGTTCAAAAATTCAAGAAGAATCGTTGTATTACGAAACCTTGAAACACGACGGACGTTTCCCAATCATTGGTGTGAATACGTTCTTGAGTTCAACGGGTTCTAAAACGGTCGTACCTGCAGAAGTAATTCGTGCTACAGAAGAAGAGAAACAATTCCAAATCAAAACAAAAGAGCAATTAAATGCGCGTAATCTTTCAGAGGCTGAACAAGCATTAGAAGATGTGCAAACTGCAGCAATCAACAACAAGAATATTTTCGAAGTCTTGATGGATGCAACAAAAGTTTGTTCGTTAGGTCAAATCACTTCGGCTTTATTCGAAGTAGGAGGTCAGTACCGTAGAAACATGTAATTGCATTTTCATTATATAAAGAAACGCATCCAATTCATTTTGGGTGCGTTTTTTATTTGTGCGTTCCCTTCGGTCGGGCTTTCCGCTAAATCTTTTTATTCCATTTCATTCCATAAAAAGGATATCGCTCCAATCCCTAACGCAACTTCAAATAAAATTTATTTTTCAGAAGTTTTTAAACCTTAATATAAACTCGTAACTTAGGATAAGTTAATAAAAATGAACCTTTTAAAATCAACATTTATGAGTTTTCCATCAGACATTGAAATTGCGCAAAAAGCACATATACTTCATATTCGAGAAATCGCAAAAAAAATAAATATCGCTGCAGATGATTTAGAATATTACGGTAAATACAAAGCCAAAATCCCATTAAGTTATATCAACAATGAACAAATTAAAAAATCAAAATTAATCTTAGTAACAGCGATAAATCCAACACCTGCAGGAGAAGGAAAAACAACGGTTTCTGTTGGTTTAAATGACGGTTTAAATAAAATAGGTAAACAATCGATTGTGGTTATTCGCGAACCAAGTTTAGGTCCTGTTTTCGGAATCAAGGGTGGTGCTGCTGGTGGCGGTTATGCACAAGTGATTCCGATGGTTGATATTAATTTACATTTTACAGGTGATTTCTCAGCAATCGAAAAAGCTAATAATTTGCTTTCTGCCTTGATAGATAACAATCTTCAAAACAAAAATCACAATCTAAATATCGATCCTAAAACTATTGTTTGGAAACGAGTAATGGATATGAACGATCGTTCGCTTAGGAATATCATAGTTGGTGTCGGCGGTAGCGCAAATGGCGTGATGCGAGAAGAAGGTTTTAATATTACGCCTGCATCTGAAGTCATGGCGATTTTGTGTTTGAGTAAAGATTTTGAAGATTTAAAAAATAGATTAGGTAATATCTTCGTCGGATTTACTTACGATAAGAAACCAATCTTTGCTCGCGATTTAAAAGCAGAAGGAGCCATGGCAATTCTACTTCGAGATGCAATAAAACCGAATTTAGTTCAAACTTTAGAAAACAATCCTGCGATTATTCACGGTGGACCATTTGCAAATATCGCTCAAGGAACAAATTCGATTATAGCAACAAAAATGGGAATGTCTTTAGCCGATTATGTGGTAACCGAAGCAGGTTTTGGTGCCGATTTAGGAGCTGAAAAATTCATGCATATCAAATGTCATTACGGAAATCTAAAACCTGATGCTTATGTTATTGTTGCTACCGTAAGGGCTTTACGTTATCATGGTGGTGCTAAGAAAGGCGAATATGAAAATCCTGGAATTCATTTCTTGGAAAAGGGAATTGAGAATTTAAAAAAACATATCGAAAATGCTTTTAAAGTTGGATTAAAACCGATTGTTGCTATCAACCATTTTGCAACTGATTCCGAAGCTGAAATCTTGTTCATTAAAGAAACTTGTGCGAGTTTGGGAGTTCGAGCTATTGTTGCTGATGAGTTTACACAAGGTGGAAAAGGTATGATTGAACTTGCAGAAGAAGTGGTCAAAGCAATTGAAATCTATCCAAATCATTTTCAACCGTTGTACAATGTACTCGATACTGTTGAACATAAAATTAGAAAAATTGCAACCGAAGTTTATGGTGCTACCGATGTGGTTTATTCCGTAAAGGCAAAAAATCAATTGAAAAATATATATGATTTAGGTTTTGATAAATTACCGATTTGTATGGCTAAAACTCAAAAATCGTTAAGTGATGTTGAAACCAAAATCGGACGACCGATTGATTTTAAAGTAACCGTTCGCGAATTTGAATTTGCAGCAGGCGCTGGATTTATCATTCCAATTTTAGGAGATATGATGCGAATGCCTGGATTGCCATCGGTTCCGGCGGCCGAAGGAATGACGATAGATAAAAACGGAGTTATATCTGGTTTGAGTTAATAAAAAAGGAAATTCTAATTAAAGAATTTCCTTTTCTTATTATTACAATTTACTTCTTATCTAATTCACCAAGATGATTATAATTTCCGTCAGATAAACTCATGCTTCTTTTACCAAAATTAGATGAACTGCCATAGCTAGAACCAGTGAATTGAGTTAGCTTTTCGTTTTTTAAATTAATCAAACCTAATTTTCCATCGATATAAACTGGCGCAACTCCGTATGAAAATGGCCCTTGAATATCGCTATACATAAACGGAATCACAGTTTGATTTTGCGCATTTACAAATCCCCAAGTGTTATTTTTTTTCACACCAAATAGTACATCTTTTGCAGTTAAATCTACAAAATCGTCAAAAGGTTGAACATCTTCATATTCAATCGGAACGATGATTTTTCCGTTGGCATCAATAAATCCAAATTTGTCATTTTTTTTAGCAACGAAATATCCTTTTTCGGCATAAGTTAATCTATCAATATTTTTTATTTCAATGGGTTTTAAACTTGAATTATTTAGGATATAAAAAGAATTGTTAGCATGTATCAAAGTTAAATTAAAATCTTTATCGTAATGATAACCATCTACTTGCATTAGTTTTTTATTGTTAGTATCGACTAAATAAAATGGTGATTCGTCATCTTCTTTAGCTAAAATAAAATTGTTTGAAATGGTTTCGATTTTATAATATGGTAAATCAATCATTTGTTTTTTGCTTAAATCAAAATAATAATATTGATTGATTCCAGAAAAGAAATAATCATTTTCATAACCATAATATTTTTTTAATTCAGTAATCGACTTCCCGTTAAGGTCGTAAAAAATTTGATTTTCATCTTTATAATCGATTAGATACGGCTGAATTTTCTTCGGCAAGATTTTATTTACAATTTTTCGTTCGTAGGTATCCTCATTATAGTATAAAACGATTTCTTTAACGGGTGCGCCAAAAGTGTAAGTAATATAATAATCGTTTGCATCGTTATTGAAGATTTTTCCGGATTCTTTTTTTAATTCATTTAAATTGGAATAAAACTTAGCTTTAAATTTATCAAAATTCATTAAAGAATCTTTTTTAGAAGTTTCGACTAGTTTGTTAAGTTGCTTTAAAAGTTTGTTAGAAACGCTTTCAAAATATTCAGGAGACACAGTTAATTTTGTTTTACCTTGACTTTCTATTCGGTCGTTGTTTGTAGCAATTGCTTGTGTTTCGATGAAATCAATATCCGTTGCATTGGTTTTAATGGTAACTTCTTGATTGTTCTGTTTGATGATTTCAAAATCAAAACCTTTCTTTTTTGTTTTTGAATTGTTTTTAACCGGAATAACAATGCTATCCAATTTTCTTGCTGCTGAGAAAACCATTTCAATATCGATTTGCTTAACGGCTTTTTTCAGATTCAGTTCGTTTGAAAAACGGGTTGATAAATTGATTTTTTTTGATGGAATTTCTGTCGTTCCATCGTGATAATAAATTTTTGTTGGATAAATAGAAGCTCCTAAATCATCTAAAGAACCATAAATATTTTCGTCTTTATAGATGTAAACTACAATTTCTCCGTTTTTGAAATCGTTGATAAACCTGTAATTATAATGACTTTTTTCTTCGATTTCATTATCAAATTTACTTTGATTAAATGTGTGCTTTAACGCATTTACTTTTCGTGGTTTCGAAGGTTCATCGTTTTTGTTATTAAAAAAAGTGATAAAATATTCTAAATCATTTGCCTGTTCTTCTAACATCGAAATTAATTCTTTTGTAGAAGTTGCTTTATCGAAATCTTCAAATTGAGCCAATGAAGTTTGCGCAAACAATATTGTGATTAATATAAAAATGATTTTTTTCATCGGATAGGAATTAATTGATTGGTTGTTTCATCGATATAAAAAATAAAATCAATGTCTTTTACATATTCTTTACCAATTGTTTTTAGATTTGTAGTTTTATCCAAAGATTCTAAATAGGCGAGTTTTCCGTCGTAACTGATATGTAATTTTGTTTTCTCGGCGCTACTGGTTTTAAAAGTTCGTTGAACTGTTTCGAGCCAAGATTCATAATCATCGATAGATTTACTTGTTCCAAAATTATAACTGTATGTATAAAAATCAGCATATTTTGGATAGAGAATTTCTGTGATTTTATCGATGTTTTTCTCCATTATTAATTTTGAAAAATCGCTGTAAAAGGTTTTGATTTTTTGTTCTAAATCTTTTTCGTTACGTAAGTCTTTTCCGTTATTCCAAGCAGATACTTTATATTCAACTCGAGGATTTAATGTGTATTTAAACTCCAATTTCTTTTTTCCATAACTGTAAGTTCCCGGATAAGATGAATATCTTGTTTTACCATCTTCTGTGATGGTATCGGTTACATATTCTTTATTGGAATAAAGTTTTTCTTTTCTACTGTTTGCTCCGTTAGCATTTACAGTTTCTATTAATGCTGTAAAATAAGATTCTTTGATGATGTTATCATAAGGTTTTCCGTCATTGTCGTTTCCGGGTTCAATTACAAATTTTATATTAACTGGAGAACCTGATTCTAAAATAAATTTATTTAAGAAAATGATTCCGTCATTCACATGTCTGCTTTTTGCCGTTTCTTTAAAAACAGGTAAACCATTAATATAAACTTGTGGTGATACTTGAAAATAATCCAGATTTAAATAATATTCACTTCCGTTTGAAATCGATTCTAAATCCGAAGAAATTTTAGCTAATTTATTATCGGTGACATTTTTATATCTTAGTGTCATTTTAGAAGTAGTTTCATCTGATATTTTTTCATCTTTATCGACATCAACCTCGAAATTTAATGACATTTCGTTGGTTTTTACACGATAAATTATGTCCCAATAACTGGTGTCGATATCCAAACTATTATTGTACTTTTTGGTAAGATAATTAACGATTTGTAGTGTTGCATTTTTTTGTTCCTTGGTAATTGCAAACGAAATTTCATTTTCATACATCACAATTTCAGTTATTGGAATGCCGTTCCAAAGTCCTTTTTTATAGGTTTTGTAATAACCGTAAGCAAAGTCAGATTCGTTTGTTTTATCGTTGAAAAACGTTTTTACTTTTTCGTACGAATCGTATTTTCCAAAATCAATTTCTTTTTGTGCAAACATGAAAATGGGCAATAAAAAAAAACAAAAAGACAAGATTGATACATTTGATTTTAATGTTTTCATAAGTGTTGGTTTTGATTTTAACGAGGTATTAATTGCTGATTTACCATTAATATTGATTTAGTTTCAAGTTTTTTTTTAGTTAGTTATGCTTTAAAATAATAACGACAATCTTCTACATACTAAAACGAGTATTTAAATGAGATGTACATTTAAGATTTTGTATGTTAAATAAATATAGTGAAATATATTGAATTTGTGATAATCAATATCTGAGTTGTCATCTGTCTATTATTGCTTTTTTTATAAAACGCATAATTTGAAAATAAGGTAATCGTAAATGTTTTTTTTAAATTTAAAGTTGTAATTTACAAATGTGTAGAAGTATAAACCGACTGATGTAAATGCTAAAATGTAATAAGTTCAAAATGAAAGTTGTTTTTTTATAAACTATATAAACTTTTGTATTTGAAACTAATAACCAATCTAAAAATGAAAACATTAAATTTAATAATTCTATTAATTCTTTTTACTATAAACGCTTATGCGCAGAATGAAACAATTCACTTACAAGGAATGTTAAGTTCTCAAAATAGTTCTGTAGATACATTGTATTTTAAATCTGGTATTCCACAAGTTTTTTTAATTCAAATTCCAGGAATGCATAATAATTATTTATCAAATGAAGATAATGTCGAAAAGAAAAGACTTGAAAATCATTTGAATGTTAAAGAATTTAAATTAAATCACATTGTAAATCCATCGTATATTCAATTAGAAAACGGAGAAATTATAGATCTTAGTAGTTCATATGATCCTTATCGTGCTATTGTTTTCTGGAATGGAAAAAAAGATTCTAAACTTAAAAAGTTAGAAACAAATAGAAATTCAACCCAATTTGTTACAGAAGAATTAAATCGAGACAAATTGATAACCTATTTGAATAAAATAGGCATAATAAAAAATGAAAATAATCAACTTAACGATATGAACAATTTTACAGAAAAATCAAAACAATTGATGGATGTTTTTTTAGAGCAATACACACAACCAAATGTATTTAAAACCCAAAATACTTTATTCTATCAACAAGATCAAAAAAATGTTCATACAATAATAATGTATGAAGACAATTCAAAAGAACCAAAATTCAAAAGTCAAGAAATTGTACTTAATAAACTTGGAAAACCTGTAAAAATAAATGAATTTGATAGAAACGGCTTATTCGAAATCACAGAATTTGAGTATGAAAACGATATCTTGAAAAATATAATAAAAAATGGTAATTCAACACAAATTCAATTTAACGACAATCAACTTTTTTATACAGTAGATTATATTCAAAAAGATGTAACTCACATAGTTACTTTAGAAAATGGTTATTTGCTAGAAAAACGTTTTTTTGTTGAGCAAGGAAAAAAAATTGAAGAATACGATTATATGTACGAAGATCGATATGAAAAAGGTTGTATTAATAATTATTTGAATGGAGTTTTAAAAACTTCAAGTTGTGTCAAAAATGAAACAGAACCTAACGAAATATTTGCGTTTACATCTTATAATGATAGATTAGATGAAATTCAAAAAATCAGATTTAAAATGGTTAAAAAAGAAAATCGTGAAATGATTATCACTATTTCAGATAATTCAAACGAAGTTGTAGCTGATTATAATTTTAAATTTAATGACAATAATTTAGTTGAGACCTTTGTTTACGATAAGCGAAAAAGGGTTGTCAAGTGTTATTTTGAATACACTTATTACTAACGATTTAGATTAATAGTATTCTAATACTTTTAATAATTAGTAACTTTAAAAACAAATTTGAATTATGGAAGGATTTAAACTCGTAGGTAAAAAATTAATGATGCAAACTTGTAATAAAAACGGACAAGCTGCAATAGATTGTGGTTCGCTTTGGCAAGCCTTTATGGAAGATGAAATCATAAAAAAAATACCAAATAAAATCTCCAATGAAATTGTTGCTGTTTACTACGATTATGAAAGCGACGAACATGGAATGTATTCTTTTTTTATAGGTTGTAAAGTTGCGTCCGAAACACTAAAACCTGAAGATTTAGACGAATTGACAATCCCAGTACAAAAGTACCAATTAGAAACTGCAAAAGGTCAAATGCCCGATTGCGTTGCAAACGCTTGGAGAAAAATTTGGAGTACAAAAATCAATCGTCAATATGGATTTGATTTTGAAATATACGACCAAAGAAGTCACGATTGGGCAAATGCTGAAATTGATATTTATCTATCTTTAACAAATTGATAATTATAATAGATATTGAGCAACTAACTTTATTTTCAGTCATTTAATTTTAATGTCGATTTTATTTTTTTTGAATCAAGTTCAATTTGTAATTCTTGGATGTATTCTATAAAAACTACTTTTGGTGTAGAAAAAATAGTCACTTCAGGTGAATACATATAATTTCTAGACGTTTTTCCATTTTTGGTTTTTATTTTAAAAACGGCATTGGTATATCTATGAGTAATATTACTTTCATTTACTTTAAAAGTAATTTCTTCGATGTCTGTGATTTTGTATTTGGTAAACAACAATGTATTTATTATCAGATAACCATCTTCAAAGAAATATGGTTTAAGAACTTTGTTGCGAAATACAATCAAAATTACAATCAGAATAAATAAAGCAAAACCTAAAATGTAATAAACAGAATTGTAATTATTATTAAACGAAGATTTAGTTTTAGCTTCCGCAATATTTACGCTATCAGGAAGAAAAATTTGATTTGAATGCATTAAATCTAAAACAGCTTGATAATTAATGTCTTCGTTTTTTACAAAATTTAAAACATCTTGACTACTATTAAATTGAAAAATAGGTCCACCGATTAATTGTCCTCGACCTAAATTATCAAAATAATAATATGCATTTTTTGCTTTCCAAATACTACCAGAATTATTGATATTGGCTACCTCAACTAAATCGTTTGCATTAAGATTTTCAACTAAATTTAGATGTGTACTTCTACTATTAAGGCCAGTTCCGCGACCCCAATTTTCTGAACCGATTAGATAATAAACGTTGTTACCTGAAATAATTATATCACCATAAAGCTGTTTAAAATCGTTATTCGGAAAAGGATTATCACTTATTTTTTCTACTTTTTTATTGTATTCGTTATAAAAATAAATTCCGTTTTTTGAAGCAAATAAAACCTGATAAGCATGCTTTAGATTGCTACTAAGTAATTTATACGGAGCGTTTTCTGTTGGAAATAAAACACCATCAGCAACAATATTTCCATTTTTAGCATCGATTAAATAATCATTTCGAGACGGAACATCTCCTTCGATATATAATTCATAAATCGAAGAATTATAATCAATATCTAAAAGCTTATTTTCATAATAAAGATGTTTATTATCAGTAAAATAAGAAGTGCTTTCACGTCGATTATTTTCATAATTGTTATAAATAGGTTTTATAGTTTTCGGATTCGCTTCAGGCATTTCAAGACCTTTAAAATAAACCTTATCAGAAGAAGCTGTTAATCCATTTCCATTTATGCTTTGGTAATTTACATTGTCAGGAAGTTTTACTGAAGGATACCAATAAGTTTGAGGTTTACTACCTAAATTAAGATTGTAAAAAGTTTGTTGAAAAATTTCTTCAAACGTATTTAATGATTGATTTTGTTCACTATTTCTCGAACTGTAATAGGTTACAATTCCATCGGTATAATAATTATTAGCTAAAACTCTCAAATTTTGAGGATTTAAATCTTCTAAAATCACATTACCAGCATATACATTTTTTTCATCTTTACCGATATGTCCGTTCTGAAAACTAGGATTATTTAAAGTTTGAAATGTATTTACAGAAGCATCTTCAACTTTATAATAACCGTTACTTGGTGTTAATGCATAAATTTGGTTATCGTAAATTTGAAAAATACTTTCATTTATATCAATTCCATTTCTATCAATTTCAGAATAATTATTATTCTTAGTAAAGATACCAAAAATGAATAACGTCAGAAAAATTAACGGTGCAAGAATGACGGTATAAAGTAAATATCTATATTTATATAATGTCATTTTTATCTTTTTTTAGTCAATTGTATGTAAAAGCTGTTGCGACTACCAGCCGCCACCGCCACCGCTACCGCCGCCAGATGAACCTCCACCTGACGAACCACTGCTCGAACTTCCGCCTCCAAAACTTCCGCCCGAACTCGAACTTTGTGAAGGTTCTCTTGACGATGAAGTAAACGAATCGGTTAAACTTGTTGCGATTGAAGAACCAAAATAAGCAGCATTAAAACTACTGCCACTGTACCAAGTTGGTTCATAACTTAATGCTGATTCTAAAATTAATTGGTTGAATTTATCTCCCCAAATTTTATCAACTTCAAACATAATAGCGTAAGGCAAGTATTTTTCAAAAATTTCTGGAGTTAATTTCGGAGCATTGAAAAACTTTAATTGTTCGTTTTCTGCTGCTGCCATATACATTTTAAAACCTTCTATTTCTGCTTGAATTCTCAATTTTTCTACAGTAGGTTTTTTAATTAGTTTACGCATAATAAGTAAACCAATTCCGCCAATAAAGAAGAAAGCATAACAAGATTTTAAAGCAATTGTGTTTTCACTGTTAAAAAAAGAAAAGATTAATGTGAAAATTGTTGCTATTGCTTGAAAGAAAATCATCAGTCCGAAAAAAACTTTTAAACAACCAACCATAACTGACTTAGCTTGATTTCTGGTAGCGTAGAAAAATACAACCGGTAAAATTATACTAGCAACTAAAAATTGTGTTAAGTCTGTGATTTGCGAATTTTCGTTTAGAAAATTAGAAATGATGAAGCTAACTAAGAATGCAATAAAATATAATAATGCAGGTTTGGTTAATAACTTGGCATTATTTCCTTCTTTTAAAAGAGGTTCATATTCGTTTTTAATTGCAATTTCATAACCAGATAAAGCTCTTTTTATACTTGGGTCGTAATCTCCATCAATATCGATGGTGTTTTTTTTCTTGAAAAGTTCACGCATCAACGATTTTTCTTCCTCTTTTAAAAAAGATGAATTTTTGTCTCTTAATTTTGTTAATCTAAAACTTTGTGATGAGGATAACCCAAAGAATTTTTTGGTTTTTATTTCTTCGATTAATATAAATTTATGAACAGCCAAATAAGTTAATGTAGCTGTAATTGATTTTTTCTTTATTTTTTCAAAATGATAAAAACCTAAAGCCGCAGGAGATAAATTATCTGGCGGACTAAATTGCGGATGAACTGTTGGTTTTTCAGGGTCGATTCCGTGTGTTTTCCAAAGGTTATAACAAACATAACTTAAATAAATAAACACAATAATTAACAATGCAGTTATTCCATAAACTTCTAGAAAACCTGGTGGTGGTGGAGGTTGAACAATTCCTTTTTTAAATCCGACAGCGACGGTTAAACCTTCACTTGAATTTAAATTTTGTGCGTGCCAAACCATTGTAGTATTATCAATTTTTTGACTGCTGCAATTCTGTTCATTACTTCCAAAACTTCCAGTATAACAAGCGTTTTGAATAATATCTGCACCATTTGGTAAGTGCACAGTTACTTCTACATTATCAATCGAAAAGTCCCATTCGGTTCCCGTAGCATTCCAATACAATTCGTCATAATCTGTAAAGAAACCGATTTGTTTTTTTACGCTGTATTTAATTTCATAAGTATAAATACCAGGGTCTAGAATTACATCTTCTTTTCCGATGTAAATCTTTAACCATTCATCACTTTTTTCGGTAAGATAACCATCTTTTACACCATCTCTTTTTATCGAAATAATGTTGTGCTTAACAGGAAAAGTTTGGTTATTAAGATTTCGTTTAATTGGTAAAGTTCGGTAAATACCACGACTGATGTTATTTCCTTTACTATTAACTTTTATGGTTTCTGTAACTTCTAAACTTGAATCTGTATTTACAATTACGTCAACTTGATATGCAAGAATTTTTTCGTAATCGTAATAATTATCATTTTTTTCAAAATACAAATCAGAGTCTTCTGTTGTAGTTTCTTCAGATTTCACTTGAATTACGTTATCTACATTTTCTCTATTTTGTCCAAAAGAAATGAAGGATAAAATGAATATTAAAAAACAAAGTAGTTTTTTCATTGATTAAAATTTTACTTGTGGTGTGGTTTTTTCTTCTTGATTTTCGATTTCGAAGAATTTTGATTTTTGAAATCCGTACATATTAGCAATCATATTATTCGGAAATATTTCAATTTTAATGTTGTATTCTCGAACAGTTCCGTTATAATATCGTCTTGATTTTTCGATGTCTGTTTCGATGTCTGTTAAATCAGATTGAAGTTGTTGAAAATTTGTATTTGCTTTTAAATCCGGATAATTTTCAGAAAGTGCAAACAAATTCATCATCGCATGATTTAAAGTTTGTTCTGCAATTTGTTTGTGTTCTACATCTTTTGTATTAACAGCTTGATTTCTAGCTTCGATAACATTTTGCAGTGTTTCTTTTTCATGCGTTGCATATCCTTTAACTGTTTCGACTAAATTCGGAATCAAATCGTAACGTTTTTTTAGCATCACATCAATCACACTCCAAGCTTCTTCAACTAAATTTCTATTTTTTATTAATGCGTTATAAATTGAAATTGCATATAAAATTAGTATTGCCAACGGTATAAATAAGTATAATAATACAGCCATAATTTTAAAATTGTGAGTTTTGTTATTTGTTTCTTTTTATTTGTGTTAATTTTTTATGTAAATATACTTAATTATAATAAAATGTTTATTTAGTATTGCTTTATTTGTTAAAGCTATGTTCGAAATAATTTACGTATTTATAGTTGATTTAGAATTAAATGTCTATTTTTATTTCTTAAAAAATAAAATCACTTATGAATTTACATCAAATAAGAGTTAAAGAAGTTTATAGCTTTTTAGACAATAAAGACATTCTTTTGGGATTTCGAAAGCTGTTAGATTGTGCTATGGATACGCAAAATATGTCGATTTATCAAGAAGCAATTAATCTTACAGATTGGAAAGAAAATAATCCGAATGAAATTGATGAATTAATCGTACGTTCAAAAAAAGTTTTAGAAAAAATCAATCAAATTGAAGTTGTTGAAACTTCGCGAGAAATATCTGTTCTTGAAGCTCAAGATATTTGTAAAACCTACGGATTTTCTAAATTCGCTTTAGGACCAGTTTCTGTTCAAATTAAAAAAGGACAAGTTTATGGATTGGTTGGCGAAAACGGAAACGGAAAAACAACTTTACTACGAATTTTAGCTAAAGAAATTTCATTTAATCAAGGCAATTTAAAATTCAGTTTTAGTGCAGAAGCTAAAAGCGATTACGATTTACGAACACGTTTGATTTATATTCCACAACGAACTGAACGTTGGTACGGAAGTTTAAAAGATAATTTAAAATTTGTTTTAGCAAATTATGGCGAAAAACCATCAGAAATTGAAACACGCGTTTTAATGATGATTGCTCGTTTAGGACTTTGGAAATACAAACATTTGCAATGGAACGAATTATCTTCAGGTTACAAAATGCGTTTTGAATTGGCTCGAACTTTACTACGAAAACCCGAAATTTTATTGTTAGATGAACCTTTGGCGAATTTAGATGTTCTTGCGCAACAAGTTATTCTCGAAGATTTAAAGGCAATTTCCAATTCGGTTAACAACCCGATTGCTTTGATATTAAGTTCGCAACAATTATATGAAGTCGAAAAGATGTCTGATAAAGTTATCTTTTTGAAGAATGGTCGTTATAAAGATAATTTAGAAGAAGAAGTTCAACTACAAAATGATTTAATTATTGAAATCGATAGTTCCGTTTCGCGTGAAATTCTTCAAGAAGTATTTGCAGAAGTTGGTTTACTAAAAATGGTTTACAATGGCGGAATTTACGTTGTGTATTTTAGCAATGAAGTTCAATTTAGTGATGTGCTGTTTTTGTTAGGAAAAGCTAAAGTTCCGTTGACATACATCCGTAATATTTCTGCTTCGACACGTCGATTCTTTATGAACTAATTAAAGCACTTAATCATGAATATTTTTTCAAAAATTAATCAAAACTTATTAGAACGTTATCCATCAATTTGGAACACAAAAATTGTTTGGATTTTATCAATAGCATTTTGCGTTCATCTTTTATTTTTCGTAATTGGATTGTTATCTCATTCAAATCCAACAAGTTTGCAGAATTATTATGTGCTTGACGATTATTTCAATAATGGTTTGGTTTTGGCCAATATTGTAATTTCTATTTTATTACTCGTTGGATGGCTGGTTTATATGTTTAAGAACAATTCATTTAAGAATTTTTATCCAACATCAAGCTTGCATTTATTTGGGCAATTTTTTCAATATTTTATAATTGTTTTATTTAGTACGACATTTTATTATTCATATATGTTTGGTTTTCAGACTTATGTTAATGTAAAATATGACGATGCTAAAATGATTAAGCAAATTGATTTAGTAAATAAAGTTTATCCATTTCTTACTTTTGAACCAAGTACCTATTTAGTTACCAATAAGCAATATCCAGAAGCTTTTTCAGAATTATATTGCGAAACGGATCCTAACAAAATTGATACTTCAAAAAAATATTATACCTATTATAATTCCTTTTATCAGTTTTATGATTTGTATTCAATAACTGTAACAGAGCGCGATAGTTTAAATAGATTTATTTATCCAAAACGAGAAGAGTTAAATGCAATACCGCTAGCATATACAAACGAACAAGAAAAAAAATGTATTTTTTATTTTAAGAAGAATGTTGCAGATGTTTCTGAGTTTATAAAAAATGCAAATATGAATTACGGGAACTTTTCAGATGTATTATATATTTTTGGTTCAGGTAAAGGAACAAGTTACGGACATAGTAATTATTACGATTATCCAGAAGCTGAAAAAGAAGTTGATAAATCAATTGGAATTCAACAAAACAAACAAATTGTTGAACTTCTGAAACGCAACAATAAGCAAGAATTTAAAAAATTATTTAGCGAATTTTTAGCACTTTCAGATGAATACCAAATCAAGCATAATTTAACCGATGAGGTTTGGTTAAAATTAGTTTTCGAATCTCCAAATTTCGATGTTCAAAAATTCATTCTAAAAAATAAACCAATAGTAAATGGTAACTACGATTATCCAACTTATTATGAAGATGAATATGGCGAAGTAGCTGTTGCAGTAGCAGATGTTTCTTATGGAGAAGGTAACACAGCTGAAGACCCTTTGGTTACCGAAAGACGAGAATTTATTAGAAAGGCAACAACTAAAAATTATTATGAAATTGAAAATTTGAAGTCGCTTTTAGCCAATGTTGATGAAGTAAAAGATAGTAATTTTTTCATGGAATCTATTGCTATATTTTTATGGATTTCATTCGCATTTAGCACTTTAATCTTTAGTTTCAGAGTAACAAATTTGCGAGCATTGCTTTTTGGTATTATTTCGGCTGGAGTTGTTAGTTTAGTTTCTTCTATCATTTTTGTTGGAATCGCGTTCTTTTTACAAGAAAAAATTATTTTCTTAGTAAGTTATTATGGACTTTTAATAAGTTCATTAATTATATTTATTCCGGTTTTTGCGCCTAATTTTGGCTCTAAACTTTTCCGTTCAATTTTGATTAATATTAGCGTAAATGGATTTGTTTTCTATGTGTTTTTAATTTTAGGAATTATAAGTTTTCATCAAGAAGAAGCCTGTGATAAGCTGAATCGAATAAATCATAATTATATTCCGTGCGATACTATTTTAGAAACATTAGATATTCAAGGAACCAGTTTGGTTATGTTGATTTCAGGTTTTATTTTCATTTTCTTATATTCAAGTGTAATTAAAAAATGGAAAGCTTCACCAGAATAAATCTATAAAAGCAAAAATGCCTTCAAATTCTGAAGGCATTTTTTATTCAACTGTTTTCCACCAATAATCAAATTTTTGATTTGGATTATTTAAATCAATTAAACTTCCAATTTTTGGAGTAATAATCGGAACCACAAAAGCAGCATCGTTTAAAGTTGTAATTTTTTCTAATGGTTCTTTCCAAGCATGATTAGCCAATTTAAATTTTGCCGAATGTACCGGAAACAAACGTTTAGCTTGTAAATCTTTTGATGCTTTTAAAACTTCATCGGGTTGCATGTGAATGTATTTCCATTTGTAATCGTACTGACCGTTTTCCAAAATAACCAAATCAAACGGACCGTATTTTTCTCCAATTTCTTTAAAGTGAAAATCGTAACCGCTATCGCCACCCAAATACAAATTAAAATTTTTAGTTTTTAAAACATAAGACGTCCAAAGCGATTGATTTCTTTTAAATCCACGACCAGAAAAATGACGTGCTGGTGTAAACATAATTAAAGTTTCTGCATCGATTTCGTAGTTTTCATACCAATCTTTTTCAATGATTTTTGATGCATCAAATCCCCAAAATTCAAAATGTTCACCAACACCTAACGGACAAACTATTTGTTTTACTTTCGATTTGATATTTTTGATTGTTGTATAATCTAAATGGTCGTAATGATCGTGTGTAATCAATAAAAAATCAATTTCGGGTAAATCTTCAAAAGTATAATTTGTAGCTCCTTTAAATGCATTATTTGTTCCGTAAATCGGAGACGCATTTTCGGTTAAAACGGGGTCGATTAAATATTTTTTACCATCAATCTGCATAAAATAAGACGAATGTCCAAACCAAACGATAAAATTTTCAGTAGTATCTCTGTCGATAAGATTTGTTTTTTCTGATGGAATGGAATCTAATGGAATCGCATGTTCTGCTTTATTAAAAAGCATATCTTTAAAAATATCTGTGTACGAAACACCTTCTGTTAAATCTGGAGTTTCAGATAAATTTTGAAATTTACCATCGCTATAATTTTCAGAATTTTCAACTTTTTTAAGTCGATCTCTACTTGGCGTTTTTCCAAACAGCGGATGTTGTAAGAATACAACTGTTCCAATTGTTAACCCAACAATTAGAAATAAAAATATATAAAGCATTTTTCGAATTCTTTTTCTAGTTTTTTGTTTCATTTTTGATTTAAATGGGCTTGGTAAAAATACGGTTTTACTTCTTAAATTTATATTAATGTTTTTGGAATGGCTTTTGATATTTTTTTGAAAAATCGATAAACATGAAAACAGTTATTTCAACCCTATTTTTACTTTTAGTTGTACTGACAACTCAAGCTCAAGAAGTAAATCAAATTCCAATAAAACAAATTCCTGCAAAGTATATTCAAATTCAAATCATTCCGAGAACATTGTTTGAAAAAGCTTACGTTTCTGTAGATTATGGACAATTAGAAGAAAGATTTTCTAACAAGGAATTTAAAAATAAAACCATGTTAAAACGAGATAATTCGGAAATGGAATTTTTCTCATATCTAGCGCTTTTGAATTTTTTTTACGATAATGGATTCAAACTAATTGAAAGTTATCAAGATATTTCAACAAATGTCGACCATGAAGTAACCGCAAATTCAAGAAAATATTTGTTAGAGAATTTGAATTATCAAAATTAAAGAGTATTTCTAAAATCCAATTAAATTCCTTTTATTTACAACATCAAAAAACATTGTTATGGCAAAAAATAAAACGGTTTTTACAGATGAAAGCGTAATCGAATTTATCGAAAAATTAGAAAACGAAACTAAAAAATCAGATTCATATCAATTGATTCATTTAATGTCTGAAATCACAGGTCAAGAACCAAAAATGTGGGGACCATCGATTATTGGTTTCGGACAATATCATTATAAATATGCAAGCGGTCACGAAGGCGATGCGCCTGTTTTAGGTTTTTCGCCACGAAAAGCAGCTATTTCTTTATATGTTTTTTCGGGTGCCGAAGAACATCTACCAACGGTCGAAAAATTAGGAAAATTCACGATGGGAAAAGCTTGTATTTATGTCAAAAAAATGAGCGATATCGATCTAGAAGTTTTAAATGAATTGATGCAACAATCTATCGATTTTGTATCGGAAAAGTATGAACGAATTTCTTAAAATATGAGTGCTTTTTTTACTATTGACGAATATATTTTGCAGTTCGATTCTGATAAACAAAATGTATTAAATGTGGTTCGTGACGCAATTTGTGAGGCTGCTCCCGAAGCAACAGAAACCATTAATTACAATATGCCAACGTTTCGTTTTAATGGAAATCTGATTCATTTTGCAATGTATAAAAACCATTTAGGAATTTATCCCGGACCCGAAACTATTGAAGCTTTTGCAGAAAAATTAACAGATTACAAAACTTCAAAAGGTGCCATTCAACTTCCTTTGGATGAAGAAATCAATGTGCAATTGATTCAGGAATTGGTTTTATACAATTTAGAAAAATTAAAAGATAAACAAGTTCCTGATTGGAAAAAACATCACAACAAATGGAGCGATGCCATTGAAATCATGGAACAAATCATTGCCCAAACACCATTAGATAAAACCTTTAAATGGGGTGGAGATGTGTATGTTTTTGACGGTAAAAATGTGATTTCGTATGCAGGTTTTAAAAATCATTTTGCGTTGTGGTTTTTTCAAGGCGTTTATTTGCAAGACGAGGCTAAAGTTTTAATCGCGGCTTCTGAAGGAAGAACGCATGCGCAACGTCAATGGCGATTTACGGATGCAAATCAAATGGATGAAGTTTTGATTTTGAAATACATAAATGAAGCCATTCAATTAGTTAAAAACGGAATCGAATTTAAACCAGTTAAAGCGCCACCAAAAGTAGCTTCAGGATTATTTGCAGAAGCACTTTCCAGCAATAAAAATTTGAATGATGCTTTTTATAAATTATCAATTAGTAAACAAAACGAATACATTATTTATATAGATGATGCCAAACAAGAAAAGACCAAAATTTCGCGTATCGAGAAAATAACGTCAATGATTTTGGAAGCTAAAGGTTTAAACGATAAATATCAGAAGAAAAAATAATGTCAGATTTAAGATATCGCAATGCAACTTTAAATGATTTACCTAAAATCGTAGATATTTATAATTCAACCATTGCAACTCGAATGGTTACTGCCGATACGGATCCTGTTTCGATCGAAGATAAAAGACAATGGTTTGATGAACATTCAAATGATTTTCGTCCGCTTTGGATGGTTGAAAACGAAAGGAATGAAGTGGTTGGTTGGGTAAGTTTTCAATCGTTTTATGGACGTCCTGCTTACAACGGAACTGCAGAAATAAGTATTTATTTAGATGAGAATTTTAGAGGAAATGGTTTCGGAAAACAAATTCTAAATTATAGTTTACAACAAGCATCAACGTTTGGAATCAAAGATGTTTTGGCTTTTATTTTTGCACATAACCAACCAAGTTTAAAATTATTTGAAAAGTTTGGATTTGAAGTTTGGGGTAATTTCCCGAACATCGCAGTTTTAGATAACATCGAACGAACATTGATTATTTTAGGAAAGCGAATTGTATAACTAGGTATAAAGCTGACTTTAATGCTTTTAAATTTTCAATAGATAATTAAAATTTTTAAATTTAAAGTTCTATAAATGAATAGTATTGTATTTACATTTGAAGCCAAACTCTTTTAAAGAATTCTCTTAAATGTAACTGAAACAATTTATTAAAATCGCTTTCAAGAAATGCCTTTAGAATATATGAATATTCATTAAGAATTATAAAAATGAAATTATTAAATTTTATTAAAAATTTTTGGTTAGATTTTTTTGCTTCATTTCATCAGAGATTGATGAAAAATGCTGAATATGAAACCCCATTTAGTACATTATTTCATATATCATTCATTCAAGCGATTAATTTTAATACATTTTTTGTGTTTATATTACATTTTTTATTTAAAATTGAGCTGAACATTTTAATATTATGTATTCCTATATTTGTAACATTATTTATTAATAGTTTTTTCTTTTACAAAGTTTTAAATTCTCATCAAAGAACTGAATTATTACAACGTAAGTCTAAATACAAAAGATGGGTTTACGATTTTTATAGTATTTCTTCGATGCTGATTTTTATTCTACCTGCACTTATAATTTCCAAATTTTGATGTAACAAATTTTTATAAAATCATATATATAAGGTTTTGTAAATTTTCTTAACTTGTTTTTAATAAAACGAATTATAAATAATACAAAAGCCTTTAGAAATGTCTAAAGGCTTTTGTATTATTTATAATCTCCGCTTCTGTTTGGACTTTTTGGTTTAGGCCATTCTTGCGTTTTACCATCTTTATCTAAAGGCATTACACGTTTTTCTTTCGAAATTTCTTCATCGTCTTGTGCTGCTTGATACGTTAAAATAGCTGTTAAAATAACGTTTCGTTTTATTTCATTAAACAAAATCTTATCATAACTATCTCGGTTGGTGTGCCAAGTATATCCGCCGTACCCCCAATTTTGCGAACCTAAATTAAATGCAGGAACTCCGTAGGGAATAAATGCAGCATTATCAGTTCCGCCTGTTCCTGGAGTACCTGGAAATGTTGTTTTGATATCTTTTGTAATATCTGAAGGAACATTATCTAACCAACGACCTAAATAATTATATGAATCGATGAAACCTTGTCCCGTTAAATTTACAATTCTTCCAGTTCCAGAATCTTGATTGAAAGAAACCACCGTGTTTTGCATAATTTCCACATTGTCTTCAGCAAAAGCACGAGAACCGTTTAAACCTTGTTCTTCAGAATCCCAATGTCCGATGATAATGGTACGTTTTGGATTAGGTAAAATTTCTTTTAGAATTCGAGCCGTTTCCATCATGATAATAGTTCCAGTTCCGTTATCGGTAGCTCCTTGCGAACCATCCCACGAATCTAAATGTGCAGAAAGTAACACATATTCGTTTGGTTTTTCTGTTCCGCGAATGGTTGCAATGGTATTGAAAGTTTCGGTTTTACCTAAATCTTTAGATTGAATGTTGATTTTCATTTTCGGTTGTTTTCCTTTTGAAGCCAATCGATACAACATTCCGTAATCTTCAAGCGCCACATCAACCATCGGGATTTTATTTGTTTTGGCACTAAAAATTCTGTTGGCACCTAATTCACCAGACCAAAAAGAAGAAACGATTCCTGCAGCTCCAGCATTTTCTAAAGCTTCGATTAACTGATTCACTGTATAACCAGTTAATTTTAAATTAGCATTATATTCTTCTAAGGCTGTAGCTTTTTCTTGTTTAATTATTTCATAATCTTCCGGAAGCGAATGCTCTTTTAATTGGCTATCGGGTCTTCCGTATTTTTGATACATTGAAACTAAAACAATTTTACCTTTTACCGTTTTTAACCAATTTGTAAAATCGGTTTTATCTTTAAATATCGGAATTGCAATTACTTCTGCTTCTACTGGTTTTTTGGTTGCGACGTTCCAAGCTAATTGTGTTCCTTCCAACGATTTTAATCTTGGATAAGTCATTTCAAGTTGCGAAGTTCCACGTTGCCAACTTTTCCATTGACCGTAAGGTTGAACTTCGGTTTCAATTCCCCAATTTTTGTAATTATCAATCACCCAATTACTAGCTTGTTTCATTTCTGGCGAACCGACTAAACGCGGTCCAATAACATCTAATAATTCGAATGCCATATTTTCTAATTGCGATTCGTTATTCGCTTTTTCAATAATATCTACCACATATTGAGGTGCATTTTCTTGTGCTACAACTACTTGTGCTTGCGATGAAAAAGATAATGCAAAAGCAGTTAATAAACTTATTTTTTGAGTTGATTTAAACATTTTGATTTTTTTTCTAAACTAATATTTTTTTTAGATTTTTTATCTAAATACCAAAAATAATTATTAAGATTTTTAGTTTGTAGAATGTTGATAAAGTATGCCTTTATCAAACGCAACCCATTTACTAGCTTTGATTCCTGCAGATTTTAAAGCGTCATTTGTCCAAGAATTACAAGTAAAGAAAATAGAGTAGGAGCGATGAGCTTCATAGAAGGCGTCGTTTTGTCCGTATTGCGCTGAGGTTTCGATAAGTTGAGGTTTTGAATCGCTTCCCAATTCAATACTATTTTCAACATAATCAATCAATGCTACATATTGTTTTTCTGAAATTTGAATACTTTTTGTTGTTTCATCTAAATGGATTGCATTACAATAGGTAACATGTAGCGCCGTTTCGCCAATTCCGGTTGCGGCAACAAAAGCTGTCGATACTTTTAAGTCTTTCCATTCGGGAGTGTTCAGGTAAAATCCTTTGTCGCCCCAACCAATCGCAATGTATTTGAAATTTTCTTTTTTACCTAAAGTATTTTCAAACGGAAAAATAGTTGACCAATCCATAAATTCGTTTTTTGTAGGAAAAACTAAATCGGTATGAACACCGTTGCTCATCACATACATCGTTATATTTTTGGGTTCTGAATTTTCAGATTCATTAACAGAAATTCTAGATAAGATGCGTTCTGTTAGCAAATAAACCAATACCAAAGCGATTATTGTAAGGATGGTGTAAACGATGAATTTGAATATTTTTTTTAGCATTTTTTGATTAAAGATACACATTTAACAAAAAAGACAGCTAAATGAATAACTGTCTTTTTGAAATGTTTTTATTTATTTGTTAAGCTGTCGGCATTTTCTTCTGCTAACTCTTCTGATTTTGTAGGTATTTTACTTGGAACTAAACCGTAAATAAATCTTCGATTGGTCCAAACGGCAATAATGAAATAGAAAATACAAATTAACCACATTTGAATGAAAATTTCTTTGATTTCTACGAGTGAAGCACCAGCTTGAGTTAGTGATAAAAATCCTTTAACTCCGATGGTACTTGGGAAGAAGAATCCCATCACTTTTATCCAAAGCGGAAAAGCAACAATTGGATATGAAACACCTCCCATCATTAACGCAGGAATCGAAAATACGGTTAGTAACATAATGGTATCTTCTCGGTTTCGGAAAATATTCATCAAACATTGTCCTAAAAATGTAATCGATAAAACTACTGGAATTAAAAAGACGATAACTTCAAATAGATTTCCTCGTTGCGGAATCGTGAAAATATGAAAGACAACTAAAATTCCTAATAATAATAAAAGCATTGAAATAACTAAATACGGAAGCGCTCGTCCAATGGTCATAAAGATATATCCAAAGCGACGTTTCGCCATCGCAAAATGCGTCGTAAAAGTATCTGTTTCTCTTAAAGTTCCGTATAATACACCCATTCCGGTTAATTGAAGCGTTTGTAATGCAATAATTAAAACTACTGGAATTAAGAAAATGGCATATCCTTCTTCTAAATTATAAAGTGGATTTGCAATGATATTAAATGGTTTGCTCGATGCTTCGGCTTGCTTCATCGGCACGCCACTCATCATGGTTTGTTTTAATTGCAATTCACCAGTAAAAGCACCGAGTGCATTGGTAACAGCCTGAAGTGTTTTATCGTAATATAACATGTACGAAGCATCACTATAAATTGCTATTGAAGCATCGCCGCCATTTTTTTGAAGCTGTTTAGAAAAGTCTTTTGGAATTAAAATTATTCCGTTTACTTTTCCTTCTTCAAATAATTTTCGACCCTCATCTAAACTGGTTGCATCGTAAGTAATTTCTAACGATTCGGTTTCGTTAATCATTCTACGAATTTGATGTGAAATCGTTGTTTGGTCGTTATCTACGTAAGCAACTGGTAAATTCGTAAAAATTTCGGGACTGTAAACAAACGTATAGAAAAAATAAACCAACGTTACGAATAAAATATATATTTCGATTACAGCCGAATCTTTAAAAATTAGTTCTTTTTCTTTTTTTGCAGTTTCAAAAATTATGGCAAAAGAATTGATTATTTTTTTAAGCATCATAACCTCCTTTCTTTAATTTTTTCTGATATAACGGAATTCCAATCACACCCAAAATAGCGAAAATAGCAAAGCCAACTAAATACCATTTTTGGGCATCGTTAAAGGCAATTCCTCTGATTGCATAATCAACAATAAATCGCATATACGAAGTGAACGGGAAAATGTAACATAAATACTGAATAAAAGTGCTCATTCCTAAAGCCGGAAAAGTATAACCCGCAAATGAAAAAGCAAGAGCAGCATAATCTCCACCGATGGTCAAAGCTGTTCTAAAACTTGTTGTAATCGATGCGATGAATAATCCGACACTTTGTAATACAATTACAAATGCAAAGAAAATTATATTTACTCCGACAAAACTTCCTTTTAAAGGTGTACCGATTTTATAATACAATAAAGCATTCATCAAAAAACCAAGCGCACAGAAAATAATGGTATAAGGCAAAATTTTTCCGAAAATAACAGCATAAACATTATTATTTGCATTTTCTAAAACTTGATTTTTTTTGCGATATTTTAATTCTAATCCAAAAGTGTAAACAGCCATAATCATTACCATAATTTGCAATGCCATGGGCATAAATGCAATATTTAAGTAATAATTATAACTTGTGTAAGGATTGTATAAAACATGTAAATCTGTATTTATAGGTAAGATAGATGATAAAGCTTGGTCTTGTGATAAGCCTTTTTGCTCTAAAGTTTCTAATACCACACCTGCCATAAAAGTTTGTGCTACAGTTTGAAAATCTTTCAATATGATGGCACCCGATAATAAATATTGTCCATTATAGTAACAAGAAACAGTTGTGTAATTTCCTTTAAAAATATTTTTCTGGAAATTTTTAGGAATGATGATTAAAGCATAAGCATCGTTTTTACGAACTAAGCTTTCACCTTCAAGTTCACTATTAACATAATAGGCTAAATCTATCGTTGCCGAAGATTCTAACATCAAACCTAATTGTCTTGAAATAGGTGTTTTATCTTGGTCTAAAATGGCTACAGGTAATTTTGTAGGAACGCCTTGTTCCATCAAAGAAGTGTAATAGGCAAAAATAAAAAGTGGCACCCCAAATAAAATCACTAATAAGCGAGGTGTACTAAATATTCGAACCCATTCTTCTAAAAATATTTTATAAAAGTTTTTTTTCACAACCTGTAAACTATAAGTTTTTATTTTAAATCTGCTTCGTCAACTAAAGCACTCATTCCAGGTCTTAAACCTTCAACTTTATTTACGGGATAAGCTTTGATAAGAAAAGTTCTCATATCAAAATCACCTTGAGATTTTGTAGCGTTCCAAGTAGCAAAATCACCTTGAGCAGCTACATAACGAACTTCTAACATGATTTTTTGATTATTTAAACCAGGAATAATTGCTTCGAATTTAGTTCCGTTTTTAAATTTAGCTAACATGGTTTCTTTGATATTAAAATAAACCCAAATATCATCTACATCTATTAAGTTGATAATTGGATAACCCATATTGATAATTTCTCCACCATTTGGCATAATAGTTAAAATCTCACCACGACGAGGAGCTCTTACATGACCTTCTTCTTTTAAAAGTTCGATGGTCTTAACTGCACCACTTGCTTGTGTAACCTGAGCTTGAGCAACTTTTTTATCTTCAACTCTAGCGCCACTTTTTACCATTTCGTAGTTTGCTTTTGCTGCGCTTTCTGCATTAATTGCAACTTGATATTGTGTGTATGCTTCGTCTCTTTTTTGCGCTGCAATAACTTTATCTTTATATAAATTATCTAAACGAGTATATGTTTTTTGAGCTAATTCTTTAGCAGCTTTTGCTTGTTGCCAAATGTTGTACATCGCTAAAACTTCTTGAGCTCTTGCACCAGCGTCAACTTTTTGATTTACTGCTTCTGCAGCTGTTTTTACGGATTCTACTTGCGATAATTGCGAATCAATTTCTGGAGTACCAATAATGGCAAGTACTTGGTTAATTTCAACAAAGTCACCTTCTTTTACTAAGATTGAATCGATTCGTCCAGGGATTTTTGAAGCTACGTTAATTTGTTTTGCTTCAACTTGACCTTGTAAATACGATACAGATGGAGCGCTCATATACCAAAGAGCAACACCTAAAATTACAAGGATTACAAAAACTCCTAATACAGCATTTATTATTTTATTTTTCATGAGGTTGTATTAATTTGTGTATTTCAAAAATTCTTTACTTTGTCCGCTATATTCTAATAAATTAGCTAATGAAATGATGTAAACGTATTCTGTGTTTAAGATTAATAATTTAATTACAGATAAGTTAGTTTCGGCATCAACAACGTCTGTTGAAGTTGCTAAACCTTCTGCAAAAGCTTTATTTCTTACGCGTAATAATTCGGTAGCAAATTCTTCTTGTACTTTTAAATTTTTAATTTCTTCTTGACTTTTTTCTATTTCAAAGTAAAGATTTTCAATTAAAGTTTTAACATCACGTTGAGCTTTTGCTTCTAAAAAGTCTATAGTTTCACGTGTTGATTTGGCAGCTTTAAGTTCATTTTTGTTTTTCATTCCTCCAAAAATGTTATAGGTAAGACCAACACCAACAACCCAAGGACGTTCTCTTGAAGAATCTAAAATCCCAAAAGCAACCGGGTCATTATGTAATAAAACTGTTTGACCAAATATGGCAATGTCAGGATAATAATTCGCTTTTTTTGCTTTAATACCTTCTTCTGCTAATTCTTTTTGAAGAAGAATTTTTTGAAGTTCAGGATAGTTTGTTATTGCAGATTCTTTATAATATTCTAATGTGTTTAAATCTGCAGTTTTTATAAAAGGAGTTGATAAATCATCAGAGATTTGGTCAATATCAAGAGTATTTGCAAGTGCGGTACGAGCCAATTTAATGTTTTTTTCTGCAGCTAAAAATTCTCTGTTTGCTTCAGATACAGCAACATCAGCAACCAATCGTTCGGCAGGTGCAATGATTCCATTTTCTTCTAATTTACTTGCGTTATATAAATGATGTTTCATAGCATCTAAAACTTGTTTGCGAACTATGTAAGCTTCATCTGCAAGTTTTACCTGGAAGTAACGTGTAGCAAGTTCAGAAATTAAATGATTTTCTGTACTTTCTATTGTCTTGTCTATAATTTCGCTTTCAATTTTACTTGCGCTCACTGCAGCATTTATTTTTCCGCCTGTGAAAATTGGCCAAGTTGCATTAAGTCCAGCAAAACCCATTTCTTTTTTTCCTACTTGTACCTTCCAATCACCTAAAACACTAGCGTCAGGCAAGTTTAAAAATCCAGCTAAATTATTACGAGCATCGTTAAAACTTAAATCTATTTTTTTGTCAAAAACAACCCCCATTGCATATGCGTTTAACGAAGGATAACGTAATCCGTTTATAGATTTTGTTACGTATTGTTGAGTTTCACTTTGTTTGTTTACGGCTTTTAAAGTGTTGTTATTCTGATACATTTTGTTGTATGCATCTGTAAACGAAAGGTTTTGAGCTTTACTATGTTGCGAGCAACATAAAAAGACGCAAAATCCAATTTTTAAATAGTGTCGTGTATTAAACATTAGGTTTGCAGAAATTAGTATACGTTAGTTAAAAAACTTTGTTTTAAATTTATTTTATTTGATATAAACTTATATTAATTAACAAATGTTTATACAAATTACGGAAGTTTTTTTAAAATAATGACCTTGTTTTTGTAATAAAATTATTATAAGCTATTTATTTTTTTGTTTTTTAACTTATAAAAGTTCAATTTAAATTATGAATATTGCTGTTTGTGTAGATTTTTTTATTAAAATTCGTTATTGTATGATTTGATTTTCTGTTATTTTGAAGTTTCTATAAAAATTAGAGGATTACTTTATCTTTGTTCCAAGCAAGTACTTGAATGCCTTTTGAATAACGAACTAAGTCAGGTTTTCTGTTTAAATCGATTTTGTTTAAAGAATAATTAGTGGTTAAATTAGAGTAGGTTAGTTCGTTTACTTCCCAAGGTAAATGCTGAATTTCATTTCGATATATTTTATCATTTACGTCTAAATACAAACAATAACGTTCTGTCAAAAAGATGTCAAGTTCGGTTTTTTCTAAAACTGTACTTCCGATTTGGTAATCAATTTCTAAATTAAAATTACGTTGTTTAAAATTAGCTCTTAGTTTTCGTTCATTCAAATCATGTGTGATTTCTGACTTTTCATACGGTAAACCTGAAATTTTTTTAGATAAATAGGCTGAAAACCATTTTTCTGCTTCGATGTTTAAAAAATAAACGCCAGGTTTGTTGTCTTTAGTTACATAAGTTCTTAAATTAATTTCTATAAAATTAGAAATAGGAGGGAAAGCAGGTACATATCTTGGTCGAATGTTTTCCATTGAAAAAGCGACTAAAGAAATCCATGCTTTGTCTTTAAAAGTGTCAATTTCTAAACAATCAGGAATCAAATCTTGAAGTAATTCTTTTTCGATTTCCCAGTGCAAAAAAAGAGCATTATTCCATTCTTGATAAAAATTCCATTTTCGATTTGGATTTTTCCAAGTTCGATGGTTGACGTGATTGAGAATTTCTGAGGTTGTTAGTTTTTTCATAGCTAAAGATGAATTTCATCTAAAGTTAATCAAAAATAAATGGATAAAAAAAGATGACCTTTTGGAGTCATCTTCTTATTTTATATTGCTATTACTGATAGTTTAGAATTAAGCATTGCTTTGACGTCGTTTGTCCATTCATCTTTTAAGATGCTTAATACCATGGTGTCTCTGCGTTTTCCTGTAGGGCAAATTGCATTACTTCTTATCACGCCTTCAACGGTACAACCAATACTTTTTAAAGCGTTAATGCTTCTCATGTTTTCTGTATAAGCTCTGAATTCGACGCGTTCCATACCCATTTTTTCAAAGGCAAATTCTAGCATTAAAAATTTACAATGTTTATTAATTCCGGTTCCTTGATAATTTTTTCCAAACCAAGTATAACCCATTTGTAAACGATTTGTATTTAAATGGATGTCGCAATAACGTGTAGCACCTACAAATCTTTGTTTTGTTTTATCAAAAATTATAAACGGATATTCGCTAAATTTTGCTCTTTCATCAAGTGCTAAAGAAATGTATTTTTTTAAATTATCCGGATTATCAGCCTTGACCATGGAGTATTGCCAAATCTCGGGTTCGTTGATTGAAAATTCTAATAAATTTTCAAAATCAGTAACCTTTAAAGGGATTAATTTAGCATATTCATTTTCAAGAATATAATCATTTTCAAAATTAAATAAATTCATTTAGTTCGCTTGTGTTAGAGGTGTGAAAATACATTCTAAATAAAATCTAAAAATTTTTTAAAGGTTATTAAATTGTAAAAGTTTGATAACCTAGCTTGTAAGATGTATTTAAAAGTGCGCGAATATAGTGAATTATTTCAATACGTTTTTATTACTGAATTGTTAAAGTTTAATTCAATTTTGAATCTGATATTATCTTGTTGAAAAAGGTTTTACTCATTTCGTCAAAAGCCGTGTTTTGAAGTAGTTGTAAAGATTTTTTTGCCATTTCTTGATATTCATCTTCGGTTATCTGACCTTCAAAAAAAGTGTTGTAAAAGTTTTTTACGATTCCAAAAACTCCATTGATTTCATGCTTTTCGATGTTTTTATTTTTAGTGTAAATTACACGCATAAAATTAGCCGAAACATAAGCTGCGATTTCTAAAGCATCGTTTATTGAAATGGTTTCGTTTTTGGTTTTAAGATTTAAAAAAGTTTGTAAATCTAAAGCTATTAAATCTTCTATGTTTTGAGATTTCATTTTGTTTTGAATTTAAAAAACCTGCTATTTCTAACAGGTTTGTATTTTAATGACAATTTTTGTCTAAATGTTTTTTAACTGTTCCGTTATCACAATTCGGAATATCTTCGAAATCATAAAGTTTTGATATCATTACGCCACCTTCTTCAATTTCGTAAGTAATTTCTTCTCTTGTTGTGTAACCATCTCCGTCATCATCTAAATCTAAGAAATTAGGTGTTCCGTCGTTGTCTGTGTCATCATCCCAATAATCTCCATTACCGTTTACATCTTCATAAATAGATAATAAACCGTCATTATCATGATCAGCATGAACTCTACTTACTAAAGTAATGTCAAAAATAATTGGAGAATATCCAGGAATGTTTGTTTGGGCTGAATTGAAATACCCTAAACCAGAAGGAATAAATACAATTACTCTTCCTGGATTGTTGTATTGTAAAGTTCCATCAGGATTTTCAGTAATCGATGTAGCTGTTTTTATTTTTGTAAGTATTTGTCTGTAACCAGAAATTACTGAAGTTGGCGTGTAGCTCGTTTCAGGAAATCCGCTCCAAAAACCAGTGTCATTTTTATCAAAAATATTGTGATTTAATGTAAAACCAGTATATTTTGTGAAAACGTTATCAATCGTTATTGGACTATCTCCACCACCTTCATTAATTACAAGGTAGTATAATTTATATGTTACAGGGTCGTTAATTAAACCATCGACTTTATTTGTTGTTCTTGAGTCATTTTTGATTTCAATGTATTGTAATGGATATAAAGTTTGATTCCAAATTGTATTCGGATTTCCTTCTGCAATTGAATCAAAAGTTACATTGTTTTCATTTTCAACTGTTATAGATGTACTTTTTAAGAAAGCTTCAATATTAGAAATGTTTTCGTTATAAACTTCTTGGCGTTCTCTAACAGGTATAACCTCTACGTCATCATCTTTTTTACAACTCCACAAACTGATAGTCAATGCTGCGATACATGTATATTTTAAAAATATCTTCATTTTTCAATTTTTTTGATGGTGCAAGATACAATTTTCATTTATTTTTGTTTCATATTTAACCCAATTTTATAAATTAAAAATGCGAGTAGATAAATATTTGTGGTGCATACGTTATTATAAAACAAGAAGTATTGCGACAGAAGCTGTAAAAAAGGGACATGTTACGGTCAATGGACAACAAGCAAAGGCATCTCGAGACGTTTTTGCAGGAGATAAAATCACGTTACGTAAAGATCAAATAAATTATGTGATTTCTGTTTTAGGAATTCCAGATAATCGAGTAGGAGCAAAGTTGGTCGATATGTATCGTAAAGACGAAACTCCAGCTGAAGCTTTTGAACATTTAGAAATGCTTAAACTTGCAAAAGAACATTATCGCGCAAAAGGTGAAGGTCGTCCTACTAAAAAAGACCGTAGAGATATTGATGACTATTTATTAGACGACGAAGATGAAGCAGATATTGGATAAAGAATATTGGAAAAAAAGATATGTAGCAAATGAAATAGGATGGGATGCGGGAGCTGTTACAACTCCAATTAAAGAGTATGTGGATCAGTTAGAAAATAAAGATTTAAAAATTTTAATTCCAGGTGCAGGAAACGCGCACGAAGCGGAATACTTGTGGAAGCAAGGTTTTAAAAATGTTTATGTGCTTGATTTTGTTCAAGAGCCTTTGAGTAACTTAAAAACTAGAATCGTTGATTTTCCTGAGAAACAATTAATCTTAGGAGATTTTTTTGAATTAAATGACTCGTTTGATTTGATTTTAGAACAAACTTTTTTTTGTGCTTTAAATCCAGATTTGCGTACTGAATATGTACAACAGATGTATCGTTTATTAAAAAAGAATGGAAAATTAGCTGGTGTTCTATTTGATTTTCCTTTAACTGAACAAGGACCGCCTTTTGGAGGCGATTTCGAAAGTTATTTTTCTTTATTTAATCCTATATTTGCAATAAAGAAATTAGAACTTTGCTATAATTCAATTAAGCCTCGTGCCCAAAAAGAATTGTTTGTATTATTAGAAAAATTATAAAATGGATAAAAATATTATTTTAAATCAAGAACAGATTAAGCATATTACCAAACGAATTGCTTATCAGATTTACGAAACCTTTTCTGACGAAAACGAAATTGTAATTGCTGGAATAGCAAATAGCGGTTTTGTGTTTTCTCAAAAAATTGCAAAGGTTTTAGAAGAGATTTCGGATATTAAAGTGTTAAGTTGCGAAGTGCAGGTTAATAAGCAAAATCCAATTGAACCCATAATGACTTCAATCAGCGAGCAAGAATATGCAAATAAAGCGGTTGTTCTTGTTGATGATGTGATGAATTCAGGTGCGACATTAATTTACGGAGTTCGTCATTTTTTGAATGTTCCTATTAAAAAATTTAAAACGGCTGTGTTGGTAGATCGTAATCATAAGAATTATCCGGTTAAAGCAGATTTTAAAGGAATTTCTTTATCAACATCTTCAAAAGAACACATACAAGTAGTTTTTAATCAAAACGAAGAATACGCTTATTTAAGTTAAATAAGCGTATTTTTTATTTCAAGAGTAATTTCTTCAATTGATTTGTTATCGGTTTTGATTTTATGTTTGGCTTTGTTGTAAAAATAACTTCTGTCAAAAAGATGTTTTGCAATAAATGTTTCCAAATCATCTTCAGTGTTATTTAAAAGCGGACGATTATCAATTTCGGTTTTTAGCCTATTTGAAAGTGTTTTTATCGACGTATTTAAATAAAATGACTCTATATTATCTTTTTCAAAATGTAAGTGGTTATTCGCGTAACAAGGCGTTCCTCCGCCTAAACTAATAATCATTTCTTGATTTAAATTTAATAATTCATTTAAATATTGATGTTCTAATTTTCGAAAATAAATTTCACCTTTTGTTTCGAAGATATTTTTAATTGATTTTTGCTGCTTTTCTTCGATATATTCATCCAAATCGACAAATGGGATTTCTGTTTTTTCTGAGAGAAAACGTCCAACTATAGATTTTCCGGATCCCATATAACCAAGAATAATAATTTTTTTATTCATAATAAATGTTTGTAAACGAACTGTTTAAAAAAAGGGTGAAAATTTTACCGCAAATTTAATAGAATTTATCTTGGAATATAAAAAAAGTGCCCTATATTTGCACCCGCATTCAGGAAGTTAAATGCATGACTCGATAGCTCAGTTGGTAGAGCACAACACTTTTAATGTTGGGGTCCTGGGTTCGAGCCCCAGTCGGGTCACAAATACATATTGAAAATACCATAAACTTTTATAGTTTTAGACTCGATAGCTCAGTTGGTAGAGCACAACACTTTTAATGTTGGGGTCCTGGGTTCGAGCCCCAGTCGGGTCACAAATTACATATTGAAAATACCATAAACTTTTATAGTTTTAGACTCGATAGCTCAGTTGGTAGAGCACAACACTTTTAATGTTGGGGTCCTGGGTTCGAGCCCCAGTCGGGTCACAAATTACATATTGAAAATACCATAAACTTTTATAGTTTTAGACTCGATAGCTCAGTTGGTAGAGCACAACACTTTTAATGTTGGGGTCCTGGGTTCGAGCCCCAGTCGGGTCACAAATACATATTGAAAATACCATAAACTTTTATAGTTTTAGACTCGATAGCTCAGTTGGTAGAGCACAACACTTTTAATGTTGGGGTCCTGGGTTCGAGCCCCAGTCGGGTCACTTGATTAACCACTCACTTTAGGGTGGTTTTTTAATTACAGTTGAGTTTTAATTACTTTTTTATTGTACGTATTTAACTTTTTTAAGAAGATAATTAATTGGTAGATTAAATTTTATTTTTTAATTTTGCCACAGAAATAAAGGGAATCTATATGATTTCTCTGATTTTAGACTCGATAGCTCAGTTGGTAGAGCACAACACTTTTAATGTTGGGGTCCTGGGTTCGAGCCCCAGTCGGGTCACAAAAAAAACTGTTTCAGTGATGAATCAGTTTTTTTTGTGCTTAAATTTTTATACTTCATTATAAATACTTCGTTAATATTAATTAAGTGTTGAATTTATTGCATTCTGTTTATTTCTTCCGAACTACCAAATTGAAACAATTGAACGAAATCGTATCTTTATTTAAGATAAAATTATTTCAATAGAAGATGCCTATAAAAGTAAATTTAATGATTGGGTGAAATATTTTATGTAATATTTTCTACGTTATATATAGATAAAGAAGCTCCGTTTTTAGCAGAGCTTTTACTTTTTTAAACTTTATGTTTTATTATGAAATTATAGATAGCTTTAGTTAAAGAAGCTATTTCAGTCGATTTATTATAAACGTTCCAAGGAATTTCTTTGTTAAGAATGAATTCGCTTAATTCACGTTTGTATACAAAAGTCCCATGCGTTTGTGTTACTTTATTAGTTTTATAAACAGATTGATTAATGATGAAATCATTACCGATTTTATTGACTTCCTTTCTTAAATCATCAAGAAATTTACCAATATATTCTTTCTTATATTTTGAAGGTTTTATTTTTTGTAAAGCTTCAGTGATTGTGCTTATAATTTCTACGTCATGGCTATCTAACAGTTTTTTATTGCAATAAAACGGAATCGCCTTAATCCAAATCTCATCCGTTAATATGTTTTCTATTTCTCTGATATCTTCAATAATATAAGTTTCTATATTAGTATTTTCATTTAAGTTGTTTAAACGTGTTTGTTTTGCACTTTCTTCAGTTGCATTATCAGAATCGGCTAAAAGAAAAATATTGTTATTTAAAGCTAAAGCGTTTATGTTGCTTTTTATCTCTGATTCTTCTTCTGGATTTAATTGTTCAAATAGATAATGCTCAATGTTAGAACCAGCATATTCAAAGAAAGCAAAATCAATATCTTCTTTTAATAATTTAGCATTATTACTTGGGTCATTTATATAAGAATTTAAAAAGGCTTTAATGTAATTTCTGTCCGAAACTCCTTCTACCCAAATACTACAATTAGCTAAGAACACAGAAGAATTATTTACTCCTATTTCTTTTAGGATAGTATTGTCACCTTGATTAACATTCTTTATTTCAAATTGTTTTTCCAATTTATCACCTTTTTTTCTTGGTGAAAATGAATAAATAGATACATTTTCTTTTTCAATACTTAAATCTAAAAAATGATTTGAATGTGTAGATATAAAATAAGTTAAGTTTTTCTTTTTCAGTACATCATTATTACAGATTTGATTTAAAAACAAACGTTGCATTCCGGGATGCAAATTGATTTCTGGTTCGTCTATAAAAACACAAGTTTCATCATCAGCCATAAATATGGGAAACATTAAAATTATTAAAGCTTGTATGCCGTCGCCTAATTCATATAAATTTCGCTCATCTTCACCATCAATATGAATTTTGATATGATTAGAATCTGTTTTGCCTTGTTTATTTTTATCGAAATCGTATTCAGCGACAATTTCAATTTCTTTGTTATCAAAAAAATATTCACTTATAAATTTTTCAAATTCCTCAAATTTTTTACGATTGGTTTTTCCAGAATTTCTAGCATTTAATATTTCTTTATATAAATGTAAACCTGTAAAAATATTTATATTTTGTCCATCAGTTCTGAATTCGTAATTTTTTAAAATAGTTTGTTTGAAAAAATCTTCTTCTATTTTTTTTAAATTGCCATCGAATAATGAATGTGCTGTTCTTAAGGTAGGTATGAAAATTTTTTTTAAGTTTTCTTTTCTTTGAACATCAATTAGTGATTTAAATTTAGAAACAATTTCATCATACTGTGGTAAGCCAATGAATGAATTAATTTTAGATTTTAAGCCTTCTATTTGATTGCTTAATTGATTCATTTTATCATAATTTATGTTGATTAAAAATAAATCTCGTGTATAATTGAAATTGTTATGATTATATGTATCGAAAACAAAATTTATAATGTTATTAAATTCTTTAAGATGGAAATAAAATTCATTTGACAAATACCAATATTCCATTTTTAGTAGCTCTCGAATAAATCTACTCTTACCGCTATTATTAGTTCCGATGAAGATATTTATTTTATTTGTGTTTGGTAAATAAATTACAGAATCTTCTTCGTTATTTAAGAAATAGGTTGAAAAAGTATGTCCATTAAAATTAGATTTTTGAGAAATTAAGTGTAAATCAAGCGTGTTTTTTGTGGTATTCATTTAAATGTTTTTTACAATAATACGAAAATTAATTTTAAAGAAAACCTATAAAAAAAGCTCCGTGAAAACGGAGCTTTTAAAATTTATAATCAGTACAATATTAGATATTGTTGATGATTGTATTTAATGTTTCAGAAGGACGCATTGCTGCGAAAGTAGCTTCAGTATTTGGTTGGTAATAACCAGCAATAGCTTGAGCTTTTCCTTGAGAAGCAATTAATTCTTCGTTGATTTTAGCTTCTTGAGCTGTCATTGCTTCAGCAATTGGAGCAAATTTAGCAGCTAACTCAGCATCTTTAGTTTGAGCAGCTAAAGCTTGAGCCCAATACATTGCTAAGTAAAAGTGAGAACCGCGGTTATCGATAGTTCCTAATTTACGACCTGGTGATTTGTCAGTATCTAAGAATTTATCGTTAGCCTCATCTAAAGTGTCAGCTAAAACTTGCGCTTTTACATTGTTTTGAGTTTGAGCTAAATGCTCTAAAGAAGCTTGTAGTGCTAAGAATTCTCCTAATGAATCCCAACGTAAATAACCTTCTTCAATGAATTGCTCGATGTGTTTTGGAGCAGATCCACCAGCACCTGTTTCAAATAATCCACCTCCGTTCATTAATGGAACGATAGATAACATTTTTGCAGATGTACCAACTTCTAAAATTGGGAATAAATCTGTTAAGTAATCACGTAAAACGTTTCCTGTAACAGAAATGGTATCTAAGCCTTGGCGAATTCTTTCTAAAGATAATTTAGTAGCATCTACTGGATTTAAGATACGGATATCTAAACCTGTTGTATCGAATTCTGGTAAGTATTTGTTTACTTTAGCGATAATTTCTCTATCGTGTGCACGGTTTTCGTCTAACCAGAAGATTGCCGGTGTTGCAGATAATCTTGCACGGTTAACAGCTAGTTTAACCCAGTCTTTAATTGGTGCATCTTTAGTTTGACACATGCGGAAAATGTCACCAGCCTCAACAGCTTGTTCCATAAATACATTTCCTTCTGCATCAACCACACGAATAGTTCCTTCAGCTTCAGCTTGGAAAGTTTTATCGTGAGAACCATATTCTTCAGCTTTTTGAGCCATTAAACCTACGTTAGGAACAGAACCCATAGTTGTTGGGTCTAAAGCACCATTTGCTTTACAATCTTCAATGGTTGCTTGGTAAACACCAGCGTAGTTACGGTCTGGAATTAAAGCAAAAGTATCTTGTTGTTTTCCTTCTTTGTTCCACATTTGTCCAGAAGTACGAATCATTGCTGGCATAGAAGCATCAACGATTACATCAGAAGGTACGTGTAAGTTAGTAATTCCTTTATCAGAATTTACCATTGCTAAAGCTGGTCCGTTAGCGATAGCTGCGTCAATAGCTGCTTTTACTTCAGCTTCTTGAGCGTTTCCAGCAATTTTAGCGTATAATTCTCCTAAACCGTTATTAGGATTGATTCCTAATTCAGCAAATAAAGTAGCGAATTTAGTGAATACTTCTTCGAAATAAACAGAAACTACAGCTCCGAAAATAATCGGGTCTGAAACTTTCATCATGGTAGCTTTTAAGTGAGCAGATAATAATACACCTGCAGCTTTAGCTTCTTCTTTAACTTGAGAAACGAATGCTTTTAAAGCAGCTAAATTCATAACTGATGAATCGATGATTTCACCTGCTTTTAAGTTAGTTAAGCCTTTTAATTCTTTTACAGAACCGTCCTTACCAACAAATTCAATTTTGAATTGAGAATCGTTTGCAACTGTAACTGATTTTTCTGTACCGTAGAAATCACCAGCTTCCATGTGAGCTACTTTTGTTTTAGAATCTGCAGACCAAGCTCCCATTGAATGTGGATGTTTTTTAGCATAATTCTTAACAGCTTTAGGTGCACGACGATCCGAGTTACCTTCACGTAAAACTGGATTAACAGCTGAACCTAAAACTTTAGCGTATTTCGCTTTGATCGCTTTTTCTTCTTCTGTTACAGCATCTGCAGGATAATTTGGAACTGCAAATCCGTGTGCTTGTAATTCTGCAATTGCAGCAGCTAACTGAGGAATAGAAGCAGAAATGTTTGGTAATTTAATAATATTAGCTTCAGGAGTTTTTGCTAAATCTCCTAATTCAGCTAACGCATCTCCAATTTTTTGGTCTTCTTTTAAGAATTCAGGAAAATTAGCTAAAATACGTCCAGCTAAAGAAATGTCTCTTGTTTCAACTTCAACATTAGCTGCAGAAGTAAAGGCTTTAACAATCGGCAATAAAGAATAAGTAGCCAACATTGGCGCCTCATCTGTTAAAGTGTAAATAATCTTAGATTTTGACATTATAATATAATTTATAAAGCGTTTGTTTTTTTTGAAAAAATGTTAAGCAAAGATAATAATTTAAAACCGAATGAATATGAATTTAAAGCTTAATTCATTCTAATTTTCAAAGAATTACTAATTTGATAATTTGTTTTTTTGAATTAATTAAATTGTGAAAAAAATACTATGTTTTTAATAAAGTTAATAATATTGGAGTTAATACGTTGTTACTTAATATTAAAAAAAAAGACCGAAAAATATCGGTCTTTTATAATTGAAATTTTGATTCGTAATTATTCTGTAATTACCTCACCTTTAATTTTTAAAGCAACAACTCCGTTGTCAACGTTTACTGCGTTAGATTCAACAGTAATAACTTTACTAATTTTTCCTGGGTTCATGTTGTATTTAACTTCAATTTTTCCAGTTTGTCCTGGCATAACAGGAGCTTCTGGTTTAGAAGGAACTGTACAACCACAAGATGATTTTGCATTAGTAATAACTAATGGTTGATCACCAGTGTTTACAAATTCAAATACACGAACTCCATTATCAGTACTTTTCTTTACGGTACCATAATCGATTGTGTTATTTTCAGCCTTAAATTTTATTTGAGGCCCTTTTTGTGCGAATGAAGCTGCTGTTACTAATAACATGGCAACTAAACCTAGAAATTTTCTCATTTTTAAATAATCTTTAGTCTTGTAAAATTAAGTACTTTTGAAAAACAACCAAATAGATTTGGATCTAGTTTTTCGTTTATTTTGTTAAATATTGTTAATTTTTTCAAAAAGCATGCCAAATATTACTTTGGATTTTAATGATTAATTATTTAAACGAATTTAGAAAAGATTTAAATAAAATACAATTCATTTGTAATTTTTTTTTGATTGTATTTGTCTTAGGTAACTTTTGATACAATCAAAATTGGATTTAAGTTGCATATTTGTTCTGATTGTATAGTTTTGAAAGAAAAGTGTATATTTATAAATCCCTTTTAAATTTAATTTATGTCACCAAAACAATTGCTTGAATCTTATTTTAATTCTGTTTTCGAAGCAGATTTAATAAACGAAATGGTCGAATTAGGTACTTTTAAATCCTTTAAGGCGAACGATATTTTAATTGATTTAGATGATTTAATTTCTCACATGCCAATTGTAGTTAATGGTGCCATACGTATTATGCGAGAAGATGACAATGACGGTGAATTACTTTTGTATTATTTAGAAAAAGGAGATACTTGCGCTATGAGTATGACTTGTTGTTTAGGAAATAAAAAAAGTAATATCAGAGCAACTGCAGAAACGGACGGCGAGTTGATTATGATTCCTGTTAAAAAAATGGACGAATGGTTGGCTAAATATCCAACTTGGCGTGCTTTTGTTTTGACCAGTTATCAAGACCGTTTAGATGAAATGATTCGTGCTATCGATAATTTGGCATTTAATGATTCTAAAAGTCGATTGAAAAATTATTTAATAGAAGTAGCAAGTGTTAATAAATCTCGAACAGTTAATAAGACGCATGCCGAAATCGCTTATGAATTAAATACTTCTAGAGTAGTTGTATCTAGATTATTAAAAGCTCTAGAAAACGAAAATTTTATAGAACAACAACGAAATATGATTACCATAATCTAAAATATTAAAGTGTTTCTTCGGAAGCACTTTTTTTATACTTACAAGTGTAACTTATGTTACGATTTGTTTTTTAATAAGTGACGAAATTTGCTATATAAATTAAAAAATAATGGAATATATAGGTTATCTACTAACAATTGTTATCGGTTTATTGATAGGTCTTTTTGGCGGTGGCGGAAGTATTTTAACCGTGCCTGTTTTGGTATATTTATTTGTAATACCAACATCCTTAGCAACTACATATTCTTTAGCCATTGTAAGTTTTACAAGTTTAATTGCGGTTATCCCATCATTTCTAAAAAAGCAATTATCAATTAAAAGAACAATACAATTTGGTTTACCATCTCTTATCACATTATATGCTGTCCGAGCATTTTTACTACCAGCAATTCCAAATCAGTTTTTTCTTTTCGGATATGCAATCGATAAAAATACCTCGTTATTGATTTTCTTTTCTGTTTTGATGCTGGTTGCCGGAAGTTTCATGATTCGACAACGTAACAATGAACCAGATTGTATTGATTGTCCTTATAATAGTTTGGTTTTGATTTTTGCTGGATTAGCCGAAGGAACAATCACTGGAATTGTTGGAGCAGGTGGCGGATTTATAATTGTTCCAATATTAATGATTTTCGGAAAGTTAGGAATGAAGCAAGCAGTAGCAAATTCATTATTGATTATCGGAGTAAAATCATTTATCGGATTTATTGCCTCAAGCGATTTACCATTATTAGATTTTAAATTCTTAATGTTATTAATTGCGATTGCTATTTTAGGAATGTATTTAGGAATGCAACTAAATAAACGATTGAATGCAAAACAATTGAAACCCATTTTTGGTTACTTTGTTATAATTATGGGGATTTTTATCTTATTTAAAGAGTTGATTTTTAGTTGATTTGTGTAACATTGGTTACGTTTCAAGTTAAAAATTGAATGTAATTTTACTTTAATAAATTTTAAAAGTTTGAATATGAAAATAGAACAAATTTATACAGGATGTTTAGCACAAGGTGCTTATTATATAGAAAGTAAAGGTGAAGCTGTAATTATTGACCCGCTTCGCGAAACACAACCTTACATCGACCGCTTAACTAAAGACGGAGTAAGTTTAAAATACATTTTTGAAACACATTTTCATGCCGATTTTGTTAGCGGACATGTAGATTTAAGTCTAAAAACAAAAGCACCAATTGTTTACGGACCGACTGCAAATCCAGAGTTCGAAGTTATTATCGCAACAGATAATCAAATTTTCCAAGTTGGAGATTTAAAAATCAAAGTGCTTCACACACCAGGACATACATTAGAAAGTACATGTTATTTATTGTCTGATGAAAACGGAAAAGATATTGCTTTGTTTAGCGGTGATACCTTGTTTTTAGGCGATGTTGGTCGACCAGATTTAGCTCAAAAGGCAGCAAATATGACACAAGGAGATTTAGCAGGTTTGCTGTATGATAGTTTATACAAAAAAATCATGCCATTGGCAGATGATGTAACAGTTTATCCAGCTCATGGAGCAGGTTCAGCTTGTGGTAAAAACATGATGAAAGAAACGATTGATTCTTTAGGTAATCAAAAGAAGATGAATTATGCTTTAAATCAACCGTCAAAAGAAGCTTTCATCGAAGCGGTAACTGACGGTTTGTTACCACCACCTGCGTATTTCGGATTGAATGTTGCGATGAACAAAAAAGGTTACGAAAGTTTTGATAACGTTTTATCTCAAGGATTAACTGCTTTAACTGTACAAGATTTCGAAAATATTGCCGAACAAACAGGAGCTTTGATATTAGATACACGAACAAATAGTGATTTTGCAAACGGCTTTATTCCACAATCAATCAATATCGGAATTAACGGTGATTTTGCACCTTGGGTAGGAGCTATGATTGTAGATGTTAAACAACCAATTTTATTAGTTACAGACGAAGGTAAGGAAGAAGAAGTGGTAACTCGATTAAGTCGTGTTGGATTTGATAACGTTTTAGGATATTTAAACGGAGGATTCCATGCTTGGTTAGCTGCGCAAAAAGAAGTTGATTTTGTAAATCGTATTACGGCTATAACTTTTGCAGAACAAATTCAAGGTAAAGAACCAATGGTTATTGATGTTCGAGCAGCATCCGAGTACGAATCAGAACATGTTGAAGAAGCTTATAGCAAACCATTAGCTTACATAAACGAATGGATAAATACAATTGAACCCACAGAACATTTTTATTTGCATTGTGCCGGTGGTTACAGAAGTATGATTGCAGCAAGTATTTTACAAGCGCGTGGTTACAGAAATTTTACAGAAATTGCAGGCGGATTTACAGCAATTGTCCAAACTAACATTCCAAAAACAGATTTCGTATGTCAAAGCAAAGTATTAAAATAAGGAGTTAAATTGTATTTTTGTTAAATTAAAAATTTAAATAAAATGAAAGAATTTTTTAAATCAAACATTTTGTGGTTCATTGGTATTTCAGTTGGTTTGATTGCCGGATATTTATATTGGAATTTTTATGGATGTACAGAAAGTTGTGCCATTACTTCAAGCCCTAGAAATAGTACTTTATACGGAGGATTAATGGGTGGTTTGTTTTTTTCATTATTTAAAAAAGAGAAGAAAAAATGACATTTGACGAAATCATAAATCAAGATAAACCTGTTTTAGTTGACTTTTTTGCAACTTGGTGCGGACCTTGTAAAATGCAAGCTCCGATTTTAGATGAAGTAAAAGAACGTTTAGGAAATCAGGTTGCAATCATCAAAATCGATGTTGACCAAAACCAACAAACCGCATCAAAATATCAAATTAGAAGTATTCCGACTTTAATCATTTTTAAAAACGGAGAAATTAAATGGCGTCAATCAGGTGTTTTTCAAGCAAATGAATTAGAACGTTTATTAAAAGAAAATTTATAATCATAAAAGATTTATAATTTAATTACCAATAATCAAAAATCTAAGTTTAGTCTTTTAACTTTGATAAAAATAAATTTTTAAAATGACCATCAATCAAAAAATGTATGCTTTCGTAGGGACATTGGTTTTATCAAGTTCTGCGTTTGCACAAAAAACTATTTTTGAGCGTGTTTTTGACGAAACTTTAGCACAAGCAAGTTATATCATTGCTAACGATAAAAATGAAGCTATTGTAATTGACCCAAAACGCGATATTGATACGTATTTGAATTTTGCTAAAACGCATAATTTAAAAATTAAATACGTAACCGAAACACATATTCATGCAGATTATTTAAGCGGAGCCCGAGAATTAGCTTTGGCAACAAATGCAGTTTTGTTATTGTCTGATGAAGGTGGAGCCGATTGGCAATATGAATTTCCGCATCAAGGGTTAAAAAATAATCAAACGATATCTTTAGGAAATATCGATTTTAAAGTCATGCATACTCCTGGACATACGCCAGAAAGTATTACCTTTTTAATGACAGATAAAAATAATCCTAACCAACCGATAAAAGCAATAACAGGTGATTTTATTTTTGTTGGTGACGTTGGTCGTCCAGATTTATTAGAAAAAGCGGCAGGTCAAAAAGGTTCTCAGTTTGTTGGAGCCGAACAACTTTTTGAATCATTAAATCAATTTACGAAGTTGCCTAAAAATACCGAAATTTGGCCTGGTCACGGAGCTGGTTCGTTTTGCGGAAAAAGCTTAAGTAATATCCCTCAATCAACTTTAGAACAAGAACAAAAAAATAGCGCAGCTTTTCAGTTTCTAAATAATAAAGATGCTTTTGTAAATTATATTTTAGATGGTCAACCAGAACCTCCAAAATATTTTGCAGTAATGAAAAAATGGAATAAACAAATGCGTCCGTTGGTTATTGAAATGCCAAAAGTTACAAAGCTTTCACAAGTTGAGGTTGAGCAAGCATTGGCTAATAACGTTTTGTTAATTGATACAAGAAATAAAAACCTTGTTGCTGAAGGTTTTGTTCCTGGAAGTTTACATATCGATGGCGGAAAATCATTTGCAACTTTCTTGGGTTCTTTAGTTGACTTTGATAATCAGATTGTTTTGATTGCAGACGATAATAAAATTGAAGATTTATCTCGCAAATTAACACGCATCGGTTTTAATAATATTTACGGATATATTTCGGATGTAAATACTTTTTCAAATTTAAAATCAGCGCATGTTATTTCGGCAGATGAACTTCAGGATGAAATGAAAAAAGCGAATCAACAATTGGTTGACGTTAGAACAGTTTCTGAATTTGAAAACGGACATATCAAAGGTTTTAAAAATATTCCTTTAAATAGTTTAGAGAAAAATGCAAATCAATTCGATAAAAATAAACCCATAATTATTCATTGTCAAAGTGGAGTTCGCGCAGCAATGGCTTATTCGGTTTTAGAAAAACTTGGTTTTAAAAACATCATTAATTACAGCGGTGGAATTAACGATTGGAAAGCTAAGAAACTTCCATTAGAAAAATAAAATAATACAAACAGCTTCGTTTATTTCGAGGCTGTTTTTTTTTGATTTTAATTTAATGATAAAAACAACTATTATTTTATTAATGTTTACTTTTGTATATTGTAAAAAATTTAATTAAAAATAAATATATGAGTATTCCAGCGCAATTTGATGCTAAACAAGTTGAAACGAAATGGTACGACTATTGGATGAAAAACAACTACTTTCGTTCAACACCAGATCATAGAACACCTTATACAATCGTAATCCCGCCACCAAACGTCACGGGAGTCTTACACATGGGACACATGTTAAACAATACGATTCAGGATGTCTTGATTCGTCGTGCACGTTTAAAAGGTTTTAATGCTTGTTGGGTGCCTGGAACGGACCATGCATCGATTGCTACTGAAGCTAAAGTTGTTGCTAAATTAAAAGAGCAAGGAATTAATAAAGACGATTTAACTCGTGAAGAATTCTTAAAACATGCTTGGGAATGGACAGATAAATACGGTGGAACAATCCTTGAGCAACTTAAAAAATTAGGTGCTTCTTGTGATTGGGAACGTACCAAATTTACTTTAGATGACGAACTTTCTCCTGCAGTTATCAAATCTTTTGTTGATTTATATAACAAAGGATTGATTTACCGTGGTTACCGAATGGTTAACTGGGATCCAGAAGCAAAGACAACTTTGTCTGACGAAGAAGTTATTTACGAAGAACGTCAAGGTAAATTATACCATTTAAAATATCAAATCGAAGGAACGAACGATTTCCTTACGATAGCAACCACACGTCCAGAAACTATTTTAGGAGATACTGCTATTTGTATCAATCCAAACGATGAGCGTTACACACATTTACGTGGTAAAAAAGCGATTGTTCCGATTGTGAATAGAGTAGTGCCAATTATTTTTGATGAGTATGTAGATATGGAATTCGGAACAGGTTGTTTAAAAGTAACGCCTGCGCACGATGTAAACGATAAAGATTTAGGCGAGCGTCACAACTTAGAAATTATTGATATTTTTAATGAAGATGCTACGTTGAACGATTTAGGAATGCATTACAAAGGAAAAGACCGTTTTGTAGTTCGTGACGAAATCTCTGAAGAATTAAAATCGATTGGAGCTTTAGAAAAAGTAGAAAATCACATGAATAATGTGGGAACTTCTGAAAGAACAAAAGCTGTAATCGAACCAAGATTATCTGACCAATGGTTCCTTAAAATGGAAGATTTGGTAAAGCCTGCTATTAAAGCGGTTTTAGAAACAGAGGAAATTAAATTATATCCAAACCGTTTCAACAATACGTACCGCCACTGGATGGAAAATATCCGTGATTGGAATATTTCTCGTCAGTTATGGTGGGGACACCAAATTCCAGCGTTTTATTATGGAGACGGAAAAGAAGATTTCGTTGTTGCAGAAACCAAAGAAGCTGCATTAGCATTAGCTAAAGAAAGAACAGGAAACTCAGCATTAACAACAAATGATTTAGTTCAAGATAAAGATGCTTTAGATACATGGTTCTCTGCTTGGTTATGGCCAATGTCGGTTTTTGACGGAGTGGTTAATCCAGAAAACGAGGAATTTAAATATTATTATCCAACGAATGATTTAGTTACCGGACCAGATATTTTATTCTTCTGGGTAGCTCGTATGATTATGGCTGGTTACGAATATGCTGGAGAAAAACCATTTTCTAATGTGTATTTAACAGGAATTGTACGTGATGCGCAACGCAGAAAAATGTCTAAATCATTAGGTAACTCACCAGACCCGTTAGATTTAATCGAGAAATTTGGTGCAGACGGTGTTCGTTGTGGCTTATTATTATCAGCTTCTGCAGGTAACGATATTTTATTCGACGAAGAATTATGCAACCAAGGAAAAGCGTTTACAAACAAAATTTGGAATGCGTTCCGTTTAATTAAAGGATGGGAAGTTTCAGAAACTATTGAGCAACCAGAAGCGTCAAAAGCTGCGATTGCTTGGTACGAAGCAAAGTTACAGAAAAACCTTGCAGAGATTGAAGACCATTTTGAAAAATACAGAATCTCTGACGCGTTAATGGCGATTTATAAATTAGTTTGGGACGATTTCTGTTCTTGGTTCTTAGAAATGATTAAACCAGGTTACCAACAACCAATCGATGCGGTTACTTTCAAGGCGGCAATCGAAATGTTAGAGGCAAACTTGAAGTTGTTACATCCGTATATGCCATTTTTAACCGAAGAAATTTGGCAACATATTGCTGAACGTTCTACAGAAGAAGCATTAATCGTATCGGCTTGGCCAGAAATCAAATCGTTTGATGAACAATTAATCGCAGATTTTGATTTTGCTGCTGAGGTAATTTCAGGAATTCGTACCATTCGTAAAGACAAAAACATTTCGTTTAAAGAAACGATTGATTTAAAAGTGTTGAACAAAGACAATAAACCAACAACTTTCGATGCTGTTATTACGAAGTTAGGAAACGTTGCAAATTTAGAATACGTAACAGAGCAAGTTTCAGGAGCTTTGTCTTATCGTGTAAATTCTAACGAATATTTCATTCCAATTTCAGGTTCGGTAAACGTTGAAGAAGAAATCACGAAATTAGAAGAAGAATTAAAATACTTAAAAGGATTCTTAAAATCGGTTCAAGGAAAACTTTCAAACGAAAAATTCGTGAACGGAGCGCCAGAGCAAGTTTTAGCTAACGAACGCAAAAAAGAAGCCGATGCTTTATCTAAAATCGCAACGATTGAACAATCATTAGCAGGATTAAAATAATTGTGAACTTTATAAATTTAAGCCCTTTCATTTTTGGAAGGGCTTTTTTGTTATATTTAAATGAAAATTAAATGTCATGAAAAATTACTCAAACCTAGAAACCAATCGACTACTAATTCGTCCGACGCAAATTGGTGATGCGGATTTTATTTTAAAACTTGTAAACAGCCCAAAATGGATTGAATTAATCGGAGATAGAGAAGTACATTCAATTGAAGAAGCTGAAAATTATATAACTTCTAAGATGCTTCCTCAATTAGAAAAATTAGGGTTTACAAATAATATAATTATCAGAAAAAATGATAATGTAAAAATTGGAATTTGCGGACTTTTTAAAAGAGATGAAACTGAAAATATAGAAATTGGTTTTGCACTTTTACCTGAATTCGAAAATCAAGGATATGCTTTTGAAGCAAATATCGAAATGATTTCGTTTGCCAAAAATAAATTGAATGTAAAATCTGTAACTGCATTTACCAATCCTGAAAATTTGGCATCGCAAAAATTATTAGAAAAGTTAGGATTGCGTTTTGTTAAATCACTTATTTTACCTGACGAAGCCGATGAGATTTTTTTCTATAAACTGGATTTATAATTTTTTAATTTGGTCGTTTCCTGCACAAAAACTCCTACCGTCGTTTTTTACAGGTCGCGTCTTTCACTATATCTTTTGTTTCACTTTGTTTCACAAAAGGATGTCGCTACAACCGCTAACGCAAAATAAGTAGTTAGCTAATCCAAGTAAAAATATCTTCAACTACTTTCCATTTGCCATCGGATTTTTTCAAAATCAGAATACTTCCATTACCACACAAAGCACCACAAAAATAGCTTAATTCGACATAAGCAGTTTGTTTATCTTTTGATAAAATAGGAATAGAAATTTCATATTCACCAAAATATAAATCCGAATTGTTTCTGAGTTTTTCTTTTACGCTTTCTTTAGTATTTACTTTTTCAAGAATTGAAGCCGCGATTTTGATTGAATCTGCATACGTATTTTGCTGTAAAATATATATCGAATCTTCAGATGTGAAATAAACTTTGTTTTCAAATTTATTTCCAATTAATTCAGACAAGAAAATTCCGTTTGGTGAAGGTAGTAATTTGTTTCCTTCTGAATCAATTTCATCTAATTCTATGTGAACTTTTATTAAATTCTCTAAAAGTACATTTTCAGAATCTTTATCAGATTTTAAAACATCCAAACCATTTTGCTGGATTATGGCTTCAATAATTAAATTGATTTCTGTAATTTCTTCAGCCGAAATTTCTTTTACCGTAATAGGTTCAGGTTGTTCAATAATCATTTTTTCTTCTCGTTTTTCACACGAAATAATGAAAATTAAAAAGGAAAAGATTAAAACGATTTTTTTCATATTTATTACAGATTGAGACCAAATAGAATCATTTCTTTCAAAACATCAAAATCAATCGAAGCTAAATTTTTAAATTTTATACAATAACCGGTAATTTTTGCTTGACCAAGTCTTGAACCAAAAGTATTTTTTAGAAAATTTTTATCTTCAACTCCAAAAATATATATCGAAATTCCCGTCGTGTTTGTACTAATTCCTATTCTGTAAAACTCTTTTGATGTTCCGTTTTTATATTTTATAAAATGCGTTCCGTAACCCATGTTTGGATTAGAAATTATTTTATCATTTTCATCTTTACCATCCAGAAACCATATTTTCAATTTCGGATTTTGGTTTAAAATCAGCTGATGTAAAACAGTTAAATCGGCACGTTTACTATCTGATTGATTTGAAATGTAATTGCTAATTTGATTTTCGATATTCATAAATTCATTTTAAAATTCGTTTAACTACAGCAAGAAATTGAATTTAAAGATTTCCATTCATGTTCAATATTTTCCATTAAAATGGCATTGTCAAATTGAATTGAACCTTTTGGAAAAAGAGTTTCATCTTCAAAAAAACTGGATTTTATTTTTAAAACATCCAATGGTTTTACTTGCCAATTGTAAGTATCTAATTTTAAACCTTCGAATTTATTTCCGTTTGGAGAATATCCGATAGAACCATTCTCAAAAAAATGTGACACGTTTTCTAAAGATTTAAATATCGAATTTTTATTAAACTCGTTAACAAGTTTCGCATCAATGTAAATAGACGTTTTATCGGAACTTATAAAATCTAAATGATAAAAATTATTTTCTTCTTTTACATTGAAGTTTGCATAATAATGTTTCCCAGGAAAAATACGTCCTCCAACGAGCGTATTTAATTTTAGATTTGTATCTCTTCTCGGAATAAAAACTCCTTCTTTTGTTACGCCATTTTCATCCCATTCAACTGCAATTCTGTGAGCTCCGTTTTCTGAATTTATTCCCAAACAATTTGGTAAACCTTTGGGTTTGATTTCTTTTAAACGAATCAAACAAATTCCTACAATTGCTTTTCCTCCATATAGTTTAGGTCTAAAAGGTTTTGGTAGTATTTTTTCGACAACTTGTGGTGCTGCAATATAATTGATTAACATTCGTCTTTCGATGAAGCCATGAATAGTCGGAATTTTCATTTTATAATGTGTTAAATTCGTTTTGTAAATTTATTTTTGCTTGAATTTCAAATTTATCATAAAAAAAATCGGTTTTGAAAATTCGTTCCATTTCAAGAAAATGTTTTAAAACTTTTTTTCGTCCCGAATTATAAACTGCTTCAGAATAAAAGGCATATTCTTTTCTTATGTTTTTATAGTAAATCGAATAAATTTCACATGGTTGACCTAAAACAGAAAGGTCTGCATCTGTAAAATAATTAATGTCTGTATTGGTTGAAATTACATGTGATTTTGTTGCAAGAATTATTTGATTACAAAGATTAATTTCATTTTCAGAAACAGAAATTTCAGACATTCTTTTTATGGCTAATTCGGCACTTTCTTCTTCGTTTATTGTATTCGATACGTCATAAATAACGTCATGATAAAAAAGTGAAAATAAAATAACATTCCAATTATTAATTTCTGTTTTAGTCTCAGATAATTGATTCAAAATATTTTCAAGATGTTGTAAATTGTGATAATATCTGTTTTTGTAAGCATAATGTTTTTTGATTTCGTCCCAAAAAATCAATTGCAGATTTTCATTTGCAGTATAATTTGATAACAGTTTTAAAAATGTTTTTTGTAACATATTTTAATTTTTGATAAAATAAATATAACAAAAAATCCCTTCTTGATTGAAAGGATTTTGAGTTTTAATAGTTATTTTTTATAGAATGCTTTGTGTAGAATTATGTTGTAATTCAACTGTTTTTTTTGCGTCAGCTAAAGCTTTTTGTCTTTCTCTTTCAGCTTTTTTTGATTCAATTAAAGCTTTTTTTGACTCAGCTAATGCTTTTTTCGTTTCAATTTCAGCTCTTTTTGACTCAGCTAATGCTTTTTTCGATTCAATTTCAGCTCTTTTTGATTCAGCTAATGCTTTTTTTGATTCAATTTCAGCTTTTTTTCTTTCGTTTAAAGCTTTTCGTTTTTCTTCCAATTCCTTTTTTTCATATTCTTTTGTTTGGATAATTAAAACGCCATTTTTTCCTTTTTCGCCATATTTTTTGATAGACTCATCATCTTTAAGTACCGTAATGTTTTTGATTTCATTTGGTGAAATTTTTCCTAAATCAGATGAATCAACTTCTTTGTCATCTATAATATATAATGGTTTATTTTTACTCGATAATTTATTGTCTTTCTTGTTTGATTTTCTTGTTTCAATTATGATGATATCATTTTCTCTTTCTGCCTTAAATGGAATATTTTTATTGTAAAATGATTGCAATTCTTCAAAGCTAGATTCTTTTCCATCAATTAAAATTTTTTCATAACTCGTAATTTCAGGTACATGATTTGATTGATTTATTAAATCTTTTACATCAACTGCATTTCCATCTATGTGAACTTTAGCTTCTACAGATTGATCAATACCAAAACTAAAAATTCTGTCTTCTACTTCTCCTGTAGTTATAAAATTTATTAGAGTTCCTTTTTCTGAATTAGTAAAATCTACAGCTACAGATTTAATTTTTGAATGGTCAAATTCTTGTAAATCTTTCTGTGATAATTCTTTACCATCAATTGTTGTTTTATAATTCTCGATTATTTCATTATAAACCTTTTTATCTTCTTGAATTGGTTTAATATCTTTTTGAAGTAATTCTAAGATTATTTGATTTTCTGTTATAAAGTCATTTTTTTGTGTTTCTTGTTTCACTTGTGCGATGGTTTCGATTTGAAACAATCCAAAGAATGCTAATAAAACAGGTGCAGTCAATGCAATTTTTAATTTTTTCATAGGATTTGATTTTTTTGAGTTTAACATTAAAATACGTTTTTTTAAATCAGATGAATTAAACGCATTCGTTAATAAATCGGTTTCGATATTTTGATTAAAATTCAACAAGGTTTTTTGATACTTATATGAATTTTCTTGTTTGATGATTTCTTCGTCAACTAAAAATTCTAAGTTTAAATTGATGTCTTTTCTGATTAATTTTATAATGGGATTAAACCAAAATAAATCATTCACTAAACCAATGTAAACCAAATCAAAGCTGTGTTTTTGTTTGATATGAATATTTTCGTGCGCAATTAAAACAGAAATATTTTCATTGTTAAACAATTGCTTAGGTAAAACCATCCATTTATAAAAAGAATAAACTTGTTGATTGTCATCTGTAATTTTAATGTTTTTTTCTGTCGGATGATTTTCAAAACTTTTAATTGAACGTACCAATTGATTGATTTTAAAAATTCGAATTCCGATTTTTATTATCGAAATCATTCCAACAATTGCAAGGCTAATCAAAAGCCAATTTATATTGTCATACCAATTTGTTTCTATTATTTCTGTAGAATTTAAAACGAAATTTGAAATATCTTCAACCGTTTTTAAATTCGAAGCTGGAATTATTATTTCTTCAATCTTTGTGAAATAAATCAACGGAAAAACGAATGACAATACAATCGAACCTAAAAAATAAAACCGATTGTACTTATAAAAGGTTTCTTTCTGAAGTAGTAGTTTGTAAAAAATCCAGAAGAAAAGCAACAAACCGTTTACTTTAAGCAGATAAATGAGTAGGTTTTCCATAAGCTTATTTTTTATGTTTTTCGATTATGTCTAAAAGTTCCTGAATTTCTTGCTCACTTAATTTGTCGTCTTTTACAAAATAATTAACCAAGTTAGAAACCGAATTGCCAAAATATTTTTTCATCGAATCTTTAACAAAAACATTTCGATAAGATTCTAAACTTATTTTCGGAAAATATTGATGCGATTTTCCGTAGGTTTTATGGTCAACAAAACCTTTTTCTTCTAACAATCTAACAATTGTAGAAAGCGTGTTGTAATGCGGTTTTGGTTCGGGCATTTTTTCGAGAATATCATTTACAAATGCTTTTTCTAATTGCCATAAAACTTGCATTATTTCTTCTTCTTTATTGGTAAGTTTCTCCATGATTTTTGTAACTATCTGATTTTGTTATTACAAATATAAACTAATTTTTTAGTTACACAACTATTTTTTTAGTTATTAAGTAAAATTTTATTCTTTGAGAAAAAAAATCCTTCAATTAATTCTTGAAGGATTTGATTTTATTGAGAAAAAAGCACGCGTTCTACATTTCCATTTTCTTTTTTATTGCGGTCTTTTTTTATAATTATTTTTGCTTTTCGTTCTTCTTCACTTATTTCGGGGTTTCCGTTTTTATAAAATTCAATATCTATTTTATTCAAAGCAATTGTTCCATTCTGAAAATGTTCAACGAAAGTTTCATCACCATTTTTAATTTCAAAATAAACTTCGTGAATTTTATTGTTCTTTATTATTTCACGTAATTTTAAATCGATACCAAATTGAGCAGCAGTTTTTTCAACATCTCTTAATTCTTTATCTGTGCTCAAAGCGTATATCGTAAAGTTCGATGTGTTGATAAAGAAATCAACAATTACTTCCTGTTTCGGTTTGGAATCTTTATAGGATTTTAATTCTTTAATCGTTTTTTTCTGTGCAAACGAACTTGAACAAATCAAAACACCAAAGACAATAAACACATATTTTTTCATAACATTTTTTATTTTTTAAACGTGAATTAAAAAAATATATTGTTCAAAATGAAATGTTTATCCGAAATATCCGTTGATGTAATTGGTTGTAATCTCATTTTTAGGATTGTTGAAAATTTGTTCCGTCGGACCTTCTTCCATAACTTCACCTAAATACATAAAAATAGTTTTATCAGCTACACGTTGCGCTTGTTGCATGTTGTGCGTTACAATAGCAATGGTATATTTCTTTTTAAGATGTTTGATTAATTCTTCGATTTTCAGCGTACTAACTGGGTCAAGTGCAGAACATGGTTCATCCATTAAAATCACTTCTGGACGTAACGCAACGGCACGAGCAATACATAAACGTTGTTGTTGCCCTCCTGATAATCGCGTAGCCGGCATTTTTAAATCATTCTTAACTTCGTCCCATAAATAAGCTTCTTGTAGCGCTTTTTCAACAACATCTTTTCCGTGTGGTAAATTATTAATTTTTAAACCGTAAGTGATGTTTTCTTGAATGCTTTTTGGAAACGGATTGGCTTTTTGAAAAACCATTCCTATACGTTTTCTAATTTCGGTAACCGGAATGTTTTTAGAATAAATATTTATATCATCTAATAAAAATGTTCCGTTAATATTAGCATCTGGTGATAAATCGTGCATACGATTAAAGCTTCGTAAAAGTGTACTTTTTCCACATCCAGATGGACCAATTAAAGCAGTAATTTCGTTTTCGTTAAAAGAAACACTTACATTTTTTAGAACTTGTTTGGTGCCGAAGCTTATATTTAAATTTTGTACTGATAGTTTAGTTTTCATCTTTTCTGAATTTATAACGAATATAAAATGCGGTAAGGTTTAATAAGAACACAACAACGACTAAAACTAATGCCGTACCATAGGCAATTGGTCTTACTTGGTCGATAGATTGATGTTGTGTAGATAACATATATAAATGGTAAGGTAAAGCCATGAATTCTTGGTTTACATAACCAGACGAACCGTTGATATAGAAAGCAGCTCCGGTAAATAAAATGGGAGCAGTTTCTCCTGCAGCTCTAGATAATGTTAAAACAATTCCAGTTAAAATCCCAGACATTGCAGATGGAATTACTACATCTTTAATGGTTTCGAATTTTGTTGCTCCAACTGCTAATGCTGCTTCTCTTGTACTATTTGGAATTCGTTTTAGAGCTTCTTCTGTTGTTGTGATGATGTACGGAAGTGATAATAATCCTAAAGTTAATCCAGCTGCAACTAATGATGTTCCAAAATTTAAAGCTTGTACAAAAAGCGCTAATCCGAATAAACCGTAAATGATTGAAGGAACTCCAGATAAGTTACGAATGGCTGCACGGATGGTTCTTGTGACCCAAGTATTTTCAGCATATTCGTTTAAGTAAATCGCACAACAAATTCCGAAAGGAACTGCAAAAGCAGATGTGATTAAAGTAAGTAATACGGTTCCGATTATCGGAGTTAAAATTCCTCCGGAAGTCATTCCTTCTTTAGGTACCATGGTCGTGAATTCCCATGATAAAACGCTAAATCCTTTAGAAAAAATTTCCCAAATAATGACTACAATAAAAAAGCAAACTATTGCAGTACTTAGTAAAAGGGAACCCCATTCAATAACGCTTGATAATTTATTTGTTTTAAACTGCATGATATTTTCTGAATCGGTTAATAAAAAATTCTCCAACAATATTTGCAAATAAAGTCATGAAGAAAAGTACAGTTGCTATGGCATAAAGCGCATAATAGTGTGTGGTTTGGTATGGAACTTCACCCATTTCAATAGCAATCGTCGCTGTCATGGTTTTAACTGAATCGAACATTCCGGTTGGCATTAAAGCTGCATTTCCGGTTGCCATCAAGACAGTCATTGTTTCTCCGATAGCACGTCCAACTCCCAACATAATTGCTGTGATGATACCAGGAGCCGCCGCCGGAATAATTACTTTACGTAAAGTTTGCCAACGTGTTGCACCAACTCCGTAACTTGCTTCTTTGTATGCGTTTGGGACTGCATGAATCGCATCTTCAGCCACAGTGATTATCGTTGGTAACGCCATTACTGCTAATAAAATAGCTCCGTTTAAAGCATTTAATCCATTTGGTAAATCCGCTAAATCTGCAATTCCAGGACTTAAAACCACAATTCCTAAGAATCCAATAACAACAGATGGAATCGCTGCTAACATTTCAATTGTCGGTTTTAAAATATTTTTGACTCTTGGTTTGGCATAAATGGCAATGTATGATGCGGTTCCAACTCCAATTGGAATGGCAATTATCATCGCTCCAAAAGTTACTAATGTGGTACTTAAAATTAATGGAAGCATTCCGTATTTTGGAGTTTTGGCAGTTGGTGCCCATTCCATTCCGGTGATAAAATCTAATGGTTTTACATCTAAGAAGAAAGAAATTGAATTGTAGACTAACATGGCAAATATTCCGCCAAGTAAAGCTAAAACTAAATATCCGGTAGCTTTAAAAACTACTTTGAATATAATATCTAAGGTAATTCGAGATTTATAATTCATTATTTTTCAATTATATAATAACCGTGTTCTTCTATCATTTTCTTTCCTAATTCACTTTCTTCAAAATCGATAAAAGGTTTTACTTTATGCCAAGAATCTGCTAAAACAAATTGATACAAAGGACGTTGAAAGAAATACAAACTTTTATTAATGGTTTCGTTATCAATTGGTGAATAAGCAATAGAATCAGGTTTTTCTTTGATGTTTACGATTCTGATTTTTGTATTTGCATTTGGGTCGTGAGCAACATAACCAGCACCAACATATCCAATTCCAGATTTGTCGGCTTTTACACCTTCAATAATTTGGGCATTTCCGGTCATTTCTTTAGCAGCAGGTGAAAATTCAATCTTTAATTTTTTCTTTACAAAAGAATGTGTTCCTGAACTCGATTGACGGCCGTAAATATTTATAGGTAAATCAATATCAATCACTTGGTTCCAATTGGTGATTTCGCCACTTAAAATTTTACCTAATGTTTCTAAATCAATTTCATCAAGTGGTAAATCTTTATGAACAACAAAGGCGGTGGCATCTTCAGCAAAAATTACTGTTTTAAGTTCAATGTTTTTATCTTTGAATTGTTGGATTTCATCGTCAGAAAGTGGTCGTGAAGAATTTGCAATATCGGCTTGACCGTTTAAAAGCGAAGTTATCCCTAAACCAGAACCACCACCAGAAATCGAAATACTAAAATCGTCATCAAGTTCTGTAAATTTTTCGGCAAGATTAATAGCTAAATTAACTTCGGTATCCGAACCTTTCATCTTAATGGCGTTGTCTTTTCGACTGCACGAAGTTAACATCGCGCCAAGCATTAAAATGAAGCAAAAAGAATTTTTCATATCTTGTTATTTATTTCGGCAAAACTCTAATTTTGTTGTTACTTTAAAGTTAGCAGAATGTAAATTGTACTTAAAGCTTATGTAAATTTAATGTTACGTATTTTGTAAATGCTTTAATTTGTGAGATTTCCGAAAGTTTTTTAGTCAAAACTTATCTAAAATAAATGTTAACTTATTGTTATTCAGTGTTAATTGTTTTTTGATGAAATCCATTTTTCAAATAAAAAAACTGCTTTAAATATGATAAAGCAGTTTATGATTTTAGAATTTAACGGAATTGAATTTTTTTACTTCCGATTTTTTTTCTTTTATTTTTATGATAAAATCTTGAGTTATTGGCTTGTCAATTTCTGTAGTAATTTCAATGTTATTTTGTAAAACTTCAGTCTGCGATTCGGGTAAATGATTGTTAATGCTTATTGTGTATTTTCCTTCAGGAACATAAATCATATATCGACCCGATTCGTTTGTGTAGGTTTTGTAAGTTTTACCATTTTCATTAACCAAATCAATTCGAAATGCTGATTTTTCTTTTTTAATGTCATACGAATTTTTTGATTCCTCAAAAAGAAGATAACCTTGAATTGTTGTTGTTTTATTATAAAAAATAACTTGTTCTGTATCTTCATTTACATTGACAACAATTGGTTCAGAAAGCCATTGATTATCATTTTGTAATCGAATTTCGTATTTTCCAACCGGAATTTTTTTGTATTTAATTATGCCATTTTCATCAGTCAAGAAAGGTTTGTTGTTTACAAAAACGATTTTATTTGCAGCGTTAAAACTGTTTTTGTTTTTTTCGTTATATTTTACATGAACGGTTAAATTTGCTTTTTTACTTCTAGGTTTGTTTGGGTCAAAGTTTTTAATTAATCCGGCTTGTAGGTTTAAATTAGAATATTGTAAACCATCTAAATATTTATTGTAATTCGAATTTAAAAAGACTCTGAAATTTGAATCAAACTCATATCGTAACGTATTGTTGATTACTAAAATATTTGCAAGACTATTGTTTAAAGAATAATTGACATAGGTTGTAAATTCTAATTTGTTATTAAATGCATTTAACACATACATCAAATTTGTGTTTAAACTTTTGTATGTTTCATTTAATTGATTTGGATTGTTCAGCTCATTAATCGAAGCGTAATTGTATTGATATTGAGTTGAAAAATTAAACGCTCTAAACTTAATTCCTAAACCTGCTCTGTAACTATAAGGTTGTTCTAAATTGAATGTAAGAATTTTTCCTACATCAAAAGTTGCACTCAGAATTAGATTTTTTTCGAATTGATTAATTTGAAAAACAGTATTTACACCAACTTTTTTAAATAAACTAATATCCGAAAAATAAGCATTTGTTCGTTTCTCGTAAATGTAATTTGGAGCGACAAAGAAATTAAAATGACGTTGACTGAATCGATAAGTTAAATCTAAATTTTGATTGATTTGATTGTTAAAAAACATTTCGTATTTATTCAAACCTTCAGGATTTAGTTCGTTGTAATTATAACCTAAAGAGAAGCTGTGTTTTTTGATTTTATATTGCAATCTTTCGTTTAGCTGAACAACACCTCTTCGCATTCCTGCATATTTATTAGAACTCAAAATATGATTTCCAAAATAAGACCATTTATCATTTGAATAAAAAGCAGAAATCCCGCCTAAAATACCTGTCGCAACCTCGCTGTTATCATACATTGTACTCAAACCTTGTTGATAAACAAATTTTAAATTTTTGTTGGATATAAATTCTTGCGAATGGTATAAAATGTATTTATAAATTCCGCTGTTATAATCTAAATCATAATTCAAAAAAGTACGAGTTCTCGCACCATTTTCCTTGATTGTATTCATTGCAAGCCAAGCCGAATTACCTCTTGAATTTTTAAAAGTTTCGGTTACTGCATAAGTTTTATCGATATATCCGACTTCTAAATCTAACGAATCAGTTATTTTATATTTTACTTCACCACCAATTCCGTTAAGCATAACTTCGCCTTGTTGGTAAATATTTCCAATATTGGTTTCAAAATTTCTATTTTTATAACCAAGAATGGTATTTCTTAAAAAAAAGTTTTGAGAAATATCCCAATATTCCATTTGAGAATTAAGTCGAATTTTACTGTTTTCAGAAACTTTTACATCGGTATTAATTCCAAGATTTAGATTGTTTTGGTTTGAAGTTGTGTTGTATGAATTGCTAAGTCTTATTTCATTTTCTTGATATCTGTAATCGCCTAAATCGATTTCTTTGTATGTTCGATTTTGTTTGATTGAATTGACATAAATAGGGAAGGAGTTGATATAATCTCCAGATTTGTAATACAGCGAAGCTTGAATTTCAAAATCTTCTTTTTTAAGCATTTGCTTATTTATGAATTTTTGAATGTTTACAACAGTATCCTGAAAAGCTTTAGTTTCTAATTCAATGGTCTCGAACTCATTTTTAGTGAATCCGTACGGATATTTGATAACCAAATTGACAACCTGATTTGTGTTTCCTCTGTTCGAAATCTCGAAATTTAAATCTATTGAATCATTAACTTGAAAAAAAGTTAGGTGTTGATTTTGTAATCGAAAATTTATATTTCTAGTTTTTTCAGGATAAATAGTTAAATCATCACGATAAGTTTTTTGTTCTGTTTTAAAAACAGCTTCAACTTTAATTTCTGTACTAAACGTTTTGGGTTTAAGTTGAGCTTTTACAGGAATGTAAATAAAATCATTTGGTTCTAACTTTATCGTTTGATTGATTTTTTTTATCAAGCTCAAATCTTCACTTTTAGATTCAATTTGAAGTTCGCCGGTAATTGTTTCATTTCCATTGTTTTTTAAATACAATGAAGTTTGAATTATTTTAGATTTTTTGGCGGTTAAACTGTCATTATCAAATCTAACAATTAATTGATTTTCTTTATTTTGAGAATAAAGAGAAACAAAATTTAGACATAATAATAAAGCAAAAAAAAGTTTTTTCATTGCACTATCTCGGAACAATAACAAAATAGATATACGTTTCATAGACACCTTTAGCACCGTTAAATTCGGGCAAATTACCAGGAATACTTAACGAAAGGTCGAATACAATTTCACTACTCCAATTTGGAAAAGTTGCAATCACTTGGTCCCAACTTTGTAGTTGAATTGGCGTATTAATTTTTAGAAGATTTGCCTCAGAACTGTTTCCTCCAGAATATTGGTTTAAAGCTAAATCAAGTCGGATTATCGAAACAGGTAATGTATGGTCGGTAATATTAGAACGCATATCTTGATTTGCTGCTTTGACAATCAATTCATGGCCGTTGTATGTTTTGATGCGAAGCGCACCATTTTTCCGAATAGATTTTCCAGTTACTAAATCATTTACTGTGTTAAACTTAAAATGAAATAGATTACTTCCATTTTCTAAAAGAATTGATTGGTCACCGTGATTTCCATTATGATTAATATGAGCGCCAGCAAACATATTTGCGTTACTGATACTTTTTAAAAGAATTTCGGTTCCGTTTTCAATTTTATACAAATTGATGATGTACGCACTTTTATATTCTCCGTTTGGAATTGTAAGTAAATGATTTCCGCCTTTCATTTGAAAATCAAAAACAAAAGTTCTAACAAAACCATTTTGTAACGAAACAGTTTCACTACTTATGATGGTTTGTTCTTGGTATTTTGATAATGGTAAAAAACCTGAAGGCCCTGCAATCGGAAGGTTAGAACCATTACCTTGAACGTTTTCTCGTGCAAATTTTAATAAACCAAATTCAGCAGGAATTGAGTAATTATTGTATTTGTAATCATCAACTAAACGAGCTGTAATTTTCCATTTTGTTATGGGTTGAATTTGATTGTAAATTCGAACAGAAACATTAATTTGTTCATTTTTGGTTTGACCAGCCATCAATTCTCCATAATTATTAAATTGCGGAATCCAATTTGTATATGCATCAAATTGAATATCTTGTGCAAACAAATTCAAATTTGCACTCAAAAAAATAAATAGAAAGAAAGCTATGTTTTTCATATTTCAAAATCCATTTCAGCAAGCTGAATTGTTTCATTTTTACCATATAAAATTTGTGCAGAAATGGTGTATTGACCCGCAGTAAGTTTTGGGTCTAATTGTTTAGAAACTTTTCTTACATCTTTTGGTAACGTATAAAATTCTTCTTCAGAAAGCTCTGTTGTTTTTCCTGTTTTGTAGTTAAAAAGCGACCATAAAATTTTGCCTTCGGTCCAAATTTTACCTGTATTTTTAAATTCTAATTCTACAAATTTATTGTTTTGCGCATCTTTATTTGCTTTGAAGTCTACAATAGAAATTTCGCCATCTGTATTTTCTTTAGCATGATAAACTTTCACACCCATTCTGACAGTTACTTTGATAGAAGCTCCTTTTTCATCTACAGAATCACCTGGGTTTAATTGTGTAAAAAATAACATACTTGTGTGAACAGGATTACTCGGGTCCAAAGTTTCAGGAACGGTTAAAACCACTTCTACTTCTTTTGTCGAATTTGGTTCAATTGTAAAAAAAGTATTTGGTGTAATTTGAATCCAAGGCGAACAAGATTCCTTTAAAGTATTAAAATCCGCAATATGATTTGAGCCTGATTTATCATAATTCCAATCGTTTATCGAAACACCAATTTCTAGAGTTTTTGTTGTAGGATTTGTTATACTAACTTTTTGTGTAACAGGAATTTTACTATTTTCATAAAAATATAATTTACCTGGAGAAACGGTTAAGCCAGCTTGAGCAAATGTTGTATAAGTTAAAATAGATGCGAAAAAAGTTAATAGTTTCTTCATTTAATTTGGAATTAGAGTATAAACAATTAAAGTGTCATAAGTTGTGGTGGTGCTACCTATAAAAGCAAATGTGTTTTCTGGTGGTATTTGATAATTAACATCGATATAATTAACCATCGAACCATTATTTTCTGAAATCAATATTTGTGATACATCACTTAAAACAATAGCATTTGATTTAGAACTTGTTCTTGCATTCACTTTGATATTCGAAACAGCAACATTTGTTTCTGTATTATTACTAAAAAAAAACGGTTGAATGGTTTTAATTGATATTTCAAAGTTTTTTACACCAGTAACAACTAAATGCGAATTTAACCAATTTGTTTGAGTTCCTTGAGTAAATTTTTCAACAGAATTAATATCTAAATTCACATCAGGATGAGATATTTTTAAACCAAAAACATCTTCAAATTCAAGTCTGATTAACGATTTTGCAGAACCTATCCCAGGTTGAGCTATCGAATCTAAACCTAATAGTAAAGTTGTGAATATGATAATTTTATAAAAGCGCATTTTTAAAGTGCAATAATAGTATATGTTATTGTTGTATTATAAGTACCAGAATCTGTATTCATCAATTGGTCACCGCCTTTTAAATGGTAATTCATATTGAATGAACGGATGATATCACCTTTTGAAGAACTAATGATTTTATTATTTTCTAACGATAAGTCAATAGGAAAAAAATTAATGTCATTTGTACTTCGTCCTTTTGTTCCAAAGTTAGGAGTTAATTTTATTTGGTCAATATTTATTTTTTCATCGCCTTTTAATAAATGACCGTTCGCAACTACTCGAATTTCATATTTTCCGTTACTCATTACTTCAATATGATCATTTTTATAGTTCGATTTACCGTTTCTGAAATCTTCAATCGAGTTAATCGAAATTTCAACATTTTGTTGTTGTTCATTTATTCTAATGGATTGTATGTTGTTTATTTGCACAGACAATTTTGCTGTTGCTGATTCTTGAGCTTTACTTGAAAATCCGAAAAGAATTAAAATTATTGGAAATATATATCTTGTCATTTTGTACCTCTTATTTTCTATAAAGATAGAATTTTAGTCAAAAAAAAAACATGATTTTATTCATGTTTTTCTTTTTTTTTTCTATTTTTTCCGAAAATTATAGAGGTAATAACGTGTATGTAATCTGTGTGCTAATTGTTTTACCATATTGGTCTAAAAAAGCTGCAGTATTAGTTGCCGGAATTGCATAGACTAAATTGTAAACATCAGCTTTAGTTGCTTTAGTTGAAGAAGCAATTTCTTCAGCAGCTAAATGTTTTAAACTCTTGTTTGATCTGTTAGCAATTGTTATTTCTGAGTTTTGAGTTACTTTAGTTACTAATAAATCAATGTTGTTTGTATTTACTGCGGTTCCTTCTGTAACTCCATTAAATTCAGCTCCTGAAACTTGAGCGTTAACAGCATATTTTCTAGATGAGAAAATTGTCATTGTTATAGGTAAAGATTCACTTCCTGTTGCAAATTTTTCTTCAGAATCTAAAAGAATAGTTGTGTTTTCATTACTTAAGTTTAAACTATAAAATTCACCAACTGTAACATTCAAATTGCTTGAACCACTAGTTTTGTTTGTTGATGCAGGAGTGTTGCTACTTTCGCTACCAGAACTTCCATTATTACCATTATTCCCGTTTCCATTTCCGTTGTTTCCATTTCCATTTCCGTTATTGGTCCAAGGATGGTTACCTGCATTTTCATTTGGAGTTCCTTGTTTTGGTTGTGCTAAAGCATTTAAACTGAATAACAAACAGATTGCTAAAAAAGATATTGTCTTGAAAAAATTATTTTGTATTTTCATTTTTTTAAAGTTTTTTTGGTTTGTTTTTCTATTATTGAGGAATTAAAGTATAAGTAATTTCTGTAGTAATCGTTTTTCCGTATTGATCTAAGAAAGCTGCAGTGTTTGAAGCAGGAATTGCATAAACAAGGTTGTAAATATCAGCTTTAGTTGATTTAGGAGAATAAGCGATTTGTTCAGCTTCAGCAAATTTTAAACTTTTGTTAGCTCTGTCGCTTATTAAAGCTTCATCATTACCGCTAGATTTCGATACATTTAAATCGATATTGTTTGTGTCAACAGAAGTTCCAGTTTCAACACCTGTAAATTGAGCAGCAGAAACTTGAGCTTTAACTTCGTATTGTTTAGAAGAGAAAATCGTCATTGTAATAGGTGAAGATTCACTTCCAGTTGCAAATTTTTCTTCAGTATCTAAAAGAATAGTTGCATTATCGTTACTTAAAGTTAAGCTATAAAATTCTCCAACCGTTACAGATAATTTGTTTGTTTGTTCTTTTTGAGCGTTTGCATTGAATCCGAACATTAAAGCGATAGCTAATACAGTTACAGTTTTGAAGAAATTAGTTGTTGTTTTCATTTTATTTAAAAATTATTTTGTTAGTTATTTTTTTGTTGTAAATCTTGTTCTTATTTTACATGACAAAGTAACGATGATTTTCAAATGGTATTTGTAGTATCAGTTGTAGTATGTTTGTAGAATTTGAACTACACTTTATTTTATTATTGAGGAATTAAAGTATAAGTAATTTCTGTAGTAATCGTTTTTCCGTATTGATCTAAGAAAGCTGCAGTGTTTGAAGCAGGAATTGCATAAACAAGGTTGTAAATATCAGCTTTAGTTGATTTAGGAGAATAAGCGATTTGTTCAGCTTCAGCAAATTTTAAACTTTTGTTAGCTCTGTCGCTTATTAAAGCTTCATCATTACCGCTAGATTTCGATACATTTAAATCGATATTGTTTGTGTCAACAGAAGTTCCAGTTTCAACACCTGTAAATTGAGCAGCAGAAACTTGAGCTTTAACTTCGTATTGTTTAGAAGAGAAAATCGTCATTGTAATAGGTGAAGATTCACTTCCAGTTGCAAATTTTTCTTCAGTATCTAAAAGAATAGTTGCATTATCGTTACTTAAAGTTAAGCTATAAAATTCTCCAACCGTTACAGATAATTTGTTTGTTTGTTCTTTTTGAGCGTTTGCATTGAATCCGAACATTAAAGCGATAGCTAATACAGTTACAGTTTTGAAGAAATTAGTTGTTGTTTTCATTTTATTTAAAAATTATTTTGTTAGTTATTTTTTTTTTATTTATTTTAGCCAATGTGAGTTTTGAACGACTCATTATTCTTTAGAGAAAACTTTTAAATTTTTGTTACTAGAATACTTGGCAAAAGTAGTTTAGTAAGTTTGTGACGTAGTTATCATTTTCGATGAACGTATTGTCAATAAAAGTTTATTTATTTTTGACTTGGTCTTCAATTTACCTTGCAAAAGTAGATTGATTACAAGAATCTTTAATTATCATTTTTAATGAACATATTGTCAATAATAATTAAGTTGTTTTTTGACTATTCCTCTTATTTAACGATGCAAATTTAATTTGAAGACAAGAATCGTTAGTTATCATTTTTGATGAACGTATTGTCAATAAAAAACTAAATTTCTAAATCGTAAATCTTTCCAAAATAAATTATTCATTTCTATACAAAAAAAAGAATCTATAAAGCTTACAAAATTAAGCTGTTATTGTTGTATATAGCTTGTTAAAATAAATGTATTTTTTGTATAAATTGATGTTTTAATAAATCTTCAAAATTTTCATTTTATTAGAAGATGTATCTAAAAAAAAAAAAAAACGCCCCAAAAAAATTAATTCTTTGGGGATGTTCTATATAAAATTTGTCTATTAAATACTTTTCAATTCATTTGAAGTCAAGCTTTCTCTGTATTTTGAAGGTGAAATGCTTGTCGCTGTTATAAAAAAGCGAATAAAGTTACTCACATCTTCAAAATTTAATTCATATGAAATCTCTTTGATGCTCATATTAGTATGTTTGAGAAGTGTTTTTGCTTCGTTAATACAAGCGATAGCTATGAATTTTTTAGGTGTAATCCCATAAACAGATTTACACATTTCTTTCATTTTATTTGTGTCAAGATCAAGTGAATTTGCATAAAAAGCAACTGATCTTTCACGTTTGATATTATTTTTAATTAACTCATTGAATTTGTTAATTAGCTTAATTTGATAGGGTAAGAATTTTTTTGAGTTAAAGGATTGAAAATGCTGTAAATCCATAGAAAGAGTAAAAAGTAAAATTCTTTCAATGGTATTTTTTGCCAATAAATTATTGATTTCAGAAAAAGGTTCAGTTAAAAATTTGTTTAACATACCAGCATAATTCTCAACAAATTTAATGTATTGAGGTTCTAGTTTTAAAAAATTTATTGATTCTGTATTATTAAAATAAGAACATCTGCTCAAAAAAATACGATCAGATTCATTAATGCAATAAAAATCTTCCGTAAATTGAATGTAATGAAGCTCATAACTTTCAGAAGCTGTAAGTCGAAACATTTCATTTTTTCCTAAGAAAATACAATCGTTGGGTTCTAAAACTTTACTTAAATGCGAAAGTGAAATTTTAACTGTGCCTTTTTTTACCCATAAAATTTGATAAACATCATTATACTGAGTAATGTGTTGGTCATTTTCTGTGAGGTAAGTTGCTTTTGAAGAAATATAGCCCCTAGGATTTGATAAACTTAGTAATTCATTCATTATTAATTATTTTCAGCAAATATCACAAAAAAAGTAAAGTTTACCATATTTGAATTAAGTTTTAAGAAAATTAGATAATAATATATAATTTTTTAATCTTTATTCTGTTTGTAGTGTGTTTGTTATGTTAATATTTGATTTTTTTAAGCAATAAGCAAGTTTAATGCATTTACGGTTTTATTTAAAATTTGTAGTTTTTTATGTTTTACCTTTAAAAAACTATTTGTTTTTTGATCTAAATTGAATTATTCGTCAATTTTCGGAACATAATTTTGAAAAATGCGTTAATTTTGTCAATCTATTTTTACAATTTTTATGAAGCAATTTTTTTATTTATTATTTTGCTTACCAATGTTTACCATTGCACAAAATAATTTAGAATCGACTCAAAAATATCAATCTGAATTAATTTCATTTTATAACAATCCAGAAACAACGCCTTTAGATTTAGAAGAACAAAAGAATTTTAAAGGAATTTCTTTTTTTGATATTGATGAAAAATTTATTGTTGAAGCAGAGCTTGAATTACTAAAAAAACAAAAGCCGTTTTTAATGCCTTCAACTGGTAAAATCAAACAAGAATATAAAAAATATGGTATTTTACATTTTGAAATCGATGGTAAAAAGCTTCAATTAGTTGTTTATCAGAATATCGCATTGAGTAAACGTAAAGGTTATGAAAAGCATTTGTTTTTACCATTTTACGATTTAACAAGTGGCGAATCAACTTATGGTGGAGGACGTTATTTAGATGTCGAAATTCCAGAATCAAACCAAATGATTATCGATTTTAACCAAGCTTATAATCCGTATTGTGCATATTCAGCTCGTTATTCTTGTCCAATTACTCCAGAAGAAAATTTTTTAGATATCGAAATAAAAGCTGGAGTTACTTATCCAAAAGATGAAATATAACATTCATACACATCAATTTTCAAATCGAAAAGATGTAATAGAATTGGTTAATCAATTTCCAACCGATTTAGATTTATCATTGCCGAATTTCACAGTCGGAATCCATCCTTGGTATATTGATTTCGACAATTTAGACCGAGATTTAGAGACAATTAATCAAGCATTACAACATCCAAACTGTAAAGCTTTAGGCGAATGTGGTTTAGATAAACGAATTGAAACATCTTTAGAAAACCAAATTTCGGTATTTAAAGCGCAATTATTACTTGCCGAGAAACATAAAAAAGCTGTAATTTTGCACTGCGTTTCAGCTTATCAAGAAGTGATTGAAATCAAAAAGGAGATGAAAATTTCGGTTCCGTTGATTATTCACGGATTTTCTAAGAATAGTCAAGTAGCTCAAAGTTTGTATAAAAACGGATTTTATCTTTCGTTCGGAAAATATTTGCTTCGTAATCCAGAACTTTCAAATGTTTTTAAAGAAGTTCCAACCAAATATCTTTTTCTTGAAACCGATATGATCGAAGAAACGATTGATCAAGTTTATGCAAAAGCAACATCGATTTTAAATCATGATGTAGAACAAATAATAGAACAAAATTACATAAGAGTTTTTAACCGCGATTAATGTCCGATTTTTAGATCGGGAAGCATCAATCAATAAATCAAATTAAAATGGCTGTTTGGCAAGAAAGAGCAGAATTATTATTTAAAGCAGAAGGAATCGAAACCTTAAAAAATTCGAACGTATTAGTTGTTGGATTAGGTGGAGTAGGTTCATTCGCTGCCGAATTTTTGGCGCGCGCCGGAGTAGGAAATATGACCATTGTTGATGGTGATATTGTTGATATAACCAACATTAATCGTCAATTACCAGCCTTGCATTCTACAGTTGGAATGCCAAAAATCAAAGTTGTAGGTGATCGTTTAATGGACATCAATCCAGAATTGAATTTAATTCGAATCGAAGAATTTATTTCGCCTGAACGCGCACACGAAATTGTAACCAAAGAATTCGATTACGTTTTAGATTGCATCGATAGCGTTACCCCAAAATTGAATTTGATTATTGCAGCTAAACGTAAAGGTGTAAAAGTAATCAGTAACATGGGAGCTGGCGGCAAAATGTTAGCAAGTAAAGTTGTGGTTAAAGATATTGCTAAAACCGATGTTTGTCCGTTGGCAAAAGTAATTCGTAAGCGTTTGCGTAAAGAAGGAATCAAATCAGGAGTTAAAGCTGTTTTTTCTACTGAAAAACCAGATGAGAGCAGTTTAAAAATGACCGATGGAACCAACTTTAAAAAATCGTTTTTCGGAACCAACAGTTGGATGCCCGCTTTATTTGGACTTCACGCTGCCGAAACCGTGATTAAACATCTTGTCAAAAAGGAAAAGTAATATACTAACGCTTCAATTTATTTTGAAGCGTTTTTTTATGGCGTTCCGCTCACAAAAACTCCTTACGTCGTTTTTGCAGCATCGCGTCTTACGCTAAATCTTTTGCTCCACTTCGTTACACAAAAGGATACCGCTTCAACCGCTAACGCTTTTAAAGTCTAAAGTTGGAAAGTCTAAAGAGAGAAAGTTTAAGGTTCAAAGTTCAAAGTTTTTAACCAACTCCGACAGAGTTCAAAACTCTGTCGGAGTTTATTTAGTTAACCTGCAAGGTTTTCAAAACCTTGTAGGTTTGGATTCTTTAAAATGAATGTTTGAAATTCAAAATCTGAATTGAATTTAAAACTACTAATCTCGCAAAAGGGATGGAAGCTTTGTTTGAGCTCTTTTACAAATTTTTAATTTGGGAAAAGCGAGTGCGTTCAGCCCGACCTGAAACGCAGTGGAAGGATTTGCCATAAATATTTTTTAACAAGTTTTTTTTAGCTATTTTTAGAAAATATATCCAAAATATGAAAAACGTACTATTACTTTTTTTGCTTCAAATTTCGTTTTCTGTTTTTTCACAGAATTACGAAAAACAATGGAATAAAATTTATGAAACTGAAGCGAAAGGAAATATAAAAGAAGCTTATGAAGCGGTTCTTAAAATTGAGAAAAAAGCTCAAAGAAATAAGAATGAACAAGAATTTATAAAGGTTTTTCTATTCAAATCGAAATACGAAAACATACTTTTTGATAAGCGACATTCGGATTTTTTTGTCGATATAAATACGCAAATTGCAAATGCAAACGGAAATTCCGTTTATTTCTATAATTATATAAAAGCGGCATACTTAGCGGCATATTTTAATAAATATCAATCGGATATTCAACGCAGAGGAGATTCTAAAAACATATCAAATCAATCGAATTTTACAGAGTGGCATCAACGTGATTTTATCAACGCATTAACTAGTTTATACAACGAAACTTTTTCAGATTCAGAAAAATTACAAGCGATTCCGTTGAGTGATTATAAAGAAGTTGTCGAAGGTTTTGGGAATGTGAATCAAGAGCATTTATACGAATTTTTACTTGAAAAATGGATGTTGTTGCCAATTGCACAATTGTATGTAAATGCCGAGCCTTCTAGCTACGAATTTTATGCCGATTATAAAGATTCTTTTTTAACTCGTGACTTATCAGATAATTTTGACGTGCGTTTGACTGCTTATCAAATGCTTGAGAATTTTTATAAACAAGAACAAAAAATTTATGATTATGAACGTGTAAAATTTATGCGTTTTCAACAAAATTTTTTATTGAATGATTTACAACTTTTAGATGTTTTAATTGCGACAACGTCTACAAACGAATTCAAAAATAAATATCGTTTAGAGAAATTGTCTTATTTAGTTGGTGAAGCAAATGCAAAAGAAAAGAAGTCTTATTTGAAAGAGGCTATCCAGTTGATTGACACGCTGAAAACTCAGGAAATTTCGATTACTGATTTGAATCAAATTTTGAATTTAGAGAAGTCAATAAAACAGCAAAGATTAATCGTTTATAACGAACCCATTTTATACAACAACCAACATAATAAAATATTGGTCGATTTTAAAAATATCGACACACTTTATAATTTCGTTTATAAAGTTGATGATTTAGAAATGTTTAATCAATTAAAATCAGATTCGTTGTATTTTGATTATCTAAAAACGCATAAACCGTTTCAAAATATTGAATCTGTAATGCCAAATCAAGGTGATTTTAATAGTTATACAACCGAAGTTTTATTACCCGATTTTGAAGAAGGTTATTATTTTTTAGTTTCGAGTTATGAGAAAACAGTTACAGAAAATACGCCTTCAGTTCGTTTTAATCCGTTTGTGGTTACAGATGTTTTTATTGTTTATAAGCAGTTTGATAAAAATCTAGAAATTCAACTTTTAAATAGAAAAACCGGAAAACCTTTATCAGAAACGAAAGTTTTTGTTTTTGATAAATTTTATACTTCCGATGAAAATGGTTTTGTGAAAATTAAAATAAATAAAGACACGTTTGATAGAAAAGCAAATTACGATGTATTGGTTTATAGCAATGATTTCATTTATCAAGAAACTTTTAGTGGTAGTCAGTTTTATTTTTCAAATTATAGCAATGATGAAGATGAAGAAAGACAAATTACTTCTTTTATTTACACCGACCGTGGACTTTATCGCCCAGGACAGGAAGTATATTTTAAAGCTATTTTAGTTCAAACTATTGATGGCTTTAAACGAAAAGCTGCTGAAAATATAAAAGTTAATGTTCAGTTTGAAGGGAGAGATTATTCTGATAATAATATACTTACGACTAATGAATTTGGTAGTGTTTCAGGCAAATTTGTAATTCCTAAAAACGTTGATGATGGAGAATTTGAAATTTCAGTTTCTAAACCAGATGATTTAACTAAATCAGAAGAAAAAATTTGGGAAACAATTGACCTTGAAGATAATTATGTTTATTTAGAAGTGGCTGAATATAAGCGAAATACTTATGAAGTGAATTTCAATCCGTATCAAGAAAATATTGAAATTGGTGAAACTATCATGCTTTCAGGTTCTGTAAAAAGTTTTTCGAATGCTTCCATTGCAAATGCAAAAGTCACAATTACTCCTTCGCATTGGTTGTATAATAATTATTCTCAATCTAAAATAATAAACTATCCAATAATAGAAACGTTTACAGATTCAAACGGTAATTTTGAATTTCCGTTTACCTTCGCTAAAGATTCGTTGACTCAAAAAGATTTAAATACTCAAATTGAATATTATTTTACAGCTGAAGTTGTTGATAATTCAGGAGAAGTTCGTGAAGCTCACATGCAAATTAGTTACAATACAAAACCATTTTTAATAACCTATCAACCTGATAGTAATACTTTTTATAAGAATGAAGAAAAGTATGAAGTTGAAATAAAAACTAGTACAATAAACGGAAAATTTGTTCCAACTAAAGGAAAAGTCAAAGTTTATAAACGTCAAGGAATTAGAAAATTTGAGTTAGAAAACTTATGGATGAAACCAACAATTCAGATAATTGATTCACTAACTTTAACTGATAAATTTCCATATCAAAGTTATGCTTATGATTTTTATCGTCATGAATCAAAACTTGTTTTTGAGCAAGAATATGAAACTAAAGAAAATGAGAAATTTGTTTTAGATGAAAAATTATTTGATTTAGGAGAATATTACTTAGAATTTATTCCAAACGATTCGCTATTTACTCCTGCAAAACATAAATTTAATTTCAGTGTTTTCGATTATACTTATCATCGTTCTGTTTCTATAGAAATTGATGAAGAAAAATCGTTACGTTCAAAGAAATTGCAGCTTAAAATCTTTAGTAAAGTTCCTGAAGTTTATGTAAATCTAGATTTAAATTATTTAGGAAATCAAAACAAAAGTTTTTTGATTCATTTAAAACAAGGTGAAAATTTTGTTGAATTACCAATCGATATCGAAAATAGAGATATTAGATTTAAAAGCAACTTGTATTTTGTTTATGAAAACAGATTGTTTAAGGAATTCGTAGAAATTTCATTTCCATATAGAAAGGATTATTCAACGATAAAAACTGAAATACTTCATTTAAATGATAAGTTAAATCCCGGTGATGATTACAATTGGAAATTGAAAGTTTTTAATCAAAACAAACCAAAAGATAAATTGGAAGTTTTGGCAACGATGTACGATTTTTCGTTAGATGCGATTCATAACGAACGTTGGGATAATTTTTATTTTTATGATTATGGCTCTAGTAATTTGGCATCTGTTTTAAACCAGACAACTAATTTTGTCGATACAGAAATTTATTACAATAGCAAATCTCAATTCTCTTTTAAGAAATCAAATCTAACTTCAATATTGAATTTCAATTGGTTTGGATTCCGTTTTTTTTGATAAAAATATTACCAAAGAATTTTTATCAGAAACGAAATTAAATACTGTTCAAGGAGAAATTTCGGGTAGAGTATTTGCTAGAAATTATGGAGATAACATTCCTGGAGCAACTGTTTTAATTCAAGGTACAACCAACGGAGTTGATACCGATGAAGATGGCTATTTCAGATTAAAAGCCAAACTAGGCGATGTTATATCTGTTCAATATTTAGGTTTTAAAACGCTAAGATTTATTGTTGAAGGTAGTTATTTCGAAATTCCTTTAGAAGAAGAAGAAATGCTTGAATTAGAATCAATTGTTGTAGATTCTTATCGTACGATGCCAAATAATGCCGATGCCGAAGTAATTCAAAAAAACAAAACAATGAGCAATGTTTTAGATGGTCATGCGAATATAAAAGCACGTAAAAATTTAAGTGAAACCGCTTTCTTTTATCCAAATTTATATCCAAATGAAAAAGGCGAAGTTGAAATTAAATTCAAAGCACCAGAAGCTTTAACCAAATGGAAATTAAAAACTTTAGCAAACGATAAAAACGGTAATTCAAACTATTTTGCACATTTAGCTTATACGCAACGCAACGTAATGATTCAGCCAAACATGCCACGTTTTGTTCGCGAAACCGATGAAATTGAATTAAAAGCACGCGTAAGTAATACCACAAACGATAAGCTAAAAGCAACGGCTTTATTACGTTTGTTTAATACCGTTACGGGCGAAGAAATAACTGATGAAATTATTAAAACAAAAATATTAATTCCGGTAGATATTCAAGCGAATAGTTCCAATTCGGTGAGTTGGAAAGTTCAGATTCCTAAAAATATTGAAGGTTTACAATATCGAATTTCGGTTCAAGCTGGTAATTTTACAGATGCCGAAGAAAGCGTTATTCCGGTTTTAAGTAATCGTCAATTGGTAACCGAAACTATTCCGGTTTGGCAATTAGCTAATGAAACGAAAAAATATGAATTAACTAATTTAGTCGAGAATCAATCAACAAGTTTAGAAAATCATCAATTACGAATTGATATTTCAAACAACGCTACTTGGTTAATGATGCAATCTTTGCCGTATTTGTATGAATATCCGTATAATTGTTCGGAGCAACTTTTTGCAAAATATTTTGCTTATGCGATTGCTGCGTATATTTTAGAAACGAATGAACCGATTCAGAAATTAGTCGCTGCTTGGCGTGAAAATCCAAAATCGAAATTCGAAGAAAACGATGAGTTAAATCAAATTTTGGCTCAAGATTTACCTTGGTTAAAAGATTTAATTTCAGATGACGAGAAGAAAGCACAATTTGTTTCTTACTTTGGTGAACAAAATTTACTTAAAGAAGTAGATAAAATCGAAGATGTATTAATTGAACGACAAACGGTTTCAGGTGGAATTCCTTGGTTTGATGGAGGACGAGCAAGTAATTACATCACCAATCATATTCTAATTACGGCAGCTAAACTTAAAAAATTAAACATTGAACCTACTTTCATTTCAACAGATAAAGAAACCAAATTCATAAATAAAGCCAATGTTTATTTAGATGTAACTTTTAATGATTTGTTTACCAAAGAAAAAGAAGCAACTGTTTTTGAAGTGATTGATTATGCTTTAGTTAAAAGTTATTATGCCGATGTGTTTTCAATTCCAGAGAATAATAAAATAAGAATTGATAAACGTTTAGCCGAATTACGAAACGATTGGATTACGTTGCCTTTATACGAAAAAGCCAAATTAATTTTAATTGCAAACAGAAAAGGGGATAAGCAATGGGCGAACGAAATAACAAATCAATTAGAACAAACTGCAGTTTTAGATGAAACTTACGGTATGTTTTGGCGCGGAAATATCAGTACATATTATTTTAATTACAACGAAGCCGAAGTTCAAGCTTTACTTGTTGAGGCTTTTAAAGAAATGAAAAAGCCACAAACAACAATAAACAAATTAAATACTTGGTTAATCAGTAGAAAATCGCAAACATCTTGGGGAACAACTAAAGCAACCACAGAAGCACTTTATGCTATTTTATTAGGTGAAGACCAAAATGCAATTTCTAAAGAAAGCATAAAAATAAAAGTTGGAAATGATAAAATCAATACAGCTAAAAACAAAAATGAAATTTTAGAAGAAGCGGTTGGCATGTTTTCTTATCGTTGGTTAGGCGATAAAATAAAATCAGATATGGGAAAAATTGAAGTCGAAAACAAAACCTCAAAACCTGTTTTTGGTGGAATTTATTGGCAATATTTCCAAGATTTAAATCAAATAAAACAATCGCAAGATGGTGTTTTAAATATCAATCGAAGTTATTTGTCTCAAAATAAAGACAGAATTTGGGAACCAATCAATTCAGAAACAAAGCTTGTTTTAGGTCAAAAAGTAAAAATTCGTTTAACCATTGAAGCCAAACGCGATTTGAGTTTTGTGCATTTAAAAGACAATCGAGCCGCAACTTTTGAACCCATAGATGTTTTGTCGGAATATCATTATAAAGACCGAATATTCTACTATCAAACTAATAAAGATGCTTCGACCAATTTCTTTTTTGACTTCTTGCCAAAAGGGAATCATATTTTAGAATACGAGGTTCGCTTAAATAATATCGGAAATTTCACAAGTGGAATTTCAACCATTCAAAGCATGTATGCTCCGGCTCATTCTGCACATACTTCGGGTGATAAAGTTCAAGTCAAATAAAAGATAAGAAACGTTTCAATTTATTTTGAGGCGTTTTTTTATGGCGTTCGCTCACAAAAACTCCTTGCGTCGTTTTTGCAGCGTCGCGTCTTCCGCTAAATCTTTTGCTCCACTTCGTTACACAAAAGGATACCGCTGCAACCACTAACGCTTTTTAGGTCTAAAGTAAGGAAATTTCAAGTTTCAAGTTTTTAATCGACTCCGACAGAGTTCGAAACTCTGTCGGAGTTTTTTATTATGTAAATCAGCGTGTTTTTCGAAACCTTGTAGGTTTTATTTTTAAAATCGAATGCTTGATATTCAAAATCTACCAGAACAGAATTTTAAAAAGAATATCGTTAGAATCACTAACAATTTACCATTCAGTATCATTTTTTAACCGTTCAGTAATTTTATTTATTTTGTTAAATTGAATCGTGTTACATTTGGTTTATAATTTTAAGAAAATGAAAAAGCAAGCATTTATAAATCTATTTTGGATTAGCCTTGGTTCAGGAATTTTTTTCTTTACCTTTTTTTCTGATGAAAAGACATGGATGAGTTTTTTAATAAACTTTTTGATTTCATTTTTTTACGCGTTTACATTAGGAACCTTAAACGGATTTGCTAACGATTATTTAACCAAACGTTTTTCGTGGACTGAGCAAACAAAAGAGCGAACTATAATTGGAATTATCGTAATCATCATCATTAATACAATTGGTGTTTATGGATGTAATTATTTAAATTTTGTTTGGTTTCAGAATGCGGCAACCACTCAAGAATTCTTTTCTGAGAAATACAATTTTGCCAATTGGTTTATGATAAATTTTGCATTGTTGATTTCGGCATTTCTTCATGCAAAAGGTTTTGTTGACGAGTTAAAGAAAAATACCAAAAAAGAAGTAGTTGAACAGAAATTAATTGCAAACTCAGCAAACGCACAATTCGAATCTTTAAAAAATCAATTAGACCCGCATTTTTTATTTAATTCGTTAAACGTTCTTTCGGCGTTAATTGATGAAAATCCAAATCAAGCACAAAAATTTACGGCTTCAATGTCTAAAATTTATCGCTATGTTTTAGAACAAAAAAATAAAGAATTAGTAGCTATTGAAAGCGAAATTGCATTTGCCAAAATATATTGTGAACTTTTAAAAACACGTTTTGAAGATAGTGTGAATTTCAGTTTTGAAATCCATCCTGACGAAAATCAAAAATGGGTTGTTCCGTTATCGTTGCAATTGCTTCTCGAAAATTGTATTAAACATAATTTAGCAACAAGCAATCATCCGTTGCAAATTCGAATTTACACAGACGGAAAATTTTTGTGTGTCGAGAATAATCTTCAAATACGTGAACAATTAACAGAAAGTGCTGGAATTGGTTTGTCAAATATTGTACAACGTTATGCATTATTAACCTCAGAAAATGTATTTATCGAAAAAAGCGAAACCAATTTTAAAGTAAAAATACCTATACTAATCAAAAAAATGTCAAAAAAGATGAATTATCCTACACAAACCCCCGAAGATTTTGCTTATCAGAAAGCAGTAAAAAGAGTAAAAGAACTTAAAAGTTTCTATGCAAATTTAATATCATATTGCATTATTATTCCTTTTCTTTTGATTTTAAATTTAATTACAACTCCAAACGAGCTTTGGTTTTATTGGCCAGCTTTAGGTTGGGGCGTTGGAATTGTAGCTCATGCAACAAGTGTTTTTGCAATTGGTAAAGAATGGGAAGAGAAAAAAATTAGAGAAATTTTAAATAAAGAAAATCAAAGAAATGAAAACGAATAACGAAAAGATTAATTATGAAATTGCTAAAAATCGCGTAGTTAGATTAAAAAAGTTTTATTCAAACTTAATTGTTTTTATGGTTGTTTTATTGCTTTTTTATTGCATTAAATTCTTAAAATACGAACTTGTAGATTGGAGTCAAATCCGTGTTAATTTAATATTTGTAATTTGGGGTTTAATTTTACTAATTCAGGCTGTAAAACTGTTTCTTTTCAATTCAAATTGGGAAGGCAAAAAAATGAACGAACTTACAAACAAATATAATAATCCATGATAAGAACCGTAATAATAGAAGATGAAAAGTTGGCTGTTAAACGTTTAGAAAAGCTTTTAAGTCAATTTTCTGATATAGAAATTGTAAAAAGTCTTTATTCTGTAGAAGAAGCTATTGCATGGTTTGAGAATAATCAGCATCCGCAACTTATTTTTTCTGATATTGTTTTGGGAGATGGTTTGTCTTTTGAAATTTTTGACAAGATTAAAACCAAATCGTTTTTTATTTATACGACGGCATTTGACCAATATACGTTGAAAGCTTTTAAATTAAATAGCATTGATTATTTATTAAAACCCATTGAATTGGATGATTTAGAAAAAGCAATTGAGAAGTTTAAATCATTTTTACCTCAACAAAACTTTTTAGATTCAAATGAAATTCGCGCAATTGTTCGTAATCCAAAAACTACATTAAGTCGTGTTTTAGTAAAAATTGGATATAATTTAAAAGTGATTTCGGTTGCAGATATAAGTTGTTTTTATTCAGAAAATAAGATTGTTTACTTGCAAACCAAAGAACGCAATTATCCGACTGATTTTACCTTAGATGAACTTGAAGATGTTTTAGATGAAGCTAATTTTTTTAGAGTAAATCGACAATTTATAGTTAGTTCTGATTATATCAAAAATATACACACATCGCCAATTTATATGATTGATTTGCAATTTCAGCCCAATCAAGAAATTTCTATTAGTAGAGACCGTGTTCGTGATTTTAAGAATTGGCTTTCGATGTAGTTTTATCTAATGCATGCAAATCTTGCAAAAGGGATGGAAGCTTTGTTTGAGCTCTTTTACAAATTTTAATTTGGAAAAAGCGAGTGCGTACAGCCCGACCTGAAACGTAGTGTAAGGATTTGCCCAAACGTTAGAAATTCTTAATTTTGATAACTGATTGACTTTTATTACTTTTAGTGGAATTAAAACCACTTTATGAAAAGCAAGATTTTACTTTTTTTCTTATTCGTTTCAGTTTCTATTTTCGCTCAAGATTATAAAAAACAATGGAATGAAGTTTATGAACTTGAACAAAAAGGTTCATATAAAACGTTGAATTCCAAACTGGAGCAGATTTATAAATCGGCTAAAAAAGAGAACAATCAATCTCAGAAAGCCAAAGCTTTTATTTACCAAATGAAGGTTGATAATGTGTTGAAAGAAACGAATTATCAGAAAAAGGTAGAACGTTTACGATTAGAAATCGCTGAATCTACCGGAGTTTACAAAGAAGTTTTTCGTTGGTATTACATCAAAACGTTGATGAATGCGTACAATTCTAAATTTTCGAATTGGCGTTATTACGGTGGCGTTATTACAAATACGACAGAATTACCCAAAAATATCGATTTGTGGACGCAACAACAATTTCAAGAAGTAATTTCAGAGCAAACAAATTTGTTATTTGCTCAAGAAGATTTGATGAAAAAAACTTCGGTTGATAAAATCAAAGATTTGATTGATTATGATTTTATTGACAACAATTTAAACCAATCGGTTTATGATTTTTTTGCGATTAATTTTATTAATGATTACGCTTCGCAACGTTATGTAATTCAGCCTTCTCAGGATATTTTTAACCGTTTTGATGGTTCTTTCTGCAATTCAAAAATTATTTTTTCAGAGAATAAAGACTATTTAGATTTTCGTGAAGAGTTATCTAAACAAGCCGCTTTATTACTTCAAAATCTTGAAAAACAATATCTGCAAAATAACCAAGATTTGTTGTTGGATAAAATTCGTTTTGTAAGATTAGAAAAATTCGGTTCAGATGTTTGGGCAGAATCAGAAACGTTTCAGAATTTAGGTAAAAACTTAAAAACCAACTTTTATAAAAATCGTTGGCAATCGATGTACGCAAATAAATTAGCACAAGAAGCGAATAAAACCGATAAAAAAGGCAATTATGAAACTGCATTGAAAGTTATTGACGAAGTCAAAAAATCGAAAACAGAAAATAATCAATTACAATCCGTTTTAGATTTAGAGAATTCAATTAAGAATAAAGATTTTGCTGTTTCATTAAAGCAAGAAGTTTTTGAAAACGAACCGGTTAAATACTTAATAAATTATAAAAATATTGATACGCTTCATTTGGCTTATTACGATTTTTCAAAACACAAAACTATTAACGATAGTATTTTTAAAATGGTTGTGAAAAACGATAAACCGTTGAAAAAATCGGTTCATTATTTACCACAAGATTTTCCGTATTTTCAGAATACAACTGAAATTTTAGGCGAACAGCTACCAATTGGAAATTATTTATTGGTAAGCTATTCTGATGACAAGGATTTGGATATTTACGATTCAAAAAAAGCACAAGTTTTTAAAACAACAAATGTGATGTTATTGACTAAAAACATCGATAACGAAACTTCGGCAATTTTTGTTTTAAATCCAAAAACAGGAAAACCTTACGCAAATAAAGCCACTCTTTTTAATAGAAAAAGATATGTTTCTGATGCAAACGGAAAAATTATTGTGCCGAATAAAAGAGAACGTTACGATACAAATACAATCGAACTTTTTGTAAACAACGAAATTTATCGCAAGCAACTTTATTTGGATTCTTGGGGACAATCAATTCAAATCGAAAAAAGTCAGCGCGATGCAAATATTGATTTATTCACGGACCGTTCCATTTATCGTCCGGGTCAAGAAGTACATTTTAAAGGTATTTTGTATGAAATGAATGCGAATCAAAATCAGGTGCTTTCTAACAAATCTTTTAAAGTTATTTTAGAAGATGACAATGGTGATGAGGTTGATGAAAAGTTGATAAAATCGAATGAATTAGGCGGTTTTAGTGGTTCGTTCGTTTTACCAAAATCAATTCCGACAGGTGAATTTTCTATTCGTATCAGAGAATTAGATGATTATGCTGATGCAAAAGAGGCTGAGTTTTGGAAAGCGTTGCGTTTTCCAGATAAATCATTTGATTATCGTGTAGAAGAATATAAACGTCCGACTTATAATTTTGAGTTCGATGAAATCAAAGGAAATGTTTTCTTTGATGAGAAAATAACAATCAGCGGAAAAGCTGAAAGTTTAGCGGGCGGAGCTATTGCAAATGCTAAAGTGAAATTGAAATCAGATATTAATTTTTATGATTATGAAACACGAAAATACATTCAATTACTAAAAATTGATGAAGAAATTTTGACCGATGATTTCGGAAAATTTGAATATCATTTTACTATTCCTTCCGATTCGTTAGGCAATCGTTTTAAAGAAGAAATTATTCGTCAAAACATTAGCATTGAAGCAGAAGTAACCGACCAAGCAGGCGAAGTTAAAGAAGATAATTTATATTTCTATATTTCAAATACCGCAGTTGATGTTTCTGTTTATAGTATTGGAAATTTCATAACTAACAAACCTTTAGAAGTTTCTGTTGGTTCTCAAAAGCATAACGGAGGATTTTTACCAATAACCGGAACAATAAAAATTTATCAAACTTTACCAAAGGATAAATTTTACGAAACGCGTCCGTGGCAAATTCCTGAATTAAAATCGATGGATGAAATAACTTTTAGAAAATTGTTTCCGTATCAGGCGTATGATTCAGAAGAATTAAAAAATCCAGAGAAAACCTTAATTTATGAAGGAAGTTATACAACTGCTGAAAATAAAAAGTTTGAATTAGATATCAAAGATTGGAAAACCGGTGCGTATGAATTGGTCTTTGAAACCATCGATTCAAAATCGAAATTACCTATAAAAAGAAGTACTAATTTTTCTATTAAAAAAGTAGATGAAAAATTAGCCAAAAACGAAAATGTAACGTTTATCACAAATCCAAAATCAACAGCAAGTCAATTGATTTTGGAAGTAAATAGTATTTACGACGATGTTACTTTATTCATCGAATATTTTGACCGTGATGCTAGCATTCAATCAAGAAATTTCTCAATCCGCAAAGGAAGTCAGTTTATTCGAATTCCTTTAGCTGATAGTTTTGAAAACGAAAATATTTCGTATCAGTGGTTTTTTGTGCAAAATCAAAATCTGTATTCAGGTAATGGCGATTTTAATTTGAAGAAAGTAGAAGAAAAGAACCATCCGGTTTGGGAAGCCGAATGGCAAGCTTGGAACAATAAATTAACACCAGCACAACAATACCAATGGAAACTGATATTAAAAGATTCGAAAACCAATAAACCATTTCAAGGCGAATTTTTAGCTTCGATGTACGATGCTTCGTTAGATATGATTTACAGTGATTTTTGGAAAACAAATTCGGACAAGATTTACAATTATTCGTATGTGAATTTCTCAAGACCAACTCCATTGAATAATTTAGTTTCAAACCGAATTTATAATTCATATACTAATTATTCAGCTCCTTTATATTGGAATACATGGGATTATTTTGGTTACGATTTTAATTTAGATTCTTATTACAATTATTATTACAGCAATGGTGCTCGAAATGGCAATGCCAAATATTATCAAATAGAAGTTCGTGATGAACAAACAGATAAACTAATTGCAAATGCAAGAGTTTATAATTTAAAAACAGCCAACCAATCTACTACAAACGAAGATGGTTTTGCTAGTATTTTAGGTGATGAAAATCCTTTAATTGCTGTTGCAGCTTTAGGATATAAAGAAAAAAGACAAGAATTGAAAAATCTGTTTACAGTTATTTATCTAAAATCAGATGAAGAACCAATTTCACAGCAAACAGTTGATGAACTTCGTGAAATCAATTTAGTTTGGAATCTAATTTTTAGAAAATATTCTAAGCTATTAAATAAAGAGGAGATTCTTTCATTTGAAGAAAATGTTATTAAAGAACAAACTTTAGGTGATAACAAAGTTTTAACCGACGAAATTTCTGGTTTTGTTTATGCTAAAAATTATGGAGATCCAATTCCTGGTGCTTCTCTTTTAATTGAAGGTACTTTTAAAGGTTGTGATACAGATGCAGATGGATTTTTTAAATTGAAAGCAAAGCAAGGTGATGTGATTACTGTAAACTTTTTAGGTTTTAAAACTTTTAGTTTTATTGTTTCAGGTTTATCTTTTAATATTTCTTTAGAAGAAGATAATTTGTCAGAGCTCAATGACGTCGTTATCGATACCTACCGTTCTACAAGCAGAGCTAAAAGTAGTGTAGCAGCTTCAACAGTAACTTCAAAAACTATTGAAGGTCGACCAAATGCAAGTTTTGTACAAACTTTAGAAGCTCAAGTTCCAGGATTAAATATTGCAACTAATAGAGAGTTTGCAGAAAATGCACATAAAGCTATTACCTTGCGTAAAAATTTAAATGAAACGGCCTTTTTTATTCCTCATATACAAACGAGTAAAAATGGCGAAATTGTTTTTGATTTTACTGCTCCAGAATCGTTAACCGAATGGAAGTTTAGAGGATTGGCACATAATAAAAATGCAGAATTTGTTTACTTGGAAGCTATTAGTAAAACGCAAAAAGATGTCATGATTCAGCCTAACATGCCACGTTTTGTTCGTGAAACCGATGAAATTGAATTAAAAGCACGCGTAAGTAATACTACAAACGACAAACTAAAAGCAACAGCAATGTTGCGTTTGTTCAACACAATTACAGGCGAAGATTTAACGAAACAAATTTTAAAATCGGATGATTTAATTCCGGTTGAAATTGTCGGATTTAGTTCAAATACGGTTAGTTGGAAAGTACAAATTCCTAAAAATATCATTGGTTTACAATATCGAATTTCGGTTCAAGCAGGTAATTTCACGGATGGCGAAGAAAGCGTAATTCCGGTTTTAAGTAATCGTCAATTGGTAACCGAAACCTTACCGGTTTGGCAATTAGCGAATCAAACCAAAACTTATGAGCTAACTAATTTGGTCGAAAATCAATCATCAAGTTTAGAAAATCATCAATTACGAATCGATATTTCTAACAACGCCACTTGGTTAATGATGCAATCTTTCCCGTATTTAATGGATTATCCGTATGATTGTTCAGAGCAATTGTTCTCGAAATATTTCGCAGCTTCAATTGCCTTACATATTGTTGAAGAAAATCCGTTAATCGAAAAATTAGTTAAAGAATGGAAAGAAAATCCAACATCGAAATTAGAAGAAAATGAAGAATTAAAACAAATACTTCTACAAGATTCACCTTGGATGCGCGATTTGATTTCTGATCAAGAAAAAAAAGCACAATTTGTTTCTAATTTTGATATAAATCATTTAGAACAATTAGCTGAGCGAATTGAAGATAAATTAATAGAACGCCAGATGTCAAGCGGTGCTTTGCCTTGGTTCACTGATGGTTATGAAAATCCGTACATAACTTGGCAAATCGTGGTAACTGCGGCTCAATTAAGCAATTTGGGAATAAAATCTAATTTCCTTAACGGCGATAAAGGTTTTATCTATCGTGCACAAAACTATTTAGATACGCGTTTTGAAAAATCATATAGCGAAAAACACAATGCTTCGGTTTCTAATGTGATTGATTACGCTTTTATGAAAAGTTATTTTGCAGACCGATTTACAATTTCAGATAAAAATCAAAAGCAAATTGACAAAGTTTTAAACGATTATCGTGAAAAATGGGTTTCTTTTTCATTGTACGAAAAGGCAAAATTGATTATTGTTTTAGCACGAAAAGGCGAAACAGTTTGGGCAAAAGAAATCATTAATCAATTAGAAGAAAGTGCGGTTATTGACGAAACATTCGGAATGTATTGGCGCGCCAACTCAAGTAGAAATTATTACTATTACAACGCTGCCGAAGTTCAGGCAATGATAATCGAAGCTTACAAAACCATGCAAATGCCTGAAGATAAAATTCAACGTTTGAATGCTTGGTTGTTAAGTAAAAAAGTACAAAACGATTGGGGAACAACGAAAGCAACCACACAATCGCTTTATGCGTTAATTTTAGGACAACAAGATATGGATTTGAATCGTGGCTTAATTGAACTTAAAGTTAGCAAAGAAAAGAAAAACGTTACCAAAGATATCAAGTCCAAAACCGAAGAAGAAGTTGGGATTTTTACTTACCAATGGCTAGGCGATGCTGTAAAATCGGAAATGGGAACTATTGAAATTAAAAATACCACACCGCAACCTGTTTTCGGTGGAATTTATTGGCAATATTTCGAAGATATGGACAAAATCAAAAGTAGTCCGGATGGAATTTTAACCATTTCTCGTGGATATTACATCGAAAACAAAGACGGTAAATGGGATTTAATTACACCAAAAACGCCACTTGTTTTAGGACAAAAAGTAAAAGTCCGAATCGAATTTGAAGCCATTCAAGAAATGAGTTATTTGCATATCAAAGACAATCGTCCGGCAACTTTCGAACCGCTAGATGCGATTTCAGGGCAACGTTATGGAAACGGTTTACGTTATTATCAAAGCACCAAAGATGCTTCGACGAATTTCTTTATCGACCATCTAAACAAAGGAAAATACGTGTTAGAATACAACGTTCGTTTGAATAATATTGGAAATTTCACCAGCGGAATTTCTACCATTCAAAGTATGTATGCACCTGAACATGCATCGCATACTTCAGGTGATAAAGTTGAGGTTAAATAAAAGAACAAAACGTTTCCATTTATTTGGGAGCGTTTTTTTTATGGCGTTCGCTCACAAAAACTCCTTACGTCGTTTTTGCAACGTCGCGTCTTTCGCTAAATCTTTTGCTTCACTTCGTTCCACAAAAGGATATCGCTTCAACCGCTAACGCAGTTCAGTCTAGTGTCTAAAATCAGAAGGATTAAAGTTGTCATCAACTCCGACAGAGTTCGAAACTCTGTCGGAGTTTACTAATATCAACCTGCGAGGTTTTTGAAATCTTGTAGGTTTATATTTTGTTCTAAAACTAAGCGTGTCATATTGTTGCGCAGCTTTCGGTAAAAACTACCGCAAGAGTTTGCTAATTCCTAAGCAAGAGTTTGGTAATTCCTAAGCAGGAGTTGGATAAAACCAGCGCAGGTTTTCAAAATCGTGTAAGGTTATATTTATTTGAATACATGATATTCATATTCTGTTAAAACATTAAGTTTGTTTTGAAATGTGATTTGTGTATCTGAGGTTAAATAAAAACCATCAATCCTGCAAAAGGGATGGAAGCTCTGTTTGAGCTCTTTTACAAAATTCATTTTGGAAAAGCGAGTGCGAACAGCCCGACCTGTAACGCAGTGGAAGGATTTGCTATAACCCCCCAAAAAAATCAGTCAACTAACAAGCTGACTGATTGTATTTATTTTTCTTCTTTTTGTCCCATCATCATTAAAAATGCTTTCAAGAACGGTTCAAGATTTCCGTTCATTACGCTGTCGACATCACTGGTTTCGTGTTGTGTACGCACATCTTTAACCAATTTATACGGATGCATGACATAGTTTCGAATTTGAGAACCCCATTCAATTTTCATTTTATTGGCCTCAATTTCATCACGTTTTGCTTGACGTTTTTTTAACTCAATTTCAAACAATTGCGATTTAAGTAATTGCATGGCTTTGGTTTTATTATCGAGCTGTGAACGCGTTTCCGAGTTTTCGATAATAATTCCAGTTGGATGGTGACGCAAACGAACTGCAGTTTCTACTTTGTTTACGTTTTGTCCACCAGCTCCGGATGAACGCATGGTTTCCCAAGAAATATCTGATGGTAATATTTCAATTTCAATCGTATCATCTGCCAAGGGATACACATAAACCGAAGCAAATGAAGTATGACGCTTGGCGTTACTATCAAAAGGCGAAATTCGTACCAAACGATGAACGCCATTCTCTCCTTTCAAATATCCAAATCCATATTCGCCTTCAAACTCTAAAGTTACCGTTTTAACTCCAGCAACTTCACCTTCTTGAAAGTTTAGCTCTTTAATTTTATAACCATTTTTTTCGCCCCACATCAAATACATACGCATTAACATGGCAGCCCAATCACAACTTTCGGTACCACCAGCACCAGCAGTAATTTGTAAAACGGCACTCATACTATCACCTTCGTCTGAAAGCATGTTTTTGAATTCCAAATCTTCAATGGTATTTAGGGCATTATCATATTGCTCAGTAACTTCTTCTTCAGAAATGTCACCTTCAGCAAAAAACTCTAAACCAATTTGAAGTTCTTCGATTTCGGCCGTAGCTTGATTAAAACCTTCAACCCATTTTTTCTTTGAACGAATATTTTTTACGATAATTTCAGCTTCTTTGGCATTGTTCCAAAAATCAGGAGCGTAAGTTTGTTCTTCTTCGTTTGTAATTTCGATTAATTTTTTATCGATGTCAAAGATACCTCCTTAACGCACCAAGGCGATCTATAAGGCTTTTGACCTGTTCTGTTGTAATCATTTTAATTGTTTTTTACAAAAATAACTATTTATAAACGCGAATGAAATTTATTTCGTCATAATAATCGTAACTTTATATAAACTTTTGAAATTATGAAGAAAATTGTTTTTTTAATATGTTTCTGTTTTGGAATTTTATCTTGTGCTTCACAAGCTGAGAAATCTGTAATCGATAATGGAAAAACTAAAATTGAAAAAGGAAAAATTACCATTTCAAATCCTGAATTAGAATATGAAATTATTATTTTTGATATTGGATTTGAACCGTGGCTACAAGCTCGTGGAAAACAACGCAGATATTATGATTTAGCATTTTTAGAAAATAAAAATAGAATTTGGGTTACTACTTGGAATAGTAGAAGTCGTTCTGGAAAACCAGGTTATGATTATACGATTGATTATAATTCAACTACAAATTATGGTTATGAAGTGAATTATATGCTTTATAATTATCTTTTATATTGGCAAGAAACGAATAATGTGAAATTAAATTAAATTTTAAATACGTATATTTGCTTAGAATTATTTTAAATAAGAAATGGCAAGTTTAAAAGAACGTTGGGGCGTAACCTCAAATTTTCAAATTGTTATAATTTTTATTGTTTTTGCAATTACAGGATCTACTTCTGCTTGGATAACAAAACCTATATTAGAATTTTTAGGCATAACAAAACAAGATTTTCATATTGTACCATATTGGATTTTACGTATTGTTTTAATCTTACCCGTTTATAAAGTAATCTTAATTATTATAGGAACTATTTTTGGACAACATACTTTCTTTTGGAATTTTGTAAAGAAAATGCTTTTTAGAATGAAATTAGGTTTCTTGTACGGAAAGCAAAAAAATAAATAGCCATCTATATTGAATTCAGATGGCTTTTTTTATAAATCGAAGTTACATATTTTAGAAAAATACTTTTTAGAAAAGTTTAAAATCTAATCAAAAAAGATACGAGTTTACTATTTTTTAAATCTAAAAATTAAATAAGTAATTATAATTTAATTAGAAGTTAATATAAAATCCGATTAAAAATTTTATATTTATCATACCTTAGAAATAACTATATTTGTCTAACAAAAAGCATGCATACCTATGAGTTTTTTCAAACGTCTATTTTCATCAGAAAAAAAGGAAACTTTAGACAAAGGTTTAGAGAAATCTAAAACCAGTTTTTTCTCTAAACTATCAAAAGCAATTGCGGGTAAATCTAAAGTTGACGACGAAGTTTTAGATAATTTAGAAGACATTTTAATTTCTTCTGATGTTGGAGTGAACACAACTTTAAAAATCATCACTCGAATTGAAGAACGAGTTTCTCAAGATAAATATTTAGGAACTGATGAATTAAATCAGATTCTTCGTGAAGAAATTTCGGGTTTACTTTCTGAAACCAAATCTGGCGAAAGTACCGAATTTGAAATCCCAAAAGATAAAAAACCTTATGTTATTATGGTTGTTGGAGTTAATGGTGTTGGTAAGACAACGACCATCGGAAAATTAGCTTATCAATTTAAAAAATCTGGTTACAATGTTGTTTTGGGAGCTGCAGATACGTTTCGTGCCGCAGCAATCGATCAATTACAAATTTGGGCAGATCGAGTTGGTGTACCAATTGTTCGTCAACAAATGGGAAGTGATCCTGCTTCGGTTGCCTTTGATACTTTAGAATCGGCAGTTGCTCAAAACGCAGATGTTGTTATTATTGATACCGCTGGTCGTTTACATAACAAAGTTGGTTTAATGAACGAACTTTCGAAAGTTAAACGTGTGATGCAAAAAGTGATGATTGATGCTCCGCATGATGTTTTATTAGTTTTAGATGGTTCAACTGGTCAAAATGCTTTTGAACAAGCCAAACAATTTACAGCTGCTACCGAGGTTTCTGCTTTAGCGGTAACCAAATTAGACGGAACTGCAAAAGGAGGCGTTGTAATCGGGATTTCTGATCAGTTCCAAATTCCGGTAAAATATATTGGTGTTGGTGAAGGTATTGAAGATTTACAAGTTTTCAATAAATATGAATTTGTTGATTCGTTTTTTAAATAATGAAAAATATATTAAAATTAATTCCATTGGCACTTTTAGTTATTTCTTGTAATTCAAAAGTTTCTCCAGAAGAATTAAATAAAATAAACGGTTATTGGGAAGTTACTCTTGTAGAAACTCCAGATGGCGAAGATAAAGAATACGGAATGTCAACAGTTGTTGATTATATCGAGCTTAAAGATAATTCGGGATTTCGTCAAAAAGTCGTTCCACAGATTGATGGAAAATATTTAACCAACGAAGTTAAAGAATTGATTACCGTAAAAGATTCTGCTTCGTCAACTTACTTAGTTTATAAAACCGATTACGCGAATTGGACAGAACAAATAATTAAAATTTCAGATGACGTTTTAGTTACCAAAAACGACCAAGATTTTACATATCATTACAAAAGATTTGAACCTATTAAAATTGAATAATGTCTAAAAAATTTAACCCAAACAGTCGCATTAAAGAAGAAACTTCAATAAGTGATGTTTTAAAGGTTTTTATTCAAGGCAATAAGTTAGAATCTGGAATTGACAAACTAAATGTAAAAGAGGCTTGGATTAATTTACTTGGTCCTGGAATTGCAAATTACACTCTAGATGTTGTTTTAAAAAATAATACGTTATATGTTGCTTTATCTTCGGCTGTTTTACGTGAAGAATTAAGTTACGGAAAAGATAAAATTATAAAAATGATTAACGAAGAACTTCGAAAAGAAGTGGTTAAAGAAATTATTTTAAGATAAAGATTTGCATTAGCAAATCTTTTTTTTTTATTTATTGTTGTTTATTTTTATAATATTTTGTTATATTTATTAAAAATTTCACGATATGATAAAAAAAGTACTTTCAATTGCTACATTGTGTTTTGCTTTAACTTTACAAACACAAGTAAATGCTCAGAATTTAAAATCTGAAGCTAAGTTTTGGATAAAAGGTTCAGATGCAAAATCTGCTGTAAACTTGAACGGAAATTATCCTTTATCGGAAGATAATCAAGGTGCAATTATGACGCAACTTGGAGAAAATCATTCAAATTTTTATATTGTATTTCAATCATTCGACGCGAATGCAGTAGATTTGGCTGATATGAATATGAAATGTTACCAGCAAAAAATTACAACACAAAATATAAATCCTCAAAGTTTAGATGTTCCGTTGTCAGAGAAAATTCAAACAGGAGCAATATTAAAATATGGATTTAATTTAGGTAATTATAAGGTTACAGATGAATTTATGTTGGTAAACAATGATAAGGATAGAACTTATATCTATGAAATCATTTATATGAACAAAGAGTTTACAGATATAGATCATAAATATTTACAAACGTATTTATCTTTGAAATATGGAATTTCTTTAATAGATAATAATAACTATTTATCTAATGAAAATGTGGTTTTATGGGATAATAGTTATGCACCTGAATTTAATAAAAATATTATTGGTTTAGGTAAATCTAATTTTTATGATTTTAATCAAAATTCATCAATCAATTCTGTAGATAAATTATTGACTGTTTCTTCTAATTCTTTGAGAAATGAAGAATATGTTTTGATTGGAAATACTGCAAAAAGTAATCGTTTCGAAAATAGTGGAAGCGAAATGGTTTTAGATAAAACGTATTTAGCTCAAACTGCTTCAGAAAGCGAAGAAAATGTTACATTGACGTTTAATAATTCGTTGTTAGAAAATTTTGATACTTCAAAGATGGTTTATTTAACAATTAATAACGATGTGAAAATCAAAGGAAATGTTGATAAAAATGCAATTGTTTTCAATGATGTTATTTTAAATTCAAATGGTTCTGGAAAAGATTTACTTTCGTTGTCTTATGACTTATCTTCAGTTAAGGCTGAGTTAGCAGAAGCTTGGTTCTTGAATGATCGCGGTGAAATCACGATTAAACCGGAAATAAAAGCAGACAAAAAATCTGATTACACAGTTGCTTGGTATGTTAATGATAAACTAATTTCTAACAAAAAAGATTTAGTTACAAATAAAACAGGAGTTTATGAAATGAGAGTTACTTCTAATAATGTGACAAATTCTTATGAAACTAATGTTTATAATAAAATCGATGGAAAAGTTTCAAATGAAATCACTGTTTATCCTAATCCAGTAACTGCAGGTCAAGATTTCAAAATTTCGTATAACTTGACATCTGAATCTAACGTAGAATTATATGTTTATCAAATGAATGGTAAGTTGGTTGATCAACGAACATTAGGACGTTTTAATCAAAACGAATTCAATTATAAGCTTGATTCTTCAGGAGTTTATATTCTAATCTCAAAAGTTGATAGAAAAGCAAATATCAATAAAATAATAGTTAAGTAAGCATAAAAAAGCGAGGTTCTTGAAAACCTCGCTTTTTTATAATGTATCGTTATTATCTCTATTTAAAATATCGAATTCTTTCTTGTACATTTCATGTCTTGGGTCGAATTCATCAATTGGTAAACAATTTTTTTCGTAAGTTCTGATAATTTCCAATAGATCGAATTCATAAAGTTCTAAATATAAATCTGCAGTAGCTTTCTTTCTATCTTTTCTAATAATTTTTTTGAAATTTTTTACGTTTTTGACTAACTTTTGATTGTAATCTATAGCTGCTTTTTTACGTTCAGACTTGTCTTCAATTCTATTGATATAAAATTTGTCAATTAATTCTTTTGTTTCAGGACAATCTCCAAATAATTCATAAACCGTATTGTAGTTTTTATTGTTTTTTCTTTTAGATCTTCGTTCTGCTTTTTTTGCTGAATAAGTTTTCTCTTCTTCAATATAGGTTTTACTTAAAGTTAATTTTTTATCTTTATTTTCTATCAAAATTGATCCATAAGCATCCGGAGTTCCAATTTCAAATAAAAACGGATAAATTGCAAATAACTTTCTAATTGGATAAATAGTACCATAAGTATTAATCGATTTTCCTTTAGTAAGTGAAGGTAAAAGAGATTTGTTTTCTTTTTTTCTTTTTTTACCATAAAAATTCTCACCAGACATTGCAACATATTCAGTAGTTTTTGTTACGCCATCTTTAGTGGTTTGAGATATGGAAACTCTATCAATATCTTCAAAAAGAATTTTTTCAAATTTTTTAGTTCCATTTGGTTTGATTTTTACATTATCCACAGAGCCTCTTCCATTCCAAAAATAATTTGGGATATCATTACTAAAAAGAGATTTGATATAAATTAAAGGATCAACTCTATCAAATATCGGTGCGGTATAAAAATTTTTTACGTTCCCCGTTATTTTTGAACCATCTTTTTTATAAACAACTCCTATTTTTTTAGTTCTTGAATTACTTTGCGCAAAAGTTGATAAAGAATTTGAAAGTGTTAAAAAAGAAAATAAGAATAATAAAGTAATTTTTTTCATTAGTTAATTTACGGTTAATTAGTTGGCAAATATAAAAGAAAAATGTTACGTTTTTAAACACTTTAAAACATTTAAGTGATAGGTTTTTTTGTATTTTTGATATCATAAAAAATTGATGTAAATGGAAGAAGAATTTGTGGTTCTTGTTAACCAAAATGACGAGCAAATTGGTTTGATGGCAAAACTAGAAGCACATGAAAAAGCATTACTTCATCGAGCTTTTTCTGTATTTGTATTAAACGAAAAGAATGAAATTATGTTGCAGCAACGTGCAAAGGATAAATATCATTCTCCTTTATTATGGACAAATACATGCTGCAGTCATCAAAGAGAAAACGAATCGAATTTAGAAGCAGGTAGAAGACGTTTAAAAGAAGAAATGGGATTTGAAACATCTCTGGTAGAGCTTTTTTCTTTTATTTACAAAGCGCCTTTTGATAATGGTTTAACAGAACATGAATTTGACCATGTGATGATAGGTTATTATAATGACGAACCTGTGATTAATAGAGAAGAGGTTGAATCCTGGAAATGGATGTCAATTGAGAATGTTAAATCTGATATGCAAATAAATCCAGCAATATATACAGAATGGTTTAAAATTATTTTTGAAAAATTTTATCATCATATCGAAGCTCAAAAAAGATAAATTATGAAAGTTACTGTTAGCAGAAAAGCCCATTTTAATGCTGCGCATCGATTGTTTCGAAAAGATTGGTCTGATGAAAAAAATCAAATGGTGTTTGGTAAATGTAATAATCCAAATTTCCATGGTCATAACTACGAATTAATTGTTGAAGTTACTGGAAATGTCAATAAAGAAACGGGGTATGTAATTGACATGAAAATTCTAAGCGATATTATTTATGAAGAGATTGAAGTCGCTTTTGATCACAAGAATTTGAATTTAGATGTACCAGAATTTACAGAGTTAATTCCGACTGCCGAACATATTGCTTATGTTATTTGGAATAAAATTAGAAAACGAATTGAATTAAAATACGAATTAAATATAATTCTGTATGAAACTCCTAGAAACTTTGTTTCATATTCTGGTTTGTAAAACAATTAACAATCTTTACGAAAGATTTTCGTAACTTGCACTCTTGTTTAAACGGCAACGAAAAAAAATAATTAGAAGTTATTAATTTGAATTCAAATAGCAACAATATAAATATATTAGATTCTAAAGAAGTATTTATTGCTTATCCTTTATTATTTAAACCCATTCTTAAAAATAGAATTTGGGGAGGAAATAAATTAGCTACTTTAGGAAAAGAATTAACATCAGAAACGACTGGAGAAAGTTGGGAGCTTTCAATGGTAGAAAATGATTTGAGTGTAGTAGCAAATGGCTTATATACGAATGAAACCATAAAAACGTTAATTGATAATTTTTCAGTAGAAATTTTAGGTGATTCAATTACAAAGAGATTTGGAAAACAGTTTCCTTTACTTTTTAAATTTTTAGATGCCAAATCTGACCTTTCTATTCAATTACATCCGAATGATGAACTTGCAAAAAAAAGACATAATAGTTTTGGGAAAACCGAAATGTGGTACATCATGCAAGCCGATGAAAATGCTAGAATTATTTTAGGTTTTAAAGAAAATTCGTCGTCAGAAGAATATCTAGAACATTTAGAAAAAAAATCACTTCCAACGATTCTAAAAGAATACAAAGTAAAAAAAGGCGATGTCTTTTTTATAGAAACCGGAACAATACATGCCATTGGTGGTGGAATTTTACTTGCAGAAATTCAACAAACTTCTGACATCACTTATCGTGTTTATGACTGGGATCGAGTTGATGAAAACGGAAATTCTCGCGAATTACATGTCGATTTGGCTTTAGAAGCGATTAACTATCAAAAGCAAAATCCGGAAATAGTTCATTCTAAAACAGAAAATCAAGAAAACAGATTGGTTTCGTGTGATTTTTTCACAACAAATCTAATTCCTTTAAACGGAGCTTTAGGCATAAATAAATCGAATGAATTATTTTATGTGTACATTTGCACCGAAGGAAATTTTGAAATAGTGTACAATTCTAAAACTTTAAAATTTAAAAAAGGTGATACTATTTTAATTCCAGCTGAACTTAAAGATTATACTTTAAAAGGTGAAGCAACATTATTAGAAATATTTATTAAATAATTTAAATTACCATATCATGGCAAATGTTAGAACATTAAAAAAAGATATCAACTTTGTTTTAGGAGATATCATTGAAGCAGTTTACATCTGGGAAATGTCTACTACAGGAAAACCAACAGAAGCTTCTTCTGCAATTATTGATGAGGCTATTGAAAAATTTGACGGATTGATCGTGAAAATCAATCAAAAAAATGTTGAAAATAAAAAAGCACATTTCAAACAAATTTATTCAGAATTAGAAGAATCTGCTAATCAATTAGTTGATAAAATCAACGCATTGTAGTTAAAAAAAATGACTAAAAAATTTACGCTAGCGCTTGTAGAATCGAAAAACCTTCCTATATTTGCAACCGTAAATGAGTCGCCGGTGTAGCTCAGTTGGCTAGAGCAGCTGATTTGTAATCAGCAGGTCGTGGGTTCGAGTCCCTCCATCGGCTCCAAGTTCTTAAACTTGCTTGAAAAAATTAAATTGCCTCTATAGCTCAGTTGGCTAGAGCAGCTGATTTGTAATCAGCAGGTCGTGGGTTCGAGTCCCTCTAGAGGCTCTTTTTAAGAGTAATTGCCTGTGTAGCTCAGTTGGCTAGAGCAGCTGATTTGTAATCAGCAGGTCGTGGGTTCGAGTCCCTCCATAGGCTCAATTTTTTCAAGTTTATTTTGCCTCTATAGCTCAGTTGGCTAGAGCAGCTGATTTGTAATCAGCAGGTCGTGGGTTCGAGTCCCTCTAGAGGCTCTTTTTTAAGAGTAATTGCCTGTGTAGCTCAGTTGGCTAGAGCAGCTGATTTGTAATCAGCAGGTCGTGGGTTCGAGTCCCTCCATAGGCTCTAAAGCTTCTGTTTTTCAGAAGCTTTTTTTTATGTTTACATTTTACAAGTTGAAATTGTATTTGTTTAATCTCGAATTATAAGTTAAAAAAAATGAGCTCGATTTTTCGAACTCATTTTTTATTGATAATAATTTTATTACATTGAATCTTGTTGCATTCTCATTGACCATTCCAACATATCATTTTGATAATTATCATAACCATAAATCGCAAAAATATAAATTGTAATAATCAAAGATATTGCACTTAAAATAAGACCAATAATACATAATATTTTTCCTGTATTTAAGGTGCTAAGACCTTTGTATTGACTAGGATTGGCATTATATAATTTCATGTCCTTATTTGTTAAGACAATACCAATAATTCCAAAAATTACTCCAACTCCGTAGAAACAACATCCTAGGATGGATAAAATTCCCATAATTAATACAGGTGTAGAGTTTGGTAAGTTTTGTTGAATAACAAAATTGTCGTTTTGTTGATTTTGATAAGGGTTAAATTCCTGATTTTCCATAGTTAGTTTGTTAGTAAAAATGAATATTTGTAAAAATATGAAATTATCATAATTGTAGCATTAAAAATAGCTAAAAAAATTAACATTTTATTATAATTTCTTTTCTTATCAACGAAGTGTAAAAAAACAATGATAAAAAAGAGAATGGTTGTGTAAATTGCTGGATACATTTTAAAAGCTGCACCAAAATCACCTTGTAAGATAAGCATAATTGCACGTTGAGTTCCACATCCAAAACATTCGATACCGAATATTTTTTTATGAACGCATGGCAACATATATTCTTCCATAACTAGAATTTTTTCTTACAATTTTACGAAAAATAATGGATTTTGAAAGAATTAAATTTAAATTTGAGATTTAAAAAAAACTATGAAATATATACTAGGAATTGTAGCAACATGTTTGATGATTTGGTCTTTATTAGATAAAGAAAATCAAGAGTATAAAGTTTATGTTCAGGTTGTTGCGGTTGCTCTTTTTTTCTTCGTAATGATGCGTTTGATGGACAAAATGCCTAGCAAAAATGAAGAATCAAATGAAGACGATAATTTTAAAGAAAAGGATGAAGATGATAAAGAACGAATGGAATAAAGGTGATAAAGTGGCAGTTTTAGATGACGCGATGGAAGGTGTTATTTTAGCTGTAAAAAAAGATGAAATTACTATCGAAACGACTGATGGTTTTGAATTGGTTTTTAAGGCAAATGAATTAATCAAACTTGGAGATACTTCTGAAATTGCCCAAGCTAGTAAATATTCAGATATTGAAAAAGCTAAAATTCAAAAAGTAACTAAAAATCATCATAAAGTAAATAATGAAAAAAAATCTAAAAAAGAAGATTTTGTTTTGGAAATTGATTTACATATTGAAAAGTTGGTTAAGAGTTTTAAGCACATGAACAATTTTGATATTTTAAATTTACAAATTGATACAGCGCGCGGGCAATTAGAATTTGCTATTAAAAATAGAATTCCTAGAATTGTTTTTATTCACGGAATGGGCGAGGGGGTTTTGAAAGAAGAATTAGATTTTCTTTTCGGAAGATATTCAGAAATTTCATATCAAGATGCTAATTATAGAAAATATGGTTTAGGTGCTACTGAAGTTTTTTTAAAGCAAAGTTCTCTTTTATAGAAAACTTTGCTTTTTTATTTTCTTATAAATCAATTTCTCCTAAAGCTATTTCGTTGATCAAGATGATTAGATTTGACAACGAATTCGATTTATGCTGGGGAATAACATGTTTTTTAGCAGCAGCGTAAAAAATATCATCTTTCTCTCCTGCAATTGCAAGGTTTGTTTTTATTTCTTGCCAAGTACAGCTTATGGCATCTTCCATTACATCTCTACTCGTAATGCCATTGTTTGTGATGACAAGTCCATATGAACTTCCAAAAAAAGGCTTGTCAATCATAGCGTATTTTATATCCGAAATTTGAAACTTTTCTGCAAATTTTAAAATTAACTTTTCATTTTCTGTTAAGCTTTTTAAATCATTCTGAAGGTTTAATTCTTTTATTCTATCAGAAATATTACTTGCTTTTTTTATTTCTAATGGAAGTGTATTTTCATTTTTCAGTTCAGTTAAAATGATTTCAAGAGTATTTTCTAACGCATTTTTAAATCCATTAAAAAAAGTTTCGTCAATTTTCATTGTACTCTTTTTTTTGAAAATTGTCAATGCTTCATCTGCAATTTGTTTTGAATTGCTTTTCATCGAAAAAAGAATAATTGTTGCGTTTTCTTTTTCAAATAAAACACTAATGTCAGTTTCGATTAAAATTCTAAAATTAGTTATTACAAATCCTAACGTGTCTCGTTTATTCGAAAAACGACTTTTGGCATGTACACCTATATAAGTTAAAACTTCTTCATTCGGAAGTTTTTCAACTGCTTCTAAAACTTGCTTTTTTGCAAGCTCAATTATCTGGGCATTATCGTCCCATACAGGGTGTTTAGAATCTGTTATAAACGTAAGTTCTTGAATTGATGAATCTGCATTTTGCAGAAAATGATCTAGTTTGATTTTAATAGTATTCATTAATAATAAGTTGGTTTTATAAAATATAATCCAAAGATATGTTTTTTGTTATTAATAATGAATTTGTAAATAAAATTTATTTTTACTATTATTTTTTTTAAATATATAAGAATTTTTGTTTTTTTTTGTCAATTCATTTTGTGTGGTACAAAAAAAATCGGTTCAACCGATTTTTTTTATTTATGTGCAATTACAGAAATTTCAACATTCACATCTCTTGGTAATCTTTCAACTTGAACACATTCTCTAGCAGGAGCAGTTTCCATGTTAAAGTAGCTTCCGTAAATTTCGTTTATTAAACCGAAGTTGTTCATGTCACGAATAAAAATGGTTGCTTTAACAACTTGTTCAAAAGTGAAACCTGCATCGGTTAAAATAAATTTCAAGTTTTCCATAACTTGTTTTGTTTCATCTTGAATTCCTGAAGTAACCAAAGTTTCTGTTGCTTGATTGAATGGAATTTGACCTGAAACAAATAATAAATCTCCAACGGCTACTGAATGATTGTATGGTCCTATTGAAGCAGGTGCTTTAGCTGAGTTGATAATTTTTTTCATATATAATGCTATCTATAAATTCTATCTGCTGCGTTTCGTTTTTCGTATTTGATATCTTGTAAAATTGACGATTTAATACCAATAAAGAAATTCCATTGTTTGTAATAGCCATTTGGAACCCAAGATAAATCAAATCTCCAAGATTTTAAATCTCTTTCAAATCGAATTTGTGTATAAGTGACACCTCTGTTTTTAAAATCGTATCCACTCGAAAATCCAACCCTCCAACCTTCAGATGGTGTTAAATTTCCAGAGAACATGACTGAATTATTTGATATTTGCGAATTTCTATTATTATTGGTGTAAGTAACAGAATAGGCTAACGTCAAATCCCAAGGAATACTATTGTTGTAAAAACCTTTTGAAGTGTTTTTTTCTTCATCTTTTTCGCCAAACATACTCTTTCGTCTATCTGCTAAATCGGTTGCTTGACCAAATAAATCATCAGCACGACCACCGTTCATTACATTTGGATTTTCGTTGTTTTTTTTAGAATCAGAACCTCCAAAAAGGGCGTCTGTACTAGAAAGAGAATAGTTTACGGTTGCGTTTGCACTTGTCATTCTAAACAAACTTCCTCCGTTATCAATGTTCCACATATCGATTCTCTGACCGGCATTATTTATAGCATATGGATCTAATGTTGCTCCTAAGTTAATTTGCATTTTATCTTTTAAAAGTTGTGTTCCTGCACTCAAACGTACTGGAGCTAACTTAAGCGAGTCTGCGGTGAAATTGTAGTTTGTACTTAAATTTAAATTGTTAAGTAACATCACTTTTTTTACTTCATCTGTTTCTTTGTCTTTAACTTTTGCTTCAAGATTATTTCCAAGCGAAAAATTGGCAATGTTACTCATTTGCTTGTTAGGTGTTCCAAAAAGACCTTGTTCAAAACGTGTATATTCATTTATTGTAGTACCTAAAGCATCGATAGCATAAGTGTCGTAATATTGTTCAAAACTTGGAGTATAACTGTATGAAATCGATGGTCTCATGACGTGACGAATTGCTTGAATTCTCGAATTCTCAGAAAAATTAAAAGTACCATAAAGAGTTGTTCCAATATTTGCAGACATGTTGTATTGTCTAAATGCATCAAAACCATTTTGTCTTCTATCTTCAACCTTACCTGTGTTTTCATCGTAATATTTTTTGATGGTATTAAACACCCAAGTTTCAGAATAGTTTACTGATGTTGAAACTGAAAAATATTTAAAAATCTTAAAATTCGTTGAAAGTGGTATTGAATGTTGCATTCCTGAATTCATATTACTAAACATTTCTCTTTTAAAGAAAAGTGAATCAGTTGTATTGATTCGGTTTTCACCTCTTAATGAATATTGCAAGTTGATATTATGAATAAAACCTTTTTTTATTCCTGATTTTGGAGCAAAAGGGAAGATACGGTCAACATTTAATTGCATAGTCGGAAGCGACATATTCACTGATTGTGTATTTGTATTTTGTGAATGTGTAGCAGCTAAACTTAAGTTTACTTGAGGAACTGTTTGGAAATTTTTTGAATACGAAATAGATGATGACAAGGTATTGTTGAGGTTTGCACCAACATTTCGAGTATTTAATGATTGCCTAAAATAGTTACTACTTCCCATATTTACAGAAGCAGAAAATCTCGAGTTAGGATTTGCTTTTGCGTCTTGAGAATGACTCCATTGAATGTTGTATAATTTTGCATTTAAATAATCAGGTAATCCACGTTCGCTTTCAATCAAATTATCATAGCTGATGTTGAAATTTCCGGAATATTTATATCGCTTTGCGTAACTCGAAGTTCCTCTTAAAGCAAAACTTCCGTTGGTATAATAATCTCCTAAAATAGTTAAATCATAATTGTCACTCAATGCAAAATAATAACCACCATTTTGTAAATAATAACCTCTTAGGTTTGTATCTCCAAATGATGGAATTATAAAACCAGATATTGATTTTTCACTCATTGGAAAAAATGCAAATGGTAAACCAATTGGAGTAGGAACATCTTGAATGACCATGTTTGTAACTCCAGTAACCACTTTTTTACCAGGTACAAATTTTCCTTTATTTGTTTTAAAATAATATTCAGGATTGTCAATATCTTCAGAAGTAGTGAAAATAATGTCCTTCATAAAGTAAACAGAATCGTTTTCTTTTTTTGTTTTCGCTGCTTTTATTTTAAATTCGTCATAAGTGGTACGCGTATTCCAAACAATAGCTTTCTTTGTTTCGGTATTAAAACGAATTGAATCTGGTTCGATAACTTGAGAACCTTGTTTAAAAACAGGTCGTTGAGAATAATTTCCTAGACTATCTTTTATACGACCGGCATATAATTCTTTTTTGTCATAATCATATACAATTTTACCAGCTGTTAATTCGTAATCTAAATATTTAAAATACGCTTTGTTATATAAAGTTATTAGTTTCTTTTTTTGATCTAATTTTTCATAATCGACAGCACCTCGACTAACAATTCCTTCTAATTTTTGTTTCTTTTTTTGTGATTTAGAATCATTTTTAATAGTGTCGTTTATAATGGGTGTGTTTTTCTTTATTTTAGTTGTATCTTTCTGAATTTCAATAGGTATTGAAATGTTTTTATTTCGGATTTCTTGACAAAAAGCATCCGAAGTGAATAGTGAAAAGACTATTGTAATAAAAACGATATAGTTTACTTTTGTTTGCAATTTTTTATATGCTATTTTTGTATTCGGTAAGATTTAATTTAAGAGTTCAAACTTACATATATTTTTTTAAATTTAACCTTTAAAGGAATTTAAACATTTTAAAATTTACACATGTTTTTAAAGAAAGTTAGAAAAGTAATAACTGCCTTAGTAATATTTGTTGGAGCTACAGCAAATGCGCAGAACTTTAAAGTAGTTTTGGATGCTGGTCATGGAGGAAGAGATTTTGGTGCCGTTAAGAATAATTTTACAGAAAAAAAGATTGTTCTAGACGTGACATTGAAAGTAGGGAAAATATTAGAAAATGCAAAAAACATCGATGTTGTTTATACGCGTAAAACCGATGAATTTATCGAATTAAAAGAAAGAAGTAATATTGCTAACAAAGCAAAAGGAGATATTTTTGTTTCAATTCACGCTAACTCTGTTAAGAATGCACCGGATGCATACGGAACAGAAACTTTTTTGATGGGTATATCTAAGAATAAATCAAATCTAGAAGTTGCAAAAAACGAAAACTACGCCATCGTTTTAGAAAAAGATTATAAAACGACTTATGCAGGTTATGATCCTTCAAATCCTGAATCTATTATTGGTTTAACTTTGATTCAAGAACAATATGTTTTGCAAAGCGCAGATTTAGCAAATAAAATTCAGACAAAATTTGACATCGATGCCAATCGTAAAAATAGAGGTGTGAAACAAGGTCCATTTTGGGTTCTTCATGGAGCATTTATGCCAAGTGTTTTGGTCGAAGTAGGTTTTCTTTCTAATCTTGAAGAAGGCGAATACCTAAACTCTGAAGCAGGTAAAAATGAAATAGCGCGCTCTATTGCAAATGCAATTATTGAGTATAAAAACGTATATCATTCAAGTGCTAAAACAACACAAGTTACTGCTACTAAAGAAGAAATTCAAAAACAAGAAGATAATAAATTAGAACTTCAACGTAAAGAAAACGAACGAATCGAAGCAATTAAAAAAGAAGCTGAAAGATTAAAAGAAGTTTCAAAAACTGAAAATGCAACAGAAGGCACTCGAACTGTAACAAAAGAATCAACTTCAAAAGTAAAAGATACAGGTGTGATTTTTATGATTCAGATTGCAGCAAGTAGTAAAGAAATTGATACAACGCCTGCGAATTTCAATGGTTTAGAAGGTGTAACTGTTAGCAAAGAGGATAATTTATATAAATATTATTACAATTCAACTTCAGATTATGAAGCTGCACGTACTACTTTAGATAAAATAAGACCAAAATATTCAACCGCTTATATTGTAGCCTTTAAAAACGGAAATAAAATATCTTTGAAAGATGCTTTGAGATAAAAATATTCAAAGAATAAATAAAAACCTTATTTTTGCATAAAAATTAAAATACATATTTTGAAAATATCTAGAGAATTAAAAACAGCCATTTTAGTATTGTCATCGATTGCTTTATTGCTTTGGGGATATAATTTCTTAAAAGGTTCAGACCTTTTCGGAAGCACAACAAAATTCTATGTTAACTATGACAATGTCGAAGGGTTAAGTCCTGGAGCAGCGGTAACTGTAAACGGTTTAGTAGTCGGAAAAGTAAGTAAAATCACTTTTGGTGATTCAGGAAAATTACTTGTAGAAATTTTAATGCACAACCCAATCGAAGTTCCAAAAAATAGTAAAGCCATTATTTATGCACCTGGTTTTATTGGTGGGAAACAAATTGCTATTGATTTAAATTTTACTGACAAAGAAATTGCTAAAGATGGTGATTTTTTAGTTGGCGGAACCGAAGCCGGAATGTTAGATAGTTTAAGCGAAAAGGTTGAGCCAATCACGCATAAATTAGATTCTGTTTTATATAATGTAAATAAATTAGTTGTTTCACTTAACGCAACTTTAGACCCTGCAACGCAACAAAATCTTAAAGATGCTATTGGTGAGTTAAATCAAACAATGGCAAATGCAAACGGAATTACTAAGAAATTTGATAATATCGTTTCATCTAATCAAGGTAAAATTGACGGAATTATGACTAACTTCAATGCAACCTCAAAAAATTTAAATACTTTATCTACCGATTTAGCTCAAGCAGATTTAAAAGCAACTATTCAAAAATTTGATAATGCTGCTAAAAATCTAGATAAATTATTAGCTGATATCGAAGCTGGAAATGGTAATGTAGGTAAATTAATGAAAGATGAAGCTTTGTATAATAATTTAAATAAAGCATCAAAAGAATTAAATCTTTTATTAGAAGATGTTAAATTAAATCCAAATAGATACATTAATATATCTGTTTTTGGTAAAAAAACGGCACCTTATGTAGAGCCAGCTTCTTCGGGAGAATAATCTACATTAAACCAACAAAACAAAAAACAACAATTAATTTATTACACGAATGCAAATTTTAAGCAGTATTTTATTTATAGCTTTAGCTGTAGTAGGTATTTCTTTTTTCGCAATCAATGCCAAAAAGATTTATCGAAACATCAAGCTAGGTCAATCTGTAGACAGGACTGATAATCCATCTGAACGATGGAAAAATATGCTACTTATAGCTTTTGGACAAAAGAAAATGTTTTCGCGTCCAATTCCTGCGCTTTTACACTTAGCGATTTATGTGGCTTTTATCATTACTCAAATTGAATTGATAGAAATTTTTATCGATGGAATTTTTGGAACACACCGTGTTTTTAAAGATTCGTTAGGCCAACTTTACACATTTATCATCAGTTTAATTGAGCTTGTTTCATTAGGAGCTTTAATTGCTACAATTGCATTTTTATCAAGAAGAAATTTACTTAAACTTCCTCGTTTAAATAAAGAAGAACTTTTAGGATGGCCAAAAAAAGATGGTAATATCATTTTAATGATGGAACTTGTTTTGGTGTTTTGCATTTTTACAATGAATGGAACCGATGAAGCTTTATATAATATGGGAGCTTCTCATTATGCCAACGGAACTCAAGGTTCATTCGGTTTTGCAATTTCACAGCATTTAGGTCCAGCTATTTTCGGATCTATGTCTGAAGGAACATTACATTTCTTAGAACGCGTAGGTTGGTGGGGACACTTTGCAATGGTTTTAGCTTTCTTAAACTATTTGTATTTCTCTAAACACTTACATATTTTATTAGCTTTCCCAAATACGTATTTTGCAAATTTACGTCCATTAGGACAGTTAGATAATTTACAATCTGTTACAAACGAAGTTAAGTTAATGATGGATCCAAATGCTGATCCGTTTGCTGCTCCTGCACCAGATGCTGATGCAACTCCTGCAAAATTCGGAGCTTCTGATGTACAAGATTTAAATTGGGTTCAATTATTAAATGCGTATTCTTGTACAGAATGTGGTCGTTGTACTTCATCTTGTCCGGCAAATATTACAGGTAAAAAATTATCTCCTCGTAACATCATGATGAAAACGCGTGATCGTTTAGAAGAAGTTGGTAAAAATATCGATGCAAATAAAGGAACTTTCATTGATGACGGAAAATCTTTATTAAACGATTATATTACTCCAGAAGAACTTTGGGCTTGTACAAGTTGTAATGCTTGTGTTCAAGAATGTCCAATCGAAATCAGTCCATTATCAATTATCATGGATATGAGAAGATTCTTAGTAATGGAACAAAGTGCGGCACCAATGGAATTAAATACCATGATGACAAACATTGAAAACAATGGAGCACCTTGGCAATACAATCAAATGGATCGTCTTAATTGGAAAGACGAAAATTAATCAATCGAATTTATATCACTTAATATAAAGAATATGTCAGAAAATTTAATAGTGCCTACAATGGCCGAAATGATGGCAAAAGGAGAACAACCTGAAGTTTTATTTTGGGTAGGATGTTCTGGAAGTTTTGACGATAGAGCAAAGAAAATAACAAAAGCATTTGTACGAATTTTAAATAGAGCAAACGTTTCATTCGCTGTTTTAGGCGCTGAAGAATCTTGTACAGGTGACCCAGCAAAAAGAGCAGGAAATGAATTTGCTTTTCAAATGCAAGCAATAATGAACATTCAGGTTTTCGACGCTTATGAAGTGAAGAAAATTGTAACTGCATGTCCGCATTGTTTCAATACTTTAAAAAATGAATATCCTGAATTAGGCGGAAAATATGAAGTGGTTCATCATACTGAGTTCTTAAAGTCATTATTAGAATCAGGTAGATTGACTATCGAAGGTGGTCAGTTTAAAGGAAAAAGAATTACTTTTCATGACCCTTGTTATTTAGGTCGTGCAAATAAAATTTACGAAGCACCTCGTGATTTAATTCAGAAATTAGATGCGGAGTTGGTTGAAATGAAACGTGCTAAAGCAAACGGATTATGTTGTGGAGCTGGTGGTGCGCAAATGTTTAAAGAGCCAGAAAAAGGTACTAAAGATGTAAACATGGAGCGTACGGATGATGCACTTGAAGTGAAACCAGATATCATTGCAGCAGGTTGTCCGTTTTGTAATACCATGTTAACTGATGGTGTGAAGTTTAATCATAAAGAAGGTGAAATTCAGGTTTTAGATGTTGCTGAATTAATCGCTAATGCACAAGATTTATAAAATGAGATCTTTACTTCTTTTTTTATTATGTTGTAATTTTGCTCAAGCTCAAAAGCTGACTAAAATTGAATTGTTAGGGGCAATTTCTGAAGATTTCTGTAATCAAGTTTCTGATTTGGATGTGAAAATTACCAACGAAGGTATGTTGGGGATTTATATGTTAAAATCAATTGGTAAATATCAAGATGAAGTTACCTATCATTTTGGAGAAGATTTTTTTTCTGACCAATCTGGAATGCAAGGAATCGGAGAAGAATTAGGCATGCACATGGCGTTGAAATGTCCTCATGTTTTTGCTGATATTTTTGAAAACGATACAACCGAAATCGAAACAAGTTATTTGAGTGTTTCAGGAAAAATTAGTAAAATTCAAAAAGGAGAATTCTTAACCTTTACGATAAAAGAACCTTCAGGAAAAAGTTCTGAATTTATTTTATTTAATAATTTTGAAACGGCTTATTTATTGACTGACGGAATTTTAAAAAATAACGACCAAATCGAAGTTTCGTATTATGTATCTGAAATTTATAATGCTAAAATTGGTCGATATATAAATTACAAAATTGTTTCATACATAGAAAAAATATAAATATGTTTATTCCATTTGAAGAATTACCAAAGAGTTCAAAAATTTGGATTTACCAATCTGAAAGAAAATTGTCAGATGAAGAAGTTCAAGAAGCAGACATTGTTTTAAAAAAATTTGTCGAAAGTTGGGCTGCTCATAGTACACCTTTACAAGCCTCTTATACTATAAAATACAATCGTTTTATAGTTTTGGCTGTTAACCAAGAAAATCATCCTGCTTCTGGATGTTCAATTGATGCATCTGTTCGCGTAATTCAAGAATTAGAACAAAAGTTTAAAGTTGATTTATTAGATAAGATGAATGTTACCTATAAAACGGGTGAATTCATTGCGCATAAATCACTAATCGATTTCAAAAAAATGGCTAAAGAAAAAGCTGTAAACGGAAACACAATTGTATTTAATAATCTTGTGAATACGATTGAAGAGTTTGATGAATTCTGGGAAGTTCCGGCATCAGAAAGTTGGCATAGTCGATTTTTTTAGAGTTTAATTATTTCTTAAAATATTATTATAATCATCTTCAAAAGCTTATTTTTGAAGATGATTTTTTTTAAAAATGCTTATGAAATTTAAATCACTTATATTAATCTTTATATCGAGCGTTTCTTTTGCGCAAAAAAATAAAATTACACCACAAAAAGTTTGGGTTGACAGTGTTTATAATCAAATGTCTTTTGATGAACGTGTTGGTCAATTGTTTATGGTGGCAGCTTATTCAAACCGTGACGAAAAACACGTAAATGCTTTACTTGACTTAGTTAAAAATCAAAATATTGGTGGAGTTATTTTTTTTCAAGGCGGACCAGTTCGTCAAGCTAAAATAACCAATAAATTAAATGCAAATGCTAAACTTCCGTTGTTTGTTGGTATTGATGCCGAATGGGGGTTAGGAATGCGTTTAGATTCGACTTATGTTTATCCTTGGAATATGAATTTAGGTGCGATTCAGGATATGAGTCTTATCGAAATGATGGGAAGACAAATGGGTGAACAAGCTAAACGAATTGGAGTTCATTTTAATTTTGCGCCAGTTGTTGATATCAATATTAATCCAAAAAATCCGGTAATCGGAAATCGTTCTTTTGGAGAATCTAAAGAGAACGTTTCAGAACGTGCTATTGCTTTGGTTAAAGGAATTCAAAGTCAAAATGTATTTGCAACCGCGAAACATTTTCCTGGTCACGGAGATACTTCAACAGATTCGCATCATGCACTTCCTCATTTAGATTTTTCTAAAACAAGGATGACAGATGTTGAACTTTATCCTTATCGTAAATTAATCAAAAACGGTTTAGCAAGTATTATGGTTGCACATTTAGATGTGCCTTCACTTGAACCAGAAAAAGGTGTTCCAACATCCTTGTCATACAATACCATTACGACTTTGTTAAAAGATGAAATGGGATTTGAAGGTTTGATTTTTACTGATGCGTTGAATATGAAAGGAGCATCTAATTTTAAATCGCCTGGAGATATTGATGTAGCTGCATTTATCGCAGGTAACGATGTTTTGTTATTTGCTGAAAATGTACCTTTAGCTATCGAAAAGTTTCATCAAGCTTATGCCGAAAATAAATTTACAGATAAACGTTTAGAAGAATCTGTAAAGAAAATTTTAGCTTATAAATATCAAGCAGGTTTAAATAATTACAAACCAATCGAAATAAAAAATCTGTATGAAGATTTAAATCAACCTAAATACGATTTGTTAAGTGAAAAATTATATGAAAATATGATGACGCTTATCAAAAATGAAAAACGTGTTTTACCTCTTAAAGCAGATACTAAAATTGCTTATGTAAAATTAGGAGATGATGTTGCTTCTCCGTTTGAAGATGAACTAAAGCGCAGAGTTGATGTCGAAGTTTTTTATCCGACAACAATTGGTGATAATGGTGAATTTTTAAAAGAATATGATAAAGTAATTATTGGTTATCATAAAGCTGATGGTGTTTGGAAGAAACACGAACTTACAGCTAAAGAAATTGAAACTATCAATAAGATTGCAAAAGATAATAAAACTGTTTTAGTTTCATTTGCTCGTCCGTATGCACTTTCGACGATGAATAATTTTGATAATGTTGAAGCTGTTTTGTTAGCTTATCAGAATAATAAATTTGGTCATAAAGCTGCTATTCAAGCTTTATTTGGAGAAAAAGATATTGATGGTAAATTGCCTGTTTCTTTAAATTCTAAATATGCAGTAAACGACGGAATTGATTTATCTGCATCGAGTACAGAAAAAGACAACATCAAAAACGAATTTAAACACAAACGTTTTGCACCTGTAAGAACTATTCCTGAGACAGAAGATATTGCATTGGTTCGTTATAACGATTTGGTTCAAAATCCAAAAGATGAAATTGTCGAAAACAAAATAAAAGTAGTTTATTCGACTCCAGAAGCTGAAGGTTTAAACACTAAAAAGTTAGCCGAAATCGATAAAATTGCCGAAAAAGCGATTGCAAACAGAAACACACCAGGAATTCAAGTTTTAGTTGCAAGAAACGGAAAAGTGGTTTTTGATAAATCATACGGTTATCAAACCTATAATAAAAAAGGAGCTGTAACAAACGAAACGGTTTATGATTTAGCATCTTTGTCTAAAATTCTTGGAACTTTACCGATGGTAATGAAATTGTATGAAGACAAACAAATTAAATTCGAAGATAAATTAGGTGATTTATTACCTCGTTTTAAAAATACCGACAAAGAAAATATTACATTAAAAGAAATTCTTACACATCAATCTGGCTTTCCGGCTTGGATTCCATTCTATAAAGAAACTTTAGAAAACGGAAAACCAAGTGATAAATTTTACCGTAAAACATTTTCAAAAGATTATCCGATTCAAGTAAGTGAAAATTTATATTTAAAAGCAGGATATGAAAATGTGATTTTAGATAAAATTAAAGATTCGAAATTAGGTGATAAAACCTATAAATACAGCGATTTAAATTTTATTTTATTAAAGGAAATTGTAGAAACTAAATACAACAAACCTTTAGATGTGTTGGTTGAAGAAACTTTTTACAAACCATTAAATATTGGTTTAACTTACAATCCGTTACAGAAAATGGATATGAGTAAAATAGCACCTTCAGAACTTGATACATATTATCGAAATACCTTGATTCAAGGTTACGTTCACGATATGGGAGCTGCCATGTTTGGTGGAGTTGCAGGACATGCTGGATTGTTTGGAACTTCAACTGATGTATTTAAAATGATGCAATTTTATTTAGATGCTGGTTTAAAAAACAATTCTAAAATTCTTTCTGCAAAAACATTAAACGATTTTAATACCTGTTATTATTGCGAAAAAGGAAATAGAAGAGGTGCTGGTTTTGATAAACCGCAATTAGGAAATAGCGGACCAACTTGTGGATGTACTTCATCATCAAGTTACGGTCACACCGGATTTACTGGAACCATGACTTGGGTTGACCCAGAATATGATTTGGTTTACGTATTTTTGTCAAATCGAACGTATCCAAATGCAGACGAGAACAAATTGTCAAAAGCTAATGTTCGAGAAGATATTCAAAAAGTGATTTACGAATCAATTAAAAAATAAGAGTACGTTTTTACTCAATAAAATATATGAAAATAGCAATTGTTTGTTACCCAACATTCGGAGGAAGTGGTGTAGTTGCAACCGAATTAGGTTTGGAATTGGCGCAACGCGGACACGAAGTTCATTTCATAACGTACCGTCAACCGGTTCGTTTAGCTTTGTTAAATCCGAATATTTTTTATCATGAAGTGAATGTTCCAGAATATCCGTTATTTCACTATCAACCTTATGAATTGGCTTTGTCGAGCAAATTAGTCGATATGGTTAAATTATACGGAATTGAAATTTTACACGTTCATTACGCAATTCCTCATGCATTTGCTGGTTATATGGCCAAACAAATGTTGAAAGAACAAGGCATAGATTTACCGATGGTAACTACTTTACATGGTACCGATATTACTTTGGTAGGAAATCATCCGTTCTACAAAACCGCTGTGAGTTTTAGTATTAATAATTCTGATTATGTTACTTCGGTTTCAGAAGATTTAAAAAAATCAACTTACGAATTGTTCGAAACGCAAAAAGAAATTGCGGTTATTCCGAATTTTATAGAAGATAAATCTGAAGTGATTGAACATAAATGTAGAAGAAGTTTATTTGCTACTCCAAATGAACGTGTGGTAACGCATATTAGTAATTTTAGAAAAGTAAAACGTATTCAAGATATTATCAAAGTTTTCTACGGAATTCAAAAAGAAATTCCTGCAAAGCTGATGATGATTGGCGATGGACCTGAAAAAGCAGATGCCGAAAAGCTTGCACAAGAGTTAGGTATTTTTGATAAAATTATCTTCTTTGGAAATTCACACGAAGTAGATAGTATTTTAAAATATTCCGATTTGTTTTTACTTCCGTCAGAAACCGAAAGTTTTGGATTAGCAGCTTTAGAAGCAATGGCATGTTCGGTTCCTGTGATTTCATCAAACGCTGGTGGATTACCAGAAGTTAATGTTCAGGGTGTAACCGGCTTTTTAAGTGATATTGGTGATGTAGATGATATGGTTGCAAATGCAATTAAGATTCTTAAAGATGATAAAACATTAGAGAAATTTAAACAGAATGCTTTAGCACATTCAAAAGAATTTAGCGTTGATAAAATTGTTCCGATGTACGAAGCAATCTATTTCAAAGCTTTAGAGAAATAAAAAATAAGAAGCAAAAAATGAGTTCCATTCGGAACTCATTTTTTTGTTAGAATTTGTAACGTACGCCTAATGCAATATCAGGACCAAAGCTATCATCTCTATATTTATTATCATTTAAATATAATTCTGGACGAAAATCAAGTGATAATTGTAATGGAAAATCAAAATTGTATTCAATACCAACTTGTCCAGCAATTAAAAGCGTTGCACCACTTCCTTCAACATATCCATTGTCATAATTCCAAGTGCTAATTCCACCACCAACACCAGCGTACCAAAATAAGCCTTTCTCTAAATTCCAGTACCATTGGTAAGCACCAACTAGTTTAACTGCGTTTGTATAATTGCTATCTCTCCAACCTAAATCAATCTCCAAACGATTTTTTGTATCTAAAGCTCTTTGATACGAAATTTCATATCCAAAACCATCGTTACTTCCTAAACGTAATCCAAGTGTGTTTTTTGAAACTTGCTCTTGTGCATTAGCCGTAAATAATCCTGCAAATGCTATAACTGAACATAAAATTACTTTTTTCATATTTAATTTATTTTGTCTTCAAAAATAAGATTATTCATAATCGATGTCAAATTAAACCATCTTTATTTTTTAAAAAAAGGAATCGTTTCTCATTTAAAAGTTTAATTTTGATTTTGAAAATTTTTCATACAATTGATTTTTGAAAGTATTTTATTACTGAATTATTTTTTTTAAATTGATAATTTAGAAAATTTTCCTATGAATTTAAAATTTAGTAGTTATTTATATAAATGAAAAACATTAAGATTATTTCTTTATTCCCTCTAATTGTATTTATCATTGTTTTTATTGGAAGCGGAATCTATTATAACGATTTTTATAAATTTCCTTCGCCAATTGCTGCTTTAATTGGTGTTTTAGTTGCATTTGTGTTGTTTAAAGATTCGCTAAATAACAAAATCGAAACATTTATTAAAGGTTGTGGTGATTCTAAAATAATAACCATGTGTATCATTTATCTGTTGGCTGGTGCATTTACAACGGTTACAAAAGCAATTGGTGCAACAGATTTTATGGTTGCTTTAGGAATTGGAAATATAACACCAGAATTTCTTATTATTGGTGTTTTTGTCATTTCGTGTGTTTTGTCTTTTTCTATCGGAACTTCCGTTGGATGTATCGTTGCGCTCGGACCCATTGTTGTTGGATTAGCAGAATATTCACCTGATTCTTTGCCGATGATGGCAGGAGCTTTATTAGGCGGTGCGATGTTTGGCGATAACTTATCGTTGATATCAGATACAACAATTGCAGCAACTCAAGTGATGGATTGTCAGATGAAAGATAAATTTATTGCCAATTTTAAACTGGCTTTTGCTGCTGCATTTTTAACTGTAATAGCCATTTATTTTACGCAGCCACAAAATTCTGAAACGGTTGAAATGGCGTATTCCTGCCAATATTATTTGCTGATTCCGTACGTAACCATTATTGTTTTATCAATTTTAGGATTACATGTTTTTTTAGTTTTGATTATAAGTATCATTTTAGCCATTACAATCGGATTATTTTCGACGGAAATTTTATTTATCGATTATATGAAATTGGTGTATGATGGTTTTCTTTCGGTAAACGAAATATTTTTACTTTCATTAATAACTGGCGGATTGGCGGCTTTAATTGAAAAAGCTGGCGGAATAGATTATATCATAAATCACATCCAAAAAATAATTAAAGGTTCTAGGTCTGCAAATGCTGCAATTGCTTTAGTGGTTTCTTTGGTGAATTTGGCTGTTGCAAATAATACCGTTGCTATTATCGTTTCTGGACCGATTGCAAAAAAAATCGCAACAGATTATCAAATCGAAAAAGCGAAGGCAACTTCTGTTTTAGATATTTTTTCGTGCATCATACAAGGAATAATTCCATACGGAGCACAAGTTTTGATTTTACTTAGTTTGGTCGATAAAAAAATGGGTTATTTTGATTTATTATCAAATAGTTACTACATCTTATTTTTATTTATTATCACTGTTATTTCTATCGTTTTGAATGTGAAAAATCGTGTAAAACCAAATCTTTCAAAAGCATAATTCTTTGAAATTTCATCAAAAGAATTATATTTGCCTATATTTAGAAAAATAAAACATTTCATCAATGAAATTATTAGAAGGAAAAACAGCGATTGTTACAGGAGCTACACGCGGAATTGGAAGAGGAATTGCTTTAGTATTTGCTCAACAAGGTGCAAATGTGGCTTTCACCTACAGTTCTTCAGAAGAAGCGGCTAAAACTTTAGAAAACGAATTAGTAGCTTTAGGAGTTTCTGCAAAAGGATACAAATCTAACGCGGCAGATTTTAACGAAGCGCAAACTTTAGTTGACCAAGTTTTAGAAACTTTCGGAAATATCGATATTCTAATCAATAACGCTGGAATTACAAAAGATAATTTGTTAATGCGTATGTCTGAAGAAGATTTTGATTCTGTTATTGATGTGAATTTAAAATCGGTTTTTAATATGACAAAAGCAGTACAAAAAACGATGCTGAAAAACCGTAAAGGTTCTATTATCAATATGAGTTCTGTTGTTGGAGTTAAAGGAAATGCTGGACAAACAAATTACGCAGCTTCTAAAGCAGGTGTAATTGGTTTCTCAAAATCAATTGCTTTAGAATTAGGTTCTCGTAATATTCGTTGTAACGTAATTGCTCCAGGTTTTATCGAAACTGAAATGACAGCTAAATTAAATGCCGATGTGGTTAAAGGTTGGGCAGATGCAATTCCTTTAAAACGCGGAGGTTCTGCAGAAGATGTTGCAAATGCTTGTGTTTTCTTAGCGTCAGATATGTCAGCTTATATTACAGGTCAAGTTTTAAATGTTGATGGTGGTATGTTAACCTAATCGCATTTAAATAATTATAAAACAGAAATGAAGGCAATTTGTCTTCATTTTTTTTTGATTTCGATTCACTTCAACGATTAATCTGATGTTAATTTTATCTTATATATTAAATTGTAGCTTAAGATATCTTTTAACTTCGTACTTTTGTGAAAATTTAATTTTATGATTGCATTAGGCGAATACAATACTTTACGAATTGATAGAAGAACTACAGTTGGTTGTTTTTTAACTGATGGCGAAACCGATGTTTTACTACCAATAAAATATTTACCGGCTCAATATGAATTTAATGAAGAAATTACTGTTTTCGTTTATCTTGACCACGAAGAAAGACCAGTTGCTACCACATTAGAACCTAAAATTTATTTGAATGAATTTGCTTTATTAAAAGTGAATTACATTAATGAATTCGGAGCTTTTATGGATATGGGATTAGAAAAAGATTTGTTTGTTCCGTTTAAAGAACAAGCACGTCCGATGGAAGTGAATAAACGCTATTTAACTTACATGAGCTTAGACCCAAAAACGAATCGTTTGGTTGGTTCTTCAAAATTAAATCAATATTTAAATAACGATAATATTACGGTTGAAGTAGGAGAAGAGGTTGATTTAATTGTTTCGCATATTACCGATTTAGGAATAAACGTAATCATCAACGAAAAACATAAAGGGTTGATGTACAAAAATGAGGTTTTCGAAGATTTAAGAACCGGAGACCGCATTATCGGATATATCAAAACCATTCGTCCTGACGGAAAAATCGATGTTTCTCGTACCAAACTTGGTTATGAAAAAGTAGAAAAATATGCTCAAATCATTTTAGATGAACTTGAATATAACGACGGATTTTTAGGTTTAAACGATTCGAGTCATCCAGAAGAAATCAAGCAGATTTTGAATATGAGTAAAAAAACGTTCAAGAAAACCATCGGAACATTGTACAAAGAAAAGAAAATCGAAATCAAAGAAAACGGAATTTATTTATTAGACTAATGATTCAAGATTTATTAAATAAGATAGAAAATAAGCAAATTTCATTTGTAGATGTAATCGCTTTTATTGAAGAAAATTATTCGTATGTTCCAGGTGCATTTACAAACGGAAGTCAGGTTAATGCAGAAAATGAAAACCAAGGAAGTGCCAAAGTTTTTGCTTTTGCTAAATTAAATAATTTGTCCAAAGAAGATACGTTGCAATTGTTTGTAGAACATTATCAATCGGTTTTAGAAACACCAACAGAAACCAATCATCAAAACATCCGTCAATTTATGATTCACGGTTGGGACAAACTAGCATTCGAAAAACAAGTTTTAGAACTTAAATAAATGAAAAAAATGCGCTTCGATTTGAAGTGCATTTTTAGTTTATGGTAACATGAAAAGGCTGTAAATAACATATATTAAGCCAAATATTAAAAGAATAGCTAAGGAAACTAAAATATATAATTTTATTAAACCATTGCTTTTTGAAGCTATATTTTTTGAGTGATTATTAATTGGGGCCGTATTCTCTTTAATAATTGGCTCTTCAATTTCTGTTGTATTTTTGATTCGATAACGTTTAGCTTTTTCTTCGAGTTCAATTTCCCAAAAACTTTTCCCAAAAACCATTTCGATTTGTTTCCAAATAACTTCAGAAACATCTTCGTTTTCATCTTCAATTTTTAAGCGTAGACCTTGTTCAAAAATAATTTCGTTTTCGGCGTACATTATTGAACGAATTAATTTTTCATTTATTGAATAACCAAAATAAAATGCCATTGAAGTTTCCGAAAAGGTAAAAGTTAAGGTTTGAGATTCAGGGTAAAAATAGCTTTCATCGTAACATAACTCAAAATTTGTAAAAATAAAAGTTCCGTTATCACCAAAATATACATCTATAATCCCATCATCTTTCCAGTTTTCTGAAGCTGTTTCAAAATCTACTTCGCAATCATATTCTAAATCTAAACGAAGAATGTTTGATAAATCTGACTCACGATTTTTAAGACATTTATTAATAACGATACCTGAAATATTATATCCCATGTTTAAGTTTTATGTGTTTTACAAACATATAAATTTTAAGTTAAATAATAAATTTAGAGAAAAACTTTCTTTTAATGAACAATAAAAACTTCTTTTTAAAATTAAGTAAAAAAAAACTGCCTCGTTTTTGAGACAGTTTAATTTGATTTTTTACTTAAAAATATTAGAATAATACTACGATATGATACACTAACATTGCGATTAAAGCAGAAACTGGTATAGTTAAAATCCAAGCCCATAACAAACTAATGGTTACTCCCCAACGAACTGCTGAAATACGTTTTGTAATTCCAACTCCGATAATAGAACCTGTAATTGTATGTGTTGTAGAAACCGGAATACCAAAATGCTCAGTAACGTATAACGCAGCAGCACCAGCGGTTTCAGCAGCAACACCTTCTAATGGTGTAACTTTAGTGATTTTTGAACCCATCGTTTTCACGATTTTCCAACCGCCACTTAAAGTACCTAAACCAATAAATAAGAAGGATGCTAAAGGAACCCAATACCAATGGTCAACAAATATTTTAAAATTATCTCCACCAACTGTATATAATGGGTCCATATCAACATTTAAGTGGTAGTAAATAACCGCAGCTCCAATAATTCCCATTACTTTTTGCGCATCATTTCCACCGTGTCCTAAACTGAATAAAGCTGAAGATACTAATTGTAATTTTTTAAACCAAACTTCTGCTCTATGAGGATTTGCTTTTCTACAAATCCACATGATTGCAACTGTGATGAAATACGCTAAAATCATACCTAACAAAGGTGCTCCGAAAATAAAGAAAAATGTAGGAACAACTTTAGAATAGTTAATAACATCTACCTCAACACCATTTATCACACTTGTAAAAGATCCTGCAGCAGCAACCGCAGCTCCCATGAAACCACCTAATAAAGTATGTGATGACGAAGATGGAATTCCTAATTTCCAAGTAGCTAAATTCCAAAGAATCGCAGCTACTAATCCTGCAAAAATAACTTCTAAGTTAATAAAACTTTCGTTTACAGACTTAGCTATCGTGTTACCGATTTTAAACTCACCAATAATATAAAGTGAAATAAAATAGGCGACAAAGTTAAAAAATGCAGCCCAAACAACAGCCTGAAATGGAGTCAATACTTTTGTAGTTACAATCGTAGCAATTGAATTTGCAGCATCGTGAAAACCATTGATGTAATCAAATCCTAAAGCAAGCACAATGATAACTAAAAGCATTATCCCTTCGGGTCTGCCTAAAATATCTAAAAAAGCTTCCATCATTTTTTAAGCGTATTTAACTGTAACTGCTTCTAAAACGTTAGCAACTTTACGACAACTATCTGTTGCGAATTCTAAAGCCATCATAACTTCTTTGTAACGAATGATATCCATTACATTTGATTCGTTTTCGAAAATATCAGCAACCGCTTTATCAAAAACTTTATCTGCTTTTCTTTCTAAACGGTAAATATTTTTACAGCTTTCAGCAATTTTATCTAAATTTTTAAAGTTGTTTAATTTATCAACCGCAGAAGAAATTTCTGAACAAGCTTCTAAATTAACTTCTGTTAGCTTACGTAAAGGTTTAGTTACTTTATCAATTTGATACAAACGCATACGAGAAGCTGCATCACTCATATTATCTGCAACCTCATCAATCGAAGTCATTAATGCATGAATATCTTCTCTATCAAATGGAGTGATAAAATTTCTTCCTAATTCAACTCTTGTTTTTTGAGCAATCGTTTCAATTTCAGACTTTAAAACTTCAACCTCTTTTAATAACTCATTTCTATCTTTACTCGGTAGAGTTAATGCTTCATGCAGAGTTTCAGATAAAACTTTAAGTTTAAGAGAAATCTCTTGGAACAAAGGATAAAACACTTTATCTTTTGGTACTAAAAACTGAAAAATTGAATTTAATGACATAATTATCTATTTATATTTTCGAGTGCAAATATAATAAGTCAATGTTAAGTTATCGTTAAGTTAAAGGTGTTTTTGTATTTTACTTTTAAATATCAATTTCTCAAAAAATCGTTGTATATAAAATCAAATTTGTATTTTAGCAACCATTAAACCGAATTACATCAAAAATTATAAAAAATGGATATTAACTTCAATAAAAACGAAGATCATAATAAACTGTTACTTTCAGATTTAAAAAATAAATTAGCTAAAGTTAAATTAGGCGGAGGTGAAAAAAGAATTGCTAAACTTCATGAACAAGGAAAGCTAACAGCTAGAGAACGTATTGATTATCTTTTTGATAAAAATTCAAAATCGATTGAAATTGGAGCTTTTGTAGGTGATGAAATGTACCAAGAACACGGCGGATGCCCTTCTGGTGGTGTTGTTGTAAAAATTGGTTACATCAAGGGTAAGCAATGTATTGTTGTAGCAAACGATGCAACTGTTAAAGCAGGTGCTTGGTTTCCGATTACAGGTAAGAAAAATTTAAGAGCGCAAGAAATTGCCATTGAAAATAAATTACCAATTATATATTTAGTTGATTCTGCTGGAGTTTATTTACCGTTACAAGACGAAATTTTCCCTGACAAAGAACATTTTGGACGTATTTTTAGAAACAATGCTATTATGAGTAGCATGGGAATTACACAAATTGCTGCTGTGATGGGAAGTTGTGTTGCTGGTGGTGCTTACTTACCGATTATGAGTGACGAAGCTTTAATTGTTGATAAAACAGGAAGTATTTTCTTAGCAGGAAGTTATTTGGTTAAAGCTGCAATTGGCGAATCAATTGATAACGAAACTTTAGGTGGCGCAACAACACATTGCGAAATTTCTGGAGTTACCGATTATAAAGCTAAAGATGATAAAGATGCTTTAGATAAAATTAAAAACATCGTTGATAAAATCGGAAATTTTGATAAAGCTGGTTATAGCCGAATTGAAGCTAAAAATCCGACAGAAAACCCTGAAGATATTTATGGTATCTTACCAAAATCGAGAAGTGAACAATACGATATGAAAGAAATCATTAAACGTTTAGTTGATGGTTCTGAATTTGAAGAATATAAAGAAGGCTACGGACAAACAATCATAACTGGTTACGCACGTATCGACGGTTGGGCTGTTGGAATTGTAGCCAATCAACGTAAAGTCGTAAAAACAACTGCTGCTAAAACCAAACCGAGTGAAATGCAATTTGGTGGTGTAATCTATTCAGATTCTGCCGATAAAGCTACTCGTTTTATTGCTAATTGTAATCAGAAAAAAATTCCATTGGTTTTCTTACAAGATGTTACCGGTTTCATGGTTGGAAGTAAATCTGAACACGGCGGAATTATTAAAGACGGTGCAAAAATGGTAAATGCTGTTTCTAACTCTGTAGTTCCTAAATTCACCGTTGTTGTAGGAAATTCTTACGGAGCTGGAAATTATGCAATGTGTGGTAAAGCTTATGATCCAAGATTAATTTTTGCTTGGCCAAGCGCAGAATTAGCTGTAATGGGTGGAGCCCAAGCTGCTAAAGTTTTATTACAAATCGAAGCATCTTCTTTAAAGGCAAAAGGAGAAGAAATTACACCAGAAAAAGAAGCAGAATTATTTGATAAAATAAAAGCAAAGTACGACAAGCAAGTTTCTCCATATTATGCAGCAGCACGTTTATGGACAGATGCAATCATCGATCCGTTAGATACAAGAAAATGGATTTCGATGGGAATTGAAGCTGCAGATCATGCACCAATCGAAAAACAATTTAATTTAGGAGTTATTCAAGTTTAATTCCTTAATTTTATACTATATTAAAGTCTATCGTTTATGATAGACTTTTTTATTTATAAATGCAACTAGCCCAAATGCAAGAAACTCAAAACATACCTTACAAATATTTACCTTGGTTGGCAGCAATGGCCATTTTTATGCAATCTTTAGACGGAACCATTTTAATCACATCGTTACCTTCGATTGCAAAAGACATGAATTATTCGCCATTAGAAATGCAATCAATCATTGTTAGCTACACGTTAACTTTAGCTATTTTTATTCCGTTAAGCGGATGGCTTTCTGACAAGTTTGGTACAAAAAAAACGTTTAGTTTCGCAGTTGCAGTTTTTACATTAGGATCATTATTTTGTGCCATTTCACCTGATTTAACCACTTTAGTAATTTCTAGAATCATTCAAGCAATTGGCGGTTCAATGATGGTTCCGGTTGCGCGTTTAGCAATTTTATACGCATACCCAAAAAATCAACTTTTAAAGGTGATTAATTTCATGACCATTCCTGGATTGATTGGACCTGTAATTGGACCGAGTTTAGGTGGTTATCTTTCTGATAATTTTTCGTGGCATTGGATTTTCCTTGTAAACATTCCAATTGGTTTGATAGGTATTCTTTTAACTCAAAAATTCATGCCTAATTTTACTAATAAAGTGGGAAAATTCGACCTTGTAGGTTTGTTGTATTTTAGTTTAGCTTTAGTAATTTTCACCTTTTTATTAGAATTATCTAGTGTTGGAATTTCGAGTTTAACCTTAGTTACTGTCTTACTTGCTTTGTCAATTTTGTTTTTTATTCTTTATATAAAACATTCCAAAAAAACAAAAGATCCGATCATCGATTTAAAATTGTTCCGAATTCGTACGTTGCGAATTGGATTATCTGGAAGTTTATTTACACGCTTAGGAATAAGCGGCATTCCATTTCTTTTGCCATTGATGCTGCAAGTTGGATTTGGATATTCGGCAACCATTGCTGGCTTGATGTTACTTCCGTCTGCTTTAAGCAATGTTTTGATTAAACCTTTTGTAGTTCCTTTAGTTCAGAAAATTGGATATCGAAATGTATTAATAAGCAACACTTTAATTCTAGCTGTTATTATTTTAACGATAAGCTTGGCAACGAAAGAAACGCCTTTGTTTTATTTTGTTATTCTGATGGTAGTTTATGGCGCTGTAAATTCAATTCAAATGGCTTCGATGAACACCATTTCACTTTCAGATTTAGATAACGAAACTGCAAGTTCTGGAAATAGTTTATTAGCCATTATGCAACAACTTTCGATGAGTTTTGGAATTTCTGCTGCTGCTCTTGCATTATCTTTTTTTAAGAATTACACTGGATTTATTGAAGGCGATACAATTACTGCTTTTAAATATTCGTTTATCACTTTAGGAATTTTGACGGCACTTTCAACTTTAGTTTTTACGAAACTTAAAAAGAATGATGGTAATCTATTTTCTGGGAAATAAAATAATAGATGTTTTTAATTTTTTAAATAAAAACGATAAATTCGTAGAATTACATTAATTGAAAAACTTTAAATTAAATGAAAAAACTTATTCTTTCTGCATTAGTCTTATTTGGATATGTTGCCAATGCACAACAAGAAGTAAAATTTGGACCAAAAGCAGGTGTTAATTTTTCTACATTATCAGACGTTTCAAAGGCTAAAATGTTAGCTGGATTTCATGTAGGTGCAGTTGCTGAAATTAAATTTACTGAAAAGTTTTCTGTACAACCAGAGTTAATATATTCCACTCAAGGTGCTAAATATGATAATTCAGTTACGTTAGTTGGTATATCAGGTACTCAATTTAATGATAAATTAGAATACATTAATATTCCTATTTTTGCTAAATATTATATTTACAAAGGTTTTTCTATCGAAGTTGGACCACAATTTGGTTTTTTAGTGAAAGCAGAAAGTAAAGGTGAAGTAACAGTTAATGGCGAAACATTTAAAAATAATCGCGATTTAAAAAATGAAGTTAATTCTTTCGATTTTGGAATTGGAGCTGGTCTAGCTTATGATTTATCTAATGGTTTTTTTATTAATGCTCGATACAATTTTGGTATTACTAAGGTTGGAAAATCAAATGATTATTATCGCGATTCAAGAAACGGAGTGACTCAAATTGGAGTCGGTTATAAATTTTAATAAACTATATTTTTAAATATTTGACTCTCAGAAAGGTTCATTCTTTTTGAGAGTTTTTTTAATATTAAAACCATTTGGCTAATTTAAGAACTTCCACATCCACTACATCCACCACAACTTCCGCAAGAAGTACCGCAACTACTACAAGAATTATTTTGATTTTTTTCAGTTTGTAAATCTTCTGCGATTGGTTTAAAAGTCCAAATTAATGCAGATGAACCTAATAAAAAGTAATTCCATTCAGAATGGTTTTCAATTTTTTCTTTTGAAATTATTTCATTAATATAAAATTTTGGTAATTGATTTACGGCAATTTGTTTGGTTAATCTATCTAAAAAGAAAACCGAAAACATTATTAAAAAAATCGTTGAAACTAAAATTACACCAATGTTTTTTGAATGAACTAAACCAGTTATAATTCTAACAAAAGCTAATAAAATTAAAGTAGAAATAATTACAAAATTCGTATAATAAAGCGTATGAAATTTCTGCGATTTATTGATAAATTTAGTTGTTGCATCTAATGAATTTGAAATGTTCGAAAAAATAGGTTTATATTTTAATTTAGTTATTAAGTCAATATAACTTATCGATTTATTTTCGGGAATTAATGCAACTATTTGATATGATTCTGGTGTATTAACAATTGCTTTTTCATTTAAGAATACCTGTTTGTTATCTGATATTTTGATAACATTCTCTTTTATCAATTCGTTAATTGAAACGTTTATTACATTAATTATATTTTGTTTTTTTAGATAGATAAGTTCGTCAGGAATTAAATCAAACAAAAAAGATTTTTTATCTATGTTGATAATTAATTCATGTAATTTTTTTCGATTATAAATTTCTAAAATTGAAAATATTACAATAGATAAAATTAAAAGTAAAAATATAAATAAAGAACCATCGATTTTTCTGTAAATTGGATTTAATATAAAATAAAAAGGTAAAATTAAACATACAAAACTGATGATTCCAAAATTGATAAAAGTTCTTAGTTTATATTTTGCTTTTTTGAGTTTTAAGCTTTCAAACATTGTATTGAAAGACCAAATTTCTTCAGGTTGATTTCCAAAATTTTGTTCATATAAAATTTTGGTTTGTTCTTTTGCTTGTTTGAATTTTGCGTAATCTTCTTTATTATGAGTTGAAGGAATATGCTGAATTTGTTTTCCCAGAATTGTACAAAATTTTTGATATGATTTTGTAAATATCAAATGTTGATGCCAAACTACATCAACGATTTCTGATGGAGAAACCATAACATTTGATGTAGCTGCCAAATACATAAATTTTTTATATTCTAAAATAGCTTTTTTGGTAAAATTCAGAGTCCAATAATTTTCTTTTGCAAGTCGGGTTGTAAAACCAAATTCACTTTGAGGAAAATCAAAATTAAAATTTAAAATTCTATTCCAAAGTTCTTGATTCATTTTCAAAATTTAAATAAAATTATAAATCAGTTATTTTAATTCTTTTAATCGTTCAAAAATCCGATTTCCTAAATTTAAATCACCTACCAAATCATCCCAATCGCAAGTAGGAGCAAACCAATTCCATAAATCATTAATAACGGAATCGTCGCCAAGTTCAAAATTTGTGATTGCGCGTTTTAAAGTTTTATGAAAATTTTCGGCTGAATCAAATTTACCTGAATAACCTCCCGAAAATTGAGATAATTCATGTTCAGCAATTTTTAAATCTAGAAGTAAAAGCCTTTTGATACTAGTTCTATTAGAATTCATTTAAACTACTTTAATCTTTCAAATACAAAATCGATTTCCATTTCATCATTACTTATTATAGCTTTTAAGTTTTGATTTTCTATCCAATAATGAATTTTCTTTGGGAAATCGTTTTGTTCATTTTCGCATGTAAATGAATTTTTTTCGATTTGCGTAACTTTAAAAAACGTAGCATTTTTTTCTGTCGGAAAAGAAACAGCTATATTCCATTGATTATTTGTTTTGGACAATTCCATTTTTTCTTGACTGATGGTGTCGCCATTTTTTAAGGTAAATCCAATTCCTAAATATTCAGTGTCATTGATTTTTTTCCAATTTTCAAAAGTTTCGTTTCCTTCATCGTTATTTAAGCGTTTCCAATCGCCAAGTAACCAATCAAAATTTTCTGAAGTTTCAACTTCTGATTTAACTGTTTCGTTGTTTAGTGATTTATCTGTTGTTTTATCTGAACAAGATATGATTAAACTTGAGCATAATAAGAATACTATTTTTTTCATGATTTTTTATTACAATATACAAAAAAAGCACTTCGAATCGAAGTGCAATTTTGAATTGAATTTATTTTAAATATATGTTTTGTTTTTAAGTGGGCTATTTTCGTTAGTTAGTAAACTATTTGCAATCGAAATCATGCCATTGTTATTAGAACCGCCCCAAATAGCTCGACCTAAAATGTAACTTGTTGTGTATTCTTTCCAGGTGTTGCAATATTTTTTTAGTTCGGAATAACATTTTTCTAAAAAATCTATAAGTTCAACCTTAGTTAAATAACCTAAGTCATAAGAACATCTTGCAATAAAAGCGGCTCTTCCGATATTCCAACCACTATCTTTTATATGATTTAATTCGGCTGCATTTTCGATAACTTGATTTGCTATTAACTCCGGAACAACTTTTTTTAAAGCTCGATAAATTTCTAAATAATGATTAAAAATATCTTCGTTGTTCGGAAGTTTAGTTTTTAAAATTTCTACATAATTGCTCGAATTATTATAAGCCAAATAAACAACATTTATATGTTCGTCTTGGTTTCTGTAAAGTAAAGTTTCTAATGTTTCTAATACATCTTCTTTATTAAAAAGATGCCAAGCATTTTCAATTATATTTTTGATGTCCGATTGATTTAATCCCGTTTCATACGAATTTAAATAAGCCGATTGTTGTTCAGCATACATTGAACTTGTCAATAAATGATTTAGAGGAGTTCCGCTTATTCCGTTTTCTTTATTGATTCGAACACTTTGTAGTGCGTTAAAAAATTTTGAAAAAAATCCCATAATACAAAGTTTAAGCAATTTTTAAATTCGGAAATTTATTTTGAAGAATCTCTACAAATTTTTCACCGACAACTTGATATTTTGCTCTGGTTTTAAATTGTTTTTCTAGATTTAATGCATCAAGCGGGTCGACAACATAGTTCAATCTATCGTGAATTTCAAGTGTTATTGGATTTCCTTCCAAATCAATAGTTAAGAGATGCGTTTTTGGCAAATATTCCTCTGATGATTTAGAATAAGCTCCTAAAGTTGATTTTAAAATTCCGCCATAAGCCAATTTAGCTTTTTCGATACTAAAATAATCAAAAACGATATGCTCATCTTTTTCACCCGAAGTATTTGTTGTAAAAAAATGTAAATCGTTTTCACTTAAAACCCAGAAACATTCAGTATCTACTTTGATAAGTCTAACGCCAACTGCAGAAAGTGCAACTTTTTTTAGACCATCTGTAATATGTTCTTCTACTTTGCTAGCAGTTGATTGCGGAACTGAAGCAGAAGTAAAAGCGTCGATAGGTTTTCCATTCATCCATTTTTGAATCTTCGAAAACTCAGAATTTAAAAGTTCTTGTTTATACGATTCGTATTTTAGACGTTCTTTATTCATATCAATTTCAGACTTAACAGCTTTGTGTTTTTTGTTCATCATAACCATAAAAATGATACCGCCAATAATAACAACTACAGGAATTAAAAATAATGGATTCATAAATTTTAAAAGAATTGGTTTAAATATGAATCTAAATTACATTAAATTATGTTAAAATAAAATGATTTTTTTATTTTTAATGCTAATTTTATTTATTAAGGTAAATGTTATAACAAAAAAAACACTTCCATATGAAGTGCTTTTGTTAGTTTTCTTCTGAATCTATTTCAAGTAAACGTTGTAGTCGCATTAAATAATTAGCGGCTTTTTCTTGTTTTTCGGTTTGTAATTGAAAAGTCAATTGGTCGTGCTCTTTATTTTTCGGGTCCATTTTACCTAACTCGGCATAAACGTAATGATTAAAAAAAGCATTGTTACTTAAATCTGATGCGTTTTCTTGATATTCATAAACCGGAATTTTTAAAATATCAAGTAATTGTTCTAAGTCTATTTCTTTGGCATCAAATTGTTTAAAAGCATTTTCTATAAACTGTTCGTTTGCTGTAAAACTATAATGCGTTTCAAAAGGTTTTACAAAACGTAAAGTTTTGTCTTCAATAAAATCTTCCCAAGCTTCAATGTCAGATAAATCGTAATCGATATATTCGTCAAATAAATTTTGATGCAATTGTAATTCTTCAACAAATTCTTCATACACAAAAACTTCTTCTTCAGAACATTTTCCATGAACGGCTCTGAACTGAAATTCCTTTAATAAATCTAACGCACGATTTACATACGAAATCGGATTTTTGTGTTTGATAACTCCTTGGTAATGTTCTGTAAATTCGTTAAATGAATTATAAAAGTCGTCGGTTTCTCCCCACATATTACTTTTTACTTTTTAATTTTTGTTCAAATTTATCATGTAAAGCTTTTTTCTCTTCACGTAAAACAGCAATTGTTTCGTTTAATTTTTCTTCGTTATCGATATCTTGCAATTCATCGTAAATAAAATAATTGTATTGCATATTGTCTTCTAGATATTCGATGTGATATAAATAATCTTCTAAAATATAAACCAATTCTTCTTTTAGTTCTTTTTGAGATTCTTTGATGTTTTTAATTTCATCAAACATTTGTTCGATAATTTCTTCGACCTCCGTAAAGCTGTAATGTGTATAAATTGGTTCTAAATGTTCGATTTCAGAGTTTTCAATTAAAGCTTCAAACGTTTTAATTTGACTAAAATCGAATGATTGATTTTCTTTTAAAACAGAATCATGTTTCAAAATTTCTGACATAAAATCTTCATAAACCTTTTTTAAATCAGATGCATTTTCGTTAGTCGAATTGTTTTTGAATTCTTTAATTAACAATAAAGTATCGTTTGAAAAATTAACAGGAAAATCTAAAACTGTTTCAGTTTGGTAGTTTTCGTGAAAATTTTCAATAATGTCGATGATTTCGCTAATATCTTGATTCATACGTTTAAAATTTAATTGTTTTGATTTGCAAAGGTATTGTTTTAATATTTAGTTACATGCTATTTTTAAATGATAAAATTAAAATCATTTATATTTTCGTTTTTCTCATATCGAGTGGGCGAGAGCCTGTAAATTCTTGAAAAGTGTTACTAAATGAACCTAGTGTTACATATCCAACTGTGTTGGCTATTTCGCTTACTGAAATATCTGTTTTTAGTAAGAGTTCAATGGCTTTTACCATGCGTAATGTCTTTAAATATTGTAAAAATGAAATTTGTAATTCGGTCTGAAAAAAACGGGACATCGAACGTTCACTTAAATTAAAATGTTCACTAATTTGTTTTAAAGTTAACGGTTTACCAAAATTCACATCTAAATAATCTGTAATCTTAATCATTCTCGGATGGTCAGAAAACGGTAATTGTAGTGGTAGATTTTTGTTCTGAAAAGTTGGTAAAATATTTTTTAACGCTTTTAAAAACACAAAATTAGCATCGCTTTCATCGACCATTTTTCCAGTCCAAGCTTCGGTATAATTAATCATTTCTGTCAATAAATCGTTAGAGATATAAATACCTAATTCGTCATAAAAAGCATTTGAATCGTCATCGGTTGTATAAAAATATAGAGAATGTGTTACAGTTGCCGAATTGTTCAATCGCAATACATGCGGTAAACCTTTCGGAATCCAAAAAAAATAACGAGCCGGAACTACATAAGTTTTGTTATCAACCGTTAAATATGCAATTCCACCTTCAACATAACTCAATTGACCCTTGTTATGTTTATGTAAAGGAAATCTTTTTTCTGATTTTTCGTGCATGACAAAAACACCATTTTCATTCGAATCTATTTTTGATAAAGCTTCTATAATATCCATAATAAAAATAAAAAGTAAAGGTATAAAAAATTGGCTGAAATGAATAAATTATTGACTATTTAAGAAATACAAGGAACACGGTAGCTTACTAATTTTGTCCAATATTTTAATGAAATGAAATCGGGAATACTCGTTTGTTCTTTAGCCCTGATTCTATCAGGCTTTGATGTTGCTGCACAACATTCGCAACATCCTTCAGCAACTGCTGATACCTTGTATTTATCTTTGAATGAAGTTTGGGAACTGACCAACGTTCAAAGTAAAGAAGTACAACTGCAAAACACAGAATCGTTGATTCGGAATCAAAATGTTTTAGATGCAAAGGCAGAACGTTTTCCTACCCTAAGTGTTTTTGCAAGTGTTGATAAAGCTACAAATATGCCTATCTATTCAAACGGATTAGGTAATAAGCCAGAACAACACGATGTGATTCATACGTTATACAATTCAGGTGCTTCGATGTATTTTAATTTGTATGATGGAAACAAACAAAATCTTAAAATTCAAGAAGCTAAAATTTTAGATAAAAGAGCTGCTATCGCAAAACAACAAACAAAATCTGAAATACGATATAAAGCTGCTCAACTTTTTTTAGAGTTGCAAAAATCAATGATATTTAGAGATGTTATTATTAATGACATCGCTGACCAAGAGAAACAATTACACGAAGTTCAACAATTTTATAAAAACGGAGTGATTTTAAAAAGTGATGTTTTACGTATTGAGTTAGAACTTTCTAAACGTAAAATGTCGTTGGTTGAAATTGAAAACGATATTTTAATTACCAATCAGCAATTGAGTTTTTATCTTGGAACTAATGAAAAAAGTATTGTAATCCCAAAGGTTCAAGATTTATCTGAGATTCATTTAGAAACTTACGACGAAGCTTTACAAATTGCGCTTAAAAATGCTTTTAAACAACAAATTTCTGAACAAAATGTTGAACTAACTGCATTAGGAATCAAGAAAGTTAAAGCTAATGTTCGTCCATCAATCGGTGTAACTGGGAATTTTACTTTTGCAAATCCACAAATTTTCTTATATCCGTATAACGACAGTTGGTACACTTTAGGTTTGGTGGGTTTGAAAGCATCGTTTCCAATTTCGTCTTTGTATCATAACACGCATAAACTTAGAAAAGCTAAGCTAGAATATGAAAAGGAAGAAATTGCGCATCATCATATTACAGACCAAATCAAACAAGAAGTTAAAGAAGCTTATTTAAGATATGAAGAAGCTTTAATTCAGATTAATGTAAATGAAAAAAATAAACAATTCGCAAAAGAAAATGCTCGAATTATAAAAAATACATATTTCAATAAAACAGCTTTAGTTACAGCTTTACTTGACGCCGATATTCAGGTTTTAAGAACTCAGTTTGAATTAGAAGCTTCAAAAATTAATGCACAAAATAAATATTATTTACTTCAATTAGCCAAAGGGATTTTATAATGGAATTTAAACAAAAAATTAAAATTACAGACCGTGCCATCACCAAAGTTTCAAGTGTAGTTGCCGGAGTTACAATTATCGGAGTTTGTGTTTGGGGAATCTCTACTGTTTGGCGAAATTGGAAATATGAGCATACCAACGATGCACAAGTACAAGAATATATAAATCCTGTTATTGCTCGTGTTGGTGGTTATATTACTCAGGTTTCGTTCGAAGAAAATGAAATGGTTAAAAAAGGTGATACTTTATTAGTTATCGATAACCGAGAATATATTTATGAAGAAGCACAAACGGAAGCTAATATTCAAAAACAATTAGCAGAAATTGAAGTCATCGAGAAAACGAAACATACTTTAGCTGCTGATGCTGAAGCTGCAAAAAGCGTAATTAAAACAAATGAAGCTAAAGTTTGGAAACAAGATTTAGAATACGACAGATATAACAAATTATACAAAGTAGAATCTGCAACTGCACAACAATTAGAAGAAGTAAAATCAACTTTAGATGTTTATAAAAGTGAATTGAATGCTTCAGAAAAAACATATCAAGCAGCAAAATCTAAAATTGTTGATTTAGATGCACAGAAAGCAGTCTTGTTTGCCGAAATTGAACGATTGAAATCATTAAAACAACGTAAAAATTTAGATGTTGGTTATACCGTAATCACCGCGCCATATAACGGAAGAATGGGAAAACGAACCATAGAAATGGGACAAATGATTAACCCAGGACAAGTTTTGGCTTATATCGTAAATGACGAAACTCCAAAATGGATTGTAGCTAATTTTAAAGAAACACAAATTAGCGAAATGCGTGTAGGAAATACGGTTAAATTAGTAGCCGATGCTTATCCAGATATTGATTACGAAGGTAAAATTATATCGATTTCTCCTGCAACCGGCTCTAGTTTTTCTTTGCTTCCGCCAGATAATGCAACAGGTAACTATGTAAAAATTGTACAACGTGTTCCGGTTCGTATTGAATTGGTTGGTAAAAACGAAGAAGAAGATTTATTAAAATCGGGAATGAACGTAAATGTTTATGTTACTAAAAAACAAAACAATGCAACCAAATAATCCAAAAGATTTATTTAAAAAATGGATTCCAGAATGGCTTGTAAAAATCATACTTTTTACAATTTTGATGCCAACCATGGTACTGTTTTTTTTACCTATTGCAAATTTAAATGCATCGGCAGGTCATTACGGATGTGAACCTAAAGATATGCAATTTGCAGTTACTTTATTTTATGCTGGTTTTGTCGGATTTTATAGTTTAGAACGCAGATTTTTTTCATTTCTTGCAACAAAAGAATACTTCATCATCTTCAATGTTATGCAAATCATAACTTGTTTAATTATGTATTATTCTACCGAATTGTATGTGATTTTTCCGTTACGATTTTTACAAGGAATGTTATTTGCAAGTTCAGTGAATTTATCGCTGTCAACTATTTTTTCACGTATCGATTCAGAAAAAGCTCGCGAAATAAGTTTCTCTGTTTTTTTTGGAATGCTGATTTGTGCAACACCATTTAATAATATTGTTACAGCCGATTTAATTGACCAATTCGATTATAATTTTTTATATAAGATTGCCGTATTTTCGTTCATACCAGGATTAATTATGATTTTAATCTCTATGAATTATGTACGCTTACAAGTTAAGTTTCCGTTGTATGATTTAGATTGGGAAAGTTTTGTTTTATATAGCGGAATCGGTATTTCTTTTGGATATTTAATGGTTTATGGCCAGCAATATTATTGGTTTGAAGATGCTGATATTCGATTGGTTTTTTTAGGTTTGGTTTTGTTTATTTTCTTTTTTGCATATCGACAATTTTACATCAAAAGACCTTACATAAACTTAGAGATTTTTAAATTCAGAAATTTTAAAATCGGATGTTTGGTTTTGTTCATTATGTATATTTGCCGATTTGCATCAGGAATCACCAATAATTATTTCGGACAAATATTAAAATTTGACCCAAGACATATTTCGTACATCAACATTTTTAATCTTTTCGGATTAGTTTTGGGCGTAGTTATATCTTGTGCTTTATTACTACAAAAGAAAAATATTCGATTTATTTGGGGAACAGGTTTTCTTTTTTTATTGATATTTCACGTTGCCATGTACTTTTTGTTTAATGTTTCTGCAAACGAAAGTTATTATTTTTTACCATTGCTTTGTCAAGGATTAGGCGTAGGTATGATTATGGTTCCGACGATTATCTACATCATTTCGTCAGTCGATATTAAACTAGGACCATCAGCAGCAGCAACGGCTTTAGCAGTTCGTTATTTAGGATTTACCGTAAGTATTGGTTTGGTAAATTATTTTAGCTTGTTCAAAAAAAGTCAACATTACAACCGTTTTCAAGATAATATTACTTATGCAAATACAATTTATCAAGATGAGCTTTCTCGTTATATGAATAAATTATCTTCACGAGGAATGTTACCGGATTTAACCGAAAAAGCGAGTCAAAAATTAGTTATTTCAGACGTAAATCAACAAGCAAGTTTACGATACGCCATGGATTATTACGAAATGATGTCGTGGATTATTTTAGCTATGATTATCTTGGTAATTTGCACACCTTACATTAATAAAACCTTGGTTTATTTAAAATCGAAAACGTTGGTTCCGGCATAGAACATTCATTATTTTATATAAAAAATGTAAGTTGTGTTACATTTTAAAGACTTGCTAGTTTTTACTAACAAGTCTTTTTTTATTTTTTTAATTTTTGAAGAATCTTATCGGCACGTTTACGTTTTGATTCTACATCAATCTCAACGATTTTTAGTTCAATCGTTTTGATTAAAACTTCTTTATCTTCAGGTTTGTAGATGGTAAAAGTTTGTTCAACATATTTTGGAAATTGATTATTTGGAGCCTTCAATAATTGTTCGTTTAATAGCGAAAAAGCTTTATGATAATAGCTGTTTATTTTTGCTAATTCAATTAAAATATTAAAAGCTTGGTCTTTTGTAATCACTGAACCTTCGTCAGAAGCTTGTAAAATTTTAGAAAGATTTTCAAATGCGAATTCCGGATTAACTTTAGCTATTTCAGCCAAAGCTGTCATTGCGCCCCATTGCATTCGATTGTCTTTATGAGCTAATAAATCTAAAAAAACAGTTGCGTATTTTTCGATTAATTTCGGTTGTAAGTAACCAATTTCATATAAAACTTTAATACAATCACTTGCAAGTTTTTTATTACCAAGTTCGTTTATCAATTCAAGAATACCTGATTCGTTACTCGAATTCACAATTTCTTTTGCTAATGCAATATTTGGGTCTTGAATTTTTAATTTTAAGGAAGTCGATAGAGCTTCAATAACACTCATAATTGATAAATTTTAATTTTCTTTTAATCCGATACTTTCAATAATTTTCCAATTGGTTTTATCTTGATTAATCGTATTTGAAACAGCATCAGTTTTAAAAGACAAATTAACTACCTTGTCGTTTTCTTTTATTAAAACGTACATTGTTTGTTCAGATTTATCATTATTCAATGATGTAAATACTAAATAATTCACTTGCTTGTTTCCGATTAAAGAATCTTTTTGTAGCGTAATTTCTTTAACTTCATTTGGAAATTTATCTTTATAATTTTGATATAAACGTTGATTCAAATCCATCAAACTAAAATCAGAAGAAACAAAATCGGAATTAAAATCAATTGTAATTTTCGAATCCATATTGTCCGAAGCAATTAAGAAATATTGTAAACTATCACTTTTGATAAAATCTTTCATCGCATATTTATTAGCGATTTTCATTTCGTTTACTGCAAATCCTTGAGGAACATCGATGAAAAAATTTTTGGTTTCTAAAGTGTACATTTCAGTTTCAGGAATTTTCGGTTTTGCTGTAACTGTTTTAGCTTCTTCTTTTTTACTACAAGAAATTAAAAACGCTAAACATATAAAAGGTATAAATTTCATTTTGATATTTTATTTGCGCTAAGTTACTAACTATTTTAATTCGGTTTCATAAGTAAATCTTAAAACGAATGCATTTGAAATGTTATCTTTGTGAAAAAACAACAAAATGCAACCAAATATCGACTTCCTTTTTCAAGACGAAAATTATTTAGCTTATTTAGAAAACATTGTTACCGACCGAAGAAAAGAACGTTTTTTAGAAGTTTTAGAAAATCGTACCAAACATTTAACCATTGTTTGCGAAGATTTGTTTCAATTGCATAATACCAGTGCTGTGATGCGAAGTTGTGAAGTTTTTGGATTGCAAGATTTGCATGTCATCGAACAAAAATTCGGTAAAACCATAGATAAAGAAATAGCGATGGGAGCAGAGAAGTGGGTGGATATTCATCGTTACAATAACCATCAAGCTTGTATTGATTCGTTAAAAGCAAAAGGTTATCAAATCGTTGCAACAACGCCACATGTCGATGCTTTTCATTTGGAAGATTTTGATGTTACTAAACCTTCAGCAATTTTCTTTGGGACCGAGCGTTTGGGTTTATCTGAAGATATTATGAAACAAGCCGATACGTATTTAAAAATTCCGATGGTCGGATTTACAGAAAGTTTAAACATATCGGTTTCTGCAGCGATAATTATTCAGCAATTAACCAATAAACTAAGAAGGAGCGAAGTGGATTGGAAACTTAATAACCAAGAAATTTTAGAAAAGAAAATCGATTGGAGTCGAAAATCGATAAAAGATATTGATTTTATTACCGAACGATATTTAGAAAAGAAAATGTAAAAAAAAGCCTCGAATTTCGAGGCTTTTCTATTATTTAAAATAACTAAACGTTTCGTTACTTTCTATTTTTAAAAGTGTGTTGTAAATCAATTTAATTACATTTTCAACATCATCTCTATGAACCATTTCTACCGTTGTATGCATGTAACGTAACGGAAGTGAAATTAATGCCGAAGCTACTCCACCATTACTGTACGCAAAAGCATCGGTGTCTGTTCCGGTAACACGCGAAGAAGCTAAACGTTGAAACGGAATATTATTTGTTTCTGCTGTATCGATAATCAATTCGCGTAATATGTTCTGAACGGCTGGTGCGTAAGTAATAACCGGACCTTTTCCGATTTTTAATTCTCCTTCAATTTTTTTATCAATCATCGGTGTTGTCGAATCGTGACAAACATCAGTCACAATTGCAACATTTGGTTTTATGGTTTGTGTAATCATTTCTGCACCTCGTAAGCCAACTTCTTCTTGAACGGAATTGGTAATATACAATCCAAAAGGTAACGTAATGTTATTTTCTTTTAATAAACGAGCAACTTCCGCAATCATAAATCCACCCACGCGATTATCTAATGCACGACAAACAAATTTAGTATCATTAAGAATTTCAAAAGTATCAGGATATGTAATCACACAACCTACATGAACTCCTAATTTTTCGACTTCTTCGCGAGATTCACATCCTAAATCAATAAAATTAGTTTCAATTTTTGGAGCTTTATCACCTTCACCACCACGATTTCTGGTATGAATTGCAGGCCATCCAAAAACACCTTTAACGATTCCTTTTTTTGTGTGAATGTTTACGCGTTTACTTGGAGCAATCATTTGGTCGCTTCCTCCATTTCTAATCACGTAAAGCATTCCGTCTTCAGTGATGTAATTAACGTACCAAGAAATTTCGTCAGCATGACCTTCAATAACTACTTTGTAAGGAGCATCCGGATTAATAACTCCAACACAAGTTCCGTAGGTATCTGTAATAAAAGTATCTACATAAGGTTTTAAATAATCCATCCAAAGTTTTTGGCCTTCAGATTCAAATCCTGTTGGCGATGCATTATTTAAATATTGCTCTAAAAATGCTATCGATTTATCGTTTAGTATCGTTTTTGTTTCCATTATATGAATCTTTTTACAAAAATACTGAATTAGATGTTTATCCTTTTAAAAATATCTATAAATTTGATTAACAAAATAACGATTATGAGACAGCTTTTTTTTATCATATTAATAGTTTTCTTTTCTCAGAAAATTACTGCTCAAGTTAATGATTGGCAGAAATATGCAGATACACTTTCGACGGTTGTAAATGAAGATGGAGAATTAGAAACTGAATTTATGCTTCCTGAATTGAACATCAATTTTACAAAGGAAGAATTAGAACGCATGAAAGCAAATAATATTTTGCGTAGAAGAATTCTTAGAGTTTATCCATATGTAATTGCTACTTCTGAAGCTTTGACAACAGTTAATGAAAATTTATCTAAGTTTAAAACGAATCGAGAAAAGCGTAAATATATCAATGCATCTCAAGATTATTTGGAAAGTCAATTTAAAGATAAACTAAAAAAAATGTCTCGTAAAGATGGTCAAATTTTAGTGAAATTAATTGATAGACAAACAGGGCAAACTACCTTCTCTTTGATAAAAGAATTTAAAAGTGGTTGGAAAGCTTTTTGGTCAAATCAAACCGCTAAACTTTTTGACATTAATCTTAAAACTCAATTTAATCCAGAAACAACTTTAGAAGATTTTTATATTGAACGAATTATAGAAGAGTTGCAACAAGAAGGGAAAATCAATTATTATCCGCCCAAAAAGAAATATGATAATGCTAAATTGAATCAAATTTGGAAGGAAAAATTAGGAGATTCTGGATATTTTCCTGAATAAGTCATGTCGCTTAAAGTTTGAAAATTCTTTTAATTACGTATATTTGTAATCATAATATTTACCATGGAACAATTTATAGTATCTGCGCGAAAATACCGTCCACAAACATTCAAAGATGTTGTAGGACAACAAACCATTACCAATACATTAATCAATGCTATTGATAATAATCATTTGGCGCAAGCGTTACTATTTACTGGACCTAGAGGAGTTGGTAAAACTACTTGTGCCCGTATTTTGGCTCGAAAAATTAATCAAGAAGGCTATGATGACCCAACCGAAGATTTTGCATTTAATGTTTTTGAGTTAGATGCTGCTTCTAATAACTCGGTTGACGATATTCGTAATTTAATTGACCAAGTAAGAATACCACCACAAACCGGAAAATATAAAGTTTATATTATTGATGAGGTTCACATGCTTTCTTCGGCAGCTTTTAATGCATTCCTAAAAACATTAGAAGAACCACCAAAACATGCTATTTTTATTTTAGCAACTACTGAGAAGCATAAAATTATACCTACGATTTTATCGCGTTGTCAGATTTTTGATTTCAAACGTATAACGATTGCTGATGCGAAAGACCATTTAGCAGAAGTAGCGAAAAGTCAAAATATTACTTATGAAGAAGATGCGCTGCAAATCATCGCTCAAAAAGCCGATGGTGCGATGCGTGATGCACTTTCTATTTTTGATCGCGTAGTTTCGTATTGTGGTAATAATTTAACACGTCAAGCAGTTGCCGAAAATCTAAATGTTTTAGATTTTGATTATTATTTGCGAGTTACCGATATGATTATTGCTAATGATATTCCTAATTTACTTTTAGCTTACAACGATATTTTAGCAAAAGGATTTGATGGTCAGCATTTTGTTGCCGGTTTAGCCTCGCATTTTAGAAATTTAATGGTTTGTAAAAATCCAGAAACTTTGAATTTATTAGAAGTTAGTGATGAAAACAAACAATTATTTTTAATTCAAGCTCAAAAATTACCGATTACTTTATTAATTGCTGGAATTAATTTAGCAAACGATTGTGATTTAAAATTCAAAACAAGTCAAAACCAACGTTTAATGGTTGAGTTATGTTTGATGCAATTAGCATCGCTAACTCAAATGGATGAAAAAAAAAATCTAATCGGTTCATAATTCCACCGAGTTTTTTTAAACTTCAAACTGTAATTACAGAAGAAATTAAGAACGATAAAGTTTCAGAATCACCTTCTGAATCGTATTCTAATATTGCGCAAACTCAAGAAAACAAAGTTGAATCTGCAACTGAAAATCAAACTGATGAAATTCAGACTCAGAAAATCGTATTGAATACTCAAAATAATGAATATGCTGTTTCGGCCTTATCATTAAAAAGCATCAAACGAAAAAAAGAGTTAGAAGCTTCGTTAAGTAAAGCTGCAATTAATCCTGAAGATTTACCTAAAGAAGCATTTTCTTTTGAAGAAATGATTGAACATTGGAATTTTATTGCCGATCGTTTTTACAAAACCGGACGTATGTTGATGTATTCGACCATGAAAATGTCTGTTCCTGAATTAAATGGAAATCTAATCCGAATCGAACTTCCGAACGAAGGTTCTAAGATTAGTTTTGATGAAAACAAATACGATTTGGTGAATTACCTTCGAAAGAAGTTAAACAATTATGCAATCGAAATTCACATTGAAGTTAATGAAGAAATAAAAATTAAAAAAGCTTTTACGATTGAAGATAAATACAATCAGCTTTTAGAAATTAATCCAGATTTAGAACTACTAGTTAAAACGTTTGATTTAAATTTAAAACAATAAAACAACAGCCTCAAAATTTTAATAATCTTGAGGCTGTTGTTTATTTTGAAATTTTATTTAAAGAATTGCCAACGGGTAATTTCATTTTATTTGTCACCAAACTTAATTCATTTAAACTAAAACTACCTTTCAAAGATAAAATAATTGTTTCGTTACCACTTACAAACATCATGAGTTCTTTAATGTTTTCTTTTGTTGAAGAAGGGTCAACATAGAAAATCGTTGTTGCTCCATTTTCAGTAAGTGTCATCAATTCGGTCATCGAATTTGTTTTGACATAACTCACAACATAAGTTTTCATTTTACCAGACGTAGCCGCGTTTTTTGTAGAAATAAGCTTTAAATCATCTAGCTTTTTTATTAAATTTAGATAGGCTTGATTTTCTTTATCATTCATATCCATTTTAACGTTTGACATCATTTGAAACATTTTTTTATTAACAACAACCGTTTCTACATTCGGCTGATTTTTAAATGTTTCTATTAAATCTTGAGCGTTACTAGTAATAGAAAATCCAATACAAGTAACCGTTAAAAGCAAGTATTTTAGTATTGTTTTCATGATTTTAATTTTTTATTTTTTCTGCTGTATTTATTTTTTCGATAGAATAAATTCCTTTATTAATTTTTGTGGAAACATTAAATAAGATATCTTTTGTTTTATGATATGCTTGTTCTGGTGTTTCAAAAGTTTCTGGTTCTGTTTCCTCAAGTTTAGATTCTTTTTTCATTACCGAATTAAAAATCAAAACACTCGAAATCAAAACTAAACCAAGAAAAATAAGCATTAATAAAAAGTTTCTTTTGTCTTTGTTCTCTGTATTCATCGTTATTCTTTTTGTAAATATAAGATAAAAAAAGAAAGCTTCTCGTAATTTGAGAAGCTTTCTAAATTTAGTTTTTATAAAAACCGTTTGTACCAATTTCAGTTGTGAATGTTTTTAAAACATTTCCACTCAAATCATAAATTGTTATGATACTATTATCTGTAAACCCATTTGCGTCGGAACTAAAAACTTTTCCGTCGATGACATTAAATCCGAACAAAGTTGACCAACTATTATCACTAACATTAAATAATGGAGCTGATGGAATATTGTTTAAATCTTTTGAAAGTGTAAAGATTCCGGTTCCGTTTGTGAAATATAAATTACCATTATCTAAAGTTAAATATCTCGAACTTTTTAAAGTATTACTTGTGATTGTTTTTGTAACTGCTTCGTTTTCTATTTTTGATATTTCTGTTTTGTTTACATCAGAACCAATAACAAAAATCATATTTGAATCTATTGTGATTCCGTTCATTGGCAATGCAAAAGTTAAATCTTTTGTATTTGTATCTGAAGATGAATTTATGATTTCAATTGTATTTCCAGTAGTTGAATAGGAACTAGATTGTACATAAACATAATTTGATGTTGCTACCAATTTTTCAGGCTGATTATCTAAAGCAATTGTTTTGATAAATGTGTTTGTTGTAGCATTATAAACCGCGACTGTATTATTGTTTGCATTGGTCACGTAAATTTTACCGTTAGAAAAAGCAATGGCACGTGGTTGATTTAATTCTTGTGAAATTTGATTTACTTTCTTAAATGTATAACGATTCACAATTTCTATTGTGTTTGAATTGTTCATTACAATGTAAGCCAAATCGTTATTAAATCCAATAAATTGTGCAACATCTCCAAGTGTTGCATTAGAATTATTTAAAGCAAAAATATTGTTATAAACTGTGCTTAAATCATTTTTTATAAAAGATATTTCGGCATTCGAGCTTTGGAAATTCCCTTCGTTACAGATTATAATTCCATTTGAATAAGGTTTTTCAGCTTGTGGAATTTCGTCAATAATTGTATCGTCATCTACGTTGCTACACGATGTTGCAAATGCGATGATAGCTAAAGATAAAACTAATTTTTTCATATTAAAATTTGGTTATTAATTGTATATTAAAATTTCGACCTGGCATTGGTCGGTTGATTACATTTTCGTAATTGACGTTCGAAATATTTTTAATTTCGAATAGTAAAGTTTGTTTGATTTTCTTTCCGAAATGATATTGAATATTTCCGTTTATCAAAGCATAAGCTTCAATTTTTGATTTCGAAACATTACTTGCTGTCGTGAAAACAGAACCATTATAGATGGATTGAATTCCGGCCGAAAAACGTTTGTAATTGTAACTAATTTGTCCAGTAAATTTATGGAAAGGCGTGTATATCAATTGTTTTTTTAACTGTGTGTCTTCCGAATTCGTATACGCGTAAGTGGCTTGTACATTAAATGTATTTTCTTTGATTTTGAAATGATATTGCGCATCAAATTCAGCACCTTTGATTTCGACAGCTTTTAAGTTCTGAGCTTCCCAAGTTCCGGTATTATTTGGAATCCATTGCAACATATTATCTATTTTGGTATAATAGGTGTTTAATCCAAAACTTAGATTTCTGAATTTAAATTCGTTGCGTAAATCCAGCTGAAAACTCGTTTCGGGTTGTAATGATTTATTTCCTCCAGGTTCCCAAAAAATATCATTAAATGTTGGAATTCTAAAATTCTTTGAACCATTCAATTTCAATTGATAAACAGAGGTTGGTTTGTAATAAATTCCGGCAGAATATAAAAATGGATTTTGATAAGTATTATTGAATTCTTGTTTGAAACCAATTTCGTAGCCTAATTTCTCATTCAATTCATGATTAGCCAAAATACTTAATCCTAAAATTTCTTGTTTAGCAGATGTAATTCCAGAATTTTTTCCAGTTCCTTTATGGTTTGAATAATCAAGAATTCCGTTTAAACTAAAATTTGAAGCGATAAAATATTCAAAATCATATTTTGCTATAAAAGAATTCACATTTCCAGACGAATATTCATTTGTAGGGAGATTATTGAAATACTTGTAACCTTCATTAAAATAAGCAATTCTCGCATTAGATTTGTACGAATCACCTTCGTTTTTCCAATGTAATAAGTTTCTAAAATAAGTATTTTTATATTTAGTTTTTGTTTGATTTTCTGCAACTAATGCAAAATGACGGTCATCGTTATAATAAGTGGAATATAACGAAAGGCTATTTTTCTCGTTTATTTCGTGCCCAACAACTATACTTGCATTATTGTTGTAAAACTCAGCATTTGTGTTTTTCCAATTTCTATTTTTTACTTCAAAATCATTATCCGATTGATTTCGGTTAATCGAAATTTGACCAAACCATTTGTCGTTACTAATGGTAAAATTATTATTGATACGGAATGAATTATAGCTTCCGTAACCCAATTGCAAAGTATTATCTAAACGTTTTTCAAAACGAATTGGTTGGTTTAAATGAATCGTTCCACCAATCGCACCTGAACCGTACAAAATACTTCCACCACCTGGCTTTATTGCAATTTCAGAAAATTCTTTATATGAAATTGAATTAAAATCGGTTTGTCCTAAAAATAGTGAATTCACCGGAATTCCGTTCCAAAGCACGCTTGTTTGCTGTGCAGTAGTTCCTCTAAAACTGGGAGACGAAACCATTCCCGAACCATTTTCTTTAAAATAAATAGATGAGTTCATTAAAAGTAAATCAGTTAACGAACCGTTTGCTTGTGTGATAATTGAATCGTTTATTTTATGTATGGTTTGGGTTTTGTTGTGCGAATTTAATTTGTAATCTGAGATAATTAATTCATCTAAAACAAAAGGTGCTTCTTCTTGCGCATAAGCGAAAGTAGAACATGTAAAAATTACAAAATAAGAAATGTTTTTAAAAAGCATGGGTTCGACCTTTTTTCCCGAAGGTTAACTTGTTGTTCGTAATCTTTAGGCAGGTCTCCTGGCTTGCTATATTCGGCCTTCCCGATAAAAATCAGTGGCGTGAGTTCGAATGCATCTAAAATCAGATAAGCTTACAGTTGCGGGTACAGCATAGGAATTGAAAAATTCGCACCTATTTCCCTATTAATGCAATTGTTAAAAATGCAACCTAGTTTGGTACAAATTTATAAGTAATTTATTAAAATACAAATCTTTTTTATCAACTTGATAATTTGGTAGTTTAGAAAATTAAAAACTAAATTTGCTTTTCTAAAAGTACTAAAATGAATTCTAAATTTCTGAAAGCCTTTTTTTTTCTTGGTTGTTTTATTTTAATTTCTTGTAATGATAAAAGAGAAACTAAACAAAACATTGAAAATGTAAGTAATGAAATTGTTTATGCAACAGGTTTTAATTTGCAACATTATGATAATTTTTCAGTTTTAAAAGTGAATAATCCGTGGCCAAATTCAAATCAAAAATATACTTATGTTTTAAGTAAGAATTTAGATAAAATTCCAGATAGTTTATCAAAATATTTACAAATTCAAATCCCGATTCAAAAAGCTGTTGTTACTTCAACTACGCATATTCCTTCGTTGGTGGAACTTGGTGTAGAGAATTCGTTAGTAGGATTTCCAGGTTTGAATTATATTTCTAACGAAGTTATTCGAAAAAAAATCGATGCTAATCAAATTAAAGAATTAGACGATAACGAAAATGTAAATTTAGAATTAGTGATTGATTTACAGCCCGATTTAATAATTGGACATAGTTACGATGGCGAAAATAAAAAATTAGAAAATATTAAAAATGCTGGATTAAAAATTGTTTATAACGGCGATTGGGTTGAAAATACTCCATTAGGAAAAGCCGAATGGATTAAATTTTTCGGCGCTTTATATGATAAAAACTACGAAGCTAAAATGGCATTTGATAAAATTGTAAATTCGTATAACGATGCTAAAAAAATTGTTGAAAATGCATCAAGTAAACCAACAGTTTTGAGTGGTGCTTTGTATCAAGATGTTTGGTATTTACCAGAAGGTGAAAGCTGGATGGCGCAATTTATTAAAGACGCTGGCGGAAATTATTTGTGGAGTGAAAGTAAAGGAGTTGGAAGTATTTCTTTAGGATTTGAAACGGTTTTCGATAAAGCTCAAAATGCTCAATTTTGGATTGGACCAGGTGAGTTTACATCGTACGAGCAAATGCAAAAAGCAAATCCACATTATGCTGAATTTTCAGCTTTTAAAAATAAAAATGTATATTCTTATAGTGTGAAAAAAGGTGCAAGTGGTGGAACTTTGTTTTATGAAGAAGCGCCAAATCGTCCAGATTTAATTTTGAAAGATTTGATTCATATTTTTCATCCAAATGTTTTACCTAATTATAAACCATATTTTATAGAACCGTTAAAATAAATGCTTTTTACAACTAAACAAAAAATAGTAGCTTTAGGATTATTTTTGATTTTAATCTTGTTTTTTATTCTCAATTTAAGCACTGGTTCTGTTCAAATTGCGTTTAAAGAAGTAGTTTCTATATTATTGTTTCAAGAATCTGAAAAAGAAAGTTGGAAATATATCGTTTTAAATTATCGTTTACCTAAAGCAATCGTGGCTATTTTGGTCGGTATGGCTTTGTCTGTAAGTGGAATGTTGATGCAAACTTTATTTAAAAATCCAATGGCTGACCCGTATGTTTTAGGTTTAAGTTCTGGTTCTAGTTTAGGGGTTGCATTGGTAATTCTTGGCGGAGGTTTGTTTCCGTTTGCAATCAAGCAATATTTTACTTCGTCAATAGCTTTAGTTTTAGCATCCGTTTTCGGGAGTTTATTGGTTTTATTTATCATTTTATTAGTTTCAAGAAAAGTTCGTGATACGATGACCTTGCTTATTGTCGGATTAATGTTTGCTAGTTTTGCTGGCGCATTAGTTGGCGTACTTTCGTATTTTTCTTCGGCAGAAGAATTAAAAAAATTTACTTTTTGGTCTTTAGGTAGTTTAGGAAATTTAACTTGGCAAAATATTACGATTATGTTTACAGCGATATTTATCGGATTGTTCATTTCATTTCGATATTTAAAAGCTTTAAACGCATTGCTTTTAGGTGAAAATTACGCGAGAAGTTTAGGTGTAAATATAAAAAAATCAAGGTTGTTTATTATTTTAGCAACAGCTATTTTATCCGGAACTTGTACTGCTTTTGCTGGTCCAATTGCTTTTGTAGGATTAGCTATTCCGCATATTACTAAAATGATTTTTAAAACAAGTAATCATTTTATACTGTTTTTTGGTAACTTACTTTTTGGGTCAATTATTCTTTTGCTTTGTGATACCATTTGTCAAGTACCTGGTGATTCGTTTGTCTTGCCAATCAATGCGATTACAAGTATTGTTGGAGCTCCAATTGTCATTTATTTATTATTACGAAAACAAGGTTTTAGAGCCTAGTTTGACTATTAAAAACGTACAAAGTTTTTTATATTTAAATGTGAATATTTTCAGAAATGAAACATTAAATAAAAGAATCGCTTTATATTTGCAAATTGTAAAATATAGATATGAAATTCGATTTAATACATAAAGATCCGTTATCTAAAGCTAGAGCCGGAAAAATTACTACAGATCACGGAGTTATCGAAACTCCAATATTTATGCCTGTTGGAACTGTTGCTTCTGTAAAAGGAGTGCACCAACGTGAGTTAAAAGAAGACATCAATCCAGATATTATTTTAGGAAATACGTACCATTTGTATTTACGTCCAAAAACAGAAATTTTAGAAAAAGCAGGTGGGTTACATAAATTCATGAATTGGGATAGAAATATCTTAACAGATTCAGGAGGTTTCCAAGTGTATTCACTTTCAGGAAGAAGAAAAATTAAAGAAGTAGGTGTGAAGTTTAAATCGCACATCGATGGTTCTTACCACTTTTTTTCTCCAGAAAATGTAATGGAAATTCAACGTACAATCGGAGCTGATATTATTATGGCTTTTGACGAATGTACGCCTTATCCTTGTGATTATCGTTACGCAAAACGCTCGATGCACATGACACACCGTTGGTTGGATCGTTGTATATCGCATCTAGAAAAAGTACCTACAAAATACGGTTATGATCAAGCTTTCTTTCCAATTGTTCAAGGATCTACTTTTAAAGATTTGAGAGCGCAATCTGCAGAATATATTGCAAATGCAGGTGCTGTTGGTAATGCTATCGGTGGATTGTCTGTTGGTGAACCGGCTGAAGAAATGTACGAAATGTGCGAAGTCGTTACAAATATTTTACCACAAGACAAACCTCGTTACTTAATGGGAGTTGGTACGCCAATTAACATTTTAGAAAATATTGCTTTGGGTATTGATATGTTTGATTGTGTGATGCCAACACGTAATGCCAGAAACGGAATGTTATTTACATCTGAAGGTTTCATCAATATCAAAAATAAAAAGTGGGAAGATGATTTTTCTCCAATCGATCCGATGGGTCACACTTGGGTAGATTTAGATTATTCAAAAGCTTATTTACGTCACCTTTTTGTTGCTAATGAATATTTAGGAAAACAAATTGCTACCATTCATAATTTAGGATTCTATATGTGGTTGGTTCGCGAAGCAAGACAACAAATCTTAGCTGGAACTTTCTACGCTTGGAAAGAAAAAATGGTAAAACAAATGGCAACTCGTTTATAATTAAAAGCTTTATATGAAAATAATTGATTGGTACATTTTAAAACGTTATTTGGGAACATTCTTTGTAATGTTGTTGCTTTTTATTCCTATTGGGATAGCCATTGACGTTGCCGATAGAATTAATAAAATTCTTGAAAATAAAGTACCAATCGAAGCAGTTTTGGAATATTATTTAGACTTTACAGTTTATTTTGCCAATATGCTATTTCCTATATTTTTGTTTATTTCCATTATCTGGTTTACTTCAAAATTAGCTAGTAACACAGAGATTGTTGCTATTTTGAGTTCAGGGATTTCATATAATCGATTTCTTAGGCCTTATATTGTTGGAGCAGCGATTATATCTCTAATTGCATTAATTTTTGGTTTTTTTATTGTTCCGCCTGCAAGTCAAGGTTATAACGATTTTCGTTTTAAGTATTTAAAACGAGCCGAAGTTCGTGAAACCATGAATGTGTTCAAACAATTAAGTGAAGATGAATTTATCTATGTAAGTAATTTTAATCTATCTTCTAAAACTGGTTATAATTTTACATTAGAAAAATTTGATGGTAATAAATTAGAATATAAAATTAAAGCAAACAGAATTATTTATAATGACAGTACAAAAGATTATACATTAAAAGGTTATGAAAAACGTATTGTTGGTGAGTTAGACGACAAAGTTGAAAGTGAGCTTCAAAAAAACATGAAATTCAATTTCGAAATGGATGATTTAACTCCAGCTGTTTATGCTGCTGAAACCATGACTTTAGGTGAATTAAATCGATTTATCGAAAAAGAAAAAATGCGTGGTTCGTCAAATATCAATATGTATTTAGTCGTTAAATATAAAAAATACAGTGTTCCAGTTTCGGCTTTTATTTTAACGATAATTGCCGTTGCTGTAGCTTCTACAAAACGTCGTGGAGGAATGGGAGTGAACCTAGCTTTAGGAATCGCTTTTGCATTTACTTACATTTTCTTTGACAAGATTTTCGGAACTTTGGCCGAAGCATCAAGTATAAACCCTTTATTTGCAGTGTGGTTCCCAAATATTGTTTTCGGAATTATAGCTGTTTATTTATTAAAAAATGCTAGACGCTAATTTTAAAAATCACCTTCAACTACATTTTATTGTTTTTATATGGGGATTTACAGCAATCTTAGGTGAATTAATCACTTTAAGCGCATTACCTTTGGTTTGGACTCGTATTTTAATCGCGTTGTCACTAATTTTTGTTTACATAAAAGTTCGAAAAATATCATTAAAATTTTCGCTAAAACTAATTGCAACTTTTATAGTTTGCGGATTTGTAATTGCCTTGCATTGGTTTACGTTTTTTCACGCAATAAAAATATCCAACATCTCAATAACTTTAGCTTGTATTTCTACAGGTGCTTTCTTCACATCGATTTTAGAGCCTATTTTTTTTAAGCGAAAAATAGTTTGGTACGAAGTGTTTTTAGGTGTAATGGTTGTTGTTGGGTTAGGTATTATTTTTAGCGTAGAAACACAATATGTTGCAGGTATTTTGGTAGCGCTTTTTTCAGCTTTTTTATCGGCAAGTTTTTCAATAATCAATGGTAAGTTTGCCGGAAAATATGATTCAAATGGAATCAGTTTTTACGAACTTTTAGGAGGTTTGTTGTTCTTAACTTTCTGTATGTTTTTTGTTGGTGGTTTTACAGCCGAAGTTTTTCATTTTGAAAAATTAGATTGGTTGTGGTTGCTGATTTTAGGTTCAGTTTGTACTGCTTATCCTTTTATTGCTTCAATCAATATTATGAAATATTTATCGCCATATACTTGTATGTTAACGATAAATTTAGAACCGATTTATGGAATTTTATTAGCAGTAATTATCTTTAAAGATAGTGAAAAAATGACACCTGCGTTTTATCTCGGAGCCCTAATTATTTTATTAACAGTGGTTTTAAATGTTTATTTTAAAAACAGGAAAAAAAGAAAAGTTATTTAATAAAAGTTTATCTTTGTCAACTGTAATAAAAAAATCAAACGATAGATAACTATGGAATATTTAGATTTTGAACTTCCAATAAAAGAGTTAGCAGATCAGTTAGAAAAATGTTCGATTATCGGGCAAGAATCTGATGTTGATGTTTCTGAAACTTGTAAAAATATCGAGAAGAAATTAGAAGATACTAAAAAAGAAATATACAAAAATTTAACGGCTTGGCAACGCGTTCAGCTTTCTCGTCATCCAAATCGTCCGTACACTTTAGATTATATCAAAGCTTTATGTGGAGATACGTTTCAAGAATTGTTCGGAGACCGTGGTGTAAAAGACGATAAAGCCATGATTGGTGGAATGGGAAAAATTGGTGACCAAACTTTTATGTTTATTGGTCAACAAAAAGGAACAAATACTAAAACACGTCAATACCGTAATTTTGGTATGGCAAATCCAGAAGGATACCGCAAAGCTTTACGTTTAATGAAAATGGCAGAAAAGTTTGGTATTCCTGTGGTAACTTTAGTTGATACTCCGGGCGCATATCCAGGTTTAGAAGCTGAAGAACGCGGACAAGGTGAAGCGATTGCAAGAAATATTCTTGAAATGTTCCGTCTAAAAACTCAAATTATCACTGTTATTATTGGTGAAGGAGCTTCTGGTGGAGCTTTAGGAATTGGTGTTGGTGACCGTGTTTACATGTTAGAAAATACTTGGTATTCGGTTATTTCTCCAGAATCTTGTTCTTCTATTTTATGGAGAAGTTGGGAGTTTAAAGAAAGAGCTGCTGATGCACTAAAATTGACTTCAATCGATATGAAAAAGAATAATTTAATTGATGGAATTATTCCTGAACCACTTGGTGGAGCTCATTATGATAGAGAAGCAACTTTTGAAACCGTGAAAAAATATATTGTTTCTACTTTCGAAGAATTAAATAAAAAATCTATCGAAAAATTAATTGACGAACGTATGGATAAATACAGCCATATGGGAGAATATAAAGATTAATTTTTTTAACATATCAATTAAAGTCAGAGTTAACGCTCTGACTTTTTAGTTGTTAACAATTTAAATTGACTTGTGAACAACGATAGTGAATAAATTATCATTGATAAGCACAGAATTTTGACTTAAATTAGCTTCATGGAACAGCAAAAAGAAATAGTACCTTTTCGAAAAGAAAATAAAAATGTCATAAGCCTTGAAAAAGGTAAACTTCCTCCACAGGCCGTTGATTTAGAAGAAGCGGTTTTGGGAGCCATGATGATTGATAAAAAAGGAGTCGAAGAAGTCATTGATATTTTAACGGCCGACGCTTTTTATAAAGATGCGCATCGTATTATTTTCGAAGCTATTGATCAACTTTTTGTTGGGAATCAACCTATCGATTTATTGACCGTTTCAACTCAATTGCGAAAAAACGGAAAATTAGAACAAGCTGGTGGCGATTTCTATCTGATTAACTTGACGCAGAAAATCAGTTCGTCTGCACATATCGAATTCCATTCGCGCATCATACTTCAAAAGTTCATTCAGCGTAGTTTGATTAAAATTTCAAGCGAAATCATTGAAGATTCTTACGATGAAACAACCGATGTTTTTGATTTATTAGATAAAGCCGAAGCAAAACTTTACGAAGTGACGCAAGGTAATATTAAAAAGAGTTCTGAAACTGCTCAATCATTAGTAGCTCAAGCAAAAAAGCGAATTCAAGAAATTGGAGGTCGAGAAGGTCTTTCTGGTTTACCAACGGGTTTCCACAAATTAGATGCTTTGACTTCGGGTTGGCAACCGTCCGATTTAATTATTATTGCTGCTCGTCCCGGGATGGGGAAAACAGCTTTCGTACTATCGATGGCGCGTAACATTGCTATTGATGCCAATTTTGGAGTTGCCTTGTTCTCGCTTGAGATGTCATCGGTTCAGTTAATTACACGTTTGATTTCTTCTGAAACGGGACTTTCATCAGAGAAACTGCGTACCGGAAAATTAGAACAACACGAATGGGAACAACTTAACGTAAAAGTTAAAGATTTAGAAAAAGCACCTTTATATATTGATGATACACCGTCGCTTTCGATTTTCGATTTGCGTGCAAAAGCGCGTCGTTTATCTTCGCAACACGGAATCAAATTAATTATTATTGACTACTTGCAGTTGATGACAGCTGGTGGAAACGGAAAAGGAGGTGGAAACCGTGAGCAAGAAATCTCGACAATTTCTCGTAACTTAAAAGCTTTAGCAAAAGAACTTGAAGTTCCGGTAATTGCACTTTCTCAGTTATCTCGTGCCGTTGAAACGCGTGGAACATCGAAACGTCCGTTACTTTCCGATTTACGTGAATCTGGAGCGATTGAGCAAGATGCTGATATTGTATCGTTTATTTACCGTCCGGAATATTATAAAATTGAACAATGGGATGATGATGAAGGAACGCCAACGGAAGGTCAAGCCGAATTTATCGTGGCTAAACACAGAAATGGTGGTTTGGATAATATTCGTTTGAAATTCTTAGGTAAGTTTGGTAAGTTTGATAACTTAGAAGATGGAAATATTCCGTTTGGAGAATTACCTTCACGTATGAATGATGGCGAAGATTCAAATGATTTAACGAAACATTTGCCAAGCGGAAATGCTATTTTTGGAAATCCTTTTGGAAGTGCAGCTAACGACGTACCGTTTTAAAATACAAAATCCTGATTTTACATCAGGATTTTTTTGTTTTATTTGATTAACAACAACCCGATTTTGGATCGCAACATGAACTTGCTTTTTCACCGATTTTAATTTTCGTTTTTTGCGATGGAATTCCGCAAGCATCTTCTGCCAAACAAGCCGTTGTTTTGTTTTTTAGAATAAATACTTTTCCATTAAAATCTAAGTCATATTTTCCGATGGTTTCTGCTTGGTATTCAACTTCGATTTCTGCATCTTCAATTCCAAGTTTATCTTCCGATAGTTGAATGATATTAAGTAATTTGGTTGGTTTAAGTCGATGTTCATAATCATCTGCGTTCCATAATTGAAAGTTTACCGTTTTTTCTGAACGTATAACACCTCCACAATCAATAAAGTTTTTGATTATTTGACCTACTTCGGTCACATGAAAATGTTCAGGAACAAAAGTTCCGTTTTCTAAAACAAATGCTACGTTTTCTAGCGTTGGTAAGATTTGTTTGATTTCGCTTAATTTCATATTTTGATTAATTTTATATTGTAATATTGCGATGTTAAAAATCAAATAAAAACCGTTAGCAACAAGTTTTTACTTCTGTATTCTGATTAAAGAAAAGATTAAATTCAGCTTGAATGTTTTTCCAAATTTCTTCGTTAATACAATAACAAATGGATTTTCCTTCGATGGTTCCTTTTAAAATTCCGATGGATTTTAATTCTTTTAAATGTTGCGAAATCGTAGCTTGTGCCAAACCTAATTCTTCAACCAAATCGTTACAAATACACGACTGTTGATTGATGATGTGTTGTAAAATAGCAATTCGCGCCGGATGGGCCAAAACTTTAAACAGGCTGGCTAAACGGTTTTCTTTTTCAGAATGTAAATCAGTTTTTGTAATTCCCATAATTAAATATTATAACATTGCAATATTACGATAACAAAGTAGTTTTGCAAAAAAAATTCTGATTTTTTGAGCTAATTCGATTCAAATTGATTTAATTATTTTTCTAGTTTGAAAAAAGAGGAACTCAATAATGCTACTAAGGTATAAGCGAAAGTTATTTCAAAATCTTGAGAACCAAAGAGTGTTATAAAGGTGGTAATTGTACCAAGTGTTAAAAAAACTAATCAAAACAAATTTTATATCTCTAATATCTTTATTTCTATGTTTCATTATGTAATCAGTAATAATTAAAATAACGAAGGTAGGTGTTGAGCATATCAAACTTAATAAAAAAGTTAAAGGAAATATTTCAACTAAACCACCAATTTTTGACGAATTTTCTCTACTTAATATTAATGTTAAATCAGCTAAAAAAGGAGCAATGAATAGTATACTTAGCCATATTTTTAAGAGATATTTCCAATGTATTTTTTGCATTTATGAAGTTTGATTTTTTTCTAAAAATAATTAAATTATTTGTTAAAATCAAATCCTTGAAAATCATTCCAAATCCAAATTAATTAAAATACCTTTGCGCAAATTTTCAGCCCAAAAATGAATGCATTAAAATATTATATCGCTGCATTTTCCGCATTTTTTATGTGGGGATTTTTCTCTATTGCGTTAAAAGCGATAACCGCCTATTCGAGTTTTGATATCTTATTTTTTAGAATCGTATTCTCAACATTTTTAATTGTGCTATTCAGTGCTTTTTTCCGTCGTGAAAAATTACAAATCGATTATAAATTATTACAACAATTACCATCCAAAGACAAAAAACGAACCTTATTATTAACATCACTTGGTGGATTATTATTGGGTTTAAATTGGTTTTTGTTTATTTATGTGGTTAATCAAGTAAATGTGCAATCGGCATCGTTTGCTTATTTAATATGTCCGATTATCACCACGTTTTTTGCTTTTATCATCTTAAAAGAAAAAATAGAAAAACACCAATGGTTGGCTATTTTGGTCAGTTTAATTGGATGCGGAATTTACTATACAACCAACCCAAGCAATTTAATTTACGCTTTTGTAATCGCAGCAACTTATGCGATTTATCTGGTTTCACAAAAGAAAAATGTGTATTTCGATAAGTTTAATGTCTTGTTGGTTCAAATGTTTGTTATCTTTCTTTTGGCGTTGCCATATTGTTTTTTGGGAAGTTTTCAATTGCCAACCGAATTTGATTTTTACTTTTATATTTTATTGATTGCGGTACTATTTACAATTGTTCCGTTATATTTAAATTTATTTGCATTAAAAGGAATTTCAGCTTCAACCGTTGGGATTTTAATTTATATAAATCCGATAATTACATTTATTTTAGCGATATTTTATTTTAAAGAATCAATAAATATGTTACAAATTGGATCCTATTTATTAATTTTGTTATCGATTGTGATTTTTAATTACAAAATCATAAATATTAAGAAACTAGAACCTAGCAAAAAATAGCATACAACACCATGAAACAAATTTATTTAGATAATGCTGCAACTACTTCAGTAAGACCAGAAGTGGTTGAAGAGATGATTAAAGTTTTAAGAGCCGATTTCGGAAATCCTTCTTCAACATATTCAGTTGGTCGTCACAGTAAAGCGTTAATCGAAAATGCAAGAAAAACAATTGCTAAACAGTTTAATGTTTCTTCTTCAGAAATTGTTTTTACATCTTGCGGAACCGAAGGTAATAACTGGATTATTCGTTCGGCTGTTCGTGATTTAGTTGTTAAACGAATCATAACAACAAAAATCGAACATCATTGTACGTTGTATTCTATCCAACAAATGGAAAAAGAATACGGAACTGAAATTCAGTATATAAATATTCTTCCAAATTCAGAAATTGATTACAAACAATTAGAAGAATTACTGCAAGATAATATTCCAACTTTAGTGAGTTTAATGCACGTGAATAATGAGGTTGGAACTATTCTAGATTTAAAACGCGTGGCAGATTTATGTATTGCAAATAATGCTTTATTTCATACTGATACAGTTCAATCGGTAGGGAAAGTTGAAATTCCTTTAGATGAAATTCCAGTTGATTTTATTGTTGCAAGTGCACATAAATTCCACGGACCAAAAGGAGCTGGATTTGTTTTTATCCGTAAGAAAAATGTTTTAAAACCATTAATCGTTGGTGGAGAACAAGAAAAAGGTTTACGTGCCGGAACCGAAGCGCCACATCAAGTAGTTGGAATGGCAAAAGCTTTGGAATTATCTTACGAGCATTTGAACGACGAACGCAAAGCAATTACAGAATTACGCGATTATTGTAAAGCGAAATTAGAAGAAAATTTCCCTGGAATTAAAATCAACGGAAACGGATCGACTTTCTATAATGTGTTAAATATTTTATTACCATTTTCTCCCGAAAAAGCGGCAATGATTCTTTTTAATTTAGATATGAAAGGAATTGCAGTTTCAAGAGGAAGTGCTTGTCAATCAGGAAGTCAAAAACCTTCGCACGTTTTAGCTGAATTTTTGAACGAAGAAGATATTAAAAAACCAAGTTTACGTGTTTCTTTTGGACACGAAAATACCAAAGAAGAAATCGATTTTTTAATTGATGTATTAAAAGATGTTTAAAAAATAATTGAAAAAATTATATTTTATATTTTTTAAAACTTGAAATAAATCAAATCCTCAAACCTGTTTTTTACTAAAAACAAGCTTGAGGATTTTTAGTTATAATATTTTGTTTAATGAATTGCATTACAATGTTTTTAGCAGTAAATTTGCACCCAACAACACAAAAGATATGAATTCAGAAACAAATAATCGTTATGCACTTCGCGGAGTATCAGCTCAAAAGGAAGATGTTCATAACGCTATTAAAAACATTGATAAAGGTTTATTTCCTAAAGCTTTTTGTAAAATTGTACCAGATTATTTAACTAACGATGAAGATTATTGTTTGATTATGCACGCTGATGGTGCCGGAACAAAATCGTCTTTAGCTTATTTATATTGGAAAGAAACCGGAGATATTTCTGTTTGGAAAGGAATTGCACAAGATGCATTAATCATGAATATTGATGATTTATTATGCGTTGGGGCAACTGATAATATTTTACTTTCTTCAACTATCGGAAGAAATAAAAATTTGGTTCCGGGAGAAGTGATTTCTGCAATTATCAATGGTACTGAAGAATTAATCGAAGATTTAAAAAAATTCGGAGTTACGATTCATTCTACAGGTGGTGAAACTGCCGATGTTGGTGATGTAGTTCGTACGATTATTGTTGATTCAACAGTTACAGCTCGTATGAAACGCAGCGATGTAATTGACAATGCAAACATTCAACCAGGTGATGTTATCGTTGGTTTAGAATCGTTCGGACAAGCAACTTACGAATCAGAATATAACGGAGGAATGGGGTCTAACGGATTAACTTCGGCTCGTCATGATGTGTTTGCACATTATTTGGCTGAAAATTATCCAGAAAGTTTCGATTCATCTGTACCAAAAGAATTGGTTTATTCTGGTGGAATGAAATTAACGGATGAAGTTGAAAATGCACCAATCAATGCAGGTAAATTAGTACTTTCTCCAACAAGAACGTATGCGCCAATTATCAAAGCAATTTTAGATAAATACAATTCAGAAAGCATTCACGGAATGGTTCACTGTTCAGGTGGTGCACAAACAAAAATCTTACATTTCGTTGACTATGTTCATGTAATTAAAGATAATTTATTCGATGTTCCACCATTGTTTAAATTAATTCAAGAACAATCTAAAACAGATTGGAAAGAAATGTATCAAGTTTTCAACTGCGGGCATCGTATGGAATTATACGTAAAACCAGAAGTTGCAGAAGAAATAATTGCTATCTCAAAATCGTTTCATGTAAACGCACAAATCGTAGGTAGAGTAGAAGCTTCTGAATCTAAAAAATTAACTATTAATTCAGTTTACGGAACTTTTGAATATTAATCCATCACGATTATTGGCAATTGATTATGGCGGTAAACGTACCGGAATCGCTATAACAGATGAGATGCAAATTATTGCTTCGGGTTTAACTACAGTCGAAACCAAACAATTATTTCCTTTTTTACAAGAATATCTTTCTAAAGAAAAAGTGTCAAAAGTTATTGTTGGTGAGCCTAAACGTTTAAATAACGAACCGTCTGAAATTGCTCCAAAAATTGATGAGTTTGTAGTTAAATTCAAGAAATTATATCCTACAATCGAAGTGATCCGAATGGATGAAAGATTTACTTCTAAAATGGCTTTTCAAACCATGATAGATAGTGGTCTTAAGAAAAAACAACGTCAGAATAAAGCATTGGTAGATGAAATTGCAGCAACTATTTTGCTTCAAGATTATTTGAACAGTAAAATGTTTTAACATAAAATAAAGTAATTGCTCGGGTTAATTTAAGAACTTTGCAGCATTATAATTAACGGAAGTTTAAAAGAAATATAATTTTAAAATGTCAACAAACAAAAATACAGAAACCGATGTGGTTTTAATTGGTGCCGGTATTATGAGTGCAACACTTGGTTTAATGCTTAAAGAATTAGACTCAAGTTTATCAATTGAAATCATAGAGCGTTTAGATAGTGCTGCTAAAGAAAGTTCAGATGCATGGAATAACGCAGGAACAGGACATTCGGCTTTTTGTGAATTAAATTATACATCAGAAAAAAATGGTGTTGTTGATACGACTAAAGCGTTAGATATTTGTGAACAATTTGAAGTTACAAGACAATTTTTAACGTACTTATTAGATAAAAAAATCATTCAAAATCCAAGTGAGTTTATTAATCATGTGCCACACATGAGTTTTGTTTGGGGAAATGAGAATGTGAAATTTTTAGAAAACAGATTTCATGCACTTAAGAAAAATCCATTGTTTGCAGAAATGCAATTTTCTAAAGACCCTGCAGAAATCGAAAAATGGGTTCCATTAATTATGGAAGGCAGAAAAGCAAATGAAGCTGTGGCTGCTACACATATGGATTTAGGAACCGATGTAAATTTTGGTGCTTTAACTCGTAAAATGATTTCGCATCAAGCAAGTCAAAACGGTGTAAATGTTTCTTTTGAAACAGAAGTTTATGACGTTAAAAAACAAGCGGACGGACGTTGGAGAATCTTTGCAAAAGATTTAAAAACAGGAGTTCAATATACAATTACTACTAAATTTGTATTTATTGGTGCTGGTGGAGCTTCAATCTTATTACTTGAAAAATCTGGAATTCCAGAAGGAAAAGCTTACGGTGGATTCCCAGTTTCTGGATTATGGTTGGTTTGTAATAACGAAGAATTAGCAAATAAACATTTAGCTAAAGTTTACGGAAAAGCTTCGGTTGGTGCACCACCAATGTCGGTTCCGCACTTAGATACACGTTATATAGATGGTAAAAAATCTTTATTATTTGGACCTTATGCAGGTTTTTCTACTAAATTCTTAAAAACAGGTTCTTACTGCGATTTATTCAAATCTATTTCTACAACAAATATTGGGACAATGGTTGGTGCAGGTTTAGACAATCTAGATTTAACTAAGTATTTGGTTACAGAAGTTATGAAATCAATGGATAAACGTGTTGAGTCTTTACAAGAATATTTTCCTAATGCAAAGAAAGAAGATTGGCGTTTAGAAATTGCAGGTCAACGTGTGCAAACCATGAAACGCGATAAAAATAATAAAGCGGTTTTAGCTTTCGGTACCGAAGTGGTAAACGCTGCAGATGGTTCTTTAGCTGTTTTATTAGGTGCATCTCCAGGTGCATCAACATCGGTGAGCATCATGCTTAAATTAATAAGTAAATGTTTCCCTGAGAAATATAACAGCCCAGAATGGCAAGCGAAGTTTAAAGAAATGATTCCTTCGTTCGGACAAAAATTAAATGATAACCCTGAGTTATTACATCAAATGAGAGAAAAAACTGCTAAATCTTTGGGATTAAGTAAGTAAAAATAGAGCAAAGACCAGTCGAAATCCGACTGGTTTTTTCTTTTAATAAAAATATTTTAAAGAATAAATTCATTTTTGATTTTTATTCGGTTTAATATTAAATTTATAACAACACACATAAAATGAATTTAGAACACAAAGACGACATCAGTCCGGTTTTACCCGAAGGCGTAAAAAACTATTTGATTGATATTGACGGAACCATCACAGATGATGTTCCGAATGAACAACCTGAGCGAATGGAAACATGCGAACCTTTTCCGGATGCTTTAGAAACGGTTAATAAATGGTATGACGAAGGTCATTATATTTGCTTTTTTACTTCACGTACCGAAGAGCATCGAGAAGTAACTACCAATTGGTTAAACAAACACGGTTTTAAGTACCACAGCATTTTAATGAATAAACCGCGTGGTGGAAATTACCATTGGATTGACAACCATATTGTAAAAGCAACCCGTTATGTTGGTAAATTTACCGACTTAGTAGAAAAATCAGCAAACATTCAAGTATTTGAAGAATAATGAAGAAACATAATTTTAGCGCAGGACCATGTATTTTACCTCAAGAAGTTTTTGAAAAATCGGCTGAGGCATTATTAAATTTCAATAATTCAGGATTATCCATCATCGAAATATCGCACAGAAGTAAAGATTTTGTTGCGGTGATGGAAGATACCCGTAAACTAGCATTAGAACTTTTAGGATTAACCGACAAAGGCTATCAAGTTGTTTTTTTACAAGGTGGTGCAAGTATGGAGTTTTTACGTATTCCGTATAACTTCTTAAAAAGTAAAGCAGCATATTTAAATACGGGTACTTGGGCAAACAATGCTATGAAAGAAGCCAAAGCTTTTGGTGAAACTATCGAAGTCGCTTCTTCTAAAAATGAAAATTACAATCACATTCCTAAAGGATTCGAAATTCCTACAGATGCAGATTATTTCCATTGCACAAGTAACAATACCATTTACGGAACGCAGATGAAATCGTTCCCGGAAACGAATGTTCCTGTGATTTGCGATATGAGTTCTGATATTTTTTCACGCACCTTAGACTTCTCTAAATTTGATGTGATTTATGCTGGAGCTCAAAAAAATATGGGAGCAGCCGGAGTTACGATGATTGTAGTTAAAGAAAGTTTATTAAACCAAACGGGTCGTGAAATTCCAAACATTTTAAACTACGCCAAACACATCGAAAAAGAAAGTATGTACAATACGCCTGCGGTTTTTGCCGTTTATACGTGTTATTTAACTTTAAAATGGTTGAAAAACATTGGCGGAATTGAAGCTATCGAGAAAGTTAACGAAGCTAAAGCCGAATTGTTATACAACGAAATTGACCGTAACCCTTTATTTGTTGGAACAGCAGCTACAGCAGACCGTTCAAACATGAATGCAACGTTTTTATTAAAAGACGAAGCACATAAAGAATTGTTCGACCAAATGTGGAAAGACGCTGGAATTAACGGATTAAACGGACATCGTTCAGTTGGTGGATACCGCGCGTCTATGTACAATGCACTTCCGTTAGAAAGTGTTGAAGTGTTAGTAAACGTAATGAAAGAATTAGAAAAAGCAGTAAATTAAAATGAAAATATTAGCAAACGACGGAATTTCTAAAAGCGGAATCAATGCTTTAGAAGCCGCAGGTTTTGAAGTAATCACAACAAAAGTAGCACAAGAGCAAGTTGCCAATTATGTAAACGAACATCAAATTGATGTGGTTTTAGTTCGTAGCGCAACTAAGATTCGTAAAGACATCATCGATGCTTGCCCATCAATCAAAATAATTGGTAGAGGTGGAGTAGGTATGGATAATATTGATGTAGATTACGCTCGCGAAAAAGGAATCAAAGTAATCAACACGCCAGGTGCTTCTTCGGCTTCGGTTGCCGAATTGGTTTTTGCCCATTTATTTAGTGGTGTTCGTTTCTTGCACGATTCGAATAGAAACATGCCTTTAGAAGGAGATTCAAATTTCAACGGATTAAAGAAAGCGTACGCTGCCGGAACCGAATTAAGAGGTAAAACACTTGGTATTGTTGGTTTCGGACGTATTGGTCAACAAGTAGCAAAATTGGCTATCGGACTTGGAATGAAGGTTCTTGCAACCGATGCTTTTATAGAAAAAGCAACCATTACGTTAGACTTCTTCGATGGTAAAACCCTAGATTTTGAAGTAACAACTGTTCCTTTTGATGAAGTAATTACGCAATCAGATTTTATTACCTTCCACGTTCCGGCGTTAGGTGGTTATTTAATTAACGAAGCCGAATTTGCCAAAATGAAAAAAGGCGTTGGAATCATCAATGCGGCGCGCGGCGGTGTCATTAACGAAGTAGCTTTAACCAAAGCTATCGATGACGAAATTGTTGCCTTCGCAGGTTTAGATGTTTTTGAAGACGAACCAACACCAGCAGTTCAGGTTTTAATGAATACACAAATTTCATTAACGCCACATATCGGAGCTGCCACTCTTGAAGCTCAAGACCGTATCGGAACTGAATTAGCAGAGCAAATCATCGCTATTTTAAAATAAATGAATACTGTAATTCTAAACCTGTTTTTAGAAATACATCGTAATAAACGAAAAGCTTCTTATGTTCGCATGAGAAGTTTTTTTTGTTTTTTAACTTTCCAACTTTTTACCACAGATACACAGATGATGAATTCATATCAAAATGATCAATAACACAGATTTGAAACTTTGTTTCAACTTTCGACTTCTTTGGGCAGCTGCTAAAGCACCGCGCTGTCCGTTTCTAGTCCTCGTGTATTTTTTGCAAAAAAACACACTGCGGGCTAACCACTTCCATCGCTGCTACAAGCCAGTAGTTCTGTAAACAAAAGCTTTTAATTATTTGAACTTTTGTTATCCAAAAGCGCTACATTTTTAATAAAACATACAATAGATTTAGATCATTTTGATTCAGTACTTACGACTAAAAAACATCGTTTTTACCCTTTGTTAAGCCTTATAAATAATAGGCTTAAAGAAGTCGAGACGTTTTATTAAAGATAATTATCATTTCATTTAAAAGTTATTCTTTCTATCTAAACTTGTTTATAAGACAAAACCAAAACTTCTAATCATCGTTCGTTTTTTAGATGATTTATTTATATATTAATAAAATTATCAATATTTTATTAGTAAATAACCAGCTATCTGTGTTGATATTTTTTTATATTAGCACAGATAGTGTTATTTTATTAGAATAATCATCTTTAAAAAAATAGATATTTAATTAAAGAAAAGTCCATTCAAAGGTTATCAACATAAACTTGGTTAAATTTTAAAAATTACAACAAGTCTAATTTCTCAATACTAAGAACTCAATACTAAAAAACATACATCATGACAACAAAAAAATTATTTATATATATCATTTTCTCCCTTTGGGGGCTAGGGGGCTTCGCCCAACCTTATCAATGGCAATGGGCAAAAGCCGGTGGAGGTGAAAATAAACTTTTTGCAGATTATACTTCTGGAGGTATTTATGATGACTCGATTTATCATGAAGAAGTCGTTGCTTTAAAAAACACCTCGGATAATAATACCTATCTTTTAAGTCATGTGGGCTACGGAAATACCAATTATGCAGGTACTCCTTTTACTACTTATCATAAACCTTTAGCAATTGATAATTACAGTAACATTTTTTTAAGCAAAGTCGATTGCGAGGGAAATTATCTTTGGCATAAGGTTTTTGGTGGAGGTGCTGGTGAAAATAATTCACGTTCCATGGGAATCGATAGCTCAGATAATGTATATGTAGCAATGCGTGTATGGAACAGAGGTTATCACGACAGTTTAGCCAATATAGCAGGAACCGCTTTTGCACTACCTGTTCATTTCGATTCCAACAGCATCATGGATCCCATTCCACGTAATTGGGGCGGTGTAACATTACCAAATGTAAAATCTCCAGCACATAAAAAATTAGCCTTAATCAAATACGACAACGCTGGTGAATTTCAATGGTTACGCATGCCGCAGAGTGATTCGTTAACGCTTAATACAAGTAATGCTTTTGATTATGGCGTAACTGTTGAACCTAACGGTACTACGCATTGGTTAGTAAGTATGGGAAACGGTACTCACTTAGATGGTACCATTAACATTTCAGGCTTAGCTCAAAACGAACAGCAATTTTATATTTTAAAATACGACAGTAACGGTAATTCGTTAGGATACCTACCCGTTCCTTTTCGCCCTAATACAGAGAGGTACCACTCAAAAAGAATAAATTTCACTTACGATCCTTTAACCCAACAGTATTATTTTACGTCTTGGCGCGATACAAATGATAGTGATGAATTTGTCACCATCATTAACAACCAAGAATATAGAACTTCTATACTCATTTGTTTCAATGCCACTGGGCAAGTGCTGTGGACCAAAACAGCAAATAATACATGGTCGGCTCTAGTCCAAGGTTTGCTAATTGATGAGCAATCCAATGTCTATGTTTCAGGAATTGGCACAAAAAAAACTATTTTACCAAATGGGTCTAATGGTCCAGAAGACGGAAACTTTGGTGGTTATCAATTTAATAATCAATCAGGACGTCAGTCCTTTGTAATCAAATTTAATGCACAAGGGAATCTACTATGGGGCTCTAACGCAGACGGAATATTTATTCCAGGTTCAGGTGGCTCTAGTTCTGAAAGTACCCGAAGTATGACTATTAATGGAGATGAACTGGGGGTTGGTACCGGTTTTTATAACAATACTTGGGGTGCTTTTGGTATCACAGGTCAAACAGTAGGTGCATTTAGTGATCCTATATTAATACGTTTAAATAAAAACACAGGGGTTCCTGTTGGTGGGCATCGCATACAAGGCCCTAATGGCTTCCGTGAAGGTTTAACTGCCGTTGAAACCGACAAAGACGGGAATTATATAGTTGGTGGATATATGCGTACGCTGATTTTTGGTGATGGTATGGGTAATAATCATCCGATCATTGGTCAATTAAATAAAGCTAACCCAGGTAGTAATACCGATTTCTTTATTGCCAAACTAGCTAAAAACACTTGTAATTATCTCGATACCGATACGTTTACAAATTTAAATTTAAAAGTTTACCCTAACCCAACAACAAACAACGTATTTATAGATACCCCAGAAAACTTAACGACTTACGAGGTTTATAACATTTTAGGGCAACGTTTGGTTAGCAACTCGTTTAATGGAGACAACTCCATTTCGTTAGAAACCTTTGCACCAGGTACGTACTTCATCAAAGTAACTACCGACCAAAACACCCAAGCAACCGTTAAAGTGATTAAGAAGTAGTTTTTAGTTTTTAGTATTGAGAACTGAGTATTGAGATTTTAGTATTAAGAATTAGGTAATTTGGAAATGTTCATAACGCTTGTCACTCTGAACTTGATTCAGAGTCTCAAAAACAAACCAATAGATGATTAATTAATTTGAAAATTTGGAAATAAACAGTTACAAATAAAAATAATTTTATTTATAAAATGCTAATGTAAAAAAAGAAGCTTCTGGTTTACTAACAAGAAGCTTCTTCAATTTTATTTTTTATTTTGGTAGCTTAGGTTCAGACTCTCTTAAAACCGTTGTGCTTAACGATTTCAAGAATGCTTCTAAAGCATCTAATTCGTGTTCGTTTAATTCTAACGGTTTCAAATGTTCAGAAGTAACCGGGAACATCGGATCATCTTCTTGACCTGGTTTCGGTTTTAAATTCGGCATTCCTGCGTTATATAAATTCAATAAACCTCTAATGTGCGGGAAAAAACCGTTGTGCATATATGGTGCTGTAGATTCTAAATCACGTAAACTTGGTGTTTTAAACTTTCCAATATCAGTTAAATCTTTGGTGATGTGATATCTTCCTAAATCTTCGTGTTTACGTTGAAAATACGTTAAACCTGCATTATGAAATTGATTGTCTGAGAATGTAGGGCCATTGTGGCAATTGATACAACGTGCTTTGGTTCTGAATAAATGTAAACCTTCAACTTCTAAATCACTTAATTTGGTAGAATCACCTTCGATGAATTTATCGAATTTAGATTTTCTACTAACAATGGTTCTTTCGTAAGTGGCAATGGCTTTTGCAATACGATCTAAGGTAATTTCGTCGTCACCAAATGCTTTAGCAAACGCTTCTTTGTAACCTTTTATTTTTTTGATATTTTTTGTAGCAACATCCGGATGTGTGTTCATTTCTTTTACGTCTTCCATCGGAAAACGTACTTGATCTTCTAATGAAATTGCGCGTCCATCCCACATAAAAACTTCTCCGTAACCTACGTTTAAAATAGTTTTAGAGTTTCGAGTTCCTGGAGTTCTACCAAATCCGTGCGAAACACGTTTTCCATCGCTCCAACCCAATTGCGAATCGTGACAAGAAGCGCAAGCAATTTGACCTGATTCTGATAATCTTGGATCAAAAAACAATTGTTTTCCTAAATCTCTTTTTTCGTCTGAATACAAATTGTCTTCAGGAAAAGTCATTTCGGGTAAAACACCAATTTCTCTAAAATTCACAACAGTAGAATCTAACGTTGGTTTTGGCCAAGTTGATGGATCTCCGCTGCTATAAAGTTTTTTTAGATCACTTATTGAGTAATAAGGTTCATTATTAAAATCAAATTTTCCGGCTGCTAATAACGCAAATGTAACCGCTCCGAAACTTAATATTTTAAAACTATTTTTCATTCTAATAGAATATCGAAACTCCTGTGTTTATGTAATGGTTGGTACCATTAATTTGTTGCTCTTGTTTGTTGTTTTTCAAAGCACTCAGATTCTGATAATCGATATTTACACGCAATGTTTTTCCTTTTTTTAATTGTACATCATAATACAATTTTACTTTAGATAACAGTTTACTTGTTCCGTCGTAAATATGATCGTGAATGATGACCTTATTTGCAAAATCTTGATCTTGCGTGATGGCTTTATAATCAAGTTGGTTCTTTAAAAGTTGGTACGTTCCTGCTTCTAAATGCGCAAATAACTTATTATTCTTATTTAATCTAAATTCTTTGTTTGCAAAAATACTAAATTGTAATGAATTAATTTGCTTATTTGTGCTTCCTAATAAGTCAATGGCTGTTAAATTATCTATAAAAATTTGACCTCCAAAAGCTGTTTTTAAATCAGATTGTGAATCTTTTAAATAGTTAACATTTATGTTTAAATTCTGATTTTTTAATTGATAATTTTGAATAAATGTTCGTGTGTTAAAATTTTGCTGTTTGCTAAAATTAAAACTTGCACTAGCAATTAATTGATCTTTATCGAATTGTTTGATGTAAATTCCGTTGATATGATGCGCAATATTTCGCAGTTTATATCTTACGTTTTCTTCGTTTTGAATGGGTGTGTTTGATACTGATGAGAATTCGTTTTTCTGATAAAAATTATTCATCGATTTGGCATATTGATAAAACAAACTCAAGCTTTGTGAGTTGGTTTTAAAAGTATATCCCAAATTAAAACCTTTGGTTGTATTTACATTATTGAACTTTTGATACGTATTATCGTAAATATTAAATCCGTAACCTGTAGCTAGTTTGATGTAATATAATGAATCTGAACTTGGATTCAGATATGTGTTTTCATAATAAATAGTTGTAAGTTCATCTTTTTGATTGTACAAACCTCCAACCTGAAGGGTGCTTTTTCCTAAGGTATAAGCTGCATATCCGTCAAAACCCATTTCGTTTGAAGTGATTTTAGGACGCGGATCTGATTTTCTGGCAAATGCTTCGTTTCTATATTTTACTTTTGCTCCAATTGCAAATGCGTTTGTAATGTCGTAAATAATACCACCTGTAAAGGCATAAAACTGATTGGTCCAATCTGCTTTTTTAGGTGAATAATAATAATTGGTTGGTAAGATCATTTGATCTTCTGTTCGGTTACTTGACAAGTTGTAACCAAAGTTTTTTTCGTTTTGTTTGGTGAATTTAAAATCTCCAAAGACAGAAATTTTTTCACTAAAATGATACAACCCTTCCGATGAGAAATTATAATTTAAAACTTCCTCTGGTGTTTGTTGACGTTTGATGTTTAAATCTTTAAAGTCAATATTAACTGAAGTTTTAGTATAATTTTTAAGTTTAAATTGATTGATGATCATTGGATTTTCCCACACATACGATTTCACTTCAGCAAAGTGTTCGTTTTTGGATAGGTTAATACTATCATTGAGCTGTGCATTTGCAGCACAACTCAACAATAATATAAATAAATATTTGTTTACTTTAAACATTATTTAATTTTTAGTTTGCGAAACCTTTTGGATTTGCTGTAACTTCTACAAAATCTTCTGCAGAATTGTTTGTGTCTTGTAAAATCTTACGTCCGTTTGCTGTAGTTTTTGTTTTTCTCATTACCGATTTACTAGAGAAAGCAGCCGTGATTTTTGTTGATGAATTATCAATTGAACTTGGTAATCTTTGAGGTAAAGCACTTGAAGTATTTGCGTGTTGTGTTTCAACTCCGTCGATAATAATATTTACTGGAATTTGTAAATTAAACTTCGTTTGTGAAGTTCCTGTGTTAACAATCTCAGTTACATCAGGAGTAGGAAAATCTTTATAATCTAAAGTTTCCGTTCTAAAAATCACATAAGAATCTCTTCCTTGATTATCCATTAAGAAATCTTTATTACCATTCCAAAAACCTTCGCGCCCCCAGTATCCAATTAATAAATCCGGAACTGCTGGGTTTGCTAAATCGTATTTATAAGGTTCTTCTCCAATTTGAATTCTAAAGTTTCCTAAATAAGCTTCAAAATCTGCGTTGCTTAAATCAATCGTTAAATCTGGATTTACAATAGGTATTTCTTCACCAGTTAAATCAACTAAAGGTGCTTTATGGTTTTGTGCACTTTGAGCAATCACAATACTTTCTCCTGGTTGAATTGGATATTGAGTTCCATTACCTGGAATTTGGAAAACATAATCAGCATAAACATAATTTGTGTTTGCATTGTTTCCAATCGTCATTCCAAGTGATTGTGACCAATCCCATTGTCCGTTTGTTTGCGTTTTAGGGTGCGCTGTATTATTCATTTTACCCATTACTTGCGCAATATAAAGACCATCGGCATAAATCACTTCGTTAGAGTTATTGAAAATCTCAATAAATTGATCTCTAAATGAAGCACCTTGTTGTGCGTGCGATCCACCGTAATAAATTTGTTTGATTACTAAATCACCTAAACGAGCTGTTTTTAAAGTTAAACTACTCATCGTATTATTAGTATTAATCACAATTTGATTTAGGTTTGCATTAAAAACAACTTCTTCAGTTTCTAGAGCATATCCAAAAGTAGCTGTAAATTCTGCAGCACTTAAAGTAACCGTTGCATTGATGTCGTAAGTTCCTGGTAAAACCGAACCAAAATTTGCATTACCTTGCGCATCAGTTGCCATTACATATTCGTCAGATGTATTGGTATTTTTTAATTTAACCGAAACGTTTTTTGAAGCTAAATTATCAAACGTTTCATCATAAGTTACAGAAACTTTGTAGTCAATTGGTTGCGCACCTGCTTGTGAGAAATCATCGTCTGAACAAGAAAATAATGCGAATGCTGATAAAGCAATTAAAAATTTATTTTTCATATTTTTAGTAATGTTTTATATTAAAAGGTAAATTCTATTTTAGTTCCGAATGATAAATTAACCATATCATTTCTTACACGTTGTACTGGGACTCCGTTTTCGTTCACGTTTTCTAAAGGTTTTAAGTTTAAGAAATTGTTTACGTAGAATGAAAAACGAAAACCGTTTAAGAAATCTTTAGAAACGCGTAAGTGAAAATTGTGATAAATCCCATCTAGCTTTCTATTATCTGTTGAACGTGATCTGAAAATATGGCCGTATTTTTCTGTATCATTTTGATCGACTTCTGGAATTAAATGCTTATCTAAATTTGCATCTAAGTACGCATAAGGTTGCGTGTTTCGGTCATAAAATTCATCTCTGATTAAGAAATGCTCTGAGCGAACAGAAACGATTAATCCTAATGTTGGATTATGATACGTTAAGTTTGCACCAACTTGAAAGTTTTTATACTTGATATCATAAGGTTTAAAAACTCCGTAAACTTCAGGTTTGCTAACTTGCGTTGAACGCAAATACGTATCGATGTTATTTCTGTTAGTTGTTTCAACGTAACTTCCGTTAATATCCAACGTTACATTTTTAATCAAGTTTGGTTTTAACGACAAGAAAAACTCAATTCCTCTATCGGTAGAATTGTATTTATTCACAATACGATTCTGGAAATAATAATAATCTTTATATCCAACAATTTCATAATCTGGTGTAGTTGTTCCGTTGTTTTCAACCTCAATTTCGGCTAAAGGTCTGATGATTGGATAAGCTTCATCTGTAATTCCTTTTTTTAATTTGTTTTCGTAAGCCGTTATGTTTAAAGTTCCAAAAGGCAACATCACATCATAACCAATTTCTGCACGATACGATTTTGAAGGTCCTAAATTTGGATTGTTAATATCGTCAATAAACGTTTGAACAAAAGCTACATTGTAAACACCAGGTAAACGATAATCGCCTAAAACTACATCGTAATATCTTGGTCCGGTATAAATTTGATTTAAAGATGGAGCTTTTCCTGTGATTCCGTAACCTGCTCTGAATTTCATTTTTGGAATTTCGTAATAGGCATTTACACGTGGTGCCAACATATTAATTCCGTAAAAATTATCGTAACGTAAACCACCTGAAACATTTAACTTACTATTTTCAAAAAAGTGAACCATTTCGTCTTCAATGTAAGCAGAAAAAATAGTTTCAGCTTTTACAAATTGCCCATAATTAAACGGACGAAATCCAACACCACCATCGCCAGAACCAAGCGCATAGAAATTAACTTGAGAATCAGGAGAACCTAATCGTCCTTTTCCTTTGTTGTCACTCATACGATATTCAACTCCGTAATTAAATAAGTGATCGGTGTTTGTAAAACTCAAACTTTTACTAAAATTTGCCGAGACGAATGCGCTCAAAGGTTTTCCGTCAACAGCTTTTTCATATCTGTAAGATGGTGCTGTGTACGAACCTAAATAAACACCTTCTTCTAAACTTGTTCCGATAACTTCACCGCCCACATTTACAGTTTTTGCATCGTACGAATATTGTTTGGTGTATTTGAAATTGGCATTTACATTTAAATTATCAAACAATTTTTTATCGGCATTCCATTTAAAACGATTAGAAAATCCAAAATCAGTTCTGTCGTTTTTTGTAATCTGATTGTCTTTATTTTCTGCTTCGTAATTGGCGTTATCTTTATTAAAGCCATAATCGAATGAAAACGAGTTTCTGATTTTTTTAGATTTATCATTCCAAGTCCACATCAATTGGGTATTGATGCGCTCGTAAGATGTGTAACTTGACCTTGGATCTGAATTGGAATCTAAGTAATCGATGGTTGCGTTTAAAGCTCCTGCGCGTTCGCCTAATCTAAAACCTTTGGTAAACGTATGTTGCATGGTTCCTTCTCGTAACGAACTAGAAATTTTGAAAGGTGAAACCCCTGCACGTTGTTCGATTTTGATTAATCCAGATGTTAAATCTCCGTATCGAACAGAAGGGATTCCTTGAACAACTTCGATACTTTCGATATTGTCAGTTGCAATTCCTCTTAAATCAGAGCCAAAGTTTGCATTGGTAAAACTTCCGTTGAATGATGAGGCACCATCTCCAAAACCAATGTAATTAGGAGAAAATGTAGATCCTTCATTAGATGCATACGATTGCATATTTTCATTGTTCGACATCGGAATTCCATCTAAATAAATGGCAGTTCCAAAAGATTTATTTCCGAAAGCATTATTTCCAATTGTTCGTGGTCTAGCAGTTCTGAAAGCAATGGTTTTAAATTCGTTTAAAGTAAAATTTGTTATGGATTGTCCTGGTAATAATTCTAAAACATCGTTTAACGACATTGCTTGTACTTGATCAATTTGTTCTCTTCCAAGTTTGATTTCAGAAAATTTATCTGCTTTTTTTACATTGATAACCAATTCGTCTAAACGTAAATCTTGATCATCTAAATAAATGGTTTGAACTTTACTAAACGTTTCTGGAGTAAAAGTGATTATTTTTTCTTGTTTACCTAAAATTTTAAAAGCTAATTTTAAATTTTTAGCAGCAGTAAAATCCATTACAAAACTTCCGTCTGTATCGGTTAAAACCCATTTTTGAGATTGTACATTTTCAACAATAACAGATGAGATAGGTTCACCTGTTTCTGTACTCAAAACAATTCCTTTAAAATGATTTTGCGCAAAAATGGAAGTACTAAAGCACAAAAGAAATAATAAGTATTTCACTTTATTAATTTTTTTTGCAAAGATACTAATAAAACTTTATTTAGACTTAAAACAAATAAGATTTTTGTTTAGAATGACTATGTTAAAGTTTTAAGCTCATTTATTAACTTAGATTAAGTACTTAAAAAATTAGATTTGGTAAATTTGTTATATAATATTGAAACTATGAATAGTCTATATAATTTTACGCAATCATTTAAAGTTAGAGAAAAATTACAACCGGTTTTTTTTATTGGTCACGGTTCGCCAATGAATGGTATCGAAAATAATGTTTTCTCTAATCAATGGAAAAAAATTGGTGAAAAGATGGATCTGCCGAGTGCTGTTTTAGTTATTTCTGCCCATTGGTTGACAAAAGGCACGCATGTTACAGCGATGAAAGAACCGAAAACCATTCACGATTTTGGTGGTTTTCCTCAAGCGTTGTTTGATGTACAATATCCAGCTCCTGGAAGTCCGTTTTTAGCTGGCGAAACAGCGAAGTTAATCACATCAACAAACGTTGGTTTAGATCACGATTGGGGATTAGATCACGGAACTTGGACAGTTGTTCGTCATATGTTTCCCGAGGCAAATGTTCCAGTTCTTCAGTTGAGTATCGATTACAATCAACCTGCCGCTTATCATTATAATTTAGCTAAGCAATTGTATGATTTGAGAAAACGCGGCGTTTTAATTATCGGTTCTGGAAATATGATTCATAATCTTAGAATGATTGATTGGCGTTCGATGGATGCACCAGGTTTTGGATTTGATTGGGCTATTGAATTGAATGATATTTTTAAAAAGAAAATTCTATCCAAAGACTACAATGCTTTGGTAGATTACGAAAGCTTAAGTAAAAATGCCAAATTAGCAATTCCGACACCCGATCATTATTATCCAATGATTTATAACTTAGCTTTACAATCAGATAAAGATGCCATCGAATTCTTTAACGACGATTATGTTGGAGGATCTTTGAGTATGACCTCATTCCGATTTGGATAATATTTATAATAAACACTATCTTTACTTTTCAATAAACAAAATTGAAAATGAAAAAGATAGTGTTTTTTTTATCACTTTTAATAAGTAATGTTTTACAAGCACAACCGCAGGCAATTACAGGAAAAACAGATTATAATTTTTGGATTAATCTTCCAAAACAAGAAATATTAGAAAATAAACCTCCAATTATTATTTTTCTTCACGGTAGAAGTTTATCTGGAACCGATATCAATCGTGTAAAACGTTACGGAGTTTTACGTGCTATTGAAAAAGGCAGAGATATTCCTGCAATTGTTGTAGCACCGCAATTACCTTCTGGACCTTGGAATCCTGATAAAGTAAATGAAGTTTTGGAATACGTTCAGAAAAATTATGATATTGATCCAACTCGAATTTATGTAACCGGAATGAGTTTAGGTTCTTATGGTACGATGAAATTTGTGGGTAAATATCACGATAAAATTGCCGCAGCGGTTTCTATTTGTGGCGGAGGTGAAGTTGCAGATGCTTGTAATTTAGCTGAAGTTCCGATAAAAGTTATTCACGGAGATAAAGATTTTATCGTTCGCTTATCAGAATCTCAGAAAATTGTCAATGCCATTAAAAAATGTAATGCAAATGCACCACTCGAATTTCAAATTATAAAAGGTGGAAATCACGGATCGGTAGAAAATTTATATAGAGAAGATGCTCTTTATGAATGGTTGTTTAAACATTCAAAAGCAAATATGTCTGAACTTAATTTATAAATTACGTAATAATCAATATATTTGCAAACTTAAAAATCAAAGATAAAATACATTCACATATATGAAAGCAGGAATTGTAGGCTTACCTAACGTTGGAAAATCAACTTTATTCAACTGTTTATCGAACGCAAAAGCACAAAGTGCAAACTTTCCATTCTGTACTATCGAACCAAATATTGGGGTAGTAAACGTTCCAGATCCTAGAATCAATAGATTAGAAGAATTGGTAAAACCAGAGCGTGTACAAATGGCAACTGTAGATATTGTTGATATCGCTGGTTTGGTAAAAGGTGCAAGTAAAGGTGAAGGTTTAGGAAATCAATTCTTAGGAAACATTAGAGAATGTAACGCAATCATTCACGTTTTACGTTGTTTTGATAATGACAATATTGTTCACGTTGATGGAAATGTAAATCCCATTCGCGATAAAGAAACAATTGATATCGAATTACAGCTTAAAGATTTAGAAACGGTTGAAAAACGTTTAGAGAAAGTTAAAAAAGCAGCAAAAACTGGAAATAAAGAAGCACAAGTTGAAGCTGCTTTGTTAGAAAGAATTCGTACAACTTTATTAGAAGGGAAATCGGCTCGTACGGTTGTTCCTCAAAATAACGATGAAGAAGAATTGTTAGAAGCTTTTCAATTGATTACTGCTAAACCAGTTTTATATGTTTGTAACGTAAACGAGGAAGCTGCTGTAAACGGAAACGCATATGTAGATCAGGTTAAAGAACTTGTTAAAGATGAAAATGCTGAAGTAATTATCTTATCTGTTGGTGCTGAGGCTGATATTACAGAATTAGAAAGCTACGAAGAACGTCAAGTTTTCTTAGAAGATATGGGATTAACGGAGCCAGGTTCTGCAGTTTTAATTCGTGCAGCTTATAAATTATTAAATTTACAAACGTATTTCACAGCTGGTGTAAAAGAAGTTCGTGCATGGACGATTAAAGTTGGTGATACGGCTCCTAAAGCCGCTGGTGTTATTCATACCGATTTCGAGAAAGGATTTATTCGTGCAGAAGTTATTGCTTTTGAAGATTTCTCAAATTACGGATCAGAGGCTAAAGTTAAAGAAGCCGGAAAATTAAGAGTTGAAGGAAAAGAATATATCGTTAAAGATGGTGATGTAATGCATTTCCGTTTCAACGTATAATTTTTGACTAATAACAAAAAATCCAAACTCGCGTTTGGATTTTTTTGCTTATTACTTTATTTTAATTTTAATAGGAAGTGTAAACATCGAACGTACTTTTTGACCGTTATGTTCTGCAGCTTTCCATTTTGGCATGTTTCTTAAAATGCGTTCTGCTTCTTTACCAACTCCGTATTTATCATCAACAATTTGAATGTCGGTAAACGAGCCGTCTTTTTCAACTACGAATTTTACTTTTACAACAATTTCGTTTGCGCTTGTGTTTAATTCTTGAGCTGTGAATTTTTTTGCAAAATTGTTGTAAAATTTGTCAAAGCCTTCTTTTGGTTCTGCAGTATTTTGTCTTAGGACGTAAACTTTATTATCTACTTTATCAACTGTTGTAGTAGTTTCTTTCGTGTCTGTGTTTTGACCTTCATCTCCATCTTTAGCCAAGCCAGTTTTTTCGCCATTAACTTTTAATTTACCATTTTCAGTGTCTGCGTCTGAATCTGTTAGCCCTGAATTTGTTTTATCATTAAAATCTTCTTGAGCTGTTATTTTGCCTTCGTTATTTTTTGTGATAATTGTTTCTGTAAATACTTTGTTTTCTTGTACATCTGTTCTCGCAGAGCTAGCTTCGTTTGGTTTGTTTTTAGCTTCTACAATTGGATCATCTTTTGGTTCAATTTTTGGCTCAACAACTTTAGGTTCGATTTCAGCTGGATTTAATGGGGTATTATCTACTACGATAACTCGGTCATTATCTTTGGTAGAAGCATATAAATACGAACCTCCAAAAATCAAACTCAATCCTCCGATTCCAAAAACTAAAGCTAAGGCTGTATTTTTTACATTTTCTTGTCTTAGTTTATATGCGCCATATAATTTATTGCGTCCTTCAAAAACGATATTAGACCAATCTTTTCCTAAATAATTGAAATTTCCCATGACTTTAAATTTTTAAAATTAGATTAATTGATTCTTTTGTTTTAACAATATTCTTACTAAATATTTTGTTTATATATCTATAACGTGAGTTATGTTTTGAATATTGTTGTTTTGTTTGATTTAAATTTAGTTAAAGTTTTTGGTTAAATTTTGATTTTAACATAAGTCGAATGTTAAAGTTTTAAATCAGATGATTTGTAGAATTTAAGTTTTATTAGTATTTCAGATTGAATTTTTAAATGTTTGCTTTCTTTTGAATTTGTTTTTGGATAATTCGTAAATTTGGATTTTAAATCAGTAAAATTTTACACATTATATAATGAGTCAAGAAGTAAGAAATTTAGAGCCAAAAGTACTTTGGAATAAATTCGCCGACTTAAATGCTGTGCCTCGTCCTTCAAAAAAAGAAGAAAGAGTAATTGCTTTTATGATGGAATTCGGTGAAAAATTAGGTTTACCAGTTGTCAAAGACCATGTAGGAAACGTAATTATTAAAAAACCTGCAACTGTTGGAATGGAGAATCGTAAAACGGTGGTTTTACAATCGCATTTAGATATGGTTCACCAAAAAAACAACGATACCGTTTTTGATTTTGACACACAAGGAATCGAAATGTATGTTGATGGAGATTGGGTTCGTGCAAACGGTACAACTCTTGGTGCTGATAACGGTTTAGGAGTTGCAACTATTATGGCAATTTTAGAATCAACAAATATTCCTCATCCAGCAATCGAAGCTTTGTTTACAATTGACGAAGAAACTGGAATGACTGGTGCGATGGGATTACAAGGCGGCATGCTTGAAGGTCAGATTCTTTTAAATTTAGACACAGAAGAAGATGATGAAATCGACATCGGTTGTGCAGGTGGTGTTGATGTAACTGCAGTTGCTGAATACGATGAAGAAGATACTCCTGAAGGTTCTGTAGCTTATCAAATTACAGTTAAAGGTTTAGTTGGTGGACATTCAGGAATGGATATTCATAAAGGTTTAGGTAACGCAAACAAAATCATGAACCGTTTATTATTTGACGGTTTTGATAATTTCGGATTACAGATTGCTGAAATCAAAGGAGGAAGTTTACGTAATGCTATTCCACGTGAAAGTGTTGCGAAAGTGATTATCGCACAAACTTTCGATGAAGCTTTTGTTTTTGATATGCAACAAATCGTAAATGATATCAAAAAAGAATTTGCATCTACAGAGCCTAATTTAGAAGTTGTTTTCGAAAAATTAGAAACACTACCTTCTAAAGTTATGCCTCCGGTTGCTCAGTTTTATTTTGTTCGCGCCATGTACACGGCTCATAACGGAGTTTACAGAATGAGTGCAGATTTTGAAGGTTTGGTTGAAACTTCAAACAACATTGCAAAAGTGAATGTTGGTGAAGGGAAATTATCTGTAAAATGTTTAACTCGTTCTTCAGTTGAGACGTCAAAATTTGATTTAGCAAATGCTTTGCGTTCTGCTTTTGAATTGATGGGTTGCGAAGTTGAATTTTCAGGTTCTTATCCAGGTTGGACACCAAATGCAAAATCGGAAATTTTAGATGTACTTACAGATATTTACGAAAAACAAAACGGAAGTAAAGCAAATGTAGTTGCTTGTCACGCAGGTTTAGAATGTGGGATTTTAGGAACAAATTATCCAGATATGGATATGATTTCTTTTGGACCAACTATTAAAGGAGCACATTCACCAGTTGAAAGAGCTTCGATTTCTTCTGCTCAAAAATATTGGAAATTTGTTTTAGAAATTCTAAAAAATATTCCTTTAAAATAAATAGTATTCCAAGCACAAAAAAAAAACGTCTAACTAAAATTAGACGTTTTTTTGTTATCGTTTTAAATAGGTTCCTTGGTAATTTATATTTAATGAATCCGAACATTTTGTCGCAATAGAATCTTTTGGTACATTTTCAAAGTAAATATGTGCTTCTCTAACTGTAAACAAAATTTTCATCAATTTTTGAATCGAATCTTTTTTCTCATTCAATGGAACTTCAATAATATTTTCTTTGTTTAATTTACCATTAAATTTCAACTTACATTTAGCAATTGAATCGTTTGTTAAGTAAGACGAAAGTTCGATTGAAACTTGATTTTTCTTATTTGATAAAAGTTCAAGCTTATTGTAATTTTCAGATTGATTCCCCATAAAATAAGAACCTAAATGCTGTTCTAAATCAAATGGATTAGACCTTTTAAAAGAATAGTTTTTGGCTAAATCTCCTTCAACTTCTTTTAAGTCCGAGCCAACTCTTAATATCGAATTTCCGGATTTAATTTTATAGAACAATTTCTCTCTATCAAATTTAGCTTCAAAAATAGAATCTTTTAATTTCCATGTTCCCATTTTTGTTTGTGGAAGTTCATTTCTTCCTTGGTAATAAATGGTTCTTGAGATGGTACTATCTTTAAAAATTCGAATGGTGGTTTCAATTCCAGCACAATCTGGACATGGAATAATTGCTTCAAATGAATTTGAAAAAATAGAGTCAAGTAATTCAGGCTGAATAACAACAGGAGGTTTGTCCTTGTCCTTAAAATTGCATGAAGCTAAAGTTATCGAAGCTAAAATCAGCATTAGCAAGTGTTTTCTTGAAATCATTATCTAAAGAAAATGTTAATTTATTTATACCATTACTAACAAAAATAGTTCCAAAAATCGATATTTCAAAGATAAATTTTTTAAAAATTATTTTACATAAAAATAAAATTCGTTTTATATTTTTGAATGTTCAATAAATGCTTATTTTTGCATATGCAACACAACGTACTTATTTTAGATTTCGGATCGCAATATACACAACTTATTGCGCGTAGAGTTCGCGAGTTAAATATCTTCTGCGAGATTCTACCTTTTAATCAAATTCCAGAAGATTTATCTTCTTTCAAAGCTGTAATTTTATCGGGAAGTCCATATTCTGTTCGTTCAGAAGATGCTTTACATCCAGATTTATCAAACATTAAAGGTAAATTACCTTTGTTAGCTGTTTGTTATGGTGCTCAGTATTTAGCGCATTTTAATGGTGGTGAAGTAGCTCCTTCAAATACAAGAGAATACGGAAGAGCAAACTTAGCTTTTATTAAAGAAGATGAAGCTTTCTTCGCTGATATTCCTGCCAATTCTCAAGTTTGGATGAGTCACTCAGATACCATCAAAACATTGCCAACAAATGGTGTGCGTTTAGCAAGTACGCATGATGTTGAAAATGCAGCTTATCGAATTGATGGAGAGCAAACGTATGCAATCCAATTTCATCCAGAGGTTTTTCACTCTACAGATGGAACACAATTAATCAAAAATTTCTTAGTAAATATCGCTAACGTAGCTCAAGATTTTACTCCAAACGCTTTTGTTGAAGAAACGATTGCAGACTTAAAACAAAAAATCGGAAATGACCGTGTGATTTTAGGTTTATCAGGAGGTGTTGATTCTACTGTAGCTGCAGTTTTATTAAATAAAGCTATCGGTGATAATTTATATTGTATATTTGTAAATAACGGTTTGTTACGTAAAGATGAGTTCCAAAGTGTATTAGATCAATACAAAGGAATGGGTTTGAACGTAAAAGGTGTTGATGCTTCTGCTCGTTTTTTAGGCGAATTAGCAGGTATCGAAGAACCAGAGGCAAAACGTAAAGTTATTGGTAAGGTTTTCGTTGATGTTTTTGACGATGAATCAAAATTAGTTACAGACGCAAAATGGTTAGGTCAAGGAACAATTTATCCAGACGTAATTGAATCAGTTTCTGTAAAAGGACCTTCTGCAACAATCAAATCACATCATAATGTTGGTGGTTTACCAGATTATATGAAATTGCAAGTTGTTGAACCGCTACGTATGTTGTTTAAAGACGAAGTTCGTAGAGTTGGTGCTTCTTTAGGAATTGACCCTGAATTATTAGGGCGTCATCCTTTCCCAGGACCAGGATTGTCAATTCGTATTTTAGGTGATATTACTCCAGAAAAAGTTGCTATCTTACAAGAAGTAGATGCTATTTTTATCAACGGGTTAAAAGAACATGGTTTATATAATGATGTTTGGCAAGCAGGTGCAATTTTGTTGCCAGTAAATTCTGTTGGTGTAATGGGAGATGAGCGTACGTACGAAAAAGTAGTTGCTTTACGTGCTGTTCAATCTACAGACGGAATGACGGCAGATTGGGTTCATTTACCATACGAATTTTTAATGGAGATTTCGAATAAAATTATAAACAGAGTTAAAGGAGTAAACCGAGTGGTTTATGATATTAGTTCTAAACCACCAGCAACAATTGAGTGGGAATAAATTATTTAAGAAGTCGTTGTTTTCAGCGACTTTTTTTAATTAAATGATATTTAAAATGAAAAATAAGATTAGAACTTTATTTTTATTAATGTTTACTTCTGCAGTTAGTTTTGCACAAGAAGCAAACCAAAAACACGTGGTTTCTAAAGGTGAAACGATCACTCAAATTGCAAAAAAATATCAAACATCTGTAAATGAAATATTTTTGTTGAATCCGAATGCGGTTAACGGCATCAATGAAAATCAAATTTTGATAATTCCGAACTTAAATTCAGGTGCTATGCAACATGAAGTTTTAGCACAAGAAACGGTTTTTGGTATTTCAAAAAAATATAATATTGCTATCGATCAATTGTATTTGTTTAATCCAGGTTTGAAAGAAAACGGATTAAAAGTGGGACAGAAAATTAATATTACTAAACCCAAAACAAGTTCGGTCATAAATTCAAACGAAAGTAAAGTTGTTACTTATAAAGAAATTGAAGTTAAAGAAAAAGAAACTCTTTATTCTTTAGCGGTTGAAAACAATACAACCGTAAGTGAATTGTATGAGTTGAATCCTAAATTGGAATCTGAAGGTTTAAAAAAAGGACAAATTATTAAAATTCCAAGTACTAAAAATGTTACTTCAAGCAGTACATTTTCAACGACTACTAAAACAAATTTTATTTTTGTTCAGCCAAAAGAAACAATTTACGGAATTTCTAAAAAATATCAAGTTTCTCAAGATGATTTATTGAAATGGAATCCAGAGTTGCAAAATGGTTTAAAAGAAGGTATGAAATTATACGTGCAAAAGCCACTTCCGGAAATTGAAGTTACTTTAGAACCTATTTTTGATGAACCTGTAGTAACAAAAACAAAAAGTAATAACAATGCTGTTCAGGAATTAACTTTCTTATTGCCATTTAGTCTAAAAGAAGATTCATTTTCTGATCGAACAGCTTTGAACAAACGTTTAAATTCGGATGTTTTTCTGAACATGACTTTAGATTTTTATTCCGGAGCTTTGATAGCAATAGATTCTGTAAAAGCAATGAACCTTCCAATTCATATCAAAATTGTAGATTCTAAAGAAAACAATCGTTTTTTAAATATCGAAGAGTTAAAATCACAAATAGATTTTAGTTCAACAGATGTTGTTATTGGTCCATTTTTTCAAAAGAATGTCGATGCATTTTCTGAAGTTTTCAAAAATCAAAATTTGATGATTGTATCTCCCTTGTCAACCGATGCTGGAAAACCTTACCCAAATCAAGTGCATGCCATGCCAAATAACGGAATGATCAGAACTACCATGATGGAATATTTACGTTCAAATTATGGAAATCTAATTGCTGTTGTAAATCCAAAATCAAATTCTAATAAAGAATTTTTCGCACAAAATTTCCCTGAAGTAAAATTGGTTAGTACTTCTGATACTGGTGGTTTAAGTGCATCAACCATCGAATCACAGTTTGTTCAAGGAAAAACGAATTATGTTATTTTAGATTCTAATTCAATGAAAACAGCAATTGATTTGGTTACTACTTTAAAGAAGTTGAAAGGAAAATATGATATTCGTTTGGTTACTTTAGAAAAATTAGATGTTTTAGATTCAACAGAAGTACAAATTCAAGATTTAGTTGATTTGAAATTTACATATCCTTCGGTTACCAATGATGCAACTTCGAATGTCAATAAAAAGTTTGAAGAAGCATTTAAGAAACGTTTTAACACAACACCAAATCGTTTTGCAATTCGCGGGTTTGATGTAACCATGGATGTGATTTCTAGAATGATGCAAGACGATGATAATACTGAAAATATTTTTGGTTATGGATCAGAACAAATAGAAAATAAGTTTATGTATGTAAATGAAAATGGAGGAATTTTCAATTCAGGGATTTATGTTTTATATTACGATAAAGATTTAACGATTAAAGAAGTACAGTAATGACATCGAAAGTAACATATTTAGGAAATTTAAGAACTTCGTCAACACATTTGCAATCGAGTCAAACCATTATAAACGATGCGCCAGTTGATAATCACGGAAAAGGAGAAGCGTTTTCTCCGACCGATTTAGTAGCAAATTCATTAGCTACTTGTATGTTTACCATTATGGCTATTAAAGCAACAGATATGGAGGTGAATTTAGAAGACTCGACAGCAGAAGTAACTAAAATTATGCAGGCAAGTCCACGTAAAATTGCTGAAATTAAAATTGATTTTACAATGAATATTTCTGTTGATGATAAAACCAAAACCATTTTAGAAAGAGCAGCTTTTACTTGTCCGGTTTATTTAAGTTTAAATCCGGATATTATAAAAACGATTTCGTTTAATTGGAAGTAAAGTCTTAAAACACTGTAGCTTACTGCGTACTTTGAAAAGTCGAAACTATTTAAGTGTAATAGCAATAAATGTTTTGGTTAATCAATTTGTTTCCACTTTTGAATTAAAAGACTATCATTCTCATTAAAAATAAAAACACATTTATAAATAAACAACGATCGATAGTGTAGATATATTTTCCCTTCAGAAGTGCTCTGAAAATATGGTTCTCCCCAACTTTTTTTACTTTATCAATATTTGAACCAATTGAAATTAAATTAAATTTATTATAAGTATTAACAATATAAAAAGTTGAAAGTAACAATGCTACGAAGTTTATAATTGATTTTAATATAAATTTCCTCATTATACATATTTATTTAGATGAATCATAAACTTAATCAATTAAAATTGTTTTATTTGATATTTGCTTTGCAAAAACTATTTAAGTGAAATAACAATAAATATTAACTAGACCTAAAAGAGGTTGAAAATTGGTAAATATTTAATTAAGTTCGAAGGAATAAATTTTCTTAGGACTTTTTATGTAAACTTAATAAATGATTGATGTTTATTTCTTTAATGAACATTTTTAACTAAAATTTATAAATGATGAATAAAATCGAAATATTTGAAAATGAAAGAGCTACAGGTTATGATCAATTTGTGCAAAAATGGATTCCTAATTATAATTCTTTTATAAATCAATTACCTAAACTCTTAAATAATATTGAAAAAAAAGAAATTTTAGTTGTTGGTTGTGGCACTGGAAATGAAATTGAAAAGATTGTTGATACAACTGATTTTTTAAGAATAACAGGAGTGGATCCTTCTCCAAAAATGATAGAACAGGCTGAGGTTAAAGTTGGAGATGTGGCAAATGTAAAATTAGTTACAGGTTTGGTTTCTGACCTTGATCTTAAAGAAAAATACAATGTTGCAACACTTCTTCTTGTTTTACATTTTCTAAAAGATAATGGAGATAAATTTAATTTATTGGCAGATATTGCAAAGAGATTAATTACTGGAGCCACTTTAGTGATTTTTGATATTACTGGAGATAAAAATCAAATTCAAGAAAATCTAAAAGTTCTCAGATTGCTTTTACCAGATGACATTGATAAAGAACAAATCGATTTTCGTTTAAAACGAATTGAAGATGAATTTTTTTTGGTTTCAGAAGAACGTCTTTCAGAATTACTTCAGTTAACAGGTTTTGAAAAACCAATTCGATTTTTTCAATCTTCTATTTATATAGGATGGATAACTAAGAAAATCTAATGCAATTGAAAACTTAAATTTTAGAACACCAAATTACTTTTTCATTGCGAAAATATTGCGAATTTATAATTTGAATATTTCGTATGATTTTTTTAAATTATTTAATAGTTATTACTCAAATAATCTTATCCTTAATTAGTAAAATACTTTGTATAAAATCACAAAAATTAAATATAAAGAATATTTATATTTTCACTTTAAACTATAAACAGAATTGGTAAATTTACGTTTTCAAATAAATCAAAACTTTTATGAAAGTTTTGATTTATAATTTAACGTTATGTCTCAAGAACAACAAAAACTGCTAGTAGAATTAGCGCATACAAAAATGCCTTTCGGGAAATTCGAAGGGCGTTTTCTTATAGATTTACCAGAACATTACATCGTTTGGTATAACAACAAAGGATTTCCCAAAGGTAAATTAGGTGAGCAATTGCAATTGGTTTACGAATTAAAATTAAACGGATTAGAAGATATGATTCGTAATATTCGAATAAAATATCCGAAACCTTAAATTATATACAAATCGGAATTAATTTTTTCTAAAGCCAAATTATAATTGTACTTTTGCCAAGTTTAATTAACAACAACACAACACAACAGAACTCAATTTAAAATGAAACAAACTAAGTATATTTTTGTAACAGGTGGTGTAACTTCTTCATTAGGAAAAGGTATTGTAGCAGCATCTTTAGCGAAATTGCTTCAAGCAAGAGGTTACCGTACAACCATTCAAAAATTTGACCCGTATATTAACGTTGACCCTGGAACTTTAAATCCGTACGAACATGGCGAATGTTTTGTAACTAACGATGGTGCAGAAACCGATTTAGATTTAGGACATTACGAACGTTTCTTAAATGTTCCAACCTCACAAGCAAATAATGTAACTACCGGACGTGTTTATTCTTCAGTTATTGAAAAAGAACGTCGCGGTGAATTTTTAGGAAAAACAGTTCAAGTAGTTCCGCATATTACCAACGAAATTAAAGAACGTATGCAATTGCTAGGTAAGTCTGGTGATTTCGATATCGTGATTACAGAAATCGGTGGTACAGTCGGAGATATTGAATCGTTACCATACATCGAATCTGTACGTCAGTTGTTATGGGATTTAGGTGAAAATAACGCAATTGTGATTCACTTAACTTTAGTTCCGTATTTAGCTGCAGCTGGTGAGTTAAAAACAAAACCAACGCAACATTCAGTTAAAACTTTAATGGAAAGCGGTATTAAAGCTGATATTTTAGTTTGTAGAACGGAGCATGAATTATCAACAGAAATACGTCAAAAATTAGCAGCATTCTGTAATGTAAAAACAGAGGCGGTTATTCAATCAATCGATGCGTCAACAATCTATGAAGTTCCTAACAACATGTTAGCTGAAGGATTAGACCGTGTAGCATTGAAAAAATTAGATTTACCAGAAAAATCGTTACCAGATTTAGTTAAATGGAATGATTTCTTACATAGATTAAAAAATCCAAAACATACCATCAATATTGGTTTAGTTGGAAAATATGTTGAATTACAAGATTCTTACAAATCAATTTTAGAAGCATTTATTCACGCTGGTGCTGAAAATTTAGCTAAAGTAAATGTGGTTTCGATTCATTCAGAATCGTTAACTGTGAAAAATGTAGCTGATAAATTGAAAAATTTAGACGGAGTTTTAGTTGCTCCAGGTTTTGGTTCTCGTGGAATTGAAGGTAAAATTGAAGCTGTTCGTTACGTTCGTGAAAACAAAATTCCGTTTATGGGAATTTGTTTAGGAATGCAAATGGCAGTTATTGAATATGCAAGAAACGTCCTGAAATTCGAAAATGCAAATTCTACAGAAATGAATGACAATACACCTTATCCGGTTATTACGTTCATGGAAGAGCAAAAAACAATTACAGATAAAGGCGGAACGATGCGCCTTGGTGGATGGGATTGTGAAATTAAAGAAGGAACTAAAGCTTACGAAATCTACGGTTCTACTTTAATTAACGAACGTCACCGTCACCGTTACGAATTTAATAATACCTATTTAGATGAGTTTGAAAAAGCAGGATTAATTGCTTCGGGAGTTAATCCAGAAACAAGATTGGTAGAAATCGTTGAGATTAAAGACCATCCTTTCTTTGTTGCTGTTCAATATCATCCAGAATATAAAAGTACTGTTGCAAATCCGCATCCATTATTTGTAAGTTTTATTAAAGCAGCAGTAAATAAAAAATTAAACGGATAAAAAAGAGAGGTACATCCTCAACATTATTTGAAAATTAAGTAATAATTAAATGGAAGAAAAAAAATTAGACAAGAGTAGTTTAATTGGAATGGGATTACTCGCTGGACTTTTATTTTGGATGGTTTCTGGTGGTTTCGGAAAAGAAGACGTCAAACTTGAAGAAGAAAAACAAAAGACAGAAAATGTTGATACCAAAGCAATGGAAGTTGCTGAAATTTTTGATGGTGCACCTACAGATTCATTAGCGACTGCAAAATATAAAGCTGCATTAGGAGATTTTGCTTATAGTGCTACTTTACCAGCTGCTTATGATGAAGAAGTTGTTGTAGCTACAGATGTTTTAACAGTTACTTTTTCAAATAAAGGAGGATATATTAAAACTCTTGAGTTAAACGGAATTCATGCAATTTCTAAAGACTCTAAAGAGATTGTTACTTTAATTAAGGACAATAACTCTAAATTAAATTTAAAATTCCAAACGAAAGACAATCGTGTTTTCAATACCAAAGATATGTTGTTTGAACCAACTGTTTCTAAAGAAGGTGAAAATACAATTGTTACCATGCGATTAAAATCGTCTGCAAATGCGTTTTTAGAATATCGTTATGTAATTAAACCAAACAATTATATGTTAGATTTTACTGTAAAAACAGTTGGTTTAGCTAATGTAATTAATGGTTCAAATCCAGCAGATTTAGATTGGCAATTAAAAGCATATCGTAACGAAAAAAGTATTTCTTATGAAAACAGATATACTGAAATGGTTTACGAATACGAAGGTGATAAAGACCATTATTTAAGTGCATCAAGTGCAACTGATGAAGCTACAGAAAAAGATGTAAACTTTATTGCATTTAGACAACATTTCTTTACTTCAATTTTATTGACAGATACTACGTTTAAAACGGCTGTTTTAAAATCTGAAAACTTAGTAAAAGACGAAGAAGTTGACACGGTATTTACTAAAAATTTCCAAGCAAGCGTTCCATTAGAATTCAAAGGTGGTGAGTTAAACTACAATATGAATTTATATTTTGGACCAGCTTCTTACGATATTTTAACAAAATACGAAGGTAAAAATTTAGATAAAGTTATGCCACTTGGTTGGGGTATTTTTGGATGGATTAACGAATATGTATTTATTCCAGTTTTTGGAATTTTAGCTTCGTTCTTACCTTACGGAATTGCTATTATTGCTTTAACGATTTTAGTTCGTTTGGTAATGTCGCCAATTACATATAAATCGTATGTTTCTCAAGCTAAGATGAAATTGATTCGTCCTGAGATAAATGAAATCAATGAGAAATATAAAGACGATGCTATGAAAAAACAGCAAGAAACAATGAAGTTGTATTCTGCTGCAGGCGTTAATCCAATGGCTGGTTGTTTACCAGCTTTGGCTCAAATTCCAGTTTTCTATGCGTTGTTCCAATTCTTCCCATCAGCGTTTGATTTAAGACAAAAATCATTCTTATGGGCAGACGATTTATCATCATACGATAACATCATTCAATTACCATTTAGAATTCCATTTTATGGAGATCACGTAAGTTTATTCCCAATCTTAGCTTCTATTGCTATTTTCTTCTACATGAAAATGACAACCGGAGATCAACCTCAAATGGCACCGCAAGAAGGAATGCCAGATATGAGTAAGATTATGAAAATCATGATTTACATTTCTCCATTAATGATGTTGTTCTTCTTTAATAATTATGCATCAGGATTATCTTTATACTATTTTGTTTCAAACATGATTACAATTGCAATTATGTGGACAATCAAAAATAAGATTGTAAACGATGATAAATTAAAATTAAAAATGGAAGAGAATAAAACGAAGGCAAAACCTCAAGGTAAGTTCCAGCGTAAAATGCAAGAGATGATGGAGCAAGCACAAGCAGCTCAAGAACAACAAAAGAAAAATAAAAAGTAATTCTTTTTTTAAGTATATTTAACAGCCCTGATTTTTATCAGGGTTGTTTTTTTTGGATGAAATATTAAATAATATTTTCGAGTTAAATTTTTAGATATGAAAAAAGTTTATAAAAATATAATTTGCTTCAGTTTGATTCTATTTAGCAGTTTTAATGTGTTTGCTCAAGATACAAATCGTACGGGAACTAATGGAAAACGCGAAGGAAAATGGATTGGATATTATGAAGGAACAAATAATAAACGTTACGAAGGTGTTTTTGAAAACGGTATCGAACAAGGCGTTTTTGTTTTTTATGACGATTCGCCAAGTGCAAATATCATTGCCAAAAGAGATTTTTCAAAAGGAAATGGAATTGCATTTACAACCTTTTATGATACAAAAGGAAAAAAAGTAAGCGAAGGTAATTTCAAAGGAAAAGAAAAAGATGGAAAATGGATTTATTTTCATATCGATGGCAAAACAATTATGTCCGAAGAAAATTATGTAAACGGCAAATTAGAAGGAATTCGTAAAGTGTATTATAAGTCGGGAATACCTTCAGATGAAATGAATTATAAGAATGGTGTTTTAGAAGGTAAATTGTTTAAATATGCAGAAAATGGTCAAGTAATTTCAGAAGAAATTTATGTGAACGACTCCAAACATGGAAAAGCAATTTATAGAAATGCTTCAGGAGTTATTGTTGAAGAAGTAGATTTCGATAACGGACGAATAATCAAGTCTAATAAGAAACCTTAAATTGCTCTTAAAAGCAAAGTAGATTTCGATAGAATTATCGTAATTTTGCGTTTCAGTTTTTTAAAATGAAAAAAAGAGTAGTAGTAGGCTTATCGGGTGGAGTAGACTCTAGCGTAGCCGCTTATTTATTAAAAGAACAAGGATATGAAGTGATTGGGTTATTCATGAAAAATTGGCATGATGATTCGGTAACCATATCAAACGAATGTCCTTGGCTTGAAGATAGTAATGATGCCTTAATGGTTGCAGATAAATTAGGAATTCCTTTTCAGACTGTAGATTTAAGTGAACAATATAAAGAACGTATCGTTGATTACATGTTTAATGAATACGAAAACGGTCGTACACCAAATCCAGATGTTTTATGTAACAGAGAAATTAAATTCGATGTTTTCATGAAAATTGCTTTAGAGCTTGGTGCGGATTTCGTTGCAACCGGACATTATTGTCGTAAGCAAACACAGATTATCGAAGGTAAAGAAGTTCATAGTTTAATGGCAGGAGTTGACCCAAATAAAGACCAATCGTATTTTTTATGTCAATTGTCGCAAGAACAATTAGCAAAAGCATTATTTCCGATTGGAGATTTGTTAAAACCTAAAGTTAGAGAAATTGCAGCAGCAAATGATTTGATTACTGCCGAGAAGAAAGATTCACAAGGTTTGTGTTTTATTGGAAAAGTTCGTTTACCAGAATTCTTACAACAACAACTTAAACCAAAAGCAGGATTTATTTATGAAATTTCCAACGATAATTCGGTTTTCAATAAAGATGAAAAAGTTTATGATTCTTTAGAAGAACAATTAATTGCCGAATCAACTTCTGTTCGATATAATCCAGAATTGGGTAAAAAAGTAGGTAATCATAACGGAGCTCATTATTATACCATTGGACAACGTAAAGGATTAAATGTTGGTGGAACGGTTGAGCCGTTGTTTATTATTGGAACCGATGTAGTTGAAAATGCAATTTACACAGGTCAAGGAAGTCAACATCCTGGATTATTCAGAAAATCTTTGTTTGTTAAACCAGAAGAAATTCATTTTATTCGTGAAGATTTGATTTTAAAAAATGGCGAATCAATGGATGTTATGGCGCGTATTCGTTACCGCCAGCCACTTCAAAAAGCTACGCTACATAAATTTGAATCGGGAATGTATGTTCAGTTCAATGAATATCAATCTGCAATAACCGAAGGACAATTTGTTTCTTGGCATTTAGGCGAAGAATTAATTGGTTCAGGAGTTATTTCAAAATTATAATGTATTTTTGTTTATATATTAATTAAGTCAAACTAATTTAGTTTGACTTTTTCTATTTTAAATCAATGAAAAAAATATTTAGTTTTGGATTGTTGTTGATTTTATCAGCTTGTAAAACTTACGAAATACCAGTTGAGAGTTTTAGTGAACAATTTAAAAATGTACAACAAGTAGAAAAAATTATTGCAATGCATGGTCCAACTATGTTTGCTTATTCTGAAGTTCCAACCTTAGTTAATAATCTTGATTCGATTCGAGTAATAGATAAAAAAGGACAAGTTTTATATTTAGAAAATGCACCTTCGCTTATTATACGTTTTTTTGATGTAAACAATAAATATTATACGATGTATTTTGATTCTGTTTTATTGAAAAATGATACATTAACAGGAGATCGATCTCGTATGCTGAACGGTTGGTTATATGAAATCCCCTTTTCAAGTATAAAAAAGATAAAAATTCAAGACGATAAAAAAATCTATAAATACAAACCAAAAAACGATAAAAAAAATGAATAGAATAACACAACTCTTTAATATAAAATATCCAATTATTCAAGGTGGAATGATTTGGAACAGCGGTTATAAATTAGCTGCTGCAGTTAGTAATGCTGGTGGATTAGGTTTAATCGGGGCAGGTTCAATGTATCCTGAGGTTTTGCGCGAACATATTCAAAAATGTAAAAAAGCTACAGATAAACCTTTTGGAGTTAATGTTCCGATGTTATATCCAAATGTCGAAGAGATTTTAAATATTATCATTGAAGAAGGTGTGAAAATTGTTTTTACATCTGCCGGAAATCCAAAAACATATACTTCATTTTTAAAAGAAAAAGGTTTAACAGTGGTACACGTGGTAAGTTCAACAAAATTTGCCTTAAAAGCGCAAGAAGCTGGTGTTGATGCTGTAGTAGCTGAAGGTTTTGAAGCTGGAGGACATAACGGACGTGAAGAAACAACAACGTTAACTTTAATTCCGATGGTTACTAAAGATGTTTCTATTCCGGTTATTGCAGCTGGTGGAATCGCAACAGGAAAAGGCATGCACGCAGCTATGATTCTTGGTGCAGAAGGAGTACAAATGGGAACTCGCTTTGCAATGACAATTGAAAGTTCAGCACATGATAATTTTAAAAATCTACTTACGCAAGTTAAAGAGGGTGAAACACAATTAACATTAAAAGAATTAGCGCCTGTTCGATTAATAAAAAATGAATTTTTTAATCAACTACAAGAAGTTTACGCAAAAGGAGCAACTGTTGAAGATTTGAAAACGGTTTTAGGTAGAGCTCGAGCAAAGAGGGGTATGTTTGAAGGGGATTTGATTGAAGGTGAGTTAGAAATTGGTCAAATTGTTGGTTTATTAGATGAAATTGAATCGGTAGCCCTGGTAATGAAGGGGGTGGTTGATGAATTTAATGAGTCTGTTAAAAACAACATTGTTTTTTAAAATGTAAATAAAGTAAAAAAGCTCTATATTAATAGAGTTTTTTTATTTAAAGTTGGTTTTATTTATTTTATTCGTAATTAATATTTAAAAAAAAAGCGGTATTTTTATAGAATCAAACAAAAAAAGAAAATACATCATGAGTTATTATAAAATTGGTGACTTAGAACAATATTTTAAACACTATAAAAAATCTGTTAGAGAGCCTCGTAAATTTTGGGGTAAAATTGCTGAAGAAAATTTTGTATGGTATCAAGCTTGGGATAAAGTATTTGATTTCGATATGGACAAACACGAAATTAAATGGTTTACGGATGGTAAACTTAATATTGTAAAAAACTGTATTGATAGACATTTATCTAAAAGAGGTGATAAAACTGCTTTAATTTTTGAACCTAATGAAGTGAGCGAAGCTACTCAGGTCATTTCATATAACGAGTTATATGTACGTGTCGCTAAAATGGCTAACGTCTTAAAATCTCAAGGAATCGAAAAAGGTGACCGCGTTTGTATTTATTTACCAATGATTCCTGAACTTGCTGTTGCAATGTTAGCCTGTGCTCGAATTGGAGCTATTCATTCAGTTATTTTTGCTGGTTTTTCTGCAAATGCCATTAAAACGCGAGTTGAAGATTGCGAACCAAAAATGATTATCACTTCAGATGGTGGATTTCGCGGAGCTAAAACGATTCAATTAAAAGCGGTTGTTGATGAAGCTATTCAAAATATAAGTTGTGTTGAGAAAGTTTTGGTTGTGAATCGTACAAATGAATCTGTCCAAATGAAAGAAGGACGTGATTTATGGTTAGAACCACTTTATCAAGAAGCAGAAGAATCTCACGTTGCTCAAATTATGGATTCAGAAGACCCTTTGTTTATTCTTTATACTTCTGGTTCTACCGGAAAACCAAAGGGAATGGTTCATACAACAGCAGGTTATATGATTCAAACAGCTTATACATTTAATAATGTTTTTGATTATAAAGATGAAGATATTTTTTGGTGTACTGCTGATTTAGGTTGGATTACTGGACACTCATATATTTTATATGGTGCATTGTTAAATGGTGCAACCACAGTTATGTACGAAGGCGTACCGTCGTATCCAACACCAAGTCGTTTTTGGGATATTATAGATAAACATAAAATCACACAGTTCTATACAGCTCCTACTGCGATTCGTTCCTTAATGACAGAAGATTATTCTTTTATAACAGGTCACGATTTAAGTTCGTTACGAATTCTTGGGTCAGTAGGTGAGCCTATAAACGAAGAAGCTTGGCACTGGTTTAATGATTTTGTTGGAAAGAAACGTTGTCCGATTGTAGATACTTGGTGGCAAACAGAAACAGGAAGTATTTTAATTTCTCCGTTAGCTTATGTTACACCAACAAAACCAACTTATGCAACGCTGCCAATGCCTGGAATTCAAACAGTTTTAATGGATGATTTGCAAAATGAAATTACAGGAAATCAAGTTATGGGTTCGTTGTGCATCAAGTTTCCTTGGCCTTCAATGGCTCGAACTATTTGGAACGACCACGAACGTTATGTTCAAACTTATTTTTCTGAATTTCCAGGAACTTATTTTACTGGCGATGGTGCGTTGCGTGATGAAGTAGGGTATTACAGAATTACTGGTAGAACCGACGATGTTGTAATCGTTTCGGGTCATAATTTAGGAACAGCTCCAATTGAAGATGCAATCAATCAACATCCTGCAGTTGCAGAAAGTGCCGTAGTTGGATATCCACACGATATTAAAGGAAATGCGCTTTACGGATTCATCACTTTAAAAGTTGAAGGAACAACGCGTGACCGAGATAATGTAAAAAAAGAAATCAATCAGTTAATTGCGTCGCATTACGGACCAATTGGTAAATTAGATAAAATTCAGTTTGTAGAAGGCTTGCCCAAAACACGTTCTGGTAAAATTTTACGTCGTTTGTTACGTTCAATTGCTACCGATAGATTAGATACTTTTGGTGATACATCAACAATGATTAATCCTGAAGTAGTTCAAGGAATTATTGACGAAAGACAATAATATTTAATCCCAGTGAAAGCTGGGATTTTTTGTTTTATAAATACGATTTATGTATTTTTGATAAAAACTAAGTATGGATTCTTTTACAAATCAAACTATAAATTTTCAGGAACTTCCCGATTATAAAAAAACGACTTTAACTCCAATTGCAAAGCGATATAAGAAAATTGTAATTTTTAATTTAATCCTTTCAAACGTTATATTGTTAGGACTTACAATTTCAGTTTATTTTTTTTTGTTAGATGAAGTAGAAACGATTTATAAACTTGGCGGACTTTTTATTTTATTTTTGATTCTAATACTTTTTGATTTTTTTACTTTAATGGCATTTAAACGTAAAAGTTATGCTTTTAGAGCACAAGATGTAATTTATTGTTCAGGTATTTTGACTATAACTCATGAAATTGTTCCGTATAATAGATTACAACATGTCGTTTTAAAACAAGGTTGGTTTTCTCGTTATCTAGGACTAGCAACCATTGAATGTTTTACTGCTGCAAGTGCAAATAATGAAATTGCTATTCCGGGTTTGGAGCTTGAACAAGCAGAACAAATTAAAAATATGCTTTTAAATAAAATCATAAAAACCGATTTAAATGAACCAACTTTTGAAACTGTTTTATTAGAAGAATTCACTCATTTAGAAAATGATTTTTCTCATCAAAAAAAGGAAATTGATGGAACAAATTGATTTAAATCTTCCGCAAAGGCAATCAAAAAAAGGATTGTTGGTTATTTTTTTTAAGGTTTTAATACCGTCAATCAAATCATTCTTACCGTTAATTTTAATTTTGTTTTTTAGAGAATCTGACGAACACAAAACTTTAAAAATAGGTTTGGTTTTTATTGCTGTTTTTACGTTTCTTATAATTGCGAGTGTTATTAATTTCTTGTATTTTAAATTTTATATCAATTCAAATTCTAATGAATTTATCATCGAAAAAGGTTGGTTAAATAAATCTAAAACGGTTATTAAGCTTGATAAAATTCAGCAAGTCAATTTAAATCAGAAATTTTTACATCGCGTTTTAAATTTGTATTCAGTTGAAGTTGATACCGCAGGTTCTTCTAAAACAGAAGCTAAAATTTATGCCGTTTCAGGAGCTGTTGCTCATGCTTTAAAATCAAAATTATTAGAAAAAGAATTTGTTATAAATACTGATTCAAAGTATAATGATGCTGTTTTAGAAACTATTAATTCGGATATCAATAACAACAAAAGACTTATCGAAATTTCATTTTCAAGTTTAGTTAAAATCGGTCTTACTCGTAATTATTTACAAACGTTTTCGTTATTATTGGTTTTGTTTTTTCAAGTTTTAGAGAAAGCTCGAGATTATTATCGTGACGAAGAAGAAAATGTAATTTCTAATTTTGGTGAATATTTAGAGCAAAACTTCACTTTGGTTATTTTACCGTTGGTTTTATTGATGGTTTTTGTAGTGGTTTTGATAATCAATTTGGTACGAACATTATTGAAATATTACAATTATAAGATTCAGGTTGTTAATAGAAAATTATTTATTTCATACGGACTTTTCGAAACTAAAAATACCATTATTAAATCGCAACGTGTTCAAATCTTAAAAATAACTCAGAATTATTTTCAGAAAAAGCTGAACGTATTGATGATGAAAATCTTACAAACAGATTCTGAAGAAAATAGTTCTAAAAAAGGAATTGGAATTGATATTCCCGGAGTAAATCAGAATGAAAAAAATGCCATTTTAAGTCAGATTTTCAATAAAGAAATTGAATTGGAAAACGGAATCAAGCCAAGTATTCGTAAATTTGTAGTTCATTTTATTTGGTTTAGTGTTTTTCCGACACTTGTTTATCTTATTGTAAGTTATTTAAATTTCGAATCTATTTATCTTTTTGCTGCAATTCCTTTGTTTTTATTTACCGGATTGTATCAGTGGATTACCTATAAAAATGCTGTTTTCTATTTTACAGAGCATTTTATTATTAAAAAAAGTGGATTTTGGGATGTAACTTATAGTATTATCGAACCTCATAAAATTCAGAAAATTGCTACATATCAGCGTATTTGGCATTTAAATATAAACTTAAGTAGTGTAGTTTTGTACACAGCCGGAGGTTTTATAACTTTTTCTATTGCCGATGAAACTGAAATTCGAAACCGAGTTAATTTTTGGTTATATAACATTGAAAAACACAATTTAAATTGGATGTAATGCAGATTGAAGAGAATCATATTTTAATACAAAATAGTTCGATTTATTATAAAAAAGTAAGCCCACAGAATGCAACAAACACCTTGATTCTTTTACATGATTCGTTAGGTTGCACGGTTCTTTGGCGTGATTGGTTAGATTTACTAGCTCAAGAATTAAATGTAAATATTTTAAGTTATGACCGTCGAGGATATGGAAAATCATCGAATTATACCGTTCCGCGTCCACTAAATTATTTAGAACAAGAAGCTGAAATTTTAGATGAATTGATTCAAAAACTAGGCTTAAAAAATGTTCACCTTTTCGGATTTTCAGACGGAGCTAGTGTTGCAACGATTTATGCAGGAATGTTTGCTGATAAAATACATTCTTTAACCATTGAAGGTGTACATGTTTTGCTTGAAAAAGAAACTTTAGAAGGTGTGCGTCAAGCGAAGAAAACGTTAGAAACGACTCAAATTGCAAAAGTTTTAGAAAAATATCACGGCGATAAAGTCATGGATTTGTATCTTGCTTGGACAGACACTTGGTTAGACGAAAAGCATCAAACTTGGAATATCGAACATTTTATTCCAAAAATCAAAGTTCCGATTTTTGTTTTTCAAGGTGAGTTTGATGAGTTTGGTTCACCGGCACAAATGAATGCTTTTGATGCAGCTCCTAATGCAGAAAAATATTGGGTTTTAGGTGCTGGACATACGGCTCATAAAGAAAAGAAAGAAGAGGTTTTTGAAAAAGTAACATCTTTTATTAAACAACATTTGGTTTAAATGAAAAAGTGGATTAAAGCGGCACGTTTACGAACGTTGCCATTATCGATATCAGGAATTTTCGTAGGAAGTGCTTGTGCATATCAATCCTATCACACACAATGGAATTATTGGTTAATTTTTGGATTATGCTTTTTAACTACTTTATTTTTTCAAGTGTTATCTAACTATGCTAACGATTACGGCGATGCTGTAAAAGGTACTGATAATGATAATAGAGTGGGGCCGAAGCGTGCTATTCAAAGTGGAGAAATCACACAAGCGCAAATGAAGAAAGCAATCATTATCACTTCGGTTTTATCTTTGATTTCTTCAGTTGGTGTGATTTATGCTTCATTCGGAAACGAAAATTTTATTCAAGCAATTATTTATTTAGTTTTAGCGGTTGCTTGTGTTGGAGCCGCAATTAAATATACAGTCGGAAATTCTGCTTACGGTTATCGTGGTTTGGGCGATGTGTTTGTTTTTATCTTTTTTGGATTAGTGAGTACTTTGGGGTCGTATTATTTATACGGACATTCGTTTGATTTTAATGTTTTATTACCCGGAACAGCTATCGGATTATTAAGTATGGCGGTTTTAAATATGAATAACATGCGTGATATCCAAAATGATGCAGAAATGGGTAAAAATACCATAGTTGTAAAATTAGGATTTAATAAAGCACGTATGTACCATTTTTACTTAATTGTTCTTGCAGTTATTGCGCTTAATTCATTCGCATTAGAAAAAGGTTTTAAATGGTATCAATTTGCCTTTGTAATCGGTTTTATTCCGTTACTTAAAAACTTAAAAGTTGTTAATACAGTTACTAATCCAAGAAATTTAGACCCCGAGTTAAAACGTTTATCATTAACGACTTTTTTAATATCTTTACTATTATCAATTGCTTTAATCTTAATGTAAAAAATATGAAAATAACTTATTTAGGACACGCTGCTTTAGCTATCGAAGTTGAAGGAAAAAATATCATCGTAGACCCGTTTATTTCGGCTAACGAATTGGCATCTCATATTGATGTAAATGCTTTAAAAGCAGATTATATTTTTATTACACACGCACACGGAGATCATATTTTAGATGTTGAAACGATTGCAAAAAATAATCCAAATGCAGTTATTGTTTCAAATGCTGAAATTGCAGGACATTATGAAGCTAAAGGTTTTAAATCACATCCGATGAATCACGGTGGTTCTTGGGAATTTGATTTTGGTAAAGTTAAATACGTAAATGCGATACATTCGTCTTCTTTTCCTGATGGAAGTTATGGCGGGCAACCAGGCGGATTTGTGATTACAGCAAACAATAAAAGTGTTTATATTGCTGGAGATACGGCATTAACACAAGATATGAAACTGATTCCTTTACGTACTAAATTAGATTTAGCAGTTTTACCAATCGGTAGTAATTTTACGATGGATGTAGAAGATGCTGCAATTGCAGCTGAATTTTTACAAGTGAAAAAAGTTTTAGGTTATCATTACGATACGTTCGGATATATTAAAATTCACCACGAAACTTCAAAAGAACGTTTTGAAAACCATAATAAAGAACTAATTTTGTTAGAAGTAGGTTCTTCAATAAATATCTAATTTAAAGCTTCGAAAGAAGCTTTTTTTATGAAATAAAATATGAAAGCATCAGTTAAAAAATACATTTTAAATTTCAAACAAGCCTCAGGAACTTCTCGAGGCGTAATGACAGAAAAGGAAACTTGGTTCTTGATTTTGGAAGAAAATGGTAAAAAAGGAATTGGAGAATGCGGTTTATTTCGCGGTTTATCTTTTGATGATAATTTAGATTATTCGGACAAGTTGAATGAAGTTTGTCAATGGATTGATGAAGGAAAACAGGTCGAAGAAATTTGGGATATGTTACGAGAATGGCCTTCAATTCAGTTTGGAGTGGAGCAAGCTTTTTTATCTTTAAATAGTTCAGATTCATTTGTGTTATTTCCGAGTTTATTTACAGAATCTCAAGCTGAAATTCCAATTAATGGATTGGTTTGGATGGGAAGTAAATCGTTTATGAAATCTCAAATAGATGATAAATTAGCTAATGGTTTTAATTGTATAAAATTAAAAATTGGAGCGATAAACTTTGACGAAGAATTAGAGTTAATTCGATATATTCGTAGTAAATATCCAAAAGAAATTATCGAAATTCGTGTCGATGCTAACGGAGGTTTTAGTTCAAGTGAAGCTTTATTTAAATTAAATCAATTAGCTGATTTAGATATTCATAGTATAGAACAACCTATAAAACAAAAGCAATATGACAGTATGGCAGATTTGTGTGAAAAATCACCTTTGCCAATTGCTTTGGATGAAGAACTTATTGGAGTTGTAAATTATGACGATAAAGAAAATCTATTGGATAAAATTATGCCAAAATACATCATTTTAAAGCCAAGTTTAGTCGGTGGATTTAAAGGTTCTGAAGAATGGATTCGATTAGCAGAAGAACGAAATATCGGATGGTGGATAACTTCTGCTTTAGAAAGTAATATCGGATTAAATGCCATTGCACAATGGACATTTAAATTAAATTCTAAAATGCCTCAAGGTTTAGGTACAGGAGCTTTATTTACAAATAATTTTGAGTCGCCACTTGATGTAAAAAACGGACATTTAAGATATGATGATTTATCGATATGGAAAATTGATCTGGATCAGTAAGTTGAAATTTGATGAGAAATAGTGCTTTTGTTTTTCAAAAAGGAAATGAAATAATTTGATTTTTTCTCTTTTTAAGAATATAGAAAAAAGATAAAGTTTATGTTTTAAAAAAATATAAATATATTTTTATTTTTTAATAAAAAACGATATATTTGATACGCATTGTGTTTATTTTAGATTTGTTTTAAAATGGTTATAGGGGCATTTAACTATTTTATTTATAAATTTAATTTTGAAAATGAATTGATGTGGTAATTTTTTTACGTCTTTTATTATTTAGAAAATTAGATCGTATTTTTGTTGTTTTGTTGATTATCACAAAAAGTTTATTTTTTTTCGAACATAGTGTTTCATTATCAACCACTATAGGTATTGCTATGAAAACTTTATAGATAATGAATATGAAAATCTCGCAAAAATGCGAGATTTTTTATTTTAAAACAGAAGTATTTGACTATATTTGCAGCCTACTTCAGGGGCCGATCGGTTTTGACAGCGAGTGGAATTGAATAGTAAGCACGTCGAGCGCTGGAACACAGCTCGTAAATATCATGTTTCAAACTTTTTTACACGGCGAAGAAAACTACGCTTTAGCTGCTTAATCTGAATTAATAGTAAGATACGCCCAGTTCCTATAAGATAGGAAAGCTGAATTCTCCTAAAAAGCCTTGGTTTATGGCGTTTTGTCAAGGGGAACCGTAAAAGTAAACCTAGAACGATTAGTATCTCGGATATCGTTTGACATCTTTAGAGGTTAAGTAAAAAGTGGTTGTTTTTGGCCTTGCTTTTTAACGAAAATCGAATCAAAAACTAAACGCGTAGAAAGCTTTTTGATTGCTTGTTTGGACCAGGGTTCGATTCCCTGCGGCTCCACTGACAAAACACTGATTTTCAGTGTTTTGTTTTTTTAAGACTATGTTTTATGACCATTTTATGTCTATAGAACATTTTGAAACTGCCCTTTCAATAGTTCTTAGCTGCTCCTTAAAACCGAGCAAAATGATTAAATTAAAAATTAAGAAGTCGAATTTTACGACTCCGATAGTTACTAAAAATGGTGATTATCAAATTATCCAATTTCGTTACGATGGTGTTCGATTTAGAATGTCATTTGATTTGAATAAGATAAAGGATAAAAAATTACGTGATAGACAATTTGAAATCTATCGCGCAGAAATTGAAAGAAAACTTCTTCAAGGTTGGAATCCAAATGAAAATGAGGATGACGAGGTAAAAGAAGTTCACTACAATTCCTTATCTGAATCTTTAAAGTTTGCTTTAGAGAAAAAGGAGGGAACGGTCAGAGAAAGTACTTTTAAGGATTACGAAACAACAGTTAATAAATTTATTGAGCAATCCAATAAAGCTAAATTAGCTGATGCTGATATCAAAGACCTAACAAGAAAAGATATTCTAAATATCTTTAGTTCTATGACCGCAAAATACAAATGGTCAAACAAAACCTATAATAAATACCTGGGTAACATTCGTACATTGTTTTCTGTTCTCACAGAGTGGGAATATATAGGTAATAATATTTGTCGTGATATCAGTTTAAAGAAAACAACTCAAAGTGATTTCTATGAACCGGCGAATGATCTTCAACTAAAACTTATTAAAGATAAATTAAACGTGGATTTTTCAAATCTTTGGGATTTTGTTTTCTTTTTATTTCAAACCGGATTACGCCCGCATGAAATTCTTTTGATTCAATTAAAAATGATTGATTTAAAAAATCGAGTAATAATACTTCCTAAAGGGATAATTAAAACTTCGATAAAACGTATAGTTCCAATTGATGATTATATCTATGAGTACTTACTAAATAAGAATTTACAAAATTACCATAGTGATTTTTATTTGTTTGGAACTAATAGAAAGTTCAAGAACAAAGGTGTTTCAAATGAAACGGATTTAATTCCGGCCGCTGATCCGTTGTCAAGAAAAACTATTTCAAAATGGTGGCAACGTAAAGTTGAGATTCCTTTGGGTATAGATGTAAAGCTGTATTCGTTCAAACATTTAACGGCAAATAAAAGGCTTGAAGCCGGGCAAAGTTTAGATGATGTACAGCATTTATTCGGACATACTAATAAAGCAATGACCAGGGTATATGCAACGCATTTGACAAATATTTATGTGGATAAACTAAAACAAAATAAGTTAAGTCTAAATGATATGGGCCTACTAAATTAAATAACTTGGTCAATAACTTTTGATTAAATTAATATTGTAATTAAAAAAGCAATACTAAATTAGCCATATTCAAAATCATAATTCAAACGGATTGGTTTTTGGTAGATAACGGGTTTGAAAGCGAGGGTGGTTCCTCGCTTTTTTTGTTTCTATCATTTTCCTTATCCCAAGAAAACGATACTTAATTTTATCGGTCAATAACTCAAAGTCCTTTTGTTTACTTATTTCGATACCATATTCTATTTTAGATATGGTAATTTTTTTTCATAAAGTTTTTTTAGTTAATCATGAACAAACCTCTCACAATTAAGCAAGAAGCATTTTGTCAAGCGTATTTACGTTTGGGGGATAAGTCTGCTGCTTATCGAGAGGTTTATTCCTGTGCAAATATGAAAGCGGAAACTATACACAATAAAGCTTATATATTATCTGAAAAGAGCGAGGTAAGGGCGAGGATAAAAGAACTGCAATCAAAGGCTAGAGAAATAGCAGATAAAGAGTTTCAGATTACACATAAGGAAATTCTAAACCATTTAAACATTTTACGTAAAGCTCGTATTGATGATTATGTTACCCTAGTTTATGAAGTAATTACATCAGAGGGAGCCGATGGTGAAATGAATACCGGGAGTTTTCCTGTTTTAAAGTTTAAGCCATTTGATGAACTTACAGACGAACAACTGATGTGTATTGAAAGTGTTAAACACGGAAAATTCGGTCTTGAAATAAAGCTGCATGGAGTTGATTGGTCGATTGAAAAGATTTGTAAGCATTTAGGATTCTATGAAAGAGACAATAAACAAAAAGCAGTTAACATTTTCCAACCAAACGACAGGCAAACAAGACTAGAAGAATTAAAAGCTAAGTTAAAAGATTAGATGTTAACTGACACGGAAATAATTGAATTAGAACAGCTTCTTAAAATTGAGCAGCTAAATATATTACCTAAAGAGGTTAACGATAATTACCGCTTCCTAAAAAAACAATTTGAGGAACAAACCTATGTAAATGAAAACTTAGTCAAAGGCTCTAAAGGTGTTATTTTAGAAGGAGGCGCCCGAAGTGGGAAAACTTACTCTAGCTTATATTTTATTTTATATATCTGTTTACATGTTGAGCAAACTTGTGTAATTAATATTGTTCGTGAAACCTATAACGAATTTAAAACAACGCTATATCTCGACTTTAAAAAAATCCTTCGTGAATTTGGTTTACCTAACCCATTTGAAACAGCTAAAGACGTTCAATCATTTTACATAGGTAAGAATCAAATCAACTTCATGGGTGCAGACCAACCAAGTAAGGTGCACGGTGCAACTTCTGATTATTTGTATTTCAACGAAATGTTGACTATTGATCAACAAGTATTCAAAAACTTAACCATGCGTTGTAATAAGTTTTGGATTGCCGATTTCAATCCTTCGGTAACCGAACACTGGGTATTTAATGAAGTGATTACTCGAGATGATGTTGGACATTTACGTTCAACTTTTAGAGGAAACCCACACATTCCAATAGGTCAAAAGATTGAGATTTTAGCATCCGAACCATGGTTACCTGGTTCTTATATCGTTGAAGATGATACAATCAAATGTTACAATAAGAAAACGGGTAAACTTGAACCTATTTCGGATGATAATCAACCGCCGCCGCACCCAAAGAACACAAGACAAGGAACGGCAAATGAATTCTTTTGGAAAGTTTACGGCTTAGGATTACGAGGAGCGATGACAGGAATCATTTTTGACAACGTATCTTATATTACAGAATGGCCCGAAGATATTGCTAAGACATACGGTCTTGATTTTGGGTTTACAAATGACCCAACAGCATTAACAGCGTATGGAGAAGATGAACATAACATTTGGATTGAATTATTACTTTATGAACCAATTGATCACCCAGACGATTTAGACACAGCATTTGTTTCGCTTGGAGTTGAAAAGAATATCCCCATAACCGCAGATTCATCTGATAAATATACCGGAGAAAATAAAGGAACGGTTGAAATGGTTCGTTCTTTAAAAAAGAAAGGATATTCCATTCGAAAAGTTTCTAAAAATAAAGGTGTTGTTTTTTGGATTGGGTCAATGAAGAAAAAGAAAATTCATATTGTCATTCGTAATGAAAAGCTTGGGAAGTTTGCTAAAATCGAACAACAAAACTACCGATTCAAAGAAGTAAACGGAATACCAATCAATCAACCGATAGATAAATTTAATCACATGTGGGATTCTGGAAGATACGCTCACATGGCATATAACAACCCATTAACGCTACACCAAACAACACAGTCTCTTAATGAATTAGGTATAAACTATTAGAAATGGATTTACTTGAGTTAATTAAAAAAGACATTCAAAAAGCGATTGGCTTTATTGAAACGAATCAAATGTACAGAAATGATTCTTTATCATGGGAGGAATTAAACAACGAGTTCAATAAGAATGAACGTAATTTAAGACCGTCACAGGTTGGAAATATTCAAAAGGATAAGATTGTTGGTACTGGCGAAAAAGCTAAAAATGTAACAGCAATTCGTTTATCTATCCCTTTTGCTAAAAAGATTGTAAATACTGCTGTGGCTTTTGAACTAGGCGAACCAATTACATTAATTTCAGATGATAAAAATGAATTGTTTGAAGCGGTTAAGCAAACTTGGAAGCTAAATCGATTAGATAATAAGCTTCAAGAAGCATTAAAGAAAAAGAAATCAGAACTTGAAAGTTGTTTGATTTTCCATATTGAGGATATACCAAGCGATAAAGGTTGGATTACAAAGCTATTCAAAACAGAAAAGAAACGAATCAAATCAACCTTAAAAACAAACAAAGAGGGTAAAATGTACCCGATTATGAACCAATTTGGAAATATGATTCAGTTTGTTTGGAGATTCAAAACCAAAATTAACAATAACGAAGTCGATAATATTTGGATCTATACCGATAAAGAAAGAATCGTTATTAATAATTCGATTAATAATGTTTATTCTCAAATTGAAAGTAAACCACACGGATTTGATAGAATTCCAGTTGTTTATCTTCAGCAAGATGTGCCAGAGTGGGAAGATGTAAAAACAATCATTGATCGCTTTGAGGTTGCGCTTTCAAAACTTGGTGGCTCGAATGATTATGCAGGTTATCCTTTGCTAAAGTTATACGGAGAACTTGTTAATATGCCCGACCGAAATGATGATGGGAAAACCCTTCGGTTCCCAATGAAAGAAGTTGACGATACAAGTGGAAAAACTATTCATGGCGATGCTGAATTCTTAACAGCTAATAACGCAGCCGAATCTGTTAAGTTGGAATTAGAGAAATTGTACTCCTTAATTCTCGCGATGAGTTCAACTCCCGACATCGCTTTCGATAATTTAAAAGGATTAGGATCAATGTCTGGAGTTGCCTTAAAGCTTATGTTTTTAGATGCAATAATCAAAGCAAAGATGAATGAAGGCGATAACAGAACGATGATAGAACGTTGTTTAAATATCATTGCTTCTGGAATTAAAAGCACTGTAAGTACCAAGTTATCAAAACAAGAGTTACTAATCTCTGTTCAATTTAATTCAATCCTTCCAAATGATTTAAAAGAGGCTGTTGAAATTGCAACAACTGCAGTTCAAGGAGGCGTAATGAGTAAAGAAACTGCTATTAACTACTTGGATATGGTAGAGGATAAAAAAAACGAAATTCAATCTATAACAAATCAAAATAAATTAGACAATAAAGCTGGTCAATAACTCGACCAGCTTTTTTTTTGCCCCAAAGCCACTCTCACTTAAATTAGATACAAATCATAATTAACATAACAGTATCTAATATGAATAAAAAACAAATGATTATAGGTAGACTTAAGGTATTATTCCCTAAGGCTAACTTCTCTCAAAAAAGGATAGACGCTATAGTGGCTAAACTTGAACCAAAAGTTGCAGACGATGCAGACGAAACAGCTATTGACGATGTGATTAATCAAGCTAATGATTTTATGGACTTTGAGGCTTTAGCTAAAGAGGACGACAGAATCAGAACTTTAGAAGCTAATCAAAAGAAACCAGCTGGAGAAGAAACTCCAAATCCAAATCCAAAACCTGACGAAGAAACGCCAGCTTGGGCTAAGGCTATGATGGAAAAGATGGAAAACATCGAAAAAGGCGAAATCACAAAATCAAAAGCGAATACTGTTGCCGAGCTATTCTCTAAATCGGAAGTATTGAAAAGTCTTCCCGAAAATCAAAAACAATCTTGGATGAAACGTGTGAATTTAGAAGCTGAGGATTTAGCTTCTGAAATTTCTTCACTTGAAACGGAATACACAGAATTAAAACAGTCGATTGTTGATTCAAGTGATTATGCAGGTGCACCATTTAAAAAGACAGAAGGGGGTAATTCAGTATCGGATGCGGATTTAGATGCTGTTATGGGAAATTTATAAATCTAAAAACAAGAAAATGTCAGTAGTAGGATCATTAAACAATCAAAAACAAAGTTTCGATTCGGGTAACGATACAATCGTTGTTCCTAAAGTTTTAGAAACAGTAATTGGAGGTCGCACATTGGACACGACCGATTACGCTCCAGAGGTTATACCTGCTGGGCATGTTGTAATCAAAGAAGATGCAACAGGAAACCACAAGCCAATGCCTGTAAATGGTGTGGCTTACGCATCTATGCCAGCTAATCATACTGTAGTAGGGGTAGTTATTTCCACTGTAGACACAAAGAAACCATTTGTTGGTATTTGTGTTAGAGGTACAGTAAATGAGGCAGCGTCTTTATACCCGCCAACATCGGCAATCAAATCGGCATTGCCATTAATTCGTTTCATTAAAGAATAATCAGTAAATGGAAAAATCAATTTTTATACATCTAAAAGACTGGTTCGGTAGAATCGTTGGGAGATTATCTGTTTTTACTAACGGAAAATTAGAAAATGAAGAGCAAGAATATCTTCATAAAAGAATGCTTTCGGAGGAGCACTCTGCGGACTTAAAATGGGGAAGTTCAACTTATAACGGGTCGATTGTAAAAGCCGATATCGTGGCTATGGATTCGGAACTTGCATTGAAAAAACAAGATTCTTTATCAACCGCATCTGGAGATATTCCAAAGCAAGGTATGATGTTTAAGCTTACAGAAAAGCAATTATCCGATATCGATACTATGATTGCCAAAGGGTTTGAAATGGTTAATATCGTGAAAAAGGTTTTTGAACAAGTTAAAAAATCAATACTGGGTATTCATGAAAACAATGAATATATGTTTTTACAAGCTCTATCAACAGGGCAAACTTTATTAGAGGATAAAGATAACGTTGGTTTAGGTATTCGAGTTGACTTCGGTTTTCAGGATAAGCGTAAACATAACGCCTCGAAGCCTTGGAGTGATCCAACAGCCAAAGTTGTTGACGATATCAATAGAGTTTTAAAAGCTGCTAAGTCTGAAGGGATTTCTTACAAGGTTATTATGTTAGATGATACCACATTGGGTTATTTACGTGAAAATGAACAAGTAAAAAATCATTTTGCATTTGTTAAGGGTATTGTTGCTGAGGGAGGAGTTGTTCCAACTTTAAGTGAAGAACAGTTGATGAATTTTATTTCTTTAAACTTTAAATTAAAGGTGATTATTGTTGATCGTACGGTTATTTCAGAGAAAAATGGAATAAGAACTATTTTAACTCCTTGGGAATCTGGAATCATTACATTCCTACAAAGTGAAAAAGTTGGGCGTTTAGTTTATGGAACTCTAGCGGAAGAAACTCGTAAAAATCCGTCAATATCATATCAAAAGGCCGGGGCTTATATCATGGTCAAAAAATGGTCTGAGAATAAACCCTTTTCAGAGTGGACTTCATCGGAGGCTTTGTGTTTGCCGGTAATTGATAACGGGGCATTCATCTCATTACTTGATACTAAGATTGCCAATGTTGAGGATACTCAAACAGAAGGCGATGCAAATTTCGCTTATGATGGTAAAAATTATACTAAAGCTTCGGTAGTTGCTGCAATTAAAATCGTAAACCCAACTTCTACGGTAACTGTTGCGACTAAGGATTCAGCATTAGCAACAATCATCAATAAATTCAACGAAGAACAAATTGCAGTATTTGAGGCAAACATAACTTTAGCAACATAATGTATTCTGAAAGTAGCATAGTATTAATAAGTAAAAGAGTTGGTTGGAGTATTCCAACTGACTCTTTATCTTCTGTTGAAATTTCAGAAGAAAACCAAACTGCTACTTCTGGAAGGTATGTGAACTCTTTTCACCAATTAGCTAACTTAGAAAACATCTTTTTTACAATCAATGAAAATCAGACTGGAGAAGAAACATTTAATATTTTTCTTGAAGCAATGCGAAAACAAGCTGCGATTGAAGTCTTAAACAAAATTCTTGACCAACATGAAGATTACGATTTTGAAAAGGATTATGATTCAATCGTTAATAAATATCAATCGTTATTTGATGAGCCATTAGGTTATTTATTAGCAATAAAAGCTATTGAATTGTTTGTTAGTTCTAATCGAAGTAATGCTGTTGAACGCAATTCAAAACTTAGTTTTCAAATGCTTAAAGTGGAACTGGAAGGTGTTCGAAACGACAACGGACATTTAATTTCAGAGGGCTTAAATTCAAAGTTTCATACTTCGATTAAAAAGGCTCAAAAGAAAATATTTCCTAGACAAATTCAAATAATAAGTGATAAAGTATGGTAGAATATGGAATTGATATTGAAATTGAAAAGATTCGAAAACATCTTTTAAAACACTTGAATTGGTTAGGTGTTGAAATGTTTGGAAGAGCTTATAAAAATGTTTCAAAAGACGGAAAATTAATTCCAGAAGTTTACATCGGAAAAGGAGAATATAGGGAAGTTCTTACTAATGATTTAAAATCAGTTACTGTTTTCTTCATAGATTCTGATAAGCATACCAAAGTGAATTCGCTTGAAATGCAAACCGATTTAACCGTTTTTTTCATTGTTGATTTAGTTAAGCTTAAAGGAAATAACCATTCAAGATTAGATGCATTGGTTCAACAAGAGGTACTATCAACATTAAAACAAACTACTCAATTTGAAATTTCAGAGCTTTCAAAAGGTTTAGATACCTTGAAAGAATTTGATACTTCAAAAATTAAATTAAGTGATATGCAACCCTATCACGTTTTTTCGATTACAGGTAAAATAAAATATAAAATTAATAATTGTTAAGCATGAACAGACCATACGTGGAGTGTCACGAAAACAAAACAGGCTTTAGAAATACTGGAGCTAAAAAGCAATGTGTGTTAGGTAAAACTGTAAAGTTTGCATTTGGTATTCCAGGATTCAAATTTGCTTCTATTGAAGATGCAAAAGACGAAACAAAATGGAATGAAGCAATCGCACAAAAGAAAATATTTCCATTGTTTGATGCGGAAGAATATGCCGTTGCAGATACAGAACCAACTTATTGGGAAGGAGAAAACACAAGAATTGAAACATCAAAAGGCAAAAAGATTCGAACATTCCGTTCAATTTTAAGCTTATGTTCCTACTTTGCTTTAAAATCATTTGATGGGCAAGAAGGACAGATTTTTGAGTTTACAAATGATCCTGGTGTAAAAGGAATTGTAAATGAAGATGGAACAGTTAAAGGGCAAACAGCGACATTAAATGTAGGGCGTTTACAAGATTCAACAGGCGATATGCCACAAAATGCTGTAGTGACAGTTAACTACAAGGATTTTAACGAAAGAGAAAATTCAGGTGCCGATTTAAAAACGGATTGGTCCCATTTAGAATTGTTCGGAATCTTTGATGCACATTTAGAATTAGTTTCTGCTTCTGCAACTCAAATAAAAGTAAAAGTTAGAACAGGTTGCGGTGCCGGGGATGAATTGATTACTACTTTACAAAGTGGAGATTTAGAAGTTAGAAGTGCTGCTGGAGCTTTAGTTACAACAACCTTTGTAGAAGCAGATTCACAAGGAATTTACACTTTGACGGGAACTGCATTTGCAACAAATCATACGGTTGCTTTAGCGGGAGTTGTGTCTATTGATAATCAACATTACGAAAGTCCAGAACCTTTAAAAGTTACCATTTCCTAATGCGTAAGTACAAAGGGATAACATTTGCAGAGGGCATTACCATGTCCTTTGCAGATTTTAAAGAGCAATATTCCGATTTAGAAATCTTTAAAAATATCCCAGAAGAAAACAGAGAATCGGAGTTAAAGAAAGCTTATAAGATTGCAACTCATGGCAACATTAAAACAAGCGTTAAACCTAGCGAAGAAACTAGAAACAAGTAAAATTGAATCTCTGCTATTTAGAATCATCAAGCAACTTCAAAAAGAAATCATTCAAAAAAATCAAGAGCAATTAGGCGCTGGAAAAGATGTTTATAATAAAACCATTGGACTTTATTCCAAAGCTACAGAAGCTATCACCACTCATGATTATTTCACAGGTAAACGGAAGGATATTAAAAAAGCCGGTACACCTTATACAGCTCAAGATACTGGGGATTTCTTTAAAGGTTTTTACTTAGATATTCAAGGCGATGCTTTTAGGATTTTTTCAAAGGACCCAAAAACACACGAGATTTTAGATTCTTGGGGTAGTGAGTCAATTTTCGGACTTTCCGATAATGATTTAAGGGAGATTGTAACAAAGGACATTCTCCCTTTTTTATTAAAAAACATTAGAAATATTTTAGAATTATGATACACGATACATTAGATTATCTTCCAGTTAAAACATTCTTTAAAATACAACAAACAGGAAATTTTAAGCTATTAGCAACAGCAGAAGAAAATATTTCTGAAAAAGATTTAGAAGTTCTATTTGATAAATTGTCAGATGAATTTCAAGAATTAAATGCTGAAGATAATTCAGTAAGAAATTTTATGCTTTTAAAGGAAATTTCACATTTAGAAGCGAAGTTAAAAACTGCCATGTGCGGAATTGAAATATTAAGATTTGAAGCAAATAATTCTGTTATGATTGCCTTATGTGAATTATTAAATCTGAACATAAGAACAAATCGAACAGATTACTACTATAAGGATTTAGACAGAGCTGAAAGTAAAGCTAGATTGATTAATAAATCCATTGAAAAGCTTCGTGACCAACTACCTAAGAAAGACCAAACTAAATCCGACTCTATAGATGATACACTTGCTGCAATTTCAATGATAACAGGAGTTTCATTTGATTTTAATATGCTTAGTTGCACAGCTTACGCTGCATTAATTAAACAAACCAAGCAAAAGGTTAAAGCTCAAGAAGAAAGTTTAAATAAATTAAAAAACAAGTAGTATGGCATCGGGTGACGGAGTAATTACAAGAAAAGACATTATTACCGATGAGGCTTTAGCTTTTGGTAAAGAATATCGTAAAAATGTAGATGAAGCTATAAAGGCTAATGATGAATTAATTAATCAATTTAAAACTTTATTAAAAATCACCACTGAATATCGTAAGGCTCAAAATACAGGTGATTACAGAGAACAAAAAGCTAAAGAACAAAAAGTAAATCAAGATATATTAAACTTGATTAAAGAAATGGAGCAAGCAGAAAGAGCTCTTGAACGCATAAAACAAGAAAAACTTCGTACAGAAAAAGAAATGTACAAAGTGGCTCAGGAAAACGTTAGGCTGTCAAAAATGCAAAATCAAGCTCAAAGACAAAATAAAACTCTGACAATGGAAGAGCGCGTACAACGTCAACTTGCAAACAAAGCTGAAAAGGAAGCTGTTCTCTCTAAAATGGGATTAATCGGGGCTTATCAAAAATTAAATGCACAACGTACAGAGGCAAAAAAGAAACTTCTAGATTTAATTGCTTCTGAAAAAGCTTCTACTTCAGAAATTAAAAAAGCACAACGTGAGTTTGATGTTCTTGATAAGAAAGTTCGTAAAGCTGATCAAGCTGTAGGTGACTTTACAAAGAATGTAGGTAATTATAAATCTGCAGTTGATGGTATAGGAAATTTAACGAGACAATTAGCTGGAGCTTTTGGTTGGGCTGGAGCTATAGCGGGTGCCGCAATGTTAATGAAATCGTTTAAAGATGTGATTTTTGATTTCGATGATGGATTATTAAACGTTTCAAAAACAACAGGTATAGCAGATGAAGAATTAAAAAATCTGGGTGTAAATATTCGCTTACTATCACAAGAACTAAAGGTTGTTCCGATTAATAAACTATTAGAATATGCAACAGTAGCTGGTCAACTAGGTGTAAAAGGGTCTAATAACATTATGATGTTTACTGAATCTTTAGCAAAACTTGAAACAGCATCAAATATTACAGGAGAAGAAGGAGGTGCTGAAATAGCACGAATGCTGACATTAATTGATGGCGGAGTTCAGAATGTTAAAGATTTTGGAGATGAAATTGTTCATTTAGGAAACAATTTCGCAGCGACTGAAAAAGAGATTCTTTCTAATGCTACTTCTATTGCTCAAAACGTTTCTGTGTACAAGACAGGACGACAAGAAGTATTGGCTTTTGGTACAGCTACAAAAGCTGTAGGAATAGAATCTGAACTTGCTGGTTCTAAGATAGGTAAAGCAATGAAATTTCTAGAAGCTAGCATTCGTACAGGTGAAAACATTTCTGCTGTAATGCAATTAACAGGAATGTCAGTTGATGAATTAAAAGTAAAATTCAAAGAAGATTCAGGAGGTGTTTTATTCAAATTTATTGAAGGATTAAACGGTATTGATAAAGCTGGGGGGTCTGTTATTGGAACATTAAATGAGCTAGGTATTAAAGAAGAACGTCAAGAACGAGTTCTTTCTTCTCTAGCAACTGGAGGTTTCGAAACTTTAAAACGTGCAATGTACGATGTTAAAGATGCAGCTGGAGCAATGACAGAAGAGTTTGAAACTGCTAGTAGTAAGCTTAAGAACGAAGTGAGTAAAATGGAAGTAGCTTGGGATAATTTCATTTTAGCAATTAATACAAGTGATAATTCAATTGGTAATTTTACAAGAATTTTTTTAAATAGTATAACTTCTATGATTGAAGGCATTACTAGGTTATCTGATTCTTGGAGCGCGATATGGGAGCAATCTTATCAAAAATCTTATGACTTCGCACAAGAATCTGCCAAACTAAATTATACAGATTTTGACAAATTTTCAAATCAAAGAAGAAAGGCAATGTTAGATCGACAAAAATTTGCAAAAGATGAGCAAAACATTTTAAAATCAATTCTAAAAGATGAACAAAAGCTAGAAGAATTAAATAAAAGAAATTGGGCGTCTAAAACTTTAGATGCAGGAATGGCTGTTGACGCAGTAAGTTTAAGAATAGAAGAGTCTAAAAAATCATTAGCTGATGTTAAAGGTAGAATAGATACAATTGATAAAATGTTCGCCGATTTTAAAAATCGTAAAAAAAATAATAACAAAGAAACTACAATAACTGGACTAACTCCGGAAGAAACTGAAGCAGAAAGAAAAAAACGCGAAACTGCCGAAAAAAAAGCTCAAAAGGAAGCTGAAAAAAGAGAAGACGAACGATTGAAAAAATTAAAAGAATCTTACGAAGCTGAAATTGATTTAAAAGTTTGGAAAGCTGATAGTTTAGCAGAAATATACAAAGCTGAATCTATTAATGAAAAAAGCACTCAAGATGAAAGATATAACGCTTTGATTGCTTCACATAAAGCAGAAGAAGAATCTTTAAAGCTTAATGTCGAAAAGCAATTAACTCTTTCGCGCTCATTTCAAAAAGGTAAAGAAGCATTTGTAAAAGATGATTTAAACTACTTAATGTCTCGAAAAGAAGTATTAGAAGGAGTTAATACATTGACTAATGAAGAACTTTTAATTTTAGAAAAATTCTATGCTGCACAAGAAAAGCTTAGAAAGAATAATCAAAAAGGTTTAGAAGATAATGCAGAATTTGAAGCTAAAATAATTGCAGCTAATACTGCCGCTATAATATCAGGAAATGACATAAATAGACTTAAAGAGCTAACGAAAGTTGAAGAAGATTTTAAAAAATTATCTTTTAAAAACAATGAGGAAAGAGTAAAAGCAAACGAGAAGAGAGAACGTGATATTTTAGAAATAAATAGAAAATATGACAAAATAAATACAGAGGATCAAATCAAACAAATGATTCAAACTCTTGAAATTTTAGGTATTGAAAATGAAAAAACAATTGAGCTTAAAAAGAAATTAGCAGATCTTCAAAATCAATTGGTTAAAAATGAAAACGATAACACAAACGATGATGAACTAGAAAAAATAAAAAAGCAAAAAGAAGCTATAGAAAAACTAAGAGAATCTTTAAGTGAATTTTCAAATGGATTTGCTGAAACAATGGGAATGAACGGAAAAGTAGTTGAAGATTTTATAATGGTTGCTTTTGATAGTTTCCAATCTCTTGAAGATAAAATTAAAGCTACGTTTATGTTTATGAAAGAGTTTACTAATTCTATATTTCAGCAACGAATTGATGAAATACAATACGAAATAGATTTAACTCAAGAAAAGCACGATAAAGAGCTTGAAAACTTCACAGGAACAGAATATCAAAAAGAAGCTTTAAGAGTTAAACAAGATGCTGAAATACAAAAATTAGAGGAAAAAAAACGAAAAGAGCGAACTAAACAAGCTAATGCAGAGAAAGCTTTTAATATTGCTCAGGCAGTTTGGAATACCGCAGCCGCAATCATGCAAGCTTATGCTCAATTAGGTCCAATTGGTGGAACAATAGCTGCTGTTTTGGTTGGTACTCTTGGCGCAGTTCAAATCAATCAAATTAAAAATCAGCCAATACCAAAATACAAAACTGGTCGTAAAGGCGGTAAAGAAGAAATTGCAATTGTTGGAGACGGTGGAGTTCATGAGGTCATTGAGCATAAGGATGGCTCTGTGGAGCTTACACCAAAACGAGATACGCTTGTAAAACTATTAGAAGGTGACACCGTTCACGCTTCTTTAGATTTGTATCGAAAATCAAGACGAAACAAAATCAATAATGATATTTATAAAGATAAATTGACTTTCGATTCTTATCATTCGTTAGTTGCAAATGATTATTCTAGCTTGGAAAAGGAAATAATTGTTTTACAGGAAATTCTTAAAAGAAAAAACATGTCTCCAGTTGTAAATGTTCCAAAAGTGGATTTTGCTCATCAGCTATGGCTTGAAAAACAAAAGAACTGGTAAAAGAAAACCACCCGATTGGGTGGTTTTTTGTTATTTCATTTTTACAAACTTTTGAGTCATATCCATTGAATAATTAACCCCTTCCTCGATCTCCTCTTGAGAAATATTTAGATGTAAATTATTCGAATCTAATAGTTTTATAGTAAAGGTATTACCATTTGTAATCGTTAAAGTTAGTTGGTCACCATTTTTAACGTAAGTACCCTCACCAGATTCTTCAGTTGCTGGATTGGTTCCTGATGCTGGATTATAAAGATAATACTCCATAGTATTATCAGCAAAAAATTCATATTGATTAATTAATCCTGTTTGTTTAACTGGAACATCTTTTTCGTCAATCATTGTTTCTCCATCAATAATCATTTTCATGTCAACTTTTTCAAGATCCCATTTCCCTAATAATTCGTTTTGAGGTTGTGGTTGAACTTGATTGTCAGAAGAGTTATCGTCACTTGAACATGAAGTTAAAGTTGTCAGACCTAATGTTAATGCTAGAAGAATTGATTTTAAATTTTTCATAAATGTATTTTAAATTTTTTCAAAAATAACATAAATAACTATTAATTCAAACTTTTTGAAAAAATGAGTGGTCAATAACTGAATGTATTATTAACTAATAGATTAATTCTTAAACAATAAATTAGATAAAAGTATCTTTTTTATAATGGCAAATATATTAACTGAATATAGCGATAGGGTTCGTTATACGCTGCATAACAATACTTACGGAACAATACAAATAACTGATCCGATAGGTTGGGATGAGGACGAAAAAGAATTCTCACGAAATAAAACCTATCACGGGATTTTTACCACACTTTCAAATAGCTTAAAGTTTACTAAAGATGCGAAAGATTTTATAAAGCTAGTTTATGATACTTTAGGAATCAATGCAGATTTACGTTTGGTTAAAGAAACAAAAAATTCAATTACAGATATTTGGGAGCAATCCTATAACGGTTATCTTGATTTATCAACTTTTGAATTAGAAAATAACCAAGTTTCGTGCAAGTTTAATTCTGGTGGATTAGAAAGTATTTTGAAAACTCGAGAAGGAAATGAGGTTGAAATTGATCGCATCGATACGATTGACGAGAAACCAATCGATGCATTGCAAACAGTTGAGTTAGAACTTGCAGGAAGACGAATTTTTCTTGAATCAAAATGGGAAGTTGATTCAATGAATTACTACCAAGAATTAAAGGTCGAAAGTAAGGATGGTAATACAAGAAGTATTTCTGATTCTATTCCTTTAAAATTAATTAAGCAATCTCATGAGGAAGCAGAAAATACATACACTGGGCAAACAGGAGGTGTTTCTAACGCTACAACAACTATGATGTTAATTCGTCCCGTAAATCGACCAAGAGAGTTTGAAATTTCAATTACAAACTTGCTTTTTCAATGTTATTCCATTTATAAATCTGTAGATTGGGGGAGAGCTACAATTTCATTGATTAAATGTAGTGACGGTTCAAATTATAATATAGCACAAAGAATTGAATTGTGGCGAGCTGACTCTGGATATACTAATCCACCAATTTATGGTGGAAATTATGGCGGAATTCAGTCTATCAACATCTATCAAACAATTCAGTTAGACATAAATCAAAGCTTAGGAATTGAAGTGTTACTACATGCTGATTTAAGAAGTGGTGGAGGAACTGGAGTGGTTAAGGCTGATTTTTGGTATAAGTTTACAGAAGGTAAAATAATTATAACTGAAGATTCACACTTTGATAAAACCATTACAAAAGCAGTTAGACCTTTTCATTTAGCGGAACGATTAATTGAAATTGCTACAAACAGAAAGAATGTTTTAAAATCTAAAATTCTTTCTTCCGGAATATTCAGAAACTTACTTGTCACACATGGTTTTTGGATTCGTGGTTTTGATAAAGACTTAGAACAAAATGAGAATGAGGAAGATAACAGATACAAGCCTTTAACGACATCGTTTAAAGACTTTATGACTTCTTTTTCTGCTGTTGCTAATCTAGGAATGGGGATTCAGAGAAACGGACAAAGGGAAGTGATTGTTATTGAAGATTTAAAATATTTCTATAGCAGAAACACAACTATAAGACTACCTTATCAAGTAAAGAATGTTGAGCGGTCAGTTGATAGTTCACGATATTATAGTGCTATAGATATTGGATTTGAAAAAGGTGGTAATTACGAAGAAGCTCAAGGTCTTGATGAATATAATTTAAAAAATAGTTACACGACTTGTATTCATCGTTTAACCAATGTTTATAATGCGCTTTCAAAATACAATGGAGATTCAACGGGTATTGAATTTGCTAGGAGAAAACCTTTTTCAAACTATGCAACAGAAGACACTGATTATGATCAAAATGTTTATTTTATAGATGCGAAACCGATAGGACTCACAAATAATTATACTGTACGTTTATGGCAAGATGATTTTCAGAATCAACCAACTGGAATTTATTCGCCAGAAACTGCATTTAATTTAAGGATTACACCTTTCAATAGTTTAATGCGACATTCTTGGTGTTTTGGAGGAGGATTAACAAAATATCCGACTGATAAAATAAAATATTCCAGCAGTTCAGGAAATAGTAATTTAAAAACAGTTCAAAAAGAAAACGGAAGTATACTAAATTCCAAGTTAGAACGTCCACGATTTGTTCCAGAAATTATAAAGTTTGAACACATTTGTTCAGACACTATTATGAAACAAATTGAAGGTAAAACTGTGATTTTTGGAGAAGAAATTTTAAATGTTTATGGACTAATAGAATTTATAAACGAGAATAATGAAATTGAAAAAGGTTATTTATTGTCTTTAAAACCAAATGGAGTTGGACAATGGGAGCTTTTAAAATATTACAAATAATGGACGAACAACTTACAGAATTATTATTAAATCCGATTGATTCAATCGTTGAAAATAGTTATCTTCAGATTCTACTTACAGACCCTAATTCTGAAAAGAGAACAGCTCATGAATTTTATTTTGTAAAAAACAGAGTAAAACCGAATTCTGTAACTATTTCAGAAAAGCCAGAGCTTACAATGATAAATTTAACAAGAGCGATAAACTTAGATTTACCTCTTGTTTTTAAAGCAGAAGTTTTAGAAGGTTCAAAAGTGAAAATTGGAGTGCTTGATCCAAAATTAGTGATTTCAGATATAATTTCATTTAATCCAGAAACAAGACTCCCTATTTTTGAAAGTCAAATCATTGTTACACCAATTGAAGTATTCGAAATTTTATCTATTACATTTTTAAAGGCAGAAGTTGTCCCATGTTCACAGGTTAAAGTTAGAGTCCGAACTTCTATTGCAATGACATCGTATTGTAGAAGTTTATCTTGTACAGCCGTTAATAGCGCAATTGTTGAGTTTACATCAATAAGAGGTTCACAAATTGCATTTAAAGCGATACGAAATAATGTATCAAGAACAATAAATATAAATATACCTCCCTTATTAAATGAGCCACAAATATCTGTTTTTAACTCACCGTTTGGCGCAACAGCAACAGCAACAACTCAAAATTTTAGTGGATTAACTCTTCAATTTTCTTTAGATAACATTAATTGGCAAGATTCGAATGTTTTTAGCGGGCTTGATGTCGGAAGTTATACCTTATATATAAAAGACCAGTTAGGATGTTTGAAAAGCAAAACATTTACTGTTTTAGAAAATAGTTTTGGAACTAAACCTTATGTGTTTATTTCAAAAGAAAATTCGTTCAGATTTAAAGAACCTGATAGCGACTATTTAAATGACGAAAATCAATTTTTTAATCAAAGTTTTAACGCTATTAATTATTGTTTTGAACAAAATTTTTTGAATAATGATGTTGTTACTACTCAGTTTAAATCAAACTTTCAAAATATTGATATTTTTGTTAGAGATTTAAATTCAAATGAAATATCTCAATTAGTTGTAACCAAAAAGACAAATAACATTGGACTTAAGCAGAAAATGTCAGGTGTTAAAAAATATAAAATATCTAATTTTCAATTTGGAGTTTACTTTGAATCAGGAAGTATCTTAAATTACGATACAAACACACCAGAACAAAACTATACATTAAACGGGTCGCTGCCTATCTGGGCTAAACTTGGAAATTTCATCAATATAGATGGTGCTTTTTATCAAATCAATTCAATTGGTTTTGATGAAAATGTAAATGCTGAAGTTTTGATATTTGATGGCTTTATGTCAAATTTAGAAGAAGAAGTTGTGGCTTCTTGTATTTATAATATTCAAGAATATGAAGTATATGAATTTGATTTAGATTTTAGTTATTTTTCAAATTCAAAAATTCAAATTGAAATTAGAAATACCGATCCTAATTTTGGTGAATACAATTGGACTTCAGAAGTAATTAGATCTTATGTAAATTTAGAAAATCATATTGAGATACGTTATCAAAATTCAACAAATACAAATGTGATTTATTCAACAGATATTCAGCATTTGTTAAGAATCCCATATAATAAAATTAAAGCCGTTGATTCAGATTCTAGTGAAAACTACAATACAGACACAAATACTTATTTATTAGGTTCAAAAATCTATGAAATAACTGAATTTGACTTTATGCCATTACCCCTTGAACTTTGGCGAAAAGTAAAAATAGCTCTGTCTGTTGATACAATTTTCATTGACGGAGTAGGGTATTCGAAAAACGCAGAATTCACCAAAGAAACATTAGGTAGTTCAAATTTATATAAGGTTACAGCACAATTAATAAAGAATGGCTTCATGTTTAATTCTAACATGAATTCAAATGAAATTATAATTGAAAATCCAGTTACAAATATTCCTGGATTGATTGAAAATAATTTAGATGGATTTGTAGGGTATTAAAAAAGGAGCAATTCTGCTCCTTTTCTAAAAATTATTCTTTTATAATTTTATAATCACTTCCATCGTCAAGTTTAAGAATGTAAATTCCTTTTTCAAGATTGTCTAAATTAAGTTCAACTACTTCTTCAATTTCAGAAATAGATTTTCTGAAAACTTCTTTTTGTTGATAGTTGTAGATAATGAAAGTTTTACTTGTAGAATTATTTATAGTCAATTTACTACTTGTTGGATTTGGATGTACAGCAATTATTGGTCTATTTTGTGGCATGATTGGCATTACTAATACATTTTCGCAATGGAATGATAACCCAGGAGTTGTAATTTCATATTGTCCATCATTAGGACCTGGGCCATCAGATGTGATACAACACCAATCAGTCCATTCAGAGCATTGCGATCTCATTCTAAACTTCAAACATTTAGCTCCAACTACTCCAATAAGATCATAGAATGAAATTGAATTTTGATTTGTAGTATAATTGAATACAATACCTGTGATTCCATTTCCAGAGTAATGAGGTATTCTTCCTGGGCAGCAAACTAAATCACCAATAGCTTCAAATTCAAATGGTCCATCTGTACTATTCCAAGAAATAGTATCATTATCAAAATCGATATATGTTTGCATTGGCTGGCATTCAACCTCTTCACATTTTACATCAGGTCCATCAAATGTAGATTCATATGATAAAGTATAAACAAATCCGTTACCAGCTATAAAATTTGCAATTACATTAAATTCAAAATTGCCCGATAGATTTCCAAAATCATTAGGGGAAACTATAAAACAAAATGTTCCGTTAGCGAAATGTATTAATGAATTTGCATCTAAGGTATTAACTACGATACCATTTTGTTTAATTTCTAAGAATATTGAATCTAGTTGTGTCCCCCAAGGCATTGAATATGTTCCACAAACCTTAAATTTTTCATCAGGGCAAGGATACTCCTGATAATCTAATGCAATAGAGCCATAAGGTGGTTCTTCACAAGTATTTTTATTTACAATATTATCTATATACGTTACACCTTTGTCTCCGCCTTTACCACAGTCAGCAGCTATAAATTCTACAAAAATTGTTTGACCTATATATTGATTAGGAATATTTATAGTATGACAGTACCATCCTTTAGTAAAAAATAGATGTCCGTTTTGATTTATCAACAAAGGGTCGTTAGGTTCAGCTATTAAGCAAAATTGCGTATTAGGTATAATATTTTGATTAATATCTAAAAGTCTAGCCGTGAAAAATGGTTGTCTATCAATTCCATGTCCATTAAAATCTGAATCTAATACTGATAAATATTCAAAACTCAAATATGGTTCTTTAGCTTTAAATTTTTTTTTGTATGATGTTATATCTTGTCCCGGAGTATCAATATCATTTAGGCGTAATGCATACTTATTTCCATTTGAACTAACAACATTCTGAAAAATATTATATTGTGCTAGTATTGGTTCATTGGTACCATCAACTACAATTGTTGCTTTTTCGTTATTTAAATTTACTCCAGGAGTTGGAAAAATCGGCATTCCAAACTGGGGGGAAATATTGCAATTAACAATACTAAAAACTTGATTGTTTTGATTTCTAAAGTCAGAAACAGGAATGATATTTGGACCGTTTTCAAAATCTTCTATTACCTGCGAGCTTGCCGAATAGAATTGCCCAAGTGCTAAAAGCACAAGTAATTTTTTAATCATAATGTAAAATTTTAGTTGTTATTTGACTAAAATAATAAAATATTTTGTAATTGTTGTTTTTTAACATAAAAAATTTGTTTTTTATTGGTCAATAACTCAATCTATGTTTTCTTTAATAACGAAAGAGATTTAATGATATTAGATTAAATCTCTTTTTTATGTCAGTTATAGATATATTAATAAAAAAAGTTGAAGAACTTACAAGGGCGGTAAATTCAATTCGATCATCTTCAAAAAAAATACATGAGTTATCTGATATTTCGGGCGAACAAATTTTTGTTGCGGCTAGTAACGGAAGTGAAACAGGCAAAATTTTATTACCATCTCAAAATCCAGACTCACCTAATACGATTTCTGACGCTTGGAGAGATGTTGATCTTTTACCTACATCTAGCGTTATTTTAAATAAAGATAATGCCTCATTTAATTTAAGTGTAAATAGGAATTCTTGGAGTACAATTCCTTACATAAGAGGTTTTAAAAACGGGGAGCCAATCGATGGCTTGAATGGATTTCTAAGAAATGATAGTTCAGAATTAATAACTCTAAAACATAATCTTCTTAGTGATCCAGAAGTGACAATTCCTTTCTTTCTGTCAAATGGTTCTGATTACAACATTAAACCTAATGAAATTTTGAGTTTTAAATATTCATTAAAAAGAAATAGATGTGAAATAAGTATCTATGATTTTTGTGCGATTACACCATTAAAGCCACAATCTGAAGTTTATCGAATTGAAAAAGAACATTTAGAAACTGAAAAAGTTGTTTTTGAATTAAAAAATATTCCATCAGAAAATGAATTCCTATTCACTTTTTGTAATGGAGTATTGCTAAATCCTGATGGAATTAATGTATCGGATAATTTTATTGTTATCGACAAAAAAACAATCGAATATGAATTTAAAGTAGGGATGAAAATTACGGTGAACTATAAATATTGATTCTATGGGACATGAAACAAGTAAAATCTCACAAGAACAAATCGATGGTGTTATAGTTAATTCCGTTTCAGGACCTTCAGTCGATCAAACAGATCCAAAGAACCCAACTATTCCAGCAATCCCTTCTGTTTTTGATGTTAATAATAAGGCAAATAAAAACGGAAGTAACACGGAAGGAGGTGCTTGGTTCATTGATGCGTTGATGTCGGATTTGCTGGCTCGAAATAATCGGATTTTGCGAGTTTTAGCTTCAAGAGATACCATAGAATATGGTAATGAGGATTTGATTCGCCATTTGTTTGTTTTGAATGAAGATGCTAATAATCTGATGATTCGATTGCGAAATGGAGATGTCGGTTATATCTGGAATACCCTTAATTTAAATCCATCTGATTTTTTGAGTAAAGAAGGTGGTATTGTAAATAATGTTCTGAATTATCAATCTGATTTTTCGGCGAGTTACACCGCTAGAAGTTTGGTTGACAAGGCTTATGTAGATTCGAAATCAGGGAAAGAAACGGTAATCATTGGAGATGATAATAGTACTTTTTTTGAGATTCCACATCAGCTTAATTCAATTGATGTTCTGATTCGGATTACACGACTCAGCGATGGAATTAAAGTTCATTGCGCATCGAAACCAATCGATGAAAAAACAATAATTATTTCACTTAAAGAGCCGCCAAGAAAGAACGATTATCAGGTGGATATTTTCAAAATTTTATAATCAAATTAAAACAATAAATTATGCCAGAAGAAATTCTAAAACCGATTCATTATGTAAATGGCGATCTCGAAGTTTCGGGTTCGGTAAAAATCAAAGAAGTTGAAAATGGTGCTGGTTCTATCGTAATTTACGATGAAGAGACAAAAGAACTTAAAAAGCGAACAGGTGCTCAAATTATTGAGGATTTAAATCTTGCGGAAGCGTTTGAAGTTAAACCTGAAACCATCACAAAAACATCGACCAATCAAAAAAATGAAACGGGACATACCCACGAGCTTGGACAAGATGTTAAGAATGATATAGCTAAGGGAGTAGAAGCTCAAGGTTGGGGAAATCATGCTCAGGCTGGTTATTTAAAAACTGAGACCGACCCAGTATATGTTGCCTCGATATCTAGTCAGATGATGATTAAAGGTGATATACTAATCAATTCTGATTTAAATATCTTCAACACAACGACAGGGATTTTCATATGTTCTACAAATGTAGTAGCAGCGAGTTTAACAAATTGTCCAACTGTAATGGCGTTTTCACTTGAGGTTATTGGATATGGTGCAGGAAAGGTTTTTCAAAGAATTACAGACCACAGTCTTAATAAAATTTATATAAGAAATTGGGGAGGTGCTTCTTGGTCAGCATGGAAAACTACAGCCCTATCGTCAGATATAAAAGATTGGATTCCATATGAAGGAGCAAATAAAATGGTGAATTTAGGAAGACAAGTTTCTCAATCTGGAGAAATGAGACTTTTAGATAAATTTTCGACAAGTGTTAATACAGCTTCTGAGTATTTTCTATCAATCGGTGAAAATAAATTTATAATTTTTAAATTAACTAATAAGATTTTTTCTGCTAATACTCGATATTTAATAGAGATTAAAGGAAGAGAGAATTTTTCAGATTTAGTTCCGCTTAATTTAACAATTACTGGGCGTTACGGCAGTGATATCAGAGCTGTTTCTTCGGATCAAGGTATTAAGGTTATCTATTATGAAGATGATCTTACTGGATATATTGCTGTAGAAACAAGAGGTCAATATGGATATTTTGCGATAAAGGCTGTCAACTCTAATATTATTGATTCAACAATCAAAGCGAATAGTTTAGATACATCTGACAAATTAAATGTTGTAAATGCACCTATAGATGTTGTGGCATTACGCTCGTGGGCAAATTCAAACTTTGCTTTAATCTCTCAAACCTATACCAAAAACCAAGTTAACGATTTACTAGCTCCAAAGTTAGATATCGAAGATTTGAACGGTTTTGTGAATAATGTAACTTACAACAGTTCGAACCATAAAATCACATTTTTTAAGCAAAATGCACCAAATATTGAGGTTGATTTACCAATCGAAAGTTTAATTAAGAACGCTTCTTTAGATGGAAACAATCTTGTTTTTACCTTCGAGGATAACACAACGGTTTCAGTTCCGTTGAATACTCTTTTAGTTGGTGTTGTTAAAGAGGTTAACGGAAAAGTTCCGAACAGTCAAGGTGTAATTACTCTTGAAATAGCTGATATTCCGAGTTTGTCAAGCGCTTTGGATGGAAAGTCAAATATTCGTTTATCGAATGTAGCTTCTGATTTAAATCCAACAGAAAAATCGACATTCAGAAATAAAGTTGGTGCTGGAACGGTAAATTCGGTTTCTATCACATTACCTGAAGGTCTTGTTGCTGGTACAATGTCAATAACCGATACAGGAACATTTGACGTAGCATTTGCTCAAGGCTATCAATTACTTACAACAGCTGAACAACTTACTTGGAATAAGGTGACTGAAGAAGCAGTTAGAACTAGTGGTGATCAAGAAATTTACGGTAGTAAAACAGCAATGGAAGATTGGATGTTTAACAAGCCTATTACTATTGCAGATGGTTTCGAAGATAGTCACTCAGTTTCGATTCGACAGTTAGGTCAAAAAGCAGACAAGAATCTTGATAACCTTCAAGATACCTTAACTACTCTACAGACCGATGTAATTAAAGAGAAGTTGAAGATTGATAATTTTCAAAATACAGGACGTGTTATTCCGTTAGTTATTTCTTCTGAGTTTACAGATGTTTTAACATCAATTCCAGAGGTTACTGTTGAAAATGCAGTAACATATAGACGTAATAGAACGTTAATTGTTTCTGTTACGTTGAAGAACTCATCAATTGCTGATACTGATGTTGTAACTGGAAATTCAATAGTTAAGTTGTTTGATTTACCGCAATTGATTATTAATAGATTGCAATCAGAGATCAGAGATGTAATTCCGCATATCAAAATGACTTCTACTGATATTTACTCGACAGCAACTAATAAAATGATTGTAGATTTTGAAGATTTTTCAATAAAACAACCATTTAGATTGACTCTTAGGAGTCGTTCAGTTACTACTTTCTATGCTGCATTTGAGTGTTTGAATATGTAAAAATGATTAAACCTAGCCTAATCGCTAGGTTTTTTTATGTCCTTATTTAATGGTTTGTTTGAAGTCGCACGCGTTAGAATTGAAAAAGTAGATCCGTTATTTGGGACTTATTACGGTTGGAACCTGATTTGCGATAGTAAAAACCATGAAAGTATAGTGTTTTATACGAGTAAGTGGGATCTTTTGTGAATTGGTAAAATAATAAATTTTAACATAATATAATTTGTTTATGTAAATTATATTACTAAATTTGATTGTTTTCGTAGAACAATTCACTGTTAATACGCATTATCTACAAGTTGATTAAAAGAGGGAAAGCTACTCAATTGAGTAGCTTTTTTTTTACTTTTTTTGTAGATTTAGCGAATTAACCAAAATAATATTTTATGAAAGTAAAAATAATAAGCGCTCTGTCCATTTTTACAGGAATGCTTTGCTTGTTTTTTATTGACCAGTGGGTATTGAATTTGATTTCTTTTTTTTTAATCTCGGCTGGTATTGTTGGATTGATTAAATACAGAAATGAGCATAAAAATCAATTCTATTTAAAGGATAAAAAAGTTTTAGAAAACTTAAATAAAAATTATGATACATATGCTGAAATAGAATTTCCAATTAAAGGTATGTATAATACCAATGCTAAAAAATTGTTAGATGAGCATTCTATTACTCTAGGTACACGTTTAGAAGTTAAGCCAGAACCTGACAATAGACATGATAAAAACGCAATGATTGTCTCGTATAATTCTGAGAAAATAGGATATGTGGACAAAGAAAGTGCATTACAAGTTAAACACCTGTATACTAAAGGTTATAAAATTTGCTATGTAGATAAAATAATGAATTACGAGAATGATTACTTTGTTTTAGTACAAATGCCTTTCATGTAATATTAAAGCCACCCTAATGGGTGGCTTTTTTGTTGGTCAATAACTCAACGTTTAAAAAGCAAATAAAAAAGTCTTTAAAATCTATTTTAGATAAAACAGATTAATAATCAATGAAATGATAATAGAAATTTTAAACAAAAATTACGATGCTATCGTAATGCAGCTGGCCGTTGTGGTGTTGGCTTGGATAATCGTAGTTGCATCAATCGGAATCGATTTACATTTTGGAATTAAAAAAAGTAGAGAGCTTGGTGTTTTCAAAACGCATTCTTACGGTTTGCGTAAAACATCCGAAAAGGTTGTTCAATATCTAGCCTTTATGATGTTTATGCTTTTTATTGATGTCTTAAATCCGATTTGGGCATATTTAAGTTTTCCTGCATTGCCTTTGTTATCAATTTTTGGAGCTATTGTTTTGGTTTATACTGAATGGAAATCCGTGCGAGAAAAAGCAGATGAGAAGTTTCGTTATGCTATAAAAAACAATCCGATTGACATCATCAATTTCATTCGTGAAAATAGAGAATTGATTGATGAATTAAGAAATTTAAAAAATGAAGAAAATGAAAAATAGATTAATTCTACTTGATAACGGGCATGGTATTGAAACCGCTGGGAAACGTTCGCCTATATTACAAGATGGTTCTCAACTGTTTGAATATGAATTTAACCGTGATATTGTAAGACGAATCGCAAAAGCATTAGATAAAGAACAAATTGATTATGTGATTCTCGTTCCCGAATTAAAAGACGTTTCGCTTGCTGAGCGTGTAAAACGTGCGAATGCTCATCACGCTAAATGTGGAAAACATACTTGTCTGATTTCTGTTCACTCAAACGCTGGAGGCGGGACTGGGTTCGAGGTTTTTACCTCGGTTGGTCAAACCAAATCAGATGAATTCGCACAGATTATGTTTGATGCGTTTAAAAAGGAATTTCCTGAACAAAAAATGCGAAGTGATAGAGTTGATGGTGATGATGACAAAGAATCTAATTTCTACATCTTAAAAAATACAAATTGTCCGGCAATGCTTACAGAATCTTTTTTTATGGACCATCTTCAAGATCTAAAAATTTTGATGTCTGAATATGGGCGTTCGAGAATAGCTAAAGCTCATGTTGAAGCAATTAAAAAAATCATTAAACTTTAATTTAATTAAAATGAAACATTTATTACTAATAGTTTTAGCTGCGATAATCTTGACAGGTTGTCGTAGCTCTAAAAAAGAAGAAGCCCAAAAGGAAATTCATTATGAATTAGTAACCACGCTTCGAGATTCGCTCGTTATTACTCACGAGAAAAAAGAAACAATCACCGAACGCGTGATTGAAAAGTCTGAAGAAAAAAAAGAGAAAGCAGACAATTACAAGCGCACCGATAAGGACGGTACAGTTCACGAATTTTCTAATTACAACACTGAGGTTAAAACCGATGAGAAAGTCTCGGAAAACATAAAAGAATTGACGGAAAAGTATAGTCAATTAGAATTAAAGTTTTCAGAATTACAAGAAAAATATAATGAACTCGAAAAACTATCCAAGAAAGAAAAAGACTTTGATTTTGGTTCTGTTTTATGGATTCTGTTTGGAATTTGTGTTGTAGCTGGAATTATTTATTTGTATAGGAAATTTAAACTTTAAACACCGACTTTTATAATGCTACGCTGTTGTACGGTTTACTTTATTTTAAAAAATTTTTTGTAGTAGTGTTGTTTGTTTGGGTTGCTTTGAGGTATTTTACCTTTGTAAAACATAATAAACTACTGCGTCCTTTGTAAAGTCGAAACCATTTTAGTGCAACAGCAGTTGTTTTTATAATAAAACAAGCCGACTTTTTACGGTCAGCTTGAGTTGTTTAGTTGGTTTTAATTGAATTCCATTTAATTAATAATTCATTACCATTTTTATCTTTTGAAATAGCAATTAATGAATCTTTATCAAGTTTCAATATTTGATAAATGGCTTTATGCTTTGATTTTTGACTATAAAGTTCAATTAAAAAAATGCTTTTATAATTATCAATTCGCCAAAATCCTGTGTTTTTCATTTTAATTTGATTATTTTCTTCAAAAAAAATTTTGTAATCAGTTTCTATTTCATCGGCAATTAAATATTTTTCATTTAAGAAAACTATTGAGTTTTCTTCTTTCATCCATTCTTTATTTAATAAATAGTTAAATAAATTTTCTGAATCAATATTTAGTTGATTTTCCTGTAATGGATAAAGGTACACAAATGTATTACTCATTATGTCTTCTAAAATTAATAAATTTTCTTCTAATTTTTTTATTAAATAAATTCTTTCCTCATTTGAATTCAAGATTACATCTTTTTTAATTAAATATTCTATAGATTCAATTTGCTTTTCACCAATATCTTTAATGTATAATTTTTTAGAATCTTCAAAGTCTAATATATAACTATCTATGACGACATTCCAGCCAATTTTGTCAGTTATAATTTCAGTATTATAAACAATCCATTTCTTATGAATAGTATTTTCCATATTTTGATTATATGATTTAGTAATAATTATAATATTTAATAGAAAAAAAATAATTTGTTTCATTTTAAAAGAAGCGATCTAATATTAAAATAATTTGGTTAATGATTGTTATTTTATTCCAAACAGCTGGTTGTGTTGAAATATTACTTTGAATAGGTGAATTAACACGAGAGCCAATTTTTATATCATTAGACAAATCTAATAAGTTTTTAATTTCAGAATTTAAATGAGCCTGCATAGAAGTTGCAAATGCTTTTTGAACCAATGACGGAGCAGAATAGAACTTTCCGTTTGATAGTTGTGCCATACTTCCGATATCTATTGCAGCTTGATTTGCAGCTATTGTACTTGCTTTTTTTGCTAAATTTGAACTTATAATAGTTCCGTCTTTTAGTTTTATTGGCAATCCAACTTCTATCTCAAATTTCACTTCCTTTATTTTACCTCGTCTATCAGTAACAGATAAGACAAGTCCTGTTACGCCTGCGGCTTGCCAATTACTTGTTAATGTTTGAAAATTAAATGATTCAGAGGATAATCCAACTTGACCTCCACCACCTTCACTTTCGTTAAGCGATACAAATTCGTAGAAATTTTGGTATGTGGCTTCAAAATTGTTATTTGTATATTGATTATAATAGTTATAAAAATCATCTAAATCATCCCCACTAAATGACCAACCAATTGTTTTATCACCATCCAATATTGGTACGGCATCCGCTCCACTCGGGTCTGCCCAATAAACAGGATTATTATCAAACGCACTATAAGGCGAAAAATCATGATGTACAACAGGATCTTGAACTATCCAACGCCCAATAGCTGGGTCGTATTGACGAAGATCCATTTCATACATATTTAGCCCAAAACTATCCTCAAATTCTTTACCGTTGTATTTAATTTGCTCCGCTTCAACACTTCTTTCATCTCTGACTCCCATGTTGTATCCGTCGTGCTGTAAACCAAAAGGATAATAGTTTTTCTCTTCTAATATTTCCTCGGCTGGGTTAATTTCTCCGTCTCCGTTTAAATCTGCGTAACTAAGCCTTACATTTCCTAAGTGATCTTTGTATTGATATACGTAAAGATAACCACCGCCGTCTTTTGGCTTCACATAGCCCTCAGCGTGCGGAAAGAACTGCAATTTCCCGTTTAAATACTGAAAACCATTAATGTATTCGGTGGTCTGTGCCAGACCACTTGTCGGTTGAACTACTTTTTTAACTTTTGAGCCAGAAGCATCATAAGTATAAAGTATTTTACCTGTATTAAAAGTAATCTCAGTTGGTAAATTTAAATGATTATACTTAATATTTGAAATATTTTTGTTATTATCTTTTGTTATGTTCCCGAAATCATCATATTCATAATCATCTCCTGTATTAGTTCCGTCTTTAAATCCATCAGGACTACCATTTTCATCTGTGACTTTCATCAATCGATTTCCAGTATAACTATAGGTCAATTCGTCTATTTCATTTAATTGTCCATCTGGTTCTTCTCCTGTACGGTATAATGAAAGAATGTTTCCATTCTTGTCGTAAGTTAAACTTTCTTGGTGCTCTGTTTTTCTACTCATTCCTGGACCGCCACCAAGACTACGTAAAGTTTGTGCATTTGTAAGCCTGTTTAAATGGTCGTAATCAAAGGTGTAACCTCTTAATTTATTGTCATTTTTTGTTTGCCAAAGAATGCTGCTAATTCCACCATTGTATAATATCTCGTCATCTAAGATGTGATATCCATCATTATTGTAATTTATTATTAAACTGAATAAGTCTTTTTCGTCTAAAGGATCAAATTGATAATTGTTTATTGTTGTAAGCCAACCACGAACATTGTATTTATAATCAACTTTTTGTAAGTTTCCTGAGGTTGCTCCAACATTTTTGGTTACCAAAACTCCTAATTGATCATAAACATTTGAGAGTATCGTTTCTTGAGGTTGACTTCCAATTTGTTGTTTTTGTGTTAATAATCTATTTTGATTATCATAAGTAAACGAATTTGTTATCACAGTTTCACCATCACTTGAGGTCTTTTTATACTTAGTGATTGACTTGGTTGGTGTGCCATTAAATAACATTACATTATCCGTTTGTATATAACCGCCAAAACTGTTTATAGTATAACTTCTTAAAGGTTGATATTTTGCATTATATAAAGTATAAGATAAATCACCTTTACGTTCTGCATCTGTAGTAACAGTTCTTATCCAACTTCCAGTTTGTAAACCTTTAGGTTTTTGAATGGTTGCAACACTTTCTATAGAAGGAAATGCAGTTGGTGCATTTGGATAAAGATAATCATCGTAATAATTTATACTCAATAAGTGAGTTGATGTTGTTGGAAATGCATTGTTTGAATAGCGAATTGCAATACCATCTAAAGTAATATTAGATGTTTGTTTAGTTTCATTTACAACTGTTTGATTATTTACTGTAGTTTGTATATTTTTTCGCTCAGCAGAACTAAAAGTACTCGCATTATAAAATCCTGTATAAACTACACGGCTTAAATCATCATATTTACTAAATATCCATCCTTTAGTACTATTTCCAAACGGACTGTAAACAGGTCCTGTCAAAACAATTCGGTCTGCTTTGTCATAAACAATGTATTCCCAATCTTTTTGAGGTAGTTTTTTTTCAATTAATCTGTTTTTCTTATCATAAATGTATCGATAACATAAGGTATTTAGATTAGTTTCTGTAACTACGCCATTTGCCAAAGGAGGAATCACAAAAGCTAAATTACCATGAAAATCATAGGCATAATATGTGTCGTGTGCGACATTATTGTTATAAGTTCGTTTTAAAATAACTTTCCCATCAACTCCTTTAAACTCTTCGATTGTGTTGTTTTTACCTGAAGTCCAATTTTCGTTTTTTACAATGGTTTTGTGTAAAGCACTTTTAGGATAAAATCCATTATCAGAAATGGAATTTTTAAAAGATTCAGTTGTTGCGTCCCACGTTGTACTTATATTATACTTTTTAACTTCGTTAGCAACATTAAAATTATATTCTGTTTTGATGGTATGTCCATTTCCCATTGCCCAATCTTTACCAGGAGCAGCCGTTTCAAGAACTCTAGGATCAGGTCTTTTTTCTAATCTAACTTCAGAATAGGGATTGTTTGTTCCCATATATTCATAAGCGTAAAGATTTGAATGAAAATTAATTGTATTTGTTTTAGCATCTGCTACAAATTGAGTTCCTGAATTTGTAAATGGTAAATAGTTTTTAATTTTACCAATGTTCTTTTCATACTCAACGTGGGTTATAATACTTTTTCCACTTTCGGGTGAAGCATTTTGTTCTATGACTTGAATCGTTCGTCCTAATCCATCTAAATAGGTTGTAGTTACAATATTTTTAGAGGAACTTGGGTTTGAAACATTATTCTCGTTAGCGTAAATTGTCTCTTTTATATAATTTTGGTCTGTAGATTGAGAAAATCCTAAATTACAAACTATAAAAAATGCGATATATATATAAATTTTATTTACCATGATTATTAATTTTTATAGTTATAATTATATTCTTTCAAAATCAATGAATTGTGGTCTTTGATACGGTAAAGTCTATTGAAATTATCGTATTCATAAAATTCGTCTCTACCGTTAACGTCAGTCATCGATGTCATTCCAACCAAAGGATTAAATGTGTATGATTTGATTTTCGCATTCGGATGAGCAGTTCGCAAATCATCAACTAAGTTGCGTATGTTGTTTTCACTGTAATTAAGATCAGTTAAATTACTAGCTGAAATTAAGTTTGTTAATATTTGTTGGTTAATTTCAGAATACCTTATATTATGCAATTCTGCAACTACAAAAGCTCCATTATATCCCCAAATTTGAGAAACATAAACCCCATCTTTAGTTTTATATTCTAAGAGTTTACCCGCACAAGAATATTTGGTGTACTCATTTTCGACTTCCAACGGTAGATTTGCTTTTGCTACTTTTGTGTTAGATAAATTATAGTATGAATTCACTACATTATTTTGAATACAATTTATAATAGCATAAAAATTTTCAGAACGATTTAAAGCTATACCGTTTTTAAACTTACTTACAGTTTTTGGTAAATAAGAATCGTTATGTTTTACATAGGTATATTGCTCTTCGAAAGTTTCGTTCAAAAGAGAATTGATGATTTTTTTAGATGTCAAATTTCGAGAAATCGTATCAAATCTACTTTCAGTAATCAATTCTAAAGGAGTTGAATTACCGTTTACATAATTTCGGTTGATTACTTTTTCGTAAGTTTTTATTGGTTGTTTATTTATACCTGAAGCACTCGGATTAAATTCTTTAAAAGTTCTTGAAAAAATATTTTCCTCAATAATGTTTCCGTTTTGATCTTTTTTGACAATTTTATCTGGAAGTATTCTTTCTGAATGACTTTTTTGATTTAGGGGATTAGAAAATGTAAATTCTGTTTTACCTAAACCTGAAACTTCTACAGAAACATTTTCGTAAAAAATTAAATCGGAATAACTTTTTGTGCTACTTACTACAAATCCACCTTGTGAAGAGCCATAAAATGAAACACCGCTGCTTGCATTTGGGTTTAGAAAATTTCTATAATTATACGTAATTTCTTTGCTAGGCGGAAAACTAATCCCTTCCTGATTCCACTCTTCATCGGGATCTATCTTATCATAATATTTAACATTTTTAATTCTTAAACCTTGTCCATATAATAATCTTTGTAACTCATTATCTGGTTTATATTTTATCACTTTTAATGTAAAAGAATTGTACAAATGATGATAACCAGCATCATATTCTAATGCTACTAATGGGGTATTTATTACATCAATTTTATAACCTAAATCACAAATAACATTTTTTTTATCGAGATTACTTAATAATGCTCCTGTTGAAGATTGAGTTAAAAGAGTTTGAACTTTTAATTTAGGAAACTTATTAAGGTTAGGTCTAAGTGGATCTGAATCATATAAGCGCGCATCATAATTAACAAAAATTGTATTAAAGTTTGAATTATTAATTAGAGAAATATTTCCTATGTATCTGTTTTTTAGGGGTTGATGTGTTAAAGGTACATTAACAAAGGTGAAGTTATTTGAATTATTATTTCTATATTTTTCCGTATTTATGGGATCTAAATCATTACTCCCATCAAATGTTTTATCGTAAAAATCATTTGGTTCAAATTCATAAATTGTAAATCCACCCATTGGATTTATGATTCGACTCAATACACCATAATCATAATATAAATAGTTTCTATGAGCGTGTGAAAAATTATGACATTTATCCTCTCTTACTAGAAATCCGGATCTATTTATTGTTGCATTTGGAATCAATTGATTATAATTATATTCTAAAGAATAAGTTTGTTTATCGGACAAATCTTTAGAGTATATATCAACAAATTGAAGTGCATTTTTTTTCCATACACCATTACTTGCTATGTGTTGATATCCATTATACTTTAAATCGATATGTTTTAATTGTTGATTTATAGTGTTTTTTAGTGTAATTGTGTTTTTTATTTCGGATTCTAATTCAAGTTCTACTTTACCAATGTTGTTAATTTTAATTTCTTGTAAAACTTGTCTACTCTTATAATAATAATTTTCGATTCTACTCGATAACCTAATTTTATGAGATCCATCATAATTATATTCACATAAAGTAGTTCCAAATCTATTTTGAATGGAACTCAAATAATATTCAAAAGGATATAAGTAAGGTCGCCCCTCAGTATCAACTTGCGCTAGATCGTAGGTGGAATAGGTATTAAAAAAGTATTTATACCCATTCTTGTCAGTTATTGTAAATGAAGTTATTTTATATTTAGTATAACCGTCTTGATCTACAATTAAAGGTGTATTAATAAACTCTATTTTTGCATAATCATTTTGTTCTATAATAACAATTTTAAACTGGTTATTTTCTCTCTTAAAATAAAATTTACCAGTTAATCCAAAAATATCATATATAAATGTATCGGGCTCGTCTCTAGTCACATTATTTGGTGTAACCTCATAATACATCTCATCGGTTTTTGGAAGATCAATATTATAAAAGGGTAAATGTTGCCATTTATGACGTCTAGTAATCTTAGAGGAGATTGATAACCTCCAAAAATCACCTACTTCTTGTGTACTATAATAAATAGATGAATTTGAAAATAAATCATATTGTAATTTAAAATTTAAACTAAAATTAGGATCAACAGTTTGTACATTAAATAATTCAATTCCAATATCTGGGATCCCAGAGCAATATTCAACAGGTAATTCAGCAGTATTGAAAACAAGATTATTATTTTGAGGGGCTTCATACATCGTTTGACCAAAATTATTAATTGCAAACAGAAGTAATAGTATTTGTAAAATATATTTCATAACAAGTTTTATTTTTTAATTACTTTAACCGACCCGTTAAAAACGTCTGTTTTGACATGGACCACATAAATACCTTCAGGATAATTACCTAAGTCAATCGGTACCATATCATAAGAAATAGTTTCAGTATATAGAACACGCCCCGCTAAATCAACAATGCTAATCGTTCCTTCTTCATATTCATGATTGATAACAATATTAGAATACTGTTCGGTTGGATTAGGAAACGCTTCAAGTTTAATTTCTGTTTCCTTTTCTTTTTCTTTTGATTTTAATTTCACAATCCAATAATCGTCTCTACCCTGTGAACTTTTTTTGTCAGCAGAAATTTTTCCGTTAGAATTTCCAGCAAATACAAATCCGCCATCTCTAGTTTGAGTTACTTTTCTAAGTAAATCACTACCATCTGTAGAAAGTTTTTTGTTCCAAATTTCTTCACCTTTGTCATTTGTAATCAAAGAAATATAACTTTTATTAAAAGTTTTCTCATCCATCTGATATCCGCCAAGTAAAATTTCGTTTGCATTTGAGTCATAAATCACACTTGTTAAATAATCATCACCTTTAAAATCATAAGTGAATTGTTGATCATTTTCGAAATTAAAATCTGTTTTAATAACCCAGAAATCATTGTGCTTTTCAGAGTTTACAGATTTGTTTCCACCTCCGTTTGAAGAACTTGTTCCGGCAATGATGAAACCTTTTTCTGTCTCTATAATATCCGTTAAAAAATCATCTGATTCGCCACCAAAGACCTTTTGATTTTTTAAATTTCCTTCAGAATCCAGCTTCAATATCCAGAAATCGAAACCGCCATTAGTGTCAAAATATTTATATTCACTAATAGGAGAATTGGAACTTCCACCAATAATTATTTCATCATTCTTAGTCAACAAAACAGATTTTACTTCATCATTATAGATTCCACCAAAAGTTTTTTGCCAAATGATATTACCCGTGCTATCAAGCTTTAAAACCCAATAATCTAAACCGCCTAAGTTTTTGTCTTGTTTTTCTCCTGAGATTGTAGAATTAGAATTTGCGACAACTAAATATCCGCCTCCTTTTATTTGTTTGATTTGAACAAGCTTGTCATCTCCGTTACCACCAATGGTTTTTTGCCAATCAACACCACCTTTTGCATTAAGTTTTACAAGCCAAATATCATTTCGTCCACGAAGCGTATCGGTTTTGTCTCCTGATTTGTCAGAATTAGAATAACCGCCTAACATATATCCACCATCGTTTGTAGATATGATATTTTTTAGCATGTCGGCACCAGAACCTCCAAAAGAAAGTTGCCATTCTTCTTCGCCATCTTTATCCATTTTCCAAATGAAATAGTCAAGATTTCCGTTTCCATCTTTAGTTTTATTTCCAGATTTGTTAGAAAGAGAACTTCCAGCAAGAATAAATCCATTGTCAGGAGTAGGGGTCATATCAAAAAGGTATTCTGAATATTTACCTCCCATTGTTTTTTCCCATAGGATTTTTTGTGAATAGCCGTAGGTGCTCAATACTCCAAGGAGCAAAATGAGTAATTTTTGTTTCATAAGTGTATGATTTTAAAAAATAAAACTCCAAAAATAGTTTTTTAAAATTCATTTAAAATAGTGGTAAACCATGATTTTTTAATTAAGTAAAAAAAACTGCTCATTTCTGAACAGTCTTGAATTTATATTTTATTTAATCGCTTTTCTGATTTCTTCACGAGTGCTATATATTTCATCTTGATTTTTTACAAAAACGGTACTTCTAAAGGAATATCTAAAACAAGTAGGTAATAGGTAACTTTAGTTTTAATATTTTTTACCAAATAAAAGCCAACATAAACGCATCTCTCATTTCTTGATTGGTGCGTTTTTCTATTTTAGTAATAGCCTTAAATTCGGCGGCGTTTAGCTTTTTTCTTGTAGGCTTAACTTGGATATACTTTAAGCCATAATACTCGCACATTTCACATATTTTCTTTGCTGTTTCAAAGTTTGCACCGGTACGTTCCCCAATTTTTGCATTGATGGCCGAAGAGCCATGAACTTTTCTATGCCAATTAGACTTGTTTAAAAAACCACACTCAACATAAACTTTGATATTGTCTTTTCCAAAGGAGTTGATTAATTGACTAAATCGGTCAAAGAGCTCAAAGAAACTAAGTGTGGTTAGCTCGGTTTGGTTTTGGTAGATTAGGGCAAAGCCCGATTTATCGCAATCGGGATCAATGCCTATTTTTATCATGATGCTTTTTAAATTTTTAAAAAGGTCTAATTTTCATGTCACAGTCAAATTTTTTCAATAGAAATAATATTGTGCTTTAATCTTAAAAGCAATTTATTATGAGTGAATTAACGTCTATTTTTGAAATGTGTAATGAGTTTGTAGAACTTTTAATTAAAGTTTTATCTTTTGTGAGACTTTTAAAAAATAAGAAAAGCGGGGGTAATTAACCCGCTTTTACTATCCTAAATCAATTTCAAGTTCCTCGTTTGTCAATGCAAAATAAAGGTTTTGAAATTCATGAAGATACTTTTTGTTAGCAATCCAAATATTACCGTTTTCTTTTTTAATAATAACTAATTGCGTACCATCAAAAAAGAATCTTAAAACAGAAAATGGTTCAATGTAATAATATAAACCCAAACTACCTTCTTTTTGTTTAATCCCCTTAATTTTTTTCATTATGTCAGGGGTCAGCTCGATTGGCTCTAAACTTGAATAAAATATTAAAGAGGTTCTTTTATGAGTCGTAAAATATTCAATTCTCGCAGAGTTTTCTCTTAATTCAATTACCTTACCCTGCTTGGTATTATTACCTATTCTTAATTCGTCTTTTTTCATAAACTATTTATTTTCTTTTATTATTGATTATATCCTCAGTTTCCATATCATTTTGCCACTTACTACAAGTGGGAAGTTTTAGTTGTTTCAATATCTATTGCTTTTCTTGCTTTTAAAATTAACTCTTCAAAATAACCAACGCTTGGAGCTGATCCTAATTCAATTTTTGCAATTAGTTTTGTAAATTTTTCATATTCAGTCATTATTATAAACCACTTTCTACAAGAGGGAAGTTTTATTGTATTCTTACTTTTCTATGGAAAGAGTTTATTAAACTAATTTGTTTATTAACCCACTCCACATAGCCTTCATCAGCACATTCAGCGCAACTTCTAATTTGCTCTTGTCCTTGAATAATAGCATCTAATTCCTCTTCAGTTATATTAAAACATTTATATTTCCTTTGTTTTTCAGCCATATATCAAAACCACTTTCTACAAGTGGGAAGTTTTATTGTGTTAGTATTTTTCCAAGTTTGATTACAAAGTAGTCCTTTCCTTTTTCTGCGCCCCATTCTTCTTTTCCTTTTCCGTAGTCAATACCAGAGCACTCAATTATAAGCGAAGGCGAATTTTTAGAGTACCCGTTTGTGAATTTTATTTTATTAAATTTCTTGAATCGGTGAACAAGTGGGGCATCAATTATTAGAAACCTATTTTTCCAATAATCTTTAATCTCTCTATACTCTTCCGTTTTTTCTCCAGAAAGGATCATTTCGAACCATTTCTTATTTAGAGTTAAGTGTAGCATCATTTTAGCTCCTTTTTTATTTGAATCAAAAATTTAACCGCAAAAATCAGTGCCACAACTAGCGCAATATTTGCAAAAACTAAGAGCGCAATTATTAAGCAGAACATGGTTTAACTGGCTTTAAGTATTTTTTCAAAATTTCAATTCCGTCTAAAACGGCCTGATTATCGCCTTGATTAATGCAAATACCTTTTAGATTATTATTCTCATCTAATTCAGAAATATAGATTGAAATGAAATTGGTATCAGCTAGGTTAAACAACGTTTTATATTGTCCTTCACTATTTATTATATAGCATATTTTGAAAAGGGTCTGTAATCTATCCATAAATTAATTTTACTAGAGTTAATAAAATAAGAAAGGCTACGAAAACGTAGCCTTGTGTGTTGAATCTGTTATTGTTTTTGTACATTGATTTATTTTATATTCCAACCTTGTATCGAATTAAAGTAACGAGTTTCTCCTTGTGGGTTGGTCCACTCACGGCCCCTTAAATTAATTGAAACAGTTGCTTTTTGACCTATCTGAAATCCGTTAAGCAAATCGCAATTGTCTTGAGTAAACTCGATTAAAATATGCTGTGGATATTGTTCTTCTGTTGTAACAACAATTTCTCTCTTTCTGAAACTTGCACTCACTTGTTGTGCGAGCCCAATCATTTTTATAAATCCGGTTACTTCCATTTTCTAAAGTGCTGCATTTAAGTATTGTTTTAAGTTTTCGCTAAGATGTTTTTTGTTTTGGTTTATAAATGCGGATAAAAGTTCCTTTTCGTCTATTTTTCCATGTTTCAAAACAGCTTTATATCGCATATACAAATCTTTATCTTCATGGTAAATTTCAAGTTTAGATCTAAAACTATTCACACCAAAAATTACTGTTGCGTGATCGACTTTGAATAAATCTCCGATTTTAGTTTGTTGCCAAAATAATTCATTCCTAAGATAGTAAAAAGTCATTTGTCTTGCGAATACATATTTTTGTTTTCTTGATTTTTGGAAGATTTCGTTTCCATCAAACCCCATTAATTCAGTGATTGCTTCTATAATTAATTTTTTCATGCTATGCTGATTGGCTTATTGATAAAATTCGCTCCTGGATAATGTGAAGGTTTTCGTTTACAAGTTCTACAATTTCTTTATGATGATTAGACGCCTTGTTTCCGTAACCTCGAGATTGGATAATTGTCATTTCTTTTAATGAAATTTCAACTGTTTCTGTCAATACGTTGTTTACTCTAGCTGATAGAATTAGCGAATCTTGTTTAGCGTAATATTCGCTTGTATAAACACAATGATTGTGCTTTTCACTTTCTGCAATGAACTCTTGAATAGTTTCTAAAACCTTGATTGAAATATTACCTTTTTGAAATACTAATCCAAAGAATTTTCCTTTTTCTTTTTCGTATTGTTTTTGATCAAAGTTCATTTTTCTTTTTTGCTCGGCAACAGCTAATTTTTTATCAAGTTTACGTTTTTTTGCAACAAGTTTGTTGTGAGCCTTATGCAAGTCTTTAGGGCAAACGAATTTTGAATTTCTAATATCCTTTTGAAAGTATTCTAAAAGTTCAATGTAATCAAAATAAATACTTCCGTCTATTGGTTTATAGTTATTTCTTAAACAAATTTTGACTGTACTCCAATATTTTGAAACTTTGTAAGAATCTGATATCGCTACTTTCAAAAGTTGTGTTTGTTTGGCTTTAAGAAGTGTTTCGGTTTTCGGACAATCAAAATTCAATTGACGTTTTAGCCCATTAAAACGAATATTTCCAAAATCTCCTTGGCAGCCTTTTTTAGAATATTGTTCTAAGAATACAGATTCCGGGTGATAGGCAGAAGGGTAAGGATTATAGGCGTATTGTTTGTAGTAGCCTGGATTTCTAACTTCCATTGGTCCGTAAATCGGTGTATCGCCGTAGTGGGTAAGCCTACTTATTAAATGAAAATCATTGTCTGTGTGATATTGCTGAATACATTCCAATACGTTTGTTTTCCAATACTCTCCTTTTCGATAATTTACATTTACGTGGAAATATCTAATCACTTGGTATTCGAACATATCTTCGGCAAAAGCGATATAATAACTTTCGTGAAATTTCCTTTTTTTAGTTTCGTAAATATGTAATTCGCTATTGCACGACGGGCAAATAGTTTCATTCTGAACAACGTCTTTAACGGGGTGAGAATTGCCACAAACACCACACCAATAGGTTTTACCGGTGCTAAATCCAAACTTTGTATTACAATCCGATAGGGCATAGCTTAGTATTTTTTTATCTACGCCCAGAGTTAGCCAACTTGAGTACTGAACTAACTGATGCTGCAGTTTAGTTCTTGGTTTCATACGCCTGGAAAGTCAAATAATGAAACTTGGTTACTCGATTTTAACTTCACAACTTTCGGGCTCCTTTCTTTTACCTGCTCCTTTTGCTGTGTTGGAACTTTTTTACCTTCAAAATCCGAATGATTAACAACAACTCGTGCATTTATTGGTTTTCCAATTTCTAATTCATCTTCATCGTAGTAGTGCATTGCCATTTGAAAAACTTCTTCGTCGGTAAATCCATTACAGCCAGAGGCTTTAACTTGATTTAAAATGTAGGTAATGCAATCGTCTATGTTTTTATTTTCTTTTGAAAGTGATTTTGCAAAAAGCTCATCTTTTTCAGTTTGGCTATTCAAATAGTCTTGAATAACATTTTTAAAGTAATTAGATCCTTTCATGATTATGGTAGATTTTAGGAAATAAAAAAAGAGTAGGGGTTAGCTACTCTTTCGGTTTATATATTTTTAGTTTAATACAGATATCAATTCCTTTGGTGGCTTCTTCGTTATTGAATTTCTTCATCAGTTTATCGAAACCTTCTTCCAAAGGCATAATTCTTTTAATTTGTTTAGTTGGCGTGGTATAGACAGCCATACAATCCTCCTCGAAATTTCTTCCGTCAGATTCGACAAATTCCTTGAGAAGATTATACTTTTCTTCAGGAGTTAATATTTTCTTCTCCATGAAATCCTTCTATAACAACGGTAACTTTAAAGCCCCTGCTGAGCATTTGAGCCTTAAATAAATCAATTTCTTCTGAGATATTAAAAGGGATATTTTTTTCTAATATTTCAAAAAACGTGTCGTCAGAATTTTCGTAACAATCCGCCATAACTATTTCTGTTCTTTATTAAAATAAACTAAGTAATAGTACATTTGCTTTTCTTCATCCCAGCCTTTTTCAATGAATTGTTCGGCAGATTCTAGGTTTATTAAATCAAGCTTTATTGATATGTTGGTGTCTAAGTTTATCACACTTTTGATTCTCTTTCTAGCGTCTGTTACTGCCGAATTTGAAATTTCAAAACTGCTTAAATCTTCGACGGAATATTTTTCTCCTTTGTCGGCCTTATAGTTTTTAAACTCGGCTTGTAAGTCTGGATTTTCGATTACTTCATTTAAGAAGTTTGTTTCTTCGAATTCATCGTTTTTAGCAAAATAGTTTACCGAACGATTTAAGAATAAAACTTCTTCTTTCTTATCCTCCGCCGGAAGTACAACCTCCTTGGCAAAGTCTTGAACAAGCTTTAAATATTTTTTAGTGTTGAAGTTTTCATCTTGAAAGGCATCCACATTTAGAAAATGCTCCAACCAATAACGGGCATCGTATCGATTGCTATCCACCGATAAAATTTTATATCCTTCTTCTTTTTTATGATTGAAAATAAGGCAGCCCTTATCAAGTTTTTCAAGTGAAATTCCTTGCTTTAGATTCAGTTCTAAACGACTTTCTGCCTCGTTTATTTCAAAGTAATCCGATTTAATTTCGGACTTAAAAATTCCAATTGCATCAACGATATTGTTATCAATTGAAACGTTTGTTAAGTAGGTCACGTAAACCTCTCCGTTTTTGATGTGTGGATGATTTGATTGATCAAATAAATGTTTTGTTATTTTCTTTGATACTTTATCAAGCGTACTTGGGTTAATGAATATTTCAGAAACCAGATTAAACATTTCGTTATAATCTAAATCCGCATCATGTACAAATTGAAAGTAGTTTTCTTCTTTTTCTCTGAAGGGTTTAAAGAAAAATTCCTTGATTAACGGAGTAATTTCATCCGTAAGTTTAAGTGGTTCTTCTGATAAGAAAATTGGTTCATTTCGACTTTTGTTTCCTACTTTATGAATAAACAATTCCTCAATTTGAGTGTTAAATAAATTAATCATTGTGGTATAAAAATTTGGGTTATTTATTTGTTCTTAGCGTTCTTGGAGTGTTAGTTCCCCGAATGTATTTTACGCTTCTTTTTTGTTCTTTTTCGATTTTCTTAGCCATTTCTAAGGCATTTATTGCCTCATTTCGTTGTTTCTGCTGCTTTGTGTGTTTGTTTTCTGAATCGTCTGCCATAATTAAATTCTAAATGATTTCCCTTTAAATTCAATAATATTAAACATCTCAAACAATCTGTCGTAAACACGTCCACCGTACTTTTCTCCAAATTCACTAAGCGCTTCGTTTATGTCGTTTGGAAAACCCTCTTTGTAGTTACATGAAATGTAAGTAAGTGATTTCTGATTGTATCTTTCCTCTAGAATTTCTTTGAAAATATTCACCTTTCCATAGTTTGAGGCGGTTCTTTCTGTTTTTACATCATCAAAATATCTTTTTCCTTTGAACATTTTTTGTTCAAATTCTTTTCTTAAGATATCGTCAGTACATTTTTCATATTCAACAACAACATGATTTGCAGAGTATCCAGTAAAAATATATCCAGGTATATTTTTAAATATTTTTTCAAATGTTTTAAATACTGAAGTTTTGCCATTTCCGAAATCCCCAATAACTAAAAGACCTTTATCAAAGCTCGGTTTTGAAAGATTACTTAGGTTTTTACATTTAAAAAATTTTTCGTTTTTTGAAAAATAATATAAAAAAGGCGCTATGTTTTCTCTAGTAACATCGTTTAACTCAAATTTTTTGCCATTAAGATCAAGAAATGTATTTTTAAAAACCGTAAAAAGCTCATTTACATCAATTTTAATTTCTGTTTTTACTTTAGGTCTGTTAATCATTTCGAAATAATCGTGTAGATATTGACTGTTTTGCTTAGTCTGATTGTGACGATTTTCATAAATTTCAATTTGTTTTTTTTCTAAATCTGTAAGCAGCTCTGGGATTTTTGATTTTAAATCCGAATATTTATGTCTACCGATTTCTTTACCAATTAAATTATCGGTTTGTTGAAAAGGTTGGTTTTCCATAAGATTTTGATTTTTCTAGAGTTATTGATTGCCTATTGATCCAGTTAACAAAATGTTCAGCATAATCTTTTACAGTTCTGTGAGTTTTTAGAGTAGATTTGAGAAAAATTTCGAAATTATTTAACTGCTGTTGAATTTGATTAGGTTGTATTTTATTTTGCATACAAATTACTTCGCACCAACTTATATTTTGAAGTAATTCCGCCATGAAATCTTTTTCTTTTTTTGCGGAACTTTTTTCTTTTTCTTCTTCAAGAATTTTAGCAGGTATTATATTTTCAAATTCTGAAATTTCAAAATTCAAAATCTTTTCTTTTTGTTCTTTTTCTATAAAAATGTTTATTGGTTCTATTGTTAATGGTTTATTGTTTATTTGTTTATCTATACTATCAATGCTTTGACATGTGCTTTGACATGTGCTTTCACTTTGCTTTGTTACGTGGTTTATTAATGCTTTATCAAGTGCTTTATCAAGTGCTTTATCAAATTTTGATAGGGCAATAATATTTGAGGAGTATTGATTTTTACTTTTTTCTATCATAGTTAAGAACCCCCAATCAACTAAATCATTTAATGTGTTTATGTATGTATTATATGATTTAATACCAATTGTTTCTTTAGCCAGATCTGTAGGTAGCCCGAATTTTGGTTTCCAACCTAAGCGGTTACAATGTTCAATTATAAAAAAATACAGCGCTGTGTGAGTTGGTTTTATTTTTTCCGGATTTTCAAAGCAGAAATCAAACCATAATCTTGAAAGTTCATAACTGTTCATATTTAATTTTTTAAATAATACTCTTTAAATCTTGTTCCAGGAACAAATGAAGATTTGATTTCAATTTTATGATAGTCTTTCAAATCCTTTATTCTTCGTCTTAAATCACCAATTCTATAGTTGATTAAGGCCGTAATAGTAGTAAGTCGTTCACCACGCTGCAAAGCTTGTAAAACGATAGTACACTGTTTAGAAAAATGTTTTTTGTTGTTTGTGAAATGTCTTTGATTTTCGGGTAAGTTCTCATGGTGTTTAAGTTCAATCATAATTGATATATTTAACCTTGATACATTTGTAAGGCTTGCATTTCTGCTTTACCTTTTGATATTACAGTCCGACACCATTCAAGTTGTCTGGAACAAGCTGCATTTAAACGATCAGCCCAATTTACTAGATGATTTTCTTCTCTAGTTAAAGTATCGATGAATTTGTTTGATGTGCTTGCGGGTAATGAAATAAGGCTCTTAATTTCTCGCATTACTTCGCTGTTTAGTTTTTCGTCTCTATGAATTTTTGCATCGGCTAAAAGCTTTCCGGATCTTGCCATATATACGGCGAGTTCGTTTCCTCTATAAACAGCCTCGTTTACATCTTCACTTTGAGTAAGCTCGAGGAAGTTTTGAATTTCCTCAAGCTCTAATTGAATTTTATCTTTTGGCGTAATCATTCAATTGATAACTTTAATTAAAATGATAAAAAGTGCTATTAATAAGATAGGAATCCAAATAGGGGCAAGTACCCAATCCCAACCAATATTTATGAGTTTAGTTAATTTGAAAAATGCTGAACAAGCAGTTATAAAGATTAGAAATCCAGCCCAACCTTTAATTGAAATATTCTGTAACGGCATATTAAAATGGTGTTTTGTTAAATGGAATATCTAATCCGTTATTTGCCACAATTGTATTTTTTCCGGTAGCGGATGCAACTTTTTGTTGGAATTCAACTTCATTTGAATTTGAATCTGATAAGTGGATTAGGACTATATTATTTACTTGAGATAAATCATTTGCATTTAATAGGTCAATGCATTTTTGAATTGATAAATGAGATTTCAAAACTCGATCTCGTAGAAACTTTTTATTTGCTTTAAGCTTTTGGTCGATGATATCCTCACAAAAATTAGCTTCAATAATTAAATTATTCAATCCGTTAAATTTATACGGCGAATAAAAGCTATCGGTTAAAAATAGGGTAGTGCCACATTCGGGATGGTTAATTAGAAAACCTAAAGGCTCTTTTACATCGTGCCTTATATCGAACGGAATCACTTTAAAATTTCCAATTTGATAGCATTTTTTTGATTCGATAATTATTGAGTTATGGTGGTCGATTACATTTGAAGCTTCTAACGTTCCTTTGCTTGAATAAGGGTTTATTCCGACCGAAAGAATATCTTTAATCGCCTTATTATGATCGCCGTGCTCATGACTAAGCAAACAACCAACAACCTTTTTAAAGTCAAAATTTAAGGCTTCTTTAATCTTCTTAAAGGATACGCCGCATTCTAAAAGCAAAATCTCCTCTTTATTATAGAGGAGATATGCATTGCCGGAACTTCCCGTTCCAATTACTTTAAGATTCATGTTTAGAAATTAGGACCCGACATTTCAAATTGATTCGTTTCAGTAACCATTTCTTGATGCTGCCTTCTAAGCTCGTTTTCATCTACGATTTCAGCTTCTTCAATATGCTCAAAGCCGATAGTTTCGTGATTAGCGTTGTCTTTGATCTCTTGCTCTACATTTCCTTTAGCTGAATCAACGTACTCGTTTTCTTCAAGTGGGTCGTAAAGTATTGAATCATCTGAAGAACTAATTAATAATTTGCAGGCTCTATTAATTACCGTTTTAACAGCCATTTGATCGCCAAAGTTTTTATGGGCCGGTGAGTTTCCTTTTGAACCACCTTGTCCCCAAGCAGCTTGAATTTGTTTGATGTTCATGATTTCAACGTCAATAACTCCATTGTTTAACTCATAAACTGCATAAGCGCCTTTTAAGATTGGATTTCCGATGCTTTCTAAAGTTTGGCTGTGCTTTGTAATTTTTCTTCTTCCAGTTGTTGCGTCAACTTCAAATTCGAAAGTATCGCCCTCAAAAATTGCATTGGCTTTTATTGATTTTAGATTTCCATATCGTTTGGCAATTGCAATATTTCCAGCATAAGAAACTGAACATTCTAATTTTTGTCCGTACGGAATAAAGTAACACTGCTTTTTAATTGGTGAAACTCCATATACAACCATTTTTAAAAGAGCCTCTGCAACCGAGGACTTATCGCATTTTTCAAGTAAGTTATTCTTTGGATCTGAAAGAATAATGTATGCCGACTTTAAAGCGTTTTCTACAACGTACTCTTTTGGTAGTACAAGTTCTCCAGACTTTTGAAAGGAATCAACCTTTGCTAATACTTGAGCTGAAATGTCTTTTTTAATTTCAGTTACTTGTGTGTTTGGGTTTTGATTTTGTGTATTCATGATAGATATTTAGGTTAGGGTCAATTTATCGTTAATTTTTTTTAATTTTAAATAAAAGTCTTTATGATATTTTTTTAATTCAACAGCTTTGTTTGCGCCATGAATTGCTGTGTTATGTTTACGGTTTACAAAACTTCCGACTTCTCTACAAGACTTATTTGTCAAATACAATGAAAAGAAAAAGAATAAGAATCTTGATTCGGATAGCTTTCTGTTTCTGTTTGATGATTTTAAGTCATCAGCACTTGTTCCCGTACATTCTGTTACTGCTTCTAAAATTTGATTTAATTGTAAGTCCATAAGTAGAATTTTTTAATTTTACCTACGGACTGGGTTTGGGTAGATTACGAATGTTCAACAAGAACATTAGATTCAACTCTTATGTTTTTATCTTTTGGCGAAACAATTAAGTTGATTATTTGACTTTTTGAATTGATAAGGTTTGAAACAGACTCTCTATTATCAATGAATATTGGCGCATCTGTATTGTAAAAATTACAAAGTGTGTTTATGATGTCAATACCGGCGTTTATTTTTGAAGCTGTGTTTGCGTTATGAAACGGAACTCCATTAATTAAAGCTTCGCAACATTCAATCTCTCCGCCGTTAATTTGAGTTTCAAATAATTTGAAAGTAACATGTTCGAATTTTTGATTAATGCTATTTTCTAAGGCTTCAATGTTTAGACGAATATATTTTTCAATATCAAATTCTTGTTTTTCAAGTTCAAGAAGTGATGATGATAAACTTTGCTCTTCTTGTTTTAATTCGTTAATACGATTATCAGCAGCTGCAATTTGAAACTTTTTGTTAAGTTCTTGTTGAACAATATTAATATTTCCAATAGTTTCTCTTTTAAATTGTTCTAATTCAGCATTTGAAACAGGTTGAATATTCGCAAGTTCTTGTTCTTTAGATTGAATAGAATCCTTAATTGAATTGTATTCTTTATGCGATAGCAGAAGTTCGGTAAATAAAGAATCATAACTAGGAGTGTCTGTTCCGTTTAAAATATTTTGTTCTAACTCAATTGCCGAATGAATAGATTTAATATCTTCTTGTAATTTATTGATGTTTGCTTGAAATTGTAATATTCTTGAAGTTTGCTCATCAATATATTTTTGAATGTTTTCAGATTCAGTTTTTAAATTTCCACCTTGTATGTTGATTTCGTTCAACCTTTTAGATTTATTAGTATTGAAATTTAATAAAGCTTCAGCTTTTTTAGCTTCAACATCACCACTTTCAAATTCTCTTTTACAAGTAGGGCAGTGAAAGTCATTTTCATTAAAGATTAAGGTTTGAGAGTTTTCATTTTGCCATTCTAAACGTTTATACTCCATTTCCTTCTGAATCTTCCTTAAACGATTTGATTCAAAGTCACGATTTGATTCAACTTGTTTTAAATTAGCTTGAGCGTTTGATAATTCTAAATTTAAACTCTGCAATCTTTGCTTTAAAGAATCGATTTTCGAAGTATCCTTTTGAGTTTTGGCTCTTGCGGTATTTCCAAGTTCAAATTCGATAGCTTGTAATTTTGATTTGTATCCAAAAATTTCGTTTTGAATTTGTGTTTTACTATCTAACAGAGATTGATTTTTTAAAGATGAATCCTGAAGTTCTTTATCAATTCGTTCAAGTTCCATTTTCCATTTCTTTAAATCGTTTTCTAATGATTCAAAGTTAACAGCTTCAGGTTTTCCTTTGGCTACTTCATCAATACGAGTTGGTATTTGCTTTAGCTCCTCTTTGATTTTCTTAACCTTAGCATTCACTTCTGCCTTTAGCTCCGAAATGGTTTTCTTTTTGGTAAGTTCCAGGATATGTCCTAAATCATTATCGATGTAGTTTACATTAGTTTCTCCAGCGATATCAATAAGAACTTTGCGTCTGTCTTGCCATTTAAGATTGTTAAAGGCTAACGGATTCGAAATAAGTTTAAAAATTTCCTCTTTTAGAATATCATCAATTTTAGAGGTGAATTCTTTTGCACTCATTGGAACATCATTCCAGAAATAAACAGTTTCATTTCCACTAAATTCAGGTTCGGAAAATCCTCTTTTCTTAACCCATTTTTCACGATGTATTCGTTTTAAAACGATTTCTTCTCCATTTGCAAGTAGCGTTCCTTCGACCTCATTTTCGATTTTAGGAATTATATTTCCATTTACATCTAAAGGTTTTATTTCAAAATCCTTTCTGTCTAAAGAATCTTTTCCAAAAAGTAGCCAAGTAAAAGCGTCGAAAATGGTTGTTTTTCCAAGTCCATTAGCTCCGAAAATGTCTGTTATTTCAGAAAAGTTGATAGCAAGGTTTTTAATTCCTTTGAAATTAGTTAAGACTAATTTTTGTAATACAATTGATTTCATGGTAGATCTATTTAGGATTGATATTTAAGATTATGTTTTTCATTTAATGATTTAGCAATACTAAGGTTGTGTTGTTTTGCTATTTGAATAAGTTCAAATGATTTTGAACTACATTTAGTTTTGTTGAACTCTTTTTCAACTAGGTTAGAAATTTTATGTTCAGAACTTTGCGAAAAAGTTACTCTACGAAACTTTCCGCTTAATGAGGAATTGTTTAAATTTGTTGTCATAATTCAATTATTTAGTTGGGTTTAGTAAATGATTGTGGTAGATCATTTAGGTTTAAGCGGCGATTATTTAGAAATTTGCAATTATCAAGTAATTGTTTATATTTGCGATATAATTCAGTTTTTTAATTGGGTTTGAACAAATGATTGTGGTAGATCATTTAGGTTTAAGCGGCGATTATTCGTCGCTTTTTTTGTTTTTTAATTTTCTTTTAACAACTGATTTGGAAATGTGCTTTTCGATGTTGAAGTTTCTTGTTAGCTGTTCCTTCTTTTTTTGTGAAACATTATTTGCATTGTACTCCTTTTCAAATGCTTTGCATAAGCTATCGACTTGCCCTTTCAATAGTTGTAACTCAATATAGAATTTCGACATTTCCATAATCAATTGATTTACTTTATACCATTTCTTCTTTCATATTCTGCTTTGACAGATACTCCAGAAAATTTATTTACATTTTTTACTTTTTTAAGTAAGCAATGTTTATCCTCGCTATACCAATTTCTGATGGTATGAACGGTTACTTTGAATATCCCTGCAACTTCTTTTGTTGAGTATGACTGATTTACTTTAATTTTTCCTTCTTCGGCTGGTTTTAAGAAATCTCTAATTAAACCGAAAGTTTTGGCTGCTGCTAGTGTTGCGATTCTTTCATGATCTGCATGAGTTAATGTTGCTTCCATTTTATAGACAGATAATATTATAGTTGTTAAACATCTTTTTAATGAACTTATCGGTTGATAAGTTGTTTTCAATTTGAGTTTGCATTGCTTTTCTAATTTGTTGCATCTCGTTATTGATACGGTTGATTGATTCTTGGTAATTCATAGGTTTGGGTTTTTAGGGTTTGTTCCGTTGCAAGTATTACTCTTGTAAATTGGTTGTTCCAACAACGGAATTTTTAATTATATTAGATTTCTAACCTTATAATATAATTAGTATGGTATTTTTTAAAAATGAAGCTAAGCAGTTTCGAAATTCTTTAGGACTTACTCAAAAACAATTAGCAAGTGCATTTCATGTTACAATTCAAGATATCGAAGGCTATGAAAGCGGAAAGGCTATTCCAGCATTAATTCTTAAACGTTATCAAATGTTTAAGAAACATCCTCATCAGACTCCTGAGGATTATCTTGAGATTGGTGACTTTGGTCCGATTGATTAAGATTTGATAAAAAAACTTCAATTTTTTTATTTACAATCCAATTCGGTTGATTAATCAAAGTATTTCTACGTTCAAATTCTTTTTCTTGTATATATCCTCTGATAATTAGCTCAAAATAATCCAATAGATTATCTTTAGTTTCGTTTGTGTTATATACAAGAGCTATAAGGAAAATTTTTTTTAGTGCGGCTTCTCTTTGTTTGAGATCCGCATTTTCTTTTTTCAAATTTTCAATTTCTTCTTGTTGCATAGTTTTATGTATTTAGTGCCACTGCTACATCGAAGTAAGTTCCTGTTTCAAAACCAGTGGCTTTTAATTATATTTGGATTCTAACTAAAAATATAATTATTATGAAAAATGATTTTAAAAATGAGTTATTGGTTTTAGTAAATAGCTTCTTGTTTGAAAATGATACTCAAAAAGGCATCGTTATTGAAAAAATTAGACTACTTATCGATGAAAATGTAAAAAACGAACCAGAGTTAGTTATAATAAATAATCTATTAAACAGGAATTACAAAACTCAAATAAGTAATTTCTGTGTATCTGAAGGACAAGACTCAAAACAAATGATGTTGTCTATTTTTTCTCTGATTTTTTCAATTCTAAGCTTTCAAGAGTAGTCAGTAATTCAATTTGTTGGTTTTTATAACTTTCATCATACGAACCATGTTCGTAGTGGTAAAGCTCAATCTGTTTCTTTAAAATTTCAATCTGTTGTTGTAATGGTGACAGATTGAATAATTTTGAACCTAAAATTTCAATTTCGTTATCAATAGTTATTTTAAGGCATAAATGATTTATAGGCGCTATACCGTTTTGTAATTCATGGATGTATTTTATATCACAACCATAGTCATTCATTTTTGTACAACCAAATGACCAATTTATAGGCTCATTATTTTCTTTTTTATTTTCCCAATTAATATTTATTTTAACCCAGACTGATTTACTATGAATTATATACCAATCTTTGTACATAGTTTTAAATCCAAATCTGTAAAGCCATTTTTTACATATTTCAATTGGTTCAATTGGTTCGTCTAATTGATTTAGAAGATGTTTCGCTAATAGTTCGTTATTAATTTGAACTACTTCGCCTTTATATTTTACATAGTTTCCTAATTGAAATAATAAATTATGTTTTTTTGTGCCTGTATCCATGTTTTTTATTATTTTGATTTAATTATCATTACTATCAAAGTGAACAAAAAACAAGTAGTAGAAATAAATAATGAAATAATCGCAATTAAATAATCAATAGCTTTATTTCGTAGAGCTTTATTTCGATCGCTTTTGTCTCTAAAAACTGAGATTGCATATTTAAACAAGTCTTGTTGTTCCTTCATAAAGGAAATTATTTTCATATTCTTAGCGAGTTAAATTATCTTGATGGTTATTAATTTTATCTATTAATTTTTTTAATCGTTTTTCAGTTTTAATTGCCTTTGTTAAAAGTTTTTGATATTTTTTATTCCATTTCTTAAATGAGTTGGGGTATATGTCTTTACGAGTTATTTTTTTGTGATTCACTTTTTAATGATTTAGTCGATTAACCATTTTTTAATTTCATCAGCTGTTTTCAATATCTCAGCTGATGAAATTTTACCTTCACTTGAATTTTCTTCTACCTTGTGTATTTTCATTGCTATATCTAAGCTTCTTAGTTTAACTTCTATTAATTTATTTCCGTCCATAATTTTAGTTTTAGTACCCAAAACAAGATTCGAACTTGTACCGTCACTATATCCTAAGTATAGCCGCTTTACCATTTTGCGTATTTGGGTGTATGATTAATGCTTCACAGCAGAATATCATAAATAGGTCTTTACGTTCCTTTTTAAAGCGATCATCGTTAATGTCCTCGCTGTACCCGTTCGGGCGTTCACATCTATTTGATGTTACTAGGTGTGGTATTCTGTTCAGACGCCCATACTACGCCAAGTTCTCTATCGTATTCTACTCTCTACGGTAAGCTTAAAAACGTATTCTAATTTTTTGTATCTTTATCGACTTAAGCGATTTGGTATTAGAATTGCTTTATTGATTACAGAGCAAATATACAGAGAAAACTCTAATAAACAAATAAAAATAGAGAAAAATAGAGAAAAAATTAAAAGAGAATATCTATTACCCGTTTTAAAACCGCCTAAATAGTTGATTATGAGTGTTAAAGATAAATTAAAGCAATATCTTAAGCTGAAAGGAATTAAGATAAGAGAGTTTGAAAGCATTATTGGGGTTACTAATGGTTACGTGAATAACATTTCAAAAGGGATAGGAGGGGATAAATTAGAGAAAATTAGAGAAAATTTTCCTGATTTAGATATCAAATTGTTACTAGATGATAGTATTACTGATTTAAGTATTATTAATAATTCTGACGCAGTTAATACACCTCATAATGGCGTTCCATATTTTGAAGATATAGAGGGAACCGCCGGAATAACTACAAGCTATACCGATTTTAAAGAAATGCCAACCTTTTATATAGATTACGAACACTTTAATGATTGTACAGCTTATGTACCAATTGTTGGGGATAGTATGTATCCAACATTTTGTTCTGGAGAAATAATTGCAATTAAGAAAGTATTTAATTTGGATGTTATATTGTGGGGTGAGGCGTACTTCGTTGTAACTAATGGGAATGCAAATGATATTCGTGCAGCGAAATTGTTGTTTCCACATGATGAGGGCTCTAAAATTATATTGAGGTCTTCAAACCCAAATTATAAGGGGGATACAGTTATTAATAAAGTTGATATATTGCACCTTTATTTAATTAAGGGAAAAATACATAGAAAACATTTGTAGAATTTAACTACTAATGTATAAATACGTTTTACTATTTTTGTCTTATTAAAATACTTATCTTTAAAAAAAAAATTAATGAGTAATAGACTTATAAAATCGGTTAAACTTAATGGTTATAAATCGATTAAAGATATTGATATTAAATTAGAGGGAGGTTTAAATTTAATTATTGGGAAAAATTCTGTTGGTAAATCAAATTTTTTAGATTTTTTTCATAAAATATTAACCATCAATCTTGACGATATAGCAAATTTTGACTCCGAAATTTTATTTTCTGATGATTCAAGATTTGAAATAGAAAAGAGTTTTACTTTAGAAAAGAATGAATCTAAATCTTTCACTACGAGTAGTAAAATTGAAATTAATTTTAACGACAAGTTTTTTGATCGTTCTATAACTTTCAAAGAATTTATTACAGACTCTGATAATTTACCTTTCCAAGTGATAAAGGTTTGCCATGGTTTGCCAAGCAATAAACTTTTCATAAGCGACGATGTATATTTTAAACATTCAAAATCTGATTTTGATGAAGATTTCTTCAAAATTATGAGAGACCCTAGTGTTACTTCATTTACAAAAAATTTGTTGTTATTTGTGTATAGGGAGATGACTTATATCACGAATTTGGAGGATAAAAATTTTAAAAGCTATCTAGCTAATAAAATCGAGGATGTTCTTTATGACCTTAATTTAAATATTAAAAACCTTACATCGATTGAGGAAATTAGGGTAAATAAAGGTTTTGATATTTATACTGATGCCAATTCAATTTCTATTAAAAATTTAAAATTAGAATATAAAGTTGATGGAGTTTGGCTTGATTTTGACCATCTATCTGACGGAACTAAAAGAGTTTTTTATATTGTAAGTGAAGTTTTGAGTTCTTTAGATACTACGACTATTATTTTTACACCTTATGGATTTCAAGAGGCATTAAGTGTTTTCAATAGAACTATTGTTCTAATTGAAGAACCAGAGATTGGGCTACACCCTAAACAGTTCAATTCATTGTTACAATTTTTGAAAGATGAATCTGAAACAAAGCAAATTTTATTTACTACTCATTCACCATTATCTTTAAATATTGTAGGGTATAAAGATTTAGATAAGATTATTATTTTTAGAAAAGATAATAATAAAACTATAGCTGCAAATTTAAGTGACCAAGAAAAAATGAAGATCAATCAATTTAAACAAGATAGTGGACTTTATTTAAGTGATTATTGGTTATTTACAAATACGGATTTTTAGAGTATGAGAATTGGTTTAGTGGGCGAAGCCCCTCATGATACTGAAAGCATAAAATTTTTATTATTAAAAAAATATACTAGTTTTGAATTTGTACCACTACTTTCAGATGTTACGGGTGATATGTTAGAAGATCCCAAGACTAAGCATATTTTGGCTAAGCAATTTCTATCCGAAAAATTAGATTTTACTATTTTTGTCAGGGATTTAGATTCACATGAAAAGGATAGAGCACAAATTTTATTAAGGAAAAATTATTTTAATGAATTTAAAGGGTCCGTTAAACATCGTGGTATATTATTTTTGAATATTTATATGATTGAGGCACTAATTTTAGCTGATATCAAGACATTTAACTCTATTTATAAATGTACGTTTAAATTGGATAAGCCTGTTATGGAATATATTAATCCAAAACAGGCTTTAAAAGAATTTACTAAGTTTAGATATAAGGAGGGGCATAATAGAGATATAATAAAGGCATTAGATTTTGAAACAGTGGTTAGAAATTGCCCTTATTTTGAAAAGTTTATATTTAGACTTGATAAGTATATTTCTGATGTTTAGTTTAATATAAACACCCAACCAGGGTGTTTTTTTTATTACTAAATTTAAAATATTTAGTAAATTCTATTTATACTTGTTATAAATATAACAAAGCATCATTAAACGTTGCTATTCAACGGTATTGTAACATAACTAATCTAATCTATTAATATGAAAAAGTAGTAAATAGTATTAAAAAGTAGTGAATCATTTTTTAAATGTTGTATATTTGTATATATAAATTCTTCTATGTTTTAAATGAATAGAAATGGAAATTAAAAAAACTGAGTTAAGTGAATTCATAAGAGTAAAAGGGCAAAATGTTCATGTCGGAACTTTTATTGCCTCTGGTAAAGATGGTGATTACTTCGTGGTTGTTTCTCCTTCAATATTGGTTAGTGGCTATGGAGATACCGAAGAAGAAGCTGATAACTCTTTTAAAGAAAACTTAATTCTTTTTTGTCAAGATATTTTAAGATTAAGTTCCGAAAAACGAGAGGAGTATTTGTATAGCTTAGGGTTTTCGAAAGAGAAATTTAAAAATAAGAACTTCTCAAAGCTTTTTGTTGATTCTGATGGAATATTACAGGGGCTTGATAAAGGAACAGCCAAAACTTCTTTTATTGAAGCAACAGAAGTTGTTGCCTAGTTAATATGGGTAACAATAGACCGCTTAAAACCTCAGATTGGGTTGCTTATTTAAAGCATTTAGGTTGTAACTATATTAGAACTTCGGCATCGCATGACCATTATAGATGTCCGAAATGTTTAAGAACAATAACTCATAGAGAAAAAGATAAAGAAATTCCAGCCATACATTTAAGGACAAATTTGAGAACTTTAGGATTAGACTTGAATGATTTGTATAATTGGATAAAAGAAAATAGATAGACACCCAACTAGGGTGTTTTTTTACGCCCAAAAATCAGGGTTTACCCTGATAAAAATAAATGTTAAAATATGGAGAAAAAGTGTATGTTTGTGGAATAACCAAAAAGAACATTTATAAAATACGTGATATACTAAATAGGTGAGGGGCTTTTGATTTTCTGAATTGTGTGTATTGCGTGTATATAAATGTTAGCTGATATATTAAAAAAACTTGCTGGAAGGTCTGAAGTTTTAACAATGTTTATTGCTAATTTTCATAATATATATATAGATATAGTAAAAATCAACTTAACTAGCATAAAATATTAACCTAAACAACGATAATTGAATATGAAATTAGACTTTATTACAACGAATCCGACCAATTTACGAAATGATATAATCAAAATGGTTGAAGATGGAGAGCTGAAAACTTGGGAAATTTTTACACATGAATCTCGTAAATATTTAAAACATATTGGTCAATGGGGAGAAAAGGGTGTTATAGATTTGACTCCAGTTGATTTGAATAAAAAGCTAGAAGCAAAAGTAATTAAATTCCAAAATGTTGAAGTTGACGTGAAAGATTTTGAAGGTTATTATTATGGAAGATTTTGTGAAATAATATTTGTTTATTTTCCTTCAGAGTTCAACTCAATATTGAAAAAATAATCCCACATTAAATAATTAAACTTTCGTCTTGCCCTGAGGTATAACAATAAATTAATTTACAATTAAGGGCAATCCGTTTGGGTTGCTTTTTTGTTTTAAAATATCTAATTTTTAGTTGTTTATAATAGTAAAGTAGAGAAAAGAAGTGAAACGTATTTTAAAATGTTGTATATTTGTTACCAATATAAATGCGGCTGATAATTAATTTTTTTAAAACTCTATGGAACCAACAATTAAAGTAGGAGTGGATAGTTTTTATAACTATTTAAAAAATAATGCGGCACAAGCTGAGCCTAATAAAAAAAATGACCTTTACTATCATGTTAACGTAGTTGCTGAGGCATATACCGAAGGATTTTCAAAAGGTGAGAAACAGGGTAAGGAGAAACTTTCAGATGTTCTATTAGAAAAATTGACTGATAGAATATTTGATCACTTGGCCCAAATCTATGTAGCCAGTAAGGCTGTTTCCACTTATTTTCAAGAAAATGGTTATAAGGTTGATAAGCTTTATATTAATACTTCTTTAAACAAACCAAAAGTAATTATATCCTTACCTGAAGAGCAATTGTTAGATGATACTTTTGTAGAGTTTGCCTACGCAAAAATTTATGAAGTGAAGTGTGCTTTTAATACGATGTTCCAAAATTCTTTAGATTTAAGTTTAATTACTTCTGATAATATTGATGAAGAGTTATTGATATCTGATGGTTTCGGCTATATAGAAAGTTTTTAAATTATGGCTTCTAAAAAAGAATTTGGTGAAAGAAATATGAATCTTTCTTTTAAGCTTCTTGATGAAAAACAATATTTAGATTGGGTTGTGACAACGGCCTTTTATTCATCTATTCATTTTGTTGAGGATTTTATTTTACCAAAAAAGATTAATGGTCTAGAATGTAAAAATATATCTGACGTAAAATCTGCTTACAATTTAAATGGGAGACACTCAGCAAGATTGAAGTTAGTTTATGATAGCTTAGGGATTAGTATTGGTGCTAAATATCAATGGTTAGATGATAATTCTAGGAATTCAAGATATACTACTTATAAAATAAGTTCCGCCCAAGCTAGTAAAGCAAAACAATATTTAGAAGAAATATATAATATTTGTTACAAAACCACTTAAAGTGTTTTTTTTGTATCTTTAAGATATGATCCTAACCGAAAAAGAAATACAAATCTTAAATCAAATCGAACTCGTTGGACAAGATTATGATGCGTTAGGATCTTATATGTTATATCATAAAAATATATTCGAATCAGCTCTTGATTATATTCCGATTCAATACTTACCAAATCACACTTTCGGCTTTTCCTTTCGCGTAGTGAATAATAAATTCTTTATGCAAGTTGCGTACTCAAATCGGAATAGAAAGTTTTTTAAAAACGATATAATTACTTTTGGATTTAAAAACGGGGAGGAGTTAGAGTTTAAATTACTTGTTGGATCTATTAAAGACTTTCATGGAAGATATTCTTCAACTATTATAATTAAGCCTGAACAAGTAAAACTGTTTTTATTAGAAGATTTAGAATTTATTCAAATTGTTTCTAAACGAAATGAATTAGGCTATATAAACTCTCAAATTCAGGATACATTAAGTTATTATAGTATTGGTGAGTCTTTCTACCATAAGACAGTAAAGTATTTGATTAGCGACCTTTTAAAGGAGTATTTGAAAGACTATCCAGGAAATGACTACTCTAATATTTTAGAGCATAATTTTTCTGACCACTGATTTTTAGTTATCTTCTAATAACCCATTGAATTTCGATGTTTTAAAGGTTTTTTACTCTGTCCATTTTCTGACCAAAGTAAAAAATAAATGAGTATTTTTGTATTGTAATAAAATTCGTTAGTGGTTAAGTTCTTGTTTTTTAAGGGTTTATCAGTTTTGTAAAAAGTGTAATATCCGCGGAATGTATTTCGATTCCCTGCGGCTCCACAAAATAAAAACCTAATTATCTTAATTTTAGATAGTTGGGTTTTTTTTGTTGATTATTTTTGAACAATTTTTGTATGATTGTTTCTTTTATAAACTTGTTTTTTTTGTTCTATTCAGTCTGAAATTACTTTGACTTTAATTAAATTAAAAAAATCTTAAAAAAAAATTTAGTGTTTAAAAATGCACTAAATTGTGAAGATGGAAGAAATTACAATACTCAAAATCTCAATTGTTGATATTCATCAGTTACAAAAAATAGGGAAAGAAACTTTTTTCGAAACATTTTCTGAAAGTAATTCTGAAGAAAATATGCACGTGTATTTGGAAATGAATTTTTCAATCGAAAAGCTTACTTCAGAAATATTAAACCCAAGTACTACTTTTTATTTTGCTAAATTACATCATGATGTTATCGGATATTTGAAACTTAATTCAGGTAACTCACAAACTGAATTAAAAGATAATCGAGCACTAGAAATTGAAAGAATTTATGTGCTAAAAGAATATCATGGTAAAAAAGTTGGGCAAATGCTGTACGATAAAGCAATTGAGCAAGCAAAACTAATGAATTTAGATTTTGTATGGTTGGGAGTTTGGGAAGAAAATCTAAGAGCAATTGCTTTTTATAAGAAAAATGGTTTTGTCGAGTTTGATAAACATATCTTTAATTTGGGAGATGATGAACAGATTGACATCATGATGAAACTAAAACTTTAAACACGATTAAAAAAAACTACTTTTTCGAATTTACATATTTGTTGAAGTTATAATTAAATTTAAAATAATAAAAAATGGAAAAAAAAGCATATAGCTATAAATTAACTTTAGAAGGAATTACAAATCCAAAAGGCGAAGAAATTGAGAATGAACCATTAGATTTAGAATTTACGAATCACGATGATTTGTTTAAAATTTTTGAAGTAATTAAAAATAAGGGTCTTTTTGAGAACCCAAATGATAATACCGAATTCTTCTTAGGATTAAAATTATTTAGTGAGGTTTTGTTAAGAAATAGAAAATCTCCAAATCCAATGACTAAAGGTCTTTCTGATGCCGTAGGTGAATTTATGAAAGAATTAAAAGGACGTAAGTAATTGTAAAGTATTTATGAATTTATTTGATTAATAGTTTTAAAAAATTAAAATCAAATATTAATAAACTGCCCTCTAAAGATTTAACTTTTTGAGGGCAGTTTATTTTTGAAATGAAATTATAATCTTAACGTTAAAACATTAAATTGTTTTGTTTGTAGTTTTATTTATGATAAGCGATAATAAAATGTAAAAGCCAATAATAAAAGGAACAGCAGTATATTTAAATAATATTATCGATATAAGACAAATGCTCAAGAAGATGATGCTTAATTTATTGTCGCTGAATTTCTTTCCTTTTATTTTTAATGAAAACAAAGGTAATTCTGCATTCATAATAAAAGCACTAAATAGACTAATAAAAACCAAAACATAAGGATTGCTAAAAAGATCAATTAAAAATTCAAATTGCGTTGTTGACATAATCACTGGAATGCTCAAAATAAATAATGCATTTGCAGGAGTTGGTAAACCAATAAAACTGTCGGTTTGTCTAGTGTCAATATTGAATTTTGCTAATCTCATACATGAACCTAGAGTAATGATAAAACCAATAAAAGGAACCAATTTCATGTAAAATGTTTCGTCAGTAACATTGTATTGTTCATGATTTTCTTGAATGTGCGCCAACATTTGGTACATAGCAACTCCAGGTACAACACCAGAAGTAACCATGTCTGCAAGCGAATCTAATTGAACGCCTAACGGACTTGAAACTTTCAAAGTACGAGCGGCAAAACCATCCCAAAAATCAAAGAAAATTCCCATGCTAACCCAGAAAAAAGCCATTTGTAAATTGTCATCAAATGCATAAACTAAGGCGATTAATCCAGAAAGTAAATTTAAAAGTGTAATTAAGTTAGGAATCTGTTTTTTTATGTTCATGTGATTTAAATATATTTTATTACTTTTAATAAAAAACAAATGTACGCAATAAGTTAAACATATTTTGAGTTTACTATTTGAGAATTTTATTTCATCTTTGTAAAAATATTTGAAAAAGTGACTAAAAAAATTTTATATATTTTATTATCAGTTGGTTGTGTTTCTTACGGACAAACAGCAAGAAAATATTCAAATGAGTTTTTGAATATTGGAGTAGATGCTGCTGCTTTAGGTATGGCTAATAGTGTTATTGCGCAAACAGGTGATGTAAATTCGGCATATTGGAACCCTTCTGGTTTGGTTAATTTAGAATCTAAAGAAGTGGCTTTAATGCACGCCAGTTATTTTGCAAACATCGCACAATATGATTATGCTGCTTTTGCAATGCCAATTGATGAAAAAAGTGCTGTTGCACTTTCGATGATTCGTTTTGGAGTTGATGATATTTTGAATACAACTGAACTGATTGATCAAAACGGAAATATAGATTATAATCGTATCAGTTTGTTTTCTACTGCAGATTATGCTTTTACTGCTTCTTATGCCAGAAAATTAAACATCGAAGGTTTATCTGTTGGAGCAAATGCTAAAGTGGTTCGTAGAATAATTGGTAAATTTGCTAATTCTTGGGGATTTGGATTTGATGTTGGTATGCAATATAAAACAGCATCAAATTGGCAATTTGGTGCGATGGTTCGAGATATAACAACAACTTATAATACTTGGAGTATCAACAAAAAAGAATTTGATAAAATCAAAGATGCAGTTCCAGGTCAAAATCAAGATTTACCTGAAACTAACGAAATTACATTGCCAAAACTTCAATTAGGTGCAGCTAAAAATTTTGGTTTAACAGAAGATTTAAATTTAATGGCAGCCCTGGTTTTACACTCAGAATTTGCTCAAACCAATGCAGTTATTTCTACTAAAGGTTTTAGTTTACAACCTTCGGCAGGTGTTGAATTTGGTTATGCAAACATGGTTTTTGTTCGTGGAGGTGTTGGAAATTTCCAAAACGAATTGCAAATTGATGGTAATGAGAAAGTAACTTTTCAACCCAATTTAGGAGTAGGTTTTAGATATAAAGGAATTCAGGTTGATTATGCACTAACCAATATTGGTGAACAAAGTGCAGCTCTTTATTCAAATATTTTTTCTTTAAAATTGGATTTAAGTATATTTAGTAAATAATGAATTCTAAAATTTTTAAATACATAAAACAGCAAATCTTACTTTTGATTTGTTGTTTTTCTTTTGTTAGTTATGCCCAAAGCTTAAAACTTTCAGACAATGCTCAAATAAGTGTTTTAACTTGTGGATCAGGAGATGAAATGTATTCTATTTTCGGTCATACTGCCATTCGAGTTACTGATGATTTAAACGGACTAGATGTGGTTTATAACTACGGAATGTTCGATTTTTCTACACCAAATTTTTACTCAAAATTTATAAAAGGTGATTTGTTATATTCAATCGGTCAAGAAAATTATAACGATTTTATCGCAGCTTATAAATATTATAATCGATCGATAAATGAACAATACTTAAATCTTACTTTAAATCAGAAACAAGCAATTTTTGATAAAATTCAACATCAATTAAATTCAGAAGAACGTGATTATCAATATAAATTTATAGAAAATAATTGTACTACTAAAGTTGTTAATTTATTAGATAATGTATTAGAAAAGCCTTTAGAACATGACTTTGAAGGCAATGCTGATTCACAAAGAATTATCTTAAATTCTTTTTTAAAGAATCATTATTTTGAAAAATTAGGGATAAATCTACTTTTTGGTATAAATGTTGATAAAGATAATCAGAAAGTTTTTTTGCCTGAGAAATTAATGCATTCCATTTCTAAAACAACAAATGGAAATCAAAAATTAGAGCAAAATAATCTTTTACACTATGAAAAAATAGAAGATTCATCAAAAACAAATTGGAATACAATTTACTTTTTTTCGATTATTTGCTTAATTCTAGCTTTTTTATCGAGATTAAAGTTTATGCAATATTTTATCTTTTTTTTAATAGGAATTCTTGGTACTGTAATCTTAGTTGTTAGTTTGTTTACAAATCATTCAGAATTGGTATGGAATGAAAGTTTATTATTATTTAATCCATTGTATTTCTTTTTAGCTTTAAAGAAGTTTAGAAGCATTATTGTAAAAATATTATGGGCATCGATTGTTTTATTTTTAATAATTGCATCTTTTGAAAAAGTGCTCATTGTATTGCCGTTACTTTTGTTGGAAATTTGCTATTTGTTTCAATTATTTAGAAAAAAAAATTAGAAAAAGAAAAAAAAGTAAATGTTTTCAATATTTAAATCAAAACCCATTCTGAAGGATCTGATTCCTGAAGGATTTATTGATATACATTCTCATGTTCTACACGGATTAGATGATGGTGCTAAAACATTGAGAGATACAGTATATTTAATCGAATCTATGAAAGATTTTGGATTCGCAAAAATTATGACAACACCGCATACTACGCCGTTAGTTTGGGAAAATACAAAAGAAGGAATAACATCAAAATTACAAGAGGTTAAATCTGAAATTCCGGAACTTGCAAAATCAGTTTCTTTGGATGTAGCATCAGAATATTTGATGGATGAAAGTTTTTTGAGACGTTTAGAAAACGAAAAATTATTGACATTAAAAGACAATGTAGTTTTAGTAGAAATGTCTTACATCAATTCACCAATTCATTTGTATGATATTCTTTTTAAATTGGTAAGTTTAGGATATCAACCTGTGTTAGCGCATCCTGAACGATATAATTTCTATGCAAATGATTTTAATTCGTTTAAAAAATTAAAAAAAGCTGGATGTTTATTTCAGTTAAATTTATTATCTGTAACGGGTTATTATGGTAGCGGAATAGCACGTGTTGCAGATGAAATATTAAAAAATGACATGTACGATTTTGTAGGTTCAGATATTCATCACGATAATCACATTCGTGGTTTTTCGAACAAACTTAAAATTAAGAATGTCAAAACTTTTGAAAAAGTTATAGAAAATAATATTAAATTTTTTGGTTAATAAGAATTGTCCCTAACAAGTTTAGACTTTTAGGGGCAATTTGATTTAAGACAAATTCTATTTTTTTATACCACAAATCATTCGATCATTTCCAACAAAATCTTTTCGCAGTTCAATATCCGAAAAATGTTCGTTAAATAATTCTAGAGTTTCTTTTCCTAAATATTGATTGATTTCAAAAAACAAATATCCATTTTCAGTCAAACTATTTTCGGCTAATGCAACTATTTTTTTATAAAAAATAAGCGGATCGTCATCTTGAACGAATAAAGCCAAATGTGGTTCGTGAACTAAAACATTATTTTTGATTTCTATTTTTTCTAAATTGCGAACATACGGCGGATTAGATACTATCAAATCATAATTTTCTAAAAAATCAGTTTCTAAAATGCTTTGATGTATAAAATGAATAGTTACATTATTTACTAGAGCATTTTGTTTCGCGACTTCAATTGCTTTGACTGAAATATCCATCGTTGAAACATTAACGTTCTTTGCTATTTTTGCAATTGTGATTGGAATACATCCACTTCCTGTTCCAATGTCTAAAATACGCCAGATTTTTGTCGGATTTTTAGCAATTGTATTTAAAATCCATTCAACCAATTCTTCTGTTTCTTGTCTTGGAATCAAGGTGTTTTCATTTACATAAAAATCCAATCCATAAAAATAAGCTTTGTTAAAAATATATTGAATGGGTTTCTCTGAAACTAAATCAGCTAAAACATTTTCAAATTGCGAAGCTTTATCAATCGGTAATTCAAATGGAGTTTTCATAACAAAATCGATACGTTTCCAATCTAAAATTTCTTCCAAAGCAATAAAGAAAAGCTGTTCAGCTTCTGCCGAATCATAAATTTTAGATAACGAACTAGTGAATTCGTTTTTAAATGATTTTAATTCCATACGATTGATAAAAGGGTTTAATAATCGGGTTAAAAAATGTAAATTTGCGTAAACTTCTTGATTTTGACTACAAACGAAATTTACATGCAACGCTGTTTAGACTTGGCAGCAAAAGGTCTGGTTGACGCAATGCCAAATCCGAGCGTTGGAGCCATTGTCGTGTACAAAGATACAATTATTGGCGAAGGTTTTACATCTGCTTTTGGCGGATCTCATGCCGAAGTGAATGCAATTAACAGCGTTAAAAACAAAGATCTACTTAAAGAATGTACTTTGTATGTAAGTTTAGAACCTTGCAATCATTTCGGAAAAACGCCACCTTGCAGTGATTTAATTGTACATTCAAAAATTCCGAAAGTAGTTATTGGTTGCATTGATCCGTTTTCTGAAGTTGCCGGAAAAGGAATTGCCAAACTTAGAGCAAACGGGATTGATGTTACTATTGGTGTTTTAGAAGAAGCTTGTAAAACATCGCATAAGCGTTTTTTTACTTTTCATACCAAAAAACGTCCATTTATTATTTTGAAATGGGCCGAATCTCAAGATGGTTTCTTGAGTCCTAAAAACAAGAATGAACAAAAACCAGTTTGGTTAACCAATGTTTATTCACGTCAACTGGTACATAAAATGCGAAGTGAAGAAATGGCTATTTTAGTTGGAAAACAAACTGTTTTTGATGATAATCCAACGTTGAATACAAGAGATTGGTTTGGGAAAAATCCGATTCGATTGTATATCGATAAAGAAAATAAAATACCTAAGGATGTTCATCTAAAAGACAAGTCGATTCCGACAATTTGTTTTACATCTGAAGTACAAAAAAATCAAACGAATTTAGATTTCGAAATTCTTGATTTTAATCAAAACGTACACAAACAAATTTGTCAAGTTTTATTTAAAAGAAATATTCAATCAGTAATTATTGAAGGTGGTAGTTTTACACTTCAACAATTTATCAACGCAGATTTATGGGACGAAGCTTTTGTTTTTAAAAGCTCGGTTTTATTAAACGAAGGAACGAAAGCTCCGCTTTTTAATAATAATCCATTCGAAATAAAATCAATTATTAATGACCAATTATTTCTATTCAAAAACTATTGATTTTGGAAAAAGATACTTATAAAACTTTAGCATCTCCGACAGAGGAAGTCATGTTTAAAGAAAAAAACAGTAAGTTTTACGGATATGCTTTCCCGATTGAATCGGAAGATGAAGTAAAACCTATTTTAGAACAAATAAAAAAAGAACATTATACGGCACGTCATTGGTGTTATGCTTATCAAATTGGAACTTCAAAAATATATTTTAGAGCAAACGATGATGGCGAACCTAATAATAGTGCTGGAATGCCTATTTACGGTCAAATTCAATCGTTTGAAGTAACGAATGTTTTAGTTGTGGTTGTTCGTTATTTTGGAGGAATTAAACTCGGTGTTGGCGGATTGGTTCAGGCTTACAAAACCGGAGCACAAATGGCTTTAGAACTTGCTGATATAGAAGAACGCACCATTGATATTCATTTTATAGTTTCGTTTGACTATAAAAACATGAATAAAGTGATGCGTGTAATCAAAGAAAAAAATGTCAAGTTGATTGAGCAGAAAATGGAAATGAGTTGTGAATTTGAAATTGCTATTCGCAAACAATTTGCAACAGATATTTTTGATGCTTTTGACGCAATATATGAAGTTGATATAAAAGAAAAAGAATAGAGTTTTTTACTTATTTACGACACTATCCTAAAAAGTGTGTAAGTTTTAAAAGAATGAGGTTTTATTTTTAATTAAAGTTGACATCTTTTTTTTAATATAGTGCCACTTGCTTGTATATATGTTATTGTGCTAGATTTTTTATTTTCCTATTTTAAAACAAAAAAAATGTTTCTTGTTTGATTGCTATTGTCAAAGAAAATAAGTTTTTTATAATCTTTAGATTAAAATTTTAATTGATTGTAACTTGCATCTTTGGTGATTAAATATTTTTTTCTGTTATTCCTGCAACTGTAGAAATTTTATCCTAAACTCTGATTGAGTTTTTTTGAAACCAATATTTGTTTTTATGTTATTTCGACGATAGGAGGAATCTCTCAATACTCAAATATTAATACTCACTACTAAAAATCAATTTCCAAATCATTCAATTTCAGAGCGGTAAAAAATAATCAAAAAATAACTTTAAAAAAGCTTGTTTGGCATAGAAAGAAGACGGTATATTTGCACCGTTGAAAAACAGAAGTTCATACAAATCACGAAAACAAATTTAAAAAATTAACAAAAATAAATTTGGAAGATAAGGGTTAAAGGTTGTACTTTTGCAATCCGATTCTGAAACAAGAAGCGGCGCAAAAGTTCTTTAAATGTTGAAAATCTTTCAAAAATATTATCAAAATAAATTTGCGAGATTCAAAAAGAGTTTCTACTTTTGCAACCGCTTAGAAGATGAGCGAACAAAGAGAAAATAAGTTCATAGATATATTGGATTAACAGAGAATTAAAGAGTAAGATTAATCTTTTAGAGATAAAAGAAAATCTTGAACGAACATCAAAAAATATTAAAAATTATACGATGAAGAGTTTGATCCTGGCTCAGGATGAACGCTAGCGGCAGGCCTAACACATGCAAGTCGAGGGGTAGGCATCTTCGGATGTTGAGACCGGCGCACGGGTGCGTAACGCGTATGCAATCTACCTTTTACTAAGGGATAGCCCAGAGAAATTTGGATTAATACCTTATGGTATTACGAATTGGCATCGATTTGTAATTAAAGATTTATTGGTAAAAGATGAGCATGCGTCCCATTAGTTAGTTGGTAAGGTAACGGCTTACCAAGACGATGATGGGTAGGGGTCCTGAGAGGGAGATCCCCCACACTGGTACTGAGACACGGACCAGACTCCTACGGGAGGCAGCAGTGAGGAATATTGGTCAATGGAGGCAACTCTGAACCAGCCATGCCGCGTGCAGGATGACGGTCCTATGGATTGTAAACTGCTTTTGTACAGGAAGAAAAAGTACCACGTGTGGTATATTGACGGTACTGTAAGAATAAGGATCGGCTAACTCCGTGCCAGCAGCCGCGGTAATACGGAGGATCCAAGCGTTATCCGGAATCATTGGGTTTAAAGGGTCCGTAGGCGGCTTTATAAGTCAGTGGTGAAAGTTTGCAGCTTAACTGTAAAATTGCCATTGATACTGTAGAGCTTGAATTTTTGTGAAGTAACTAGAATATGTAGTGTAGCGGTGAAATGCTTAGATATTACATGGAATACCAATTGCGAAGGCAGGTTACTAACAAACAATTGACGCTGATGGACGAAAGCGTGGGTAGCGAACAGGATTAGATACCCTGGTAGTCCACGCCGTAAACGATGGATACTAGTTGTTTGGCTGCAAGGCTGAGTGACTAAGCGAAAGTGATAAGTATCCCACCTGGGGAGTACGAACGCAAGTTTGAAACTCAAAGGAATTGACGGGGGCCCGCACAAGCGGTGGAGCATGTGGTTTAATTCGATGATACGCGAGGAACCTTACCAGGGCTTAAATGTAGATTGACGTATTTGGAAACAGATATTTCTTCGGACAATTTACAAGGTGCTGCATGGTTGTCGTCAGCTCGTGCCGTGAGGTGTCAGGTTAAGTCCTATAACGAGCGCAACCCCTGTTGTTAGTTGCCAGCGAGTCATGTCGGGAACTCTAGCAAGACTGCCAGTGTAAACTGTGAGGAAGGTGGGGATGACGTCAAATCATCACGGCCCTTACGTCCTGGGCCACACACGTGCTACAATGGCCGGTACAGAGAGCAGCCACTGGGTGACCAGGAGCGAATCTATAAAGCCGGTCACAGTTCGGATTGGAGTCTGCAACTCGACTCCATGAAGCTGGAATCGCTAGTAATCGGATATCAGCCATGATCCGGTGAATACGTTCCCGGGCCTTGTACACACCGCCCGTCAAGCCATGGAAGCTGGGGGTGCCTGAAGTCGGTGACCGCAAGGAGCTGCCTAGGGTAAAACTGGTAACTAGGGCTAAGTCGTAACAAGGTAGCCGTACCGGAAGGTGCGGCTGGAACACCTCCTTTCTAGAGATGGTTCAAGTCTCTTACTCTTTACTGTTGATTCAAAAAAAAATAAAATACAGAGTCTCGTAGCTCAGCTGGTTAGAGTACTACACTGATAATGTAGGGGTCGGCAGTTCGAGTCTGCCCGGGACTACAATTTTAATTACGAATTAGAAATTACGAATTAAAAGTATTTTATTACAAAGGAAATTTTAGAAGTTGAGAGGTTATGAATTATAACATTCGTAATTCGTAATTCACAATTAATAAAAATTGGGGGATTAGCTCAGCTGGCTAGAGCGCCTGCCTTGCACGCAGGAGGTCATCGGTTCGACTCCGATATTCTCCACCAGATGGTATCAAGATGATAGTATCAAGAATTAAGATCAAGTCTTAATGCTTTATACAAAAATCTTAATACTAATAAAAGTTCATTGACATATTGAGATACAAATTAAAAAGTAGAAAAATATTAGAAATAATATAAGCACAAAATTAGTCGAAAGACGAAAGTCAAAAAGTTAAAAGTCTTCTGACTTTAGACCTTAAGACTTTCAACTTGAAGACTGAAATAGAGCACAATAAGCAAAATAAGGGCGTATGGGGAATGCCTAGGCTCTCAGAGGCGAAGAAGGACGTGATAAGCTGCGAAAAGCTACGGGGATTGGCACACACGAATAGATCCGTAGATATCCGAATGGGGCAACCCACTATGTTGAAGACATAGTACATCGATAGATGAGCAAACCCGCTGAACTGAAACATCTAAGTAGGCGGAGGAGAAGAAAACAAAAGTGATTCCGTAAGTAGTGGCGAGCGAACGCGGATTAGCCCAAACCAATGTTGTTTCGGCAATATTGGGGTTGTAGGACCACGATATTTTAAGCAAAGCGAATTAGAATAACCTGGAAAGGTTAACCGTAGAGGGTGATAGTCCCGTATAGGTAAGCGATGTATTAGATAGTGGTATCCTGAGTAGGTCGGGGCACGTGAAACCTTGATTGAAACTGGCGGGACCATCCGCTAAGGCTAAATACTCCTGAGAGACCGATAGTGAACCAGTACCGTGAGGGAAAGGTGAAAAGAACCGTGAATAACGGAGTGAAATAGAACCTGAAACCATACGCTTACAAGCGGTCGGAGCCCATTCGTTGGGTGACGGCGTGCCTTTTGCATAATGAGCCTACGAGTTACCGTTGCTGGCGAGGATAAGTGATTCAGTCACGGATCCGAAGCGAAAGCGAGTCTGAATAGGGCGCATGAGTCAGTAATGGTAGACGCGAAACCGTGTGATCTACCCATGGACAGGTTGAAGCTGTGGTAACACACCGTGGAGGACCGAACCCGTTGACGTTGAAAAGTCTTGGGATGATCTGTGGGTAGGGGTGAAAGGCCAATCAAACTCGGAAATAGCTCGTACTCCCCGAAATGCATTTAGGTGCAGCGCTTATAGAGTTTATTAGAGGTAGAGCTACTGATTGGATGCGGGGGTTTCACCACCTACCAATTCCTGACAAACTCCGAATGCTAATAAATGCTTATAAGCAGTGAGGGCATGGGTGCTAAGGTCCATGTCCGAGAGGGAAAGAACCCAGACCATCAGCTAAGGTCCCCAAATGTATGCTAAGTTGAAAAAACGCGGTTTGTTTGCATAGACAGCTAGGATGTTGGCTTGGAAGCAGCCATTCATTTAAAGAGTGCGTAACAGCTCACTAGTCGAGCGAACGAGCATGGATAATAATCGGGCATAAGTATACTACCGAAGCTATGGATTTGACATTTAGTTGTCAAGTGGTAGGGGAGCATTCTAAACTGGGTAGAAGGTGATAGGCGACTATTGCTGGACTGTTTAGAAAAGAAAATGTAGGCATAAGTAACGATAATGCGGGCGAGAAACCCGCACACCGAAAGACTAAGGTTTCCTGAGCTATGCTAATCAGCTTAGGGTTAGTCGGGACCTAAGGCACACCCGAAGGGGGACGTCGATGGCCAACGGGTTAATATTCCCGTACTTGTTATAGTTGTGATGGAATGACGGAGTGATGAAAGCACCGCGAACTGACGGAATAGTTCGTTGAAGTACCTACCTATATCTTTAATAGTAAAATGCGTTAAGGATGGGGAAATACGATAGTACTGAGCGCCTTCGGGCAATTAGATAGTGTGCCTAAGGGCTTCCAAGAAAAGTTTCTAAACCTAGATTATAACAACCCGTACCGTAAACCGACACAGGTAGTCGAGGAGAGAATCCTAAGGTGCTCGAGAGATTCATGGCTAAGGAATTAGGCAAAATAGACCTGTAACTTCGGGAGAAAGGTCGCCAGCAGCAATGCTGGCCGCAGTGAAAAGGTCCAGGCGACTGTTTATCAAAAACACAGGGCTCTGCCAAATCGTAAGATGAAGTATAGGGCCTGACACCTGCCCGGTGCTGGAAGGTTAAGAGGAGATGTTATCTTCGGAGAAGCATTGAATTGAAGCCCCAGTAAACGGCGGCCGTAACTATAACGGTCCTAAGGTAGCGAAATTCCTTGTCGGGTAAGTTCCGACCTGCACGAATGGTGTAACGATCTGGACACTGTCTCAGCCATGAGCTCGGTGAAATTGTAGTATCGGTGAAGATGCCGATTACCCGCAGTGGGACGAAAAGACCCTGTGCACCTTTACTATAGCTTAGTATTGTTCTTGGATAAGTGATGTGTAGGATAGGTGGGAGACTTCGATCCTGCGTCGCCAGGCGTAGGTTAGTCATTGTTGAAATACCACCCTTTGCTTATTTGAGATCTAACTCGTGATACATGAGGACATTGCTTGGTGGGTAGTTTGACTGGGGTGGTCGCCTCCAAAAGAGTAACGGAGGCTTCTAAAGGTTCCCTCAGCACGCTTGGTAACCGTGCGTAGAGTGCAATGGTATAAGGGAGCTTGACTGAGAGACATACAGGTCGATCAGGTACGAAAGTAGAGCATAGTGATCCGGTGGTTCCGTATGGAAGGGCCATCGCTCAAAGGATAAAAGGTACGCCGGGGATAACAGGCTGATCTCCCCCAAGAGCTCATATCGACGGGGGGGTTTGGCACCTCGATGTCGGCTCGTCACATCCTGGGGCTGGAGAAGGTCCCAAGGGTTGGGCTGTTCGCCCATTAAAGTGGCACGCGAGCTGGGTTCAGAACGTCGTGAGACAGTTCGGTCTCTATCTACTGTGGGCGTTAGAAATTTGAGTGGATCTGATTCTAGTACGAGAGGACCGAATTGGACTAACCTCTGGTGTATCAGTTGTGCCGCCAGGTGCATCGCTGAGTAGCTACGTTGGGAAGGGATAAGCGCTGAAAGCATATAAGCGCGAAACCCACCACAAGATGAGATTTCTTTAAAGGGTCGTAGAAGATGACTACGTTGATAGGCTACAGATGTAAAGGCAGTAATGTCATAGTCGAGTAGTACTAATAGCCCGTAAGCTTATGTGCTCTAAGGAGTTGCTTATAAAGTATAGTATTAAGATTTGAGTATTAAGTATGAAGACTAAAGAAAGAATCCTCTACGAAAAAAAATGAAAAGTATCGGAAATATGTTAACAAAATATTGTTAGAGAAACCTAGCAAACCGATTTAAGGTGGTTATTGCGTCGGGGCTCACCTCTTCCCATTTCGAACAGAGAAGTTAAGCCCGATTGCGCAGATGGTACTGCATTTTAATGTGGGAGAGTATGTCGCTGCCTTTTTTTTGAAAGTCCTTTACTGAAAAGTAAAGGACTTTTTTTGTTTACTAAATTTGAGTTGTTATACTATTTAAGTGAAACAGCAGTAAGTGTTTTATATAAAAAGAGCTGACTTTTTTACGGTCAGCTCGATTTTTGGTTCGGGTTTATAAACCTTAAAAAATGTAGTATTACTAAGTGTTTACAGTGATAACACCACTTTTGAGGCATTACCCGTGATTAGGGTAAATTTGCTCTAATTTTTTTAATATAACTGATAAGGCTTCATCTCTATCTATTGCATTAAGTATATTATTATTTAAAAAAAAAGTTAATTTAGACTTATTAGTATTGAAATCCCCATAGCCTAAAACTAAAATATTATCAGCCTTTTTATTTATCAACATTATAAATTCTGCAGCATGAGCTTCACTAGAAAAAAAATGATAACTATATATCCCTAACTTTTCTGTACCAATATTTTTCGCGATAAAAAAGCCTTGGTTAGCATCAAGATAGTGTTCATAAATATAATTTATCCCTATTTCATCGTAATAGTTATTTTCCACAAGAAAATTCAACATCGATCTTAAATGCGTGTCTTTAATATACTTATTTGGCTGGTTAATATTCCCTTTATTTTGAGAATAACAGTTAAAAGACATAATTAATAATAATGATATTATAAAAATTTTAACGCCTTTTCTTTCTATTTCCTTTTTCATTTTCTTTATTTTTTAACATCTCATCATATATCATTGATTGTATCAGATTTGGATTAAATTCTGTATTTGTACCTTCTGGTGCCAAAGCTTTTGAATTATTTGGAAATCTATGTCTAATTTCATGTCCAACAGTGCCTGCATATAATTGATTTAAATTAAAATCCTTAAAAAAATAACCTTTTCCCATTAGTATAAAATATGTTCCATCTGAATTTTTATTTGCATCATAATCAGCTTTTATCCAACCTTTATATAGGTATATATTTGCTTCTAATATGGCTGTATTATCTTCATTAAATTTTGTTGGATGGAAAGTACCATTAACTGGCATATCTTTTTTATAATTATTATCATAATTAATTTTCTTTTCGTGACTCACATGAAAAGAAACTTTCATATTATCATCATTAATTAATGATAGTAATTCTTCTTTGCCAGTATCAGTTTTTACTAATTCTTCAAATATAGGTTTTAAATCTTCTTGAAGATTTTGAAAAGTTACATTTCCTTTTTTGTCTTCAGTATATGTTACCCTATTTTCACCGTCCTCACCAGGAATCCATTTACTCATCTCCGTAGGGTCAATAAAATTAATTGGGTTGTTTCCAACATAAGAATACGGCTCCATGGTCTGCTCCGCCAGCGGATCCACACTTACAAATATACTTATTCTTGGATCGTAATAGCGTGCGCCATAATAATACATTCCAGTCGCTTCATCTAACTCAGAGCTTTGCTCGGTTCGTTCGTATAAAGCTAACACTTTATTCTTCGAAATCATTAAATTTATAACCGTTATTATAATAACTACTTTGGTTATGTTCCACCATACTATACCTCACAAATATTATTTTTTTGGTTTTCGGTGAATCTTCGATTTCACCAAATGGTAGTTGATCGTAGTAGTGAGACGGTCTTCCAAAGTTGTCGGTAATATACGAAGAACTCGCTTTGCTCGGATCTTTTTGATTTAAACTTTCTTAAAGTTCTAATCACAAGAGTCTAAATGGTCGGTATGGTACCACCAAATGATGTATTAGAAACAAAACCTTGCAAAAGGGATGGAAGCTTTGTTTGAGCTCTTTTGCAAATTTTTAATTTGTAAAAAGCGAGTGCGGACAGCCCGACCTGAAACGGAGTGGAAGGATTGCCATTAGTTGTTAGTACTATATAGTATTTCGGTTGAATGCTTTTATTCAACAATTATTTGTACGGATTTTTTTGAAGATGATTTGAATTTTGAATTCATCTTTATGTGGTTTGGATTTAGACTGTTATTGATGTAAATGCGAACTCCATTGATTTTGTTTTGTATTTGTGGAATTTTGTTGGTTGTAACGTTTTCTAAGCCCATCAGTTTGAAATAAGTTTTTATATTCATTTCAAATTCAACACTCTGAGATACTACTTCTGTTAGTTGAAGTACATCCGAAATGGTTAGTGTACTTTTCATATTGATTTTTTTATATGGACAAAGTTATCTATTTTAATTGCTTGATTTAGAGTAGTCTAATAGCGGGAAACCCTGATTTTTTGAAATGCTGTTTTTTGGAGATTCTTGTTTTATGTTTTTGTTTTGAATTGTTTTGTTATTAATAATATACTTTTTTTTAATTTAGAATGAGTTTATCATAATTAACGATTATGTTTTACTTTTTTTTACTGTTGATGAAGCTGCTTATTGACTTCATTTAATTAATTTTGTTTAAACTTTTTTGTTATGATGATTATTGATTCTCCTTCTAATGATGCTTATTTTAATATTGCGTTAGAAGAATATTTGTTATATAAATATCCAACGGAATCTATCTTTCTTTTGTATGTAAATTCTTCTTCTATTATTGTTGGAAAATTTCAGAATACATTAGCTGAAATTAATTTGGATTATGTAAGCGAAAACAAGATAAAAGTTGTGCGCAGGATGTCTGGAGGTGGTGCAGTTTATCACGATTTAGGAAATCTGAATTTTTCGTTTCATAATTTACTTGGAGAAAATGATTTTATGGATTTTTCTCAATTTACAAAGCCAGTTCTGAAAGTTTTAAACGATTTGAATGTTCCTGCTAAACTTGAAGGTAGAAATGATTTGTTGGTTGATGGAAAAAAATTTAGTGGTAATGCAAAATTGTCTCGTAATGGTAAAATGATTCAGCATGGAACAATTTTATTTGATTCGAATATGTCAATTCTTGGAGATGCTCTAAAGATAAATCCATTGAAATATAATGATAAAGCTATAAAATCGAATCGTGCTAGAGTTATTAATCTGAAAGATGTTTTGCCTAAAGAAATGACTTTGGACGATTTAAAGCAAACTTTGATTGATGAAATGTTGAAAACAAATGCATCTTCTTTTATTTATGAATTATCTACTGAAGATATTGAAGATGTTCAAAAATTAATTTCAGAAAAATATGCAACTTGGGATTGGAATTTTGGTTTTTCTCCTAAATATAGTTTTCAGAATGCTATTAAGATTCCTGCTGGTTTTATCGAATTACATTTAGATGTTCTTCGTGGTGGAACGATTGAAAAAGTTAAAATCTTTGGTGATTTTTTTGCTTCGAAACCAATTGAAGAACTTGAAGTTTTATTTATCGGAAAAAATCATAATCTAAACGATATACGTGCTGTATTAGAATCAGTAGATGTTACAGAATTTTTTGGAAAAGTTACGATAGATGAAATTTTAACTGTTTTTAAATAAAATGAGTCCGATTTTTTCGGACTCATTTTTATGATTATTTATTTGTAAACTTTCTAAACTTTTGCAAGTAGTTTATTCTTTAGGTTCTTTTTTATTGTATTTTTTGAAAAGAGGAATGTTGTATGAAACAGAATAATTAAAACCTGCACCAATATTTCCACTAAATTTTTTTCCGTAACCTGGAATATATAAATTTTCAAAATCTTCTGGTTGTTTTTGCGCCAATAATAACTTCATCCTGAAGGTAAATCCAAGGTAAAGATTTTTGGCAACTTCGGCTTTTACTCCAGCCACAAATTCTAACCAATGTGCAGACAATGCATTTGTTGTTGTATTTGGATATATTGTTTGATTTGGAAAATATGAACTTGTTTCATAAATGTTATATGAATTCAAAGTTTGTGACATACTTGCAAATCCATATCTTCCGCCAACGAAAATCATGTTGTTCATATCTAACCAATTTTCATAAACATTATAATCCAATCCAGCTCTAATAAACATTCCTTTTGTAGTAAAAGAAAGTTGATCCTCTTCAGTAAATTTATCTTCTATTCCGAATTCAACGGCTATATATTTTTTTTTGTCCAAGCGATAATCTCCACTTACTTCAAAACCTGTATAATTTTTATCCCAAAAATTTCTTGAAGCTTTAATTAAATCGGTTCCAATTCGTAAACCGTACGTATCTAAATATTTCGGTTTGGTTATGGTATCTTGAGCTTGAGTTATGAATCCAATAAAAAGGAAAATAGAACTAATAATATATTTTGGCATGCGGATTTTCTTCGTTAGTGATGTTGTTTGTCAAAGGAGTATAATTTGTTATCCAATAGTCAACTTCATTATTATTAACTGTTGTTGAAACGTTTTCAAAAACTGTTTTATATCCACAAGCTTTAGAAACATATTCTGTTTTTGGTGTGTAATTAAACGTTAATTGATTCGTTTTTATTATCGTATCGTTATTAACTATTTCAAATAATTTAAGATTCCAAATAGTTTTATTTGAAGCTATGTTTAAAGGTAACTGAATTTCTGATTTATTAAAATATTCGATAACTTTTATAGAGTCATTCTCAATTTCAGGACTGACAAAACATTCAATTTTAAAGAAAGGTTTTAAAACAGTACTGTTTGCTTTATCATATAATTCGATTCTAACGTTTGGTGTAACTGCTTGTCCATCGCAAATGTCGTCTTTCTCACATGAAAAAAAAGATGCAATACCTACAAATGCAATCAGATATGTTTTTTTTAAATTTATCATTTAGTTGTATTCAATTAATACTTCAAAAATACAAAGATATTTCATAAAAAAAGCAATGCTAAAGAAACATTGCTTTTATATATTTATTTAAGTTCTAAAAGAACCACATTTTCAACATGATGCGTTTGCGGGAACATATCAACTGGGCGAACTCGAACCACTTGGTAAAGTTCATCCATCAAAGCTAAATCACGTGCTTGAGTTGCCGAATTACAACTTACATAAACCACACGTTTTGGAGCAATTTTTAAGATTTGTTCAACGACATCTTTGTGCATTCCATCACGTGGCGGATCGGTAATGATTACATCTGGATGTCCGTGTTGTGCGATAAATTCGTCATTGAAGACATTTTTCATATCTCCAACAAAGAAGTCACAATTTGTAATATTGTTACGTTCTGCATTTACTTTAGCATCAGCAATTGCTTCAGGAACAGCTTCTACACCAACTACTTTTTTCGCCTTTTTAGAAACAAATTGCGCAATAGTTCCTGTTCCGGTATATAAATCATAAACCAATTCTTCACCTGTTAAACCTGCGAAATCTCTTGTAATTGCATACAATTCATAAGCTTGTTCTGAGTTTGTTTGGTAGAATGATTTCGCATTGATACTGAATTTTAAACCTTCCATTTCTTCTAAAATGTAATCTCTACCTTTGTAAAGTTTTACATCTTGATCATAAATAGTATCGTTGGCTTTTCCGTTGATTACATATTGTAATGAAGTAATTTCAGGGAAACGTTCCATTAAAAAATCCAACAACAATTCGCGTTGTTTTTTATCTTCTTTAAAGAACTGAATCAAAACCATGATTTCTCCAGTAGAAGCTGTTCTGATCATTAATGTTCTTAAGAATCCTGAAGCTTCACGCGGATTGTAAAATTCCATATTATTTGCATTCGCAAAAGTTCTGATTTCGTTTCGAATTGCATTTGAAGGATCTTGCTGTAAGTGACATTTTTTGATGTCAAGAATTTTGTCCCACATTTTTGGAATATGGAAACCTAAAGCATTTTCACGTACTAATTCCGCATCAGATTTAACTTCATCTTCAGTTAACCAACGAGCGTTAGAGAACGAAAATTCCATTTTATTACGATAAAAAAACTGTTCTTTTGAACCTAAAATGGGTTCAAATTCAGGAAGTTCAATCTTTCCGATTCGCTTTAAGTTGTTATAAACTTCTTGATGTTTGTAAAACAACTGTCTGTCGTAAGACATATTTTGCCATTTACATCCACCACATGCTCCAAAATGTTCACAAATTGGATCTACACGATGTTCAGAAAATTTATGAATAACGGTTGCTTTTCCTTCAAAATAAGCTTTACGTTTTTTAGTAGTTTGTACATCAACTACATCTCCAGGAACCACATTTGGTAAAAAAATAATTTTTCCGTCTGGAGCTTTCGCAACCGAAACGCCTTTTGCACCTGCATCAAGGACTTCTACGTTTTCGAATACGATTCTGTCTGTTTTTTTTCTTGCCATGACGCAAAAATAATAATAGTTTTTTCTAATTGTATCTTAATATGTTATTTAGAATGTTTTCATTTTAATTTTTTTTATTATGTAAAATGTGTAATTTCGTGAATGGATGATTTCTCTCCGTTTTTTAAGTAGGAATTACTGAAAATAAAATATTAAACCATCAAAAATGTCAAATTCACAATTAACCTCTACAGAAGCTATTGCATTAGAAAATAAATACGGTGCTCACAATTACCATCCATTACCTGTTGTATTATCTAAAGGTGAAGGTGTTTATGTTTGGGATGTTGAAGGCAAAAAGTATTTCGATTTTTTATCGGCTTATTCTGCTGTAAATCAAGGACATTGTCATCCAAAATTAGTCGAAGCAATTTCTAAACAAGCATCAACTTTAGCATTAACCTCTCGCGCTTTTTATAACGATAAACTAGGTGTTTACGAGAAAAAAATAACTGAACTTTTTGGTTTTGATAAAGTTCTTCCTATGAATTCGGGTGCTGAAGCTGTGGAAACGGCTTTGAAATTAACTCGTAAATGGGCATACGAAGTAAAAGGTGTTCCAGAAAATGAAGCTATTATAATAGTTTGCGAAAATAATTTCCACGGACGTACAACTACAATCATTTCGTTTTCTAACGATCCGGATGCAAGAAAAAGTTACGGTCCTTATACCGACGGATTTGTTAGAATTCCATACGATAATTTACAAGCTCTAGAAGAAGTTCTTACAAACAAAAATGTTGCAGGTTTCTTGGTAGAACCGATTCAAGGAGAAGCAGGTGTTTATGTTCCAACTGAAGGTTATTTAGCTAAAGCTAAAGAACTTTGTAAAGCTAACAATGTTTTGTTTATTGCTGATGAAGTTCAAACAGGAATCGCAAGAACAGGAAAAATGTTAGCAGTGGATCATGAAAATGTGCAACCTGATGTTTTGATTTTAGGAAAAGCGCTTTCTGGCGGAATGTACCCAATTTCGGCTGTTTTAGCTAACGATGAAATTATGAATGTAATTAAACCAGGTCAACACGGATCAACTTTTGGTGGTAATCCAATTGCAGCAGCAGTTGCGATGGCAGCTTTAGATGTGGTTTTAGATGAAAATTTAGCTGAAAATGCTGAAGTTTTAGGAGAAATTTTCCGTTTTGAATTGAATAAGTACATTCAAAATTCTAACATTTGTACTTTAGTTCGTGGAAAAGGATTATTAAATGCAATTATCATCAACGATACTGAAGATAGTGATACAGCTTGGAAAATTTGTTTAAGAATGCGAGATAATGGTTTATTAGCAAAACCGACTCATGGAAATATCATTCGTTTTGCTCCGCCGTTAGTCATGACAGAAGAACAATTATTAGAATGTGTTGCAATAATAACTAAAACTTTAGCCGAATTCGAAAAATAATAAACTTAAATAAATTAATATGAATACTGAATTTTCAAATTCAAATCAAAAAAATCTAGAGATTACTCATGTGACTAAATTAGTTTTCTTAGAAACCGCAAAATGGGCTAAGTTTTTGGCTATTTTAGGTTTTGTAGGAATGGGGATAATGGTGATTATGGGATTTTTTATGGGAGCAATAATGAGTTCTCTAGGTTCATTAAGTAGTTATAGTAATACACCTAATCCTTTTGGGATGATAGGAGGAGTTTTTTTTGTCATACTATATTTAGCGATAGCATTAATCTATTATTTTCCAATTAAATATTTGTATGATTTTTCTACGAAAGTTAAAAAAGCATTTGAAATCCAAGATCAAATGCTGTTTAATGATGCTATTTTAAAATTAAAGGCACATTATAAATATATTGGAATATTGATGATTATTGTTTTTTCATTCTATATTTTGATGATGATTATATCTATTATTGGAGGAATGGCGGCTGCAGCAATGAATTAATTGATAAAATTTCAAATAAATTTAAGCACTTCATTTTATTTTGAAGTGCTTTTTTGTTCTTTTGGGATTTAATATATCATTTTGATACACTAATTAATTTTATTAAATTTGAAAATACTTTTTATATAATTTAGTTTCGCTTAGAAACTTTTTTATAGGTTATTGATTTAAAAACATGGAAAATAAAATAATTAACAATATAGAAAATAGCATTAAAATTCATCCTCGAGTTGGGATTACTTTTAGCGCTTTTGATTTGCTGCATGCTGGGCATATCAAGATGTTAGAAGAAGCAAAACGTCAGTGCGATTACTTGATTTGCGGTTTACAAACCGATCCGACTCTTGATCGTCCTGAAAAGAATAAACCTTCGCAAACTGTTGTTGAACGTTATATTCAACTTAAAGGATGCAAGTTTGTTGACGAAATTGTTCCGTATGCTACCGAGCAAGATTTAGAAGATATTTTACGTTCGTTTAAAATTGATGTACGTATTTTAGGAGATGAATATGCAGATAAAGAATTTACAGGAAGACAGTATTGCGAAGAAAAAGGAATTGATTTTTATTTTAATACAAGAGATCATCGTTTTTCAAGCTCAAGTTTGCGAAAAGAAGTTGCCGTTCTTGAGTTAAAAAAAGAAAAATAAATTTTTAATTATGTAAAGAATATAAATAAAGTATTAATTTAAATAAAAAGGGATGACTTTTTGGAGTTATCCCTTTTTTAAATTGAGTTGTTTAAAATTTTTTATAATTCAAAAAACTGAGTTCTATAATATATTTGAACTCAGTTTTATAATAATTTAATTATTCATTATGTAAAAAAGCTTGACGCTCTAAAAGTGTTTCTTCACTTTCAACATGATTGTCATCAGGTACACAACAATCTACAGGACAAACAGCAGCACATTGAGGTTCTTCATGAAAACCTTTACATTCAGTACATTTACTAGGAACAATATAGTATAAATCGTCAGAAATTGGTGTTTGCGCAGCATCTGCATCTACTTCAGTTCCATCTGGTAAAACAATTTTACCATTTAAAGCAGTTCCGTCTTTATAGCGCCAATCGTCAGCGCCTTCATATATCGCAGTATTTGGGCACTCTGGTTCACAAGCACCGCAATTAATACATTCATCAGTTATTATGATTGCCATAGCTAATATTTATTTTATTAATAGTAACTTTGTACAAAAGTACGATTTAAAGAAATTACAAACAAATCTATATGATTTTAGAACAGAAAAAAAACGCATTTGTAGCTTTAGGTGATTTTATCAGACAATTTGCTACAGAAGATTTCGAATATAATAACGATGTTTTAAAAAATGAAGAATTCTTTTCGAATTTCGCAATGATTATTGAACAAGCTCAAAATCACAACGGCTGGTTTACAAAAGATCAAGTTGTTTTTGCTCTGAATTCTTGGTCAAATGCATTAACGCAAACGAATTTAAATCAATGGCTTTCTAACTATAATTTAAATGTTGAACCTCTGAAAACGGTTGGTTTAATATTAGCAGGAAATATTCCAATGGTTGGATTTCACGATGTGATTTCGGTTTTAATTAGTGGAAACAAAGCATTGATTAAAACTTCATCAAACGATCAATTGATTATTCCGTTTTTATTAAAATATCTTGTTGCTGTTGAACCTGAGTTCGAATCAAGAATTGGATTTACAAAACAAGGATTTGAAAATTTTGATGCCGTTATTGCAACAGGAAGTAATAATACGGCTCGTTATTTTGAATATTATTTCGGAAAAGTACCTAATATTATTCGTAAAAACAGAAATTCAGTTGCCGTTTTAACCGGAAATGAATCTAAAGAAGAATTACAAGCTTTAGGTAGAGATATTTTTACTTTTTATGGATTAGGATGTAGAAGTATTTCTAAATTATTCGTTCCGACTGATTATAATTTCACAGCATTTTTTGAAGCCATGTATGAATATAGCGAAGTAATCAAATACGAACGTTATGCAAATAATTACGACTATAATAAAGCGGTATATTTGATGAGTAATTTCAAAATTTTAGACAACGGATTTTTAACCATTCGTGAAGATACAAGTTACGCTTCACCAATTTCGTCTGTTTTTTATGAATTTTATGATAACGAAAATCAGTTGATGAAAAAATTAGAAAACGATCATGAAAAAATTCAATGTGTAGTTTCTAACTTACCCATCGAAAATAAAATTGCGTTTGGTGAAACACAAAATCCTCAATTATGGGATTACGCTGATGGAATCGATACAATGAAATTTTTACTTTCATTATAACAAAAACGAGATAGAAAACTATCTCGTTTTTTTATACAAAAAAAATCCCGTTTTAATTCGAGACTTTATTTTTTATAAACTTGCAATTAATGCATTGATTTTTTCTCTTTCTTCTTCAGCTAAAGCAGAATCAACTAAGATACGACCACTGTGCTCATCTGTAATGATTTTTTTACGAGCAGCGATTTCAACCTGAACTTGAGGTGGAATTGTAAAGTAAGAACCAGCAGAAGCTCCACGTTCGATAGAAACAACAGCTAATTTATTACGAACTCCATTTCTAATTCTTTGGTAAGCAGTAACTAAACGTTCTTCGATTAAAGCAGAAAATTCTTCAGATTTTGCTAACAAAATTTCTTCTTCACGTTTAGTTTCTTCCATAATTCCATTTAATTCAGATTCTTTATGAGTTAGATGTTCTTTTTTGCCATCTAATTTTTCTGAATTTTGTTCGATTACGCTTTTTTTATGTTCAATAGAAGCTTTAAACTCTTTAATGTGTTTTTCAGCTAATTCAATTTCTAAATTTTGGAATTCAATTTCTTTAGTCAAAGAGTTAAATTCTCTATTGTTACGAACATCTTTTTGTTGTTCTGTATATTTTTTGATTGCTTCTTTGAAACTATCAATATCATTTTTCTTTACTTTGATTTGCTCATTAATAGCCTCAACCTCCGTATTTAATTTTTCTAAACGAGTTGTAAGTCCAGCAACTTCGTCTTTTAAATCTTCTACCTCAAGAGGTAACTCACCTCTCATGTTTCTAATTTCATCAATTCTTGAGTCAATCAATTGCAAATCGTACAATGCTCTCAATTTTTCCTCTACAGTAAGTTCTGCTTTATTTGTCATATCTATATGTAGTTAACTGGATTTGTGTTTATCTCAGATAAAATAATTGCAAAAATAGTAATTTTTTTCGTAAGATAATCAACAATATAATTTTTTATATATCTTTCACTTTCAAAATGTCCGATATCTGCCAAAAGTATCGCATTTTCTGCTTGATAATAATCGTGATATTTTAAATCAGCAGTAATATATGCATCTGCTTTTTGAGCAATTGCAGCGCCAATGGCAAAACTTCCCGAGCCACCAAGAACTGCAACTTTCTTAATTTTTTTATTTATAAAGTTACTATGACGAATTCCTCCTGTTTGTGTTTTTTCTTTAACCATTAAAAGAAAATCTTTTTCATCCATTGCTGTCGGAAGTTCCGCAATCATTCCCATTCCAACATTCTGAAGTTCGTTTTCTGTTTTAATAATTTCGTAAGCAACTTCTTCGTACGGATGATTTTCAAATAAAGCTTTTAATATGCTTCCTTTCAAATGTTTTTCAAAAGTAAATTCTAATTTCGTTTCTTCAATTTCTTCGTAAATATGAGGTTTTCCAATTACCGGTTCGCTGTATTGATTGCCTTTAAAAGAACCAATTCCTTCTGAAGAAAAACTGCATTCGTCATAATTTCCAATCGAACCTGCACCGGCTTTAAACAAAGCTTGTTGTAGATTTTTGGCATGTTCTTTCGGAACAAAAGTGGTTAGTTTATAAATGAAGTTTTGTTTAGGAATCAAAATTTTAGAATTGATTAATCCCAACGTATCACAAAAAATTTGATTTACGCCTTCGCGATGATTATCCAAAGCGGTATGAATCGCAAAAATGGCTACATCATTTTTAATCGCTTTAATAACCGAACGTTCGACATAATTTTTTCCGGTGATTTTCTTAAAACCCGAAAATAAAATAGGATGAAAGCAAACCACCAAATTGCAATTTTTAGTAACTGCTTCATCAATCACTTCTTCCAATGCATCGTGGCAAACTAAAACTCCGGTACAATCGTTATTTTTGTTTCCGACTAACAAACCTACGTTGTCAAAATCTTCTGCGTAAGCGAGTGGAGTTAATTCTTCTAAAATTTGAATTACATTTGAAATTTTCATACAATTTTGCTTCAGATTTATATCTTCAAAGATAGAAAAAATAGCTATTTTCGTAACATGAAAAGGCTTCGAAAAATATTATTTCCGTTTTCACTTATTTACGGTGGCATTGCGGCTATTCGTAATTTAATGTTTGACTTTGGTTGGAAAAAACAGACTTCGTTTGAATTGCCTATAATTTGTGTAGGAAATTTGAGCGTGGGCGGAACAGGAAAAACTCCTCAAATTGAATATTTAGTTCGTTTGCTAAATAATAAATTTCAAACAGTAATTTTGAGTCGTGGATATAAACGTAAAACAGAAGGCTTTAATTTGGCTGATGATTCCACAAAAATGGAAGATATTGGTGACGAACCTTTTCAATACTTTTCTAAATTCAAGAATATTCACGTGGCTGTTGATGCCAAACGAGTTAATGGTGTTCAAACGATTTTGAAAAAATTACCTCAAACAGAAGTCATTCTTTTAGATGATGCATTTCAACATCGTCACATAAAAGCAGGTTTTTATGTACTTTTGACCAAGTTTGATGAACTTTATTCTGACGATTTGGTTTTACCAGCAGGTAATTTACGTGAATTTAAATCGGGAGCAAACCGTGCCGATGTGGTTGTGGTTACTAAATGTCCGATGGATTTGAGTTTGGAAAATCAAAATAAAATCAAGCAAAAATTAAATCTTAAACCAAATCAAGATGTTTATTTTACTACAATTGGATACGATAAACAAATTACAAACGGAACTGATTTTATTACATTTAACGAATTAGATAACAATTCCTTTTTCGCTGTTGCTGGAATCGCTAAACCCGAATATTTCTATAAATATTTAAATGTATTAAGTAATAATTTTGTAACTTTTCCTGACCATCATCATTTTTCTGAAAAAGATATTGATTTAATTTTGAAGAGAGCCGATGGTAAAAAAATCATAACTACAGAGAAAGATTTTGTGCGTTTAAAAGGAAAATTGCCAATAGAACAATTATATTATTTGCCTATTAAAACGCAATTTTTGAACAAAGCCGATTCTTTCAATGCAAAAATTTTAAATTATGTGGGAAAAAGTTCAAGAAACAGTTAAGCAAATTCAGAATAAAATAAAAGGTAAACCATCAATTGGAATTGTTTTGGGTTCTGGTTTAGGAAATTTAGTAGATGATATGGAAATTGAAATTTCAATTCCTTATTCAGAAATTATCAATTTTCCAGTTTCAACGGTTCAAGGCCATAAAGGAAATTTAATTTTCGGTAAAATAGGAGGGAAACAGGTTGTTGCCATGCAAGGTCGTTTTCATTATTATGAAGGTTATGATATGAAACAAGTTACTTTTCCGATTCGAGTAATGAAATATTTAGGTGTTCAAACCTTGATTGTTTCTAATGCTTCTGGAGGTGTAAATCCGAATTTTAAGGTTGGAGATATTATGTTGATTAAAGACCATATCAATATGTTTCCGGAACATCCTTTACGCGGAATTAATGACGAACGATTTGGCCCACGTTTTTTAAATATGAGTGAACCGTATAGTTTTAAAATTTTAGATAAAGCGAATCAATTAGCAAATGATTTAGATATAAAAGTTCAAAATGGAATTTATTACGGTTTAAGTGGACCTACTTTTGAAACCTTGGCTGAATATAAAATGATTTATAAAGTCGGCGCAGATTGCGTAGGAATGTCAACCGTGCCTGAAGTAATTGTTGCCAAACACATGAATTTGGATTGTTTTGGTGTTTCTGTTATTTCTGATATGGGAAACGAAGAATCTATTAAGGATGTAAATCACGATGAAGTTTTAGCTGCTGTAAATGCTACTGAACCTAAACTTCGAAAATTGATAAATGAATTAATTATTGATTTGTAATTAGTTTTTATTTGATCCAAAATTACAAAGGAAGCTTTTCAAGGCTTCTTTTTTTTTTTATTTAAATAAAAAAAATCATTTGAAGTGCTAAATTTTAAATATTTGAAATTCAGGGTTTACCCTTAGTTTTTTTTACTGAAATATGAATTAAATTGCGAATGTTATTAATGGTTTTGAATTCTTTTTAAATAATATATCTAAAACATTCACATTATGAATACAAGATTAATACAATCGATTAGTAGTGTTTTTTTAGGAATAATTGCTTTTTTTTGTATATTGATTCCAGATTTAGCATTGAAATTATTTGAAATACCAAATAATGATTACGTTATCTTAATGATGCAAATTCTTGGAGGATTATTTCTTGGTTTTTCAATTACGAATTGGGCTTCAAGAACAATTCTTATTGGTGGAATATACGGGAGAGCAATTTATCTGGGAAATATGGTCCATTTTTTGGTTGGAGGATTAGCTTTATTAAAATGGAATATCGAAAATAATTTCCCCTCAACAGCCTCATTAATTTTTCTTATCATTTATTTATCATTCGCATTATTGTACAGTCTTAATTTATTTTTCAATCCGAAAATATTGTGGAAAGATAAACAACATTTTGGTGTTTTAGCCATCAAATTAAAATCATAAATATTATTACATAGCACATTTTATATAATTTTTGAATTTTATTGCAACAGTTTACAACAAACAAATCTTTTGAAAATCCGTTTCGTTAATGAAATGGATTTTTTTGTTTCATAATTTTGTGCTGCTAGTTTGGTGTGTTTTTTGTTAATTTTTTTAATTCTACCATTAAAATGTTATTTATGAAAAACTATACTTTATTAATTGTACTGTTTTGTACTTCAATCAATCTAAATGATCAATTTCGTCAACTTGAAGAAAATTCTAATTGGAATAAATATCAAAAAGTAATAGAAAAAGAACATCCCGAAAAGAAGCAATCTTGGAGTTTTGTATATGATTTAAAAAATGGAAAAATAAGTGTTTTAAAAACTTATTTTGATAATGAATTAAGGTCTGAAAATTATTTTAGTTATTATGATAAATCTAATTTAGAGAAAATTAAAATGAATGGAGTTGAAGTTAAAAATAAATTAAAATATGATGAATTAGGTCAGTTAGTTGCTCAAAATAATATTCACTTTGAATATGATAATAATGGAAAATTAATTCGGCAATATTTAGATGTTTTTGAAGAATGGAAAGGTAAAAAAGGTTGGTCAGAAAAATATATTTATGATGATTCGGGTAGCTTAATCCAATTAGAAAAATCCACTTATTTAAATAAGCAATTTCAAATTGAAATTGAAAATTATATTTACGATGATTGTAAAAACATCATTCAAATAACTAGAAAATCAAATCCCAAAAGAGCATATCCGATTGTGATTATTGGAGGCGAAACTAAGAATGAATCTGATTTTTATTTTTATGAATATAATTCAGATTGTATTTGGACAAAAAAATATAAACTTGTTAATGGGGATAAAGCATTAATTTCTGAAAGAGAGTTAATTAAGGTGTAAAAAAAATACCGTTTCGAAATTTGAAACGGTATTTTTTTATTATTCCACAATCAACTTTTTAGCTGTTGATTTGTTGTCGGATTTAAGTGTGATGATATAAAAACCTGAATTTAAGTTATTAATTTCAAATTGATTGTTGTCAAATTGAGGATTATTAATTTGTTGAATTAATTTTCCGTCGATTGAGTGAATCAAAATTGTATTTACTATTTCAGTTGTTTGAATATAAACTTTGCTATCGTACGCAGGATTAGGATAAATTCCAAATTCAATTTTATCAAATTTGTCATTAGATAACGTTAATCCCCAACGATCTTGTGCGATTGGTCCACCCCAAATTTTAGTTGCTAAATACGGATTGTCAATAAATGGATTCCTATTACCTTGACCTGCACTGTTTGAAGCATTTGCTAAGTATGTGTTTCTTTGAATTTCAACATCAGAAACTGGATCTTCAGCATTCCATTGTAAGAATAAACCTATCATTTGATCAAAAGAACTTGAAACTGATCCGACTGCTACATTTGTAGGTATACACTGACTTGGGTATCTCAAATACATATACATCATCATACGAGCAACATCACCTTTCCATTCATCTCCAGGATACCAGTTAGAACCAACTGAACCTGAATTACCTGAACCTGCAGCAAACTTTTTGTTTCCACGATCTCCATTTAATTGTACATCAGAAGCGCGTAAGTGATGAGCGTCTGAATTTGCCGCAGTTTGTTCTAGATTTGGTGTTCCAAGTGAACGTGCATAAACATGTTCTCTGTTCCAATCACCGTTATTCCCACCGTTGTCATTCTTAGCACGTATACGAGAATATTTACCAGTTGTAACGTTTTGATGTCCATAAATCAACATTACTTGATTGTTGTTTGTTGGATTTACATCTGTTGCTTTTAACGCTGTCCAAACCCCATTATATGAAATTTGGTTTGAATGTGTATTCGTAATTTTTGTTGCTAAGGCATTCTTTAACGGTTGACCATTTAGGTCAAAATCAATACCATTATAATAAGCTTGAGGTTGGGCGAAACCTATGATTGTAGCAAATAATAATGTAAAACCAGTAACGATTTTTTTCATAATAATTAAGAGTAATAATTTATTTCTTTCTTTCTAATAAAGCCATATAAAATCCATCAAAACCAGAATCTTTAGCTAAAACTTTTTCGTCTTTTATGAACTCGAAATTTTGTCCAAATTCTGTTTTTAAGAATTTTTCAATCTGTTCTTGGTTTTCTGATGGAAGAACTGAACAAGTTGCATAAACTAATTTACCACCAACTTTAACCATTTTAGAGTAATTAGCTAAAACTTCTTCTTGTGTTTTTTTGATGTTTTCAATAAACTCAGGTTGAAGTTTCCATTTGCTATCAGGGTTTCTTTTTAAAACACCTAAACCGCTACAAGGTGCATCAATCAAAACACGATCTGCTTTATCGTGTAATTTTTTAATCACTTTTGTAGTATCAATAATTCGATATTCAATATTGAAAGCAGCGTTACGTTTTGCTCTAATTTTAAGCTGACGTTGTTTACTTTCGTACAAATCCATCGCAATAATTTGACCTTTGTTTTCCATTAAAGATGCAATGTGAAGTGTTTTTCCACCAGCTCCAGCACAAGCATCAACCACGCGCATTCCAGGTTTTACATCTAAAAAGAAAGCTACTTTTTGTGACGAAGCATCTTGCACTTCAAATAAACCTTCTTTAAATAAATCGGTCATGAAAACATTGGCGCGTTCACGTAAAATTAAAGCATCTGGATATTGTTCATGGAAATCCGTTTCGATTTCTAAATCCATCAATTGTGCACGTAACTTTTCTTTAGTTGTTTTTAAACGATTTACGCGTAAAACAACTTTTGCTTGTTGATTTTGTGCTTTTAATTCTTGACTCCAAACTTCTGTTCCTAATTCTTTTTCACCTAACTCATCAATCCAATCCGGAATAGATTCTTTTACGCGTCTGATTTTAGATAATTCGTCAAAGCGACCTTTTATTTTACGTTCTGGTGTTCCTTCAAAGTATTTCCAATCAGGTAATTTTATTCCTCTTAAAACTGCCCAAACCGCAAACATTCTCCAAATATCATCTCTGTCATAATTGTCTTTGACTTCAGCAACTTCGGCGTAAAGTCTTTTCCAACGAACCATTTCATATATTGTTTCGGCAACGAATTTTCTATCGCTGCTTCCCCATCTTTTATCCTTTTTTAGTGCAAAAGCAACTGCTTTATCTGCATATTGTCCTTCGTTAAAAATCGCCATTAGCGAATCGATAACTGTAAAAACTAAGTTTCTGTGTAATCTCATTTTTGTTAAATCAGTCTGCAAAGATAACGCATTATTATGTTAATTTAAAGTTATTTGATTTGATATTGGTTTAATAATATTTTTTTTTGAAGCACAATAATTCTAATTTTGCACAAACAATACAACTCATGATTAAAACGGTAATTTTCGATATGGACGGCGTAATTGTTGATACAGAGCCAGTTCATAAATATGCCTATTTTAAACATTTTCAAGAATTAGGAATTGATGTAACAGAAGAACTTTATGCTACTTTTACAGGGAATTCTACTCGAAATGTTTTTCAAAAATTAAAGGATAAATTTCAATTACAAGAAGAAGTTGAAAATTTAATACTTAGAAAAAGAAGTTTATTTAACGATGCTTTTGATACCAAACCAGATTTGGAATTGATTTCAGGAGTTTATGATTTAATCGTTGATTTACATAGAAATGATGTAGAATTAATTTTGGCATCATCGGCTTCAAAAGGAACTATTGAGCGTGTTTTCAATCGTTTTAAATTAAATGAATTTTTTAGCCATAAAGTGAGTGGAGAAGATTTTCCGAAATCAAAACCAGATCCAACTATTTTTATTCATGCAGCTTCATTATCTAAAAATCCAAAAGACGAATGCATCGTAATTGAAGATAGTACAAATGGTGTAAAAGCTGCTGTTGGTGCTGGAATTTATTGTTTGGGTTATAATAGCGAAAATTCCAAACTTCAAAATTTAGAAGGAGCAAGTATTTTAGTTAATGATTTTAATGAGATTGATGCTCATTTTATAAAAAAACTAAAATAGTTGATAATACTAAAAAAGCCAGTTGATTTATTTCATTTGGCTTTTGTTTTATCTCGGAGTTGCTTTAAATTTTACTTTCTTTAAAATTGTTTCAACTATTATTTTATTTAAAGAATTAACGTTGAAATCTGAATTGGTAATTTCAATTTGTAAAAAATTTAATAACCGACCTTTTATATATTCTCCGTTTTCAAGCTTTTCTATCAAATTTAGATAAGTTGTTTCTTTATTGATCTCAATTAAATTTGGTGATTCAAGTTTGTGTTTTAGAATTTGCAATAGGATTTGTGTTTCTTCAAGATTGAATTTCATGGTAATTTTTTTACAAAAGTAAATTTTAATTTTAACTTCGAAAAAAAAATAATATATTCACAACTTCGTTTGAGAAAACAACTTTTATTAATCTTTAATTGATATTTAATGAAAAATAAATACTTTTTGTTTTTATTACTTGCATCTTTTTCAATAAATGCACAAACAACTAAAAAAGTTCTTTTTCTAGGAAATAGTTATTCTCAATATAATAATTTACCAAGTTTAGTCGCTCAATCTGCAACGTCAACAAATGATGTTTTGATTCATGATAGCAATTTAATTGGTGGTTATAGTTTAGAACAACACGCTTCAAATCAAACAAGTTTAACAAAAATCAACGGAAATCAATGGGATTATGTGGTTTTGCAAGATCAAAGTCAAAAACCTGCATTTCCGATTGGTTATGTAAATACATACGTTTTTCCTTATGCGATTCAATTGACAAATCTTATTAAACAAAACTATGCTTGTTCGGTTCCTTTGTTTTACACTACGTGGGGTAAAAAAAATGGAGATCCGCAAATTTGTCAAAATGGTCAATGTACTTATGAAGTAATGGATGATTTATTACAACAACGTTATCGAACTATGGCAGATACAAATAAGGGCGTAATTTCTCCTGTTTCTCAAGTTTGGCGATATATAAGAGAAAATCATCCAACAATTGAGTTATATGATTCAGATAATTCGCATCCTTCTTTAGCGGGTTCAATGGCAGCAGCTTATACTTTTTATACTGTTATTTATAGAAAAGATCCTACTTTAATTACTTTTAATTCGAGTTTAAATGCTACAACCGCTGCAACTTTAAAAAATGCTATAAAAACTATTGTTTATAATAATTTAGAGAATTTTTATGTAGATGTAAACGATAATTTTGCAAATTTTGAATTCAATAATACATCTGGAACAAATTTTCAATTTACAAATTCATCAACAAATGCTTCAAACTTTCAGTGGAATTTTGGAGATGGAACAACTTCAAATCAACAAAATCCAACACATATTTTTACTGTTGCAGGAACTTACAATGTAACTTTAACTGTTACATCTTGTGGTAAAACTTATACAAAAGCAAAAGAAATTACAATTTCGACTTTATCTAATGATACGTTTGCTAAAAATCAAATTAAATTATATCCAAACCCAAGTACCGATTTCTTGAATGTATCAATTGGAAACTTAAATAAAATTTTGATTTTTGATATACAAGGAAAACAAATCGAAACGAAGTTTATAACCAATGCAGAAGAAACACAAATTGACATTCAAAATTTAGCAAAAGGAAATTATATTTTACAGATTTCAAAAGATAATCAAACAGAAAATTTTAAATTCACAAAAAAATAAAACTAATACAATATTTTTAACATTTTTTGTTTATATTTATGTAATTAATTATAAATATAATCATCATGAAAAAAATTACAACCCTTATTTTTTGCATTTTCATTTATTTTGGAATTTTTGCACAAACGAATCAACAACAATTTTTAGATAATATTTGGTATCTTTCTAAAATTGAAATTAATAACGAAGAATTTGAACTATCAAGTTTAACTTCTACTAGTTATGTACTTACACATTACATAACTGATGGAAACAGATATTTTACTCAAACTCAATGTAATGGAAATTCAGTCGGATATTTTACGCTCGTAGATGATAATTCAATAAATTTCACATCTTTTACTTTTCCTTTTGATTCATGTACCGATATGGATTTAGGAGCGTATTTCACCTCTTATGTTGGAGATATTTTTGGCTTTAACATTGGTAGTGATTTTGATTTTACCGTGACTTCTTCAAACGGTAATTTACAATTGGTTATTGCTGGTGCAAATGGAAACAAAGCAACCTATTATAACAATGCAACTGCAAATATCAAATCGTTTAATGGCCAATTATTAAAAGTTTATCCAAACCCAAGTACCGATTTCTTGAATGTTTCAATTGGAAACTTAGATAAAATTTTGATTTTTGATATACAAGGAAAACAAATCGAAACGAAGTTTATAACCAATGCAGAAGAAACACAAATTGATATTCAACATTTAGCAAAAGGAAATTATATTTTACAGATTTCAAATGATAATCAGACAGAAAGTTTGAAGTTCATCAAAAATTAAGAAAATGAAGCATCTAGATTAAATTAGATGCTTTTTTTTTATCTTTATAAAAATCAAAAATAAATCATTATGAAAAAAATTACTTTTATCTTGTTATACATTTTGACAAATTTTGGAGTTCAAGCTCAAACAAATCAACAAACACTTTTAAATAACACTTGGTTTTTAGCTAAAATTGAAGTAGATGATGAAATGATTTTTCCACCATTTGAAGAATCAACAGAATATTCTTCTTTTCAACATTTCCAAAACGACGGAAATATAAGTTTTTCTCAAGGTCAATGTATGAATGGAGCTGGTGGTTCTTATGCGTTTTTAACTGAAAATACATTACATATTTCACAATTTGCAGTCACAGCAATGATGTGTCCAAATCTTGATTTAGAAATCTTTTTCGCAACTTTAAATACGGATGTTTTTTGGAATAATATGGAATTTGATTTTCAATATACTATTACATCCGAAAATGATTTGTTACAATTAGTTTTGACGGGAGCAAACGGAAACAAAGCTTTTTATTACAATGAGGCTACAGCAAATACAAAATCGTTTAATGGCCAATTATTAAAAATTTATCCAAACCCAAGTACCGATTTCTTAAATGTATCAATTGGGAACTTAGATAAAATTTTGATTTTTGATATACAAGGAAAACGAATCGAAACGAAGTTTAATACGAATGCACAAGAAACACAAATTGACATTCAACATTTAGCAAAAGGAAATTATATTTTACAGATTTCAAAAGACAATCAAACAGAAAGTTTGAAGTTTATTAAAAAATAAAACAAAGGCGGTGGATATTTTCACTGCCTTTATTTTTTACTTTTCTGAAATTATGTAAATTATTTCAGAAATTATATAACTTTAATTAGCATAAAGCCTTGTAATTTTACCATATTAAAAGGTACAAATATGAAAACGAGATATAAAATCAATGAAATGACTTGTAGCGGTTGTCAAGCTAAAGTTACACAGGCATTGCAATCGGTTACAGAAAATATCGAAGTGCATTTAAATCCTGCGGAAGCAATAATCGAATCTAAAAAGAAAATTCCTTTAGAAGAACTTCAACACGCACTTTCGCACAAAGGTCCGTACACCATTCAAGAAATTATCGAAAATTCCGATGGCACAGAAACGTATTCAGAAATTGCTCATGATGCCATTCACAGCTCAGATAAACACAACGAAACTCCAAAAAACTTAGAACATTTGGCAGGTAAATATTATTGTCCAATGTTGTGTGAAGGTGATAAAGTTTACGACTCAAATGTAGGTTGCCCAATTTGTGGAATGGATTTGGTAAAAATCGGTGCAAATCCGTCTGATAACGAAGAAGTAAATCATCTAAAAAAACTATTTTATCAATCGCTATTTGTAACAATTCCCGTATTTGTTATTGCCATGTTTGGTATGAGTCACGATAGTTTTATCTATAAAATTATTCCTTTTCAATTAGGACTTTGGTTGCAATTTATGGGCGCAACAGCAGTTTTGTATTTAGGTAAAAATTATTTGAAACGCGCTTGGATTTCTTTTAAAACTTGGAATTTAAATATGTTTTCTTTAATTGGATTAGGAGCAATTGCAGCTTATCTATTTTCGTTTTACGTTTTACTAAATCCGCATGCTTTTCACACAGCGGCGCATCTTCCCATTTATTTTGAAAGTGTAGCAGTGATTTTTACCTTAATGATTTTAGGACAATGGTTAGAAGCTAAAGCACATCAAAAAACAAAATCATCTTTAGAGCATTTATTAAATCTAATTCCGCAAAAAGCAACACTTTTAGTAAACGGTACAACAACTGAAATCGATATTGATAAAGTTCAAGTTCACGACGAATTATTAGTAAAACCAGGTGAAAAAATTCCAGTTGATGGCATTATATTATCTGGGACAACTTCAGTAAACGAAGCTTTATTAACTGGCGAACCTTTACCTGTCGAAAAAACAACGAACGATAAAGTTTTAGCTGGTAGCATCAATACCGACCAATCGTTTACCATGAAAGCAGAACGAATCGGACAAACAACAACCATTGCGCAAATTATCGAAATGGTAAATAAAGCAAGTTTATCTCGTGCGCCAATTCAACGATTAGCCGATAGAATTTCGGGATATTTCGTTCCGGTCGTCGTAGCAATTGCTGTGTTGACTTTTATTTTTTGGACTTATTTTTCTTTAGAAAATTCATGGTTATTTGGTTTACAAAATGCCATTGCAGTTTTAATTATCGCTTGTCCGTGTGCCTTGGGATTAGCAACGCCAGTTTCTATTTCGATGGGAATTGGAAAAGGTGCTCAATACGGAATCTTAATAAAAAAAGCAGAAGCTTTAGAATTGTTACAAAAAACAAATGTAGTTATCACCGATAAAACCGGAACCTTAACCGAAGGTAAACCATCATTAGAAACGATAATTTCGTTAACCGATTTATCTGAAACCGAATTGGTTTACTTAACAGCGCAATTAAATGCAAGAAGTGAACATCCGATTGCAAAAGCATTTAAAGAAAAAGCCCTACATTTAGATTTAGAAATTAAACCCTCGAAATTGGTTGCGAATATCGCTGGAAAAGGAATTCAAGGAATGATTGATTCTAGAAAGGTTTTGCTAGGAAACGAAGCGCTTTTAAATCAGAATAATATTCAGGTTTCTGACGAAATTAAAAATCGTGTTACAGAAATTCAAGACCTAGGTAAAACCGTTTCTTATGTAGCTGTAAACAACGAAATTGTAGGTTTAGCGGTTATTCATGATGCGATAAAACCTGATGTTGCAGAAACTATTTCGTATTTACATTCAAAAAATATTGAAGTAATCATGTTAACTGGCGACCATCAAAAAACAGCTCAAGCTATCGCTAATCAAATTGGAATTGATAAGGTGTTTGCTTCTCAACTTCCTGAAGATAAATTAAAAATGATTGAACAAATCCAATCCGACGGAAAAATTATTACCATGATTGGCGATGGTATTAACGATGCTCCTGCTTTAGCAAAAGCAGACGTTGGAATTGCCATGGGAAGTGGCTCTGATTTGGCTCAAGATTTTTCTAAAATTACGTTGTTAAATAATGCTTTTTCTAATGTTGAAAAATCTATTAAGTTGAGTGAAAAAGTTATTAAAAACATCAAGCAAAATCTATTCTTTGCGTTTATCTATAATATTATTGGAATTGCTGTAGCTGCAGGTGTTTTGTATTCAACAACAGGTTTATTACTTTCTCCGATGATTGCTGCATTGGCAATGTGTTTAAGTTCGGTTTCAGTAATTTCGAATGCACTACGATTAAAACAATTAAAATTATAGAAGTAAAAAAAGTATATTTAAGTATTTTTAGCTATTTTTATGGCAATCGCAATTTTTAAATCAGAAAACAAATCGATTAACATGAAAAAAACTACTTTATTAATAATATTTCTAATAATATCTTTATTTTGTTTGAAGGCTTTTGCTTCTGATAAGATTACAAATGATAACAATTTACTTGAATCATTTAAAAGACAAATTGCTGAAATGAGAGCTTTTGACCAATGTTCAACAATTTTTCCAGTTCCTTTTAATGAAACTTTTAATACTACTTCAACATCAGCCAATTGTTGGAATGCATTTAATTTGAATAATGATAACGTTTCTTGGATTGATAGCCAGACAAATACTTACGAAGGTAATAGATGTAAGCAATTACCTGTTCATAATTTGACTTTTGGTTCAACAAACGATTGGTTGATTTCTCCAAATATAAATTTAGATGCAATACCTGGAACAAAAGAATTAAAATTTTATGTGAAATTATCTCCACATTTACATGGAAATTGGCAAGTTGACCAAGTAGTTAAAGTTGCTGTTTCAACAACCGGAGGATCCAATTTAGCAAATTTTACATCAACAATTCATCCAGGAAAAACATTTCAAAATGATTTTTATGTTGAGGTTAAATTGGATTTGGTAAATATTCAAACCAATCTTCCATTGACAGGTGTAATAAATGTCGGATTTCATGTAAATCGAAATAGTTATCCATTAGGAAGAGGAGTTTATTTAGACGATGTAATTATTGATGCAAAGCCAACTTGTAAAGATATCACTCATCTGGTTTCATGTGTAAATCAAACTTCTGTTGATTTTAGTTGGAATACTGGACAAAATGAAACGCAGTGGGAATATTGTATTGTTAGTGCTGGTTTACCACCTTTACCAGCGGGTACAACTACAACGACAGCAAGTTTTTCAACAACGGGATTAACTGCAGATACATGGTACACAGTTTGGGTTCGGGCTATTTGTGGACCAAATTCAAAAAGTAATTGGACACCAGAATATTTTAAAACCATTCCTAGTGCTGTACAAGCAAATCCTTTTTGTGGAGATTCTGGTGCAATTGTATTTCAAAATAATTTCGGTTCAAGTAATACTTCTGGTTACGGTCCAATTGGTTGTTTAGGATTTACTCCAAATGCCATTTGGTATTATTTTGAAGTTGATACTCCTGGAAATTTAGAATTTAATATTGTTCAAAACACACAATTTAATGTCAATGGTGATCCAGTAGGAATTCCATTAGATGTTGATTATGTTGCTTTTGGACCTTTCAATTCATTAGATCAAGCTTGCTCAAATATTGAAATTGAATATTGTTCTACTTGCCCAGGTTATTTACAAGTTGTTGATCCAGGAAGTGTTAATCCAAACTTTTATCCTTTTGGAAATATTGTTGATTGTAGTCCAAGTCCAGCGGCTATTGAAACATTATCGATTCCAAATGCTCAAGTTGGACAAATATATGCCGTATTAATTGCGAATTGGGATGGACTTCCTGGTTTTATAAAATTAGAACAAACCAATTCGAATGCACCAGGTTCAGGTTCAACAAATTGTGATTTTCTTTGCGAAATTGATTTAGGAGAAGACATTACCGTTTGTAATACCGCTAGTGTTAATTTATCAGGACAAGTGGATACTGTAGGTGATGGAGCAATTACTTCGATTCAGTGGTTTAAAAATGATATTTTGATGGATGTAAATCTTTATAATACATTAAATATCAATGTTACAGAATCGGGTACATACAAAATTGTTATTGAAAAAGATAATTGTACACAACCGAGTATCAGCGATGAAATAGAGGTTAAATTTATTGATCCATTTGATGCTACACAAATTTCAAGTCCTTTTTTAGTTTGTGATTTAGAACCTGATGGTATTCAACAAGTAGATTTTCAAGCGTTAACAAATACGTTTATTTCAACTCAAAATTTAGCTAATTATCAAGTAACTTATTTCAATACAAATCAAAATGCAATCGATAATCTAAGTCCAATTGATATTCAGAATTATACAATTACGCAATCGAAAACCATTTATGTAAGAATTTCAACTGTAGGATTTACAAATTGTGTTACCATTGCACCAATAGTTTTAAATTTTAAAGCTTTTGAAATTCCGATTGTAAATTTTGCTTATCAAAATCCAATTTGTAAAAGTAACCATGATAAAATTTCTCCAATCTTACCCAATGATTTTTCTTTTGGTGGAATTTTTAGCAGTACTGAAGGGTTAGAAATCAACGCACAAACAGGTGAAATTAATGTTGAATTATCTGAACCTGGTGATTACGTTGTTAAATATAAATATACTGTAGCTGAACCAAGATGTGGCGAATCTAAAGAGTTTGAAACGAACATAAAAATTACTCGTGATATTGATATTGTAATTCAAGGTGGTTGTTTTGAGAATAAATATTTACTTTCAATTTTAGATATTAGTGAAAACGGTGTTTGGAATAATTTAACTTACGAATGGTCTGGAAATGGATTAAATTCAACGAAAAATGAATTTTTTGTTGATAAAGATGGACGTTATAATGTGAAAGTTACAACTCCGGAAGGTTGTACACAAACGACTTCAATAGATTTGGCAGATGTAAATTGTTTGATTCCTAAAGGAATTTCTCCAAACGGAGATGGTTTAAATGATGCTTTTGTTTTGAATAATTTGGAAGTTCTGGGATTGAAAGTGATTAATCGATATGGAAAAGAAGTTTATGTATTCGGTCATGGATATAGAAACGAATGGGTAGGTCAAGATAAAAATGGAAATCAATTACCAAGCGGTACTTATTTTTACGCCATTCAAACACCAAGAGAATTGATTACAGGTTGGATACAAATTGTAAGAGAAAAATAATATAAAATTAATGGTTTTCATTTTTTGGAAACCGTTTTTTTTAATTCAAAAAAGATTCACATTAACTAGAATTTAAAATTTTTAAAAATCTAAAAAAAGACTTACATTCGCTTTCAAAATTTAAGTTAACAACACAATGAAACAAGTTGCTTTAAACCACGTACACGAAGCTTTAGGTGCAAAAATGGTTCCTTTTGCAGGATTTAATATGCCAGTTCAATATGAAGGCGTAAATATAGAACACGATACAGTTAGAAATGGTGTTGGTGTTTTTGATGTATCTCATATGGGATTGTTCAAAATTTCTGGACCAAATGCTTTAGCTTTGGTTCAAAAAGTTACTTCAAATGACGCTTCTACTCTAATCAATGGTAAAGCTCAATATAGTTATTTCCCTAACGATAATGGTGGAGTTGTTGATGACATTATCACATATCAAGTTAATGACCAAGAGTTTTTAATGGTAGTTAATGCATCAAACATTGATAAAGATTGGAATTGGGTTACATCTAAAAATGATGTAAACGCGACAATGGAAAACTTATCAGATGCTTATTCTTTATTAGCTATTCAAGGTCCAAAAGCTGTTGAAGCTATGCAAAGTTTAACTGATTTAGATTTAGCAGCCATTAAATTTTATCATTTTGAAACTGGAACTTTTGCTGGTGTTGAAAACGTTATTGTTTCTGCAACAGGATATACAGGTTCTGGAGGATTCGAAATCTATGCTAAAAACGAAGACATAGAAACTATTTGGAATAAAGTTTTTGAAGCAGGTGTAGCTTGGGGAATTAAGCCAATTGGTTTAGCTGCTCGTGATACCTTACGTTTAGAAATGGGTTACTGTTTATACGGAAACGAAATCACAGACGAAACTTCTCCTTTGGAAGCTGGTTTAGGATGGGTTACTAAATTCACTAAAGATTTTGTAAATTCAGAAAACTTAAAAGCTGAAAAAGAAGCTGGAATTAAAAATAAATTAATCGGATTTGAGTTAATCGATAGAGGAATTCCTCGTCATGATTATGAAATCGTAAATAAAGATGGTAATGTAATTGGTAAAGTTACGTCTGGAACACAGTCTCCATCTCTAGGAAAAGGAATTGGAATGGGATATGTTCCAAAAGAATTTGCTGCTGAAGGAAGTGAAATTTTCATCAGAATTCGTAAAAACGATGTTTTAGCAAAAGTGGTTAAAACTCCATTTTATAAAAAATAAATTGTTTAGATGAATAAAAATAAATAAAGGCTTTTCGTGAGAAAAGCCTTTATTTATTTTTATTATAATTTATTCATGTTAGTTGCTAAAGTTTCAATGAATTTACTGATTGGCCCTTTTATCATCATGGCCATCATTGCATTAAATTCACCTTCAAAATCTAATTTTATTGAGCATTCATTTTCAGAAATTTCTCCAATATTTGCAGTTAATGTAAATGGTAATTTACTACTTGCTGCACCTAAAACTACTTTTGAATTTGGATGTGCTTCTTTTTTGACTAATTTAATTTCTGGCATTCCAGATAAAGCAAACATAAAGCAGTTTTCGTCAATTACTTCAAATTTTGCAATATTTTCTGGCATTAATTTTTCAAAATTTTTAATATCTATTAAAGCATTAAAAAGATATGCTGCCGATTTTGAAACGGTAACTTTAGAACTTTCTAAATTCATAATTTATGTTTTTATTAATTAAATTCCCCATTCAGATGGGTTTGAACTCCAAACTTTTAATGTTTCGTGGTCTTCTTCTGCAATGTATTTTTTAGCAATTGCTGTTTTTAGTAACGTAGGATAATTACTTAAAGTCATTAATTCAATTCCTGAATTTTTGAAGTTTTCAGAAGCTACATCAAATCCATAAGTAAAAATTGCAGCCATACCTAAAATATTTGCACCTCCAGAGTTTAAAGCTTCAACAGCTTGTAAACTACTTTTTCCAGTACTAATTAAATCTTCAACTACTACAACGGTTTGTCCTGCTTCAAAATGTCCTTCAATTTGATTTTGACGCCCGTGTTTTTTAGCTTCTGGTCTAACATAAACGAAAGGTAAATCTAAAGCTTCTGCTACCAATAAACCAATTCCAATGGCTCCGGTTGCAACTCCAGCAATTACATCTGGTTTACCAAATTTTTCTACTATATTTGTAGCAAATTCATTTTGTAGAAATTTACGAACTTCTGGAAATGAAAGAGTTATGCGATTGTCGCAATATATTGGCGATTTCCATCCTGACGCCCAAGTAAAAGGACTTTTAGGATTTAATTTAATTGCGTTTATTTGTAAAAGCAATTCGGCCGTTTTCTGTGCTGTGTTGTCATTAAAAATCATATTACAAATGTATAAAGTTTTTATAAACGACAAACCACTTTTTTTGACAAATGAGATTGAAAAAGAAACTGATTTTCAACTTTTCTTGTTAGAAAGTGCTGACATTAATAAAATTATTTTAAAATACTATCAAAATAAAATTGATAAGGCTATTTTATATCATCCTGATGAAAAGGAAATTTTAAAAAAATTGAAAGAAAAAATTCCAGTTAATAAAGCAGGAGGTGGTTTAGTGAAGAATAAAAAAGGCGAAATTCTTTTTATTTACAGAAACGATAAATGGGATTTACCTAAAGGTGGAATCGAAAAACATGAAACCATCGAAGAAACTTCTATTCGAGAGGTAGAAGAAGAAACCGGTTGTAAAAACTTGAAAATAGTACAAAAGCTTCAAAAAACATACCATATTTTTAAACGAAATGGTGAGTATAAATTAAAAATCACGCACTGGTTTGAAATGTTTACGGATTATGATGGTCCACTTCATGGTCAAATCGAAGAAGGAATTGAAAAAGTTGTTTGGTTAAAACCTAAAGAAATTCCAGCAGCTCTTGAAAATTCTTACGAAAATATTAAACTACTGTTTGAATAAATATATTTTTAAAAACAATCAAAACAATTATCATTTTTTTATTGATAATTGTTTTGAATTTTGTAAATTAAAATTGTAAAAATCCCATCTATGAATAAGCCTTATCGCGTTTTTGATTTAATTTACTACCAACAAGAAAAATTTCCTAACATTGATTTGTTCGGATATAAAGAAAACGAATCTTGGAAAACCATTCCAACTGTTGATTTTATTGAAAAAGTAAATCAAATTTCACGTGCGTTAATTGCTTATGGAGTTCAGCCAGATGATAAAATTGGTTTAATCTCAGAAAATCGTTGGGAATGGAATGCTTTAGATTTTGCAATTCAGCAGGTTGGGGCAGTAGTGGTGGCAATTTATCCAAATATTTCTGAAAATGATTACAAATTTATTTTTAACGATGCCTCGATAAAACTATGTTTTTTGAGTACAGATGTTTTATATGATAAAATTATCAGTATACAAAATGAGGTCGATTCGTTAAAAGACATTTATACCATTAACGTTTATTCAGATTATCCGAATTGGAAATCTTTTCTTGAGTTAGCATCTAATGTTAATCAATCTGAAGTTGATATAAGAAAAGATGCAATTCAAACAGATGATTTAGCTACTTTAATTTATACTTCTGGAACAACCGGAAATCCAAAAGGTGTAATGCTTTCGCATAAAAATTTATTAGCCGATGTGATGAGTAGCGAATATTCATTTCCGGTTAGTGAAGGACAACGTGCTTTAACATTTTTACCTGTTTGTCATGCCTACGAGCGTGTTTTTCATTATGTTTATATTTATAAAGGTTTAACGATTTATTTTGCAGGTTCGATGGAAACCATTGGTGCAGATATGAAAGAAGTTAAACCACATATTTTTTCTGCTGTTCCTCGAGTTTTAGAAAAGGTTTACGAAAAAATTATGGCTACTGGCGAGCAACTAACAGGGATTAAACGTAAGTTATTCTTTTGGGCTGTTGGATTAGGTGAGAAATATGAATTAGAAAATCGTTCGGCTTGGTACGATTTTCAATTAAATATTGCACGCAAAATTATTTTTTCAAAATGGCGCGAAGCAATCGGTGGCGAAATCCTTGGTATTGCTTCTGGAAGTGCTGCTTTACAGCAAAAACTAATCCGATTGTACTTAGCTGCCGGAATTCCCATTTTTGAAGGTTACGGATTAACCGAAGCCGGACCTTGCTTAGCAGTGAACTGTTATAAACGTGGAATGAAAATTGGTACGGTTGGTGTTCCATTAATTAATATCGAAATTAAACTTGCAGAAGATGGCGAAATCCTGGCCAAAGGAGATAATATTATGCAAGGTTATTATAAAAACGAACAAGCTACGAACGAAGTTTTAAAAGACGGTTGGTTGCATACTGGTGATATCGGTCAGTGGATTGATGGTAAATATCTAAAAATCATCGACCGTAAAAAAGAAATGTTTAAAACATCTGGTGGTAAATATGTTGTGCCGCAACAAATAGAAAGTAAGTTTGTAGAATCTCCTTTTATTGAACAAATGATGGTTATTGGCGAAAATCAAAAATTTCCTGCAGCGTTCATTGTTCCATCTTATATAAATCTAAAAGATTGGGCTAAATCAAATGGTTTTGATATTTATAATTTAGATAAAGAAACGTTTTTTGCAAATGAAATTATCACCAATAAAATTTTAGAAGAAGTAAATAATATGAATATTCATTTTGGAAATTGGGAACAAATCAAACGTTATGAATTAATTTTAGATGAATTTACGATAGAAACTGGTGAATTAACGCCAACTTTAAAAATGAAACGTAAAGTGATTATCGAAAAATATAAAACACTTTTCCAAAAAATATATGCTTAATAAAATGCCTTTCTGTAAAGAAAGGTTTTTTTATTCCTAAATCCTTCCTAACTTTAAACGTAAATTTGTTTATTAAAACAAAATTTCAATGAAAATATTAATTATTGAAGACGAAATCGAATTACAAAAAGTAGTTCAACAAGCTTTAGAAAAAGAAAAGTTTTTAGTTGAATCAGCAAATAATTTCAAATCTGCTTTAGATAAAATCATAAGTTTTGATTACGATTGTATTTTGTTAGATATTAATCTACCAGACGGAAATGGTATGGATTTACTTCGCGAAATTAAAAAACTTCACAAGCAAGATGCCGTTATTATTGTTTCGGCTAAAGATTCTGTAGATGATAAAGTTTTGGGATTAAATTTAGGTGCCGATGATTATTTAGCTAAACCGTTTCATTTGGCTGAGTTACATGCACGAATCAATTCGATTATGAGACGAAATAATCAAAATGGCGAAAAATTTATTAGTTTTAAAAACGTAAAAATAAATCCAGAAGAACGCAGTGTTTTTGTGAATGATAATCTGATAAATTTAAATCGTAAAGAATATGATATGTTGTATTATTTTATGATTCGACCTAGAAAAACATTACAAAAAACAACTTTGGCAGAAAGTATTTGGGGTGACCATATTGAAGATGCCGATAGTTTAGATTTTATTTATTCGCAAATAAAAAACCTGCGTAAAAAACTGAAACAAAGTCAAGCAGATATTGATTTTCAGGCTGTTTACGGAATTGGATATAAACTTATTTAGGATGCGTGTTTCGTTAAAAAATTATACTTTAAAGTATTTAATCATTGCACTTTTGGCTGTAATTGCTATTTGGTCTGCTATATTTTACGCTTTTATTTTAGATGAAGTAAACGATAATATTGATGACGGTTTAAAAGACCAAAAAATTCATATTATTCGTGAAGCTTATATCGACGATTCGATTTTAAATACAAATGAATTCGGCATCAACCAATTTCGAATAACAAAAATAGATTCTGCTGATTATGAACCGTTAAATAGGATTGTTAACCAAATGGTTTTTATGGAATATGATGGTGAATATGAACCTTATCGTGTTTTAACTACTGGTTTTATCGACAAAGATGGTGATTATCGAAAACTCGAAATTAGAACATCGACTGTTGAAGAAGATGATTTTGGAATCAATCTATTAATTGCACTCTTTGTACTTTATGTATTTATCATAATCGGAATTTTCTTTATTAATAAAGTTGTTTTAGACCGTGTTTGGGCTCCATTTTACGATATTTTACAACGAATGAATCAATATCAATTTGGTAGTAAACGTTCTTTAAAAGATAATAATCAAAAAATTGTAGAATTTTATGAACTTCAGAACGAACTTCAAACTTTGGTTCAACGTAACGAACACATGTTTGAATCACAGAAAAGTTTTATCGAAAATGCTTCACACGAATTGCAAACGCCTTTAGCAATTAGTTTAAATAAAATTGATTTGGTTTTAGAGAATGAAAATCTGGATGCGAAAACGGTAACAGATTTTGAAGAAATTAAAAAGTCTTTAAAGCGAATGAAAAATTTAAATAAGTCGCTTTTGATGCTTTCTAAAATCGAAAATAATCAGTTTGAAGATAAAGTACTTGTAAATTGGAACGAAGTTTTTAAAACAGTTTTTCAAGATTTTGAAGATGTGATTTCGTTTAAAGAAATTCAGTTTGAGTTAAAAGAAAATGGCATTTTTGAAACCAAAGCAAATTTATATTTGATTGAGATTTTACTTTCCAATTTGCTTCGAAATGCAATCAAATATATCGGAAAAGAGAAAGAAATTGTTGTACATATTTCTGAAAATTCGTTCGAAATTCAAAATTCAGGAAATCAAATTGCTTTGAATCCTAATTATATTTACAATCGATTTTACAAAGCCGAAACCGATGAAACTTCAAGCGGATTGGGACTTTCGATTGTTCAATCTATCATTAAACAATATGATGATTTGTTGATACAATATCAATTCACAAAAAATAAACATCATTTTAAAATTGTTCGTGTAAATTCCTAAATCTTTCCTAATTGATTTTTGAAATTTGTACTATAAATTTTAAAAAATAGAAATTATGAAGACTTTAAATTTAAAAAATACCGTTTTAATTTTAGTAATGACCTTAGGTTTTTCAATTCAATCATTTGCTCAGAAAACTCAAATTCAAATCAATCAATTACCAGAAATTGCTAAAACGTTTATCAATCAAAATTTTAAAAACGAAAATATTAGTTATGTTGTAAAAGAAGAAGAGTTTTTAACGGTTGATGAATATAAAGTAGTTTTGGGAAATGGAACAAAAATTGAATTTGATTCGAAAGGAAATTGGAAAGAAGTTTCGAATAAAACACAAGCTTTAAAAACGAACTTTATACCTAAAAATATCTTGAGTTATTGTACCAAAAGTTTTCCGAATACATTTGTAACAAAAATCGAAAAATCGAGATGGAAATATGAAGTAGAACTTTCGAACGGATTAGAATTACTTTTTGATTCTGAAGGAAATTTTACAAGAATTGACGATTAATAATAAAAATCAGGAAGCAGGCAATTTTGTCTGCTTTTTTTGTATATTGAAAATAAAAACATGGACGAATCATACAGAGATTTTTTAATGAAGACTATTTTGTTTCTAGAAGAAACTTCAGGGAATTTATTTGCTCAAATTTTAAATTTAGCATCTCAAAATGAATATCCTAATTTAAGACAAGATTTTGAAAATGGATATATATTAGATTTCAATATTTCAATGTTTGAAAATTCTACTGATCCAAATCTAATTCGTTTGGTAGAAGTTTATAAGAAAATCGAGGATGAAATTGAAGCATTAATTAAAAAAAATAAAATTACTGAAGATGAATTAGATTTTCATTTTATTAATGACGAAATGCAATTTGATGATGAGTTTGATGAAGATGATGATGAAGCTAACGATGAATTATTTGGTGATTTTCCGATGTCTTTAAATTAAATAATTTTAATATGAAAAAGATTTTTTTAGCAATTTGTTTTTTTGTTTGTTTCCACGGTGTTGCTCAAGATGAAGCTTTTGTTTTACCTGTCAATATGGAATTCATAGCAACTGAAATTGCGGATGAGAATTCGATAAATTATTACCCTAAATTGATGAAACGTTTTGACGATTTTGATAAAACGTTAACCACTTTAGATTATCGTTTTTTGTATTACGGATTTACAAAACAATCAAATTATTCAGGTTATAAAACACACGATTTTGAGGATGAAATTTTAAAAACATTAAATAAAAAAACAGACTTATCAACTAAAGATTTTAATAAACTTGAAGTCAAATTAAAAGAAGTATTACAAGATAATCCATTTAATTTAAAAATGTTACGTCTTTTGATTTATGTTTCGGATTCGTTAGATAAAAAAACAGAAACGGAACAGTTAATCATGAGATTCAACGGAATCATTGAAGCAATTATTTCAAGTGGCGACGGTTTATCTTGTATGTCAGGTTTCAAGGTTATCTCTGTTTCAGACGAATATATCATTTTAGACACATTTGGATTGAATGTAAAAGGACAAAGTTTGGTTGAAGGACCTTGTGATTTATTACATTTAGCTGATCCAAACAAAGAATTAAAAATCGACGGTTTGTATTTTGATATTGAAATATTTTTTGGAAAAATGTTTTCGGAATAGTGTATCTTTGGTTTTTTATTATTTGTGATTTCACACATTTATCTATTTAACCAATTATGTCAAGAAAATTTAATTCTATTATAAAAACTTCGTGTGGAGTTTTTATTTTATCTACTACTTTTTTTATTGGAACACTTCAAAATTCGTACGCAAGTTCAGTAAAGTTCGCTCAAACGATAAATAAGAATAATTTACCAAAACCTATTTACCAAAATAGTTTGGGAACTTTCTATGAAGAATTGTCAAATTATAATATTACTACCGAAAATTTTAATAATCAATTGATTCAATGGTTTGATTTAGATTCTGACCATAGTTTCGAGAAAGTGAGAGAATTTGTAGACGAAATTGGTTATAAACATGAAACCTTTCAACATATTTATAAAGGTTTAAAAGTAGAAAATGACTTAGTTTTTGTACATAGTAAATCAGGAAAAGTAACTTCAGCAAACGGTCAAATGGTTCGCTTTTATGATTTTGATATATCGTTTGATTTAACAGACGAAGAATTTTTAAATATTGCAATCACTGATTTTAATGTAAATTCAAAAGTAAAAAATTCTGAAATAGAATTGGTAATAACAAAAATTCCCTCTGAAAAAGGAGTTGAAATAATAGCAACTAAAAAAGTTAAACTGAATTCGTTTAAACCAATTAAAAGCTATTTTTATTTCATAAATCCAAAAGGGGAAATTGTAAAAAAATACAAAGCCATTCATACCGCCGATCTTCCAGGTTCAGGAACAACTTATTATCGAGGAACTCAAAACTTTACAGTTGATAGTTTTAATGGACAATATCGTTTAAAAGATAATTTTCGAAATATACATACACTAAATGCTGCAAATTTATATTTTGATGAATTTACTTGGGAAATTTCCGGAAGTCAGGATTTTTTAAATACATCTACTTCTTTTACTGCAATTCCGATGCGACCAGCTGTTGAAGTTCATTGGGGAATGTCAAAAACATATGATTATTATAAAAATGTTCATAACAGAAATAGTTATGATGGATTAGGTTCAATTATCACTAATTATTATAATTTTCCAGAGGATTTTGAAGATCCACAAAATGCCTTTGCAGCAGATTTTGGAGATCAAGTTGCTATGTTCTTCGGAATCGGAGGAAATATTTTTAATCCTGTTGTAGGAATTGATGTAGCAGGTCATGAATTTTCTCATCTTGTGATTGGAAGAAACGGAAATGGTGGATTGGAATATTTAGGGGAATCGGGTGCTTTAAACGAGTCATTTGCTGATATCTTTGGAACTTCGATTGAGTTTTATGTTAATTTAAGTCCCAATTGGACCATTGGAGAAGGAGTTGTAAAACCGTTTATAACCCCATCTTATTTAAGAAATATGTCTAATCCAAATGATGTTTCTGATATGTTAGAAAGTCAACAACCCGATACATATACAGGAACATATTGGGCTGATCCAACGGATTTCGATTTTGATAATGGTGGAGTTCACATAAACAGTGGGGTTGGTAATTTTTGGTTTTATTTATTAAGTGATCAAACGTTACACACAGGAACAAATGATTTAGGAAATGCTTATAGTGTTCAAGGGATCGGAATTAACAAAGCAGAAAAAATAGTTTACAAAGCATTAATGGAAGGTTTGACTCCTTCTGCAACATATTTTGATGCTTATAACGCAACAAGACAAGCAGCTTTGGCACTTTATGGACCGGGTTCTAACGAGCATAATCAATTAGTCAATGCTTGGTATGCAGTTGGAGTTGGACCATCGTTGTTAAGTGTTGATAAAAATGAATTAAAAGTTAACTTATCGGTTTATCCAAATCCAACAAAAGACGGAAAGCTAAATATCGAATCTCAATTAGAAGGAAATACAACTGTTCAGGTTTATGATTTGTTAGGTAAGCAAGTAAGTTCTGTTTTTTCTTTACAACAAGGTTCAAATCAAATTGATATTCCTAATTTATCAAATGGAATTTACTTTTTAGTGTTCAAATCAGAAGGAAAAACTCATACAGAAAAACTTATTAAAAATTAATTCTATATAAGATAGTAACAAAAAAACGACCAGCTGGTCGTTTTTTTGTTTATAAAATTCTTTCCGAAACGTAGTCTAACTTAACTGTTGGATATTTGCTTTGCGTCATTTGAATTGAGAATTCAGAATCTGCTAAGAAAACCAATTGTCCCGATTTATCTTTTGCTAAGAATTTTTGTTTTACACGTTTAAATTCAGCAAATTCTTCGTTCTTTGGATTTTCCGGTCTTACCCAACAAGCTTTAAAAGCAGGGAAGTTTTCGTAGGTACATTTAGCTCCGTATTCGTGTTCTAAACGATATTGAATAACTTCGTATTGTAAAGCACCCACGGTTCCGATAATTTTACGACCATTCATTTCAAGAGTAAACAACTGCGCTACACCTTCGTCCATTAATTGGTCGATACCTTTTTCTAATTGTTTTGATTTTAAAGGATCGGCATTATTGATATAACGGAAATGTTCTGGTGAGAAACTTGGAATTCCTCTGTAATGCATAATTTCTCCTTCAGTTAATGTATCTCCAATCTTAAAGTTTCCGGTATCGTGTAAACCAACAATATCTCCTGCGTACGAAATATCTACAATTTCTTTTTTCTCAGCGAAGAAAGCATTTGGCGATGAGAATTTTAAATTCTTTCCTAAACGAACGTGTGTGTATGGTTTGTTACGTTCAAATGTTCCAGAAACAATTTTAATAAAAGCTAAACGGTCACGATGTTTTGGGTCCATGTTAGCGTGAATCTTAAATACAAAACCAGAGAATTTATTTTCATCAGGTTGAACTAAACGTGTGTCAGATTCTTTTGGTCTTGGCGATGGAGCGATTTCTATGAAACAATCTAAAAGTTCGCGAACTCCAAAATTGTTTAAAGCCGATCCAAAGAAAACCGGTTGTAAATCTCCATTGATATATTCGTCTCTATTAAAAGCAGGATAAACTTCTTCTAATAATTCTAATTCTTCACGTAAACGATTTGCAGGTTTTTCTCCAATTAATTGGTCTAATTCATTAGATTGTAAATCAGACACAGTGATAACATCTTCGATATTTTTACGACTATCTTCTGAGAAAAGGTTAATGTTCTTTTCCCAAATGTTGTAAATTCCTTTAAAATCATAACCCATCCCAATTGGGAAAGATAAAGGAGCAACTCGTAAACCTAATTTTTGCTCAACTTCATCAAGTAATTCAAAAGCGTCTTTACCTTCACGGTCTAATTTATTAATGAAAACAATCATTGGGATGTTACGCATTCTACAAACTTCAACCAATTTTTCGGTTTGCTCTTCAACACCTTTAGCAACGTCAACAACAACAATTACCGAATCAACTGCGGTTAAAGTTCTAAAAGTATCTTCGGCAAAATCTTTGTGACCTGGTGTATCCAGGATGTTTATTTTTTTATCTTTATAATTAAAAGCTAAGACAGAAGTAGCAACAGAAATTCCTCTTTGACGTTCAATTTCCATGAAATCGGAAGTTGCTCCTTTTTTAATTTTATTACTTTTTACGGCTCCAGCTTCTTGAATAGCTCCACCAAATAATAATAATTTTTCTGTTAAAGTAGTTTTACCGGCATCTGGATGCGCAATAACACCAAAGGTTCTTCTGCGTAATATTTCGTTTTTAAAACTCATTATCTTGTAATTAGGACTGCAAAAATAGTACTTTTTATTTCAGATAATAAATACTTTCAAAGTAGATTTGGATAAAAAAGCGATAATATTTTGTTAAGTATGATTTTTGAACATAAATAGAATTTTGAAATTGCTATTTTTGTTTAGAATATTTAATTTAGTTTTTTAAAATAAAAAATTATGAACTTAAAATCACTTGTCTATTTTTCGTTATTTGGATTTGCTTCTTTTAACGGAAATGCACAAAATGCTACTGACGAACTTTTAAAAATTAATGATATTCCTTATACTGTTGGAGAATTTGAGCGTATTTATACCAAAAATTTAGACCTTATAAAGGATAATCAACAAAAAAACATCGAAAATTATTTAGATTTATTTGTATTATATAAATTAAAAGTTGCTAAAGCTTATGATTTGGGTTTAGATAAGAGAACAGCTCATATAAATGAATTCGACTCACACAGAAAACAATTAGCTGAGCAATATTTAACAAACGAAGAAACGCTTGAACGTTTGGCTAAAGAAGCTTACGAACGATCATTATACGAAGTAAACGCTTCACATATCATTGTATTAGCAGATGAATTTGTTACTCCAGCAGATTCTTTAAAAGCGTATAATAAAGCAATCGAAATTCGCAATCAAATTATAAACGGTAAAGATTTTGGCGAAGCAGCAATTGAATTTTCAGAAGATCCAACAGCTAAAACTAATAAGGGAAATTTAGGTTATTTTTCTGTTTTACGAATGGTTTATCCGTTTGAAACAGGAGCTTATAATACGCCAATTGGACAAGTTTCTATGCCAATTCGTTCGCAATTTGGGTATCATTTGATTAAAGTTGACGATAAAAGATTACGTCGCGGAAAGCAAGAAGTTGCTCAAATCGTTATTTTGAATAATGAATCTTCAGAATTGATGGATTCAAACAAAGTGATTATTGATAACATTTATAAAAGACTTCAAAACGGAGAAAATTTTGAAGAATTGGTGATGCAGTTTTCAGATGATCAGACGAGTAAAACAAATAAAGGGAAATTCGGAAATTATGAACCAGGAATTATAGGTATTGAACATTTAGATGACGAAGTTTATAAATTAAAGAAAGCTGGAGATTATTCGAAACCATTCAAAAGTCAATATGGATGGCATATTGTTAAATTGCTTTCTGAAGATAGAATTCCAACTTTTGATGAAAGAAAAATTTTCTATAAACGAAAAGTTCAATCTGATAGCCGTTCACGAATTATCAATGAACAATTAGTTGCGCATCTAAAACAGCAATATAAATTTAAAGAAAATCAAAAAAACTATTTGAATTTTGTGAAATTTGTGGAAAAGAATGTCGCAAAACCAGAATATTTAAATGGTTTAAAAACGAATAATGAATTAGCAAAATTCGCCAATCAAAAAATTACTGAACAAGATTTCTCAAAATTTATTACAGAAAAAGGAGTGAATTTCGCTGCTATTTCTCCAATAATTAATGGTGTAAACCATGTGTTTAATGATTTTGTTTCAGAAAAAATATTAAATTATTATAACGAAAATTTAGAAAATGAATTTCCTGAATTTAAAAATACAACCAAAGAATTTAAAGAAGGTTTACTTCTGTTTGATTTGATGGAAAATGAAGTTTGGCAAAAGGTAAAAACAGATACTCTAGGTTATTCAAATTATTACCAAACACATTTAAATAATTTCAAACAAGAAGAAACTATTGAAGGTGTTGTTTATTCAGCAGAAAAAAAATCGGATATTAAAAAAGCTTTAAAGTTTTACACTAAACATTTTGGAAAAAAGCCTGAAGAAATTGAAGGAATGTTTCATGTAGATTTATTAGTTTCTAAAAGTGGTAAATTTAAAAAAGGCGATAAAAGTTTACCTAAGAATTATGTTCTTAAAGAAGGAATTTCTGAAATTTTTGAACAAGACGGAAAATATTATTTTGTGGTTGCAGATAAGTATATTCCTGAAGGTTATGAAAATTTAGAGGATGTAAAACAAAATGTGATTTACGAATATCAGCAAGTTTATGAAAATCAATGGACAAATGATTTGAAAGAAAATGCTAAGGTCGAAATCAATAAAGCTGTTTTAGAACAACTAAAAGCAAAATATAATCAGAATTAATTCTTAATAAAATCAAAAAACAAGTTAAGAAACCAAATCCTCGTGTATCTTTGTACATTATTCAAATAAGAAAAAGAATTAAGAAATAGAATATGAATTTAATTAATAAAAATATTGCTCTTATTGCAGTATTCTTTGGTTTGGTGATAAATTCACTTTCCGCTCAAGAAAAAAAACGCATCGATGGAGTTATAGCTGTAGTAGGTGAAAATTTTATTTTAGAATCTGATATCGAGCAGGGATACATCCAAGCAAAAGCATCAGGCGTTGATGTTTCAGATAAGTCGAAATGTTATTTTCTTAATATTCTATTAGAAAGTAAATTGATGGCACATCAAGCAATTCAAGATAGTTTGGTAGTAACAGATGTTGAAGTTAATGCATTTATAGATACTCAAGCTGATCGAATGGTTGAGAATTTCGGTTCGATGGAAAATACATTGAAAGCTTACAACAAAAAATCATATGAAGATTTTAGAGCTTATTTTTTTGATATAGTTCGTACAAATAAGTTAGCAGAAGCAATGCAAAATGAAATCGTTAAAGATATTCAGATTACACCAGAAGAAGTAAGACGTTTTTATAACGGAATTCCAAAAGATGAGTTACCTGTTGTTGGTAAAGAAGTTGAACTTGCAGAGATTATTATAAAACCTGAAATTTCAAAAGCAGAAAAACAAAAGGTAATAGATCGTTTAAATGAAATTAGAGACGATGTTATTCAATATGGATCTAGTTTTCATAACAAAGCAATTGCTTATTCAGAAGATACAGGTTCGGTTTCTACAGGAGGTTTAATGACCATGACAAAGAAAGATCCTTTTGTAAAAGAATTTAAAGAAGTTGCTTTTAGTTTGAGAGAAGGCGAGATTTCTATGCCGTTTGAAACAGAATTTGGATATCACATTATTTATTTAGAAAAAATTGAAGGTCCAAAATTGACATTACGTCATATTTTAATTACACCAAAAGCAAGTGCAGAAGCAGTTGTAGAAGCAAAAGAAAAAATCGAAAAGATTAGAAATAGTATCCTAAATAAAGAAATGACTTTTGCAGAAGCAGCGTTAACTGTTTCAGATAAAAAAGAAAATAGATTAAACGGAGGTTTAGTTACAAACCCATCGACAGGAGACCCAAAATTTGAAATCAATCGTATTGAAGATCCTATTTTTTATTCAATGGTTTCTAATTTAGAAGTTAATGAGATTTCACTTCCTAGGTTTGTTGCAGATAGACCAGGGTCAACTGGAGATTATTATAGAATCATCCAAGTAACGGATAAGTTTGAAGAACATCCAGCAGATTATACTTTGGATTATATGAAAATTCGTGAAGTAGCTTTAAGAAATAAAAAGAAAGAAGCTGTTGATAAATGGGTTGAAAGTGTCATAGAAGATACCTACATTAAAATTGCCGATGATTATAAAAATTGTGAATTATCAGCAAATTGGATAAAATAAATTTTAGAAAAGTCACCATGTAATTTTGGTGACTTTTTTTATTTTCATAAAAAGAGTAACCATCTAATATTTAATAGTTAAAAAAACAATAAATTTTTTAATTATCAATAATTATAGGTCTAAAAAAATTATATAATAAGTATAGAAATGTGAGTATTGTAATTAATAATTCTTTTAAACTAAGGTTTTATTAAAAATTTTTAAATCTCAATTACTTTTTATAATTTTGCACTCGTAAAAGATTAGAACAATTTTTTAAACAATTAGTTTCTGGTTTTTTTCTAAAGTTTAAAATTGAATTTATAACTGAAGTAAATAATTTTACGGTTAATGGTTGAGGACCTACTTTATCGTTAACTACATAAACAACAAATAAACAATTATGAACCTTTACAAGGATTATTTAAACGAAATCGAAGAGAGAAAAGGTCAAGGTTTACACCCAAAACCAATTGATGGTGCAGAATTATTATCAGAAATTATTGCACAAATTAAAGATGTTAATAATGCAGATAGAGCAGAATCTTTAAAATTATTTATCTACAACACGTTACCAGGTACAACTCCTGCAGCAGGTGTAAAAGCTAAATTTTTAAAAGAAATCGCTTTAAGCGAAGTTGCTGTAGCAGAGATTACACCAGCTTATGCATTTGAGTTATTATCTCATATGAAAGGTGGACCATCAATCGAGGTTCTTTTAGACTTAGCTTTAGGAAATGATGTGGCAATAGCAGAGCAAGCTGCTAAAGTTCTTAAAACACAAGTTTTCTTATACGATGCAGATATGGATCGTTTAAAAGAAGCTTACCAAGCGGATAATGTTATCGCAAAAGATATTTTAGAAAGCTATGCAAAAGCTGAATTCTTTACTGAATTACCAGCCGTAGCCGAAGAAATTAAAGTAGTTACTTTTGTAGCCGCTGAAGGTGATATTTCAACAGATTTATTATCTCCAGGAAATCAAGCGCACTCGCGTTCTGACCGTGAATTACACGGTAAATGTATGATTACACCAGAAGCTCAGGCTGAAATCAAAGCGTTACAAACATTACATCCAGAGGCTTCAGTAATGTTAATTGCTGAAAAAGGGACAATGGGTGTTGGTTCTTCTCGTATGTCAGGTGTTAACAACGTGGCTTTATGGACAGGTAAACAAGCTTCTCCTTATGTTCCTTTCGTGAACATCGCGCCAATTGTTGCAGGTACAAACGGAATTTCTCCAATCTTCTTAACTACAGTTGATGTAACTGGTGGTATTGGATTAGACCTTAAAAACTGGGTTAAAAAAACAGATGCTAACGGTGATGTAGTTCGTAACGAAGCTGGTGATCCAGTTTTAGAAGAAGTATATTCGGTTGCAACTGGAACGGTTTTAACAATCAATACAAAAACAAAAAAATTATATAACGGAACTGAAGAATTAATCGATATTTCTAAAGCTTTGACTCCTCAAAAAATGGAGTTTATCAAAGCTGGTGGATCTTATGCGATTGTTTTCGGTAAAAAAATACAAACGTTTGCAGCTAAAACTTTAGGTGTTACTGCTCCTGTAGTTTTCGCTCCTTCTAAAGAAGTTTCTATCGAAGGTCAAGGATTAACTGCTGTGGAGAAAATTTTCAACAAAAATGCAGTTGGTGTTGCAGACGGTAAAGTATTACATGCAGGTTCTGACGTTCGTGTTGAGGTTAATATCGTAGGTTCTCAAGATACTACAGGTTTGATGACAGCGCAAGAATTAGAGTCAATGGCTGCTACAGTTATTTCTCCAATTGTTGACGGAGCATATCAATCGGGATGTCATACAGCATCAGTTTGGGATAAAAAAGCACAAGCAAACATCCCTAAATTAATGAAATTTATGAATGACTTTGGTGTAATCACAGCACGTGATCCTAAAGGAGTTTATCATTCAATGACTGACGTTATCCACAAAGTATTAAATGATATCACAATCGACGAATGGGCTATCATTATCGGAGGTGATTCACATACACGTATGTCTAAAGGTGTTGCTTTCGGTGCCGATTCAGGTACGGTAGCTTTAGCTTTAGCAACAGGTGAGGCTTCTATGCCAATTCCAGAGTCTGTAAAAGTTACTTTCAAAGGTGAAATGAAACCATTTATGGATTTCCGTGATGTGGTTCACGCGACACAAGCTCAGATGTTAAAACAATTCGATGGTGAAAACGTATTCCAAGGTCGTATCATTGAGGTTCATATCGGAACTTTATTAGCGGACCAAGCGTTTACATTTACAGATTGGACTGCAGAAATGAAAGCGAAAGCTTCTATCTGTATTTCTCAAGACGATACGTTAATCCAATCGTTAGAAATTGCTAAATCTCGTATCCAAATCATGATTGATAAAGGTATGGATAATCACAATGCAGTTTTACAAGGATTAATCAACAAAGCAAACAAACGTATCGAGGAAATTAAATCGGGTGATAAACCAGCTTTAACTCCAGATGCAAATGCTAAATATTACGCTGAAGTTGTTATCGATTTAGACTTAATCGAAGAACCGATGATTGCTGATCCAGACGTAAACAATGCGGATGTTTCTAAGCGTTATACGCACGATACAATCCGTGAATTATCTTACTACGGAAGTGATAAGAAAGTTGATTTAGGATTCGTAGGTTCTTGTATGGTTCATAAAGACGATTTAAAAATCGTTTCTCAAATGTTACGTAATGTAGAAAAGCAAAATGGTGAAGTTAAATTCAACGCACCTTTAGTTGTTGCTGCTCCAACGTACAACATCATCGATGAGTTAAAAGCTGAAGGTGACTGGGAAATGTTACAAAAATACTCTGGATTCGAATTCTCTGATGCATTACCTAAATCGGTTGCTCGTACAGAATACGAAAACATTATGTACTTAGAGCGTCCTGGTTGTAACTTATGTATGGGTAACCAAGAGAAAGCAGAAAAAGGAGATACTGTTTTAGCTACTTCAACGCGTTTATTCCAAGGACGTGTCGTTGAGGACAGAGAAGGTAAAAAAGGAGAATCTTTATTAGCATCAACTCCAGTTGTTGTTTTATCTGCAATCTTAGGTCGTATGCCTTCTATCGAAGAATACAAAACGGCAGTTGAAGGAATCAACTTGACAAAATTTAAACCAATTTCTACAAAGTAATTTCTAGAAATTCATAAATACAAAACGAGGTAAGCTGTAAAGGTTACCTCGTTTTTTTTAATATAAGTTTTGATTTATTATATAATTAGAGCTTTTGATAGCTGTTATATTATTTATAAAATCTTCTTTATCTAAATAAATGGTATTGATTTTATTTGCTAAGTCAACTAACATAATCATAGCATAAACTCTATAACTTTTAGTCAATTCATCATAAGAGTCATAATCTATTTGCCCTCCTGATAAAATAAGAATATAATCATTAACCCATTTTCCATCGTTGAAAGCGCAAGATGAACCACAAAAATGAATCCTTGTTTTATTACGAGTTCCAATTTCTAAAAGATCTGTTTCTTGATCAACATCACCATAAGAATTGTAATCGACAGCAAAGGTTTTAGACGGATTATACAAGATGAATTCTTCAGAATTTTGTAAATATAAATTCCAATCATCAATTTCAAATGGTGGAAAGTCATCATTTTCAATTTCAGATGAAGTTTCAATAACAAAATTGTCAAAATCTAAATGTGGAAATTCGTTTAATAATTCAGAAAAATTATCTCGAATAAAAGGTTCGTACGTTTTTAAATTTTGTGCAGAAACTTTCATAAAACTGATGAATAAGATGAGTGTAATAAGTGTTTTCATTTTATTTGATTTTAATTGTCATCTTCTAAATCTTCGTAAATTTTTGGTTTCGATTTTTTATTTTGGTAAAAAGAATCTGCTAGATTTTTTTCATCTGAATAATAAATAAGTGTTTTATTTTTTAAATCTAAAATATAAATACTAGGGCAAAAATCTCGATAACCAATTTCCGAATAAGCTAAAATTATTGCCATTTCGTTATCGACCCATTTTGCTTCTACAAAAGCGCCTGAAGGACCTGAACTAGAAAGTTTATAAGTTTTATGATTTTTAACTATTCCTAATTTTAATTCACTATCCGCATCATATGAACCATAATATTTACGATTCTTTTTTCTCAAACCTACTTTTGAACTATATAAATCAATGTAAAAATCTTTGCTAGAATTGTAATCTAGAAAAGGTTTGTAAAGTTTTATGTATTCATTCCATTCTTTAAAAGTGTAGTTAGTTAAATCTAGCGAATCTTCTGTAAAATTTATTTTCTTTTCTCCATTTGATTTAAAATTATCAAAATTTTTAAGTTTAAAATGTTTTATAAATTCAGGGAAATTTTTTCGAATAAAAGGTTCGAACGTTTTTAAATCTTGTGCGGACATTTTAAAAAAAACACAAGACAATAAGAAAGCTATTACTATTTTTTTCATAAGTATAAAGTTGGTTAACTAAAGGTACTAAAAATATTTATAAATAGAATCATTTTAAATAGAGGGAGTTAACATTTTTTTAAAAGCAAATTCTAATAATAATTGGTAAATTGTAGATGTATTTTAAAAATTTAAACTCAAAAAAAATAATTATGGCTTTTGATATTGAAATGATAAAAAAAGTGTACGATAAAATGCCTGCTCGCGTTGATAAAGCACGCGAATTGGTTGGTCGTCCACTTACACTTTCCGAAAAGATTTTATATGCACATTTATGGGAAGGTGTTCCGACTCAAAAATTTGAAAGAGGTAAAGATTATGTTGATTTTGCTCCAGACCGTGTTGCTTGTCAAGATGCGACGGCTCAAATGGCTTTGTTACAGTTTATGCACGCTGGTAAAGAAAAATCGGCTGTACCAACAACCGTTCATTGCGACCACTTAATTCAAGCTAAAGTTGGTGCAGAAAAAGATTTAGCAGTTGCAAATTCGCAATCTAAAGAAGTTTTCGATTTCTTATCATCAGTAACAAACAAATATGGAATTGGTTTTTGGAAACCAGGTTCAGGAATTATCCACCAAATCTTATTAGAAAATTATGCTTTCCCTGGAGGAATGATGATTGGAACCGATTCACATACAGTAAACGCTGGTGGATTGGGAATGTTAGCTATCGGAGTTGGTGGTGCAGATGCTGTTGATGTAATGTCTGGAATGGCTTGGGAATTGAAATTTCCTAAATTAATCGGAGTGAAATTAACTGGAAAACTAAACGGTTGGACTGCTCCAAAAGATGTGATTCTTCGCGTCGCTGATATTCTAACTGTAAAAGGTGGAACTGGAGCTATTGTTGAATATTTCGGTGAAGGTGCACTTTCGATGTCTGCAACCGGTAAAGGTACGATTTGTAATATGGGCGCTGAAATTGGAGCAACAACTTCAACTTTTGGTTATGACGATTCGATGCGTCGTTATCTTTCTGCAACCGGACGTCAAGATGTGGTAGATGCTGCCGATAAGGTTGCCTCGTATTTAACTGCAGATGCTGAAGTTTATGCAAATCCAGAACAATATTTTGATCAGTTAATCGAAATCAATTTATCGGAATTAGAACCTTATATTAACGGACCTTTTACACCGGATCGTGGAACACCTGTTTCTAAAATGAAAGAAGAAGCAGCGAAAAATGATTGGCCAATTAAAGTAGAATGGGGATTGATTGGTTCTTGTACCAATTCGTCTTACGAAGATATGTCACGTGCAGTTTCTATCGTAAACCAAGCGGTTGAATTAGGAATTACACCAAAAGCTGAGTTTGGAATCAATCCAGGTTCTGAGCAAATTCGTTTTACGATAGAACGTGATGGAATTTTAGAAGCTTTTGAAAAAATGGGAACTAAAGTATTTACGAATGCTTGTGGACCTTGTATTGGACAATGGGATAGAGAAGGTGCTGATAAACAAGAAAAAAATACCATCGTACATTCGTTTAATAGAAACTTTTCTAAGCGTGCCGATGGAAATCCGAATACCCATGCTTTTGTAACTTCTCCAGAAATGGTTGCTGCTTTAGCAATTTCGGGACGTTTAGATTTCAATCCGATTACAGATACTTTAATTAATGATAATGGTGAAGAGGTAAAATTCAAACCGCCATTTGGTGACGAATTACCTAAAAAAGGATTTGCTGTTGATGATCCAGGTTTTCAAGCTCCAGCTGAAAATGGTTCAGCAATCGAAGTAATTGTTTCTCCAACTTCACAACGTTTACAATTGTTAGAACCTTTTAAACCTTGGGATGGTAAAAATATTACGGGAGCTAAATTGTTAATTAAAGCGTTCGGAAAATGTACAACCGACCATATCTCTATGGCTGGACCTTGGTTACGTTTCCGTGGACATTTAGACAATATTTCTAATAATATGTTAATCGGTGCAGAAAATGCATTTAATCATAAAACCAATTGGGTTAAAAATGAATTAACGGGTGTTTATGGCGAAGTACCTGCGGTTCAAAGAGCTTATAAAGCTGCTGGTGTTCCTACAATTGTTGTTGGAGATCAGAATTACGGTGAGGGTTCTTCTCGTGAACATGCGGCTATGGAACCACGTCATTTAGGTGTAATGGCTGTTTTGGTTAAATCGTTTGCACGTATTCACGAAACCAATTTAAAGAAACAAGGAATGCTTGCTTTAACGTTTGCTAACGAAGCAGATTATGATAAAATTTTAGAAGACGATACCATTAACTTTTTAGATTTAGTTGATTTTGCACCTGGTAAAACGTTGACTTTAGAATTTGTCCATAAGGATGGTTCTAAAGATTTAATTGTTGCCAATCATTCGTATAACGAACAACAAATCGAATGGTTTAAAGCAGGTTCTGCATTAAACTTGATTGCTGCAGGAAAATAATTGAATTTTCTATTATAAATCAAAAGCCAGTCGATTTTAGACTGGCTTTTGATTTATATCATTTTAAAAATTTCTTTACAATTAAATAAGTTAAATATACAAAAAGTCCTGTAGTAATTAAAACAACTAATGGATGAGACAAAATAGCTATGTTTGCTTTTTGAGAAATAAGTCCAAAGAAAACAATATTACCAATTAAAATAGGAGCTAAAAATTTTATTGCAATTTTTATTTGAATATTCTTATTTGCTTTTTTTGATTCTTCGTTTTCTAATAGATGAGAGAAATTACCTAAAATAAATATTTTAATTTCTTCAATCTCTTTTGTTTTTAAACCAAATGAATAATAAATTTCAGAATCTGTATAAATTTCAAAATTGTTTTTATAAATTCTAAAAAAACGAATATCAATAATTTGGATTAAATGAAAACGATTAAAATTAAATTTACTTCCTGGAATTTTATTTGCGTGCAACTCAATATAAGTAGTATTAAAAACGAAAAATTCATCAGCTAAATCTCTAGAATATTTAGGTTTAAAGATATCAGAAAATTTAGCGCATTTTAAAAATGCAATAAATGGAAATGTTGAAATGAAAATAAATAAAACTAAGAGAAACCGTATGTTTTCAATAAAATATGTTGAAACACTTAAAATTAATCCAATTATAAAGCAAAGTAACAGATTTGGAATTTTGGTTTTTACAAGTAAAACTACAAAACAACCAATCCCGAAGCCAATTAATGTAGCATTAGGTGATTTTACGTAAGATGCAAAAATAATAAACAGAAAAATTATACTGTAAAGTATAACGTTTACTTTATCTTTATTTTCGGCAGTTATTCTTGCGTTTTTTCTGTAAAACTTGAGTTCTGTTTTTTTCATTTACTCAATTTCAATTCTATTTAAAATCAATTTGTGCAAGTTTTAATTTGTTGATTATTTAAATATTAATATCGTTTAAAAATCAATTTAATTTTTTTAATTCTATGTTTAAATTTTGCCAACAATTGTGACTCCAAATTCTGTGATATTTGTAACCATTTCCTGTTAAAATACGTTCTTTATGAATGTCTTCTAAATAAGCTAATTGATGGTCGTAATTAGGTTTGCTTAAACATTCAATGGCCATTGGATTTCTATTTTCGTTTTCGAATAAAATATCAATTTCGTAACCACCATAAGCCAATTTTTTTCTCAGTTTTAGAATTCGGAAAATGTGCTTTTACATTCGAATAAATTTCATCTAACAACACATTTGATTTTGAATTATGCATCGTTTCATTGACATTGTAAGAAGCTAAATGGGATAAAATTTCCAAACGTTTTTCGTTATTCTCATCACTAACCGCCTTGCAATATGCCAAATAAGCATATAAAACCGCTTTACGATTATTGCTTTTTTCTTGTTTTAACGCATCGTTATAATTCTGAAAAAATTCTTCTGGAATAGAATTACAGATGTATATTTTTTCTTTTGCACGAGTGATGATTACGTTTAATAATTTGTAACCTTTAGAATGGTTTATCGGACCATAACTTTGTACGAATTTGCCGCTTTTTTTACGTCCGTAAGTTGTTGAAATGATGATAATATCGCGTTCATCACCCTGAATATTTTCAAGATTTTTAATAAATAATCCAGCTTGTTCAAGTGCTAAAATCTTATTTCTAAAAAGTTCATTTCCTTCGCTGTTTACCAACTGATTTATGGTACGTTTGATGTAATTACGTTGGGTAATATTAAATGTGGCAATTCCGACAGATGGATAATTTCCGTTTTCTAAAGGTTCGATATTTTTTAGAATGTCGATAACCTTATTTACTTCTTCGATATTAATATGTTCTTCGAAAATGCCATCGACCTGAAAAAATTCAATTGGTTTTTTATCGTTTTTAGACGGAAGTGGTTTCAAACGCGATTGATAAAAAGCTGCATTTGAAAAATCGATTAAATACGGATGTTTTGAACGATAATGAAAATCTAAATAATTCTTCTCAAAGTTAAATTCCAAAGCATAATCTAAAAGCGATTCGATATTTGAAACTGCATTTATAATTTCAGTTTCCGAATTTTCGGTTTCAATATCATCTTCATCGTCAATATTGCCATCAAACACGCGACTAAAATAATTTGAAGGCGGCATTTGATGTTCATCACCAGCAATAACAACTTTTTTACCTTTTAGCATCGCAGGTAAATTATCTTCGAGTTTTAATTGGCTGGCTTCGTCAAAGACCACATAATCAAAATAAAAATTTTTGCCCTGAAAAAGATTACTACAGCTATCAGGTGTAATTAAAATAATAGGAAAAAACGTCGTGAAAACATCAATATCTTTAGCAACAATTTGACGTAAGGTTAAACGTTTGTGATTAACACTGCTTCGCTTGTTGTACAAATTCGCAACTGTTAAATCTTTGTTTGCATTTTCAAATTGTTTAACGATTTCACGTTGTGATTTATCCCAAAAATACTTGATAAAGTCTTTCTGAACAATTCCAAAATAACTTAGTTTATTAGCAAATTCTGAATATTCAAGATTATCCGTAAGCAAACTATTGTCTGCATTTTTTTGCAATAATTTAGAGAAATAAACAAAGAATAAACTAGCTTCCCATGAATCTATATTTTTTAGTTTTTCTAGAATCGATTTCTGAAATGAATTTAAATGGTTATAAAATACAAACCAATCGTACTCAATTAAAAATAAATTTTCATTTTGAGATTTATAAGTTTGATAATTTTCAAACAGTTTTTCGATGTTTATTTTTAAGTCAACAAAAGTTGAAATCAATTCAAAATTTAAAACAATTTGTTCTGATTTTAATTGATTGATTAAAGATTTAAGCAGATTCGAAATGTTTTCTGATTCAGAATTTATAATGCTTTTGTCGTAAATGGTTATAAAATTGAGCTGTGAAAATTCGTCTAAAATTCCGGGTTCAAATTTACTTTTAGCTACATCAATTTTCGAATTATAATTTAAAATCTCATTTACATTTTGCTTTAAATCAGAAGTAATTTCGATAGTTTCTAAATATTTTTCTTGACTTAATTTCTTAATTTCGATGCTTAAATTTTGTAAACGTTCTTGTGTTTGTAAGACTTTCTTTTTTGAACTCGAAAAGAAGCTCAAAAATTTGTAAAAAAAGCCACTTGTTTTTTCTAAATTAAAAACAGCAGAATCGGTTGGTAACGTTGCGTTTAATAATTCAACTTCATTAATTATTTGGTTTGCTTGTTCCAGTTTTTCAATAAATTCAGCTTTTCGTTTTTCATTAAAAAACAGTTGATATTTTTTAATTTTTGTCAATATTTCATTCCAAAGTTTTTGATAGTTTTCAAGTGAATTATCAATCTTTGTTTGTGCCGAAAAATAGTTTTCATCGATTAATGCATTCCAATTTAAAAAGGTTTTTTCTTCAATTTTTTTGTAATTGCGAAATAACGATTCGCCTTTTTCAATTAAAACGTTCAATTGATTAAATTCCGCATCTGAAAATTCAAATGAAAATCCATCCAAATCAATTTCTTGTTTCAACTTTTCATAGACCAACAACGAGCCGATAATTTCAGTCCAATTTTTATCATTAATTAAAGTACTATTTAATTTGTGATGCGATGCATTAATTTTTTGTTTCGAGTCCGATAAACTTTTTACAGCATTTTCTAAGCTAATAACCGCCGTTTTTATTTCGTCAGATTTTTTAAAACCTGGCTGGTCCACAATTTCGCGAACTGCTTGAACCACTGTTTTTCTATCCGTAACTGAATCTTTAATCAATACACAAAATTTACCTAAACCTTTTTCGTTTAAAGCATTATGTAAAACCTCAAGCGCGGTTTGTTTTTCGCAAACTACAATGGTTTTTTGTTTATTTTCAAGTGCATTAATCAATAACGCGGTTAATGTTTGACTTTTTCCTGTTCCGGGCGGACCTTGAATTAAAATCTTATTTGTTGATTTTAAACTTTCTAGAATTTGCTGTTGCGACGGGTCGGTTTGAATAGCACTAAAAGTTTGAAAATCGGTATTTGAGTTCGTTTCAATCGGAATAAAATTAGATTTTAACGCATCGTAATCGTTTATGATGTTTTGTTTTTGAACTTCAAAAAGTGAAAGTAAACCTGATTTTAAAATTAATCCATCGCCTTTTTTTGTCAGTTTTTCTTCGTAAAATGATTTTGCCTTTATTTGCGGAATTTCCTCATAATTACTTAATAAAAAATCGATGTTTTGTTCGATTTTAAGTTGTTCTAAAATTTTAGTACAAATCTGAAACAATTCGGTTTTATCAATTTTACCATCTTCAAGCATTTCGTCCGGAATTTTTTCCAAGATAATTCCGCAATCACTTTGTAAATGATTAATCAAAACTTCATTTAAATAAATTGGGTCATCTTCAGAACGCGAAATTTCCCAAGTATTCATTTCGTTCAATTGTTTCATTTTCACCGACCAAATTAAAATGGGCGCAGCTGTAATTTGTCCATCATTTAAATCGCGACGAATTAAAATCGGAAAACCGAAACCCAAAGTATTGATTCCTTTTTCGGATTGGATAACTTCGTTCTGAAAAATCAGATTTTCAATGTTTTGTGTAATTTTTTTTAAATCTTCAGACAACAAAACATCGGTTGATTCGTCAATATTTTCGAAATTTAAATTTGAAATTTTATGTTGATTTTCGTTTTCAGTATTTGGTTTGTCGAAAATCGAAAAACGAAAATTCATATTTCGTTGCGTCAACAAATCAAGAATAAAACGTTCGGGTAAACTTTTAAAAATGGCACTTAATTTAGCAATATCAAATTTATAACGCGAATTTCCCGGAATTGCATTTAAATGCACACCACGACGATTTCCGGTTTTAAGTTTACTCTGAAATGATTCAAATAATTCTGAACTAAAATTTTGCATATTGGTTTTATCAAATGAAAATTAAAGTTATAAAAAATAGTTGTTGATTTGATATAAAAAAAATAACCTCGAAAAAATCGAGGTTATAATATATCATTTGGTTATTTCTAACCTACTAATAGTAAACGTAACGTCTAACTTTAGCGATGTGTTTAGCTAAACGAATTACTTGGTGCGAATATCCGTATTCGTTATCGTACCAAATATATAATACGATACTTTTTCCATCTTTAGAAACCAAAGTTGCATGGCTGTCATAGATTGATGGAGTAGAAGTACCAACAATATCAGAAGAAACTAATTCGTTATTAATTGAATATTTTATTTGCTCAACAAGTTCACCTTGTAATGAGTGTTTTTTCATGATTTGGTTAATTTCTTCAACTGAAGTTTCTCTACCAACTTCTAAGTTTAAAACGACTAATGAACCGTTTGGAACAGGAACACGAATAGCGTTTGAAGTTAATTTTCCGGCTAAAGAAGGTAATGCTTTTGCAACAGCACTTCCAGCACCAGTTTCAGTAATTACCATGTTTAATGCAGCTGCTCTACCACGACGGTATTTTTTGTGCATGTTGTCAACTAAATTCTGGTCGTTTGTATAAGCGTGAATGGTTTCTAAATGTCCTTTAACAACACCTAATTCTTCTTCAACAACTGCTAAAACTGGTGTAATTGCGTTTGTCGTACAAGAAGCTGCTGACCAAATTGGAGTTGCATCAACATCATATTCTTTGTGGTTTACACCGTAAACGATATTTGGAACACCTTTTCCTGGAGCAGTTAATAAAACCTTAGTTGCACCGTTTGATTTTAAATGACGAGATAAAGCTGCTTCATCTTTGAAAACTCCTGTGTTATCAATAACTAAAGCGTCGTTAATTCCGTATTTTGTATAATCAATATCTTCTGGTTGAGCAGCAGAAATCATTTTTACGCTCGTTCCGTTAATGATTAACGTTTCGTTTTCGATGTCAGCAGAAACTGAACCTTCGAAATCTCCGTGAATTGAATCATAACGTAACAGAGAAGCACGTTTTTCTAAAGATTCAGCTGTGTTTTTATCACGAGTAACAACAGCTTTTAAGCGTAATTGTTGTCCTTTTCCAGCTTTTGAAATTAATTCTCTAGCTACTAAACGACCAATACGACCAAAACCATATAAAACGACATCTTTAGGTTTGATTTCTTCTGAGTTTTTAGCATCTTTTAACTTAGCAACAACAAATGCTTTTGCATCATTGTATTTATCATCTTCTAAATGATATTCGTAAGTTAATTTTCCAATATCAATACGTGCTGGAGGTAAGTCAGTTGTTAAGATTGCACGAGCAATTTCAACCGTATCAAAAACATTAATTGGTTTCTCAACGAATTTTGCAGCGTATTCATGGTAGTTAATAATATCGCTTACACTTCTGTCGATTAATTGATTTCTAAAAAGTACTAATTCAATAGATTTATCGTACCATAAATCGTTAACGATTTTAATGAATTCAACGCAAGCTTTTCTTCTGTCAGCTTGGAATGCTAATTCTTTTTCGTATAATTCGTTATTTTCCATAAAGTAATTGTGTTGTTATTTTAAGTCGTGCAAAATTATTAAATTTTATTGTATAAACATAGTTTAAAATCAATAAGATTTATTATTTTCTTGCATTTACAAAACAATTCTTAATCGTTCTCCATTTCTAGTTATTATGTCAAATCGAACATTTGATTTGTTACTTATTCTTGAAATGAGTTCGTTTGCCATTTCAGTATTTGAGATTTTTTGTCCGTTTATTGTTAAAATAATTGCATTTTTTAGTTCGTTAAGATAAGGTTTGTAGTTTTCGTTCGTGATGTTTTTGATTTTTACACCATAATTTATTCCTAATGATTGCATTTCTTTTTCATTTAAATTCTCAAGTTCAAAACCATTAAATGAAATATTCTGTGTTTCTTTTTTTGAAAGTTGTACTAAAACATCCTGTGTATTATTGTTTCTAACTAAAGTTACTTTGACTTTATCATTTGGTCTTTTTGTGGCAATTGCAGCATTTAATTCTAAGAAATTTTTTATAGGCTTGTTATCTATTTTTGTAATGACATCGCCACTTTGAATATTTGCTTTTGCTGCACCAGAATTTGAATTTACTTCTTCGATATAAAATCCCTGAGCTAAATCAATATTTTTTGCATTTGCAATTTGTCGGTTCAATTCATACCCTTGAACACCTAAAATTCCTTGTTGAACATTCCCGAATTCTAAAAGATCTTCTACAATTTTTTTTGCCATATTTGAAGGAACAGCAAATGAATATCCAACGTATGAACCTGTTGTTGAAGAAATCAGCGTGTTGATTCCAATTAATTCTCCATTTGTGTTTACCAAAGCTCCGCCTGAATTTCCTGGATTAACTGCAGCGTCAGTTTGTATGAAAGATTGAATTCCATCTTCTGAAAGATTTCGAGCTTTGGCAGAAATAATTCCTGCGGTTACTGTTGATGTTAAATTATAAGGATTTCCTACGGCTAAAACCCACTCGCCAACTTCGATTGCATCTGAATCTGCAAAGGTTGCATAAGAAAGTTTTTCTGGAACATCAATTTTTAAGAGAGCAATATCTGTTTTTGGATCTGTTCCAATCAAAGTTGCAGGAAATGAACGGTTATCATTTAATGTTATCTCCAATTGATTAGCTCCTTGAATAACGTGATTGTTCGTTACAATATAACCATCTTCTGAAATGATAACACCAGAACCCGTTCCGATTTGTGGTTGCATTTGGCGGCTACTTTCGTACCCATAAATAAAATCAAACAACGAGTTTCTTGAACTTGTTTTGTAAGAAACGTTTTTTACGTGAACCACATGATTGATGGTTTTATTGGCTGCAACAGTTAAATTTGGAGCTTCATAACTTGATTTAGATGTGTTTTTTGTTGAATTTGAAATAGTTTCGGTATTTTCTATTCCTAAAAAATCATTTTCTATTAAAAGTTTATAGGTTATAATTGTCAGAATGACGCTTAACAAAGAAGTAAAGAAAATAGTTGATATGTTTTTCATAGAATAACTATTGTTTTTAAAATTAGGATTAAAATTAAATATTATGTATAAATCTTAAAAACGGTTTAACTATTGTTAACAATCTTTAACGACTCATTAAATATTACTAAATTTGTGTCTTAATAAGAATTTAAGATGACATATAATTTACATTTTTCTAAATATCAAGGTACAGGAAATGATTTTGTCATGATTGATAATCGTGATTTATCTTTTCCTAAAGAAAATACCAAACTTGTTGCTTTTTTGTGTGATAGACGTTTTGGAATTGGTGGTGATGGTTTGATTTTGATTGAAAATGATTTGGAAACCAATTTTAAAATGATTTATTACAATTCTGATGGAAATGAAAGTACGATGTGCGGAAATGGAGGTCGTTGTCTGGTTGCCTTTGCAAAGCAATTAAAAATAATTTCTAATTCATGTACTTTTAAAGCGATTGATGGATTGCATCATGCAAAGATTAGTGATGAAATTATTTCTTTACAAATGATTGATGTTCAAGAAATTTCTAAAAGCGAAAAATATACTTTTTTGAACACTGGTTCACCTCATCATGTACAAATGGTTGATGAAGTTAAAAATTACGATGTATATAATAAAGGTAAAGAAATTAGATATGCTGATATTTATGCACCTGGTGGTACGAATGTAAATTTTGTTGAAAAAATTTCAGACAATTACTTCAAAGTTCGAACATATGAACGTGGAGTTGAAGATGAAACTTTTTCTTGCGGAACAGGAGCTACAGCAGTTGCAATTGCGATGTTTGAAAATGAAATTACAAATAAAAAATCTATTCAGATTGAAGTTCCTGGCGGAATGTTAAATGTTTCGTTTGATAAAAATGAAGCTGGATTTTATGAAAATGTTATTTTATCTGGACCAGCAAAGAAAGTTTTTGAAAGCGATATAATTGTTGATTTATAATGAAAACATTAATAGGAAATAGTTGTTATTTACGAGCGCTCGAACCCGAAGATTTAGACTTTATATATCAAATCGAAAATGACGAATCTCTTTGGGAAGTTTCACATACACAAACTCCCTATAGTAAATTTTTGATTCGACAATATCTAGAAAATGCACATTTAGATATTTATGAAGTAAAACAATTGCGACTAGTAATCGTAAATAAAGAAACAAATTCACAGGTTGGTTTGATTGATTTATTTGATTTTGACCCCAAAAATGAACGTGTAGGAATGGGAATTGTAATTTCTGCTACCAAAGATAGAAGACAAGGTTTTGGAAATGAAGCTGTTGGTTTGTTAATTGAATATGTTTTTGAGTACTTAAATGTATATCAAATTTATGTTAATATTAGCACTGATAATTCGGCAAGTATCAAGCTTTTTTCTAATTTTGGATTCGAAAAAATAGGAACTAAAAAAGCTTGGAATAAAGTAGGAGATATTCGAAAAGACGAAGCTTTGTATCAATTAATAAAAAACTAATTAATGAAACTTAAAAATCTTGTAGCTATACTTCTTGTAGTAGTAATGACTGGATTGTTAATCTATGGTTATACGCTTTATAATAAAACTTTTGTATCAAATACAGCTTTTGAAGAAAGAGAAGTTTATGTAACTTTTCCGACAAACAGTACGCATGAAGATGTAAAAAAAATATTGTCGCCATATGTCAAAGATTTTGAACAATTCGATGCCGTTTTTCAACAAGTTAGTTTCGACCAAGGTTATTTTCCAGGGAGATTTTTGTTGAAAAAAGGAATGTCTAATTACGATATGATTCAAGCCTTGAAATATAATGTTCCTGTTAAGTTAACTTTCAATAATCAAGAAACAATTGAAAAATTAGTTTCAAGAATTTCATCTCAAATAGAACCCGATTCACTTGCTTTGATTGAAGTGTTTACCGATCCAGAATTTTTAAAAGAGAACAATTTTACAAAAGATGACGTTCTTTCCATGTTTATTCCTAATACGTATGAATTCTATTGGAATACCACACCATTAAAAGTTCGAAACCAAATGCAAAAAGAATATAATCGTTTTTGGAATGAAGAACGTAAAGCAAAAGCAAAAAAGCTAGGATTAACTCCTACAGAAGTTGTTACATTAGCGTCAATTGTACAGAAAGAAACTGCAAAAGTAGATGAACGTCCAAAAGTTGCGGGAGCTTATTTAAATCGTCTTGAAAAAGGAATGCTTTTACAAGCTGATCCAACAGTGGTTTATTCTAAAAAATTACTTTCAAACGATTTTGAACAAATAATTAAACGAGTTTATTTAAAAGATTTGAAATTAAATTCGCCTTACAATACCTACATGTACACTGGTTTACCTCCAGGACCAATTGCCATGCCTGATATTAGTTCAATAGATGCAGTTTTAAATCCAGAAAAACATAATTATATTTTCTTCTGTGCAAGTGTTGAAAGAATGGGATATCATGAATTTGCAGAAAATTTAGCACAACATAATGTTAATCGAGATAAATATTCAGCTTGGTTAGATAAGAATAATATTCAATAAATTTAATAGCATCTTTTTAGGTGCTATTTTTTTTTGAGTATGACGTTTTGATGGTTGTGTTATGAATGAGGAGCAAAAAATTTAACTAAAATTTTTATTAAAAACAAGTAAAAAGTGATGTTTTTTAATCATTGTAAATAATTGATTGTTAGTTATTTAGTTTTCGTGAAGTGTTAAAAAATGAGTTAAAGAGTCGGATTTAATATTGGTTTGATATTTAAGTCGTAAATTTGCACTGCTAATATCAAGTAGTGACAGGGCTTGAGAAAACAAATTTAATGATAAAAAAATGTTCTTATTTTATTGGAATTATTACTCTAATAGTTTTAGTTTTATCTGCTTTTAAAAAGTATGAAACAGAGTCGATTTCTAAATTTTTGACTACAGCAAAGGAAAATATTACTTATCATGTTCCTACAGAAAATGAGGTTTCAGAAAAATTACTAGCTGATAATTACAAAGTAATTCCAATTACAAAAAGTAAATCTTTTATTGAATTTAAAGAGGCTCTTGCAGAAAGAGAGTCAGCAGGAGAATATGATATTGTAAATTCTTATGGTTATATGGGAAAATATCAATTTGGTAAATCTGCTTTAAAAACGATAGGGATAAATGATTCGCAAGAATTTCTTGATAATCCAGCCATGCAAGAAAAAGCATTTGTAGCTTTACTTCAAATTAACAAATGGATATTAAGAAAAGAAATTTTAAAGTACCAAGGTAAAAGAGTAGGTGGCGTTTTAATAACTGAATCAGGAATTTTAGCCGCAGCTCATTTGGGTGGAGCAGGTTCTGTTCAAGATTTTTTAAGATCAAATGGTACAGTTAGTTTTAGTGATGGTTATGGTACAAATATAAAACACTATATAAAAAAATTTGCCGGATACGATACTTCAAATATAACCGAAGACAAACAAGCGATGGTTATGTAATGTAAGAAATTAGCAAAAAGTTTCATTAGAAATAATGGAGCTTTTTTTTTGGTAAATTGTAATTGTTGATGTACCTTTGGAAAGTATACAAAAAATTCCGGAAGACATGTTTGAGTTTCAACAGTACATTGCTTTCTTAATCGGAATGGGCATTTTAACAATGGGATTCTGGTTAATGTTTTTCTTAGTTGGTTTCGTTTTCTACTGGGCAATCGGTGGAGCTAGAGATTTAATGCAAGAAAAAGCAGCAAAGAGAAAAGCTTAAGAAATTTTGCTTTATAAAAAAGAGAACTAAATTTAGTTCTCTTTTTTTATTTCTCATAATAATATTGAAATCAATCCTATAAAGAAATCAATTATCATGTTGATTAAATTTAATAGTATCATAATTTATTTTTTTAGTTTAGTTAATTAGTCACAACTTACGCATTCTAGTTTATCATCAATTAGTTTATAAAAATTAATTCCACTTTGGATATTGTTATTGTAATCAAAAGAAATATCGTTGGTTTTGTTAATTCTAACTATTTTAGAATTAGGTAAATATAATATAATTTTAACAGAATTATTGTATTTATCTAGATTGTTTTTTTCTGTTAAAATAGCGTTTGCAAACTCGATGTTATTATTATCAATCTTTGAGTAATATTCTAGCATTGTTGGTGTTTCTGTAATTGAGGCCTTTCCTGAATTGTTATTAATTACAATTGAACTAGATTTTGAATATGAAGCTTCTGTTATAATTTCAAAATATCCATCCTGATTTGTAGTTGATTTAATTTCAAATTCAATATCATCTTCTTCTTTATAAATTTTACCGTTGCTTAACGAATCATTCATTCCGTAAAACCTAGGATCACGAATAAAGTCAATTTTTAAAGTATCATTTGTGATATGATCTAAAGATTTCTTAACTACAGTAACTTTACTTGTATCGTCAATAAATTTTTTGATAAGATCGTTTTTTGATTCAACTTCAATCATGATTACACTGAAACAAATAATAGCTGCTCCCCAAGTAAAACCAAGTAAAATTGAAATTAGTCCCACATATTTAATATTTTTATATAAACAACTTAGTCCTGTTATGAAAATAATTAATGAAGGAATAAATGCAATAAGGAAAACTGAGGTTAAAATCATCCAAGTTGGATATCCAAGTTTAACGATTTCTTCAATTGGAAAATTATTAAATTTAGCTAATGAGATTGTGTTAAAAACAAATATCATAATTGCTGATCCAATCATTCCCATCGACCCGATGAAAACACAAGCTATTCCTAATAGTTTTAGAATTATTTCGCTAAGTTTTGTTCCAGCATCTTTAAATCTTTGAGTGTCAATGTTTCTTATATTATTACCAATTTGATCAAAGTTTTCTCTAACTTGTTTTTCAATGTTTGAAATATTTACTGGCTCTCCTTTCATTTCTAATATATCCGAAACTGTTTTAGCCTTTGGAATAATAATCCATAGAATAGGATAGATGATTATACTAGATCCATAAACAAAAATCAATAAGATGAACAAAATTCGAATCCAAACGACATCAATATTAAAATAATTAGAAAGACCTGATAAAACACCTCCTAAAACTCTTTTTTCTCCATCTCTAAATAGTTTTCTTGGTCTTTTAATATAGTTTTCATTGGTTGAATTTTGCTCAGTTTGACTTTGCGATTCATTTTCATCATCCAAACGATAATCTTCTGGCTGTCCCATTACTTGTATGATATTATCTACATCAAGCATGCTAATAACACCCGTTTTTGGATTTATTTTTTCAGAAAAAATTTCAGCAATTCGACTTTCTATATCATTTATGATTTCTTCTTTTCCATCAGTATTTAATGAATTTTTTATGGCTTGTAGATAATTGCTTAATTTATCATACGCATCTTCATCGATATGAAAAAATAATCCGGCTATATTTATGGTTACTGTTTTATTCATTGTTTTATTGTTTTTCGGTTATTAGTTTTACAGCATTTGATAATTCGGTCCAGGTTAGGGCTAGCTCTTTTAAAAAACTTTCGCCTTGTTCTGTTAATTTGTAATACTTTCTCGGTGGACCTGAAGTTGATTCTTCCCACCGATAACTTAATAAATCATCATTTTTTAGTCTTGTTAGAAGTGGATAAATCGTACCCTCAACTACTAACAATTTTGCGTCTTTTAGCATATCCAGTATTTCAGAAGTATAACAATCTTTATCTTTTAAAAGAGAAAGAATGCAAAACTCTAAAATACCTTTTCGCATTTGGGCTTTAGTGTTTTCAATATTCATAGAACGTATTTTTTATTGATATATCTTATTTATTGTAAAGCAAAGATATAAACAAAAGCAGGTATTTTGTATTACATAGTACTGTATTTTAACTTAAAATTAACATTTGCTTAATTTAAAAATAATTGCTTTATTTATTTGTTTATATGTAAAAAAGATTAATTTTAGCCTCACAAAAAAACACAATACTTATGGAATTCACACCTTCAAAATTAAATGCTTATTTATTTGCGAAGTTGCCCTCGGCCTATTGGTCTGGAGTTCGCGTATCATCTATTGATGAAAATAAATGCATTGTTTGTGTAAAACACAAATGGTTTAATCAAAATCCTTTTAAGTCAATGTATTTTGCTGTTCAAGCTATGGCAGCTGAATTGAGTACTGGTGCTTTGGTTATGTTACAAATTCAAAAATCTAAACAGAAAATATCCATGTTAGTTGCTAATAATAATGGAAGTTATGCCAAAAAAGCTACAGGTAAAATTACATTTACATGTAATGACGGCAGTAAAATCAAAGAAGCCATAAATTTGGCTATTGAAACTGGCGAAGGACAAAAAATTTGGATGCAATCTATCGGTAAAGATGAGGTTGGAGACCAAGTTTCTGAAATGAATTTTGAATGGACCATAAAAGTTAAACGCTCATGAAAGTTTTGATTACTGGTGCTACTGGTTTTATTGGCACTTCAATTTCTGATTTTTTATTAGATAAAGGTTTAGAGATTAATTATCTAACCACAACAAAAAGTAAAATTGAATCAACTGTAAATTATAAAGGATTTTATTGGAATCCCGAAAAGAATGAGATTGATTCTAAGTGTATTGAGGGAGTTGATTATATAGTTAATCTGTCTGGGAAATCTATTGGTTGTAGATGGAATTCTAAGAATAAAAGCGAAATTCTAAAAAGTCGAATTGATAGTTCTAAAACTTTGTTTAAGTTATTAGAAACGAATAATCACAATGTAAAAAAAATAATTAGTGCTTCTGCAATTGGAATTTACAAAAATGATATTAGAAAATTACAATCAGAAACGGAAACTAATTATAATACAGATTTTCTTGGTACAGTTTGTAAACAATGGGAAGCTGAAAACGAAAAATTTAATGACTTAGGTATAGAAACTTTAATTGTGCGTTTTGGTTTGGTTTTATCTGACAAAAATGGCGCATTACCAAAGTTTGCAAAAGCTGTTAAAAATTACATGGCAAGTCCTTTTGGAACAGGAAATCAATGGTATTCGTGGATTCATATTCATGATTTGGTTAGAGTTATTGATTTTGGCTTAAAAACAGAAACAGCTGGAGTTTTAAATGCAGTTACGCCATATCCGAAAACGCAAAAAGATTTTTTGGCTACTTTGTCAAGAACTTTAGATAAGAAGATGATTATGCCAGCAATTCCTACTGGAGTTCTGAAAGTCTTTTTTGGTGAAATGCATCATCTTTTGACTGATAGTCAGAAAATTAGTTCTAATAAGTTGTTGAATTTAGGTTTTGAGTTTAAATATCCTTTACTTAAAGATGCTTTGAGAAACTTTTATAAATAAAGAATTACTATAAAAATTTAAGTCCTTAGAATGCTAAGGACCTAAATTTTATATTTTAGTGGTAAATGAACTACTTTTTTGGTTTCAAAGAAGTCATTATCAAATATTTCTGTAAGATTATAAAGTGTAGCTTTTGGAAAATCTTTTAATTCTTCAGTTAAATCACCACCTTTTAAATAAAGAATTCCATTTTCTAAATCGTGATTATTTTTCTTTTTAGTTTTGTCTTTAACCCATTTTACAAAATCGGGCATATTTGTAACAGCTCTACTGATTACAAAATCGAATTCTTCTTTAACTAATTCGGCACGTTTTTGTTCTGCTTTTAAATTTTTCAATCCAATTGCAGTTGCAACCTCATTAACAACTTTAATCTTTTTGGCAATAACATCAATTGCGTAAAAATTAGTTTCAGGAAATAAAATAGCTAACGGAATAGCAGGAAAGCCACCTCCGGTGCCAACATCCATTACTGTACTTCCTGGTTTAAAAGCTTGTATTTTTGCAATACCAAGTGAATGTAAAATGTGTTTTGTATATAATTCATCGATATCTTTTCTTGAAATTACATTTATCTTTGCATTCCAATCTTGATACAGAATCTCTAACATTTCGAATTGTTTTACCTGATTTTCAGTCAAATCAGGAAAATAACGTAAAATATCCTTCATAAATTTGAATTTGTGCAAAAGTACGTTTTATCTTATTAAATTAAGAATTATCTCTTTAATAAATTCACTTTTATATTTACCTTTGAAAAATAAACACAATTAATAAAATGACTACAAACCCATTATCAGACAGAATTAATAATTTATCTGTTTCTCAAACTTTAGCAATGGCTGCAAAAGCTAGAGAATTAAAAGCTTTAGGAAAAGACATCATTAGTTTAAGTTTAGGTGAACCTGACTTTAATACGCCCGATTTTATTAAAGAAGCTGCTAAAAGAGCTATTGATGAAAATTGGAGTACTTATTCTCCAGTTGATGGTTATGCAGAACTTAAAGATGCTATTGTTTTAAAATTTAAGCGTGATAATGGTTTAACATATAAACCTGCAAATATTGTTGTTTCGACAGGAGCAAAACAATCTTTATATAATATTGCTCAAGCGATGTTAAATGAAGGTGATGAAGTTATTTTACCTGCTCCGTTTTGGGTAAGTTATTCTGAAATTATTAAATTATCAGGCGGGAACCCAGTTGAAGTTCCAACTTCTGTTGATTCAGATTTTAAAATGACGCCAGCTCAATTAGAAGCTGCCATTACACCTAAAACAAAAATGATGTGGTTTAGTTCGCCATGTAATCCATCAGGTTCAGTTTATAGTAGAGAAGAATTAACTGCCTTAGCTGAAGTTTTAGCTAAGCATCCAAATATTTATGTGGTTTCTGACGAAATTTATGAACACATCAATTTTTCAGGAACTTTTTGTAGTATAGCTTCTGTTTCTGGAATGTTCGAAAGAACAATTACAGTAAATGGCGTTGCCAAAGCTTTTGCAATGACAGGTTGGAGAATTGGTTATATTGGTGCTCCAGAGTTTATCGCTAAAGCTTGTACGAAATTACAAGGGCAAGTAACAAGTGGTGCCAATTCTATTGCACAACGTGCTACGATTACTGCTTTAGAGGCTGAACCGACAGCGATTAAATATATGGTTGATGCTTTCCATAAACGTCGTGATTTAGTTATCGGATTAATTAAAGATATTCCAGGATTAAAAGTTAATGTTCCAGAAGGAGCTTTTTATGCTTTTCCTGATGTTTCTTCTTATTTCGGAAAAACTTTAAATGGTTATGAAATCAAAGACGCAAACGATTTATCTATGTATTTATTAGAATATGCAAATGTTGCAACTGTAACCGGTGATGCTTTCGGAAATCCAAATTGTATTCGTTTGTCATATGCAACAAGTGAAGAAGTTTTAATTGAAGCTTTTAGAAGAATTAAATCAGCATTAGCTCAATAATTATTTATAAGTATATATTTAAAAGCCTAACTTTATTGTTGGGCTTTTTTTGTTTTAATTACATTAAGTTTAAAAAAAAGGCTTGTTTTGAATAAAAGTTTGTAATAATATCATCTAAAGTTTTGTTGTGTTGTTTTTTTTATAGTTTTACAATTCAAACAAATCAACATGAAAAGAATTATTTTAAGTGCATTCTTATTACCATTCGTGATGCATGCACAAGAAAGTGAAAACACATTAGATGAATTAATAATTCAAAATAATCGAATTTCAATTCCTTTTACAGAGCAGAATAGAAATGTAAGTGTAATTAGTTCAGAAGAAATAAAAGATTTACCCGTTAAATCTATTAATGAATTGTTGACTTATGTTTCTGGAGTAGATATTCGCCAACGTGGACCCTTCGGAACTCAAGCTGATATTAGTATTGACGGAGGAAGTTTTGAACAAACACTAATTTTATTAAACGGGGTTCGAATTTCTGACCATCAAACTGCCCACAATTCTTTAAATATTCCAATTCCGACAGATGCAATTGAACGAATCGAAATTTTAAAAGGTCCGGCAGCTCGTATTTACGGCGTAAATAGTTTAACTGGTGCCGTTAATATTGTGACAAAGAAACCAGTTTCTAATTCGTTTTATGCAAATGTTTTTGCCGGTTCAAGCTTTAAAAAGGACAAAGAAGAAAATAATGAAATGTTTAATGGGCGAGGAGTACAACTAGGTTTTACTTTGGCAAAAGAAAAGTTTCAACATCAATTGTATGGTTCACATGAATCGGGCAGTGGTTATCGATATAACACAGCTTACCATAATAATAAAGTTTTTTATCAAGCTGATTTTCAACCGAACGATAAAAATAATTACAATTTATTAGCGGGTTATGTTAATTCAAATTTCGGTGCAAATGGATTTTATGCTGCTCCAGGAGATAAAGAAGCAAAAGAAATTGTACAAACTTTTATGATGGCTGTTCAGTCAAAACATCGTTTGTCTGACAATTTAGTTTTGATGCCTCAAATTGGTTATCGTTATAATTATGATGATTATCGTTATTTCCGTCATAAATTAGATGTTGCAAGAAGTCAACATTATTCAAATAGTTTAAATGCTCAATTAAACTTAAATTATCAAGTGAATTTTGGAGAATTTGGTTTTGGAGCTGAAGGTCGTTATGAGCAAATTAACTCGAGTAATATTGGCGAACACGAAAGAGAAAATTTTGGTTTTTATGCCGAATTTAGAACTCAAGAAATAGAGAAAATTGATATTACAGTTGGAGCTTACACCAATTATAATTCTGTTTTTGGATGGCAAGTTTTCCCAGGTTTAGATTTTAGTTATTTGATTCAGCCCGAATTTAAATTCATTGCCAGCGCAGGAACAAGTCAACGAATTCCATCTTTTACAGATTTGTATTTGGACCAACGTCCAGGAAATGTTGGGAATCCTAATTTAATTTCGGAAAAAGCGTTACAATATGAAGGTGGATTTAAATTTGAAAATGATAATTTCAATGCAAAAGCAATTGTTTTTTATCGAGACATAAATGATTTTATTGATTGGACGCGACTTTCGGCTGATGTTCCTTGGCAAGCAAATAATGTAGGAAGTTTAAGAACAACAGGAGTTAATGCAAGTTTTGATTATCGTTTGAAATCAGAAGATAATCTTTGGAAGTTTAAATTAGCTTATACATATTTGTCTCCAAAAATGGAAGGTCTAGCTGAAGATAATTCTTCTAAATATAAAATTGAAAACTTCCGTCATCAGCTAGTTAATATTATACAATGGTCAAATGCTAATTGGTCTGCCTTAATAGCAAATAGATATAATGAACGCATTTCGTACAAAGACTATTTTTTAACTGATTTACGTGTTTCATATCAACATAAAAAATTTAATTATTATATCGACGCTCAAAATATTTTTGATAAAACATATATCGAAGCTGGTGCTGTACCTATGCCTGGTCGATGGTTTACCCTTGGAGTTAAGTTTAATACTGGGATTTAAATATAAAAGATTTGAAACCACTATAACGCGCAAAAGGGATGGAAGCTTTGTTTGAGCTCTTTTACAAAATTCATTTTGGAAAAAGCGAGTGCGAACAGCCCGACCTGTAACGCAGTGGAAGGATTGTCCAAAATGCAAGCTTTAAAAATCTACTTTTTTTAAAACATTTTGTATTTTAGCCTAAAATAGTTAGAGATGATTTCGAAAGCACAATTTGATAAAGAGTTAGAATTAATTATAGAAAATGCCATTCGAGAAGATGTTGGTGACGGCGATCACAGTTCGTTAGCTTGCATTCCGGCTGATGCAATGGGGAAAGCGAAACTTTTAGTTAAAGAAGACGGAATTTTGGCAGGTGTTGATTTTGCTAAAATGATTTTTAATTACGTGGATCCAGAAATGGAAGTTGAGGTTTTAATCGAAGATGGAACGCCTGTAAAGTACGGAGATATTGCTTTTTATGTAACCGGAAAATCGCAATCTATTTTAAAAGCAGAACGCGTGGTTTTAAATTCAATGCAGCGAATGAGCGCGATTGCTACTAAAACCAAAGCTTTTATGAAAATGGTCGAAGGTACTAAAGCGAAAATTTTAGATACTAGAAAAACGACTCCTGGTATTCGAGCGATTGAGAAATGGGCAGTTAAAATTGGTGGTGGTGAAAATCATCGTTTTGCTTTGTACGATATGATTATGTTGAAAGATAATCATATTGATTTTGCAGGCGGAATTACTCAAGCAATTAATCAAACCAAACAATATCTTAAAGCCGAAAATAGAGATTTGAAGATTATTGTTGAGGCACGAGATTTAAATGAAATTGCAGAGATTTTAGAAAATGATGGTGTTTATCAGATTTTAATTGATAACTTTAATTTTGAAGATACTAAAAAAGCGGTTGCAATGATTGATGGTAAATGTTTTGCAGAATCGTCTGGAAATATTAACGAAAAAACCATTCGTGAATATGCAAATTGTGGCGTTGATTTTATTTCTTCGGGAGCTTTAACTCATTCGGTTTACAATATGGATTTGAGTTTAAAGGCAGTTTTATAATTGATTTATTTTTTAAGTGTCAAAAAATATTGAAGATACATTAATGAAAATTCCGGTAGTGAATAAACTGATTGGATTTTCAAAAAAAATTAAACTTCCAGGTTTACAAGGGCTTACGCTTTACGAACTTTTGGAATTATACATTTATGGAATAGTGCGAGGTGCATTTTCGTATCGTGCGGGTTCCATTGCGTTTAGTTTTTTTATGGCACTTTTTCCGTTTGCACTTTTTATATTGAATTTGATTCCATACATTCCGTTAGAAAATTTTCAACAAGATTTTTTACAGTTTGTAGAAGATAGCGTTCCGCCAAATACTTATGGCGCTATTGAGCTTATTTTAATTGATATTATGAATAACAGTTATAAAAGCTTAATTTCTACAGGGGTTATCATGTCGGTTTTTTTAATGGCAAATGGTGTAAACGCAATTATTGGAGGTTTTCAATCGTCTTATCATATAACCGATTCTCGAAATTTTATTCGTCAATATTTGGTTGCAGTTTGTTTATCGATTGTACTTTCATTAATTATGATTTTATCGGTTGCCGTTTATTTGACCATCGAAATCTTAATGAAAATGACCGAAATTCCGCTTGTAGGAAATGTAGCAAGGTCCATTTTTGTTATATCAATGATATTGATTGTAGTTTCTATCTTGTATAAATTCGGTACAAAAGAAACAAAACGTATGGCTTTCTTTTCATATGGTTCTATATTTACAACGGTTTTAGTTACGTTAACTTCTTATGGTTTTGGTGTTTATGTTTTGCGATTTGCAAAATATAATGAACTTTACGGATCAATTGGTACACTTTTGGTTGTGATGATTTACATCTGGATTAACTGTCTGATTCTTTTACTTGGTTTTGATTTAAATGCAGCAATTTTTAAATTGAAGAATAAAAATTTATATATTAGTAAAAAATAACAAACTATAATTATGAAAAAAACGCTAATTTTTATGTTTATGACAATGTTTCTTGGAATAGGTTCAATGTCAGCTCAAAGTGTAATTGGAAAATGGAAAACAATTGATGATGAAACAGGTAAGCCCAAATCAGTTGTTGAAATTACTGAGAAAGATGGAAAAATATATGGTAAAGTAATTGAGATTTTAACCGAAAATAAAACAGCTGTATGTTCTAAATGTGAAGGAACCAATAAAAATAAACCAATTAAAGGTTTAACCATTATAAATGGTCTTAAAAAAGATGGAAACGAATATAACGGAGGGAAAATTTTAGACCCAACTTCTGGTAAAGAATATAAATGTTCGATGAAATTAAACGGTTCAGATAAATTAGATGTTCGTGGATATGTTGGAATTCAAGCTTTAGGTAGAACACAAACTTGGATTAGAATGTAATTTAAATAAATAAAATAAAAACAAAAAACACTTCAAAATTTTGAAGTGTTTTTTGTTTCATAAATGTATTTTATTGTTTTTTGAATCAATAATTAAATATTCATATTCACCTTTTTTGACGAAAATTTTATCTTGATTATTTTCAAGTTCAATAACTTTAGTCGGAACTCCATTCAATTCTAGTTCTCCTTTTCTGTAAATTAAAAAAAGAGCAGGATAATTAATTGTTTTTTCAGTTGAAATTTTTACTTCGACTTGAACCTTATCATTAATCCAAGAAGAATCAGATTTTTTAAAATCAGTTACGGGTTGAATGATACTAATATCGGTTTCATAACTTTTAGAATTTCCACGAAAAACAACATCTTCAGAATTTATCAAAACACTCGGAATATTACTTTCAAGCAATTTTGATAATGGTTGATTGTAGTTGTTTTCACCTTTATCAGAATATCTATTTTGGTCAATAGTCAATAGATTTATTTTTGTTAAATCGGCTAAAACTCCTGCCATTGATTTTCCTCTACCGTTGTTGTCGCCTTCAAATGCATGTCCAGCACCGCAATAAATAAAATATTTTCCGTCGGTATGATTTTGCATGAATTTGTAAATATTTTGAGCTTGAGCAATTTCTCTATTTTTCCATTTATCAATATCCCAATTATCATTTTCTGTAGCTTCGTATCCAAAAAGCGTAAAACCTAAATTAAGAGCTTCTTTAATAAAGTTACCAAATTCTGGTTCAGAAGTATAATAACCACTTTCAGTTATAGCAAATTTTCTTTCATTGATTTGCTTGTCATCCAAAGCTTCTAAACCTAAATATCTGTAACCGTTTTTATATAAATCTTTTAAGAGTGAACGTGCAAATATTCGATGACTCGGATTGTGATGTAGTTCATTTAAGATGATAATTTCTTCTGTTTTACTTTTTTCAAGAATGAAATCTTTTGCTGAAATTTCTTTACTGTTTGCAAAAAAAATCGAATCAAACTCAGTTAATTTAATTTCTTTCTGATTCGGCCTTTGTTGATTCCACGTTTTTAAGGCTTGAAAATAATCGCCCTGAAAAGCAAAATCGGTTGCTGCTATTTGTAATGCAAACGCATTCTGAGTTGAATCTTTTTCTGCAATTATTTGATTAGAAATTTTATAAGGAAATTCCTGTGCAATTACATTTTGCTGAGAAACTAAAATCACTACGAAAAAAGATATGACTTTAACATACAGAATAGAATTTGCTATAAAATACAAAATATTTATTGATTAGTTAATTTTAATTAGTTCGACACGTCTATTTTTTGCTTTGTTTTCATCAGAATCATTTGCAACTAAAGGTTTTTCTGAGCCAAATCCAACAGCAGCTAATCTGTTTTTGTCAATTCCGTTTGATGTTAATTTTTCTTTAACGGCTTCAGCTCGACTTGCCGAAAGTGTTTTGTTATGGTCTGCATTTCCTGAATTATCTGTATGACCTTCAATACTTATTTTTATTGACGGATTGTTTTTTAAAGCAAGCGCAATTTCGTTTACCGTTTCAATTCCATCATTTGAAATAATTGATTTATCAACATCAAAATTGATATATAAAACAGCTTTTCCTTTTTCGATTAAATCAGATGAAATCTCTTCAGCAGTAACTTTGGTAATCGATTGTTCAAAAGCCGCTTCTTGTAACACATTCAAAGACGCTCCTGCGTTATTAGAAAGATATTGAACGTAAATATTGCCATCTTTTTTTGTTCGTAAAACCCAAAATTTTATATTTTGTCCAGCGTAACCAATATCGCCTTCACCACCTTTATTTGGGTCTTTTTTGTTATATCTATCGTATTCTTCTTTGGTGATTTCTCCATCAAAAATTTTTACTGCTCCGATTGATAAAAGATAATCAGACATACTTTTTTCAAAAAAATGTTGTGAGAAATTTTCACCTCGATTGGGAGCAATAAATGTTTTATAAAGTTTACCTTCAAACGGTGTCATAATTCCATCAATAGGAAAAAAGCAAACGTCAAATTCACGTACTAAAGGTTTGTTCATTTCTCTTAAACCTTTTGGCAAATTGATAAACGGAAATACACCAATGTCTGTAGTTGATACTGAAATATTTTCGATATTAAATCCAGTTTCAATTGGTTTTGAAACTTCGTTTGTTACTAAAGAATCATTGGTTGTACTTTCATTTTCTTTATTTTTCTGATTACACGAAATAACCAATAATGCAGTAAATAATAATAATCCAGTTTTTTTCATGGTTTTAATAGTTTATATTTTTGATAAATAAACAATTTATAGAATTAAAATCCAAATTATTGCGATTTTTGATTATTGTTTTGTACCATCAAATAAAAAATTAATATCAGTTTCGGCTTGTTGATTTGTTCCCAGTTCAAGTGTTTTTACTTCGGCAGTGTACCAAAAATAACCTTCTAAAATTCCGTCTACATTATTAATATTATTGTTATAACTATTCTCTACTTTAAAAACTTTAGCTGTAACACTAGAATAAGCTTCACCAGATTTTGCTTCAACTTTTAAATGTTGATTATCTACTTTTGTAACAATTACTACAGCATCAAAATATTCGTATTGATCAAGATAGCTAGATCTTAACTTTCCTTTATATGTACCAACTGCAGCATCGATTGAGCCTGAAGTTGGTTGTTCGTAATTTGTACTGTCATCACTACTACAACTTGTTGCAATTGTACTAATACTTAATAATGATAAAATACCTACGATTGCTAGTTTCTTTTTAAAATTTTTCATGTTGTTTGTTTTTTAAAATTGTTTTTACAAAAATGATTAATTATAAATACGCTATCAATCGTTGAATTCTATGATTTTTTTTCTAATGGTTTACCTTGATTTTATAAAACAAATGTAAATTGAAGGTTTTTATTAGGATATTTGTCTTTTAATTCTATGTCAACATGTTAAAAAGAATATTTTTTATTATATCAATTTCACTTATTTGTAATCTTATTTCGGCTCAGCATTTTTTTCCACTTGACGAAGATGCTTATTTATCAGAACTGAATAAAAATGTTCAAAATCAAAAAGATAAGAAAAAACAATTACTAAATTATTTGTTGTTGTCTGAATTTTGGGCGCAATCAGATAGTTTAAAAAGTTGGAATGCCATTCAAAAGGTCCAAAAAAAAAATGATAAAGAAAAATTAGATAGAGGAATTTTAGATTATTATTTAGGTGTTTATTTTGCAGCTCAAGGGAAAAAAGAACAAGCTAAAAGTCATTATCAAAAAGCCATAGCGTTTTTAAAACCACAATCAAAAAATAAAGATTTCCTTGCGAAATCGTTATACAATTATGCCTATTTGCAAGTTGAAGATAAAGGTTATGATTTTATGGTTAAGACGTTGATTGAAGATTGTATTCCGTTAAGCCAAAAAATAAATAATTTTGAATTACTTGCCTTTTACAATACGCAATTAGGTTTGACTTTTATGTCAATTGGTCAATTTGATACGGCCGAAGAATATCATAAAAAAGCGCTTCAGTTTTTGAGTAAAATTCCTAAAAAAGAATCGGTTCATTTAATTACATTTTTCAATTTAGTAAGTAATTATTGTTACAAACCAGATAGCAAATCGGCAAAAATTTATTTAGATAAAGCTTCTGATTTACTTCGTAATTTCTCTAATTCTAGACATTTTCCTAATTATTATTATCAAGAATCGATGTATCATACAACAACTCAAGATTATGATAATGCATTGAAAAGTTTAGATAAAGGAATTGAAATCGCTAAAGAAAAAAAGCAATTTAAACTGTTACACATGCTTTATTTTAGAGTTTATAATGTGTATTTAATGCAAAAGAAATATGATAAAGCAAGATTACAATTGGAGCATATTCTTGAAGAAAATATTTTGAGTAAAGAATCTGTAAATAGAAAAATTACCTACTCACAATTGGCTGCAATTAATGAAGTTTTAAGCGATTACAAACAGGCTTTTAATTGGATGAAAAAAGCAAGTGCATTGAATGATAGTTTACAAAGTGAAAAATTATTAGAAAAAATCAATGAACTTGAGATTATTCATAAAACAACTGAACGTCAGAAAGAAATAGAAAAATTAGAACAAGATAAAATCGAATCTGAATTACTATCAAAAAATAAAAATCTTCGAATAACCATTTTGGCTGTTGCTTTATTATTGAGCTTGATTATCGCCTTCTTGATTTATTTAAACTATAAAAAGCAACAAAACATCAATAAACAAATCAACCTAAATCACAAGCAAGAGCTTTTGTATATCGAGAAAGAACGTAATTACGAAGCTACGCAAGCAATTCTTCAAGGAGAAGAACAAGAACGTCAACGTATCGCTCAAGATTTACATGATAGCATTGGCGGCATGTTGGCAAATATTCGAATGTCAATTTCTAGTCTGAATTCTAATACTACCGATTTAACCGATAAAATTGACAAAACGATTCTCGAAATGCGTCGTATATCTCGTAATTTAATGCCCGAAACTTTAAAGAATTTAGGATTAGAGATTGCTTTGAATGAACTTTGCGAAACCATGAGTTACAAGCATTTGTATATTCAGTTTGAAAGTTTCAATTTGTCAGATAAAATTCCGTTTAAAATTCAATTGGTTTTGTACAGAATTACGCAAGAAGCCTTGAGTAATGTGATTAAATATGCGCAAGCAAAAAATGTAATTGTTCAAATAAGTCAGAATGAAAACACGCTTATTTTGACGATTGAAGATGATGGTATTGGATTTGATAAATCTGAAATCACTTATGGACTTGGTTTAAAAAATATTGAAAACCGAATTCGTTTAATTAATGGAACTGTTGATGTCGTATCTGAAAAAGGCAACGGAACAACCATAAATATTGTATGTAATGCATAAAAATAATATGAATTTAGCAATTGTAGATGATCATCCGATGGTTCTAGAAGGTTTAAAATCTCTTTTACAGCAAAATGAAATGTTTCAAATTTTTTCCTTTACAAAAGGAGCTGCTGTTTTAGATTTTATACTCGAAAACAGAATCGATGTTTTGTTACTTGATATTGTTTTAAAAGGCGGTAATGGTTTGGATTTCTGTAAGATTATTAAAAAACAATCGCCAAATACTTTAATTTTAGCTGTAAGCAATCAAGCCGAGCGAAGCATCATTTTACGTTTTTTAGAAAATGGCGGAAGTGGTTATATTTTAAAAAATGCAGATGCTAAAGAAATTATGCAATGCATTCAAGATGCGATTAACGGGAAGCTTGCTTTATGTAAAGATGTTCAGGAAATAATGGCTAAACCGTCTCTGATTAATTATGAAATTCCTCGAATTACCAAACGCGAACTTCAGATTTTAAAAGCTGTTTCAGAAGGACAAACTTCAGCAGAAATTGCTGATAAATTGTTTATTTCTGTGATTACCGTAGAAACTCATCGCCGAAACTTGATGCAAAAATTCCAAGCCAAGAATATGATTGAATTGGTTAAAATAGCTACTGACAACAAATTGATTTAATATCATAATTCGAATAATTTATATAAAGCACCACGATTATTCGAGGTGTTTTTTATTTTATAACTATCTTTGTTTTTCTGCTTACAAAAGGCTATCTATGAAATTTTTTATAAACGTAATTGTTCCTTTGGCGCTTGCCGATTCGTTTACTTACGAAGTAAATGAAAACGAATTTCATTATCTAAAGATTGGAATGCGAGTGGCAGTTCCGTTCGGAAAAAGTAAAGTTTATACAGCTTTGGTAATTCAAAAGCACAACAATCCGCCGCTTACATACGAAGCCAAAGAAATTCAAGAAATTATCGATTCGCAACCTATCGTAAACGAAAAGCAAATTGCGCATTGGCAATGGTTGGCCGAATATTATATGTGTAGTTTGGGCGAAGTTTATCGCAATGCAGTTCCTTCGGCTTTGTTGCTAGAAAGTGAAACGATTGTGGTTTACAAACCTAAAAATGAAGTTTTGATTTCAGATTTATCTGATGATGAATTTTTGTTGTACGAAGCTTTTCAAAGTCAAGCGGTTTTAAAGATTGAAGAAATCATTTCTATTTTAAATAAAAAGAATATTTTTCCGATTATACAATCGTTACTTCAAAAAGAAATCATTGTGCTTAATGAAGAAATGATTGAAACATATAAACCTAAATTGATTAAATATGTTCGACTTCATTCGGATTTTGATGCGCCTGAAAAACTGAAAGATTTGTTAGAAATGCTTTCACGTTCGGAAAAGCAACGCACGTTGGTGATGAAGTTTTTTCAGATGAAAACGTTAGATAAAAAACCGATTCCGGTAAAAACGTTATTAGAAGAAGCGGATGTTTCTAATACTGTTTTAAAAGGATTAGTCACCAAAGATATTTTTGTAGAATATACTTTAGCTGAGGATAGAGTTGTTTTTAACGAGGTCGAAAATCAAGAGATTACCTTAAGTGACTTTCAACAAATAGCTTTCGATCAAATCAACGAATCGTTTGAGAAATTCGATGTTACTTTATTAAAAGGAATTACAGGTTCGGGTAAAACCGAAATTTATATACGTTTAATCGAGCAGTTTCTAAAACAAGAAAAACAAGTCTTGTATTTGTTGCCAGAAATTGCTTTGACTACGCAGTTGGTTCAGCGTTTGACTAAACATTTCGGAAATCAAGTAGCGGTTTTTCATTCTAAATATTCATCGAACGAACGTGTCGAAGTTTGGCATCGTGTAAATCAAAATTCAGAAAAAGCTAAAATTGTCATCGGAGCTCGTTCTTCGGTTTTCTTGCCATTTTCTAATTTAGGATTTATTGTGGTTGATGAAGAGCACGAACCTTCATTTAAACAACAAGACCCAGCACCAAGATTTCATGCGCGTGATGCTGCCATTGTTTTGGCTAAAATGCACGACGCGAAAGTTTTGCTTGGTTCGGCAACTCCAAGTTTAGAAAGTTATTACAATGCATATCAAAATAAGTTTGGATTAGTTACTTTAGAAAAACGTTTTGGAAATGTAAAATTGCCCGAAATTGTTTTGGTTGATTTAAAAGAAAAACAAAAACGCAAAGAAATGAAAGGTCATTTTAGTATTGACCTTTTAGATGAGATTAACGAAACGTTGAGTAGGGGCGAACAGGTTATTTTATTTCAAAACAGAAGAGGATATTCGCCGGTTTTAGAATGTTTAACTTGTGGTCATGTGCCGCAATGTCCTTCGTGTGATGTGAGTTTAACTTATCACAAATATCAAGAACATTTACGTTGTCATTATTGTGGTTATACGATGGCAAAACCTCTAAAATGTCATGTTTGTCATAGTGTTGATATTACCACAAAAGGTTTTGGAACCGAACAAATCGAGATTGAATTGAAAGAATTATTTCTAAATCGTAATATTGCTCGAATGGACCAAGATACGATGCGTGGAAAATATGCTTTTGAAAAATTAATCGATTCATTTAAAAATCTAGAAATCGATATTTTAGTTGGTACGCAAATGTTGGCTAAAGGTTTAGATTTTGATAATGTTACTTTAGTTGGGATTTTAAATGCAGATAATGCGTTACATTTTCCTGATTTTCGAGCACACGAACGCGCATTTCAAATGTTTTTGCAAGTTGCAGGTCGCGCAGGCCGAAAAGATAAAGAAGGTAAGGTGATGATGCAAACTTATAATCCGTATCATAACATCATTCAACAAGTAACAACGAATGATTATGCCACTATGTTTAAAGAGCAAATGTATGAACGTTTGAATTTTAAATATCCGCCTTTTTACCGTTTGATTCGATTGCAATTAAAACATGTCGATTATCAAAAATTAAAAGAAGGTTCTTTTTGGTTGTATAATTATTTGAGTAATCAATTAGAAATGCCGGTTTTGGGTCCGGAAGAACCATCGATTAATCGAATTAGAAATCAATACATTCGAATAATTTTAATCAAAATACCAATTAACGTTCCGTTGAATAAAACCAAAAATGATATCAGAAAATCGATTAAGAGTTTTGAAGCCATTGGAGCTTACCGTTCGATTAAAACGATAATAAGTGTTGATTTTTATTAAATTTATTGTAATTTTTTATTATTTTTATTATATTTGGTTATTAATCTTTAAATTTTAATATTATGAAAAAAGTATTTTTATTATTAGGGGTATTAATGTTTGTTACTACACCATTGTATTCTAATCAATTGTTTGCAAGTTTTCTAAAATCAGATAACTTTCAGGGACCTATCCGTGAAGCAAAAATGCGATATGAAATTAAAGTAACAAGGATTTTTAGTAGAGATTTTAATTTTTTATCACAAACAGTTATTCATACTGAAACTGGTTTTTTTACACAAAGTGAATTACAAGCTAGAATAACCGCGCTTTATCAACAATACCCAAGTCAACACACTAATGGAACTGGTTTTGGATATCTAGTAAGTTATTCCTTTATACCATTTTCACCGTTGTTACCTTAGATTTGATATTACTTAAATTCTTGAACTCTCTCAGCTGATTTCTGTTGAGAGAGTTTTTTTAATCAATTTTTTTATTTGTTTGTTTTGTATTTCAAAATCAAAAAACTATCTTTGCACCCAATTTATAACAAATTAAATTTTATTATTATGAATCAATATGAAACTGTTTTCATTTTGAATCCCGTTTTATCTGAAACTCAGGTAAAGGAAACAGTAGCGAAATTCGAGGAATTTCTTGCTTCTAAAGGGGCTAAAATGGTATCTAAAGAAGATTGGGGCTTAAAAAAATTAGCTTACGAAATTCAAAACAAAAAAAGTGGTTTTTACCATTTATTTGAGTACACTGTAGCTGCTGACGCAATCATTGGTTTAGAAACTGAATTCCGTCGTGACGAAAGAGTTATGCGTTTCTTAACTGTTTCTTTAGACAAACACGCTGTTGCTTGGGCTGAAAGAAGAAGAGAGAAATTAAAAACTAAAAAAGCTTAATTATCATGGCAAGTATTGAACAATCTGCAAAAGGTAAAAAAGACGGAGATATCAGATATTTAACGCCTTTAAACATTGAGACTAACAAGACTAAAAAATATTGTCGTTTCAAAAAATCTGGAATCAAATACATCGATTATAAAGATGCTGATTTCTTATTAAAATTCGTTAACGAGCAAGGTAAAATTTTACCACGTCGTTTAACTGGGACTTCTTTAAAATACCAAAGAAAAGTATCTGTTGCTGTAAAACGTGCACGTCACTTAGCTTTAATGCCATACGTAGCGGATTTATTAAAATAATCAAATTATAAACTATAGTTGTTGGTTTTCATTCTTGAAACCTAACTTCTACTTTAAAGGACAACAACATGGAAATTATCTTAAAACAAGATGTTAACAAATTAGGATTTAAAGATGACGTAGTTACTGTAAAACCAGGATACGGACGTAACTTTTTAATTCCACAAGGAATGGCTGTTTTAGCTACTCCATCTGCTAAAAAAGTATTAGCTGAAAACTTAAGACAAAGAGCTCACAAAGAAGCTAAATTAATCGCTGATGCTAACGTAATTGCTGAAGCATTAAAAGCTTTAGAGATCAAAATCGCAGTTAAAGCTGGTGGTGAGAAATTATTCGGATCAGTAACTAATGCTGATATCGCTGCTGCTTTAGAAGCAAACGGTCAATCAATTGACAAAAAATTCATTACTTCAGGAACTATCAAACGTATCGGTAAATATGCTGCTAACGTTCGTTTACACCGCGAAGTATTCGTTGAGTTACCTTACGAAATCGTAGCTGAGTAATTCTCTGAAATTCAATATACTAAAAGTCCTTTCTTTCGAAAGGACTTTTTTTGTTTTTAATTAATTTATATTTAGTATTTTTATTTATATAATAATATGTGATGAAGTATAAAATTCCGATTTTACTGATTTTTTTTTATTTGTTTCTAAGTTGTAATGATAATTCAAAAAAAGAAAATCAACATTTGAAAATTGAAAATATTGACTCAGTCGATTTTAATGTATTTGTTCAAGTTTGGAATGATGCCCATCTTTCAAAAGATAGTGCCAAATTTTCTGATTTATTTGATGATTCTGTTCTATTTTATGGACTTGACTTAGAAAAAAAATCCTGTATTGAAAATAAGAAAAATATTTTTTCGAAATATCCAGATTTTTATCAGCAAATTCATGGTGATATTAAGGTTGAATATTTAAACGATTTAGAAGTTAAATGTACTTTTGTTAAACGTGTGACTTTTAATTTAAAAACAAATGATTATCCTTCTTATTTGGTGTTTAGAAAAATTGGAAATGAATGGAAAATTATTACTGAAGGAGATTTTGTTACAGATGAAAATTTAAAAAAAAATAATTCTAAAAAAAATCAAATTCCCAAAGATGCAATTAGCGGAGATTTCAACGGTGACGGAATACTTGAATATATGTGGCTAACTAAACCAAATGTTGATTATGAGAATACGGAATGTAAGAATGAGTGCAATTGCTTTATTGTTTTTTCAGATTCAAATATTCCATCAATTGAAATTAAAAATTGTATTGGAGGAATTCCTGTAAATGAAGGTGATTTAAATGAAAATAAAAGTGATGAAATTGGTTTGTTGCCGCATTGGTTTACAAGTTGTTGGGCTTCGTATTATGTTTGGACATTTGTTGATGGTACATGGATATATGCTGTAACGCCTTTTTCAACTCACTGTAATCAATGGGATGAAGGTATAAAACCAATTGAAATTGATTACAATAAAAACGGTTGTGTTTTAATTAGATATAGTGAATTTGTAAATGAAGAAATTGTAACGAAAACTAAATCTGTTAAAATTGTAAAATAATTTTTTGTTTTTATTTCTTATATTTAATGAAAATACATTGGTTATGAGAATGCTATTGAATATTTTTTTACTTTTTTTTATCATCGTTTCTTGTGATTCGAAACAAAACAATGGAAAAAATATAAAAGCCGTTACAATTAATGATTCCGTTGTTTTAGAAAAGAACGTTGCAAATAATCAGGCTCCAATTTGTTTGGACCATTTAATTGAAATCATTCAAAGTAATTCAAAATGTCAAGAGTTAATCGGTTATATGAAAAATCAAAATGTAAAATATGGTTTTCAGGTTGATTCATTTCCTGTTTTATCTCGTACGTATCCTCAAGATTCTTTAATGCATTACGAGCTTACTTTGATAGAAAATCATCCAACGCATATTCATAATGCGGCTATGTTTCGATTTTCTCCATATTTCAAAAAGTTATATATTATGGATGTTGTTGAAGCTGATTATATTGAAACCGATTGCGATATGAAATTAATCGATTCTTATAAAAAGAATTGTTGGAATTAAACGGAAGGTTGTATTTTTGTGTATGATATTAGAATCTGAATAAAATGAAATATACAAGATTAACAAAAGAACAATTCGAAGAATTACATGTTGAATTTGCTAACTTTTTAGCTTCTCAACAAATAGATAAAAACGAATGGGACGAACTAAAAGTTTCTAAACCAGAAGTTGCCGAACAAGAATTAGATATTTTTTCGGATTTAGTTTGGGAAGGAGTTTTACAAAATGCAAAATATATTGAACATTTTTCTAAAACGCATATTTTCTTATTCCGTTTTGACGAAACTGATATTGATACTATTGTTTTAAAAACGTCAAATCCTGAAGTTGATTTTCTTAAAAAAGACGGATTACAATGGTTGAGTGATAACATTTTTTCTGATGAAGTTGAAATTCGTTACGGAGCAAAAAAATTCGATTCGGATAGAAATTACGAATTATTTCAAATCATTCAACAAGGAGGAATTTTAAGTCAAGGTGAACTTTATCACCAAATCAAAGAATTATTAAATAAATAAGAACGTTTTATGGATGTTTTAAAAGAAATTGAAAACTTAAGAAATGAATTAAGCGAGCATAACTATAATTATTATGTGCTTGATAATCCTACGATTTCTGATTTTGAGTTCGATACTAAACTTAAGCAATTACAAGATTTTGAAGCAAAACATCCTGAGTTTTTTGATGAAAATTCGCCAACGCAAAGAGTTGGTGGAGCTATAACTAAAAATTTCCCTACGATTGTTCACGAGCATCGTATGTATTCTTTAGAGAATTCATATTCTAAAGAAGATTTGTTGGATTGGGAACAACGCATCCAAAAAGTTTTGGGAGATGTTCCTGTGCAATTTGTTTGTGAATTAAAATACGATGGAGCTTCGATTTCTATTAGTTATGAAAACGGAAAGTTAGTTCGAGCGGTGACACGTGGCGATGGTTTTCAAGGTGATGAAGTAACGAATAATATCAAAACCATAAAATCGGTTCCGTTGCAATTAAAAGGAAATTATTCTGAAAAATTTGATATTCGTGGAGAAATTGTTCTTCCGTTTGCCGGATTTGAAAAAATGAATCAAGAATTGATTGAAATTGGTGAAACACCTTATTCAAATCCTAGAAATACAGCTTCAGGAAGTTTAAAACTACAAGATAGTGCTGAAGTTGCCAAACGTCCGTTAGAATGTTTGTTGTATAATTTTGTTGGTGTGAATAATGTTTTGGGAAATCAATTCAATGCGTTAGAAAAAGCACGCGAATTTGGTTTTAAAGTACCAACACAATCTGTACTTGCCAATTCTATGGATGAAGTTTTTGCTTTCATTGAAAAATGGGACCACGAACGACATCATTTACCTTATGAAACCGATGGTGTAGTTATCAAAGTGAATGATTTCTTCCAACAAGAAGAACTTGGTTTTACAGCTAAAAATCCACGTTGGGCAATCGCTTATAAATTTAAAGCTGAACAAGTTTCTACGAAATTAAACGAAATTACGTATCAAGTCGGACGAACCGGAGCGATAACTCCCGTGGCAAATTTAGAACCGGTTCAATTGGCTGGAACTATTGTAAAACGTGCTTCTTTACATAATGCCGACCAAATCGAAAAGTTAGATATTCGTATAAATGATATGGTTTTTGTTGAAAAAGGCGGTGAAATTATTCCTAAAATTGTTGGCGTTAATTTAGATGCGCGTTCAGCAGATTCACAACCGACGGTTTATATTCAAAATTGTCCGGAATGCGGAACAAGCTTGGTTCGTAAAGATGGCGAAGCGCAGCATTATTGTCCGAATTATTATGGATGTCCACCGCAAATTATCGGTAGAATCGAGCATTTTATTTCGCGTAAAGCGATGGATATCGATGGACTTGGTGGAGAAACAATTACACTTTTGTTCAAAAATAGATTGGTCGAAAATTATGCAGATTTGTATGAATTGAAGAAAGAGCAAATCATTCCGTTAGAACGCATGGCTGAAAAATCGGCTGAGAATTTGGTAAATAGCGTTGAAGCCTCTAAACAAATTCCGTTTGAACGCGTTTTGTATGCTTTAGGAATTCGATTTGTTGGAGAAACGGTTGCAAAAAAATTGGCTAATCATTATAAAAATATAGATGAATTGATGCTTGCAAAATATGATGATTTGGTTAATGTTGATGAAATCGGTGATAAAATTGCATTGAGTCTTCGTAGTTTCTTTAAGAATGATGCGAATCTAGAAATCATTAACCGATTGAAAGCTTATGGAATTCAATTTGAAATTGAAGAAAAAGAAAGCACACAAGTTTCTGATAAATTTGCAGGCATGATTATGGTGGTTTCAGGGAAATTCGAAAAGTTTTCACGTGATGAAATCAAACAGAAAATTGAAGATTACGGTGGTAAAAACGGAAGTTCTATAACAGGAAAAACTTCGATTGTGGTTGCAGGTGCCGACATGGGACCTTCAAAACTTGAAAAAGCTACTAAGCTAGGAATTCCAATTTGGAGTGAAGAAGATTTTATTAATCAATTATAATATTACGAAGCAATTTAGTTTTCTAAGTTGCTTTTTTTTGTTAAATTTAGTTATGAAACAAATTAATACTAAGCAAATCATAATTCATTTTATAGCAAGTTTGATGATTCTACTTGCTTTAAAAAATGCTTATTTATTTTTCAATCACGAATTACTTTCTGAGATTGATAAATTTGGATTTGAAGAAGTGTATAATAATTCGGATAAATTTGGATATTCTGCCGAAGATTTTTTATGGTTTTCAATTAATCAAAAAATAGTAGTTTGGATAGGAATTTTGTTAACTTTTGTGTTTTCTATTTTAATTTCTCGAAAACAAAAATGGTCGGTTTGGAATTCTATTATAATCTTTACTTTACTTATCTTTTTAAATATTTTAAATGTATTGAATTTTCCATCCTATTACATTTCCATTGGTAGTTTGTTTTCGAATTGGACAATCCGAATATTATTAAATATAATTTCCTTTTTTTCGATTGGATTTTATTTGTTTTTTTCGAAGAGAGTAGTTTCAATTATTTTGGTAAATGAAAAGTAAGTTTATTTTATTAGCATTGATTTCTATCGGTTTGATTTCTTGTAATAAGAAAATCGAAAGTAAATCAAATTTTGAAATCAAACAAGATACTATTTCTAAAACGGATAGTTTGAATTTAAGTTTTTTAAAAGAAAAAGCTAAAGAAATGGCTAACGAATTGCAACCGTTTATTCCAAAAAACTATCTTATTCTAGATACTCTTTCTTGTGATTTAAATCAAGATGGATTAACTGATTATTTACTAATTCTTAAAAACAAAGATGAAGAAACTTTATCTGATGTTAGCGAACATCCAGAAAAACGACCTTTGTTGATTTTGATTCGTAACAAAGCCAATCAATTAGAATTAAAATATCAAAATGACAATGTTGTTTTTTGTGTTGATTGTGGTGGAATGATGGGCGACCCTTATGTAACATTGGTTTATAAAGATGGTTATTTTTCTGTTGAACATTACGGCGGAAGTGCATGGCGTTGGTCGCGAATTATTACATTTAAATATAATGAAAAAAAGAAGGATTGGTTTCTTCATCAAGATGGATATGAAAGTTTTCATGCTGCTGATTTAGAGAATATCAGAGTGATTAATGAAACTGTAAAAGATTTTGGTATTGTACGTTTTAATGAATTTAATATTTATAAAGAAAATTGATTAAATATCCTTCAGTTTTATCTTGTAAATAAAGTTAATGTGATTAATGATATTTTTAATTGTTGAATTATTCGTAATAATTAAATTGATGTTTGCTTTTTTGTTACTGATAATTGATAACAATTAGTTAATACATGATAAATCTTTAATTAATGTGGTTGTTTTAAATTTGTAGTGTAATAAAAAAGATACATTATGAAATCAATTTGTGCAAAGCCGATTATTATGGGAATTGTTAGTTTATTTGTTTATGTAGGAATTATGCTTTTAGCTTTTTCTTTATAAAAGTAAACTTGATTACGAATGTTTTTTCTTAGAGTTAAACATTCATTATTTTGAAAGTTAGTTAGTAGTTATAAAAAAAATCGTTCCGACTTCAGAACGATTTTTTGTTTTATATATTGATGTTTCTAACCGAATTGGAAACCAATTTGCTGTCTTCAAAAAAGAAATCTATTTGCCCCATGCGTAAGCCAAAACAACCAGCTTGATTTACAATAACATCTTCGTCAATTACATTTTTAACAACGGTAGGTTTATCTAAAAAAGTATGTGTGTGTCCGCCAATAATCAAATCGATATCTTGAGTTTGGGCAGCTAAATCTAAATCGCCAATCATATCCGGATAGATGTTTTTATCGTAATCATATCCTAAATGAGAAAGACAAATTACCAAATCACATTTTTCTTCTTCTTTTAAAATTTTGGTCATTTTGCGAGCTGTTTCAATAGGATTTAAAAATTTAGTTTCACCGTATTCTTTTTTATTAACTAAACCTTCAAGTTTAACTCCCAATCCAAAAACACCAATTTTAATTCCGTCTTTTTCAAATACTTTGTAATGTTTTGTAAGTCCGTTCATGATGGTATTCGAAAAATCATAATTCGAATTGATGATGTCAAATTCAGCAACAGGAATTTGAGCTGCTAAACCTTCTAAACCGTTATCAAATTCATGATTTCCTAAAGTAGCAGCGTCGTATTTCATCATATTCATGATTTTAAATTCCAATTCGCCACCATAATAATTAAAATACGGAGTTCCTTGAAACATATCACCTGCATCTAAAAGTAATGTATTTGGATTTTCTTTACGAATTTTTGTCACATAAGATGCTCTACGTGCTGCGCCACCCATATTTGGATATTTTGAATGGTCTGACGGAAATGGGTCAATATGACTGTGTGTGTCGTTGGTGTGAAGAATAGTGATTCGTTTTGTTTTTTTACCTGAAAAGCTAGATAACGATAAGCCTCCTAAAGTTAGAATTGCTGAACTTACGGCTGTTTTTTGTATAAAATCTCTTCTTTTCATTATTCTTCAATTATGCGTTGCGTAGTAATTACAGGTAATGGATTGTTTTTTTGAAAATAAGCTAGTAAAACATTTCTAAGTTTATAATCCATCACAAATTTTTCTCCTTTGGTAAAAAACTTCATATTATCCCCACCTAAAGCTAAATAATCGTTGGTAACCACGTAATAGGTTTTGTTTAAATCTAAATCTTGATGGTTGATTTTTATATTTTTGATTTGATTATTAGCATCGATTGTAATCGTAATTCCAGCTAATGGATGTGGTTTTTTTTCTGCAATTACATATTCCACAAGCTCTTGAATTTGTGTACCTTTTAATTCAACAACAACCGCACTATTTTCAAATGGCATTACTTCAAAAGCGGTTCTGGTAGTTACGTTTCCTTCTGAGATAATAGAACGAATTCCACCATGATTTAACATACAAATGTCGATATCTTTACCGTATCTCGATTTAAAAATCGGATTTACTTCTTCTAAAGTAGCTTCTGCAAATAAGTTTCCAATCGTAGTTTGCCATTTTCCTTTTGATTTATCCATTGCAACCGGACTAAAAGAAATGACCTTGTTTAAATCTTCATCAATATGATTTCTATAAGGATTGATAAAAGCTTCCATGTTTTTATCGCTTCCCATTTCAGCAGTAACTTCAATGTTTTTTGCGTCAATTGATGTATTTTTGTATGACGAACTTTTGCAAGATGTCATCGTTAAACTTGAAGTGATTGTTAAACATCCTGCTAAAAAAAGCAGTTTATTTTTCGAATTTCTCATTAGATTTTCGCTTGTTTTTTAATTAACTTTGTGATGGATGTAAAATTACGTCCTTTTTATCTAAGACTTTAATCATTTAAGTTAAAAAATATAAAACATATTGATTTTTAAAATATAACAATAAGATATGCAGGCATTTGTAGGTACTGGAGTTGCATTGGTTACTCCATTTAAAAAAGATTTAACAGTTGATGTTGAAGCTTTAAAAAGAATTGTTGAGTTTAATATTGAAGGAAAAGTAGAATATTTAGTTGTTTTAGGAACAACGGCAGAAGCAGCTACTTTAAATGAAGTTGAAAAACAATTGGTTAAACAAACGATTGTTGAAGCAAATAATGGACGTTTACCTTTGGTTTTAGGAATTGGTGGTAATAATACAATGGAAGTTGTTCATCAATTAAAGACGGAAAATTTAACTGGTTTTTCTGCAATCTTATCTGTTTCTCCATATTACAATAAACCAACTCAAGAAGGAATTTATCAGCATTTTAAAATGGTTGCAGAAAACGCACCGCTCCCTGTAATCATTTATAATGTTCCTGGTCGTACAGGTAGTAATATGTCGGCAAAAACTACTTTACGTTTAGCTCACGATTTTAAAAATATTATTGCAATTAAAGAAGCAGCTGGCGATATTGTGCAAGCAATGGAAATAATCAAACATAAACCTAAAGATTTCTTAGTAATTTCTGGAGATGATATGGTTACTTTACCGATGGTTTTAGCTGGTGGAGCAGGTGTTATTTCTGTAATCGGTGAAGGTTTTCCTCGCGAATTCTCAGAAATGGTTCGTTTAGGATTAGATAGAAAAGTGGATGAAGCTTATAAAATTCATTATGCATTAGCACCTGCTATTGATATGATTTTTGAGCAAGGTAATCCAGGTGGTATTAAAGAAGTTTTTAAAGCAAAAGGTTTGTCAGAAAACACGTTGAGATTACCATTAGTAAATGTTAACGAAGATTTAGCAGGTAGAATTGATTCATTTGTGAAGAATTTCGTAATTTCGTAAAACTTAAATTTTTAAACTAAAGATATGTTATCACAAGCAATTTCAGATGCTTTAAATAAGCAAGTTCAAATAGAGGGTGATTCTTCTCAAATATATTTAGCAATGGCTTCTTGGGCTGAAAATCAAGGGTTCGAAGGTATTGCAACTTTTATGTATGCACAATCTGATGAAGAGCGTATGCACATGTTAAAGCTGATTAAATACATCAACCAACGTGGAGGAGAAGCTGTAATTCCGGCTGTAATTAAACCAGAATTAGACCATTCTTCTTTTAAAACATTGTTTACGCAATTGTTTGATCATGAAGTTTTTGTTTCTCAAAGTATAAACGAATTAGTTCATGTTTCTTTACAAGATAAAGATTATGCTACACACAATTTCTTACAATGGTATGTTGCAGAACAAATTGAAGAAGAAGCGACAGCTCGTACTATTCTAGATAAAATTAATTTAATTGGAGACGACAAAGGAGGATTGTATTTATTTGATAATGATATCAAGAATTTTCCAACAATTCAAAATGCTGCCATCTAATTTTAACGAAAAATTGGGTAAATAATACAAAAAAGATGTCTTTATTTGGACATCTTTTTTTATTTAAAAAAGAACTTGTAACATAAGATTAATAATATTAAATTTGCACTTGCTAGTAGATTTTTTTTGCTTGCAACTAAAAAATAAAGTTTATGAAAAAACTGTCGGTTATTTTACTGTTAGCTATTTCGTTAGGTAGTTGTTCTACATATCAAAAGGCTCTAAAGTCTGAAGATTCTGCCTATCAAACTAGTGTGGCAGACGAAATGTTCAAAGCAGAAAAATATAAAAAAGCAATTAAATTATATGATTTGGTTATAACTAGAGAAGGTATGAAACCAAATTATAGATCAGTTGTTTTTAATGATGGTAAGGCGAATTATATCTTAGGGAAATATGAGTTATCTGCTCCGATTTTAAAAAGATTTAATTTGACATATCCTGTTGGAGAACATGTCGAAGAAGCTAGATATCTTGAGGCAATGTCTTTATATAATATGTCTGAAGTTTACTCATTAGATCAACATATAACTTTTGATGCAATTACAAAATTTGATGATTACATTCAAAAATATCCAGAATCTGAGTTCATTGAACAAGCAAAATTATATAAAAAAGAGTTAGTAGAAAAGCTTGAGAAAAAAGCTTATGAAGCAGCAAAACAATATAATACAATTGGTGAATATACAAGAGATTATACAGCTGCAATTGTTGCTTTAGATAATTTTATGTTAGATTATCCAGGTTCAATTTATAAAGAAGATGCTCTTTTTTACAAATTTGACTCTGCTTATAAATTGGCAATAAATAGTGTGTATTCTAAAATGAATGATCGAATTCAAACTGCTATGAAAGCATACGAAGGTTTAGTGAATTATAACGGGAATACAAAATACAAAGAGAAAGCTGATAAAATGCTAACTCGTTTAGAAAAAGAATCAAAACAATTTTCAAATATTTAAGGAAATGGACTTAAAGAAAACAACGGCTCCAGTAAATACTGTTACTTATAACAAAGATTTAATTGAAGGGCCAACAGGTAATGTTTACGAGGCAATTACAATTATCGCTAAAAGAGCAAGTCAAATTAATGCTGAAATCAAAAAAGAATTGATTGAAAAATTAGAAGAATTTGCTACTTACAACGATAGTTTGGATGAAGTATTTGAAAATAAAGAACAAATTGAAGTTTCTAAATACTACGAAAAATTACCTAAACCACATGCTTTAGCAGTTGAAGAATGGTTAGCTGGTGAGATTACTTACAAAGAAAACTTCAAAGATACTTTAAAATAAAACTTCTATGTCAGTTTTAAGCGGTAAAAAAATAGTACTGGGAATCACTGGTGGAATAGCTGCATATAAAACGGCAACTTTAGTTAGAAAATTTATAAAAGCAGGTGCACATGTCCAAGTGATCATGACACCTGCTGCTTTAGATTTTATTACTCCCATTACATTAGGAACTCTTTCTAAAAGACCTGTTTATACTCAGTTTTTTAATAAATCGAATGCTGAAGGTGTTTGGAATAATCACGTTGAAATGGCACTTTGGGCAGATATGATGTTGATAGCTCCTGCTACTGCAAATACGCTTTCAAAGATGGCAACTGGTGCTTGTGATGATTTATTAATGGCTACTTATTTGTCAGCTAAATGTCCTGTTTATTTTGCTCCAGCAATGGATTTAGATATGTATGTACATCCTTCAACAGAAAATAATTTTAAAATCTTAGAAGGTTACGGCAATATTATGATTCCTGCTGAATCTGGAGAATTAGCTTCAGGTTTGTCTGGCCAAGGACGCATGGCTGAACCTGAAAATATAGTAGCTTTTTTGGAAAAAGATTTAGAAAAAAAACTTCCTTTAAAAGGAAAAAAAATACTTGTTACGGCTGGTCCTACATACGAACCGATTGATCCTGTCCGATTTATAGGGAATCATTCAACAGGAAAAATGGGCTTTGATATTGCAGATGCTGCCGCAAGTTTAGGTGCAGAAGTACTTCTTGTTTCCGGACCAAGTCATTTGAGTCCAAAAAATAATCAAGTGAAAATTCATCGTGTATTTTCTGCTAAAGAAATGTATCATTTTTGTCATGATAATTTTGATTCAGTTGATTCAGTTGTTGCTGCAGCTGCAGTTGCTGACTATCGACCAAAAGTTGTTGCAACCCAAAAAATCAAAAAAAATGATGAAACATTTACCATTGAACTAGAAAAAAATCCTGACATTCTAGCTTCTTTAGGAAAAATTAAAAAACAGCAGTATTTAATTGGTTTTGCACTTGAAACTGAAAATGAAATTGAACATGCCAAAGTTAAAATCACAAAAAAGAATTTAGATTTAATAGTATTAAATTCTTTAAATGATGATGGCGCAGGTTTTGGAAAACCAACAAATAAAGTTACCTTTATTGATAAAGATTTTAATATCTTTCCACAAGAATTAAAATCGAAAGAAGAAGTAGCTAAAGATATCGTTTCCAAAATCGTTCAATATTATGAAGAATAGCATTTATTTTTGTTTTTTATTTTTATTTACCAATGTAATTTTCGCACAAGAATTAAATTGCACGGTTCAAATAATCGCTGACAAAGTTCCGCAAACTAATAAACAAGTTTTCACAACATTAAAATCGGCTATGACTGATTTTATGAACAATACGCAATTTACACCTATCAATTTTTCGAGAGAAGAACGTATTGAGTGTAATTTAATATTGGTTGTTGAAACTTTTGAAAACAATGTAGTTACAGGAACTTTACAAGTTTTGTCAACGCGACCTGTTTATGATTCAAATTATAATACACAAATCTTAAATTTCAAAGACAATCAAGTTACTTTCCGATACATTGAATTTGAGCCATTAACCTATTCAGATAATACTTTTAATGGTGATTTAGTTGGTATAATGTCTTTCTATGCAAATTTAATGATTGGATTAGATAGCGATTCATTTGAAAAATTATCAGGATCACAATATCTTCAAAAAGCAAATAATTTTGTTTTATTAGCACAACAATCGGGTAGTGTGGGATGGAAATCGAGCGAAAAAACAATCAACCGTTATCATCTAATTAATGATATACTTTCAAATCAATTTGTTTCATATCGCGAAGCACTTTATGATTATCATCGTTTAGGATTGGATGAGATGATTTCTAAACCTGCCGAATCTAAAGTTGTTATTTATGACGCGATTGCTAAACTTGAAAATAATCATAAGATTAGGCCAAATGCCATTCCAACCCGAGTGTTTTTCGATTCAAAAGGAGATGAGATTGTTTCTGTTTTCTCAGCTGGACCAGAATTCAAAAAACAACAAATTGTCGATTTATTAAACAAAGTTTATCCATTTCTAAGTGGAAAATGGAATAAAATTTAATCTTCAAATCAAATGTTAATTCATTTATCAATAAAAAATTACGCTTTAATAGCGTTTTCTTCTATCGATTTTTCTAACCAACTTTCAATTATTACTGGAGAAACAGGTGCCGGAAAATCAATTCTTTTAGATGCTTTAGGATTGGTTCTTGGAAAAAGAGCCGATTTAAACGCTTTGCGTGATAAAGAGAACAAATGCGTTGTTGAAGCTCATTTTGAAATTTCGAATTATAATCTATCCAATTTCTTTGAAGAAAACGATTTAGATTTTGATGCAACTACCGTTTTACGTCGAGAGATTTTACCATCAGGAAAATCGCGTGCTTTTGTAAATGATAGTCCAGTTACTTTGGCTGTTTTGCAAGAATTAGGAACGTTTCTGCTTGATATCCATTCGCAGCATCAAACACAAGATTTATCAAATGAAAATCAACAAATTCAAATTTTAGATGTTATCGGTAATAATCAAAATTTAATTTTAGATTATCAGACCGAATTGACAAATTATAAAGCAAATAAGAAAAAGTTAATCGAACTTCAAGAAGAACAAAAAGCACTTTCTAAAGAACAAGATTACAATTCTTTTTTGTTGGAAGAATTGTTGGCTGCTGATTTAAAGTTGGGTGAACAAGAAATTCTTGAATCTGAATTAGAGAAGTTAAGTAATGTTGAATTTGTTCACGAACAATTCGAAAAATCTACAGCAATTTTATCTGACGAACAATATGGAGTTATTAATTTATTGAAAGAATTAAAAACGTCTTTACAGAAAGTTAGTCCAATTGATACAGCGTATCATGAATTATTTGAACGTGTTCAAAGTGCAGAAATTGAGTTAAAAGATGTTTTAGATGAAGTTGAAAATCAAACTGAAAAATTGATAAAAGACCCAGTTCAATTAGAATTGATAAACGGAAAATTACAGCAAATTTATGCACTTCAGAAAAAGCATTATGTAAATTCAATCGATGAATTATTGATTATTCAAGACGAATTAAATGCAAAAGTTTTCAAAGTGGAAGGCTTGTCTGAAGCTATTGAAAAATTAGTTCAAGCCGAATTGATTTTTGAATCGAAATTAAATGATTTAGCGAATCAAATCCATCAAAAACGAATGGAAATTATTCCTTCATTGATTGAAGAAATTAAAGCGATTATAAATCCGCTTGGAATGCCAAATGCCAATTTTAAATTTGAATTAACTCCAACAGATAAATTTTTATCAAACGGAAAGGACCATATCGAATGGTTGTTTTCTGCTAACAAAGGTACGGATTTCGGAATTTTGAAAAAGACAGCTTCGGGTGGTGAAATGTCGCGAATCATGTTAGCTATAAAAGCAATTTTAGCAAAATATTCAAATCTTCCAACTATTATTTTTGATGAAATTGACACGGGAGTTTCTGGTGATGTTGCTAACAAAATGGGAGAAATCATGAAAGAAATGAGTCAAAATATGCAAGTCATGGCAATTACGCATTTGCCTCAAGTGGCTTCAAAAGGACATCAACATTTCAAAGTTTCTAAAGACCATAATTCAGACCAAACGGTTTCAGAAATCAAATTACTTTCTAAAGAAGACCGGATTAAAGAAATTGCACAAATGCTTTCTGGTGAGAATATTACAGACTCTGCGATTTCACACGCTAAAGAATTATTGAATTAATTCATTTTTGATGAAGTTTTATATTCTCCTTTTAATCGGAATATTATTTATTAGTTGTGGTAAAAAGCAATCTAAAGTAATTACAGGTGAAACGACGGTTTTAATTAAACAGTACAATGGATTTGATGCTAGTGAAGTCGATTCTCTTTCTTCGATTTTACAAAAATTTTATGGTGTAAAAATCGTAATTGCATCAAATCAAGAACTATATCCAAAAGCTTTTATCAATGTGAAATCGCCTCGTTATAGAGCCGATAGTATTATAAAATTTCAAAAAGCAGCGCTTAATGATTCCATTAACTATGTTCTCGGATTAACTACTAAAGATATTTCGACTTCCAAAAAAGATAAAAGCGGAAATGTTTTAAAACCTAAATATAAGTATCAAGATTGGGGAATTATGGGATTGGCTTATTGTCCTGGAAATAGTTGTATTGTGTCTTCTTTTAGATTGAAAACTAAAAATGCAACGATTTATATGGATAGATTAAAAAAAGTTACTGTTCATGAATTTGGGCATAATTTGGGATTGCCTCATTGTCCAAATAAAAAATGCGTTATGACAGATGCTGTAGAAACTGTGAGCACTATCGATAACGCAAATTTAGAATTATGTAAAGATTGTAAATTAAAACTGAATTAATATTTTCCGCTTAATAAACTTCCACCAATTGGAGCTTTAGCTTCAATACCTAATTTTTTCATCATTTCGTAAGTTGTACAAACGGCTGCCGATGTAACCGGAATTCCAATCTCTTTTTCGATTAAATCAATCGCTTCCAACGAAGGCATTTGCACACAAGCCGAAACGACCAAAACATCAATTCCTGTTAAATCTAATTGTTTGTAAATCTCTAAAAGATTCATCGGATTTTGAGCAGCAACTTCTAAATTATCCGGAATTTCTAAAGCAATACTTTCCTTAACTTTAATGCCTTGATGTTCGATATAATCGACAACCATGTCCGTCAAAGGACGCATATACGGTGTAATTACCGAAATAGTTTTTGCTCCTAAAACCTTCAAACCGTTAATCAAAGCACCCGCAGAAGTTACAATCGGAGTAGGGAAGTCGTTTTTAATCGTTTCTTGATGCAAGTTGACTTCAGAAACACAATGATAGCCGCGCCCCATGCTCATAATCGCAACCAAACAAGCGTATCCCATAACATCGACGTGAGCGTCTGATAATTCGGTAGCGCATTTTAAACTCATCGCGTCCATCGCTTCCAATTCTTCTTTCGTAACTTTTTTCATTCGCATTCTACTCGAATGAAACGTAAATTTTTCAGGCAAAATCGTTTCTCTTGCCTTAAAGATTGCCGGAATTTCGGTTTCCATTGTTACATTCGACGACGGCACAATTTGACCAATTCTATATATTTTTTTCATTTTCTATTTTTTGGGCGTTACCCTTCGGGTCGGGCTTTTCGTTCCAATCTTAAAAAGGTTTTGTAAAAAACCTTTTTAAGGATTTCACTTCAATCCCTAACGCAAGCTTCTAGTTATATTTCTTTTACCGTATTAATTAATGTTCCAATGCCTTCAACATAACATTCCATCACATCGCCATCTTTCATCCATTCTTGTGGATTTCTTCCGGCACCAACTCCGGCTGGAGTTCCTGTTGCGATGATATCACCAGGTTCAAGAGTAAAAACAATGCTCAAATCTTCAATCAAATCATTAACATTAAATAACATAAATTGCGTGTTCGAATTTTGTTTTTCAACTCCGTTTAATTTCAATGATAGATTTAAGTTATGCGGATTTTCAATCTCGTCTTTAGTGATTAAAAAAGGTCCCATCGGTGCAAAAGTATCTTGCCCTTTAGAAACAATCCATTGGCCTTCTCTACGACAATCTCGAGCCGAAATGTCGTTGATAATTGTATAACCGAAAACATAATCCAACGCATTTTCTTTAGCTACATATTTTCCTTTTTTACCAATTACAACAGCCAATTCAACTTCCCAATCTAATTGTTGGGTTAAGTTAGCATTTAATAAAACGTCTGTATTAGGACCTGTAACGGTAGTTGGTGGTTTTGAAAAAATGATTGGTTTTTGAGGTAATTTTCCTGTTGTATCTAAAGTTCTTGCACTTTCAGCAACGTGTTCTGTGTAATTTAATCCAATTCCGATGATGTTTTTTCTTGGTTTTGGAATTGGCGCCGTGATTTGAATGTCGTTAAAATCGTAGCTAATTTCGTTTAAATCATTTTCAGAAACGTCTTCAAGTAACGAATGGATTTCATTAATTACCTCGATTCCCATATCAATTAATTCTAATAAATTATCAGGCAATGGAAAATTAGTTAATTCTCCAAAATCTTCTAAATCTACCGCTTTATTGTTGTGAATAAAAGCCGCTCTTGGTTCGTTATCTGAAGTTAAATAAGTTAATAGTTTCATTGTTTTGGTGTTATTTTTATTTTTTTAATTTGATTGTCTTTTGATTTGATTTCTATTTCGTGTGTCGGATTATTTTGACGAAATTCTTTTAATTCTAAAATTTTACACAATTCGATTTCATCTATTTTATATGGACCAACGCTGATAATTTCATCGCCATATTGCATTTGATTGTGATAAGTTTCATCCCAAACAAATCCAACAACAAATTGGTTATTTAACATCGTTGGAACATAAATCGGAGCAGGTTCTTTCAATGTGATTTTGGAATCGGCTTCGAAATAAAACTTTTTATTTTTGAAATCAAGTGTCATATCTCCATATTTTAAAACATCAAATCCAATTCTTGAATTTCCGTCTTCGGATGTGTTGGTAATAACGTTTGTAAATTGTGTGTCATTAATTTTAAAATAGTTGGTTTGAAGCAAATATTGTGTTTCACTTTTTCCTGCACCAAACAAACCAACACTTCCAGTTCCGTTTGCAGTTGCTAAAATTTTAAAAAAGTTATCGTTTTTTAATATATTAAATGCTCGATTTGATATTTCATAAAAACCGCCCATTCCGGTGTCAATCATTAATTCTTCTGTTCCTTTGTGATTTTCGTCGTTTAAAAAATCGATTTTTATATAAGGCGACATTTGGTCTCCAACCAATTTTAATTTTGAAGATTCAACTTTTAAGTTCAGATTTTTAACTTTATCAGTAATCCAAATTTTTTGTTGTTTTACACTGATTTTTAATGCAGCATTTTTAAAGAAATTGCTTCCAAGTAAACCATCAATCTTATAACATTTTAATAATGGATGTTCGTTTATATCTTGAATTAAAACCGTATTATTTTCTGATGTTAAATTACCTAATTGTATAGTATTTAGAATTCCGATTTTTAGATTTCCTACATTGTTATTAGCGTCTTTAACAGAAATTGTTTCTATTTTTTTTAGACCAACTTTATTTGCAACTTGTTCAGAAATTAAATTGGGCGCACCTGTATCTAACATAAATCGATAAGTTTCATTACCAATTATAATAGGAACAACAATTTTATCATGAACAATTTCAAAATTTATCTCCTCAAAATAATTGGTTTGACTAATTTTTCCTTTGTTATCTTTTAGTCCCTGTCCATAAAAAATATGAATCGAACAAATAAAAATAAATAAAAAGTATAAAAATCTGTTTTTCATTTTATTCCATTATTTGATGTCCATCATTTTCTTCAAAAATACGTTCTTGATAAAGACCTAATTTTTCAATAACTGGTAAATCGTTAAACGAAAACAAACACGCATCTTCTGTTTCAGAAAGATTGTGATGTTCGTGCCAAGCCCAAGACGGAACACAGAAAATATCACGTTCTTTCCAATCAAAACGTTTTCCGTTGATAATAGTAAAACCTTTTCCTTTGGCACATTGATAGACAATTGAACCTGTGTGTTTGTGTGCTTTTCCTTTAAATCCTTTTGGAAGTAATTGAATCGAAGCACCCATCGTTTGCATCACATGGTCGCCATTCATTGGATTGGTATATTTCATAATAATTCCATCAAACGGATTCGGTTCATTAACTTTTTCAGCTTCTAACAAAGCAGGATAAACCACTTTCCAAGAATATTTGAATAATGGCGAATACGGTTTGTCCCATTCTTTATCAGGTGGAATCAATCCTGTTCCGCCGTAAGTCATTGGAGAATAATTAATCGGAGCAGCCAATTCTTGAGTTCCTTCTAAAACCGCATAATCATTTGCTTCTAATGCATTCACTAACGGAATATCCAAACCATCTTGCCAAATACACGTTTTTCCGTTTGCGTCAACGCCATGTTCGTGCCAAGTGGAATTCGGTGTAATCACAAAATCATTTACTTCTAGTATGATTTTGTTTCCGTCAACAACCGTGTAACCGCCTTCGCCTTCCATAATAAAACGCAAAGCTGAAGCTTTATGACGATGTGCCGAAGTAAATTCTCCCGGACGTGTAACTTGAATTCCAGTGTACAACCAACCCACGGCTGCACTAACATCTTTACGATTATCATTAACCAAATAAACCACGCGACGACCTGCTTGTTCAGGAGTTACCAATTCGGAAGATTTCAATACTAAATGTCGTAATGATTCGTATTTCCAAAACATCGGAATTGATTTACTTTTTGGTTCCCAAGGTTCAATATCGTTGGCAACCGTCCAAAGTGCCCCAGCGCCTAAAGTTTCTAATTCTTTATAATAAGCTTCGAGTTCTGGTGTGACTTGAACACGTGCTCTTCCGTAAATATCGTCTGAAAATTGTTCGTTCATAATTTTATGTTTTTGTTGGTTGATTTTTATTCTTCGTTCGAATTCACAAACGTTATTTTCTTAGTCGGAGCTACATTCACACGTAAATCAAAAATATCGAAACGGTTGTAATGACCTAAAATATCGTGCATTTGTTTCGGTTGAATGCATTTTGATAAATCAATCTCTGCATAAACCATTCCTTCGGTATCGATTAAAGGTTCGCCAATGACAGCTCCGTTTGGTCCGATAAAGCCTGAGAAAGCGCTACTTTTTCTTGATAATAATTCTTCAACATTCGGAACGTCATTTTTTAAAGCATCCATGATTTCTTGCGAAATGGTTGAACAAGAAACAATCGTAAATAATTTTCCTTCGAAAGAATGTGCTGCTGCTCTAATTTTAATTGCTTCTGCCATGTCATAATCTGGCGGAGCAACAGGCAACGAAATGTAATTGGCAATATGAATCAATTCGCCTTGAGCTAACAATGTAAATCTCGCTAAAGTGTTCGTGTTTTCGCCACAAGCCAAAGTTCCCAAAGGACCAACTTCTGTATCGTAAACTTTTAATGAAGAACCATCACCAGAAGTCCATGTTAATTTTTCTGCCCAAGTAGGTACCAATTTTCGGTGTTTTCCAATTAATTCTCCTTTGTTAGTAATAATTAAATTGGTATTATAAATTTCGCCATAACTGTCACCACGTTCGTTGATTCCGATTACGACCGTCATATCGAATTCATTGGCAGCTTTGTATAAAGCTTGCATGGCAACATCAGTTACAGCAACCGAATTTTTATATAATTCTTCATACCATTTGCTTCCTTGAACTGGAGTCATAATCCAATTCCAATACGGATATCCCGAAATAAAAACTTCAGGAAAAGCAATTAATTTCGCTCCATTTTCATGTGCTTCTTTGATGAATGAAATAGCTTTTTCAATTGTTTTTTCAACATTCAAAAAAACGGGTGCTGTTTGAACCGTTGCGGCTTTAAATTTTTTAAATGTTATCATATTATATTTTTTCTACTAACTCTGATAGAGTTTTTTAAATTTTTCTAATTATGAATGATTAATTATGAATGATTAATTACGAATTACGATTTGTTGCGTATTGTTTTTTGAATAGAACCAATTATTTTTAAAATTTCAGTTACATCATTTAATAAACTTTCACTCTGTTCTAGGGATAAAAAATGAGTATCTTTTAACAGTCTTATCCAATAATGTGTTTCTCTAGCTTCTTTGTAAGCTATTGTTAATTTTGCGAAAAAGTCTTTACTTGATTGACCTCCGATTGCTTCTTCAACATTTGCACCTATTGATGTTCCGCATCTTAACAATTGTTTACTTAAAACAAATTCTTTTTTTTCGGATGATAAATATTGATAGACTTTTACAATTCTTACTGCAAAAGCATAACTTTTTGATTGAATTATATTGTCTTCTTTCATCATTCGTAATTTATAATTTGTAATTCGTAATTCTTTTAGCAGTTTCTTCGTTAAAGGCTTCAGATTTAATACTTTTCCTATCTTCTGAAATAACCACATTTACTAAAGTAACTTCTCCTTCTAAAACCATTTTATCGTCTTGATTGATGAAATGAAAACCACAGATTACAGACGAGTTTTTTAGTTCTTTAACCCAAAGTTTTTTGGTTAAGACTTCTCCAATTCGGGCAGCATTTTTAAATTGAACTTTTAAATCAACCGTTGGGATGCCATTGGTTTCGTGAATTTTCGAAAAAGGACGTTCTAAAGCTTCGTCAAACCAATCTTCAACCAAATCATTTAACATTTCTAAAAAACGCGGATAAAAAACAATTCCTGCGAAATCGGTATGTCTAAAACGTATTTGTTCTTCTTTTATAAAATAGTTCATCTTTAGTTTTGTTTTAATTTAAATCTCTGAATTTTTCCTGTTTCTGTTTTCGGAAGATAATCTAAAAAGTTGATAATTCTTGGATATTTATATGGAGCTGCATTTTCTTTAAACCAATTTTGAAGTTGTATTTTGAAAGTTTCAGTAGCTAAGTTTTTATCTTTTAAAATGATATTCGCGCAAACCAACATCCCTCTTTCTTGGTCAGGAATTCCTACAACGGCACATTCTAAAATAGCTTCGTGCATCAGTAAAACACTTTCAACTTCAATAGCTGCAATATTATAACCAGAAGAAATAATCATATCGTCACCTCTGGCAATAAACCAAAAATAACCATCAGCATCTTGTTTAAAAATATCACCTGTAATATTCCAACCGTTTTGTACGTATTCTTGTTGCTTTTCGATTCGATTTAAATATTTGCAACCTGTAATTCCACGAACAGCTAATCTTCCAGGAATATTAGTTTCGGCTGGGTTTCCATTTTCATCAACAATGATAGCTTCATAACCAGTAATCGGAATTCCTGTGGAACCCGCTTTAAAATGTTCTTCGTTTGACGAAATAAAAATATGTAGCATTTCTGTCGCACCAATTCCGTCAATGATTTTTAAGCCGGTTTTTTCATACCAATCTTCCCAAACTTTTAATGGTAAGGTTTCACCTGCCGATACGCATTTTCGTAAACTCGAAATATCATAATCTTTAGATTTTTCTGTCAAGATGCGCCAAGCTGTTGGAGCTGTAAAACAAATAGTAACTTTATATTTTTCGATGGTTGCCAATAAAACATCCGGATTTGGTTTTTCAATTAAAACCGTACTTGCACCAAAATACATCGGAAACAAAACCAATCCGCCCAAACCAAAAGTAAATCCGATAGGAGGTGTTCCTGTAAAAATGTCATTTGCTGTTGGTTGTAATGAGAAATTCGGAAAAGCTTCACAAATATTCAAAACATCTTTATGATACTGCGCCGTCATTTTTGGGTTTCCTGTTGTGCCAGATGTAAATCCGATTAACGCAATATCATTGGCTTTTGATTTATAGTTTTCGAAAGTTTTTGGTTTAGTTGCCATTAACGATTCGAAATCAGAATTTCCGAAAAATATCTTTTCTTTAACTAAATTACTTTTGATAAGTTGCACTTCTTCAGCCAAAAGAATATCTGAAATGATGTGCGAAATTTCTGCGCATTCAACCATCGTTTCTAATTCTTTTGCTCGAAGCAACGGCATGGTTGCAACAACAATTCCACCGGCTTTAATAATTGCAAACCAACAAGCCACCATCATCGGGTTGTTACAAGAACGCAATAACACGCGATTTCCTGATTTAAGATTGAAATTATCAACTAAAATATGCGCAATCTGATTCGCTTTTTCAAGTACATCTTGATACGTCCAAACGCTCGAATCGGTAATTATACATTTGCGATTTCCGAAACCATTTTTGCAATGTTCGTCTAAAAGTTTTTCTACACAATTTAAATCATCAGGATGTTGAAATTGCGGTAAATCCAAAAATGGATATTGCGGTTGAAACTCTAAATCGGGTAAATGATAGGTAACGAAATTATCTTCCATAGTTTACTTTTTATTGCTTTTAGGTTTCAATGCGCGTTTCATTTTCTCAATTTGTTTTCTTGAAGTTTGCTCAGAACTGACTAAAGTTTGAATCCCTTTTTCGTACGAAATCGGTGCTTCAATATTTTCAATTGCTTCGTAAGCTTTTGCTTTAATTGCAAAATAAGGGTCAAGTAAAAGTGGTTTTCCTAAAGCAACTAAATCTGCTTTTCCACTTAAAATAATAGTGTTAATTTGGTCGATATCTGTGATATTTCCTGCGGTAATTGTAGGAATATGTACCGTATTTCTAATCGCATCAGCAAATGGAACTTGCCACATTCTACCACCTTTTGGTTGTTGATTTACGACTGTATTTCCTGTAGAAACGGTTATGATATCTGCTCCAGCTTCTTTAAATGCTTTTGAAATTGCGTAAACATCATTTTCAGAAATTCCATTTTCTGACCAATCTGTTGCAGAAATACGTACAGAAATTGGTTTTTCTTTCGGGAATACGTTTCGAATCGCATCAAAAACTTCTAACGGAAAGCGTAATCTGTTTTCAATCGAGCCACCATATGTATCCGTTCTATTGTTTGTTAATGGAGATAAAAATGTTGCTAACAAAAAGCCATGATGCGCTTGAAGTTCAATCATATCAAAATTTGCATTTTCTGCATTTTGAGCTGCAATTACAAATTGATTTATGATTTGTTGCATGTGTTCACGATTCATTTCAGAAGGCGTTGGATAATTTTCCGAAAAAGGTAACGGAGAAGCAGCTATTAAGTTTTTAGAAATTTGACTTTTTCTACCCGCATGACCTAATTGAATCGCCGTTTTTGTTTTTGTATGTTTATGAATGAAATCGTTGATTCGTTTCCAAGCATTGGTTTGTTCATCGTTGTAAATTCCTGGGCAACCTAAAGTAATGCGACCTTCGTCAGAAATAGCTGTCATTTCTGTGAAAACTAAACCTAATCCGCCTAGAGCGCGAGATGTATAATGTTGAAAATGCCAATCGTTAATCAATCCGTTTTCTGCTTGATATTGTCCCATTGCCGACATCGCTATTCGATTTTCGATGATTAAATCTCGAAATTTAAAAGGAGTATAAGCTGCCGAATTCGATTCAAACTGGTTAATTTCTTTGAATTCATTTAAAACTTTATCGGTGTATGATTTATCTCGTAAACGTAAATTTTCGTAGGTAACTTTTTTAGAACGCGTCATACATCCAAAAGAAAATTGATAAAAAGGATGTTGATTGTTTCGGTCCATATTTTCGAACCAATCCAAAGAAACCGTTGCCGCATACTGAATCATTTCAACCGGATTTCTTCTGGTTTTTTCGTATTGTTCAAATGCTGCTTGAACATTACTAGGATTTGCAATCACAGCATCTGACAAACCGATAGCGCAATCCATCGCCAATTTTGTTCCCGAACCAATCGAATAATGAGCAGTTGCTTTTGCATCGCCAATAAGAACGATATTTTTGTACGACCAGTTTTTGTTGGTTACGTGCGGAAATTGACGCCAATGCGATTTATTTGTAATCAACGGATGTCCGTCTAATTCATTTTTAAATATTTCAGAAAGTTTAGAAACCGTGTCGTTTTCGTTATCAACTTCGAATTGTAATTTTTCCCAAGTTTCGTTGCTGCATTCAAAAATCCAAGTACTCATGCCTTCTTCGTATTGATAGGTGTGAGCAACAATGCTTCCGAAAGGCGTAGTTCTGAAAAAATATGTAAACGCATCTAAAGGTTTTGTAGAACCTAGCCAAACAAAACGATTGGTTTTCATCTGAATTTGTGTTCCGAATTGATTTTGAAATTGCGTTCGAACTCCGCTTCCAATTCCGTCTGCAGCTACAATTATATCTGAATCTTTAAAAGGTTCTAAGTTCTCGATGTTTTGTTCAAAATGTAAACGAATGCCTTCTTCTTGGCAGCGTTGATGTAATAATTTTAAAAGTGTTTTTCTTGAACATCCGCAAAATCCATTGCCGGCAACGCTGACTTTTTTTCCATCTCGAGCTACAACAATGTCGTCCCAATAAGCAAACTCGCTTCGGATAAGCTCATACGATTGCATGTCGCGCTTTAAAAATTCGCCTAGTGTTTCGTCAGAAAAAACAACACCAAATCCAAAACTATCATCGGGTTTGTTTCTTTCGTAAATGTCAATTTCACAATGTGGCATCGCTTTTTTGGTCAGAATAGAAAAATATAATCCGCCAGGTCCGCCACCAATTACTGTTATTTTCATAAGTTTCTTTTGATTGTAAAAATTTCTCCCAATTTGCTGTAATTAGAACCAGCTAATCGAGCAACAGGTTTATAAGTTTCTAAGTTGATTTTGTAATTATCGAGCAAGATTTCTTCATTTACATGAATCATTTTTACTTTTCCAATAACCACGCACGCGCCTCCATTTGTATGATTTTCTAGAAAATAATGATGAACCATTTCGCATTCAAAATGAGCTTTTGATTCACCAACACGCATTGGTTTTATAGTTTGTGATGGAATAGGAGTTAGGTTGGCTAATTCAAATTCGTCTACATCCGATGTTACATTGTTTGATGTAAGATTCATTTGTTCAACCAAATCTTCGGTAACCAGATTTACTACAAATTCTTTTGTAGCTAGTACATTGTTTAAGGTGTCTTTATTTTTGTTTCCTGTTCTTACCGTTGAAAACATGATATGAGGCGGGTCTTCGCCGACAATATTAAAAAATGAGAAAGGAGCAAGGTTATTTATTCCGTTTTCGTCTTTAGTAGAAATCCATCCAATCGGACGTGGAATTACTAAACCTGTAAGAAGTTTGTAAAGTGTGTTTGATTCTGTTTTTTCTACTAAAATTTGCATATAAAAATTATTTATTCACAAATAAAGCAAAAAATATTTATAACACTAAATTTTATCTTAATTCAGTTAAAAAAATGTTACTGAAAAAAAAATGAATTGCTATAGGTATGTAGTTGAAGACTTGTTTTTTTATGTTAATTTCCAGTGTTTAATTTTAAGAAAATATTATAGGGATAGTAAAGAGATTAAAGAATATAACAATTACCACAAAAGTAAAAGAGACCTTATTTGTCTATTGAAGTACAAAAATAGTTTCAGGTAATTTGACAATAACAACTATTAAGAGAAATCTAGTATTGAATTCAACAAAGCAAATTATTGTTCAAGAAAAAATAAGATATGGTACTCATTGGATGTAATTATTTTTAATAAAATAAATGGATTTTATAATGGTTAAAATATTGAATTTTAGTATCTTGGATTCTCTGGGTAAACCAATATCTATGCCAGAGATAGTGAGAAATTATTTTAGAGTTTTAGAAGTTATAAGTTCTTTACTAAAGGATTTTGTACTTCTCTAAACTATTCGTTTTACGGGGATAAATTACATTGGGTCTGTTCTATAAATGGAATTCTCCATTCTTTAGATATTACAAAAAGCAGAAGTTCACGATGTTCATTTTTTGAAAAATATAAAAAACAAATGTCCGATTGTGTATTACTTGGAGATAGTGGTTACTTATCTCAAAGTATTCAATTAGATTTGTTTTCAAACTGTAAATATCAAATTAGAAACACCAAAAAGAGTTAATCAGGAAGATTACAAACCCCAACCTTATATCTTTAGGAAGTCAAGAAAAAGAATTGAAACATTATTTTCGCAACTATGCGACCAGTTCAGAATTAGAAACAATTATGGTAAAACTTTTGAGGGTTTTAAAACAAGACCCGAGAGCTTGCTCGAACTGGCGAAGCAATTTTGGCAAAAATAACAGCATTAACATTGGTATAATATTCCAATAAATTCATTTTTGAACCAATAAACAATTTAATTACACTCAACGGGTTAAAAATTATAAAAAAAGTACCCTTCTTTTATAAGTTATTAAAAAAAACTAAAAGCAAAAAATTAAGCTATAAGAAATCAACTTTTTTTTTAAACCTCATTTTTAGTTTAGATACGGAAATGAAGTATATTTATAGCTATAAATTAAATTGGAATAAATTTTATACAATTCGTTTCTCAAATTTTGATTTAACAAACTAGTCAATTTAATTTGAGATCCATCTATTAAATGAATTTCTACGTAGTAATTATTATCAAAAGTAGAAAACCTAATATTATATTTTTCAAAATAATTTTTAGGGCCAATAAATTTAATAGATTCTATTTTTTCAATCTTAATAATTTTTTTATTTAAAGTATTATAAGATATTTCAATTTCATCCTTATGTAAATGTAAATCTATTGTGTGATTTTTTCTATAGTAATTCCATGTTAAAATTAATGTTGGTAATATAGAATAGAAGAATAAAAACAAATAAGATATAATATAAAGATTGTCATAATCTTCAAACATATAGATTAACATTAGAATTCCAAATGAATTAATAACTAGCATTGGTAATAAATTATTTATGATATTTTTAGGTGTTATTTTCATTTTTATGATGTTTCAAATCTAAATTTATTAAACAAAAAAAAGCTTCGCAATAGGGATGGAAGCTTTGTTTGAGCTCTTTTGCAAAATTTTAATTTGCAAAAAGCGAGTGCGGACAGCCCGACCTGTAATGAAATGGAAGGGATTGCTCTAAAAAAATTAATCGTTAAATAAATCGTTTTTAGCTAACAATGTTTTTGCTGTTTCTAAAACATCTTGTTCAACGAAAATATGTGTAGCTTTATCTGCCATTCCAAAACCTGCTGCAATTGCAGAATTGATATCGTTTCTTTCAACAAATTCGATATTGTTTAGTTCTAATAAATTTTTAACCGCTAATGCTGTTGTAGGTGTTCCAACGAATAATTCTACGTGATTTTCCATAATATCTATTTTATTTTGATAAAAGTACATATAATTTCTACCAAAAAAAACGCCTAACTTAAAAAATTAGGCGTTTTTCTACATTAATAAAAAAATAACTATGAAAATTGTTTATTCTTGATTTCTGAATATTAATTTACCATCAAAACTATCAAGTAAAATAATACTGTCTGTAGCAACTTTACCGGCTAATATTTGTTTAGAAAGTTCGTTTAAAACTTCTCTTTGTACGACGCGTTTTACTGGACGTGCACCAAAATGCGGGTCATAACCTTTTTCTGCTAAATATGTGATTGCTTCGTCAGTTGCATCCATCGTGATGTGCTGTTGCGCTAACATTTTAATCACGCTCTTTAATTGTAACGAAACAATTTGTTTAATATTGCTCTGTGTTAACGGTGTAAATAATACTATTTCATCGATACGATTGATAAACTCTGGACGTACGGTTTGTTTTAATAGATTTAAAACTTCAGTTTTTGCGTTTTCTACACCTTCTTCAGTTGGATCATTTTCGAATTGCTCTTGAATGATATGACTTCCCATGTTTGATGTCATGATGATGATGGTGTTTTTAAAATCGGCCAAACGTCCTTTGTTATCTGTTAAACGACCTTCGTCTAAAACTTGTAACAAGATATTAAACGTATCTGGATGCGCTTTTTCGATCTCATCTAAAAGAATTACCGAATATGGACGACGTCGAACCGCTTCTGTTAATTGTCCACCTTCATCGTAACCTACGTATCCTGGAGGCGCGCCAACTAAACGGCTCACGCTATGACGTTCTGAATATTCGCTCATGTCAATACGTGTCATTGCATTTTCGTCATCAAATAAATAATCGGCTAAAGCTTTAGCAAGTTCAGTTTTACCAACTCCAGTTGTTCCTAAGAATAAGAACGAACCGATAGGTTTTTTAGGGTCTTGCAAACCAGCACGACTTCTACGAACGGCGTCTGAAATAGCAACGATGGCTTCTTCTTGACCAACTACGCGTTTGTGTAATTCGCCTTCTAAATTCAATAACTTTTCTCTTTCTGATTGTAACATTTTAGTTACCGGAACTCCAGTCCATTTTGCTACAACTTCTGCAATATCATCGTAAGTAACTTCTTCTTTAATTAAAGAGTTTCCTTTTTGATTCTCGGATAATTCGTGTTGTAAATCAATTAATCGTTGTTCAGCTTCCTGAATTTTTCCATAACGGATTTCGGCAACTTTTCCATAATCTCCGATTCTTTCGGCACGTTCTGCTTCAAGTTTGAAGTTTTCGATATCAATTTTTACATTCTGAATGTTGTCAACTACATCTTTTTCAGATTTCCAACGTGTGTAAACATCGTTTCTTTCTTCTTTAAGATTGGCTAAATCAATACCTAATATTTTTAATTTATTCTCATCATTTTCACGTTTAATCGCCTCAATTTCGATTTCAAGTTGCATGATTTTTCGGTCTAGAACATCTAATTCTTCTGGTTTAGAATTGATTTCCATACGTAATTTCGATGCCGCTTCGTCCATTAAATCGATAGCTTTGTCTGGTAAAAAACGATTGGTAATGTAGCGTTGAGATAATTCAACTGCTCCAATAATTGCTTCGTCTTTGATACGAACTTTATGATGCGTTTCGTATTTTTCTTTGATTCCACGTAAGATGGAAATTGCGCTTTCTGTATCTGGTTCATCAACCAATACCTTTTGGAAACGACGTTCTAACGCTTTATCTTTTTCAAAATATTTTTGATACTCATCTAAAGTTGTTGCTCCAATGGCTCTTAGTTCGCCACGTGCTAAAGCAGGTTTTAAAATATTCGCTGCATCCATAGCACCTTCACCACCACCAGCTCCAACCAAAGTATGAATTTCGTCAATGAAAAGAATGATGTTTCCTTCAGATGAAGTTACTTCTTTTACCACCGATTTTAAACGCTCTTCGAATTCACCTTTATATTTAGCTCCAGCAATCAAAGCTCCCATATCTAAAGAGAAAACCATTTTGTCTTTTAGGTTTTCAGGAACATCTCCTTGAACAATTCTATGCGCTAAACCTTCTGCGATTGCGGTTTTACCAACTCCGGGTTCACCAACTAACATCGGGTTATTTTTAGAACGACGTGATAAGATTTGCAATACACGACGGATTTCTTCATCACGACCAATCACCGGATCTAATTTTCCGTCGTTAGCCATTTGATTTAAATTCTTTGCATATTTGTTTAATGAATTGTAGGTTTCTTCTGCCGAAGCTGAAGTTACACGTTCTCCTTTTCGGATTTCTTTAATCGCAGCTTCTAAATCTTTTTCGGTTACACCTTGGTCTTTTAAAATTTGTGCAACTTTACTTTTTGATTTGAATATTGCTAAAATTAAATGTTCTACAGAAACATATTCATCGTTCATTTTCTGTGCGATTGCTTGTGCTTCTGTTAATGCATTTCCTGCTTCTCTAGAAAGTGAAATTTGTCCGCCTGCAACTTTTGGGAAATTTTCTATTGTTGCAGTTAGTAATTGTTTAAATAAGTCAACATTTACGTTTACTTTCTTTAATATAAATGGAGTTACATTTTCATCAACTTCTAAAATAGCTTTAAAAATGTGTTCGTTTTCGATTTGTTGTTGACCATAACTTTGCACTAAAATCTGTGCTTGTTGAATAGCCTCTTGCGATTTAATTGTGAAATTATTAAAATTCATAGTCGTAATATAGGTGTTTAAATTAATTATCAATTTTATGTTTTACTAATTTACAAAAAATATTCCATCAGATAAAATCGGAAATAATGGCAGTTTTATTTTTAATAAAAGTGCTGATTAATGACAAAATGGCATCTATTAAGTATTTTGAACAGTTAAAATGAATGAAGTTTTGTCACTTCAATCTTTATCTTTACTTTTGATAAAATTTAAAAGAATGAATTGGATTAATCTTACAGATATTAATCAACTTGATTTAATTATTGAGGAATCAAAAATAAAACCTGTGATTATTTTTAAACACAGCACACGTTGTATTATAAGTAAAATGGCTTTACGTAGTTTTGAAAGTGATTATAATTTAGGTGACGCGTTTGAATGCTATTATTTAGATTTAATAGCGCACAGAGATATTTCAAACGAAATTGCAAATCGTTTTGGAATTGAACATCAATCTCCTCAAATTTTAATAATAAAGAATGGAATTGTGATTTACAACGAATCGCATGAAGGAATTGATGCAAATGTTTTGAAGCAATATGTATAAAAAATCCACTCAAAATTTAAGAGTGGATTTTGTTTTTAATAATAAATATATTCCGCGTAATCAACATCGTCTGGTAAAATAGGACTTTTTTGGAACGAAACTGGATAACCATTTTGATTGTACGTCCAATTAATCGTTTCTAAAGTTTCTGTTTCAGTTTTACTTAAAATCTGATTATTTTTATTAGTGATATTTATTCTATTGTATGCAACAGGATGCATTTCGTAAAATGGATTTTTCTTATCATCAAAAGTATACATAATAGTTCCAGCTTGAATTAAATTTCCGTTGAAAAAGGTTTGTCCTGAATTATTCAAATATCCTTCTGAATTATACGTAAAGTTCGTTGTGGAAGTTGAATTTAGAATTAGATTTATAGAAGTTTTAGTTGAAATTTGATTTAAATTATTGTACTCAAAAGTTTCTTTTACGTGTGCAATAGTTGCTTCAGTAATTGATTTAACTAAGATTTCAATTGTTTGTAAATTATTTTGCGAATCGTATATAAATTTTTTATAGATATTGTTTTGAATCATTCCGCCACCAATTACAGCAATAGAATCGACAAAGCCATTTTCATGATAAAAATATTTAGATGTAGTTATTCCTCTAAATTCTTTTAATTTCATTGTAGTTGTTTCCTCTGTCGGATTTTGAGTATTGTTGTTGTCATCATTATTACAAGCAATTAACGAAAGAGTCAAAATCGAGAATAGTAATATTTTTTTCATAAGATTAGATTTTTCTTAAATATAAAAAAAAAACGCTTACATATTTAGTAAGCGTTTGTATTTTAATGAAGAAATGTAATAAATTATTTTTCAAAAGGTGTAGCTGGTAAAAGTTTACTAGAAACTTCTCCGAAACCGATTCTAACATTTTCGTTTTGACAATATCCTCTCATAATTACGGTATCAAAATCATTGATGAAAACACGTTTAGAACCATCATTCATTTCAATTGGATTTTGTCCTGCCCAAGTTAACTCTAACATTGAACCGAAACTGTCTTTTGTCGGACCTGAAATTGTTCCAGAACCTAATAAATCACCTGCATTGATTTGACAACCATTAACTGCATGATGCGCTAATTGTTGACTCATTGTCCAATACATATATTTTAAGTTTGAATTTGAAACCACATTTTCAGTTCCGTTTTCCGGAGTTATTGAAACTTGCAAGTTGATATCAAATGCATGATTTCCTTCTTGTTGTAAATAAGGAAAAGGTTTTGGATTGTCTTGTTTTGGACTTTCGCAACGGAACGGTTCTAAAGCATCCATTGTTACTACCCAACAAGAAATAGATGAAGCAAAGTTTTTAGCTAAAAACGGTCCAAGTGGAACATATTCCCAAGTTTGAATATCTCGAGCGCTCCAATCGTTTAATAAAACCATTCCAAAAATATGATCTTCGGCAGTTTCAATAGCGATGCGTTCTCCCATACGATTTGCATCTGTAGTAATAAAAGCAGTTTCTAATTCAAAATCTACACGTCTAGATTCTCCAAAAACAGGTTGTGTTTCACCTTTTGGTAACGTCTGACCTAATGGACGTTTTACAGGAACTCCTGACGGAACAATTGTAGAGCTTCTTCCGTGATAACCAACCGGAATGTGTAACCAGTTTGGTAATAAAGCATTATTTGGATCACGGAACATCATTCCTACATTCGTTGCGTGTTCTCTACTCGAATAAAAATCGGTGTAATCACCAATGAAAACAGGTAATTGCATTTCTACTTCGTTAATAGCAAACATGATTGCTTTACGATGTGCTTCGTTATTTTTTAATGTTTCGTTATTAGCGTCAAAAATTTCTGAAATTCTGTTTCTAACTGCTCGCCACATTCCTTTTCCTAACGAAATAAATTCATTTAAAGTATCTTGTAAAAAGATTTCTTCGTGTAAATCAATTCCGTTAAAGTAACCTAATTGTTGTAACGCACTTAAATCAATGGCATAATCACCAATACGTGTACCAATTGTTACAACGTCTTCATTAGTTAAAAAAACACCGAAAGGAATATTTTGAATTGGGAAATCGCTATCTTGAGGCACTTCGATCCAAGATTGTAAAGCTGGATTATTTGCTGTAATAGGCATAATATATATGTTTTGTTTGTTATAGAATTAATTTGAATCAAATATATAATTAACTGCGAATTTAACAAACGAATTTTGTAAATTTGAATTCATTTTAACGAAATATTAAAAAATGCAACGCGACGAACAAATTTTTGAATTGATTTTAGATGAGCAAGACAGACAAATACATGGTCTTGAATTAATTGCGTCTGAAAATTTTGTGAGCGACCAAGTTATGGAAGCTGCGGGATCTGTATTAACAAACAAATATGCAGAAGGATATCCAAACAAAAGATACTACGGCGGATGTGAAGTAGTTGATATTGTTGAGCAAATTGCTATAGATCGTGCAAAAGCACTTTTCGGAGCTGAATATGTAAACGTACAACCACACTCAGGTTCTCAGGCTAATACTGCTGTTTTTGCTGCTGTTTTGAAACCAGGTGATAAAATTTTAGGTTTCGATTTATCTCATGGAGGTCACTTAACTCATGGTTCGCCAGTTAACTTCTCAGGTAAATTATATGCACCAGTTTTTTATGGTGTTGATCAAGAAACTGGAGTTTTAAATTATGATAAAATTCAAGAAATTGCTACAAAAGAGCAACCAAAATTAATCATTGCAGGTGCATCTGCATATTCTCGTGATATGGATTTTGCTCGTTTTCGTGAAATCGCTGATAGCGTAGGAGCAATTTTAATGGCAGATATTTCTCATCCAGCAGGTTTAATTGCTAAAGGATTATTAAACGATCCAGTTCCACATTGTCATATTATTACAACAACGACGCACAAAACGTTACGTGGACCTCGTGGAGGAATGATCATGATGGGTAAAGATTTCGAAAATCCATTCGGTTTAAAAACACCAAAAGGTGAAACTCGTATGATGTCTTCTTTATTGGATTCTGGAGTTTTCCCAGGAAACCAAGGTGGACCTTTAATGCACATTATTGCTGCTAAAGCGGTTGCTTTCGGTGAAGCATTAACAGATGAGTTCTTCCATTATACATTACAAGTTAAGAAAAATGCAGCTGCAATGGCAGAAGCTTTTGTAAAACGCGGATACAACATTATTTCTGGAGGAACAGATAACCACATGATGTTAATTGATTTACGTAATAAAAATATTTCAGGTAAAGATGCTGAAAAAGCTTTAGTTGCTGCAGAAATCACAGTAAACAAAAACATGGTTCCGTTTGATGACAAATCGCCATTTGTAACTTCTGGTATTCGCGTAGGAACACCTGCAATTACAACTCGTGGTTTAGTTGAAGCAGATATGGAAACTATTGTTGAGTTAATTGACCGTGTGTTAATGAATCATACAAATGAAGATATTATTGAGCAAGTTGCTGAAGAAGTAAACGAATTAATGGGCGAACGTGCAATGTTTGTTTTTTAATTAAACACTTATAAATTTTCATAAAAGACCGCTTTTTTAGTGGTCTTTTTTTGTTTTAAAATGTAACTTTATCTTCTTATTATGTACAAATACTAAAACTATAATTAGAAAAGCATGAAATATTTATTATTTTTTTTATTTATTCCTTTTTTTGGTCAGGCACAAATTGTAAAAGGAATTGTTAAAGAGAAAACTTCAAAAGAAGGTATTTCGTTTTTAACTGTTGCAATTGAAAATTCTGACGTTTATGTGTTAACGAATGAAAACGGAGAATTTCAATTCAATCTTTCAGATATTAAAGGAAAAAATATAATTGTTAATAATATATATTTTGAACCTTTTTTGATTAAAGTAAACGATGGAAATTTTATTAATATTGAATTGACCGAATTAAGTTTTACTTTAGAAGAAATGGTTGTTTATAATCAACCAATTAAGAGAGTTTTTGAAGACATCATTTCAAATTCAGAAAAGAAGATAAAAACCAATGTAAAGATGCAAACTTACTATAAAGAAGATTATTTCAAAGATGGTAAGAAATATTTTTTTACAGATGGTTTGGTAGATTTTTATATCAAAAATAAATCAACTAAGATTGATGCCGTTGTTAGAGAGAGTCGTTTAGTTGATTCAAATACAAATAAACAATTAAATGAAGTTGATTTAGAATATTCGGCAGCAATTGATGTGAACGATGTAATGGAATCTTCAATGCGTTTTAAAATATTACGTAAAATATTAAAAGATAAAAATTATGAATTTGTTGTCACTTCTAAAAAAGCAGGAGATAAAACGTTGCATACTTTGTATATAGAACCAAAAGAAGAAGCAAATGAACGTTTTTTATTCAGTGGAAAGGTTGTTTTTAATGAATCTGAACAACTGATTTATGAATTAGATCTGAAGTTCGCAGAAGAATTTAAAAAGTATAATACAGAAATCAATGCTTTGATATTAAAAATTAAAATTCACGATCTTAAACGTAAAGTTAAATACAACTTCGTGAATGGTTCATATTATGTAACGTATTCTGATGTATATTTTGACTTTGATGTTTCTCGTAATAAAGGAAAGTTAAATGAAAGATTCAAAGGAAATTCAGAAATAATAACTTTGGGAGTTGAAAACACTTCTAATTTTCCAGCAAAAGATCAAGTTTACACAAAAAAACAATTGTACAAAAACGGAAATAAATATTCATACGAATTTTGGAATGATGAATTAATCAAAAACTACGTTAAATAACAATGAAACTAATCGCATATTTATTTTTACTATTTCCTATTTTATCATTTGCGCAAACCATTACATATTCTGGTGTTGTTAGAGATAAGTCAACAGGAAAACCAATTGAACATGTAAGTATTTCTGTTTATGATTCAAATGTTGCCACATTAACCAATTCAGAAGGACGTTTTAGAATTACAGTTCCTACTTCAGCGAAGAAAATTAATTTTAATCACCTTAGCTATGATAGATTAGATTACGTTTTATCAGAACAAACAGAAAATATAACAATTTATTTAAACGATTCTTCTTTTGAATTAGAAGAAATGATCATGTATAATCGTCCGATTAAAGATGTTATAAAAGAAGTTATCGATAATTCTAAAGCTAAGTTCTCAAAAGATGTTAAGCTAAATACATATTATCGTGAAATGATGAATATCGATGGAAAAGTTTATTCATATGCTGACGGTATGCTGAATTATTATTTTAAAAATAAAGCAACAAGTAATGTAATTGTTGAACAAAGTAGAGCTTTAGTTTTTAATGATGATTTTAAGAATTATGAGCAGGCTCCTATAAAATTTTATTTGTTAGATCTACAAACGATAATTACATCGGCTTTTAAGTTTGAACGTATTTGGAACATAGTAAAAAATAAAAATTACGATTTGTATGTTACGGGTAAAAAAGCTGCAGACGGCAGAGAATTGAAAATCTTATATTTTGAACCATCCGATTCTAATACAGAGAATTATTATAAAGGAACTTTAATATTTGACGATGAAAAAAAATTGGTTTTAGAAATTAATATTGAACTTTCGCCTAAACATTTAAAAAATCTTAAAGAAGAAAGTAGAATCGTTTACAAAGTGAAGTTTACGGATATTAGTTTTAAACAGATTTTTAATGATGTAAATGATCGTTATTTTTTAGCTTATGATACCAGACGAATTGAAGGAGATGTAAAAATTGGAGAACATCGTTTTTCTGTTGGTGGTATTCATGAACTTATTTCTGTTAATTCGTCAATTACAAATGAAAAACCAGATCCGAATAAAATTTATTTTGAAAAAACCTTAGATGTGCTGGGTAAGAATTTTAAAACTAAATTTTGGGAAAATCAAAACGTAATTCTTTTAAACAGCAAAGAAGAAGAGATGTTGCGAAAAATTAATAATTAAAAAAGTCTATCTTTAAGATAAATAACAACATTGTTTATCTGTTAGTAAAAAATATATAATGAACAAAAGAATATTCACTTTATTAAGTTTTTTCTCTCTATCAATTTTATCGGCACAAGAAAAAGCTTATTTTTTATCAAATCCATCTTTAAGTCCAGATGCACAAACCGCTTATTTTAGTTTTGAAGGCGATATTTGGAAAGTCGATTCAAACGGTGGAAACGCTTCTAGAATCACTGCTTTAGAAGGCGAAGCAATTAATCCACGAGTTTCACCAGACGGAAAATGGTTGGCATTTAGTTCGAATCAATATGGAAATTATGATGTTTTTGTAATGCCCATAAACGGTGGAAACATAAAACAATTGACCTTTCATCAAGGAAAAGACGAAATGGAAAGTTGGGCTTGGGACAGTGAAACCATTTATTTCACTTCAAGTAGAAATAACAATTTCGGAAGTTTTAAAACCAATTTAAAAGGTGAAACGCCGCAACCTTTGTTTCAAAATTATTTCAATACAACAAATGGTTTGGTGGAAACTCCAAATGGTGAATTGATTTTTACGAATTCATCAGAAAGTGCTAATCAAGTTACAAGAAAAAGATATAAAGGCGAAAATAATCCTGATTTGTTAGCTTATCATCCTAAATCGAAAACCTTCAAACAATACACAGATTACAACGGAAAAGATTTTAATGCTACGGTTGATAAAAACGGCATTATTTATTTTATTTCCGACGAAAATAACGGAGAATATAACTTATATAAAATTGAAAAAGGAATCAAAACAGCTTTGACAAAATTTGATTCGTCAATCAAAAAGCCTTTTGTTGCTGCTAATGGTTCAAAAGTAATTTTCGAAAAAGATTATCAATTATTTGTTTATGATGTTGCTTCAAAAAACACAAGTTTGATTTCTGTCAATGTTAATTCAAATGATATTTTATCAAAGGATAAAAGTTTTAATGTCGAAGACGAAATTTCTTATTTTGATGTTTCTTCGGACGGAAAAAAACTGACTTTTGTAAGTCGTGGCGTTTTATTCGTTTCTGATATCGAAGGGAAATTCGTGAATAGAATTACCGACGGAAAAGAACGCGTTCTAGAAGTAAAATGGTTAAAGGATAATAAGAATTTAATTTTTAATCAAACAGTTGAAGGATATCAAAATTGGTTTAAAATTGCTGCTGATGGTAAAGGTAAACCAGATCAATTAACTAACGATTCTAGAAATAACAGAGATATTACTTTTAATAATGATTTAACAAAAGCAGTTTATTTGAGTGGAAGAGACGAAGTTCGTTTGTTGGATTTAGAAACGCTTAAATCAAAAACTATTGTAAAAGATGAAATTTGGGCATTACAAAATTCAAAACCATCTTTTTCTCCAAATGACGAATATGTGATGTTTAGTGCAAAACGTAATTTCGAATTGGACATTTTACTATATAACATAAAAAAAAATGAAGTTATAAATTTAACCAATACAAGCGTTACTGAAGAAGATCCATTTTGGTCGCCAAACGGAAAATACATTTATTTTACAAGCGATCGAATCAATCCATCGTATCCGTTAGGTTTACAAAATCCGAGTGTTTATCGTTTTTCTTTGGATTGGTTTGATGAACCTTACAAATCAGATCAATTTGATAAATTATTTGCTGAAGAAAAGAAAGATGAAAAAAATGAATCTAAAGACAAAAAGAATGATAAAGAAGATAAACCCGATTCAAAATCATTAACTGTTAATTTAGATGGAATTTTAGAACGTGTTGATTTGGTTTCTGGACGATTTGGAAATCAACAATTTCCGCATGTTTTTGAAGACGGTAAAAAAGAATATGTTTTTTATAATTCCAATCAAGATGGAGGTCGTTATCAATTATATCGTAAAACGTATGTAGAGTTTGATGAAACCAAGACGGATAAAGTATTTAATAAATCTGCAAATCAAATCGTCTATAAAGATAAGTCTGTTTATTTTTTGAGTAATGGGAATATTTATAAAACCAGTTTGTCAAGTTCTAGTCCAGATCAGATTAAGATAAAATATGAATTTACTAAAAATCTAAATGATGAATTTGTTCAAATGTATGATGAAGCTTGGGCTGGAGTCGAAGAAAATTTTTATGACGAACATTTTCATGGTTTAAATTGGAAAGCAAAAAAGAATCAATATGCCAAATATCTTCCTTATTTAAACAACCGAAATGATTTACGAATTCTTTTAAATGATTTGTTGGGTGAGTTAAATTCTTCGCATTTAGGATTTGCATCTTCAGGTAAAGAAGAAACTAAAAAATTGAGTTATTTTACAAACGAAACAGGAATTGTTTTCAAGAAAGATAAACCTTACGAAGTAGAACGTATTGTTCGTAAATCTCCCGCTTTTATAAAATCCGTAGATGTACAATCTGGTGATGTTTTAAAGGCTGTAAATGGCGTAAATATTGATGTTTCAAAGAATAGAGAAATTTATTTTACTTCACCAAATCAATTAGAAGAACTTGTGTTAGAATTTGACAGAAATGGAAGTAAAGTTATAACTAAAATTCATCCGATTTCAAATGTGCAACTAAAAGGTTTGTTGTATGATGAATGGATTTTTGATAATAAAAAGCGAGTAAATGATTTAAGTAATAATCGAATCGCTTATACTTATATGAAAAATATGAGTTCTGCAGAACTTGAATCGTTTTTGTTGGATATGGTTGAACAAGAAAATCACAAAGAAGGTTTAATACTTGATTTACGATTTAACACCGGTGGGAATGTGCATGATAAAGTGTTGAACTTTTTGATGCAACGACCGTATTTAAAATGGAAATATAGAGAAGGAGAATTTACGGTTCAACCCAATTTTGCTCCATCTGCTAAACCGATTGTTTTGTTGATTAACGAATATTCATTAAGCGATGCAGAAATGACAGCTGCTGGTTTTAAGGAATTGAAACTAGGTAAGATTATTGGGCAAGAAACGTATCGTTGGATTATTTTTACATCTGGAAAAAGTTTAGTTGATGATTCGTTTTATCGTGTTCCAGCTTGGGGAAGTTATACTTTAGATGGAAAAAATCTTGAAAAAACAGGAGTTGCACCTGATATTTACATCAAAAATACGTTCTTAGATCGTCAAGAAAATAAAGATCCTCAATTGGAACGTGCTGTTAAAGAAATTCTGAAAGATCTTAAAAAGAACTAAATGTCTTTCTAATTACCACAGTTGCGTTAGGGATTGAAGTGAAAATCCTTTTTTGAAAAAAAAGATTGTAACGAAAAGCCCGACCTTTGGTAACGCCATAAAAAAAAACATCTCCGATTAAAGAGATGTTTTCTTGTTTTATTTTGTTAAGTAAAGTTCAAAAATTAAATCGGTATTTGGAGGAATTGCATTTCCAGCACCAGTTTCGCCATAAGCAAGATGCGATGGAATGAATATTAAAGCTCTGTCGCCGTAATTCATGTTTTCGAATCCTTCAATGAATCCAGGGATTAATCCAGTTTTGTTACCAAATTGAAAAGGGATTGGAGCGTATTGATTAGCGTCTTTTCTACGTTGATCAAACATATTGTATTTAGTAGCAATTTCTTCAATTCCGGTATCGAACAAACGTCCGTTTTCAAAGTAACCCGCATAATCAATTAAAATGTTATCGCCAACTTGAGGTTTTCCACCGTTTCCTTTTTCGAATACATAAACTGCTAATCCAGAATTTGTTTTTGTTGCTTTTGCTTTCGCGTCTGCAAAACGAACAGCATTTTCTTGTGTTATTCCTTCTGTTGCTTTTAGAGCTTCTTCTTGTGCATTTTTGCTTTTTTCGATTCCATCTTTGAAAGCTTTAGGCGCATCGAATTTTTTAGCGTCTTCACCATTACGGATGATTGTTACTTTTTTGATTACGTCGTCCTGAGCAATTGAATTTACAATTTCTTGACCTTTAACTACGTGACCAAAAACAGTGTGCATACCGTCTAAATGTGGCGTTGCATTGTGGGTGATGAAAAATTGAGATCCGTTTGTTCCAGGTCCAGCGTTTGCCATTGAAAGTACACCAGCTTTATCATGTTTTAAATCCGCAACAATTTCATCAGGAAAGTTATAACCAGGTCCTCCAGAACCATTTCCCATTGGATCTCCACCTTGAATCATAAAGTCTGCTATTACGCGGTGAAATTTTAATCCATCATAAAAAGGTTTTCCTTTATATTGTTGTTCTACAAAACCTTGATTTCCTTCTGCAAGTGCAACAAAGTTACCAACGGTCATTGGTGTTTTTTGATATTCAAGTTCTATAAGAATATTACCTTTAGAAGTTTCAATCTCTGCGTACATTCCATTAGGAAGTTCATCACCTTGTTTCTTGTTACATGAAATAATCGTAACAGCTGTAAGTATTAAAAAAAGTACTTTTTTCATTTTTATTTTTTGTTAACAATATGCATTTCGAAAATTAAATCTGTATTTGGAGGAATCACGTTTCCAGCTCCTCTTTCGCCATAAGCTAAATTTGAAGGTATGAACACTAAAGCTTTATCACCGTAATTCAAGTTTTCAATTCCTTCGATGAATCCTGGAATCATTCCTGTTTTATTACCGTAAGTAAATGGAATAGGAGTATAACCTTTTGCTTCTTTTCTTCTAGCATCGAACTTATTGAATTTTGTAGCAATTTCTTCAATTCCAGAATCAAACAAAGAACCGTTTGGTAAATAACCAGCATAATCAATTAATACTTCTGCGCCATCAACTGGTTTTCCGCCTTTACCTTTTTCAAAAACATAAATTGCAACTCCACTTGGTAAAACAATTGCTTGTTCGCGCGCTTTATTAATTCGGTTAAAGTTTTCTTTAACTGCTTTTTCTAAAAGTTTGTTAGATTCAATTTCTTTATTTTTAATATCCTCTAAACTTTTTTTGAAAACTTTATCTGCATCAAAATTTTTAGCTTCTTTTCCCTGACGAATGATTTTTACAGATTTAATTTCATCTCCTTGTGCAATTGCATCAACAACATCTTGTCCTTGAACTACATGACCAAAAACAGTGTGTCTTCCATCTAAATGAGGTGTTGGAACATGTGTTATGAAAAATTGAGAACCATTTGTTCCAGGTCCTGCATTTGCCATAGATAAGATTCCTGGTTTATCGTGTTTTAAATCTGCTACGATTTCGTCTGGAAATTTATATCCTGGATTTCCAGAACCATTTCCGTTTGGATCACCACCTTGAATCATAAAGTCTGCAATTACTCTATGGAATTTTAAGCCATCATAGAATTTTTTCTTTTCGTATTTTTTTTCTACCGATGAATTTGTTCCTTCAGCAAGAGAAACGAAATTAGCCACGGTCATTGGTGTTTTTTGATATTCTAATTCAACAATAATGTTTCCTTTAGATGTTTCAAAATTTGCATACATTCCATCTTCTAATTTTTGAGCTTGAGTCGAAAGAGAAACTACACAAAAAAGTGTTAATAGCAGTTTTTTCATAAATTTTTAAGGATTAGTTTTAATATCTTTTAATGTAACTACGCATATTAATGGTTCATTTAAACCAATTTTTTCTTTATCACCTAAATATCCATAACCTAAATGTGAAGGAAAAAGAAACGAAATGGTTTCACCTTTTCGCATTAACTTGACCCCATGGCGTAAACCAACCATGATTTCTTGTTTGTCCACTTGATATAAACTTGGTGTTGTTTCTTCTTTGTTATAAATTACATTTCCATCGATGTCCTGAATTTCAAATACCAAATCAACCATTTGTCCTGTCTTTGGAGTAATGGTATCGTGAATATTTGCCTTTAAATATTTATACCAAAATCCATGAGCAGATTGATAATATTTGTGAGTAGAATCATTTTTTATCACCTGTTGAATTTGTTCTTCTTCAGAACCAACTAAGGCTTTGTTTCTTTGAACAGACTCTTTTAGAAATTCGCCTCTTGAATTTGAAATTGGATATCTTGGACTTTCTTTCTCACAAGAAGTCAGTTGGATTGTAGCAATAAATAAACCAAAAAATAAGATTGATTTTTTCATAATTATTGTTTGTTTTCTAGTGCTAATATATCAATAAATTTATTAACTGTATCGTTTAAAGATAGCAATGATTTTCCGCCTGCTGCGTTTATGTGTCCACCTCCATTAAAGTGTTTTCTTGCAAATTCGTTTACATCAAAACTACCTTCTGAGCGGAATGAAATTTTGATGATGCCTTCGTCTTTATTTTCAATGAAAATTGCTGCGAAATCAATATTTTTGATTGATAATCCGTAATTTACAATTCCTTCAGTGTCTCCTTTTTGGAAATTAAATTCGTACAATTCTTTTTGAGAAAGTGTAGTAAATGCAGTTTTGTGGTTAGGTAAAACTTTTAGATTTTCTAAAGCTCTACCTAAAAGTTGTAATCTGCTGTATGAACTTGTATTAAACAAACTTTCATGAACCATTGGATTGTTTACGCCTTTGTCAATCAAATCTGCAACAACACGATGGGTATTTCCTGTAGTTTTTTGAAACTTAAAAGAACCAGAGTCCGTCACAATTCCCGTATAAAGACAAGTTGCAACATCTTTATTGATAAGATGATTCAATTTTAAATCAGTCAAGAAATTATATAATAATTCGCAAGTCGAACCAAAATTAACATCAGAAATAGTTACTTGAGCATAATCATCAGGCATTTGATGATGGTCAATCATAATAAATGGTGCAGAAATTTTACCAAGCGTTTCTGCCATCAAATCACCTGTTCGATGAAGTGCATTGAAATCTAAAGTGAAAATAAGTTCAGAAGTATTTAAGAAATCAGTAGTATTTTCTTTGTCTTTTTCAAAGATTTCTACTGTTTCTGAACCTGGTAACCAAGCTATGAAATCAGGAAAATCGTTTGGTGAAATGACTTTAACCTCATGATTTAATTGTTTTAAAACGTGATATAATCCTAAAGTTGAACCTAAAGCATCTCCATCAGGATTTCTGTGCGGAATAATCGCTATTTTTTTTGGAGTTGATAATAAGTTTTGTACCAACTCTTTCTCATTTGTTTGCATCATAATGCGAAAATAAACTATTTTTTAATTTTTTTACAACAATTATAATTTATATTCTGCATCTGTTTGATTTGGAAATTAATTTTCAGAATTACTAAGACGTTGCAAAGCTTTAAGGTCTTTTAGCACTATTTTTTTACCAACTAAATCGATTAGATTAGATTTTTTTAAATCAGCCAATAAACGAATACAACTTTCAGTAGCTGTTCCGACCATTCCTGCAATTTCTTCTCTAGAAAGCTGAATGTTTAATTCACCTAAATTTGTCATGCCGCCAATATCATTTAAATGAAGTAGTGCTGCCGCCAAACGTTCTTTTACGTTTTTATTTGAATGATTAGAAGTTGCTTCATTAGCTTCTTTTAATTCATGACAAATTTCTTTTGTAAGTTCTAATGAGAATTTATTATTATGGTTGAAGAACCCCATGATTTCAGTTTTAGGAATGAAACACACTTCCATATCTTCAACTGCAATGGCACTTAAACTTGATTTTTCTTCACTTATTACTGCGTGTTGACCTAGAATTTTACCTTTGTTAACAAGCTTTAAAACACTGTCTTTTCCGTTAGAACCCAATTTAACAATCTTACAAGTTCCGTTTTTAACACAAAAAACGCCATTTACAACATCACCTTCATTAAAAATAGCTTGACCTTTTTTGACAGTGAATGCGGTTTTAGTTTCCGACATTTTGATTAGCTCTTCCTTATTAAGTGCTTTTACAGAACTTAATTCTCTAACAATACATTGTTCACATTTACCCATGATGAAAAATTTTAAGCGACTATCAAATATACAATTTTTTTATGACAAATATCATTTTTTTTCATCTATGTAATAGAGAATTTTACTGAAAATATTAAATAAAATTCTAAATTATGGCAAATTGTTTTCACTGTGGGAATGATATAGTTGAAATTGAACGTGTTTTGTTCGATGATAAAAAATTTTGTTGTAATGGTTGTAAGACTGTTTATGAAATTTTTTCAAAAAATGGTTTAGAATGTTATTACGATTTTGAAAAAATGCCAGGTTCAACACCTAACGAAGTTTCTGGAAAATATAACTTTTTAGAAAATCAGGATATAGTCAATAAACTTCTAGATTTTCAAGAAGATTCAATTCATATTGTTCGAATATATATTCCTCAAATTCATTGTAGCTCTTGTATTTGGATTTTAGAGAATTTAAACAAATTAAACGAAGGTATTTCAACTTCTCAAGTTAATTTTTCTCAAAAAAAAGTTACCGTAAATTTCAATCCCGAAAAAACCAATCTTAAAGAAATTGTTTTACTACTTTCTAGTATTGGTTATGAACCTTATATAAGTTTAGAAAATTTTGATGCTAAACCCAAATTGATTGATCGAAGTTTAGTATTTAAAATCGGTGTTGCTTTTTTTGGATTTGGTAATATCATGTTACTTTCTTTTCCTGAATATTTCAATGTTGATGATTATTGGATGCAAGAATATAAAAGCTTCTTTAGATATGTAATTTTACTGATTTCGTTGCCTGTATTTTTATATTCCGCAACACCGTATTATAAATCGGCATGGAATAGTATTAAGCTTAGAACTTTTAATATCGATATTCCAATGGCTTTAGGAATTATTGTGATGTTTGTTCGAAGTGTGGTTGATATTTTTTTTCAAGACGGACAAGGTTTTTTAGATAGTATGTGTGGATTGGTGTTTTTTATGCTTTCTGGAAAACTAATTCAACAAACTACATTTAATTTTTTGTCGTTTGAACGAGATTATAAATCTTATTTTCCGATTGCTGTTACCAAACTAGAGGACGATAAAGAAATACCGATTCAGGTTTATGAAATCGAAAAAAACAATAAATTATTAATTCGAAATCAAGAGTTAATTCCAGTTGATTCAATTTTGATTTCAGAACATGCTTATATTGATTATAGTTTTGTTTCTGGTGAAGCGATTCCTGTTGAAAAGAAATCTGGAGATAAAATATTTGCAGGCGGAAAACAAATGGGAGAGGCAATTGTAATTGAATCAATTAATACAGTTTCGCAAAGTTATTTAACACAGTTATGGAGTAATGATGTTTTTCAGAAAAAGAACGAATTTAAGTTTCGTTCCATAACCGACAGAGCAAGTCAATTATTTACTCCAGCTTTATTACTTATTGCTTTTGTTGGTTTATTTTATTGGGGAACAGTGAATTGGAATAGTGCTTTTAACGTTTTTACTGCCGTTTTAATAGTTGCTTGCCCTTGTGCTTTGGCATTAACTGCACCTTATACTTGGGGAAATGTGATTCGAATTATGGGTAATAAGAAATTTTATCTAAAAAATACCATTGTTATAGAACAATTATCTAATGTTAATACTATTGTTTTTGATAAAACAGGTACGATAACTTCTAATGATTCAAACAGCATAAAATATATAGGAACAAATTTGACAAATGAAGAATTATTGGCTATTAGAAATATTGTTCGTGGTTCAAATCATCCGTTAAGTAGACGATTGTATAATTTTTTACCAGAAGGAAAAATTACCAAACCTTCCATGTTTGAAGAAATTGCTGGCGCTGGTATTGTCGGATTTATAAATGAAAATACTTTTAAAATCGGCTCAGCTAAATTAGTTGGTTTAATTGATGAACAAATTTTAGTTAAAGAAACGCGAGTTTATATTCAAATAAATGATATTAATAAAGGATATTTTGTTTTTGAGAATCAATACCGAGAAGGATTAGGCGATTTATTCAGAGATTTGATTTCAAGAAATTATAAATTATTTGTGCTATCGGGTGATAACGATGGGGAAAGAAAAAATCTAGAACGTATTTTGCCAAACGGAGTTTCGTTAGTTTTTAATCAAAAGCCAGAAGAAAAGTTGGAATTTATTAAAAATCTTCAAACTCAAAATTTAAATGTAATGATGGTGGGAGATGGACTTAATGATGCAGGAGCTTTAGCTCAAAGTAATGTTGGAGTTTCAATTTCCGAAAATGTTAATGTTTTTACTCCAGCGAGTGATGCGATTTTAGATGCAAGTCAATTTTCAAAACTCCTTTATTTTTTGAATTATTCTAAAAATGCTATGAAAACTATTAAAATGAGTTATGCACTTGCATTGACTTATAATGTTGTTGGAATTTCTTTTGCTTTAACAAATAATTTATCTCCATTGGTAGCAGCTATCATCATGCCTCTGAGTACAGCAACAATCATCGGCTTTGTGACATTAATGACGCATTTTTACGCAAATAAAAAAGTTAAAAAAAACCTAAAAAAAAGTATATAACCTGATAAATATCAGCTTTTAAAATAGAATCAAGCGGTATTTTTGATACAAATAAATAAGTTATGGGAGTCATATATATTTTAATATGCATCAGCATATTTGTCGCCGCAGTTTTCCTCTTTTTGTTTATAAAATCAGTGAAAAATGGACAGTTCGATGATGATTATACACCGTCTGTACGGATGCTATTCGAAGACGAGTTGAAATCAAATTCAGATTTAAAATCAAACACAAATACAGAAAAAACAAAAACAACTCAAATTAATTAACTATGGAAATGCAACAGTTTTACTACGATAACAAAATTGTTAAAAAATTCCTATATGCATCTTTACTTTTTGGAGTGATTGGTATGTTGGTAGGATTGGTTTTGGCATTTATGTTTATTTTTCCAGGGCTAAATCAAGATTTACCTTGGCTAAGTTTTGGTAGAATCAGACCATTACATACAAATGCTGTTATTTTTGCCTTTGTCGGTAATGCTATTTTTGGTGGAGTTTATTATTCTCTTCAAAGATTATTAAAAACAAGAATGTACAGCGATGTACTAAGTAACTTAAACTTTTGGGGATGGCAATTAATAATCTTGTCAGCTGTAGTTACTTTACCATTAGGTATAACCTCTTCTAAAGAATATGCCGAATTAGAATGGCCAATTGACATTGCAATTGCAGTTGTTTGGGTGATTTTCGGTATCAACATGATTATGACAATCTTAAAAAGAAGAGAACGTCACTTGTATGTAGCTATCTGGTTTTATTTAGCAACATTTGTAACGGTTGCTGTTTTACATATTTTCAATAGTTTAGCTTTACCAGTAAGTTTTATTAAATCATATTCTGTTTATGCAGGTGTTCAAGATGCATTAGTACAATGGTGGTATGGACATAATGCTGTTGCATTTTTCTTAACAACACCATTCTTAGGATTAATGTATTATTATTTACCTAAAATTGCAAACAGACCAATTTATTCTTACCGTTTATCAATTATCCACTTTTGGTCTTTAATTTTCTTATATATCTGGGCAGGTCCTCACCATTTATTATATACAGCTTTACCAGAATGGGCTCAAAATTTAGGAGTTGTATTCTCTGTAATGTTGATTGCTCCATCTTGGGGAGGTATGATTAATGGTTTATTAACATTAAGAGGAGCCTGGGATAAAGTAAGAACTGAACCGGTATTAAAATTCTTTGTTGTAGCTGTTACAGGTTATGGAATGGCAACATTCGAAGGGCCAATGTTATCACTTAAAAATGTAAACGCTATTGCACACTATACAGATTGGATTATTGCTCACGTTCACGTTGGAGCTTTAGCTTGGAATGGATTTATGGTTTTTGCTATTGCTTATTGGTTATTACCTCGAATGGCTAAAACAGAATTATATTCTAAATCATTAGCAAACTTCCATTTCTGGATTGGTACTTTAGGTATTATTTTATATGCAATTCCGTTATACGTTGCTGGATTCCAACAACATTTAATGTGGAAAGATTTTAATCCAGATGGTACTTTAAAATACGGAAACTTCTTAGAAACAGTTACTGAAATTATGCCAATGTACTACATGAGAGCAATTGGAGGTACACTTTTCATAATTGGAGTTTTAGTGATGGTTTATAACCTGGTTAGAACAATGGTTCCTGCACCAGCAATTGAAGATGAATTAGCAGAAGCTCCTGCTTTAGTTAAAATTTCTCCAAACCGTGTTAAAGGTGAAGCTTTCCACTCTTGGTTAGAACGTAAACCAATCCAATTAACAGTTTTAGCAACAGTTGCCATTTTGATTGGAGGTATTATTCAGATTGTACCGACAATAGTTGTGGATTCAAACATACAAACTATTGACAGTGTTAAACCATATACTGCATTAGAATTACAAGGTCGTGATTTATATATCAGAGAAGGTTGTGTAGGATGTCACTCTCAGATGATTCGTCCGTTCCGTTCAGAAGTTGAACGCTATGGTGAATATTCAAAATCAGGGGAATATGTTTACGACCATCCTTTCTTATGGGGTTCTAAACGAACTGGACCAGATTTACATCGTTTAGGTGGTAAATATTCTGATAACTGGCATTTCAATCACATGTACGATCCAGAAAGTACTTCTGCAGGTTCAATAATGCCAGCTTATAAATGGTTATATGAAAATAAACCAATGGATCATTCAGAAATTGAAACTAAAATGCGTGTAATGGTTAAACTAGGTGTTCCTTACACAGAAGAAGATATTCAAAATGCACAAGCAAGTCTTAAAGCACAAGCTATGCAAATTGAACAAAACTTAATGAATGATCCTGATTTTGTTAAATCATACGAAGCAAGTAAAAAAGCTGCTGAGTTAAAAGGTGAAGAATTTACGCCAATGAGCGATCGTGAAATAACTGCCTTAATAGCTTATTTACAGCGTTTAGGTACTGATATTAAAGTAAAAAAATAAATAGTTGAGTTATGTTAAAGTTTATCAAACATAATTTGGATCATATTTCTGGGATAGAAATTTATCCAATCATCGCTTTACTAATCTTCTTTTTCTTCTTTTTGGGATTATATATATGGGTTTTTACCTATAAAAAAGAAAAAATTAATCAATTGAGTAACCTTCCTTTTGAGGAAGGTACTCAAAACTCTAAAAATGAATAGTTATGAAAAGATTTTTTCCAGTTTACGTAAGAGTACCGCTTCTTTTCGCAATATTTTTTGGATGTGTTGAATATTTTATTGACTCTGGTGATAAACCTGCTTTTATAGAATATCCATCTGTATTGTTATTGTTAGGATTGTTTCTTTTTGTTCAGATTGCAGTTGAGGTAGTTGCTTCTTCTGTAAACAAGGTTGTAACGGCTTTAATGACTCCAGAAGAAAGAGCTGAAAAAGAAAAGTTAGATAATTTACCATTAGCTCAATCTAAAGGATACAAAAAGTTAATGAAACTTTTAACACGTACCAGACCACAAGAAGATGAAGCTTTAATTGTTTTAGATCATAATTATGATGGAATTAAAGAATTAGATAATGATTTACCACCATGGTGGGTATATTTGTTCTACGGTACAATAATCTTTGGTGTTATTTATTTTGCAAAATACCAATTTTTTGGAGGTGATAACCAAATTCAAGAACTTGATAAAGAGATGGCAGCTGCTAAAATTCAAATTGAAGAATATAAAAAAACAGCTCCAGATTTGTTAACTGCTGATAAAGTTACCTTACTAACAGATCAAGCTGATTTAGCTGCAGGTAAGAAAATATTTGACACAAACTGTGTGGCTTGTCACAAAGCAGATGGAGGTGGAAGTATCGGGCCAAACTTAACAGATGAATATTGGATTTTAGGTGGAGATGTAAAAGATGTTTTCAATACCATAATGGAAGGTGGTCGTGATGGAAAAGGAATGGTACCTTGGAAAGCACAAATTAAACCATCAGATATCCAAAAAGTAGCGAGTTATATTTTATCATTACAAGGTTCAAATCCACCAGATGCAAAAGCACCAGAAGGAGATTTGTTTACTCCAACACAAACAAATACTACCGAAGCTGTAAATGATAGTTTACAAAAACCAGCAGCAGAAGTAGCTCAAAATTAAGGTTGAAAATAACCTATATTTAGTTTTATTTTTTTATTGACCACAGCTATTTCTATGGTTGTGGTCTTTTTTTAAAGGAAACTTTTAATTAATTTAAATACTGTTAAAATGTCAAAAGAAATAGATGATAGTTTTAGAGACAGTATCGGAACTATAAATAGTGACGGTAAACGTAAATGGATTTATCCTAAAAAACCATCGGGTAAATTTTATAATAAACGAAAAATCACTAGTTATTTTCTGATACTTTTTTTATTGAGCGCCCCTTTCATCAAAATTAATGGTAATCAATTTTTACTATTCAATGTATTTGATAGAAAATTTAATATTTTTAGTATTCAATTTTGGCCCCAAGATTTTTATTTAGTTGTAATATCTTTAATTATCGGGGTAGTTTTTGTATCTTTATTCACAGTTGCATTCGGTCGAATTTTCTGTGGTTGGATTTGTCCTCAGACCATATTTTTAGAAATGGTTTTCAGAAGAATTGAATATTGGATTGATGGCGATCGTGGAGCACAAATCCGATTAGATAAACAAGAATGGAACGCAGAAAAAATAAGAAAACGAATCACAAAATGGTTTATATTCTTCTTGATTTCTTTTGTTATTGCAAATGTATTTTTGTCTTATTTATTGGGTAGTGACGAAGTTTTAAGAATGATTACTGAAGGTCCAGCAAACAATTTATCGACCTTAATTGCATTGTTGATTTTTACTGGAGTTTTCTATTTTGTCTTTGTATGGTTCAGAGAACAAGTTTGTATAATTGCTTGTCCGTACGGAAGATTACAAGGGGTTCTTTTAGATGATAAATCTATCGTTGTTGCCTATGACTATGTTCGTGGAGAAGGTGAAAACGGTAGGGCAAAATTTAAAAAGAATGAAAACCGAAGCGAAACGGGCTTTGGAGATTGTATTGATTGTAAACAATGTGTAAACGTTTGTCCAACCGGAATCGATATTCGTAACGGAACGCAATTAGAATGTACTAATTGTACAGCATGTATCGATGAATGTGACGCAATGATGGAATCGGTTAATTTGCCAAAAGGTTTAATTAGATATGCATCTGAAATTGAAATTTCTAAAAAAGAGAAGTTTAAATTCACACCTAGATTAAAAGGATATTCAGCGGTTTTATTTATACTAATTGGTATTTTAACAGGATTATTGTTTTTGAGAAGCGATGTTGAAGCTCGAATTTTAAGATTACCTGGTCAACTTTTTGAACATAAAGGAGAAAATATAAGTAATGTTTACACCTTTAAAATCATCAATAAAACAGCAAAAGATTACGATGATGTTTCAATTCGATTAGTGAAGCCACAAGGTACTGTGATTTTAGTTTCCAAAGATAAAATCAAATTAAGTAAGGAAGGCATGGCTCAAGGAACTATTTTTATTGAGATTCCAGAAGTTTTAATCGAAAGTGATAAAACGAGATTAGATATCGAAATTTTAAATGGCGAAGAAGTAATTGATAAAACAACGACTACTTTTCTTGGACCAAGAAGTTTTAATTAAAAAACATACATCATGAAATTTAATTGGGGAACAGGTATTACTATCGGAATTATTTTATTTATGGCTTTTATCTTGCAATACGTAATTCGTGTTCAAGTTGATTCTAGATATGATAATGAATTAGTAACAGAAGATTATTATCAAGCAGAAACGCTGATAGATTCTAAATATGAAAAAAAACAAAATGCTAATAATCTTGCTACAAAAGTTAGTATAAAAAATGTAGCCGAAGGATTAGTAGTTGAATTTCCATCTGATTTTGATTTTTCTAAGATTAAAGGAGAAATTTCTTTGTATAGACCATCTAATCAAAAACTAGATCAAACAGTTCCGTTAACTTTGACTTCAAATGCTTTTTTAATTCCTAAAAATCAGTTAGAATCGGGGAGATGGGATATTTCTGTAGATTGGTCATATGACGAAATTTCATATTTAAACAGTGAGTCGTTGAATTTAAATTAAGTGCATGTTATCAGCTCTTTTGTTTGGTTTATTGAGCAGTTTACATTGTGTTGGAATGTGCGGGCCAATTGCGTTAATGCTTCCTGTAAGTAGACAAAATACAGCTTTAAGAATCATTCAAACACTATTGTATCATATCGGAAGAATAATTTCATACACTACTTTAGGTTTTATTTTTGGGATTTTCGGAAAAGGTTTTTTTATTGCTGGAATTCAACAACGTTTTTCAATCGTTATCGGAATTTTAATGATTTTATATGTTGTATTACCTAAAAACAATTTAGAGAAAATTCGATTTTTAAATCCAATTTTTAAAATAATATCTAAAATTAAAAGTAGTTTAGGAAAATTGCTTACCAATAAGTCCAAAACCAGTTTTTTACTAATAGGAATTTTAAACGGATTTTTACCATGCGCAATGATTTATGTTGCACTTTTTGGAGCTTTAGCAACTCAAGACGCATTACAAGGCGCATTGTATATGATGATTTTTGGAATCGGAACTATTCCTTTAATGAGTTTAGTTGTTCTAATTTCAAATAAATTAACTGTAGTAACGCGTAATAAGATTTTAAAATTAGTACCTGTTTTTGTTGTAATATTAGGTACGTTATTTATACTTAGAGGGTTAGGTTTGAATATCCCATTTGTTTCACCTGGGACTTTAAATTTGTTTGTTAGTTCTAACCCAGATTGTTTTTAAGAATTTAAAGCAAAAAAACTGAGCCTTAAAGCTCAGTTTTTTTGTTATTCGTTACAATATTTAATTTTTCTTGTAACCTTATAAGTTGGAATATTATTAAAACTTACATCTTTTGAAATCCAATTTCCTTTATTGTCAAAAGTGTAAATAAAAGTTTTATCAAACTTCTCTTTGTTATTGAAATTGTTGACTTCATACTTTAGGATGTTGTTTTTATCATCATATTGATAAGTTGTACTGATCAAAACATTTCCGTTTAATTTTGTTTCTGACTTTTCGATTTTATTTTGCTTGTTATAAACATTTATTTCTTCATAAGTCGAATTATCCGAAACCGCAAAGCTTGATTTATAAATCAAATCGTTATTCTGATTGTATTTAAAATTTTCAGTAGCTTCTTCTTTTCCATCAGCATCTAAATAAATAACTGAAGTAATTTTTTTTCCATCGTAAGTAAAAAGTTGCGATGAGGTTATTTGCTTGTTCTTGTTGAAATGAGTTTCTTTTACTATTTCGTTTTTATCATATTCATAAGCAATCGAATCTAAAATCTGTAGACTTTGTGAATAGATAACTTTACTTTTCATAATTTCACCATTTCTAACTATTTTAACCACTTTTAGAGGTGAAGCACTTCCACTGGTAAAATAATCTTCGCGAACCAAAAAGTTGTCAGAAAATGTGTTTTTCTGTTCTTCGATGATTTGATTTTTATTTGTTGATTTTTTAAAATGCGCAATATTATTTAGTGAATCATAAATTGTTTCGCTCAAAATAAAATTATCTGCTGCAATAAATTGTTTTTTTGTTAAGGGGAAATTCAGTTTTTCAAATGTATTTGTTTCAACTAATACATTTTGATTGTTGTAAATGGAATCTTTAACCAAATATCCAAATGAGTTAAATATATAAGTTGCGTTTTTCTCGTCAATTGTAAAATTTGATTTATCAAGAATGGTTACTTTCTGATTGATCTCGCATACACGATCTTTTAAATCAAAAAAGATATAATCATTGTCTTTTGCCAATTCAGGCAGCTCAACATTTTTTTTACATTGTATAAGTAAAAGAGAAACTGAAGCAAATAATAGTATTCTTTTCATTTGTTATTTTTATGTGTTAGTAGTGACTATGCTTAAAACCTGTTCATTAATCGTGAAACTATCCGTTCCATTTGTGAATATGGCATTTTTAAGAACATAAGTTGTTGAATATCCAATGATAACTTCTGGGTTTTCAATTGTTGAATTTGCAGTTGTAATCACTTCAATAACACCTTGATTTGCTGTCCATTCTTCTTTAATTTTAACAGTAGAATCAGTAAAATTCAAATCGCAAAATTCATTCGCATCAACAACTTGATTCAAAAGATAGAATTTGACAAAAGTATCTGTATTTAGATTTATTGTTTGAGTTCCAACTTCTATTTCTGACTGAATATCCGAACCAATAATTTTAAAACCTTGTTCTCCTTTAGCGAAAAGAATATTTGAATTTGTACAATAAGTTGGACCGTTTGATAAATTAAAATCTAAAGTTGAAGTTGAATTTGTATATTCGCCAAAATTATAATTTTCGTATTTCAATTCTTTTTCTCCGTTCGTAAGAATGATATTTTCAAAATTAAACGAAACTACATAATTAATCGTAACTCTTGAATCATCAGCTTTTTGTTCAATTTTTCGAATACGTTTATATTTTATTGCACCTCCATTATTTACATTAAATTCATCAACTACTTGCGGAAATGCTGGAGTGATAACATTACAAATCGAACCTGCTATTGCTTTGTCACTGTATAAACGATATACAATTTCATTACTATTGCTAATAGTATGAGAATATTCTTGATTTAAAACTAAATTTTCAGTATTTAAATTTGAAAGATAAAGAAACAACATTTCGTTATTATTCAGTTTGTAATAAATCCCTTTATCTGTACATTTCTGAACATTCCCAGAGAAATTTAATTCATCAAAAATCAAATCTCCATCATCACAACCTGTAAGTATTGAACCGATAAACAATAGTAAAGCTAACTTTTTCATGTCATTGAATTTTCAACAAAAATAACTTATTTCTATAAACTTTAGCAAACTTATTTAAACATTCATTCGATTTCTTATATTTGAAGATAAATAATAAATAGAATGACGAACAACGTTCAAAAAACCAATTATCCTGCGCTTTACACGCTTATTGTAGTTTTCTTCTTTTGGGGATTTATAGCTGCTGGTAATAATATTTTTATTCCTTTTTGTAAAGAATATTTTCATTTAGACCAATTTCAGTCGCAATTGATTGACTTTTCTTTTTACACAGCTTATTATTTAGGAGGTCTTTTACTTTTTACTTTCGGAATGCTTCGAGGAAGAGATTTGATTACTTTTTGGGGATATCGAAAAAGTATTATTTTCGGATTATTGTTTTCAGCTTTAGGTGCTGGTGCAATGATTTTGGCAGTTGAAGCCAATGTTTATATTGGTATGTTATGCGGTTTATTTATTATGGCACTTGGTTTTTCATTGCAACAAACGGCTGCAAATCCGTTTGCTATTTTGCTTGGCGACCCAAAAACAGGTGCAAGTCGTGTGAATTTAGGTGGCGGAATAAATTCGTTAGGAACTACGATTGGACCTTTAATTGTTGCTTTTGCATTATTCGGAACCACTGCTGCTGTAAATGACGAACAAATTAAAACCTTGAGTTTAGATAAAGTAGTTTTACTTTATTCATGTGTTGGATTTTTATTTATAGCTGCAGCTTGTTTATTTTATTTTTCTAAAAAGTTGCCTGAAGGAAAATCAACTGAACCGATTGAGAAATCTACAAAAGCTTTAACAACTTTAATTGTAATGACCGTTTTGCTTTTTTTGAGTTTGGTACCGGTTTTTCAAACCTATAAAAGTGTAGAGAATGATAAAGTTCTTCAAATTGAAAAACAAATCACTTCAAGAAAAGATGAAATAAAAAAAAATGCAATCTCAAATATTACCAAATCAGAAGTACTAAAGTCAGAAATTAAAACTTTAGAATCAGATTTAAAGTTAATTAAAGTACCATTAGAAAACAAACGAATGATGTGGCTAGCCATTGCATTATTTGTTGTTTTAGGAAGTTTGGCAAGTGCCTATTTTCGTTCTAGAAACAAAACAGAAGGTTGGGGTGCCATGCAATATCCACAACTTTTGCTTGGAATGATTGCCTTGTTTATGTATGTTGGAGTTGAAGTAGCTATCGGAAGTAATTTAGGTGAACTTCTAAAAACTCCTGATTTTGGAAATCTACAAGCTTCGGAAATTACACCTTATGTTTCAATGTATTGGGGAAGTATGATGATTGGTCGTTGGGCTGGAGCAATTAGCGCGTTTCAATTTTCGACAAACAAAAAACGACTGCTAACTATTTTAATGCCTTTTATTGCCTTTTCAATAATTATTGTTGCAAATACCTTAGCAAATTACGATATGTCGCAATTATATTTTTATGTGATTTGCGTTGTAATTCAAATTATTGCTTTTTTTGTTAGTAAAGATAAGCCTGTGAGAACTTTAGTAGTTTTCAGTGTTTTCGGAATTTTAGCTTTATTAGTTGGTTTAAATACCACAGGAACAGTTGCCATTTATGCTTTCCTTTCAGGTGGATTAGCATGTAGTATTATGTGGCCTTCCATTTTCAATTTGGCATTAATGGGATTAGGAAAATATACTGCTCAAGGTTCTGCATTTTTGGTGATGATGATTTTAGGTGGTGGAATTATTCCTCCGATTCAAGGTAAATTAGCTGATATGATTGGTATTCATTGGTCGTATTTGATTTCGTTAGTTTGTTTTATTTACATTTTATGTTATGCAATTATTGTAAAAAGAGTTTTACAAAAGCAAGGAATTTCAATCGAAGAATCTAATGATTAATTTATGTCTGAATTTTATAATCTAAAAGCTAAAACATTACAAGGTAAAGATTTTTCGTTTGAATCTCTAAAAGGAAAAACGGTTATCATTGTAAATACAGCAAGTAAATGTGGATTTACACCTCAATACGATGGTTTAGAAAAGCTATATCAAAAGTATAAAAACGAAGGTTTGGAAATTTTAGGATTTCCATGTAATCAGTTTTTAAAGCAAGAACCTGGCGATTCAAAATCGATAGATGGTTGTTTGATAAATTATGGTGTTTCTTTTCCAATATTTGAAAAAATTGACGTCAATGGTTCAAAAACACATCCTGTTTTTAAATTCTTAAAAAGAAAATTACCTGGAATTTTTGGGAATTTTATCAAATGGAATTTTACAAAATTTGTAATTGATAAAAATGGAAAGCCACTAAAACGTTTTGCGCCAATTACAAAACCAGAAGAAATGGAAACTTTTATAAAATCGGTTTTATAATTATGGAAAAAAATGAAAATCAATTTACAGAAGCTGAACTACAATTAATCAATGCATTTGATTCTGATGTTCCATTTCGTGTTTTACAAACTACTGATGAAACCGATTTAAAAATACTTCAATCTCAATCTTCTGAAATAGTTACGAAAAGTTTAGATTTAGCACATTTGATTCAGCGAATGTATGCTACAGTAACCAATGAAAATTCAAAAGGCGTTGGAATTGCGGCACCACAAATCGGAATTAATCGGCAAGTTATTTTGGTTCAACGCGTAGATAAAGAAGATCGACCGTTTGAGTTTTACATCAATCCAAGGATTATTTGGCAATCCGAAATATTACGAGTTGGCGATGAAGGTTGTTTATCTATTCCGAATGTCTATCAGCCTGTAAAAAGAAGTTTGGTAGTAACAATTGAATTCGAAAATTTAGATGGTGCCATTCATTCAGAAACTGTTGAAGGATATGTTGCTGTTATTTTTCAACATGAAATTGACCATCTGAATGGTATATTGTTTACGGATCGAATTCAATTTGAATCTGAATTGAATTATATCGAAGCTTTTAAAAAGAATGAATTGTTCTATTTGTCTAAGTAGAAAAGAAATGTTAATTTTAAAAAGGAAAAGAAAATGATTTTTTTAAGAGAAAATGATAGTCGATCAAAACGAACTATTTTGTTAATTTGGATTGTAACAGCTTTAGAAGCTATAAATGGTATTTTAAGTTATTTACGATTTAATTTATTAGATGGTTTTTTTGATGATGATGAATTTATAGAATCTGATTTTGTTTTTTTAGATAATTTAGATACCATTTTTACCATTGTTTATATGGCAATCTTAGTTATTTCGGGTATTTTCTTTATTCAATGGTTCCGAAGAGCTTATTTCAATTTACATTTAGTATCTACAAATTTAAAAAGTTCTGAAGGTTGGGCTTCGGGTTCATGGTTTGTTCCGTTTGTTAATTTGTATCGACCAGTTGGCATCATGCGAGAACTTTACAGCAGAACAAGTGAAATTTTAGTTGAAAAGAAAGTTCGTTTTGAAAGCAAGAAGAATATAATTAGTTTATGGTGGACATTTTGGATTTTAACGGCTGTTTTATCAAATTCTATAATGAGATATTCATTTAATATTACAACTTTAGAACAAGTTCAAAATTTAGCATTTATGAATATAATTTTAAGTGTGTTGAATATTATTCTTGGATTTTTAGCTTTAAAAGTTGTTAACGATTATATTTATTTGGAAGAAAAACTTCACAAAATAAATTTTAATTCAATAGAATAATTATTTTTTTCCTTTAATGCTTTTGAAAATTTCTAAAATAGACCAAATACTATAAACATAAAAACCAATATTTGAAATTGCAAGTATTAAAATTGTAGAATTAAAACCTAAATCGCGCCACATTTTATAAATGATAACCAAAAAAACAGGACATAAAATTAGAATTGCAAGTGTACCTAAAACTTTTATAAAGTTAATTTTTTTTGGAGCAACAACTTTTGACGTAGATTTTCTAATTAGTAATTTATTATAATTTGGAAATTCTCTAAATTCAGAATTGTTATAATTTTCATAACCAGAACCTGTAGCAATTAAGTCGTTTTTATCTAAAAATTGAATTGCATTTGGATTGTCATTTTCTATTGCTTTAATTTCATTCTGAAGCTCTTCTTTCAATTCTGAAATTGAATCATAAAAATTAACATATTCGGTAAAATCAATCTCTATTTTTTTATTTTCTTGATATTTTGAGTTTAAATAAAAGACAAAATCTTCGTATAAAGGAATTATTTCTGGAAAATGTTTTTCTAAAAAGGATTTCGTTCTTTCTGAGTTTTTATCAAAATTCTGTTTGTCAATCACACATAAAATAGAATTGTATGCTGCATCATCAGCATCTTTTTTAAAAATTTCTTCTTCATGTGTTTCAATTTTATTCCATTTTAGAAATGTTTGATTTAAAATATCCAAATCTAATAAACTAATCCAAAAAAAAGGAAGTGAATTATTAGCCTCAAAAAGACAAATGGATTCTTTTTGTTCTGTTAAAAAAAGATAACTACGATTTCCCATTTTATATTTTTTTATTAGCCACAATTGAATAAACTAGCGGAAGCTTATTTTCAAGATTTTTAACCTGAAATTTTTTTGGACCAATTTCTACCGAATCATTGAATATATTGTACGGAGAATAATTGTATTCTTGAAAATCAACAATCTCTAAATTTTGTTTTAGTAAACTCGTCATAACTTCGCCTAAATCGTGATTCCATGTCACAAATGATTGCGTAATTTCAGCATTTTTATCTGCATAAGTACCTTTTTCAGTTTCATTTATTGTTTCAACATTGAAATAATGATAAGCAATTTTTTCAAATTTATCATCAAACATCCAAACCAAAGGGTGAAATTCAACAAATACAAATTTACCATTTGGTTTTAAAAAATGATTTATAATGCTTGCCCATTTATCCAAATCTGGTAACCAACCAATGGTTCCATAACTGGTAAAAACAATATCAAATTTTTTGTTTAAATGTTTTTTTAAATCATAAATATCACAACAAATAAACGTTGTGTTTGCTTGTGTTTTTTCAGCGATTATTTTTGCATTTTCAATTGCTTTATCTGACAAATCAACACCAGTAACATTCGCACCCAATCGACTTAACGAAATAGAATCTTGACCAAAATGACATTGTAAATGTAAAATTGATTTTCCAGAAATATCTCCAAGTAACTCAAGTTCAATTTCATTTAACGATGTTTCTCCGTTAAGAAAAACAGTCATGTTATAAAATTCTGAATTTAGATGAGTTTCTATTCTGTTGTTCCAAGAATGTTTGTTTATTTCTATATAATTTTCAGTGATTTTCATTTGTGTTAAATTGTGAATTAAAAAAAACTAAATTTTGTTTTTGTAAGCTCTAATTATTTTTTGATTCGGAATTTAAATTTAAAATCAATAGAGATTACATGTTCATAAGTAAATTTATTTGCTAATGTTGGCGTGTAAAATGTAGGTCTGTAAATGACACCAGCATAAAAAAATCTTCCGAATTGAAAGTATGCAGGAAACGCCAATCCAAAAGCACTATATTGTTTTTTTATGTCATCTTGTTTCACATAAGTTGAGTTATTATCAATTAATGTGTCATCATGCTGTTTCCAGATATTTATCGCATAAGTAATTCCGTATCCTAATGAAAATCGATTCAATTGATGATTATTTGTCAACATAAATGAGCTTGAACTGAATGTTTCATGTAAACCATCATCGTAAGAAACTGGCGCTGGAACTGGCGCCAAGAAATCCATATTGTGTGATAATGTAAAATTCGCGAATTTATTTTTTGAATAAAAGTAATCTGCTCCCACAGAAATACCAAAGAAACCTGTATTCGATTTCACATTCATATTTTCAGGTTGTAGTTGAAAAATGTTTATATATGGAATTGATGCATTAAAATAAATTTCACCTTTATTCTTTGGATATTTTCTCCATATTAAGTTTTTTTGATATGTAATTGCAATGCTGTCGTTATTTAATGTAACATTTTTGCCATAATAATATCTTTTATGAGTTGTTAAATCGACTGCATAAGCTGCTGGTGCAAAATATATAAAAGCTAAGTTTCCGTATTTGAAATTGTTTGTAAGTCTTGGTTCCAGTTCATAAGATTTTTGTAAACTATCAGTAATCAATTGTAAATTCAAGTTTTCTTTAGAACGTTTGACTTTAACGGTAGTTGGTAAATCATAAATACTATCCAGAATTTTTACTTTAGCATCTTTTTCATTACTCTGAATTTTTAGATTGTAATTTTTCTTGTTAAAAATTGTAGAACATGAAATTGTAAACATTGATATAACAAGGAAAAGTATTATTTTTTTCATACGAATCACGAATTAATTGGCTAATCTAAGTTTATTAATTATAAATTGTTTTTTTGTAGCGCCAAATAAAGCTTATTCAAAAACTCTTGTTGTTCAATATCATCTTTGAAAAAGCGCTGTATTGAGCCACAGTTCGCAATATCCGTAATATTTTTGGTTTTAAAAGACCAATCATCTATATTATTTATATTTATTCCAATTTGATTACTACAGCTTTTCCAAATTTTTCCAAATTCATTTAATTTTAAAGTATCGATTTTATCAAAATCTGCATAAACAGTAAATCCACGCATTTCTGGATTAAAGTATTTTTCTATTTCATAAACGGGAATTCCACCCCAATAAATAAATTCATTTTCAGGTAAAGTTATCAATGTTATTTTTTTTTCACTCAATGGTTTGGTTTGCTGACCTTCTTTCCAAAAATGTTCTTCATAAGTTAATTTTGTTCCAGAAGGAACCCAAATTTCCTTTACTAATGTTGGTTCTTGAGTAATAAAAAATGGATAGTTTGGGGATATTGTACCACCAGCAGAATTCATATTTATACCAAAATCGCAGGCAACAACAGAAAATATTAAAAAAATTGCACTAAAGAATTTTAGTTTTTTCATCGATAAAAATTTTTTTGAATTTATTTCATATATTCAAAATCAAACAAAAAGATATCGTTTATTTTATGTGCCCAAATTTCTGTTGTTTCTGTTCCAGGAAATGCGCCAACAACACTTGTTTCTTCGAATTTATCATTGAAAAAATACATGATTTCAGCCTTGTATGAAATTGGTTTTTTAAGATTATTCTTAATTTTTAATATTGTTTTCCAATCACTGTCATCACTTCCGTCATTATAAAATGCACCAATAAAAAAAATTTCAATCGTATTTTCTTTTGGTCTTAATGAAAATAAGTCCGTACGATTTTCAAAAGAAAAAGGCGTTTTATATTCGTCGTAAGACAAAATGCGATATTCTAATTTATCGTTTTCAGTTTCATTGATTTCTAAAACTATTTTTGACCACAACGAAAATTCAAATTCTCCATATTCAGAAGGATAATCAACTGTTTTTTGCGCAAAAGTTTCTAAACAGTTTGCCATTAGAAGAATTAATATGAATAGTTTTTTTTTCATAATTTGATATTTTTTTAATTGTCTTTAAACTTTTTATTAAAAAATTCTTTAAAAGATTTTACTTCTTTTTCTTGAATTATTGATACTTCCATAGCACCTAAAATTCTTCCGATTTTATAATTTTGTGCTGGAGTTGAAAACATGATGTTATCACCATCTTTTAAATCAATTGAATAAGCGGTTCCGTACATTACTGTTTTTGCTTTTTTCAATGTTTCGTTATTGATGAAAATGGGCCAACCACAACTTGCTAATTTTGGGTCAATTGGTAAAATAATTAGTTCAGAACTTTGTCTGTTGAACGCAATTACATAATTGTGATATTCAGTCTTTCTGACAACTAAATTGTCTTTGTTTTCGGCTAATTTTCCATATACAAGTTCAAATCCATCAAGATTATCTTTCTTTAAAGCTTGTTTCATGAAAAGTTTCATTTTGTCTTTTGTTGCTTTATTTTCACTTTCTGAAATTGAAAATATCGCTTTAATTGAATCGAATATACCCATATTTTTAGTCTATAAATGTTCTTACATCAAAACTCTCTATATTAAATTTTTCTTTTTTATATTTTGCTTTTCTAAGTTCTTTTTTTCCATTTCTTGGATTATGAAATTCAAATGAAATCATTTTGTTTTTAGGATTGAAAACAATAGGTTCTGCTTTATAATATCCCATTTTATCTTCTAATTTCGGCAATCCAGTAATTGGATCTTTTATAATTCTACTTTCATCAATATTTGTCCCACTACAAACGATTAGATTATCATTTTGATTAAACGCCTTTTTTTGAATTATTCGATTTGATTGAATCTGAAAAACAAATGCTTGATAACAAGAAAAAGACATTTCATTAAACTTTTGAATAATTAAAATTGTATTTGCATTTAATTCATATATATCTTTATAATATTCAAATTTGTCAATTGATTTTAAAATGATTTTACGATTAGATTCGTTTTTGCTTTGAACGACGTAACTCCAATTGTTGTTGTAATATTTTGAAATACAATACATTGTAAATTGTTTGTTCTCAGTTTCAATTATCGAAAATTGTTCGAATTCCTCTTTCTTTTTTTTGAGATTATCTATTTTATCAAAATCTTCTGATGTAATTGTTTTTTCAAAAAGTAAAATAAAATCATTCCATAAGCTATCTTCAATCGAATAAAAATCACCTGTTTTTTCTTCTGTTTTAAATTTTTCATACAATTTAACGAGTTCAAAATCTGATTTACTTTGAGCGTTCATTTTTACGAAAAGAAATAGACATAGAATTTGAATCAATTTTTTCATCTCATTTTTTTCTCTAGCTTTTTAATAAATTCTTTTTTTTGAATCGGTGAAATTATAATTGTAAATGCGTTTTTATATATTGGTTTTGATGTTGTTATAAAAATGGTATCTGATGAAGTTTCGCATCGAATTCTATTTTTTCTTGAACGTTTTTTTACTCATATTCAAAATCTGCTAATTTTTACAATATTTAAGAATAGCTTCATCCGCTTCAGGGTTTCCGTATTTTTTTGCTTTGTAAAAATCTTCGCAATAATCTATTTTTCCTAATTCAATTTTTGCTTGTCCAAGAACCAAATAAGCGTAATCATACGTTGGATTTATTTCAATTGCTTTGCTTGCATCTTCATAAGATTTTAAAAAATAACCAAGTTCTAAATTTAGATACGCTCGATATCCAAAAGCACGAAAGAAATCAGGTTTTATTTCCAACGATTTATTGAAATCAGCTTCGGCTTCTTTATATTTTTTTAATTTTCTATAACTAAGTCCTCGGTCGATATACGGAACATGATTTTGCGGATTCAGTTCAATTCGTTTACTCGAACATTCAATTGCTTTTGCGTAATTTTCTTCGTTAAAATACAATAAACTTAAATTATCATAAAGTAAATCTACTGATGCGTTAGGTAATTCTAATGCTTTGTAATAATCGCTTTCTGCTTTTTTGTATTCGTTAATTTGAAAATAACAATAACCTCGATTTAAATACATAGCTGAAGCATTTGAATTTCCATTTATTAATTTTGTAAAAACCGCAACACCTTGTTTGTAGTTTTTGTTAGCAAGTAAAAAACCTCCCAAAAATTCATTTTTTATAATTTCTGAGCCTTTATAAATTTCTTCTGGAATATAAACTGTATTTCTTTGACCTAGTGACGAAGCTTTTTCGTTATCTCGATAAGCAGCATCAATATCAAGATTCATTAAATGATTTAATGCTCTGAAAGAATAAGCTTTAGCATAATTTTCATTTAGTTCAATGGCTTTATTGTTTTGTTTTAAAGATTCTGAAAACTTATTATTTTGATATAAAATTATAGCATAATTGAAATGTACTTCCGGAGAATTTAAACCACCATCAATTGCTTTTTTATAATTGGCTTCGGCATCTGCAAGTTGTTGTAAATTTTGATGACAGATTGCTTTCCAAAAATAAAATTCAGGTTCTGGTTTTAAATAAATTGCTTTTGAAAAATTTTCTAAAGCTTGTTCGTTTTTATCTAAATTGTTTAATAAACGACCTTTTTCATAATACAAATTTGCATTTTTTGAATCGAAATTAATGGCCTTATCCATGTCGGTAAGTGCGTCTTCATATCTGAAAATATTTAAATTTGCTTTTGACATTCGCAACCAATAGTCAGAAGTTTTATTTTCTGATTTAAAACTTGATTCTAGTTTTTCGATTGCCAATTTTGCGTCAAGCATGGATTCAGAATTCAATAAATTGTCAATTTCATTATATTTATTTTGACCAAACGAAATTAAGTTAAAAAAAAAAAAGAAAAAAAATGAGATAAGTATTTTATTCATAATGTTATTATTTTTCTTTAACAATTGTTTTTGCAATAAAATCATGACAACCTTTTTTCTTATTATTAAAAAGTAAAGCCATATTTATAAATGGAATTATTTTAACAATACTTCTAATTAGATTTTGAGTTACTGATATTGATTTATTTTCTGTTTCCGTAATAGTTTCAATGCCAATTATTTTCTTACCAATTGTACCTTTAAATAGTACTTCCATTATAAAAAAATAAAATATCCAGACTGTTAAAAAAACTAAAACAAATTTATTATCGAAATATTTTGGAAGATAATTAGCTAAATAAGCTAAAGGAAAATTCAGAATTATTAAAAAAATCAAATCGAGTACAAATGCAAATAGTCTTTTTCCAGGAGATGCAATTGCAAAATCTAAATCATCAATGTCTTTGGTTGTAGAGATATATTCGTCTGAACTTAAAATTGTATTTGGAAAAAAATCAGTTTTACAAATTGAACAAGTTAGAGTATCGCCATTATTTTGTAAAGGAATGATTGGAACAAAAAACAACGAAAAAAATTGTCTGTTTTTATTTAAATTATAAATTCTTTGTGTATTGCATCTAGGGCAATCAAAATGACCTCTTTTAAATGTTGAACTAATATTTTTGGTTCCAAAAATTATTAACATAATTGAATTTTTTATAGGTGGTTTAGTTAAACTAATTTACTAATTTTAATTCAAAATCTTTATGTTTTATGGATTTAATTTATTTTGTGTTAAAAACATATGATTTGTTAGGTTGAGCTATTTTAGAAAACATTTTTTTTATATAAATTCGGAAAATTTTCGTCTAAACGTTTAGAAATTTTTTTCAAGTTATGCGTCGGAATAGATGGGAATAGATGATGTTCTAAATGGAAAAACATATTGGCTGATATAAAACTTTTCCAATCTGAACCGCGTTGAGTTCTTGGAAATTCAGGATTTTCTTCGGTATCATGATGAACTGCCCAAACTGCAAAAAACGCCATTAAACCTTCAAAAAAGAACATGATTAGAATATGATAGATTAAAAAATTTATTTCAAAATAGCAGGCTAAAAAAACAAAAAGAATGATAAAAAAAGTTTCTGTAAACAGTTGATTTTTATATATTTTATTTCCTTTTTTTATGGTGTTTAAATGGATGTTAAACATAAAAATAGGTCCATATAAAATGGCTTCGAACCATTTCATCCTAGCTGTAATTCCTTCGTAATCTTCTTCAGAAAGGTTGTATTTATGATGACGTAAATGATTGAATTTAATTGCGGATGCAGAAACCGCCATGAAAATGCTATTTATTAATAATGAAAATCGGGTTGCCTTTTTACTTAATCCTAATGCGTTGTGAATTCCGTTATGAACTTGTCTTAAAGTGGTAAGAAAATAAATCACAGAAAAAGGAAAAGCTAATAAATAATAACCTTTTGATGCTACATACAAAGACAAAATAAGCCAAGGTAAATTCATGAAGTTTTCAATTATTTTTCCTTTTAAAGTCAGTTTATTTAAATCTTTCCAATGTACTTTTCCCTTATTTCTTTCGATGTGATTTTCATTTTTTATTTAAAGGTAAAAAAAACAGAAATTAAATGATTGAATTTCAGTTAATTTCTGTTTTTCTTTTAATATTTTTCGATTTTGTGACCGACAAAATTTTCAATTTCTTCAAACATATCGTCTATAGAAAGCACCCATAAATCTTTATGATTTTTAAGCCATTGACTATTTAATTCAATCAAATTTTCGTCAATATCAAAAAAAGCATCGTTTTTTAGTAAGTCTCTTGTTTTGTTTTCACCAAAATATTCATTTTCTAAAAATGAATTTAATTCCTCTTCAGATAACTGGGCAACTTTTTCGCATTGTTGATTAAATAATTCTAAATGTTTTACTGCGCCAATTTTTTCTAAACCAATTTTTATTTCATCATTTAATTCGTCCGACCATTTGGTATTCCAAACAAATTGCGAAAAATTTCCGTTGTTATATTGTGCTAAATAAAAATCAACATAATAGCTCAACATCGCATCGTCATGAATTTGGTCAATTTCTGCACCTTCTTCACGTAATACATTGATTACGCTGATATTTGAACTTATTATTTTATAAGGATCTTCATCTTTAAATGAATTATCCGAAACAATGATTTTAATTAATTTTTTCATTTTTTATACGTATTGGTTAATGCTTCGATAGCTTCTTCTAAATGATAATATTTTACTGGTACTACTTCTTTTCCGTTGACATCAATAAATCCAAACTGAAAGTCTAGAATTTTTACTAAAGCAATATCTTTTTGGTATTTTCCAAAGGTACCAATTTTTGAGTAGAATGGAGGAACAACTTCTTTACCTTCTGAATTTATCAAACCAAACGAACCAACTATGCTTTCAACTAATGCATATTTACCTTGGTTGTATTTAAATTTAAAAACTTTTTTATAAATAGGTTAAACTACTATTTCACTAGAAATATTTATACAACCAATGGTTCCGGCAACTGTTTTAACTTCAGCCCAATCTTTACGTATTTTTCCAAAATCTTCGATGGCTGCATAAGATGGTTGAACAATAATTTTTCCATCAGTATTAATTAAACCATAAAAACCAGCAATACTTTTAACCAAAGCAAATTCTTTGTTGAAATATTTGTATTTTTCGATTTTTTTAAACTTCGAAAATACAATAGTTCTTTTTTTTATCTATAAAACCCTATGAATTAACCGTTGGGTGTAACTATTTCTAATAAAATAAATGTATTAGATAATGGTCAAGATGCTGAATTTATGTCAATTGACAACGAGAATTCTTTATTTAAGGAAATTAATAAAGAACAAATATCTAATTTAATTGAGCGAAGTCAATTCAATAAGCGAAGACTAAAATTGTTTTCTTTTTTGAAATAATCCGAACAAAAATAGCCACTCTTTTTTTAGAATTTGAAAATTATTTCATCGAAAATTGTATGCCGTTGGAGAATTGCAAATTTGCACGTGATAAAAGAATTAAAATCTGAAAAATGAATTTGAAACAGCTCCTTCTAAGGATTTTCTACTTCTCAAAAACAATTGGTTTTCAGGTATAAATTTCATGAAGCCTGTTCCATAAATGGAATTTTTCATTCTTTAGATATTACAAAAGCAGATGTTCACTATGTTCATTTTTTGAAAAATATAAAAAAACAAATATCTGATTGTGTATTACTTGGAGACAGGGGTTACTTATCTCAAACTTATTAAAATTACCAAACTTTTATTCGGAAAGTACGTCCTAAAATTGCGTACAACGGTTCGGGGCTTGACGTCAGTGGCGGAAATTGAAGCGAAAAGTTTCAATTTAGCGACACAGTAAGCAAAAGCCAATTCATTGAATAAATTTAAGAAAAAAAGTCAATGTAATTGGCTTTTTGCGACATAGAAAGCTGAAACTTTCAATTTATCACTTAACCCGTCATTGCGCCAAATCCTTGTTGTGCTTTCGTTTTTTTTTTATTTTCTAAACCTATTTCTATAATATTCTACATGATGAGAAAATTCCTCTTCATAAAATGGATAAGTTATTCCCAAAATAGAAATTTCATATCCTTCATCTTTCATACCCGCAATTGCATTTCCTGCAACTCCTTTTATTTCAAGACCATCTTGTCTAATTACTTTTAATTCTGGTATGACATGTGTATAAATAAATTCAAATTCTGGGTCGTCAGTATTTACTACAATATTATTTTTCAAGCAGTATTCTTTGAAGTATTTGTACGAATTTTCAATTCCATTGAATTCAATTAGTCCAAAAGCAACTCCCATTGGTGCGTCTGCCTTTTCTAGTTTTGAAATTCCAATTTCTTTTTCATCCAAAATTACTTTATAAGTTTTACAATTATTTAGTACATTTTCGTTGTAAAAATCTAAATAATAGTTGGAAGCAAGGCATTCGAATGTCTCGTCTTTAAAAAAGAATATGAAATGTTTTCTGTCTGAATTATCGTTTTGAATTATATTAATTGGATCCGGTAATTTTCTATCTAATCCATTTTTAATTTCATAGAATTCTCCCCAGTCTAATTCTGTTGGTTTAATTCTGTACTGACCATAATAAAAGCCTTCGTCATTACAGGTATTCAGAGAATATTCCGCACAGTTTTTAAATCGAATTTTAACTTTGTCGTCTTCTAGATATTTGTCGAATTGAAAATGATTGAGATAAATATCCATTATTAAGTCAGTTCCGTCCACTTCCAATTGAATTTCAGGTGAAACTGGGTCAGCGTTCCAATCTTTTGTTATTTTGATATAATCAATTTTTCGGTTAGGAATTTCCTCTGCTTTTTTAGTTCCAAATATTTTATTTATCCAACTCAATTTCTTTTGTTTTCAGGCTTTGTTTAAAATGACGCACAACGTTTGGGGGCTTGGCGTAAGTAGCGGAAATTGAAGCGAAAAGTTTCAATTTAGCGACACGATAAGTAAAAGCCAATTCATTGAATAAATTTAAGAAAAAAAATCAATGTAATTGGCTTTTTGCGGAATAGAAAGCCGAAACTTTCAATTTATCACTTATCCCGCCATTGCGCCAAACCCATGTTGTACGTTCGTTGCTTAAATATTGTTATTTTTCATTTTAAGTGTAATATCACCAATATTATAACAATATATTGAAGCTGGTAAAAATGATAACGCAATATTTTCAAAAGTTTTGACACCTAACTGATCTATTGAAGTTACCAAAGATTTATCGAATGAATTAGACTTGCAAAATTGGATTAAGCTTTTCAATTCTTGAGGTTTATCAAAATAACGATTACTCCATTTTATTTCAACGCCCCATACTGGTTTATATTTTTTATCATCAACTAAAACTAAATCTACCTCGCCATCGTTTCTACCGTCTTTCCATCTTGCGTATGTTAAATCCAATTTTTCACGATGCATCCATTGTGATAATACAGCTGTTTCAACAATGTTCCCCATTTCATTATCCGTTTCACTAATAGGTGAAAATAATGCAGTTCTTAAAGACGGGTTTGTTAAGTATACTTTAAAACTAGTAATTCTTTTAAGTCGTTTGGCATTTACATCTACTTTGTTTAATACTTTGATTAAGAATGCAGCTTCTAAATATTCTAAGTATTTTTTTAGGGTATCCTTTTGAATACCACTTTCTCTACTCATTGTTTCATAAGAAAATTCATTTCCAGTGTTGTAAGCTATATAAGTAAAAAAACGATTTAATTCTTGTACATCTTTGATTCCGTAAAGACTAGGTAAATCTCGTAACAGAACCTTATCAACAATATCATTTTTCACATATCTGCCCATATCACTTTGAATTTTCTCAGAAAGTACAACTTCTGGATAGCCACCAAAATTTAAATAATGAATAAATTCTCTGTTTAATGCTTTTATGTCATGTGTCAAACAATAATTTATTTCTTTACCACCATATTTAATATTCCCATCAAAAATTAAATGATTCATTTTTTTTAAATAAATGTATTCTTGAAACGTTAATGGTGGTAGCATAAAATCAGTGAATCTTCCAGCTCCACTTTCTGTACTGTGCCATTTTAATGCAGCAGCGGCTGACCCCGAAACAATGAATTTCGTATCAGGAAATGAGTCGACAAGAACTTTAAGATGCCTCTCCCAATCTTTTAAATATTGAACTTCATCAAAAAAGACATAGCAACCATTTAAATTAGTTAGATTTAATGCTTGTTTGCATAAATCTAAAATATCTTCTAAACTTAAGTGAACATAGATCGGGTTATCAATTCCTATAAAGAAAATTTTTTGTGGATCTATGTTCTCGCTTATTAATTGTTCTATACTATGGAAAAGCATTACAGTTTTACCTACACGTCTAGGTCCCATCAATACCAAAGCCCTACGAATACTTTTCTCTGTTACGTTTGGATAAAACAGACTAAAATACAAACGCTTTGACATTGAACTATAAGTTTCTGGTATTTGTTTATTTATCCACCAAGGGTTTTCATATCGTAATCTTTCAATTATTTTTTCTGTTGGAATAAGACTTGGACTACTCATACTTTTATTTGTTTTTACAAATATAGCTAAAATAAGCAGAATTAAATCTATTTAATTTGTATTTTTTATATCAAAATATGCTACGATAAAATAAATCAAACTTCTTATTTCGGGAATATGTTTTTTGCAGTGTCTCTTGGTGCAATGACGTACAACGTGAAGAAGCTTGGCGCATGTGGCGAAAAAATAAAGCTAAAACTTTACGATTAACCAAAACTAAGCAACGCCTTTTTGATTTTTAAATTTAATAATAAAAAATGAAATAGGCGAGTGCGACAAAAAAGAAAACCAATTTCAAGACTTGCCTAAACTCGCCATTGCGCCAAACTTGTGTTACCTGCAGTGTTTATAATTTTTCAGAATTATGTTTGTCAGAAATCACAGGTTCTGCAAATCCAATTGTTCCGTTATTTCCAATTCCGTTAATTTTTTAAATATTTCAGTATAATTTTGTTCAAAAGGAATTTCCATTACAAAATAATTCCTCCAGTTGCTTCACTTTCACATCCTAAATTTTTAAATTCATTACGTAATTTTTGGAAGTCAAGGTTTTCATCCATCACAATTATTTGAATTGTTGAGTTTCCACTTGGTTCAACAACTTTTCTGAAAGTCAAGCGTTCTTCATAATTGTCGTATTCGGCATATATTATATCGCCACAAGAAAACTTTGGTCCATAGAAAGGAATATTATCAATTTTAAAAAGTCCTTTGTTTTTATCAATTATTTCCGCCCATAAAGTTTCAACAGTTTCTTTTTCAAGAACGTCACTGTAATATCTCGTTAAAATTTTTTCTAAATTTCTTTTCATTATACGGTTAGTTGGATAACATTGCATGTAACGTTCCAAAGCTTGGTGCAGTGGCAAAAAATAAAGCCAAAACTTTACGATTAACCAAAACTAAGCAACGCCTTTTTGATTTTTAAATTTAATAATAAAAAATGAAATAGGCGAGTGCGACAAAAAAGAAAACCAACTTCGAGATTTGCCTTTACCCGCAATTGCGCCAAACTTGTGTTATGTGCAGTGTTAATATTTTTCTATTAGGTTGTAACTTTCAATAACTTTTGTTTCAAATATAGATTTCTTATAATTCAATTTAATCATATAATTTTTAATAATTTCTTCTTTCGTAAGATGTTTTTCATTTTTAAAGTTTATTGATTGCTTTTCGCCATCAAGTATAAAATATATTTTCGTAGTTCTGGCTGAGATAAAATTGTTTATTTGACAAACTTTTACATTATGATTTCCATATGTTAATTTAACTATGGCAAAGTTTAATGGTATTTTTAACATAGCTGTAAAGAAAATGCCAAAAACTATTAATGCCAAAATATTAAAAATTTGATAAAGAAAATTTTTTCTTGTATTTCCTTTACTTAGTTTGTTGTTTATATAGAAAAGTATAAAAAAGGATATAAAAAAAAATGTATAATTTAAATAATTTGGAAAATCTAAAATTCTGTTTTCTTGACGTATATAAAGAATAATAAAAATTAAAATAAAAAAGTAATTTATCTTGTTTTTTAAAATATTATTTCTGATTATCCGTTTATGCACCTGTTATATTCGCAATTACTAGTCTGTCAAAGAGTTTGTCTCCAAAATACCGTCTGTTTAATTTGTAAATAAACTCGTTGAGATACAACTGTAAGTATTTCCTTTTGATTTTATGGTAGTTGCCCAGCAATGTCCGTTTTGCATTACTGATTGCGATATGCACCCATTTGAGTGTTTCCTTGGTGGTTTTGGCGTCTGATTTCTCGGTGACGTGCAATTCCACCAGATCGGAGATGTCAACGTAAGAAGTGCTTTTGTCCGAAAATACGATGGCATCATCCTCCATGCAGTCCCTGACCACGCCGTTGATTCCTTCACTTTGATGGCTATCCAGTACCCTGGCCTTGAAATAACGCACATGCTTCTCCTTTTTGCCCGTTTCGATATCTTCCAACGGGGTGCTTTCGGCCATCACCGCAACGTTCTGCTTTCCCTCGGCTCCCCGGCCACGTGTACCCTTGCCTCGCTCGATTTCCTTACTGGCCACCGAAAAGTTAACGAATTCTTGCGGTTTCTTTCAGCGCCGCCAATACCGCCAGCCCGTCGCGCAAGGGGCGCGGCTCGTGTGTGCGGATGAAGTCAGCTCCACCTGCGGCGGCGGCAAGCTCTGCAGCGAGTGTCGCGGCCCCGACATCCCCCGGACCACGGCCTGTGAGCGCGCGCAGAAAGGATTTGCGCGAAACAGACAGAAGCACCGGCAAATCGAAGCGCAGCCGCAATTCATCGAACCGCGCCAGCACCGAGAGCGAGGTTTCGGGAGCAGCCCCCAGAAAAAACCCCATGCCGGGATCAAGGACAAGGCGGTTGCGTTTGATACCGGCACCCGTCAGCGCCGCGATGCGCGCGTCAAAGAACGCCGCAATGTGATCCATGATGTCGCCAGCGGGTGCCTCGCGCCGATCTGCCTGCCCGTCTTGCACCGAATGCATAACGACGAGTTTGGCAGATGATTTCGCCAATTGCGGATAGAACGCAGCGTCTGGAAAACCGCGAATATCATTGAGATAGGCCACACCACGCGACAAGGCATAGGCTTGCGTCGCGGGTTGATAACTGTCGAGCGAGACGGGAATGCCATCTGCCTTGAGCGCGTCCAGCACCGGCGCGATACGCGCGATTTCTGTGTCGGACGAAACAGGCGCGGCGTCGGGATTGCTGGATGCCGGACCGAGGTCGATCACATCTGCCCCCTCGGCCATCAGCTTACGCGCCTGCGCAATGGCTGCGTCTGGCGCCAGATACCGGCCTCCATCGGAGAAACTGTCCGAGGTTATGTTGACGATGCCGAAAATGATGAGCGATTTATTCATGGGGGCTTCTATAATAATACCTAAAATCCGCAGGTAGTTAATTAGGATGTTTAAAGATTCTGATTATCCGTTTATGCACCTGTTATATTCGCAATTACTAGTCTGTCAAAGAGTTTGTCTCCAAAATACCGTCTGTTTAATTTGTAAATAAACTCGTTGAGATACAACTGTAAGTATTTCCTTTTGATTTTATGGTAGTTGCCCAGCAATGTCCGTTTTGCATTACTGATTGCGATATGCACCCATTTGAGTGTTTCCTTGGTGGTTTTGGCGTCTGATTTCTCGGTGACGTGCAATTCCACCAGATCGGAGATGTCAACGTAAGAAGTGCTTTTGTCCGAAAATACGATGGCATCATCCTCCATGCAGTCCCTGACCACGCCGTTGATTCCTTCACTTTGATGGCTATCCAGTACCCTGGCCTTGAAATAACGCACATGCTTCTCCTTTTTGCCCGTTTCGATATCTTCCAACGGGGTGCTTTCGGCCATCACCGCAACGTTCTGCTTTCCCTCGGCTCCCCGGCCACGTGTACCCTTGCCTCGCTCGATTTCCTTACTGGCCACCGAAAAGTAACCCTCATCCAGTTCTATCATCCCTTCCAGTGTATACCTTGCATCCCGGTTGCCCATCGCCCTGCGGAGTTTGTGTACCATCGCCCATACCGGTTCGTAACGCTTCAATCCTAATTGCTTCTGGAGTTCGTTGGTGGAGAATCCCTTTTTTGTGCAACTCATCAGGAACATCGTTTTGTACCACACCAGAAACGGCAGCTTGGAGCTCTCCATGATCGTACCGCTGCGCAACGAGGTGCGGAAACGGCAACCTTTGCATTCATAACTCCATTTACCCTGTAACCAATAATGGGAAGTGCCCCCGCATCGCTTGCAGACAACCCCTTCCTTATCACGCTGCTCCTTGAAATGCAAACGACAATCTTCCTCCGAACCGAAATGAGCCGTAAAACTGAATATGTTCATAATCCCTGCTTTTTGAGCGCTAATATACTAAAAATATTAGGTGTGTTTGCGGAGAATCAGTATTATTTATCAATTCCATCTATTTCTACAGTATTCTTTATAACATTGCACATAACGGAAAAAGTATTGGCGAAGTGCGGGCTTAATTTGAACAAGTGTTCAAGTTTAGACCAAACGGAGCCGATATTTTTTCCATGAACTAAATTACTAAAAAAATGTGAATGGAAAAATAGCGGCGGATAAATGTGGGGAATTTTTCAATTCACATCTTAACCCCGCATTTTGCCAATACAATGTTAGCTGCAGTATTTTTTAGTCTTCGGTTTCCCTTAAATAGTTCAGTAAATTTATAATATGATTTTTTGTATGAGATTCGAAAATTAGATTAAAAAACCATTTTGCATCATTTACACTCGTATTTTCAGTCCTCCATTTTACTTCCTGCAAATCTAAAATTATATCATTTAGATCATCAATAGAATCGGCTATTAAATTTTCAACTTCGTTTTCGATTTCAGTTATTAAAGTCGCAATTTTATAATATCCAAATTTTGGAAAATTAGATGCTATATTTTCACGAATATTTGAAAAATCTTTTTTGTTAAATTCTGGATATTCAGTTTCGTCGAATTCAAATTCATTTTCAAAATACAAATCATAAATTTTCACAAGATTTCTTTCAAGATTTTTTGTTTTGTCTTTTTCGTTTAGATTTTCTAATAATCCGTATTTCGAAATTTCATTGATTGGATCTAAAAGTTCTTTCATAGACGGAGTTTTGTAAATATTAAAGCTAACGTTTCGGGGCTTGGCGTCAGTGGCGGAAATTGAAGCGAAAAGTTTCAATTTAGCGACACGGTAAGCAAAAGCCAATTCATTGAATAAATTTAAGAAAAAAAGTCAATGTAATTGGCTTTTTGCGACATAGAAAACCGAAACTCTCAATTTATTACTTAACCCGCCATTGCGCCAAACCCTTGTTAGCTGCAGTTGAAATATTTTTGTTTAAATGTTGATTCATGATTTACAAAGAGAATTGAGTGAATATAAACTCCTTCTGGTTGCCTTCCTCCATAAACTTCTGTGATTACAACAACGTCATGCGGATAACTATTTTTAAATAGTACTTCGAAACCAGTCGAAAAGTTATTATCAAATTGTTTAATCAGGTCAATGTCTAAAATTTTGCATAAAGTAATAAGGTCATTAAGTTCAAAACCACGTGCTGGTGGCTGAAAGTTTGATAAATATTTCCAGCAGGTTTTATATTCACCAAAAACACCAATATTAATTTTATTCTGACCATTTTTGAATATAATGTAAGAATTAATAAAGTCAGTAGCTAAATCACTACCAAAATAATAAAGAGTTTTAGTATTACAATTTGAAATTATTTTCTTTCCATCGAAGAAATCGAAATGATTATTTTTCTGTGTTATTTCCATCATGATTTTTCAATTGCAGCTAACGGGCCGCGGCTTGTCGATAGTACGGGCTTGAATTGAGCGAAAGTTCAATTCAGTCCGAAACTGAACTAAAGCTGTGAGCCTTTTGGTAAATTTAATAAAAAAAACAAAAGCAAGCTGCTTTTGGCGGATAAATAGGCGAGAAGTACAATTTTGCACTTAACCCCGCATTTCGCCAAGCCGATGTTACATGCAGTTTTTTTTTATTCTGGATCAAATCCGTACATAAAGTCATTTAAATGTCCACCTGAACTTTCAAGACCTACAATATCCATGAGTTCTTCATAATAACTACATATACGTTCTCTATCTTCAGTATCAAGTTCAAGATATATTAAAGAAAATTTATTCAGACCACTTTTAATAGCGTTCTGATATTCCGCTTCAGTTGCGTTTCCTTTTTCCGCTATTAATTGAAAATCCTTTGCAGATTCATTAATTAAACTAGTTAATAAAGGATTTAATTTTTCATCAGATAAACCTGGGTAAAATAATGATGAATCTTCCTTAAACTTTTCTTTAGTTATAAAATTTTCAAACATGTTTTTTGAGTTTGGAGGAGTTTTAATTTTATTCTGTCCACAAGAAATAATTGTAGATAGAAAAAGAATTATTAAACAGAATTTTATTTTATACATGATGTTGGTAAAATTGCATGTAACGGTTCCGGGCTTTGCGAAGTGGCGATAAATCGAAGACGAAAGTTTCGATTTAGACGATATGTAGCAAAAGCCAATTTCTATTTGCTAATTTATGAAAAAAAGCCAATAAAATTGGCTTTTGCGGATTACAAAGCACAAAGTTTCAATTTAGACTTAACCCCGCCATTTTGCAAAACCCTTGTTAGCAGAAGGGCTTTTTATCTTCGTAATCTATTGGCTATTTTATCTGATATTTCCTCAATTGTGAAGTCAGTTGTATTTATAGCTAACATATCTGCGATTATTGGACTAAAATTTAATACTTCATTTTTAGAAATCTTATGCCAAATAGGAAGTATTACTTTTTCTCCATTTACTTCTCTAGCAAAAAGACCATCTAATTCTCTTTGTGGCCATTCTTTACTAAAAAATGCTTCTGAAAGGACAACTATGCCATATTTGGATTTTTTTAAACCATTTTCAATTGAACGTCTAAGACTATCTCCAATATCCAATTCAAATTCATCGTACCAAACTTCAACACCTTTAGATTTAAGTGACTCTACAAAAGGTCGCACAAAACTTGTTTTATCTTCTGATGCGTGTGAAACAAAAACATCATAGTTTTTGCTTATTGTTTCATGTTTATTATTTAATTCCTTGCTTTTAGAAAAAGATTCTGAGGCTAATTGTTTCTGTAATTGCATTTCTCTGGTTATGCTTTGCTGAAGAGAAAGCATTTCTTTTTGCTCTCTTTTAGTTTTATCTCTTTCTTTTTGCTCTTCTTTATTTAAATCTTGTAATAGTTTCAATCTTTTGTTTTGCTTATCTGATAGATTTTTGGTCTTTGTAGATTTGTCTTTTGTAATTCTATTGATTTCATCATTTTTTCTTGTCAAATCTTTCTGAAGATTGACAATTTTTTTTAAATCTTTTTCCTTACTTATTTTTTCAAAGATTGAATTCGCTTCTTTTTCTTTTCGGCTAAGGTTATTATTTACCGTATTTAATTGATTTTCGATATTTTTAATATCTCTATCTAAACTTGCTATTGAATTTGTTATAGATTGAATACTCATAATTTATTAACGTTTTTTGGGAATAGCCTTTCTGCTAACGTTCCAGCAGCTTGGCGAAGGAGCGGTTTTGAAGGACAAAACGTCCAATTTGTACCGACCGAAGCAAAACCGCTTGCGTTGATGCTAAATTATAAAAAGAAAAGCGAAAACCAAGCGGTTTTTGCGAAATAGAAAGCCGAAACTTTGAACTTAACACTTACTCCGCTCTTTTGCCAAACTGCATGTTAGCAGAAGTACTTATTCAGATTTACGTATTTTTTCTAACATCTCTTTTATATGTTTAGGATATTCTCCTTCAAAATATTCTATGGCTAATGGATTATGTGAGAAAAATTGACAACAAAAATCAACCCATACATCAATATTTATTTCTCCATTTATCTTAAATATCTTCTTGGATTTTGATTTTATTGGATTTGAAATCTTAGAATTAAAATTTAAATCAGAATCCCTTCTTTGATAGTATTCATCTATAGTGTAAAAGTGGATTGCTCCATCAAAATGTCTAAATGTTTTACTTAATGTATCAAATTCTGCATGAATATATCGTACAGGAAAATATTCAATACCATCAATATTTGTAGTAACAGATTCTGTTTTAATTTCTTCTGCTTGAAAAGTCTTAATGTTTTGATTAGTTGACCATTTTATATCTAAACAATATGCATCTGCGAAAAAAAATGAAATGTCTGTTGAATCAAACTCAAATGACGGTCTCAATTTTATTGGCTGGTCAGAAATATTTTCAATATTCTTATCGAATTTTACACCATACCATGTATCTAATTCTAAAAACGCGCTATTATCTACATTAATTCTTAAATGATCATGGTCAAGACTAATCTTTAGTTCGTCATAATCATCTGGCTTTATTTCCCAAAATTTTTCTATAAATCTTGGTTGAAAATCATTTACAAAATGAAAACCTCTTCTGAAAAAAGGACTAGCCATTGATATGTAATTTTCTGAATACAAATAGCCCTTTGCAAATAATCGTTTTTCAAATTTGGAACAAATAAATTTATAATCGATTAAATTATCTTTATCTAAAACAATGTCTTCATTTAATTTTAATAGAATATCCTTAGAGCTAACAACGATTCCAATTGTTTGAATGTAACTAAAATTTTCTTTAGTAAGCTCTATTCCTTTGTTTTTTGAAATGTCTATAAAATTTAGAATTACGTTTTCGTTTTCTTTTAATTCACGTTCGGCTTCTTCCTTCAGATGCTTCAAATAATTTTGTTTAAATTCGGAAAGGTCGCTCATAGTATTTCTGCTAACGTGACGAAGCTTGGCGCATGTGGCGAAAAATAAAGCTAAAACTTTACGATTAACCAAAACTAAGCAACGCCTTTTTGATTTTTAAATTTAATAATAAAAAATGAAATAGGCGATTGCGACAAAAAAGAAAGCCAACTTAATAGTTTGCCTTTACTCGCCATTGTGCCAAACTTATGTTACCTGCAGATGTTATTTTTTTATCTAACTATTTATCGTCAAGTTTAAGAAAATAAATTTTAGCCGCTTCTGAAAGTTCATCATCAAGGTTGGTGTCAACCTCAAAACCAAATAAAATCCATTTGTCATTTGGCTTATAAAACTTAAATACAAATCTCATAGGTTGTCTATCGTACTTTACCATATATGAGTAAAGAACAAAGCTTTCAGATAATTTTTTTTTCGTTATTAGTTCGTAACCATAATATTTCCCCACATAGTCGACATTATAACTGTTTACTTCTTTTTTTATGGTTTCAATTCCATCTTTTATTCTAACATTCCATGGATTAGTCTCGTATAGTTCGTCTAAAGCTTTTCCTGAGTTTTTCGGATATTCGGTAAAGAATTTTTTAATCAATTCATCAGGATTGGATTGTTGTCCATAGCTTGAGATACTTAAAATTGATAAGATAGCAATTAATAGAAGTTTGTTCATGTCGATTATTTTTAGGATTTTAATATGCTATTTATTCGGTTTACAGTTGCAGGTAACGTTTCGGGGCTTGGCGTCAGTGGCGGAAATTGAAGCGAGAAGTTTCAATTTAGCGACACGGTAAGCAAAAGCCAATTCATTGAATAATTTTAAGAAAAAAAAGTCAATGTAATTGGCTTTTGCGGAATAGTAAGCCGAAACTTTCAATTTATCATTTAACCCGCCATTGCGCCAAACCCTTGTTAACTGCAGTTATTTTTTAAATATTTTCTTATACCAAGGAAATTTTTTTGCTTTTTCTAATTCTAAATTAATAATTTTAATATCATAAATTTTTCTATTATTTTACATCTATTGTAGAAATTAGTTTTAAATTCAGCTATCCATTCTTCAGAATCATTCGCTGTGTCAATCCAATCTTTAATGAGTTTAGTCAAATCGAATACTGAAGATTCTTTAGGAAGAATAAGAGGGGTTTCAGCAATACCAATATCATAGTCTTTAATTGTTAATATTTTATTTGATGCATTATTTTTCAATAATGTAAATAATATATTTTCATTGTTACCAATAATAGCATAAAAGAGCGGTGATAAACCAAAATTGTCTACAGAATCAATATTAGCACCTTTTTCTAACAAAAAATTAAAATTTTTTTCATCTCTATTAAAGATAGTTTCAAATAACATTGTACGACCTGCTATGTCTTTTAATTCGATATTTAAGCCTTCTTCGATATAAAATAACAATAGTTCATTAATTGACATATTCATTTGTGCTGCGGTCCAACCGCTTTCATCTTGATAATTTATATCTGCACCATATTTGACTAAAACTTGATGAGTTTCTAGTGAATTGGCATAAAAGCTAGGATTTCTTCCGTATCGTGAATTTGCAATATTTGGATTGCCTCCTTTTTTCAAAACTAGTTCTGTAATTTCGACAGGGACGTTATATACTAAATTATGTAAAATTGTCTCATTATCACCATTTGTAATAGAAACATCAAATTTCTCAATTTCAGATTTAAAAATCTCCCAATTTTTTGATTTTTTAGCATCTTCAATTATACGATACATAACCGAAAATTTTTCTATATTATATTCATTCGTTTTATCCATTTTTTATGATATAATTGCAGTTAACGTTTCGGGGCCTGGCGTAAGTGACGGAAATTGCAGCGAAAAGTTTCAATTTAGCGACACGGTAAGCAAAAGCCAATTCATTGAATAAATTTATGAAAAAAAGTCAATGTAATTGGCTTTTTGCGATATAGAAAGCCGAAACTTTCAATTTATAACTTAACCCGCCATTGCGCCAAGCCCTTGTTGTGCGACGTTTTATACTTTCTTTACCACGAATGAAAGTAATACATAAAACTTCCATCGCTTTTTAAATATAGTGTAAATCTTTCTCCTTCCGAATACATATGAGCAACAGTCGCAACGGAATTGTATTCTATTGGGTTTTCGGTAAAATGTAATTCAGTTAAATTTCTGTCTGACAACCCAGTAATTGACTTCTGCCAAATTATGTTTCCGTTTTTATCTTTACTTGTAAGTATTGTTTTATCATTAGCTTTTGAAACAACTAAAGTTCCAAATTTAGTTTCCTGCGTTTTGATAAGTTTTAATGCCGAATTTTCTGTAAAGTCAACTCCATAAAAAGGTCCGTCATCAAAAGTTGTTGTCATTTTAGGCAGATATTCCAGATTTTCGACTTGAGAATAGAAGTCAGCACGTAAGAAATCAATTTTTTCTGCGATTGATTTTTGTGGAAATTCAGTTGAATCAATTTCTCTAATTTTTAAATAGATTTCTGAAATTTTATTAAAATAAGTTGAATCAATATTTTTTTTACAATTTGGATGATATTCTTTTAATTGATAAACAATTATTGGAATAATGAAATTGGTTTTAATTTCAGATTGACCTCTATCGTTAGCAAAATCCATTTTCGATAGACCATCAAGTTCAGATTCAGACCATTTTATAATTTCCATTTTGTCTAAACAAAAAAAGTCGAGATACTTTATTTTATAACAATCTTCAGATTCTTGTCCAAATAAAGCCAGATTCGTTATTAAAAATAATATTGTTAAAATTCGTTTTTTCATTTTCGGGTCAAATGTTGCACAACGGGACGAAGCTTGGCGCATGTGGCGAAAAAATAAAGCCGAAACTTTACGATTAACCAAAACCAAGCAACGCCTTTTTGATTTTTAAATTTAATAAATAAAATTGAAATGGCGATTGCGACAAAAAAGAAAACCAACTTCGAGATTTACCTAAACTCGCCATTGCGCCAAACTTGTGTTATGTGTAGTTTTTAATAATACTTATATTTATATAAAACAGTTTGAACTTTCGGTATTTCTGAAAAATATTCAGATTCAGTTATTTTATATTTTATTTCTTTAATGATTTTGTCATCTTTATAAAAATATTCATTCATAAATGCTAATGACTTTCCGTGATACATTTTTTTTCTAATTAATTTATCGTCTCGATAAATAAACTTATAATATTGTCCAATTTCTTTTTGAAATATTATTTGCTCTTTATCATTGTAAATTAACTCAAGGTTTCTATCATCTTCACTTTTGGTAAATTCTTTAAGTTTCCTTCCATCGAGAGATGTATATATTTTAGAAAAAAATCTAATATAATCGTCTTGTTTTTTTATAGTTTCAATTATGATAGTATCATTTATAAGCTTTTGTTTAATGCTTGTTGTAATTGAATCACTATATGAATATTCATAATCAAATACTATTTTATTAGGCTTAATTGAGTTGAAATAATCTAAAAAACTATTTTTATTGTTAATCTTTAATAATGTGTTTCTGTATTTTTTTCTCTCACCAACATCTTTAAAAAAAGCTTTTTTTTCCTTAATTAAAATCATATTTTTACTTAAGGAATCAATAGAATATTCTAATTTTGTATTGGAATTTGCATAATATTTAAATGTTTTTAAATTAATTGTATCATAAACATAAGCAGTCATAAAAATGATGCTGTTTTCTACATTAAAATCGATCTGATTATGCTTTTCAAATACTAAATTTTGATTTTCATCAAATTCTTTAATTTCTAATATATTTCCATTTATTGTTTTTGTAATTGATTTTATTTTTAAATTGTCTATTTCGGTTTTACTTCCCAGAATAATTAAAAAAGATATTAGAATTAAATACTTCATTCACAATATTTAAAATTACACATAACGGGACGAAGCTTGACGCAGAGGCGAAAAAATAAAGCTAAAACTTTACGATTAACCAAAACTAAGCAACGCCTTTTTGATTTTTAAATTTAATAAATAAAATTGAAATGGCGATTGCGACAAAAAAGAAAACCAATTTCGAGATTTGCCTAAACTCGCCATTGCGCCAAACTTGTGTTAACTGTAGTTTTAAATAAAAAAGAAAATTAATGTTCCAATTAGAGAAACACAAATAACAATTATAAACCTTGTTAAAACATTTTTTTTTAGATTAAATTCTTCTTTCTTAACAATTCTATTTACTACGTAATTAATCAGTACTAAGAAACAAATAAATACAAATCCCAAAAATGACAAAATTAAAAATCTTTTGAAAAATGAGTTTGGAAGTTGTTCAATTAATTCTATTTTTTCTTCTTCTGTTCCAATCCAGAAAAAATTTATGAAAAATAAAATGATTAAGACTGAAACAAAAAACAAGGAATTTATTTTTTTCAAAATATGAATTTTAAAGTTTTTTCTAATTACCAGAAGTTTTAATAAAATTACAGTTAACGTGACGAAGCTTGGCGCATGTGGCGAAAAAATAAAGCTAAAACTTTACGATTAACCAAAACTAAGCAACGTCTTTTTGATTTTTAAATTTAATAATAAAAAATGAAATAGGCGAGTGCGATAAAAAAGAAAACCAACTTCGAGATTTGCCTTTACTCGCCATTGCGCCAAACTTATGTTAGTGGCAGTTTTTATTGTAATTATTTCGTATTTTCCGCTTTAGGTTTTGTATAAATTTTCGGAAAATCAATTTTCCATTTATTTTCTTTTGAATTCCACATTAAATACGGTCCATCGAAACCTTCAAGAAAAATAATTTCAAATTCGTCAATTCCATTAGATTCATAACTTGGAGTTGTTCCTAACATTTTAGTTTTAAAACCAATTTTTTCCAAAGTTTTCCAATCGTCATTCTCCGGCAGCTTACCATATTCAATTTTATAAGAATTAATATTTTCGATTAATTTATTTCCAAAATTTATATCTGATTTTCTAGTTACTTCAAATGGTAAAATCCAATATATAATAAGTGAAACAATCGACAATAAAATTATAGATATTAGAATGTAAACTACTTTTTTCAATTGCGTGTAAGGTTTGGTAAAATTGCCACTAACGGGCCGCAGCTTGGCGATAGTGCGGGCATGGATTGAGCGAAAGTTCAATTCATACCGAAACTGAGCCAAAGCTGTGAGCCTTTTGGTAAATTTAATAAAAAAACAAAAGCAAACAGCTTTTGGCGGTTAAATAGGTGAGAAGTTCAATTTTGCACTTAACCCCGCATTTTGCCAAGCCGATGTTAGCTGTAGTGCCAAGTTATCTATTACGAGAAATCAGTATACATAAATTTAATTTTTTTTTGTGAGTTTTCCTTAATTACAACTTCATTATTTTCAAAATAAATTAACCTTGGTTCTAATTCTAATTCTTCTTTTATGTATCCGACAAATCCCTTTGTTTCAGATAAAATAGCAAACCAAGCAATTAATGGATATCCTTCCTCATAAAAAATATCATCGGAAAGCATTGTTCGAAAATGGATTGTCCATCTGTATATATCCATTTTATTTTCAGTATAGCGATAATGTCTCTTAAAATAAAATATGTCTCTTCCTAAAAATGATAAATTGTCTTTTTTACGGGCTATTTCATTCTTTATAATTTTAGGAATATCTTTAAATTCACTATCATCTAGTATTTGTTCGTTAAAAATTTTTTCAAGATTTGAAGTTATTTCGTTAGAAATATTGTCTTTAAGATCAAAAGCTATGTCAATTTGAAAATGTAAGCTCATTTGAATATGGTTTTTGTGGCATTACAGCTAACGTGACGAAGCTTGGCGCATGTGGCGAAAAAATAAAGCCGAAACTTTACGATTAACCAAAACTAAGCAATGCCTTTTTAATTTTTAAATTTAATAAAAAAAATGAAATAGGCGATTGCGACAAAAAAGAAAACCAACTTCGATATTTACCTTAATCGCCATTGCGCCAAACTTGTGTTAACTGCTGACGCTATTTTAGTAAGTTCTTTAATTTTAATATTTTTTCGTTATCTATTTCAATTGTTTCTAAATTCGACTTTAAAGTATATTGTTTATCACAATCATAGCAAATTTTTGAAATAGCGACGATAGAATCATTCATTTTGAAAACTAAAACATCTCTATAAATTGGAATACATTTTGAATCTTCATACGAAATATCGTTTTTGTAAATTTCTTTTATTTCTGAATATAATTGTGAATTTACTAATTCCTTTTCAGTATAATTCTTTTCAATAAATTCAAATGTTTTATAGAAATCTGAAATATGATTTTCAGTTAATATTTCTTCTAAAGCGGCACTATTATCACTTGATTCAGATTCTTTCAACAAATCAAAAAAGTTTTCATCTGAAATTTTATTTTGATAATGATAAATTGAATCAAATTCAAATTTTTCATTTTGACACGAAATATTTAAAATAAGAATTAAAAGAAAGAATATTTTCTTCATAACATTTTCGTTATACGCTTGCAGTTAACGTGACGAAGCTTGGCGCAGTGACGAAAAAAATAAAGCCGAAACTTTACGATTAACCAAAACTAAGCAACGCCTTTTTGATTTTTAAATTTAATAAATAAAATTGAAATGGCGATTGTGATAAAAAAGAAAACCAACTTCGAGATTTGCCTTTACTCGCCATTGCGCCAAACTTGTGTTATATGTAACTTTTATTTTAAAATTTGTTCAATTGATTTATAATCTACATTCAAACGGACAAGTATAAATTCAGAATATTTTTTATTTTTAATTCGATAATAATCAAAATCAGACATAAGTTCAGTAACATATAGTTTTTCATTCACTGTCATTCCTGATAGTTTTTCCTTATGAATTTCAATTTGATTATTTACTTTCTCTTGAAATTTAAACCAATTCAAATTATTGTTAATTCGTTTAATAATTTCATTGTCAGCATCATTGTAAATATCTCTTAACTCAAACTCACTTTCATTTTTTTTAAATTCGTTTATTCCAAGATTAAACAACGCTTGACCAAATCTTTGAGTTGGATTTTCTTCCAAATAGGTAACAATATGTTTTATTATTTCGGTGTGCTCTTTCTTCAACGTGACGAAGCTTGGCGCAGTGGCGAAAAAATTAAGCCAAAACTTTACGATTAACCAAAACCAAGCAACGCCTTTTTGATTTTTAAATTTAATAAAAAAATGAAATAGGCGATTGCGACAAAAAAGAAAACCAACTTCGATATTTAGCTTTACTCGCCATTGCGCCAAACTTGTGTTAGCTGTAGCCTTTAATATAATTCTTGTTCAAGTTCCCAACTTTCGAATTTAGGAATTGCTAATTTCAAACTATTATCATAAAGTAGTAAACGTTCATTAGCTCTCTTTAATGCAAATTCTTTATTTAAAACATTATAATTTTCATCAATTTCTACAATATTTGTCCAAACAGCAAAATAAGGAACAGCATCTGAACCTACACAGTTAAAATCCCACAAATTAAAATCAGGTACTTTTTGAGTAAATTCATTATAACAGAAAACTTCAGAAAGTTTTAAAAAATTAATCCAAAAATCATTCAATTTATTTATTTCAATTTTTTCTAATTTTTTATTTTTGATATAGTTGATGATATAATCTTTGATTTCATTTTCTGGATTGACTTTATAATCATTGTTTTTTTTAACAGCAAAAATTTTAAAACAATTAAAAAGAAGTTCATTATTATTTAAAAGGTGTGGTAAATAATCTTCCTTTAAAAAAATCAACTCTGAATGAAAGGTTCCTTTGAATAAAAAATATGTAAAACATTGAATGTCTATTTTTAAATCCTTTGGTATTTTCATTTTTATTTTCTTTCTAAGGTTACAGCTAACGTGACGAAGCTTGGTGCAGTGGCGAAAAAATAAAGCCAAAACTTTACGATTAACCAAAACTAAGCAACGCCTTTTTAATTTTTTAAATTTAATAAATAAAATTGAAATGGCGATTGCGGCAAAAAAGAAAACCAACTTTGAGATTTGCCTTTACTTGCCATTGAGCCAAACTTATGTTAGCTGTAGTATTTGATTTAATAAAACGAATGAACGTAAAGATATGCCATTCTATTTTCAGTATTTACCCATAGATAGTATTCACTAAAAGTTTTTTTTTCAATGAAATCTTTTTTAAAATAAATCTGGATAGTTTTATTATCAGGTAACTCTATCCATTTAGGATTATGTCTATTTTCTTTAATTGTTTCTGTTATTACTTTAAATTCTCAAGAATTATTTAAAACGACACTTAAATTTTGTTCATTTGAAATTATTTTAGACAATACAATAGAATCATATGTGAAGGCTAACCAATGAACATCTGTGTCGTATAAACCCCAATTTTTTAATTTAATTTCTTTAACCGATTTTGGAGGTGAAAAGCCAAAATTACTTTCAAATGTTGAAATAAGTTCATCTCTTTCTACTGATTCAATAGAACCTCCACAATTTATTAAAACTAGAGAGGTAGTTATTATACTAAAAACGTAAATTATATTTTTTATCAGATATTTCATTAAATATTACAGCTAACGTGACGAAGCTTGGCGCATGTGGCGAAAAAATAAAGCCGAAACTTTACGATTAACCAAAACTAAGCTACGCCTTTTTGATTTTTAAATTTAATAATAAAAAATGAAATAGGCGAGTGTGATAAAAAAGAAAACCAACTTCGAGATTTGCCTTTACTCGCCATTGTGCCAAACTTGTGTTGTAGGCAGTGCTTTTATGGTTTGTATGGTTTCTCTTTTTCGTTGTCTTTATAGTATTCGGAAATGATTGAAAACTGTTTATCTGTTAATAGTATTGTCTGTAAATCATTACCACCATAAAGCAAATAAAATTGTTCGTCTATATTTTGAATTTTTAAAATTTCATTTATTTTTCTAAAAAAATTTCTGGGTGCTGTGTTCCAAAATGTTTGATTATCAAGCTCTTTTTTTGTGTAAAGATTTAATTTTTCATCATTGATTATTATGTCATTTGTTTTTTCATAATCATCTGCCGATTTTACGGTTAAACTCACGTTTCTTTTTTCCAATATATTATTTAGTTGCGGAAGGAAAAAATTAAAACTAAATTCCGCAAGTTCTTCTGCGTCTATATGAGCTATTTTGAGATTATCTTCATTGTAAATGTCAAAGTTGTTTATGAGTTGAACTTTTAAACTATCAATTTTTGAAATGTCGGCATATTTTAGGAAGTCATTGTCAATGAGTTTTTCTCCATAAATACTGTCGGACTTTTCCATAGTCATTTTAGGTTTGCTGTTATTTTTTGTCTGTGCTTTTTGTTTGCAACTGATTAAAAATATCGAAAAAAATAAAATTGTTAATTGTTTCATTCGGTGTCGTTTTTCAGCATTGCCTACAACGTTTTGGGTATTGCCGAAGGCGGGGAAATCGAAGCGAAAAGTTTCGATTTTGCACCGAGGCTAGCCAAAACGAATTTATATGAGATAAATTTAAGAAAAAAACGAATATAATTCGTTTTTGGCGGGTAGGGAAGTACAAGCTTTGAATTTAGAACTTTAGCCCCGCTTTTGGCAATACCTTGTTACCTGCTGGCTTTATTCAGCAAAGTTTATTTTTTGTCCATCCTTATAAAATCTTAAATTAAATTCAGGGTTGTTGTTAGTAACTGCTTCAATAAATATACCCAGCTGATATTTTAAATTATTATCATAATTGTTTGATGTGTATGAGCGCAATTTGATAAAATCATAATCGAAAGGAACAGTACTTGTACTTTTTTTAACTTCTATAATACACAGATTATTCTCATTTGTACCACGATTATGAATAATAATATCTGGAAAAACAGCTCTATTAGTAAATTCCTTTTCTAAATCAGTAGCTTCTTTTTCACGTAATAACCCAAATTGTTGGAGTTCATCTTTTAGAATTGAGATTGCTTTTCTGTTATTTTCTCTATCAATATCACCATTATACTCACAGTCTACATTATAATTTTCAAATAATGGATCTAAATAAAAAGCAATTCTATGTGATATGCTTTGTTCACTCAAATCATTTCTTAAAAGCCAAGTGTCAGAAGTTTGTAGAAATGTAGTAAGTGCTTGTTCAACGAAATTTTTTATTTGTATGTCTGTCATAAGCTTGCAGGTAACGTTTTGGGTATTGCCGAAGGCGGGGAAATCGAAGCGAAAAGTTTCGATTTTGCACCGAGGCTAGCCAAAACGAATTTATATGAGATAAATTTAAGAAAAAAACGAATATAATTCGTTTTTGGCGGGTAGGGAAGTACAAGCTTTGAATTTAGAACTTTAGCCCCGCTTTTGGCAATACCTTGTTACCTGCTGGCTTTATTCAGCAAAGTTTATTTTTTGTCCATCCTTATAAAATCTTAAATTAAATTCAGGGTTGTTGTTAGTAACTGCTTCAATAAATATACCCAGCTGATATTTTAAATTATTATCATAATTGTTTGATGTGTATGAGCGCAATTTGATAAAATCATAATCGAAAGGAACAGTACTTGTACTTTTTTTAACTTCTATAATACACAGATTATTCTCATTTGTACCACGATTATGAATAATAATATCTGGAAAAACAGCTCTATTAGTAAATTCCTTTTCTAAATCAGTAGCTTCTTTTTCACGTAATAACCCAAATTGTTGGAGTTCATCTTTTAGAATTGAGATTGCTTTTCTGTTATTTTCTCTATCAATATCACCATTATACTCACAGTCTACATTATAATTTTCAAATAATGGATCTAAATAAAAAGCAATTCTATGTGATATGCTTTGTTCACTCAAATCATTTCTTAAAAGCCAAGTGTCAGAAGTTTGTAGAAATGTAGTAAGTGCTTGTTCAACGAAATTTTTTATTTGTATGTCTGTCATAAGCTTGCAGGTAACGTGCCACAGCTTGGCGAAGTAGCGAAAAAAAAGTTCACAAACTTCATAAATTGCCAAAACTGAGCAACGCATTTTTATTTTTTAAATTTAATAAATTGAAAAATAAAAATAGCGATTGCGACAAAAAAAGAAACAAAGTTTATAGTTTACCATAACTCGCTATTTTGCCAAACTGTTGTTGTGTGTAGTTTTAATTTTATGAATTATTTTTCGAGTAATGATTTCAACATTTTTCCATTCCCATAATTCTGGATTCCCAAATTCAGATTTTATTTCGAACCATTTTTCGGCTCTTTTTTTGGTATTAACAGAAACTCTAAACTCAATCTTATTTGAGTTTAAAATTAAATTTATGAAAATTATAGCCCAGCCATCAATTCTATATCTGAAAGTATTCCCTTTACAAAATTTAGGATTTAATTCAATTTTTGATATGAAAAATTTACCTTTCGATTTTGAATTATAAATACCAATTGACAGTTTTCTTAAATTATTAGTAATTGCATTCGAAAGATAATTTTCAAAATGATTTAAATCTTTAAACTTAATAATTTCTTTTCCCATTTCAGAATAAGATTCGTATAGCTCATTATTGGAATCGGAAAGTATAAATTCAATTATTTCAATAACTTGATTATGAGTTAAGATATCTTTATATTGCATTCTACAAAAATTACACACAACGGGACGAAGCTTGGCGCAGTGGCGAAAAAAATAAAGCCGAAACTTTACGATTAACCAAAACTAAGCAACGCCTTTTTGATTTTTAAATTTAATAATAAAAAATGAAATAGGCGATTGCGACAAAAAAGAAAACCAACTTCAAGATTTGTCTTAACTTGCCATTGCGCCAAACTTGTGTTGTGCGTTCGTTTTTTATTCGATTATTCGATTCATTTGAATATCGTACATTTTTTTTATTAAAGCTCCCATTTTTTGATTTTCAGCAAAGGTTGAAATCGAACTTGTTAAATTAATTTTTAATTTGGATTTCATATCCGCTTCAAAAGTCATTATGATATTTGCTTCATTCGCTCCTGAAATAAAAATTCTGGAATATTTTTTTTCAAATTCTTTCATTGATTTTAGTTTACTTGCTTGATAAGATGACCAATCTTTCGAAGTTCTGTTTCGATTTTCCATATTTTTTTCAGCGAATTTGTTGAAATTTCTTTTTACAGATTCTCCAAGTATTTCATCATTGCAATTAAACTCTAATATTTCAATTTCTTCTTGTTCGTATTTAATCCAAGATTCATCTACATAATGTGGTGCAATTAAAATTTTGTTTAATTCAGAACTGATATAAACCACTAAAGATTTTGCAAATTCCTTTTTGCTTTTTTTTAAAAAATCGAATAATCCCATTTTAAATTTTTAATATGGATTGTTGTTTCAAAATGACGCACAACGTTTCGGGGCTTGGCGTCAGTGGCGGAAATTGAAGCGAGAAGTTTCAATTTAGCGACACGGTAAGCAAAAGCCAATTCATTGAATAAATTTAAGAAAAAAAGTCAATGTAATTGGCTTTTTGCGACATAGAAAGCCGAAACTTTCAATTTATCACTTACCCCGCTATTGCGCCAAACCCTTGTTACCTGCTGGCATTGTTTGTTATTTACCAAAAAGTTTGGCAAAAAAACTCTTTTTAGTTTGTTTTTCGATTCCCCAAAGTAGTTCGGATTCGTGACGTATAGTTTTATCAATATTTGGTCCAAATTTCCCCCACGCAAAACCACTTTGAATAGGTTTGTTTCTTATGTCTGCAATAACAAAATTATCTGGAAGTGATAATGCAAAGTTTTTCAAAGTTGAATCGTTAGATTGACTTGCGTTTTCAAGTTCTGTAAAACTGTTGTTTTTACTCCAAATATCCATAACAACTTTTTCGTGAATTATGTCAAGGTTGGATTTGTTTCCGTACTTTCCAAATTCATTTACGTGATCAATAAATTGCGTTAGATTGTCAGAATGCTTAATAATTACAGCTGGGTCGTGGCATACATAAAAAACATTTCCCCAATTTCCATTTTTACTTACGTCTAAAATCCAAAAGTTTCCAAATCCATCACCTGCAAGTTGAACAGAATGAGGAAAAAATTCTTCAAATCCGAATTGTTCAATTCCGTCAAAAGTTATTTCTTCTAATCCATAAAATTCAAAACCACGAGCGAATTTTAATAATTCTTTAATTTCTAAAGGAATATATTTTGAAGGAAACCTTTCGGCTAAAGTATTTATCTGTTCCTCAGATAAACCTTCCAATAGTTGCACTTGATATTCCTCATTATCTTCTGAAATATACTTTTCGTTTAGGATTGATTTTAATTTTTCTAATGGAGTCATATTTTTCTTTCTAAGTTGCGTCTTTTCAGAAATGCTTGCAGGTAACGTGACGAAGCTTGGCGCATGTGGCGAAAAAATAAAGCCAAAATTTTACAATTAACCAAAACTAAGCAACGCCTTTTTGATTTTTAAATTTAATAAATAAAATTGAAATGGCGATTGCGATAAAAAATAAAACCAACTTCGAGATTTGCCTTTACTCGCCATTGCGCCAAACTTGTGTTATAGGCAGTATTTTTTTAAAGATTTTGCCATTCGTGATTCCATCCGTTTTAACAATCTATATTTCTTCTTTAAAAATCAGTTTGCTTAAAAATCTACAGCAAAGAAATTATTATTTAATTTTCTTAGAAGTAATTTGATTTGTTAAATTATCAATTGTAAACATCTATTTTCCTTATATCATTATTTGTTGGTTTTCTAACGTTTTTTTTCATTTCAAGTTCGCAAGCTCCAAATTGTTCAAAATTCTGTCTTGCTTGAATTAAAGATACTGTGTTTGGACTTCCATCATCGAAAGGATTTTCTGTTTGATACCAATCATCTTCCCAAAAACAAATTTCACATATTTCATAAGTTCCTTTTGGAAATTTAGATAGAGTATTGTAAAAGCAACATCTACAGAAAAATTTATTTTCGACTTTGAAATTTTCTTCATTCATTTTTACGCAATTTTTGGAAATATTGCCTATAACGTGACGAAGCTTGGCGCATGTGGCTAAAAAATAAAGCCAAAACTTTACGATTAACCAAAACTAAGCAACGCCTTTTTGATTTTTAAATTTAATAATAAAAAATGAAATAGGCGATTGTGATAAAAAAGAAAACCAACTTCGCGATTTCCTTAACTCGCCATTGCGCCAAACTTGTGTTAGCGGTAGTTATAATTAATTGTCTATTAGCTCGTCAATTTTGTCAGCAACTTTTTCAGTTTTTCCAGTTTCGTGATACCAAGTAAAAATTTCATCACTTAGTATTTCATTATTTTCTTTTGTCGGCAATAATACTAAATGGTCGCCACTTCCATTTGAAGCAATTGCAATTGCGTTTAAAGGAAAATTACCCCAATTTTTTGCTTGTTTAGTTTCTAATCCGATATGATTGCAAGTTCTGCTAATTCTTTTTTTATTTGATTTATCAAAAAATGGATATAAATTCCAATCGTCGTCCTCATTCACCATTTCTCCGCCATTTTCTTTAATCATTTTAAGTTTAAAATTGTATGGGAAAAGAATTCCAAGTTCCTTCTCGGTTTCTATGATATATTTTTCATCTATTGGGAATGGCATTTTTCTATTTTTTTAAATTAATCAATAAAGTTCCAAGGAATTTCTTTTTTGAAAATTTGAATACTTTCTTCAATCAATTCTAATGAAATATCTTGTTGGAATAAAGTTACAATTCTTGTTCGTTTTGTGTCATCGCGAAATATTTCAACAATTAGTTTGTCATCGCGGTAAATTTCGACTCCAATACCATCTCGGTCGCCACTAACATCACTTGTAATAATTACTCTGTCTTTCTGTAGTTCCATTTGTCAATTAGTTTAGGGGCGTTATTTTATAATTACCGCTAACGTTGGACGTATTGGCGAAGTTGCGAGAAAATATAGATAACAGTTGCGTTTAGTTATGCTCGCAATTTTGCCAATACGATGTTGTACGAAGTTTTTACTTGAACAGTTTTGGACTCCTTTCCATATAAAATAAGTTTAAATTATTGCGCTAAATCCCCGATTTGCGAACGTCATTTAAACTTATCTTTGGTAAATATAAGAATCTTGTTGTTTTAAATTAATGAAAAACAGTCAATTACTTGACTTTGTCATTTTTTTTCATTAAATTGTCTAAGCTTTTTAGCGTTTCGCTTTGAAAACGAGTTTTCAGCAAAATCTTTTGCAAAGCTTAGCAGGCAAAATAATCCTTATTTTTTGCCTTTAAAACAACTCCTTCTTATTAAAATTACCAAACTTTTATTCGGAAAGTACGTCCTAAAATTGCGTACAACGGTTCGGGGCTTGGCGCAGTGGCGGAAATTGAAGCGAAAAGTTTCAATTTAGCGACACGGTAAGCAAAAGCCAATTAATTGAATAAATTTAAGAAAAAAAGTCAATGTAATTGGCTTTTTGCGACATAGAAAGCCGAAACTTTCAATTAATCACTTAACCCGCCATTGCGCTAAACCCATGTTAGCACCAGTTTTTATTTTTGTATTTCTATTAGTTTCCATTCTGCATTTGGCTCTTTCTCCAAGTAAACACTAACATTTAGGTCTTTCTTATTACCTAAAACTTTTATTTCAAGTTGCGCTTGTCCTTGCCCATTTGATATACTAACATTTCCTGTTGGCATCATTCCATATCCTTTTATTCCACCAGTTTCTGCGATTATTTCTTTATTTAGTTCGATTTCTTTTGTAGCTACTTTATATGCGTCAGAGTTTTTCATAGCACTGCCTGCAAATAAAAACACAAACACGGAAAATGTTACACCTACACCAATTAAAGCTAAAATCCGAGGTAATTTCGTTGGTTTATTAGGATTTTTCACTACAACATTTTTTGCAATTTGGTCGCCAAGTCTTTTCTTTTTATCATTAGTTGCCAAAACAATAAATTCAACAGGCCAAATAATAATAAATAAGTTTCGCAAAAAAAGTCGACCAAATGAAGGTATCTCATTTTGGTTATTTTCGTCACGAACCATAATTCCCATAATCCATTTTCCGACACTAATTCCTTTCAAGCTGTCTTTTGCAAAATATAGAAGAAAGCTAGGTATCATAACAAGCAATATTGTTGTCATCATTTTGCTTGGATTGTTTTCGTCCATAAAATTTGGTCCAAGTGCAATAAATACAATTAAAACCATTAAAAATGTCATTACGAAGTGGTCAATTAAAAAGGCAGCTATTCTTCTTTTTCTGCTTGATTTTATAAAAGTCAAATCTGATGATTGTTCTGTCATTGTTGTTTTGTAAAATTGGTGCTAACGGGCCGCGGCTTGGCGATAGTGCGGGCTTGAATTGAGCGAAAGTTCAATTCAGACCGAAACTGAGCCAAAGCTGTGAGCCTTTTGGTAAATTTAATAAAAAAACAAAAGCAAACAGCTTTTGGCGGCTAAATAGGTGAGAAGTTCAATTTTGCACTTAACCCCGCATTTCGCCAAGCCGATGTTACACGAAGGCTTTATTTTAAGTTAATAAAGTTTTTTTCAAACTCAGTTAGATTATTATTATCTTTTGGGTCTTTATTGAATCCTAAATTCAATAAAAGTGGAATATCATTTATACGACCAAATCCAATTATTCTATAAGTTCCGTTTTTTAATTCGTATTTAGTTCCTTTAAAATTTTGATTTTGCGATGTAAATTCAATACTTTTCTTCTTTTTAAATTCAAATTGTTCTTCGATTTGAGCTTGGAATTGTTCGTTTACTTTTTGCTTTATCATTTCTTCGTTAAAGAATAACCATTGCGCAGAAAATCCATTACAATCAATTATTTCGTATTCAGATTTAGCAACACAATTTTCCGGCACAGAAATTTCAATTTTTGCATAATTCAATTTACTTATACTTTCTTGAGCATATAAAGTAAAATTGAAGAATAAAGATAAAATTATAATAGTTTTTTTCATTTGCGTAAAGTTTGGAAAAGCTTTCGTGTAACGGGACGAAGCTTGGCGCAGTGGCGAAAAAAATAAAGCCGAAACTTTACGATTAACCAAAACTAAGCAACGCCTTTTTGATTTTTAAATTTAATAATAAAAAATGAAATAGGCGATTGCGACAAAAAAGAAAACCAACTTCAAGATTTGTCTTAACTTGCCATTGCGCCAAACTTGTGTTGTGCGTTCGTTTTTTATTCGATTATTCGATTCATTTGAATATCGTACATTTTTTTTATTAAAGCTCCCATTTTTTGATTTTCAGCAAAGGTTGAAATCGAACTTGTTAAATTAATTTTTAATTTGGATTTCATATCCGCTTCAAAAGTCATTATGATATTTGCTTCATTCGCTCCTGAAATAAAAATTCTGGAATATTTTTTTTCAAATTCTTTCATTGATTTTAGTTTACTTGCTTGATAAGATGACCAATCTTTCGAAGTTCTGTTTCGATTTTCCATATTTTTTTCAGCGAATTTGTTGAAATTTCTTTTTACAGATTCTCCAAGTATTTCATCATTGCAATTAAACTCTAATATTTCAATTTCTTCTTGTTCGTATTTAATCCAAGATTCATCTACATAATGTGGTGCAATTAAAATTTTGTTTAATTCAGAACTGATATAAACCACTAAAGATTTTGCAAATTCCTTTTTGCTTTTTTTTAAAAAATCGAATAATCCCATTTTAAATTTTTAATATGGATTGTTGTTTTAAAATGACGCCTAACGGGACGAAGCTTGGCGCATGTGGCGAAAAAATAAAGCCAAAACTTTACGATTAACCAAAACTAAGCAACGCCTTTTTGATTTTTAAATTTAATAAATAAAATTGAAATGGCGATTGCGACAAAAAAGAAAACCGATTTCGAGATTTTCACTTACTCGCCATTGCGCCAAACTTGTGTTGTGTGCAGTTATAATTCATTTATAATTTTAACTCTATCTCCAACCTTTATTGAATTTAGTAAATCTTTTTCGGCGTCAATTTCACCAAATACATCTAATACAGGAATAATTCTCTTATCTTTTTTTAATTCAGATATTAAAGTCGTCATTTTTTCTTGAATATGTTGAACTTTAAAAAAACCTTTAGGAATTTCCAGTTTACCTAAGCTTTGTTTTGTATTTGGGTCAATGATTTCTTCACCTTCTTCGTAAACCAAAAACCTCATAAATGAGTTAATTTCATTTTGAGTTCCTTTATTGATAACAATTTGGTAATTGTCAATCTTTTTTACAATATATATATTCTTGTTATCCATTGTATCTATAATAATTTTTTATAAGAATCGAATCAAGGCTTTCTTTATTGTTATTAAGTAAATTTTTGTATTCAGTCTTATGAAGTCTTACAAAATCTTCGTCAAAATTAACTAATTTAATCTGTGTAAATTTTTCTTGAATGTTTTCGATAAATCCAAGTGCTAATGGGATTTGAAAGTTATTTAAAACATAGTAAATACTTACTGTTTGAGAAAACTCTAAATCATTTGAATTTTCAACTAAAATCATTGAATGTTCTGTAGAAAATTTAATTACTTGAATTTTTGTGTTTAGTTTACTGCTTATTTTTTTTATAAAGTTCGAATACAACGAGTATAGATATTAGCAATAAGAAAGAAAAGAATATTATTGAAGCTGCTAACCATTTTATACTTATAGTCCAATTCCAATCAATAAAAATTGATAGTAAACCAACAACTCCACCAATAATTCCAATAAGAATTGAAACCCCATTTAAAGAAAGGATTTTTTTAAATGTTTCATTTATCATTTTAAGGTATATCGGTTTTCAATAATTGCACACAACGGTTCGGCAGCTTGGCGAAGGAGCGGAAAAGGAAGCGATAAGTTTTCTTTTTGCTCCGAACATTAGCAAAACCGTTTTGTTTTTTGCTAAATTACAAAAAGAAAAGCAAAAACCAAACGGTTTTTGCGGATAGGGAAGACGAAGCGTTCAACTTAGCATTTACTCCGCTCTTTTGCCAAACTGCTTGTTGTGTGCAGTTTTTTATTCTACATTTTTATTCCATTGCATTTTGAACTCTTTTTCTCCAGTGGGTTCGTCAATTGTTTCCTCCAAAATATTGAATCCTTTTGTTTTATAAAAATTAACACTTTTTTGGTTCTTCTGATAAACATTTAGAGTCATTTCAGAACGTAAATCTTTGACATAATCCAAAAGTAAACTTCCTATACCTTTACCTTGTTGCCTCTCATCTACAAAAATAGATGCAATTTGATTTTCAATTAGAGCAACAAATCCCAAAATATTATTCATTTCTTCTGCGACATACACTTCTGAATTTGGAAGATATTTTTCTACCATTAGAATCTTATTCTCAATCCAGTATTTCTCTGGAATAAAACTGTGTGCTGTTAAAGATGTTTTTAGCCACAAATCAGCTAACATTGATACATCTCTGATTTCCATTTTTCTAATTTTCATTGCATTTTATTCTAAAAAGAGATGTGCTGTTAAAGCAGAATTATTCCGATTTTTTTGTACTTCAACTTTATAATTTTCTATTTTAAATTGATTTGATCTTGGTGAGATTTTAGGTAAAATTGTACACAACGTGACGAAGCTTGGCGCATGTGGCGAAAAAATAAAGCCAAAACTTTACGATTAACCAAAACCAAGCAACGTCTTTTTGATTTTTAAATTTAATAATAAAAAATGAAATAGGCGAGTGCGACAAAAAAGAAAACCAACTTAATAGTTTGCCTTTACTTGCCATTGCGCCAAACTTGTGTTACCTGCAGTGTTTTATATTTTTTCAGAATTATGTTTGTCAGAAATCACTGGTTCTGCAAATCCAATTGTTCCGTTATTTTCCAATTCCGTTAATTTTTTAAATATTTCAGTATAATTTTGTTCAAAAGGAATTTCCATTACAAAATAATTCCCTCCAGTTGCTTCGCTATCACATCCTAAATTTTTAAATTCATTACGTAATTTTTGGAAGTCAAGCTTTTCATCCATCATAATTATTTGAATTGTTGAGTTTCCACTTGGTTTAACAACTTTTCTGAAAGTCAAGCGTTCTTCATAATTGTCGTATTCTGCATATATTATATCGCCACAAGAAAATTTTGGTCCATAGAAAGGAATATTATCAATTTTAAAAAGTCCTTTGTTTTCGTCAATTATTTCCGCCCATAAAGTTTCAACAATTTCTTTTTCAAGAACGTCACTGTAATATCTTGTTAAAATTTTTTCAAAATTTCTTTCCATTATACGGTTAGCTGGATAACATTGCAGGTAACGTTTCGAGGCTTTGCGAAGGAGCGGTTTAGGAAGACTAAACTATCAATTTAGCACCAATGTAAGCAAAACCATTTTTTCTATTTGCTAATTTACATTTTAAAAGCAAATAAAAAATGTTTTTGCGGATTAATTGCACGAACCTTGAATTAACCACTTAACCCGCTCTTTTGCAAAACCTTTGTTAGGCGATTGTGCTTCTAATCAGCGCCTTTTATGATTTTTTCGACTTTATCAAATATGCTCTTTTCATAGTTGTCAAAGTTTGATTTAAGTTCTTCGGATTTGGCTTTATTTTCTAAGTTTTCATAATAGTCAAGAACGTTTGAAGGAACACCATAATCGCTTGCTATTCTTCCATAATCGGTCAATGCATTGTATTCAAGTTTAACTAAGAGTCTATCTATGCCAGTAACTTCATCAAATGATTTATTAGTTTCTTGAGATTGGATGAAGCAATACATAATATTAAATACTCCTAGGTATTTGACAACTTGATATTTTAATGTATTATATACAAATTCTGCTGTTTCAGAAATTGCTTTATCAACAGACATACTCGACATTTTATATTTTACAGAGCCTAAAAAGCCACCTGTTAAGTAAAAATGAGTTAAATGAGTTAATGTAGAGTATTCATTAGCTTCACCCTTATAGTCTATCAAGAATTGAAGTTTTTGGTTTTTCACTATGGGACGAATGACTTTCAAAACAACTTGAAAACCATCGTAATCAATATCCATTTTATTATTTATGGTTCTAATTAACACTTTAATATTGTCAATTTCAATATTGGTCAGCTTTTTAAGCTCATCATAAATAGTAATCTTATCAAGTCTGCTCACTACTTTATATAAATTAAAAATTTCATCAGGGATTCCTCTTTTATCTTGCTCTACTTTAATATTCAGCTTTCTAGTTTTGTCAGATTCTGATAGATACTCATCACTCGAATAAAATAAATCAATCTCATCTTTAGGGGCTTGTAAGTCATAATTTTTGTGTTTGATGCCTTCTGGTTCGGCTTCAATTGCTTTCATAAAATCATTTTGAAGCACAATAACTCTGCCTGAATAATGATATAAAAATCTACCTGCTCTTCCCGCAATATTTTTAGCATCAAACTTTTTTAATTCTTTATCTCCTTTTTTGCTATGTAATACAATTAAGTTCTTAGCCGATGTATTAACTCCTTCAGTAATAGTTGTTGTGGATATGAGAGTGTTTAAGTAGCTATTATTAAAGAGTGAAATAATTTCTTTTTGAATGTATTTTGGAACTAATCCATGGTGTATTCCAATTCCTTTCTGTAGCGATTTTACAACTACCCAATCTTTATTAAAGTTTTTAGAAATATGGGTAATAAAATCTGAATAATCTGTGTGTGAATGTTCTTCAAAAGCACCTGAATCTAAGATGTTTTTAGCATAATTTTCCGTATATGCTCTTGTAGAGCAATAAATAATAGAATTTTCATTAATTGATTTTATTTGTTTTAGTATTTCTATTAGCCTCTCGTTTTTGCCAGTTGTTTGAAAATCAAATTGAAGTTGGTTATCGACTTTAATTTGTCTTCTTGTTTTGATATTATTGTAAGTCTTGCTTACAATTTCAAATTGATTATAATTTAATAGACCAATCTGATTTTTAGAGAGAAAATTGTCGAATGAATTGTTGTAGCCATTTTTTTGCATGTCGTAAAATTCAATATAAGGACCAGCAAGAAGAACATCTACATTTTTGTCTAATGCATAGAAAACAGATAATCTATAGGCAACATCTCTTTCGTTTTCTTTGATTTCTTCATCTAATAAATATTCGTTCTGATTCTCCGCAAACACACCTAATATTTTTAGTATATTAGCGCTCAAAAAGCAGGGATTATGAACATATTCAGTTTTACGGCTCATTTCGGTTCGGAGGAAGATTGTCGTTTGCATTTCAAGGAGCAGCGTGATAAGGAAGGGGTTGTCTGCAAGCGATGCGGGGGCACTTCCCATTATTGGTTACAGGGTAAATGGAGTTATGAATGCAAAGGTTGCCGTTTCCGCACCTCGTTGCGCAGCGGTACGATCATGGAGAGCTCCAAGCTGCCGTTTCTGGTGTGGTACAAAACGATGTTCCTGATGAGTTGCACAAAAAAGGGATTCTCCACCAACGAACTCCAGAAGCAATTAGGATTGAAGCGTTACGAACCGGTATGGGCGATGGTACACAAACTCCGCAGGGCGATGGGCAACCGGGATGCAAGGTATACACTGGAAGGGATGATAGAACTGGATGAGGGTTACTTTTCGGTGGCCAGTAAGGAAATCGAGCGAGGCAAGGGTACACGTGGCCGGGGAGCCGAGGGAAAGCAGAACGTTGCGGTGATGGCCGAAAGCACCCCGTTGGAAGATATCGAAACGGGCAAAAAGGAGAAGCATGTGCGTTATTTCAAGGCCAGGGTACTGGATAGCCATCAAAGTGAAGGAATCAACGGCGTGGTCAGGGACTGCATGGAGGATGATGCCATCGTATTTTCGGACAAAAGCACTTCTTACGTTGACATCTCCGATCTGGTGGAATTGCACGTCACCGAGAAATCAGACGCCAAAACCACCAAGGAAACACTCAAATGGGTGCATATCGCAATCAGTAATGCAAAACGGACATTGCTGGGCAACTACCATAAAATCAAAAGGAAATACTTACAGTTGTATCTCAACGAGTTTATTTACAAATTAAACAGACGGTATTTTGGAGACAAACTCTTTGACAGACTAGTAATTGCGAATATAACAGGTGCATAAACGGATAATCAGAATATTCGTTGTCAATTTTGTATATTTCATCAATGAATGCAAAATTAAAAGCTATTGTATTTGGGTTTTTCTCTTTGAAAGATAAAAAACGCTCGGGAGTGTAAATGAACATATTATTAGTTCCAAACTCTGTTACCTCGCTTAAAGTATGAATGTTATATTTTTCTCTAAAATATAAGTATGATTCTTCTGAAATAAGTTTTTCTAGATTTTCAGATAGTAATGCAATTGTAGGGAAAATTAAAACCACATTTGTATAATTCATCTTTTTGATGATTTCAAAAACAATATGTGTTTTTCCAAAAGATGTACTAGCTGAAAGAAAATATCTATTTGCTTTGCCTAGTTCAAATAGATTTAAAATATCCATTTGATACCTGTGAACTTTTTTTGTTTCTGATGTATGTAAAGTGCTTTCGTATAAGAGAGAGGCAAATGTATTTAAATTGAAATTTTCTATCTCTGTTTTTTGATTAAAACTATCTAATAAATCATAGTAATGAGGTATTCCTGAGGCATTGGATAAATATTTGAGAAACATTAAATCCGACTGATTTAAATTGTCCGATTTTATAATATCAAAATAATCACAGACTGACTTTACCAATGATTCATTGGTAATCTGTTTCGTGTTGAATCTATTAAGCTGTTTTAGGACATAAGTGGTTTCTTCGATTCTATCCATTTTATTACATCTTCTTTTATTAGTTTAACATCTTTCATCGGAATTAAAATGAAAAATATTGAATATGGAATTGACAGACTATAGCTAGTTGATGTATATTCACTTTGAATATGTGTCGGAATATTTTTTATACTATCATCATATCCTGTCGCATCTTCTTCATATAATAACATCACAGGATAAACTAACTTCATATTATGTTGTTTGATTTCCTCAATTATTGACAGATATGGGTTTTCCTTCCAGTCATTTATTACGGTTTCAATTTTTGAACCCTTATATTGAAGATTATTTACTTCATTGGAAATAGCGAAAACATTGGCTTGTAGGTAATCATCTGAAATAGCTTTGCTTATATTCTTAAACACACTTTTTATTCCACTTTTATAATCCTTATGGAATTTAACTTCTCCAAACCATAACTCAGTTTGTCCATTATTTTCAACCAAGTGATAGGAGTCATATCCTTTTGTCTCTGAATTTTCTAGAGGATTATAAAAATACCCTCTTGCGATGAGTGGTTTTGACTTGAAAAGTGAATATAGTACGCTAAATAAAACGACTTCTCCTAAAAATCCGTATTTGATTTTTGTCCCTAAATCGGCAGTAGAATTGTATTTTAATCGAGTTTGTAGGGCAATAAAATGTAATTTGTCAAAGTCTTTATTTTCTATTTCAAATTCATTAAAACAATATTCTAAAATAGAATTATAAATAATTTCAGCAAAGTCATTATTATTGGTAGTTTTAAAACATTTGTCGTCATCAATAGAAAATATGGTTTTTGAAACTCCAGTCGTAGAATTTGGTAAATCATATTGATGAATTATTGTATTTTCAATTAAATCAAGTAGAGTTTTTCTCATTCAGGAGTTTATTGGTTTCTAATATGACGTTGGTTCATAGCATATCGCCTAACGTTGGACGTATTGGCGAAGTTGCGAGAAAATATAGATAACAGTTGCGTTTAGTTATGCTCGCAATTTTGCCAATACGATGTTGTACGAAGTTTTTACTTGAACAGTTTTGGACTCCTTTCCATATAAAATAAGTTTAAATTATTGCGCTAAATCCCCGATTTGCGAACGTCATTTAAACTTATGTTTGGTAAATATAAGAATCTTGTTGTTTTAAATTAATGAAAAACAGTCAATTACTTGACTTTGTCATTTTTTTTCATTAAATTGTCTAAGCTTTTTAGCGTTTCGCTTTGAAAACGAGTTTTCAGCAAAATCTTTTGCAAAGCTTAGCAGGCAAAATAATCCTTATTTTTTGCCTTTAAAACAACTCCTTCTTATTAAAATTACCAAACTTTTATTCGGAAAGTACGTCCTAAAATTGCGTACAACGGGCTGCGGCTTGGCGACAGTGCGGGCTTGAATTGAGCGAAAGTTCAATTCAGTCCGAAACTGAGCCAAAGCTGTGAGTCTTTTGGTAAATTTAATAAAAAAACAAAAGCAAACAGCTTTTGGCGGATAAATAGGCGAGAAGTTCAATTTAGCACTTAACCCCGCATTTTGCCAAGCCGATGTTAGCTGTAGTATGATTTTAATTCATAAGTTCTTCGTTTAAAATCTTGTAGTTTTCATCATCAAAACTAACTAGAATAACATTTTCTATAATATTATCTGTTTCTAAATATTTAGAAATTGTTTGAATTGCAATTTTTGCAGCTCTTTCTTTCGGAAATTTATAAATCCCTGTACTTATTGAAGGAAAAGCAATTGTTTTACAATTATTTTGAGTTGCAAGTTTTAAGACATTTAGATAACAATTTTCAAGTTTCTCGTCTTCATTTTTTAATCCATTATTCCAAACTGGTCCGACAGTATGAATTACAAAATTTGCATTTAATTTTCCAGCCGTTGTTATAACAGCTTCACCAACTTTACAACCACCTTGTTTTGCTATTATTTTTCGACAATCTTCTAAAATTTGGTTTCCACCAGCTCTGTGAATTGCTCCATCAACTCCTCCGCCACCTAAAAGTGAAGTATTTGCAGCATTAACTATTGCATCGACTTCAATTTTTGTGATATCTCCTTTTATAATTTCTATTTTGCGGTTTGATGTTTTCATATTACAGCTAACGTGACGAAGCTTGGCGCATGTGGCGAAAAATAAAGCCAAAACTTTACGATTAACCATAACTAAGCAACGCCTTTTTGATTTTTAAATTTAATAATAAAAAATGAAATAGGCGAGTGCGACAAAAAAGAAAACCAACTTCGAGATTTGCATTAACTAGCCATTGCGCCAAACTTGTGTTACATGCAGTACTTTTTATATATAATAATTCCTAAAAATATTACAGTTACAATTGCGATAATACAATTTGTAATTACATCGTAACGAAATTTAGGGAGTTTATGATCTGGATAATTAACATTCCAATAGCCTTCGTTTGCAGATTCTAACAGAATTTTAGGAGTTATTCCAATATGTTTTACTCTATCTTTTGGAGTTTTAAATAACAAACCTCCAATTCCTCGATAAGCTTCTTCGTGTTGATGAAAATACCACAAATAGTTTTTCATATTGACGTTAAATTCTAAAGAATATTTTTCTAAAAAATCAGAAATATCATCGCCTGTAATTCTAATATCTTCTTCTAAATCAGTATCAGCATGTACTTTTATTGATGGTGAAATTTCTTTATTGATAAATAAAATTATGTCTTCAATTTTATACATCTCTTTTGATTTAGTATTGCATGTAACGTCCCGCAGCTTGGCGAAGTAGCGAAGAAAAAATTCACAAACTTCAAAAAATGCCAAAACTGAGCAACGCATTTTTATTTTTTAAATTTAATTGATTGAAAAATAAAAATATCGATTGCGACAAAAAAATAAACAAACATTAATTTTTGCCTTAACTCGCTATTTTGCCAAACTGGTGTTGTGCGTTCGCTTTATTGTCTAATAATGATTGCTTCAATGTTTTTGTTGTCGTCAATAGCAAAACTCTTATCAATCTTTTTCTTGTATTTAGTTTTGTCGTCCTTTGTTAGATTTAAAATTTCAGTCCTGTTTTTTGCAATGATTGTGTCTTTAGGCGTCATTATTTTCACGTAGTCGGTTGCTAAATCGTTCTCTTTGATTTTAGCGTTAAAAAGAAGGGGACCAAAAGTCGCCAAAAGTGTGAACGAACTGTCAGCAGGTATTTTGTATTCCTTAGCGTTAGATAAAATGTCAACAGTGTCTGCCAATGAAGTGCGTTTGAAAACTGGCAATTCAGGTTTTGTTTGAACAGTTATCTCTTGACCTGTCTTGTTATAAACAGTTAAAATCTTAAAACCTTCGCAACTACTAAGTAAAGTCGCTAATGTCAAAAGTAAGATAGTGTAATTTGTATGGATTTTTGCTTTCATATTTTTAAAAACAGGACTAGTCAATACTTGAAGTGCTTCGAATTCACTTTCAAAAGTGACGCACAACGTGACGAAGCTTGGCGCATGTGGCGAAAAAATAAAGCCGAAACTTTACGATTAACCAAGACTAAGCAACGCCTTTTTGATTTTTAAATTTAATAATAAAAAATGAAATAGGCGAGTGCGACAAAAAAGTAAACCAACTTAATAGTTTGCCTTTACTTGCCATTGCGCCAAACTTGTGTTGTAAGCAGTTTAATTTATTAGTCTATTTTTAAAAGCTTCAAAAAGCACTTTATTTTTTCTCAGATTATTCTTTTCAAAATTTAAACTATCACTTATCCTATATGCAAAACTTTTTATTTCATTGTTATTTTTATGTTCTAGATACTTATAATAACTAATTTGATATGTATTTGATTGAAATTTAGACATTGAGCCTGTTAAATAACCGCTCAAAATAATTTTACCATTATGACACAATACAAATTGTTTTCCAAAATAATTTGAATTTCTCCATTTTGGAATTGAATTATAAATCTTTTCAGCTACGCTTTTATTAAAATGTATTTCTGAATTTTCAAAATCAAAGCCAATTATTTCAGAATCATTTATAAAAGGTTTCTCTTCTAAATCTTTTTGTTCAGCTAAAAAATGTCCCAAAAAAATAGGCTTATTTTTGATAGTATCAATTCTAATTTCTTCTCCGTAATTTTCAAGTACATTATTAATTATTGTACTATCCTTTATTGCAACTCTTAAAGGAACTCCGTCATAACTTTCTATTTTATTTTTTGTCAAATAAATCTCAATAACATCTTTTTTTTCTTCACAAGAAATGAAAAATATAAAAATCAGGAATATTATTTTTAGTTTTTGACTTTTCATAAATTGCTTACAACGGTTCGGGGCTTTGCGAAGTGGCGGTAAATCGAAGACGAAAGTTTCGATTTAGACGACAAGTAGCAAAAGCCAATTTCTATCTGCTAAATTAAGAAAAAAAGCCAATAAAATTGGCTTTTGCGGATTACGAAGCACAAACTTTCAACTTAGACGAAACCCCGCCATTTTGCAAAACCCTTGTTAGTGGCAGTTCTATTCTTTTGACTCCTTTATATTTAACCAATCTGGGGCTTTTAAATCACTTATACCTTTAATAAATTCAATTCTATATGCTAAAGCACTTCCTTCGTGTTTAATTTCAATTTCGCTTTCAATAATTTTTATATTGTCTGTAGTTACATTTAACACCTCTTCTTTGGCAGGTTGATTTAATAATGTTTCACCAGCTTTAGCACCAGACATTCTACAAGCATAAACAACAGGTATACCTACAACAGTTAAATCATTTCTTGAATTAACAAGAGTCACATTACCATAATCGATACCAATTCCGAGACCTACATCTTTAATAAAAACATTAAAACATTCTCTTGACTCATTGTAATGTTCATTAAAAATTTTATGACATTCTTCAGCTGCAATTAAAGCTCTTATAATTGCAGAGTCTCCGCTGTAAAATTTTGGAAAAAAAGCTAAAATACCATCTCCAGTAAACTTGTCAAAAATTCCAAAATTATTAAGAATAACCTCTGAAAGTTTTCTACTTAATTCAGTTATAAATTTTGAGAAAAGTTCTGGTTTCCGAGCTTTCAACATAAGTTCAGTTGATCTTCTAATATCTATTGAAACAACAACAGCTTCACAGCTTTTTGCATCTTCAAAAAGTGCTTTAAATTTGTCATCACCAAATAATTTTTCTCTAGCATCTTGACAAATTCTTGGTAGAATGTGATTTATTTTTTCTTTTTCTGTAAGTTCTTTTTTTAAATCCTTTAATTCTTGGATTTTTGTTTCTTTGTCTGTTGTTACTTTATCAATATCAATTAAAGCGTTACGCAATTTTCTTCTCAATTCATTAATTTCGTCTTCTAAGTTTAGTCTTTTTTCAAATGATTCATCATCTGTAAACCCAAAAAATTTATTTTTTTTAAGTTTAATTTCTTTTAAATTTTCAGTTTCATTAATGTCTTTACTGAATATTTCGAAGAAATTGTCTATATCGATTATTTTTTCCTTATTTTCAGTTAAGATTATTTTCTGAATTCTATCGCGATTTGTATTATTTTTATAGTTCTTAGGATTATCCTTTGAGTTTTCTTCCATAATTATTTGTTTGGTTTTGAAAAGAATTGCCACTAACGTGACGAAGCTTGGCGCATGTGGCGAAAAAATAAAGCTAAAACTTTACGATTAACCAAAACTAAGCAACGTCTTTTTGATTTTTAAATTTAATAATAAAAAATGAAATAGGCGAGTGCGATAAAAAAGAAAACCAACTTCGAGATTTGCCTTTACTCGCCATTGCGCCAAACTTATGTTAGTGGCAGTTTTTATTGTAATTATTTCGTATTTTCCGCTTTAGGTTTTGTATAAATTTTCGGAAAATCAATTTTCCATTTATTTTCTTTTGAATTCCACATTAAATACGGTCCATCGAAACCTTCAAGAAAAATAATTTCAAATTCGTCAATTCCATTAGATTCATAACTTGGAGTTGTTCCTAACATTTTAGTTTTAAAACCAATTTTTTCCAAAGTTTTCCAATCGTCATTCTCCGGCAGCTTACCATATTCAATTTTATAAGAATTAATATTTTCGATTAATTTATTTCCAAAATTTATATCTGATTTTCTAGTTACTTCAAATGGTAAAATCCAATATATAATAAGTGAAACAATCGACAATAAAATTATAGATATTAGAATGTAAACTACTTTTTTCAATTGCGTGTAAGGTTTGGTAAAATTGCCACTAACGTTTTTGGGCTTGGCGTCAGTGGCGGAAATTAAAGCGAAAAGTTTCAATTTAGCGACACCGTAAGCAAAAGCCAATTAATTGATTAAATTTAAGAAAAAAGTCAATATAATTGGCTTTTTGCGAAATAGAAAGCTGAAACTTCAATTTTAGCCTTAACCCGCCATTGCGCCAAACCCTTGTTAGCTGACGTAGTTCTTTAACCAATTTTCAAGGTTATTGTAATTTATTATGTTTTTATCTCTTGTAATAACAGGGAATCTGGAAATCACGAAATGTTCAATATCTGTAATATTAAGTTTATCAATTAATAAATTTTCTCTTTTTTTCTCCTTTAAAATTGCTTTTTCATAATATTTACACAATCTTCTATTTAAGTTAGCTATTATTTTGTAATTTTTGTTAACATCACAAATATTGTAATAATTATTTTTACACTGAAAGTTATAAATTTTATTATTTTTTATAGTAACCACATCAAATTCCTTTCTATTTATTCTAGTAATTTTAGTATCAATGAATCCGTTATTTTCTAAAATTTCACTGATTCTATTTTCAAATATAAATCCTGAATTTATTTGGAATTTCTTATTTGATAACAAATCATTTAGAATTAAATTATATGCATATCTATTTAGTAGAACAACAGTGGTGTAATATTTATTATTTGACTTTTGAAATGGTGATACAGAATTAAGAATTTCAAAATAATCACTAGATTCATCATAGAGTTTTAAATCTTTAACTTGTTCTTGAATTGGATTGAAATCATCTTGCTCTATTACAATGTGATAATCATCAATTATAAATCTTGCAACATTTTGAAATAGAATGTTTAAATATTCTAAATTTTTATTATTCTCAACGTCATATTTTTTAAATGCTGATGACAATAATGCCATTGTATCTACAATTTCATTAAAAGAAAAAATCTTTTTGGGATTTTTACCTAATAAACCGTCAATTGTAATATTTTCTTTTCTTAATTCTAATTGGTCTATTAAAGATAATCTTTGAGGATTCAGAAAAAAAAGTTCTAATTGATTAAATTTAAAGTTACCTTCACCTTTTTTAACATCAAATTCCATTTCAAAATCAGATAAAGAATTGTTTATTATTAGGTTGTGATATGATGTTGTTATGTTTACAAGACAACTATCTATTATTTGTAAAAAATCGTTAAGAAGATCTTTAAATGAAGATTCTTTAATTCCTTTTGCAATTTTTGGTATTAAAAATAATGTTGAAACAAGATATATTCGTCTTGATTGAAGAAAATCTATACTACAACTAACATTTTGAAGATTTAAAGAACTTCCTGAATTTTCATAATAATTATGATTAATAAATGCTTTATGTATAGCAGATGTCATCATAATTAATTGAATGTATCTATTTGCAACTTCATTATCAAATCTACTTGATAAAAATGTTTTTACCCTATTTATAGAAATTAAACTATTGTCTAAATCATCAAAGTTAATATGTGATTGAAGAAAAATTTTAAGCTCATCACAATTTTTCACTTCTATTGGTATATTAATAATTTCGTCAACACAACGAATTAATTCTTTCCAATTATTGAATAAACTTATTGGTTCATATTCTGAAATTTTGTCATAGAATACTTTAAGATGGTAGTCAATACTATTTTCCAGAAAAGTATTTAATTCGTCTGATTCTAAAATTCCTTGTGGGAGTTTCATTTGTAGGGTTGTTTTTTACTATGTCAGCTAACGGTTTGGGTATTGCCGAAGGCGGGGAAATCGAAGCTGAAAGTTCGATTTTGCACCGAGGCTAGCCAAAACGAATTTATATAAGATAAATTTAAGAAAAAAAACGAATATAATTCGTTTTTGGCGGTGATAAAAGCACAAACTTTGAATTTAGCACTTTAGCCCCGCTTTTGGCAATACTTTGTTAGCTGCAGTTGTTATTAATTTTTTCATATACTTTTGGATTATATAATTCCATATAAATTTCGGGATGTGGAATTTTAACGAATCCATATTTTTCGTAAAGCCAATCTGCTGTTGAAGTTAATAGTATCCATCTTCTCAAACCTTGTAAATTTGGATGTTCCATTATAAAGTCCATCAATTTTTTAGAAATTCCATTTCCTCGATGTTTATTCAATAAATAAACGTCACCTAAATATGCAATTGTTGAGAAATCCGAAATTATTCTTGCAAAGCCAATCTGATTTTCCTTATGATATATTCCAAAATTTAGTGAGTTATCTATTGATATTTTTACTTTCTCCAATGGAATTCCATCACTCCAACCAGAATGATTTGATAGAAAGTCATGAATCGCATTTAAGTCTAGTTTATTTTTATCTGTAGAAATTAAATATTCTCCAAATCTTGTTTCAATATTTTGCATCTTTAGTAATACGAATTTTTTTGTACAATTGCAGCTAACGGTTCGGGGCTTTGCGAAGTGGCGGTAAATCGAAGCGAAAAGTTTCGATTTAGACGACACGTAGCAAAAGCCAATTTCTATTTGCTAATTTATGAAAAAAAGCCAATAAAATTGGCTTTTTGCGGATTACGAAGCCGAAACTTTCAACTTAGACGAAAACCCGCCATTTTGCAAAACCCTTGTTGGCAGTAGTTATTTTTTTATGATTATTGGTTTAAGTTTATAATTTTTAGGCAAGTTTATAAAGTCTTTTTCAGTTAATATATATTCATCTTTAAATTCTTTGCTAAAATTTATTCTGTATCTAATTCTTGAATATGAAAATCCAATTTCTCCATATTTTGAATTTTCGGGCATTAAGGTTTTACTTAATGTATTCAAATCGTCAAGTTCGATACTTCTTTTAATTTCTTCATTCAGCTTTGCAAATTCAAAATTATCAGGTGCTAAACCTCCTAAATAAGTTGTAATTTCGCCAAATTCATTTCGTTCAGTTTTTGCTATATTTTTAACTAATTGTTCTATAACAATATATTTTTGGTCATTAAATTCAGCAACTCTTACTATTAAGCTTTCCTCAAGTATAATTTTAGGCTGAACATTAATCTTAATTTGGTTTGTCACATATTTTTTTCCATTAAATTCAAATTCAAATGGACCAACTTTATTTAAACCAACTTTATTAAATACTATTACTCTTTCAAAATCATCAGATTGCATACCGTGAACAGAAGTTGAACGTGTCAATTCTATTTCAGAGCCTAATTTCTCTTGTATGTTGTCTTTTAAAAAGTCAATATTTATTGAAAACAAAACACTTTCTCCAACTCTTGGTTCTGGATTATCAATTCCTATTTTTAGATTGTTTTGACAAAATGCGTTAAGATTAAAAATAATTAAGATTAAAAATGTAAATTTCTTCATTTTCGGGATTTTATAATTACTGCCAACGTTGGACGTATTGGCGAAGTTGCGAGAAAATATAGATAACAGTTGCGTTTAGTTATGCTCGCAATTTTGCCAATACGATGTTGTACGAAGTTTTTACTTGAACAGTTTTGGACTCCTTTCCATATAAAATAAGTTTAAATTATTGCGCTAAATCCCCGATTTGCGAACGTCATTTAAACTTATCTTTGGTAAATATAAGAATCTTGTTGTTTTAAATTAATGAAAAACAGTCAATTACTTGACTTTGTCATTTTTTTTCATTAACTTGTCTAAGCTTTTTAGCGTTTCGCTTTGAAAACGAGTTTTCAGCAAAATCTTTTGCAAAGCTTAGCAGGCAAAATAATCCTTATTTTTTGCCTTTAAAACAACTCCTTCTTATTAAAATTACCAAACTTTTATTCGGAAAGTACGTCCTAAAATTGCGTACAACGTGACGAAGCTTGGCGCATGTGACGAAAAAATAAAGTCGAAACTTTACAATTAACCAAAACTAAGCAACGCCTTTTTGATTTTTAAATTTAATAATAAAAAATGAAATAGGCGAGTGCGGCAAAAAAGAAAACCAACTTCGAGATTTGCCTTTACTCGCCATTGCACCAAACTTGTGTTATGTGACGTTTGAATATTTATTTTCCAATTCAATCACATAATCAATTTCTGTTTTGTCAGTTAAGACACCTTTGAGTTCTATCCAATTTTCTTTTGCTAACTTTGTCAAATTAACCCATTCAATATCTCGTAAAACTTTGTAATCACTTAATGTTTTCTTTTCTGATTTGTCTACGTACTCTTCAAATTGTTTATGGAACTTCAGAAATATTTTCACTTCCATTTCTGTTATAAAACCTTCTTTTGCAAATTTTTCCAAACCACTTTTTAAATTCAAATCGTCAAAATATGTGCAAACTACTTCTGTAAAATCGCTAACATAATTTTCTATTGAAGCTTCAATCCAAACTTTTTTCTGAAATTCGTGATGTGCTAATTCAAAAAGACTTTCTAACCATCTTAAGCGAATATTCATTCTCAATTCAGGATTCATATTTTATATTTCAAAAGAAGTTTTTAGACAAATGACACATAACGCGCCGCAGCTTTGCGAAGTGCGGGAATTTCACAAAACAAAGTTTGAAGAAATTCCAAAACACGAGCAAAACATTTTGGCTTTTGTAAATTTAATATTTTTTACAAAACGAAATGTATTTGCGACTTAAAAAGCCAAAACTTAAAAAAAAGCCTTTACACCGCATTTTGCAAAACTGATGTTACATGTAGTAAAAGTACATAAAAATTGATTTCTATTTGAACGTCAAGAACTTCCGAAAAGTTTCAAAACGAATTTCATTTTTTTCTGATTTAACGATTCAATTTCAAAACTAAAATTTTTCAATCTGAGTTATTTCATTGCGTTTTCAGTTTTCGATTTGATTTCTTTTTCAGTTTTCGATTTAATTTCTTTTTCAGTTTTCGATTTAATTTGTTTCAATTTCTTTTTAAAACATTTTAATTCGTCAACTTAAAAACAAGATTTTTCGTAATGTTTTTCTTAAAAATAGAATTTTTCAAAGTTCAGTTTTCACGATATTTTGCTTCAATAATTTCAGAATATTCAGAAAAAAATTGAAGCACGAAATTTCACTTTAATTACATGTAACGTTTTGGGTATTGCCGAAGGCGGGGAAATCGAGGCGAGAAGTTTCGATTTTGCACCGAGGCGAGCCAAAACGAATTTATATGAGTTAAATTTAAGAATAAAACGAATATAATTCGTTTTTGGCGGTGATAGAATTACAAACTTTGAATTTATCACTTTAGCCCCGCTTTTGGCAATACCTTGTTAGCGGCTGTGCTTTTTATTTTATATGATTATTATGAATCCATTTTACGAGTCTCGAATAAAATGCAGTTGAAATATCTCTGTAACTAATTAAAATGTCATTAGTTTCAATATCAAATTCTTTAGTTTCATTCACTAATTTTTCGACTATAGTATATAATCCTATATCTAGTTTTTTAAATTCAGAGAGTTGAGTAATATAATTATGATTTTTGTTTGGGTCACATAACATTGCTATTAATTTTCCAATATAAAAATCAATAGCTAAAGGGTTTATATTTTTTTTAATTCTAAAATTGGCTTTTAATTCTCCTAGTTCAAATGAATTACATTTGTATTCGTTATAGTCTAGGAGAAACAAATTCTCATCAAATCCTAACTCTTTATACATTTTAAACATCTTAAGATGATCTAAACAGTTTCCAATATGTTCAAGTAAATTATCAGATAAGTATTTTTTTAAAATATTACTTTGAAATATTGCCACCTTTAATGATGAACCTAAATAGAATTCTTTAAATTTTAGGTAGATATGAAGTAATTCGTGTGTAAACGAATCTTTAGAAATATTTTGATAATCTACATAAATTATAGCTTTTTCATTTTGTGTAAAACAGCTATATTCATTATTGAATGATGATTCAATTTCAATGTTAAACTTTTCATTGAGTTGATTCCATAATACAATATTTCTTTCGTCTATAAATTCTTTCATACGTTATGTAGGTAGCATTGCCGCTAACGTTTCGGGTATTGCCGAAGGCGGGGAAATCGAAGCGAAAAGTTTCGATTTTGCACCGAGGTGAGCCAAAACGAATTTATATGAGATAAATTTATGAAAAAAACGAATTATATTCGTTTTTGGCGGTAATAGAATTACAAACTTTGAATTTTGTACTTTAACCCCGCTTTTGGCAATACCTTGTTACCTGCTGTGCCTAGTTAATATTCGATTATTTCTTTTAGTGATTTGGTAGATGGTTTCTACTTTATATGATTTATACTCTTCAATACTTTGAGGAAGAGGAGAACGCTCAAAATTATCGAATGGTAAAGCAAATTTCACATCATATTTTTCGTTTACAAAATCTTGAAGCAAAAAAAAGTTTACATAATTTTCAAAATTTTCGAAGAGATTGAAAAAGTCTTGGTAACGATTAA